>CAYQNU010000005.1:0-212741 GCA_964419055.1 uncultured Flavobacteriales bacterium | reverse complement strand
TAATTGATAAAAATGTACGATTTTCACTCGAAGTGACTACTTACTGAAAACTGAACAACTGAATAACTAAAAAACCTAAAATAAATGAACATACTTAAATTTGGCGGAAAATCACTTGGAAATGGTGAAGGATTGGAAAAATCTCTGGAGATTATTATCACACATTTCAAAAATGAACCTACTTTGTTGGTGGCCTCTGCAAGAGGAAATGCTACTGATCAATTGGAACTCATTTTGGACAAAGCAGCTAAAGGTAAAAATTACCTTTCGAGTTTGAATGCCTTCTTTAAAGAACAAATAGTACCTGCACCATCTATAGATCTATCTGAAGAGCGCAACGAATTAGAACAACTACTTCTTGGTGTGAGTTTAGTGGGTGAATATTCACCTAAAATCAAAGCGCACGTACTAGCCTTTGGTGAATTAATTGCTGTAAAAACACTAGCTTATATCTTTAATGCACAAGGTTTAAAAGCAAAAGCTATTGATGCTCGTTTCCTGATTGAAACGCAACTCGAAGAAGATGAAAATCAAGTGAATTGGTCGGTCACCAAACAAAAAGTTACCAATTATTTTGCTAAGCATAATTTCAAAACGTTGCCCATTGTAACGGGTTTTATTTCGGCTGATAGCAAAGGAAATACTACCAATTTGGGTAGAAATGGCAGTAACTATACAGCCACCATTTTAGCCAATCTATTGGACGCCCAAGAAGTATTTAATTATACCAATGTAAATGGTGTGTATTCGGCTAATCCAACCTATGTTCGCAGTGCTAAAGTAATTCCTGAATTAACCTATCGTGAAGCCAATGAATTAGCCAATTTCGGTACCAACGTCTTACACGCAAAAACGATTGTTCCCCTTATTGAAAAAGAAATTCCGTTTAGAATACTCAATTCATTTGACGCCAGTAAACCCGGGACCGTGGTAAATGCCATTGGTAAAGGTCAGGGCAAAGGAATTAAAGCCGTTTCGGTTATCGAAAATGTAGCCTTGGTGAGCATCGAAGGCAGTGGTTTGTTGGGAAAAGTAGGCATTGATGCACGTATTTTTACAGCTTTGAGTTTAGCGCAAATCAGTGTTCGAAATATTTCGCAAGCCTCGAGCGAAAGAGGTGTTGGATTTATCATTGATAAAACCGAAAGTTCAAAAGCTAAAAACGTATTGCTCAAAGAATTCAAAAAGGAAATAGCTAATAATGACATTTCCAACATTGATATCAATGAAGAAGTAGCTGTGATTTCAATCATTGGTCGCCATAACTACGCCCTTGAAAAAGCCATAGAAGGTTTGCGAAAAAACAGTATTTGGTTGTACTTAATCAACAACACCATCAACGGTGAACACATCAGTTTAGTCATATCCAACAAATACTTAAAAAAGGCGGTGAATGTGGTACATAACCAAGTATTTGGTGCGATAAAAAAGTTGAACGTAGTAGCTTTAGGAAAAGGCACCGTTGGAAAAGCCTTCATCAATCAAGTATTAGAATCGAAAGAACAAATTCGTATTCGAAAAAATGTGGATATCCGCATTGTGGCCGTTGTTGATTCAAAACACGTATTGTTTAATCCCATCGGAATCAAACATGATTGGGAAACACGCCTCAAAAAGTCCAAACAAACCAACGATATCCCTGCACTGTTGGAATTATTGGAGAATAATCACTTGGAAAATTTAGTCATTATCGACAACACAGCATCTGAGGAAATAGTGCGCTTCTACCCCACTTTTGCTAAAAAAGGATTGGACATTATTGCTTCTAACAAAATTGCCAACACCATTGATTTAGAGTATTACAAAGAATTGAGAAGCATCCTGAAAAATAAAAGTAAACAGTTTTTATACGAAACCAATGTAGGAGCAGGTTTACCGTTGTTGGACACCCTCAAACAATTGCATCATTCGGGTGATCACATCAAAAAAATTAGAGGTATTTTTAGTGGGTCGTTGAGTTATATTTTCAATAAATTTTCTACTCAAGATCTACCCTTTTCCACTATTCTCAAAGAAGCCATTGAAAAAGGATTTACTGAACCCGATCCCCGCATTGATTTGTCAGGAAAGGACGTAGCACGCAAATTATTGATTTTGGCCAGAGAATTAGATTTTGAAAAAGAATTGAGCGATGTCACCATTGAATCCTTAATTCCCAACACCTTTTCTGAAAAATTAAGTGTAAAAGACTTTTTAGCAAAAGAAAAAGAGTTGGATGCCCATTATGGTGCTATCAAAAAATCATTGAAACCAGATGAAGTGTTGCGATATGTTGGCGAATTGGATGCTGATGGAAATCTTGAAGTAAAACTCGTAAGTGCTTCCAAACAATCACCTTTGGGTAATTTAAGCGGTGCGGATTCCATATTTGAAATATTCACCGAAACCTATGGCGACCGACCAATGGTGATTCAAGGAGCAGGTGCTGGAGCAGCGGTAACCGCAAGAGGTGTGTATTCAGATTTATTGCGAATTGGTAATAAGTTGTAGGAATCTCGAAAGCTAGTTGTAATATGATTGCTTTTAACCACAAAGGCACAGGGAACACAAAGAAGTAAACAAAACCTTGGTGACCTTAGTGTCTTAGTGGTTAATAAAGAAAATTAAAACCACAAAGAACACCAAGAAGTAAACAAAACCTTGGTGAACTTAGCAACTTAGTGGTTAAAAAAGAAAATCGAAACCACAAAGGCACAAAGAACACTAAGAAGTAAATAAAACCTTAGTGAACTTAGTGACTTAGTGGTTAATAAAGAAAATTAAAACCACAAAGAACACCAAGAAGTAAACAAAACCTTGGTGAACTGAGTGACTTAACGGTTAATAAAAAATTAACACCACAAAGGCACAAAGAACACTAAGAAGTAAACAAAATCTTGGTGACCTTAGTGTCTTAGTGGTTAATTACTTAATTTTTGAAAAAACGCTGCGAACTTAGCTGTTAAAAAAGAAATTTAATTACAATCAGGGTAAAAATTATTCATATAATCATTAGGTGATACAGCACCTCTATAGGATTTTTTAGAACCTGATAAAGCATATACGTGAGCACCTACTTTCACAGTAACCGTAATACTCGAATTGCGCGCAATGGGATATTGAACATCATCAATCAACATTACCACGTCCTTAAGACAGGTATTTTGAATTTTGAATGTCACTTTATCTGAAGACGAAGTAGTACTAGATGAATTCGTTGAAGAAGAACTTTGAGTTGTGGTAGTAGTCGCTTTTTTTGTTCGGGCTCTAATCTGATCGTTATTCACTACAATGTCATATGTGCTTGACCAACCATCATAATGAATATAATATTGACCTTTATTGACTTTTAGCACAGTAGCATCATACCAAACACCCTCTTCAATTACGTCCACGGCATCCCCAACTTTAAATTTTGAAGTTAGGTCTTTACATGAATTTTCTGGCCATTCAAATACCGTCAATTTGATATTTTTTGCTGATGTCCATTCACTGTCTCCATCATTGTATTTAATAAAATAAAGTGTATCTTTTATTTCGGCAATTTTACCCGGATAATACGTTCCACCTTCTTGCCAATTGACGGTAACTTCATCACCAACTTTAAATGTCGATTGGGCTGCACTCATTACAGAGATTAAGCAAAGAAGCGATAAAAACAAGCTTTTCATAGTAAAGGATTTATGCATAATTCAGTACAAATTTATGAAAAGTACTTAACCCATCATCATCCGTTTACCGCTTTATGATTCACATCAAAAAACTAAATTTGAAAGGATTAAAAACATTGATAAACGAAAAACTATGAAATTCTTCAAGTTTTATAGCTGGCTTCATGAAACATTCTAAATTTGTTTTTAAAAATAACATTTAGCTTTCAAACATTAAAATAGCTATTTAAACATGCTACTAAAGTTTTTTTTCATAATTGCTCACACATTTCATTCAAAATAAAAAGTTGAATACCTATATTTGCAGAGGTAAATTGAATTCATCCTTTTTGCTCACTATTATTATGGAAAATCACATCCGAACTGCGGAATTGCAACACGCCATCAAAGAAGGTATAAACATAGAATCGGATAATATTTTATTCGAATTCAAAGCCATTGCTAGCGATGTTGAATTGGAAGTAATCACGATTAATCCCAAACATAAACAATCTTTTTTGTTTCATGCTACTAAAGGTCGCGACAAAATTGAAGCATTGGAAGCTATGCTTAAATACGTAAAAAATTCAATTGAAGTCGAAAATTCGTACACCATTCAATGGAATTTAAAAGGCGATAACAAATTACACACCTCCTATTTTAGAGCTAAAAACATTCAATTGGCCTTAGATAAATTCTACTATGGTAGAGACATTAATTCGGTTACTGTTTTTAGTGTAGTACTTAACCCAATTTCATAATCAAAACAATTCTATAAAATCACCACTTATGCAAACCAAAACTAAAACCCTTCTTGCCATCCGATTTGCTGATATTGATATGGCTGGACACGTACATAACAGTAAATACCTTTGTTTTTTTGAACAAGGTAGAATTGATTTTCTTTTTCAAATGACGGGTAGCGAATGGCCTTGGAGAAAAAAAGGAATTGTATTGGGTAGAAATGAAGTGGATTACATTACACCTATATATTTGAATGACCAAGTTCACGTAATCACCAAATGTGACCACGTGGGTAACAAAAGTTTTACGTTATCTTATGAGTTGTATAAAACCAAAGAAAATGGAGCTGAAGAATTATGCACCAAAGGTCGCAGCATTTTGGTGTGTATGAATTTCGAAGATGATTCTACTGTTCCTGTTTTTTCAGAATGGAAAGATGCTCTTATGAAATCAATGGAATCTTAAACATTATTTTTTTATGCTTATTTATGGAAATTTTGTCCAATTGGCATCATAGGTGTAATTTCCTATCTATATGCTTGGAGAATATTTAAATAAGACTGTTTTAAAAACGTGGATGAGCATCCTTTTGTTCTCCACGTTTTATTTTTCGTCTTCCCTTCATTCTCAAACGTACACTATAAAAGGAACCGTTAGCGATAAATCAGAGCCTACTATTCGAATTCCTGATGTGAAAATTTACTTAAAAAGTAATCCCACAAATGAAACACGATCTAATGCTAAAGGTGAATATTCCCTATCATTTGATTGGAACACAACCGACACGTTAGTTTTCAAACACAGTGGATACCAGCAGTACATAAAAATTATTACCGCAAAAACATTAAAAACCAGTTCCTCCAAAACCATAACTCACGAGGTTTTATTGAGTTCTAATGAATTGGATATTTTTACATTCAGTGTAAATAAAGTAGATACTGTTTTTGGAAATGCAGAAGTTTCTGTTCAAGATTTTGTTTTGTTACCCAACAATCGACTTTTATTATTGGTATATGAAAAAACATTCGAAAAAGGTTCCCAATTATGGTTGACAGATGAACATCAACAAAAAATAGCTTCTTTTATAATTCCTTACAAATCAGATCGTTTGTTTACGGATTATGCGAAAAACAATTACCTAATTACTACCGAAGGAATATTTTTGATCAACTTAAGAAACGAAGATATTAATCTTAGCGCGGTTTCAAAAGAAGATTTTTACGGGTTTCACAATCGAATACTGGATACCATTGGCAACAATTATTACTATTCCGATTATAATTCGTTGTATCCAGCAGTCAATTTTTATTGCACCCAACGTTCAGATACCACACAGCATTTGATACGAGAGGTGAAAGACGATTTTATGATGGAATTGTACCGAGCACAATATAAATACGTTAGTGGTAGAGATAAACTTTGGGCCTATCGAAAAGAACAAGAAACGGGTATCGACAAAGAAATTTGGATTGGTGCTCAATCCTTTACTCAAGATTTGTTGTACAAACCGGTTTATGCCCCATTTTTCGTTATTCGTGATACGGTTCATATTTTTGATCAATATAAAAGTTATTTATACCGATACCATTTCAATCATGAGGTGATGGATTCAGTTTTTATCAACTATTATGTCTCTAATGGGGGTGAAAAATGGGAACAACCTTTACTTCAAGATGAAGCTACAGATACTATTTATGCCCTATTTGATAAAGCAGGCTACAACTATATTAGGCAACTTAACACGCAAACAGGAATGTTAACCTCTTCTATAAAATTATCGAATCGATTTGTGTCAAACGTAAAAATTGAAAATGGCTATATATTTTATATATACAGACCTTATGAATCGCAGCAAAAGAAGTTTTTGTATAAAGAGAAGTTGTGAAAACTACTATAACTAAAGTTACTTAGTATCATCAGGATCAACATATTCTCCTCTTGAAATGCGCATAACAGTTTTGGCTCTTCCCAAATTAAAAAATGCGATGTTGTTGTCATCACTGGTCAATAAAAAGGCTTTAGATGACACTTGCTCAATGTAGAATTTGCCGTCAATAAAACGATCTACTTTAAAATAAACACTGTCTTTGTGTGGCATATTCCAATAACCCGTTCTAAAATAATAAAGCGTATCAGCTACAAAATATTCCCCTCTCAACAAACCATTATCGAGCATATATACATAATATTGTCCATTTCCATCCACGTAATCGGGTAACACACCTTCCATCAAATTAGTGCTTCCACCATTTACTTCAAAAGCATTAACGTACCACTTTCCTTTCATAATGTGATTTTGATTCAACTTATAGCAACTCGATACCAAAACCATTGAAAAAACAAGTACGGGAACAATGAAATGAATTGATTTTTTCATTTTTTAGAATTTTTAATAGTGTGAAAGTAATTAAAATAAACTTTTATCTTACTTTTAAAGTCTAATTTTTTTTCAACTATGACTTTCTGGCAAGAATACCAAGATTTAATCATGTACATTTCAATTCCCGTTACCAGCGCTATTGTGGGTTGGGGAACAAATGTGTTGGCGCTAAAAATGACCTTCTACCCTGTTGAGTTTTTTGGTATTAAACCCTATTTGGGCTGGCAAGGAATCATACCCAGTAAAGCCAAAAAAATGGCTCAAATTTCTGTGGATCTATGGACCACAAAACTTGTAGATGTTAAAGAACTCTTTTCCCAAATAAAACCTGAAAAAGTTGCTGAAGAAATGCGTCCACAATTTGACCGAATGGCCAAAGAAATAATGGATGAGTTTATGGCGCAACAAATGCCCGATACATGGAATCGGATTCCTCCCAGTGCTAAAAAAATTGCTTACGCTCGTATCAGTCGTGATATGCCCAAAGTGGTAACCGAAATAATGGCTGAAGTAAAAGAAAATATTGAAGATGTTTTTGACATCAAAGAAATGGTAGTAAACCGACTCATGCAAGATAAAACCTTGTTGAATGAGATTTTCTTAAAGTGTGGCCGTGAAGAGTTTAAATTTATCGAACGAAGTGGAATCTACTTTGGATTGCTGTTTGGTTTGGTACAAATGGGGGTTTGGTATTTTTACAAAGAATGGTGGATTTTACCTCTTTTTGGATTAATTGTGGGGTATGCGACCAACTGGCTCGCTTTGAAACTGATTTTTCAACCGGTGCATCCGATATCAATCTTGGGAATGAAATTCCAAGGTTTATTCATCAAACGTCAAGTCGAAGTTTCGACCGAATATGCATCGATGTTGGCGCACGAAATTTTTACTTTTGACCGAATTTTTGCAGCTATAATTAATGGCCCGAGTAAACAAAAGTTCATTGATTTGGTTTCTAAACACGCTAAAGCAGCTATAGATGATGCGGCCGGTTTATCACGTCCGCTCATAAAATTTATTGGCGGAGATCAAAACTATGAAAACATGAAAAAAATAGCCGTAAATAAAACCATCAAGGAGTTGCCCCGTTCGGTTAAACCAGTATTTTCTTATGCTGAATCGGCTATGGATTTGAATACGGTTTTTAGAACTAAAATGATCAATCTCTCACCACCCGAATTTGTTGGTTTTTTGCGCCCAGTATTTCAAGAAGATGAACTTAAACTCATTTTGATTGGAGCTGTGTTGGGAATGATAACCGGATTTGTGCAACTTTTTGTTTTTTAAATCGATGTCGAATCAATCCTCTTTTTATGCCAACGGCAAACTACTTATTACGGGTGAATACGTCATCTTGGATGGAGCTGTTTCATTGGCTTTTCCGTGTAAATTTGGTCAATCGCTAGAATGTATATTCAACCTCAGCGCTGAAATAACTTGGCAAAGTTATGATCATCAACATGAGTTGTGGTTCAGTGCCAAATTGGATAGTCAATTGAACATACTTGAAACCAATGACACCGATAAAGCAGTCTTTCTAAAAAAATTACTTACCTATTGTTGTTCGGTCACCAGCCCAGAAAATCGCAACCCATTTTTAGCAGGAGCTTTCGTTCAAACCCAACTTACCTTTCCCACCAATTGGGGATTAGGAAGCAGTTCTACCCTATTGGTTACCTTAGCACAACTTTTTGAAATAGATGCTTTTGCGTTGCATTTTGCCATGACCAATGGCAGCGGTTATGATATTGCTTGTGGTAAAACTACCCAACCCCTTTTGTATGAATTGAAACCCCATTCTAAAGAACCGCATGTTACCTTATTGCTCAATAAACCCTTTACTAAATTATCGGATTCCATTTATTTTATCCATCTCAATCAAAAACAAAAAAGTGATCGAGAGGTGGCATCCTACAGCAGCTTGAAAAAAGATATTGATTTGGCACCTTTATGCGAAACCATATCGGACTTAACCAAACAACTATTAACCGTTAAAGACCTATCCTATTTTAATGAACTCATTGAAACGCATGAAATGATTTTATCAACTGTTTTGCAACGAAATACGATAAAAGAAGATTTGTTTCAATTATACAAAGGCGGCAGCATAAAATCACTGGGCGCTTGGGGCGGTGATTTTATAATGGTAACCGGAAAATCAAGTGATTTGGATTATTTTAGAGAAAAAGGATATTCAACAATTCTTTCGTTTGATGAAATGATTTTTTAGATTGTAGATTTTAGATTGTAGATGTTAGATTGAAACTATTGCTTTAGAATGTACTCAAGGAATTTAATGGAAGTTAGATTGTAGATGTTAGATTTTAGATTGAAACTAATTTTTTAGAATGAACTCAAGGTTATCAATCGTAAATCGTAAATCTAAAATCGTCAATCGATTGTCGACTTGAATTTACTCCACCAACCCTAGGCAGATTTTTAGTTTAATGATTTTCTTTACAGAGTCATACACTTGTGCTTTGAAAGCGCGATCTTCGTTCATTTTGGCTACAATGTCAAATATATCGCTTTGCTCTTTAACGGGCATCAATAACATATCGCAACCTGCCATAGACGCTTTTAAGCCGGAGTTTTTTACCGTAATCACACCACCCATATTCATAGCATCGGTAACAACAATTCCTTTAAATTTCATTTCGGTTTTTAATAAATCGGTTACGATGGCACGTGAACAAGTTGAAGGCAAGCCACCAGTATTATACTTAGCATTGTTTTTAACAGCAATGTGTCCCACCATAATGGATATTACACCTGCTTCTATCATAGGTGAATAGTTGGCTACTTCTTTCATTTCACCATCTATAAATAATAATTTTTCGTGTGAATCACCCACCACAAAACCGTGACCTGGGAAATGTTTGGCCGTAGCTGCAATTCCGTTTTTTTGTGTTTCACGAATAAAAACTTTTGAAAAAGGAATAACGGTATCCATACTTATTCCAAAACTTCTATTATTTACTGTTTGATTAGGTGAAGCATCAATTACGGGTGCATAGTTTTGGGTAATTCCGATTTTTTTCAAATCTTGGCTGATGATATTGGCTACTTCGGCCACTTTTTCTTCCGTTTTTATTTTATTCGTTCGAGGAACGGGTGTAGAACCCATAATTTTGGTTTTAATCAAAGTTGGTTCAGCATCAGCACTGTAAATGGGTTTTAAAAAACCGTGCACTTTAGCAATGCTATCAAATGTTTTTACAAATTGAGTAAAACTTTCCATGGTTCCATTCAACAATAATACACCCCCAATCCATCCTTTTTGTGCTAATTTAATGACATGCTCGGTTGGTTTGCCATGCTTTCCTACAGCTGGCACAATCATTTGACCTACAATAAGTGTATCATTTTTGAATTTAGAGAACACCTCATTTACTTTGTAATTAAGTGCTTCATTGTGTTCATCTAAAAAATTATTCAACGTAAAAGTGGTACGTTCCACAACAGCTGGATCAATGGTGGCTTGTGAAAATAGTGTGGACGAACATCCTAAAAACAAAATGGTGAGTAAACTATACTTCATATAATTGAACTTAATAAAAATTTGAGACCGGTAGTCAAAAAACGTACCTAAAAAAGGCTGAGGTAAAAGTAAGCACCCTTTTTACTCAAAATTTACAGAAGCGTTCAATTTTTCAACAATCAATTGCTCAATGATAGCACACTTAATGGCAAAAAGAAAAATACAATCAATAATTATTGCATCTTTTTCAAAAGATCCGTTACTGCATTTTTATGCACGGTGAAGGTCATGATTTTTAGTTTTAAATAATCCTCGTGCATAAAATAATATCCAAATGATTTACAGTTTTCTCCACAATTTCGTGACCCCGAACCGCTATCTTTTAATAAGAACCACGTTTTTCCGTTTACTTCTTGATATCCTACCAAATGCATAGCATGATCATCGGTTGTTGTTCCATTTTCAAAACGCAATTGACGCGAAAATTCATTGATATGGCTTGAAGGCACATCAAAATCGGGAATGATAGCTACTTGTTCGGATTTATCAAATCCTACTTCAGAAACATCTCCTCCAATACTTAATGAATACCCATTTTTTATGGCCATTTTCACTGCACCCACAAAATCGGTCAATGGAACATTGTAATAATCACTGCTTCTCCACCAGTTGTCGGGTACATCATATAATGTTTTTTTCCAATAAGGAGTTTTCATTAAACTCATCACGTTTACATAATTATCGCTGTTTAATTGCAAATACGTTAAGTAATAATCATTAGGTGTCATTATTTTGCCATCAACAGCCACACTGTTGGGTATTTGACCCAAATAATGTTCTAAAATGGCTTTAACGGTTTTAACCACTTCATTTTCATTCCAAGCATTCGTAGCTTTTACATGACCTAAATACGACTCAATCTCAGAAAACATTTTATCGTGGTTATGGAATTTTTGACCGGGCATTAAACCGGTATAATCTGAAAAAGGGACTACACCATATAATTTCATTATTTTAGCTACAGCATTGGTTTCTGAACCCTCGCCTAATGCCATTTCGCCTCTGTGTTGAACAAAATATTTGGCACGTTCCACATACTCCCAATAAACGATATACATCTCTGAAAGTTTTACTTCTTTTCCGGTGATTCTTTTTACTTCCGATTCATAAAAAGACATAGTAGAAAAACACCAACATGTACTTGTATTCCCTTGAGAAATAGGATTTGAAAACCAAACGGATTTATACGCTGCTGGATCTTTGGGGTAACTGGCTTTGCTGTGATCTACAGCCATTATTGAATGCTCTGGTTGAGGAGCTTTTTGTTCTTCAAACGCGTTTACATCTTTTAAAATTTGTTGGTAATAATTGCTTTCTGCTTTTTTAAAAACACCTTTATCCTGAGCAAGAACAACTGATTGAAGCAGTAATACTATTACCAACATTCTTTTATTCACATGAAAAATTGAGTTCATATTTGATAATTCTTTTTATAATTAAGACGGTAAAAATAAAAAAAGAGGTTGACATCAAATAATAAATTAACTGCGAATTATCCTTACTTTTGAACTTTAATTAAAGCAAAACATTGAAAGCACTTTCTTTTTTAACATCAGGATTCATCCTATTTTTATTGTTGTCGCTCAATTTTGTGCTCAAATTTTGGTTCTTGACCTCTCATGATTTAGGGGGTGACGAACCTTTTAGTGTTTATCATGCTCAACTAGAATTGCCTTCACTTATACATCAATTGAGTCAAGGCAATAACCCTCCATTATTTGAATTGTTTTTGCACTTTTGGATTAAATTAGGGAGCATTGATTTGTTATGGCTGCGTTTACCATCCCTTTTATTTAGTTGCTTTACCTTGTTGTATTTATTCAAAATAGGCCACCGATTCTTTAGCTTAAAGATTGCCGTTTTTACTTGTTTGCTTTTTATATTTTCTAATTATCATTTATTATTTGCTCAGGAAATTAGGGTGTATTCACTTTTTGCCTTACTCACCACGGCATCTATGTATTATATTCTTTGTTTGCTTAAATTTCCTAACAAATCATACTACTTTTGGTTATTGTTGGTTACCAATATACTTCTAATTTACGCGCATTACTTTGGAATACTCGTGGTAGCCATGCAATTGGTTGCCATCCTTTTGATCAAAGATTATCGAACCAATCATTTGAAAAGATTTGCATTTCTACTTATTCTTCTTATCATTAGCTATATTCCCAATATCGCCATTGTTTATATTAGATTTAGAGATACTGCTCAAAATGGGAATTGGGTTCCTAAACCTGAGGGCATTGAAAGCGTATATAATATTATTTGGAAATTTACTAATATGCCTATTAATGCGGTAATAAGTATCCTAATTTTGGTTATAGGTTGTTTGTTTTGGGTGGTTAGTAAGAAATCAAAACGGCACAAAAATCAAATTAATGCCCTCATAATTTGGTTTTTCATACCCTTAATTGGTCTCTTTACCATCTCCTTTTTCATACCTATGTTTGTTGATCGGTACTTGATCTTTATTTCAATTGGCTTTTACTTATTACTCATCATTTTTATAGATTATTTAATCATCAAAGGTTGGATAAAATTAAGTGCTATGTCACTTTTAGGCGTTCTGTTTATGTTCACCTTTACACCTCAATTGGAACATAAAAGTGATATTTCTAAAGCAGTGGAAAAAATCAGGATTTTAAAAACAAAAACTACCGATGTTATAGTTTGTCCTCAACATTATCTTTTTAATTTCACCTATTATTATGATTTAAACATCTTTAAATTGGCAGAAAACAATCTTGTGGAAAGTGATTTTATTTATGCGAAAATTCAAAAAGCCTTGGGAATTGAGCATGTTTATGGTATCAATTATTTTGAAAATTATGAACCATCAACAGCAGAAGACCTGCTATTTTTGGATGTTGGAGCAGATGCCCTTTTCCCAAATAATAAAATAAAACAATCGTTAGATTCACTGTATAATTCACCTCAAGTTTATCCTTTTGGTCAGAATCTTACGCTATATTATTACAAAAAGTTAAGGTAAGATGTGTTGAATTTGAGCATCAATATTCTTGAGATTAAAAACCTGTCTACCCTGATTCCAAATATAAATTTTGTAGGTTTTAATATCTGTTCTTGAAAGTTGAAGACTCATTTTCAATGGTTTCCATTCGTTGAATGCTTCACTCCTTATGTGATATAGTTCGTGTGCTTCATAAAAAACAGTTTCACCTTTTTCATTTGTTCCATCCACCACTAAATAAACACCATTAAAAGGTGTTGTTGAAAAACGGATTTTCTCAAAATTATATTCAAGAAACAATTGGGTTTTGGGATTTAATTGGGGTATTTCATAAACTACATCACCTCCAAACTCTCTATTCTCATTGAAAACAAATTCAGGTTCTTCTAGATAAGTAATTGGTTTCAAATATTCCGTTTGCACTACCTCACCGTATTGACGGCCATCCAAAGTAGCCTTGCACTCACCTTTCCATTTGTCATCAAACTTAAGGAAAAGTAATTTATACATTTCCCAATTTACATAATCCTGAGGTATAATTCCTTTGTTCATTTGAATGGCTTGAGCCACATTTAAGGAAACCAATACGACACTCAAACCCAACAGTGCTTTTTTGAGAAACGAGTTCAAATATAAAAATAAATACCCCAACAATAGGGCTGTGAATACTTGATGTTCGACATAAACTCTATGACCAAAACCACCACCATAATAGTACGTCCACCAAGAAGAAATGATGTATAAGTTTATAGCAAAGTAACCAATAGCAAACAAAATCAACCATTTAGAAGATATGTTTTTAAAAGCATAATATAAACCAAAGAGCGCTATAAATGCTATTGGTGTCCATATAAAAAGACCATTCCTAAAACTGAACAACACTTTATGTGGCAAAGGATGGTTCCAATAAAATCCTTCTCCTGTGTAGGACCAAACCAATGGTTTTCCTGTTTGAAGAAGCCAGAGTATCGGTAACAAGGCCAACATGGAGCACCCAATTACAACCGTTTTTACAAGGACAACTTTGTGCTTTTTAAAAGCATTTACAAAAGGTGAGAAATCAGATTTACTGCCAAAAATAAAGGGTAGCAATAAAATAATCACTGCATTTGTAGGGCGAATCAAAATAAGCAAACCAAACAAAAAAGAAAGTTGGTATAAATAGTTAAATTTAAAATCAATACTCAATTTTTTGGTGGTATAAACAATCAAAGCCATGATTGAGAATGAAAAAATATGCCCCATGGAGGGCACAGCTGTGGCATAATAAAACACGTTTGTTGCAAACAAAGTCAAAAAAGCAACAAAAATGGACTTTTTATACGATAAACCCATTAAAAAAAGAGTTTTTCGTATGGCATAAAATCCTATTAAAGCTGCGAAAAGAGCACTCATTTGTACCCCAATCAAAAACGGTTCGCTGTATCCGTTAACGGAAAAACCGAACAGCCAAGCAACTACTATACTTAGTAAAAAAAAAGGTAATTGCATAAGCGCCACACCGGGGAAGGTTTTATTAAAAGTACTTCCGTTGGAATCTTTTAGAATACAATGATGCGACATAGTGTGGCCCATCTGTTCTTCAATAGCTGCATTACTTTTTTCATACGTTAAATCCTGAAAGATTATAAAAGCGGGTAAATACGAATAATACCCTCGTCCATCAGTAGATAGTACACCTGATTGCCATTGGTCTTTACTCCAAACAAATTGATATACAAAAAATAGCAATACTAATCCAATTGCAATTTCAGGTAATTTAACTATTCTGGGTAGAATCTTTTTCAAAGTTTAAATCAGTTTCGTTGGCCTCTTCTTCTATGACAGTTGAATTTAATTTGATCAGAAAATCAAAAACGGCATTCCAATAATCTTTATACCCCAAAGTAGTTTTCCACATAGCTGAGGCTCCATGAATACCTTCCAATTTTGGTTTATATTGAGTTACCCATTCAGGTGAAATGTTGGCTACTATTTTAGATGTTTGTTGAATTTCCATTTTAGATGATGTTACAAAAATGGGTTTATCTAATCCGGTCAACTCTTCAGACACAAAAATATTTTCTAAATATTCACCTGGACTAAATGCAATTACGGCTTTAACTTTAGGATTGTTTTTAGCAATAATTAAACAAAGTGATGCAGAATAAGAGCTACCAACAAGTGTTATGGGCTTTCCACCATTGCAATTGAATAAATAATCAATTCCTGATTCAATATCTTGTCGAGCATCAACATATTCATCAGACAATCCCTTACTTTTGGCTAAAGCTGCTGTTTCATTATTAATACCATTTACTTCACCTCCCGAACGCAAATCAATAGCCATTCCACTGTATCCCATTTGACTTAATAAAATAGCTGTATTGATGTATTCTCCTTTGCTATACCCTGCTTGATGACAATATAATATCTGGATAGAAGAATCATAGTGTTCGTATATATCACCAAATATCATCAAACTATCTTTAGAGGGGAATTTTACATGAATTACTTTTTTTTCATAGTAAGCCTCAATAGAAGGCCCTTTTTCTTGTGCGATTACAAGGCTATCGAATTTGCCCATCATTTCACCTTGATTATCCTCATTAGTTTGATTAGATGAACAACTCACAAAAAAAAGAAGTATGAGTAACTGTGCATAAAAAATCCCCTTCACTTTAGTCATTTTCTTTTAAATTGTATTAATATTGTTTTTCGGTTACAAATTTAACTTAGAATCTGTTCATATATCAATATTCTTTATTAATTATTTTATGAAAGCACTCCTCTTGTTATTGTTCATTGTTAAGGTACTGATTTTAACAGCACAACTTCCTGCATATTATCAAAGTATTGACTTTTCACAATCCCCTTCAAACGTTGAAACAGCCTTAAAAAATCTGATAACCAGCACACACATTCCTTTGACGTATTCACAAACCTATAGTTTTATAAAACAAGCCGATGAGGACGCTTCTAATACAAGTAATGTAATTTTAATTTACAACGGGCAAAGTATTTCTAAAAACCACACAATTGGCGGCACGAATACTTCAGGAACTTATCCTGAGGTTTGGAACCGAGAACACGTTTACCCTCAATCATTTATAAATGCACCAGCTGATGCTGATTTGCACCATTTAAGAGCTTGTGATGGCGTGATTAATGGCAATAGAGGTAATTCACCTTATGCTTCAGGAAGTGGAACACACGGTGTTGTAAGCGGTGGCTATTATCCTGGTGACGAATGGAAAGGTGATGTTGCCCGTATGATTATGTATGTATATTTGAGATACAGTGAGCCTTTCAGTGATGTGGGTAATTTAGCTCTTTTCCTGCAATGGAATGTGGACGATCCGGTTTCTAATTTTGAAAAGCAACGCAATAATAGAATTCAATTGGCTCAAGGCAATAGAAATCCTTTTATTGACCAACCCTATATTGCTACCTATTTGTGGGGAGGAGCCGCTGCAGAAGATTTGTGGGGATGGCCAAATGTAATTGTCGAAAATAAGGATTATACGCATTCTATTTCAGCTTATCCTAATCCATTTACCAATGAAATTAGCATTTCTGGATTGCCCGAAAATGAAAATATTGACATAATTATAACGAATACTTTAGGACAAGAAATTATGCGATTTGATAATTTAACTACTCAACCAACAATTCAGTTAAGTACGCTAAACAACTTATCTAACAATCAGTTGTATTATATTAATTTTATAGGTGATGATTTTAGATTTTCTAAATTAATATCAAAAGTTGAATAAAAATTAACTTGACACATTAAGTTTGAAAAAAGTATTCTAGTTAAAACTTTATAAAAAAATACGATTTAAAGTGATTTTAATTTATGGAATAATTTTCATCTTTTTTTATTTTTTTGGTCTATTTTATTGGAATAAAAATGGAACTTGGAGAGTTAATGAACGCATTTCAAAAATTGCTCGAATAACTCATTATGTTGGATTACTATTATGTTTTGGATTAATTATTCTGTTTATATATTTTGACCTTATATTAAGGTTTGGATGGATTTGGAGAGTTATTTTCATAATCACTTTAATAACAGGTATTTTTTACATTTTTTTCTTCAAAAAAGACCAACTAAAATGGTTCGAAAAATACTATTTTATACTTTTTTCATACTTCCCATTTGGAGTTTTGTTTTTTGTTATTTTCGTTCCATTTTTGGGTTTTATTATAGTACTGACCTTATTATTTACCTTATTATCACCTTCAAATATAATTTATTATGAAGATGAAAAATTCATTATTCAAGAAAATATCAGTGTAATTAACATAAGCGCCAGTATATTGGAGAAAGGTATTATTTTCAACAAATTATTAGAAACTCCTCAAATTGATCTTTCAGAAAACTCCAACTTGTCTATAATTAAACTTCCAAATCAAATTCAGATTATAACGGAATATGAGCTTCATGATGAAAACAGTGAAAAATTCATTCAATTTGACACAATCTTGGTTGAACTAAAATAGATCAACTTATTCTAACTGTTTTTAATTCGTATTTTTAGATATATAAAATTAATTTTATACTTTAGCGGTTTGTTTTTACAAGTGAACCCCCATATCTATAAATAACGATATAATATGAAATTATTTTTACTTTTTACCCTACTTATAAGTATCTTATTCAAGCCATTCGCTCAAGCTCCAACTATCATTTGTCCAGGCAACATAATCGTTAACAGCGATGCCTCTTCTTGTGGTATTATCGTAAATTATACTGCACCAAGCTGCGGTAGTAATTGTGGAGGAACTGTTCTTACACAAACTGATGGAACTGGGCTTACCAGTGGTGATTTCTATCCTGTTGGAACGTGGTATATGGAATATACGCTAACAAATGGAATTGATTCTGCAGTATGTATTTTTAAAGTAGAAGTTCTTGATGTAACTGCTCCGACTTTGAACTGTGGATCTAACATTAATGTCCCAGTAGATGCAAACTGTAATTACATCATCCCAAATTTTGTTCAAAATGGTCAAGTTGTGGGTACAGATAATTGCGCTATAGTTTCTTATACTCAAAATCCATTACCAGGAACCGTATTAAATGGAGCAGGTGAACAACAAACTATTGTTATGACAGCCTCCGATTCAACCGGAAACACATCTACTTGTTCATTTATGATAACGAATCAAGATGTTATTCAACCAACCGCTATTTGCCCACCCAACCAAACTACGCCAGCGGGTTCATTATGTCAAGGTACATTGCAAGATTACGTTGCTTTAGGATCTTATGCCGACAATTGTGATATAAACCCTACGGTTACACAATCTCCACTTGCAGGTTTTACGTTCAACAATTCGGTTACAGTAACTCATACTATTGTTGATGCTTCAGGAAACAGTAATTTTTGCACGTTTGATGTTACCGTTGTTGATATTCAAGCACCATCAATAATATGCCCTAATGACACGGTTATTTATGTAGATGGAGCTTGCGAATATGTAATAGCTGATTTTTCTGGTTTAACTGGAGGAACAGACAATTGTGATGCGCTATTGAATTTTACTCAAACACCAATTATTGGCTCAAAAATATCTGGAAACAATACTTCTCATTTTATCACTATGAATGTAAGTGATTTAGCGGGTAATACTTCCGTTTGTTCCTTTACTGTTTCGCTATTAGATACCATTTCTCCTATCCTATTCAATTGCAATGACACTACCCTATACGTCAATTCATTGTGTCAGCATACCTTACAAAACTTTGTGCCGATTGTAGGTTATTTCGAGAATTGTTCATCTGTAGCTACTTCTCAAACTCCACCCGCAGGTACATTGATTAATGGAGCTACCACCACACCTTTGACCATAACTGTACAAGATGCTGATGGAAATTCAAGTACTTGTTTGATGAATGTAATAACTGTTGATACCTTAGTTCCAACTCTAACGAACTGCCCAACCAATCAAACGGTTAATGCGGGTTCTACCGATTGTTTATTTGCTTTAGGTGATTATTCCACTGGCATTATTGCAACAGATGGCTGCGGGGGTGCATTTACGTATTCCCAATTTCCAAGTATTGGTACAACCATTTCGGCAGGAACGGCTCAATCTGTAAGTGTCTCTGTGGAAGATATCAGTGGAAACGTAGCTACTTGTAACTTTGTTCTAACTGTGCAAGATGTAACAGCTCCCAATTTAATCTGTCCACTCAATCCAAGTGTAAACACCAATAATATTTGCCAATATGAATTACCCGATTATCAAAGCCAATTGAGTGTAACCGATAATTGTGGTGTTATTAGTAATTTCACTCAATCACCTGTTGTAGGAACGGTTTTGACAGGAGATGGAACGCAACAATTAATTAGTTTATTTGCGACAGATCAATATGGCAATGTTTCTTCTTGTTCGTTTACCATTACTTTAGAGGATGTAACGCCTCCCACAATTACTTGCCCAGGAACACAAGCCATTGCTATCAATGCTAATTGTCAATATACTATTCCTGATTTCTCTTCTTTAGTCGTAACCAGCGATTTTTGTGATGCCAATCCTGTTATCACTCAATCACCTCAAGTTGGAACAGTTTTATCGGGAATTAATACGGTTACGATAACCGCTACAGATGCCAATGGAAATGCATCTTCTTGTACCTTTCAAGCAGAACCATTAGATACCGAATCACCTTCTATCACTTGTCCTGTTGATATTATTCAATGTGATTCATTGGTAAACTATTCTATTCCAATTGGATTTGATAATTGTGGATTAGTTACCGTTACACAATCGGATGTTTCGGGTTTAAGTTCTGGTGATTATTTCCCAGTGGGTACTACCACTCAGTCATTTGTTGCTTCGGATATTGTTGGAAATACGCAACAATGCAGCTTTACTATAACTGTTCACCCTCCTGTAACTGTTTCGCTTCCAACAACTCAAACCATTGAAGAAGGTGATACCGTTAATCTTAATGCCACAATAACAAATGGTTCAGAATATATTTGGACACCCGATTTTTATTTATCGAATGATACTATTATGAGTCCAGATGCTAATCCTACTTTGACCATGACTTATACGGTAAATGTAACCAGTGCGAATGGTTGTATTGGTTCGGGTACAACAACGGTTGTGGTAAATGAAATTGATGAACTCATTATCAATAACTTTTTATCACCTAATGGCGATGGTAAAAATGACACTTGGAATGTAAATAAACCTTCGTTGATTTCGGGATGTAATGTTTCCGTATATGACCGCTGGGGTAAGAAAGTTTGGGGAACAGATTTGTATCAAAACAATTGGAGAGGAACCAATCAAGAAGATGCTGAATTGCCTGATGGAACCTATTTCTACTCCATCAAATGTGCTGGTAAAGATGAAATTAAAGGAACCATTCTATTATTAAGATAATCTCCAAAAGTAAGAACACGTTATGAAAAAATACATAGTAATAAGCATTTTAACTTCCATCGCTTTTGGTGTTAGGGCTCAACAAATTCCTTTAAGTTCGGTTTATCAGCTGAATAAAGTGATGATTAATCCTGCCGAAGTTGGTTTCTCAAAAAGCACTGATTTTTCATTAGGCTATCGCGAACAATGGGCATCTTATGTCGGAGCACCTTCTACAGCCTGGTTAACGGGGCAAACACAGTTAAACGATAAAATGGGTTTAGGAGCAGTGGTCATTTATGATAAAATGTCTTTTGTTCAAAATATTGATGCCCGGTTACAATATGCTTATCAAATTAAATTGGATAAAGTTTCAAATCTGCGTTTTGGGCTAAGTGCAGGAATGATTCAAACGGGAATTAATTTTTCAGAAATACAAGCGGATGATTATACCGATGAATTATTGGCAGCTCCATCCTTTAGTGGAACTGTCTTTGATATACAATTTGGGGCGTTATACCACCGTAATAATTTCAATGTAGGATTTTCTATTCCACAATTATTATCTCCTTCCTACCAATTACCCATTCAACAAATTGTGGGTTCATATGATTACACCACTCATTTTAATCTTTATGCTGATTACCATTTTATATCGGCAGATGAAAACCTTGAATTTGTGCCAACAGCATTAATTCGAAGAACCAATGCATCTTATCAATTTGATATTTTTGGAAATGTAAAAATTGACAAAAAATACTTTGTTGGTATGGGTGTGCGTCAACAAGGCGGATTAATTATAAACTTAGGTATGCAATTATTAAAGCCATTACAATTGCATTATGCTTATGAGTTAACTAGAAATGGTGCAGCTAGCAGAACAGGTGGATCACACGAATTTTTCTTACGATTTAGTATTGAAAAGAAAAATAAAGCCATGATGGAGGAAGATGGTACACCTAAAAAGGCTAGTGAAAAATTCTAATTCAATAATCTTTTAATAGGTATCCGGTACAAAAGTAAAAGCATGACCCATTTTACCTGCTCTACCGGTTCTACCAATTCTGTGAATATAATTGGCATATGAACGAGGCACTTGATAATTAATCACGTGCGTTACATCAGCAACATCTATTCCCCTTGCAGCTACATCTGTAGCAACAAGTATCGTTATCACTCCCGTTTTAAAAGCTAACAATATACTTTTACGGTCTTTTTGTGCGATTTCACCATGTAAGGATTCTGCTTTAAAATTGTTGGAAGCCAACCGAAAAGCTAATTGATCAGCTTGCAATCTCGACTCCACAAATATGAGCGTTTTTGTACAATCTTTCTTTTTAAGAATATTCATCAAAATTCCCATTTTATCATCTTTCTGACCAATTCTAATGATATCTTGCTCAATATGATCGGCTGTAATATCACCTTGAGTAACCTGCACTTCTATTGGATTTGACAACAATTCATTAATCCCCATTCGTTGAGTTTTATCTTTGGTAGCAGAAAACATCAACGTTTGTGTACGATGCGTCATCAATTCTTTAATTTGCTCCACTTCTTTCATAAAGCCCATGTCCAACATTCTGTCAAACTCATCAAAAACTAGAACCGAGAACTTCTTAATATTCACATCTTGCTTACGTTGCATATCCAACAAACGACCAGGAGTGGCTGCCACCAAGTGATAAGAACGATTCAATTTTTTAATGTCTCTTTTTTTATCAATACCTCCAACGTAAGAAGTGGCAAATAATTTTAAATCTTTAGTCATACTTCTGAATTCAAGCTCAACTTGCTGAGCCAATTCACGTGTAGGAACCATCACCAAAACGGATGTTGAAGTAGGCGCCTTTAACATATGTTGAATCAAAGGAATTAAATATGCGGCCGTTTTACCCGTACCTGTTTGATCAATACCCAACACATCTCTACCTTCAAAAATAGCATCATAGGTACGCTCTTGAATTTCGGTCATAGCTACCAATTTCTTTTTAAGAATGTTAGCTTTAAAACGTTCATCTATTTTCAAATCCTGAAATAATCTACCTTGATTCCCCTCATCACTTAAGGGTATGGCTTTTTTTACCAATCGAGCTACATCAATTTTTTCTTCCTTTTTTATTTTAGGTTTTTGAACATAACTGATAGGTTCTTCGGATATGGTTTTTTTGGTAATTATAGGCTTTTTTGATGAAGGTTTCATATATCTGACTAAAAATAGAACTACAAAGAACGAAATAAATAAGCAGAATAAATAATGGTTGCTCTTGATTATTTTATCGAGCACCTTTTAGGTTGTACTTTATTCTTAGAAAATATGTTAAATAAGTTTATTTATCCCCTTTTTTGTCCCTTCATAATTAATTTATCAAGAGGTGTAACTTTTAAGTACTAATTTTGTTTTACGTTAATGAATTATCGTTTTTCATATTATTATTTTTCACTTTTATTAGGTGTTTTCTTTACGTTTGGTGCCAGCGCTCAATCGTTGAGTGGTTATGTATTTGACGAAACCAACAATGCTATTCCCTTTACCAATGTTTATGTAAAAAATTTGGGGACTGGAACTTCTGCAGATTCTAAAGGACGCTATTATTTAAAATTTAACGACCCTGGTGTGTACGATATCATTTTTAGTACCATAGGTTATCAAAGACAAGAAATAAAAGTAATCATTAATGATCGAGAAAATTTAACCAAAAACGTTTGGATGGTAATGGACGAAGGAGAACTTAATGAAATTATTGTAAACTCAAAAAGACGCGATCCAGCCTACGAAATCATTCAAAAAGCAATAGATCACAAACAAAAATGGTACAAACAATTTGAGTCTTCTACCTGTGATGTTTACATAAAAGCTAAAGAAATCATTTCGGAAAAGGAAAAGAAAAAAAGAGAGCAAGAAGCCGAGGAACAAAAGAAAAAAAGTGAAGAGGAAGGCGATGTTTTTGATGCCGAGAAAAAACAAAGAGATGTTGAAACAGCCAAAATTGCTGGTAGCATGAATATGGTTGAAGTTCAAATGAAACGTCACTTTCAATTACCCAATGAGGTTAAAGAAGTGCGTGAAGGATATAAAAAATACGGTAGTGCTCAAGGACTTTTCTACACAAACACCTCTGAAGCAGATTTTAACTTCTACGACAATTTAATGTCTCTGGATAAATTAAATGAAATACCCGTTGTTTCCCCCTTGCACCTCACTTCAATTTTGACCTATAAATTTAAATTGGAGGAAACAACCATGTTAAATGGGAAATTTTTATACAAAATTGCCGTCACTCCTCGAAAAAAAGGAAACGCTTCATGGGAAGGGTATATTTGGGTATTGGATGAAGCATTCAGTATCATGAAAGTTGACCTTGAATTGGGAAATGAGGGGTTATTAATACTCAATTCTTTCAAAATCAAGCAAGAATATGAATTTATTCAAGATTCAATAATTGTACTCAAGAATCAAGTTTTTGATTATACTTCTAAAGGAGGTAAAAGTTTATTTACTGGAAATACCGAAGTGAATTATTCTAACTATAGCATCAACCCTGAGTTTGATAAACGCTTTTTTAAAAACGAAATTGTGGTTACTACACAAGATGCTTATGACAAAGATTCCAGTTATTGGACCAAAATTAGACCTCTCCCCCTTTCATTAGAAGAACAAAAATTCCAACGCATCAAAGACAGTATTACGGCCTACCAAACTTCCGATAAATACTTGGATTCAATAGATTCCGTATTCAATAAAGTAACGCTATTGGATGCTTTTTGGGATGGTTTTGATTTTACCAATAGAAAACTTAAAAAAACATTGTATATATCCTCTATTGCAGGAATGTTAGATCCATTTGAAATTGGGGGGTTAAGAGTTGGACCATCGGTTTCTTATTTTAAAAAATGGAAAAGTGAAAAATATCTATACACCAGCACAAGTGTAAATATGGGGCTTAGAAACCAAGATGTAAAAGGAAATTTTTCAATACGTTACCGTTACGACCCAATGCATTCGGGAATGGTGGGCATTTGGGTTGGTAGGTTGTTTAATACTATTTCAACCAATGATGCTTTATCAAATTTGTTTCTTCGTTCCAATTGGATTGAAGAAAATAGGATCAATGTATTTACATCCAGAGAATTAGTGAACGGACTCTTTGCTAGTGCCAATTTGCGTTATGTTGACCGATTGCCTATCGATGTATATGAATTTGGACAAGTTACGGAGGACTGGTTTGATGGTCAAAATCAACCGCTTAGTTTTACTAGATATAAATCAGCCATATTAAATATTGGACTGTCCTTTACTCCCTTTCAGAAATACATGACTGAGCCCAAAAGAAAAATAATTTTAGGAAGTAAATGGCCTACTTTTACTATTTTTTATGAAAAAGGCATTCCTAATTTTTTAGGGAGTGAAATCGATTTTGATTTTATTGCATTTGATATTAAGCAAGATATAAAAGTAGGTACATTAGGCACATCATCTTATGATATGCGTGCAGGAAGATTCATAAATACAACCGATTTGAGATATGTAGATAATGTGATTTTCCCACGAGGGGATAAATACTTTTTTGCCTCTTTATTACAATCGATGCAAATTCAAGATACCACGTTGGCTGTTAGTGATGAATACCTTAGAATTAATTACATCCATCACTTTAATGGGGCATTAACCAACCTCATTCCATTGTTTAATAAAACAGGGTTACATGCTGTGGTTGGGGCAAGCTATTTACTTATTCCGCAATACAATTATCAATATTTTGAATATTTTGCAGGCATTGAAAGAAGTTTTAAAGCACAGCGAGCACGCTACAGAATTGGAGTATATTTTGTGGAAGCTACTTCCAGTTTTTCCAACATTCAACCTAGAGTAAAAATAGCCTTTAATCGTTATAATCTAAGAGACAACAGTTGGGGGTTTTAAAAAGCAACAAGGTATATGGATAATAAACAAATTGTTGGTTTATGGTTGGTTACAATAATTACAGGAAGTCTATTAAATAGTTTATTTTTTGCTATTTTTGAAGGTAAATTCGATCTTGATCTTTTGATACTATCCGCATTATATATGCTCTTTTCTTTTTTATTCTCTATTCCAGTGGTAATTATATTTGCCTTATTAAACAATTATTACACAGAATTGTACCCGAATAAAATTCAATACACAAAAAAAATGTATTTAATGAATACAGTTGTAAGCCTGTTATATTTATTAATTGGGCTAATATACACTTCAATGCAATCAGACTTAAGTTGGTTTATTATTTACTTATTTTTATCTTATTATCCTGTTGGAATGTTACTTTGGCATAGTAAATTGAAAAGCTTTTATAGAAAATAAATTGTTTTATTCATTCGAAAGCCATTTCAGAGTTTTGGAAAATTGAAAATAATATGTTATTTTCGCAGAATTAAATTTGGCACTATATCACTTTCATCTAAAATATCCTATTTTTTTCTTACGATAAGCCTTTTTGTTTTTCATAAAAAAACATTTGCCAATTGTGACTACGCAAAATCTGTAATTTCAAAAATCGAAAGTATTCATATTGCTCCTAAAGAAAAAAATGCCGATTTTTCTTCCTATATTTTCGACAATTTCATTGAATACATTGACCCTCGAAAAAAATATTTTACATCAGTTGAATTACAACAATTGGAACAATATAAAGCTACTTTATTTGATGATTTAAATGGAGCGTGTGAATTTGTTAATCTAACCAGTAATCTCTATTACGATAAAATAGTTCGAGCAGATTCTATTCTTAACAAAATTAATCTGACTAAATTGTTAGATGGACATAACTCAGTTAGGTTTGGAGGTTTGCCAACACCTAGAGCTGCTAGTATTAAAGATTTGGTGAGTAGATGGGAAAAAATTATTGGTTATGATGTGCTTTATGCCGTATTTGACGCCTATTCTACGGATGGTAAATTAAAGGAAGATTCAACAAATTATTACATAAACACCATAACCAAAACAGTTATTTCAAGAGAAAAATGTAAACTATCTTCCTTTATTTCAAAAGATAAAGAAGCCTTTAAAGCCTATGTTTGGGATACCTTTTTAGACGCATTGGCCACTTCATATGATCCTCACACCAGTTATTTCAGTATGTCTGAAAACAATTTATTTGAACAATCCTTATCAAAAGAAAACTATAGTTATGGTGTAGAATTTACAGAAAATAATAATGGTGAAATTGTTTTGTATTCTGTAACTCCTGGAAGCACTGCTTGGAAATCGAGTATGCTACACCCTAAAGACAAGGTGATATCTATAAAAATTAATGAAAAAGAAATAAGTTTAGAATGCACTTCCATTTATGAAATAGAAAAACAATTATTCGCTAATGATGTCTCCCAAATTGAATTAGAAGTTCGCAAACAAAGTGGTAAACTTGTTTCCATTGTATTGCCTAAAGAAAAAGAACTCGTTGAAGATAATGTTATAAAGAGTTTTGTATTAGAAGTTTCAGACAAAAAAATAGGTTATATCTCTATCCCTTCTTTCTATACACAATGGGAAGGATATGAAGAAGCTGGCTGTGCAAATGATGTTGCAAAGGAAATATTGAAACTGAATATGAATGGTATTGATGGTTTGTGTTTAGATTTGAGATATAACGGTGGTGGATCATTATATGAAGCCATCAATTTTATTGGTATCTTCATTGATATTGGTCCATTAGCTGTTGGTATAGGTAAAGACACTCCCCCATTTTTATATAAAGATATGAACAGAGGAGTTGCCTATTCCGGACCATTAGCTGTAATGGTTAATGGAGTGAGTGCTTCTGCATCTGAATTTTTAGCAGCAGCTTTGCAAGATTACAATAGAGCGATTATTATAGGTAATACAACTTTTGGCAAAGGAACAAGCCAAGTAGTAGTGCCCGTTTTGGACAATACAGAGCAAACAGGTTTTGTAAAAGTTACGAATGGAAAACTTTATCGAATTAAAGAAAATTCTCATCAAAATAAAGGTGTTGTTCCAGATATTACTTTGGTTGATGTTTGGGATTCCTATATGCCACAGGAAAGTGACTATAAAAATGCGTTTAAAAACGATTCGATTGTCAAGAAAGTAAATTTTATTGCCCAATCTTCGTTACCCATTGCTGAATTGAATGAATTAAGTTCACAACGTTTAAGTAAAGATTCTATTTACGTGGCTTCAAAAAAAATAGTCGAAAAGAAAATTGCTGATGAAGAAAAGGAAGTAACCTTGAAGTTGACCGTAAGTGATTTTCAACAATTCTACACAAAACAATCGAATGATATTGTCAATTTATATGAATTGTCCTCTTACCATTCCAATAAAATTAACGTTACGAACCACAAATACGATAGTAGTCTTCTGGAAATGGGAAATGAAGATTATAAATTAACTAATGAAAGTATAAAAAACAGTATTGCCACTGATATTCAAATAGTTGAATCGTGTCATATTTTAATTGATTATATTCAAATTCTTAATAAAAAATAAATAATAAATAAAATGAAAAAAGTAAATTTTTATTGGTCGTTAACCATTTTCTTAGTCTTATTTAAAGCTGGTGGTATTTCGGTAACCGCTCAATCAACTTCTGATCCAGTTGCTTATTTAAATTCCATTCAAATAATCTACACTGAAATCAGTAAAAAGATGTGGAGTTACACCAGTTCAGTAGCTCAGGATAAAAGTGCAAAAAAAATTGATAAAAGCAGAACCGATTTAATAAATGAATATCGTGCAGCTATAACAAAATTGAAGGGTATGCCAGCATATAAAGAAGATGCAACTTATCGTGATGCCGTTTTGGAATATTTACAATTGAATCTAGATGTATTAAATAATGACTATGCAAAAGTTGTCGATTTAGAAGCTGTGGCAGAAGAATCCTATGATGCAATGGAGGCGTATTTGGCTGTTTTGGACAAAGCGGGAGAAAAACAAAAAGAAGCTTCAGATGGATTGAATGTTAAGTTTACTGAATTTGCTAAAAAGCATAATATTACTATTGTAGAAGGTGAAGAACAAAAATTAACTAAAAAGCTAATCCAAGCAGATAGAATGTGGGAAAACTACAATCAAGTGTTTTTAATATTTTTCAAAAGCTTCAAACAAGAAGCTTATTTGTTAGATGCTGTGAACAGAATCGATTTAAACGCTATTGAACAAAATAAAAATTCATTGATTGCCACGGCTAAAGAAGGTTTAGAAAAATTGAACAAAGTTGAAGCTTTTGATGGTGACAATAGTTTAAAGGAAGCTTGTAAACAAGTGTTAAACTTCTACATTAAAGAATGTGAAAAAAGTGTTCCCATTATTATTGATTTCTTTTTGAAAAAAGAACATTTTGAAAAAAGTCAAAAAACATTTGAAGGATTAGCTAAAAAAGACCGAACCGAAGAAGCTGTCAACTCCTTTAATAAAGCGGTTAATGACTATAACAAAAGCATTCCTATTTATAATACAAATAATGAAACCTTCAACAATGAGCGAAACTCAGTTATTGAAAATTGGAATAAGGTTGGAAACAAATTCAAATCAAAACATATTTAAGAGCTAAAGGAAAATATTATGCGTGTAAATCCCATAACAACACAGTTTGTTATGGGATTTTTATTGTTTTTACATTTCACAATAAAATACATTGAAAAGAACTTAATTTAGTAATTTTGAATATCTATGAAAATTTTCCTAATAACGTTTTCCATCTTTTTACTGCTCTCATGTGAAAACATTGTTCATGAATTCTCTGCTGGAACACTCGGTGCATTAAAAGAATATTACATTTCTTGCACAAAAGAAGTAGCTATTCATGAAATTGATTCCTTAGTTAAAACTCCTAAATTAGCTGTTCCCTATTCTTTAGTACATTTGGTTAATTGGGATGAAAAAGGATATGACTTTTTAACACATTGGACCATTTTCATAGAACAAGAAAACAGCAAGTATTTAATTTGGTTTTCAGCAAAGGATTCTGATTCTTTTGTGGTATCCATTAGCGGAAGTTACGACTTCAAAATGAACAATTGGACCTATGCCAAAGATATAAACCCCTATGAAGCCGCTGAACTTAACAATGTTTTTATCTTACAATTATTGAATAAAATCAACTGTTAATTATTCAACATTTCCATCAATTATAAGAAGTTTAGCAATTTTATACCAGCAATTTGTAAACCTACGCACATCTTATTTGTTAAGTAATACTTAAGTAGAGAATAAAAGCGTAAATGAAAAGGAAAATACAATCACCAAAAAAGTTAGTGGCCATTTTATTTAGCTTATTGGTGGTTATATTAGGTTCAATTGTATTACCCTTTATACCTATCCAAAACGATGTAAAAGAACTGTTTGTAGAAACGGAAGATCAAACTCAAAAAAAACAAAAAATTAATTCTAGTTTTGAAAATCCACCTAAAATTCTTATCTTAACCATTCGGGAAGATAAAAAGCTAGGGTTCCAATCAAAGGAAAAACTTCAAAACATTCAACTATTAACGGATTCATTATTGTCAAAATCTTATTTTGATACTGTATTATCAATAGTGGCCATCAAAACACCCAAATTAGTTGGAAGTAGTTTATTCTTTAAACCGATTATTAATTTAGATAAATCACATTTAGACAGTTCAGATTGGAATTATGCCAGCCGTTTTAGCGACCTCACTCCTCTATTTATTAATGATAATTGGTCTTTAACGAATATCTTTATAACTCTTCCAAATAATGTTGAATACCACGATTCGTTAACAACACAAATTGAAAATACGGCCAATTATTTTGGATTTAAAAATGCGAAAGTTATAGGAAATTCTGTTTTTGACAACGAGATAAAAACGCGCGTTGAAAAAGATATTTTTAGATTAGCTTTGTATGGGTTCATAATTATTATGGCGGCTTTTTGGGTGTTTTTCCGTTCTTTTCAAGTAATAATTTTTATAGGTTGGATGGTAGGAATTAATGTAAATGCATCCATCTTATTCATTTGGCTATTGGATGTAGAATTCAATATTATGACAGCAGTTATTCCAACATTAATTGCTATCCTTTCTGTAACTGATTTAAATCATATTCTGCATATTTACAAAGAAAACAGCCACATTGAAGATGTGAATAAACGCATAAACAGTTCTTTAAAAACTATTAATTATGCCTTAATTATGACTTCACTAACCACAGCCATTGGTTTTGCCATATTTTTATTGAGTGATGTAAAAACAATTTTTGACTTTGGCATCATAGCTATTTTAAGTATTGGATTTGCTCTCTTTACCGCTTGGTATATTGCACCTTCTTTTCTTTCTATTATACCTCACGAAAAAATAAAATTGTTGAGTGTAAAAAAAACACAAACACTCATCATGCAATTGGTTTCTCAACATCCAAAAAAACTTACACTTTTATTCCTAGTGTTGTTCTTATTAACCGGCACTTTGAGTATTCAAAATTGGAATATCAATTATATTATTTATGACGATTTAGAAAAAAAATCTCCGTTGGAGATTTCCTACAAACAATTTAATGATGATTTTCAGGGAACTCGACAAATAGAAATTATCTTAACCGCTGCGAAAGATTCCGTTTTGAATTTAGAAAATATACTACTTCTTGATACCATTGAAAATTATCTAAAACAAGATTTGGGCTATCGCTATACCAATTCTTACACGAATTTTATAAAAACGTACGTCAGAACCATCAATAAAGGCAATCCTGAATTTTATCAATTACCGAAAGATCTTGAAACGATGAAATTGGGATTAAAGAGAGTAAATGAAAATGTAGATTCAAATCTGTTGCATCAATACGTCAGTAAAGACGGGAAATCATTAAAAATAATAGCGTTTACTCAAGAAATAGTATCAAGTGAAGGCATCCAGCAATTGGACAGTCTACAATCCTTTTTAGCTGAAATAACCCAATGTGAAAAAATAACATTTTCTTTACAAGGTTCAGGTTACTCAAGAGATTACAGCACTATGAATATAAGTAAAACCATTATATATGGAATATTTATAAGTATTGGTATTATTAGTTTAATTATGGCCATCACTTTTCAATCCATTTTAGTAGGATTTATTGCTTGGTTGGTAAACATTCTACCTGTTTTTGCAAGTATTTCTATCCTGTTTCTTTTGGGATACCATATTACCCCTGCTATTGCTATGATGTTAAGCATTAGTTTTGGAATAGCTCTCGATGACACCATCTACTTTTTAGGCAGACTTAAATCTGAACAAAAAAATATAACAAAAGAATCTTTATTAGAAAATATAGCCAGTATTACTTTCCCCGTATTATCAACTTCAATAATACTATCTCTAAGTTTTTGTGCCTTATTTTTCTCTTCTTTTTCATTTAACATCACCAATGGGCTCATTATTATTTGTACTCTTCTCATTGCTATGATTTGTGATTTACTATTTTTACCAACGCTTTTATATGTCTTTAAAAAGAGATAAATAGTCCGTTTTTGAAAAAAGTGTATGTTTGTATCAAATATATACGATGGCCACTTCTAAATCCAATTTTCTAAAAACCTTAGGACCGGGTATTTTATTTGCGTCCACAGCTATTGGTGTATCTCATTTGGTACAAAGTACTCAAGCAGGAGCCAATTTTGGTTTATCCTTACTTTGGGTGGTTGTTTGCGCAAACTTGTTTAAATATCCTTTTTTTGAATACGGATCGCGTTATGCCAATGCTACGGGAACATCATTGATTGATGGTTATAAAAAACTGGGAAATTGGGCTATCATTAGTTATTCGATTATTACTGTGCTCACTATGTTTATGGTATCTGCCACAGTAGGTAAAGTGACCGCTGGATTTTTGCAAAATTTGTTTCAATTAGACTCGCTAACCACTACCACTATCCTATTGTTTGTTTTATCTGGTGCACTATTATTTATGGGAAAATTCAGTGTATTGGACAAATTAATAAAAATTATTGGTTCAGTTCTTCTAATCTCAACCATAATAGCTTTTGTAGCTACATTATTTAATGGCCAAGAAAGTTTAGAATCATTATTTTCAGCTGATTGGTTTCCACTCAATAATTTATTTTTAATTGCCCTTATGGGATGGATGCCAACCGCTGTTGATTTGAGCACATGGAATAGCCTTTGGACGGTAGAACGAATAAAAGAAACGGGCTATCATCCCAAAATGAAAGAAACGCTGTTTGATTTTAATTTTGGATATTTGGTGTCAGCTGTATTAGCAGTGTTTTTTGTAATTATTGGTGCCTTCCTCATTTTTGGAACAGGACAGGAAATGGCAAAGACACCTGGAGCATTTGGTAATGATGTGGTTAATTTATATACCAAAACTATCGGAAATTGGTCCTACATTATTATTGCATCGGCAGCATTCAGCATAATGTTTGGGACGTGTATAGCCATTTTTGATGGTTATGGACGTTCAATAGCTAGAATTTTTGAAGTAATGCGTAACAAAACAGATGATAAAAATTTCATTTATAGTATTGCCTTAGTCATTACGGTAATTGGCTCTTTTGTGGTTTGTCAAAGTTTTGATGACCAAGAATTTCAATTGTTGGTTTTGATTACCACTACGCTATCTTTTATTGTAGCACCTTTTGTAGCCATATTAAACACTATTTTAGTGCGAAAATCTCACATTGGCGAACATACACCACCAAATTGGTTAAAATGGCTGAGTTATGTGGGTATTGTTTATTTGGTAGGATTTGGTGCTTATGCAGTTTATGTAATTATGAATATGTGATATTAAATGAAATTAAACAGTGGTAAATTCATTTTCATATCTTCTGCAGTCCCAAAGAGATAATATGATGATTTCATTTTTATTAAACTCATAGAAAATGAAATAATCTCTTAAAATTTTCACTCTCACATTTTTAAAACTTGATTTTCTTCCAATATTCGGATGTTGAGAAAGTTGACTTATAGATTCCTCAAATAATTTATTAAGCTTTATACTAAAGGTTTTCGATTTATTTCTTTTAATCCAATAATCTAATATTTCAATGCGTTCGATATTGGCTTTTTTTGTCCAGATTATCTTTCTTTTAGCCATTTTTCGACTTCTGAATTTGCTTGTTCTTCGGACAATATTTCTGATTTTTTATATTCAATTTGAGCTTCGTTCACTCTTAAAACTTGATTTTTAGATAATTCAAACATATTCTCTTCTAACTCAAAATCTAAAAGTCTTTTTATCTCATTTATGATTCTAGTTTCTTTTAGTTCAGTTATTTTATTGATAACCTCTAATTTAAGTTTTAATTCAGCATTACTCATTTTCTCAATTATATTGATTCAAATTTACCATTTTATTTTGTATAACTCATTTTAATTAAAAATTACTTTCAATTTCTATACATCTTCATTCGTATTAACCGTCTCCACCAACACTTGATAATAATCTTTTTTGAGCATTTTTGATTTCAACCAACAATAAAATGTCATGGCTTGTAAATCTTCTTGTTCTTTTGGCCAACGGTCAAGGATTTGATTCAAATAGCTGTCAAACTCATGAGTGGTAACCCAATATGGTTTGTCGATGAACTGTTCAATCAAATCTATAAAAACTCTTGATCGTTGATGAATAGGCAATTGAAGTAATTGTTCGTGTTGTTTTCGCATGGTTTTTATCAACCCATAAGCAATATCTGTATTCCCCTTTTCATATTGAACAATAATCTCAATTAAATGCTTGCGCGCTACCCATTCTTTACCCATTAATTGCAAACTTTCATGGTGAGCAGCATCCAATTGTCGTAAAATTCGCAACGATTTGCCAAATTCCTTTAATTGAAAATAATAAACTACTAAATTCAAACGCATATTGAGTTGATTGGACAAATTCGTGTTTTCTTTCTCTTGTAAATGATGCTCAAGAATCTCAATTGACTTCAAGCAATTACCTTGATAACTCAATACAGCTGCGTGTAAAAGCACTACTTTATCTGACAATATTTTTTCATATTGACGATTGTAAAGCAATAAATTTTCTTCTAATTCTTTAAGGTAAGACAACGCTTCATCAAACTTTCGATTACGGTAACAAACATGACTCAACATATACAACAATTGCAGTTTATAAATGTGGTCTTTAGGTTTAAATCCAACAGTAGTATTTATCTCAATGTACTTGATTCGTATTAAGTCTTGAAAATCTAAATACTGCTTGTCAATCAACGCTATAGTTCGTATCATCGAAAGCATCGTATAGGTCAATTTAGGACGCATTACAAAAGCTTGATTTAAATCATACTCTTCAATAATAGCGGATATTTCACCTTGTATATCCACCAACTTTCCTTCAGTTCGATACTTCTTTAGTGTATATTGAATCAATGTATTAGCAATGTTTGCACGCTCATCTTCCTCAGCTCTTGATTTATTTAACTTCCACTTTTGTATGATAGGCTCAAGCGGTTGAGTACCCAATTGATGCGCTTGTGCTATTTGAGCATTGTAAATATTGTCTAACAAATCAAACTGCTCATTTTTTAAAGCTATTTCTTCCACTTTCTGGAAATAATGCCATCCCGCATCCACTTGATTGTTATCTAATAAATAATTACTCAAGGTGATCAGACCCATAATTGATGTGGAAGAGGTAGAATCATTGTTATACCGTTTTATGAATATAAACTCTACTAATTCAGCAAATAAACGTTTACGAATTGAATGATATGCATTCATTTTATCGTCAGAACCATATAGTTCCTGACAAATTGCGCTCGCTTTATAGCGTTTTTTCTGATTGAGCAACATAAACAGTTGCACATCTTTTCTATCGGTCGATTTTTTGGTTTTTTTTAACTGCTGAACAAACTCAATTGCATCTTCTTTAGGCAAAGAAATGATAATATCTCTTAGGTAATCGATGTAATTTTTTGAATTAAACATAAATGAGTATTAAAATCGTATCACCTCTTTGGGTGTTACACAATAGTTAAGTTGCACATCCCATTGATCAACTTCAAATACACCTTCAATTGGATCAAATAAGGACAAGCCAATAAATAGACAATCGGGGCGGCAATCTCTTAAAAAACGATCATAAAAACCTTTCCCATAACCTATCCTATGTCCAACCTTATCGATACACAACAAAGGTACAATTACAACATCAAAATCTTCTTCTTTAACCTTATGTAATTCTAATGGTGTAGGTATTCCAAATGAATCAAAACCATATTTAGTGTGACTAAAAATTCGGGTGTGCTCTAAATAGTCAGGACTTAAATGAGTGATCGAAGTAGATACTTGGCAATCTATGGTAAACAATTGATTAACTAAAAACTTGGTATTAATTTCTTTCTTTCCAACAATAGAAACAAATGTATGAACATTCTTTCCCACAAAATCAAAATGATGCAATAAATGAGTCGCAATATCCTCGGAAAGCTGATCGATTTCCTCTCTCGACAATTCTTTTCTTTTTGCTTTGTATTCTTTTCTGTACGCTTCTTTATTCATAATATGCTTTTATAACATTCCTTCTTGAATCAACGTTTCGAGTTTAATACCACGTGAACCTTTTAATAAAACAGTGGCGTCCGAAATGGGTTCTTGTTGTAAAAAGATAATCAACTCCTGTACTGTAGCAAACACTTTATATTCAGATGGGAGCGTTGTTTTTAAAAATTCATTTCCTACAAAATAAGCCTTCAAATGCAAGTGTTCAACTAAGTCAACTATGTTTTGATGTTCTTTAAATGAAATATCACCTAATTCAAGCATATCACCTAATATCAACAAACCTTTGGAAGTTTTCATGTTGGCAAAGTTTTTAATCGCCAATACCATACTGGATACATTGGCATTGTAACAATCAACAATAAGGGTATTTTTTGACGTTTTGGTAACTTGTGACCTATTATTTGAAGGTGTATACGCTTCCAGTGCTGCAGAAATATCCTCTTTTGAAATTTCAAAATAATTACCTATGGTAATAGCCAACAAAAAATTAGGTAAATTATAATCACCTACTAATTTAGTTTGCACTTCGTTACTTTGATATTGAGTAGCTGCATCCTTCCATTTAAAAACCAAAAAAGGATTTAATGCTACCACCTTTCCTTGAATATTTCCTGAATTGCCATAAGTAACCAACGTAACAGAAGGTATAGAGCGCATCAACATTTCATCGTCTGCATTTACAAATAAAACGCCTCCAGAATATTGAATATTTTGATACAGTTCTTTTTTTGTTCTTTCCACACCATCCAATGACCCAAAACCTTCAATATGAGCCTTCCCAATATTGGTAATGACACCCAAATTGGGTTCCGCAATAGCTGTCAACTCAGCAATATCTCCTGGTTTATTTGCGCCCATTTCAATCACGGCCATCTGATGCTCAGTTTTGATTTTGAGCAAGGTAAGAGGAACGCCAATATGATTATTTAAATTTCCTTCGGTAACCAGCACGTTAAATTGCTTGGATAAAACGGCACCAATAAGTTCTTTCGAAGTGGTTTTACCATTGCTTCCTGTAATTCCGATAATTGGAATTGAGAACTGTTTCCTATGATAATTGGCCAATTGTTGCAGCGTAGCTAACACATCCTCTACCAAAATACATTGATTAGAAATGACAAATTCAGCTTCATCTACAATGCAGTATTTAGCCCCTAAATCTAGAGCGTTTTGAGCAAAAGTATTACCATTGAAATTAGCACCCTTCAAAGCAAAAAACAAACTTCCCTGTTCAATTTTTCGAGTGTCAGTGCTTATTTTTTGATCACAAGAAAGAAAAATACGATGTAGTTGATTTAATTCCACGTTTTACCAATTTACCATTATTAAAGTGTAAATATAGCCTTGTGGAAAAAAACTATTTCATGTATTTAAATAATCTATTAACGATGAAATGTGATTATCTATAGAAGGCACTAAAAAGCACAATGATTCGCAATTAAGACATTCAATATCAATTTTTAAGTTATTGAGTTGAATTTATCCCTCTTCCGATACCTACTAGATCAGGTTATTTTACTCTACCTGGATAAACTTTTAACGCTTCTTCCAAACATTTTACAGCTTTCTCCAAAGAATCTTTCTTTAAAACATAAGCCACACGTACCTCATTTTCACCTAATCCTTTTGTCGCATAAAACCCTGATGCTGGAGCCAACATTACGGTTTGATTTTGATAAGAAAACTCCTCTAAAAGCCATTGGCAAAAACGATCAGCATTGTCAATTGGTAAACGAGCGATAGCATAAAATGCACCTTGAGGTTTAGGACACACAACACCAGGTATTGCATTCAACCCATCTACAATAATGTCTCTACGCATAACGTATTCGTCTACTACATCTGTAAAATAGGAAGCCGGAGTTTTTAAAGCCTCTTCCCCTGCAATTTGTCCAAATGTAGGTGGTGATAAACGTGCTTGTCCAAATTTTAAGGCACTGGCCATAACTTCCTTATTTCTGCTGATGATGGCTCCAATACGCGCACCACACATACTGTATCTTTTAGAAACAGAATCAATCAAAACTACATTTTCTTCAATTCCTTCTAAAGACAAAGCACTGATGTGTTGAGCACCTTCATAACAAAACTCACGATAAACTTCATCAGTAAATAAAAACAAATCGTGTTTTTTAACAATAATTCGCAACGCTTCTAACTCTTCTTTGGTATACAAATAACCTGTTGGATTACCTGGATTACAAATCAAAATTCCTTTTGTTTTTGAAGTGATTTTCTTTTCAAACTCTTCAATAGAGGGCAATGCAAAACCCGTTTCAATAGAGGAAGTTACAGGAACTACATTTACTCCTGCAGTTATAGCAAAAGCGTTATAATTAGCATAAAAAGGTTCGGGAATAATTACTTCATCACCGACTTCCATACAGGTTTGAAAAGCAAAAATCAACGCTTCAGAACCTCCTGTTGTGACTATGATATCTGTATTTGGGTCTAAATTAATTCCAATCCCCTTATAATAACCTGCTAAACCTTCTCTATAAGACTGAAATCCAGCGGAATGACTATACTCCACTACTTCCAGATCTAGATTATGCATTTTATCTAATACCACTTTAGGGGTTTTCACATCGGGTTGACCTATGTTTAAATGAAAAACGGTTGTTCCTCTTTTTTTTGCAGCTTCGGCAAATGGAACTAATTTTCTAATAGGTGATGCAGGCATTGCCACTGCTTTTGATGATATTTTAGGCATATTTTTTTTAGATTTTAGATGTTAGACACTAGAAGTTAGATTATAGACAAACGATTATTAGACAATGGACAAACGATTATTCGATAATGGACAATCGACTAAGATTTTTGAGAGTGGATGATTTTTCATTTCAGGCTCAAAACTTAAAACGAACTTGTAATCAAGACTTTGTACTTTGTATCTCTCAAAATCTTCGAATATTTTGTCTCCTAGTCTAATTTTCTACCCATTCACTTTTTTGTAATCGGCTAAGAAAGTTGCTAAACCAGAATCGGTTAATGGATGTTTTAATAAAGCAGTAATGGCAGAAAGTGGACCTGTCATTACATCAGCTCCTAATTCAGCACATTTAATTATGTGCATTGGATGACGAACAGATGCCGCTAATATTTCAGTATCGTACAAATAGTTGTCATAAATCAATCTGATTTGTTTGATCAAATCTAAACCATCAACAGAAATATCATCTAAACGACCAATGAAAGGTGAAACATATGTAGCACCCGCTTTAGCTGCCAATAAGGCTTGTCCAGCTGAAAAAACCAATGTACAATTCGTACGAATACCTTTGTCTGAAAAGTATTTAATGGCTTGAACTCCTTCTTTAATCATAGGAACTTTAACTACAATATTCTCATGTAATTTAGCTAAAGCCTCTCCCTCTTTTACCATATTTTTAAAATCGGTTGATATCACCTCAGCACTTACATCACCATCCACAATTTTACAAATATCCACATAATGTTTCAAGATGTTTTTCTCTCCTTTAATCCCCTCTTTGGCCATTAATGATGGATTGGTAGTTACCCCATCCAAAATTCCCAATTCTTGAGCTTCTTTAATTTGAGCCAAATTGGCTGTGTCGATGAAAAATTTCATAATACGTGTGTGTTTTTTAATTTTCTATTTGTGCCACAAAATTATAATTAAGTGCTTTATTTTTTGTCAAAACCTATCAAAAAAAAATATAAGTTATACACATATTTTAACCGATGATTCGAATTATTATTAATTTTAAAATCTCAACTCAAATAATTAAAAGGTGCTTTATGAACTATTTTATTCTTTTAGGATTATTTTTTGTCACGAATACATTCGTTATCGCTCAAGATTATACCTCCTATTTTACTGGGAATTCAAATGATATTGTTACTTCGCCAACAGGAGGTATTTGTTTGATGGGTGGTGCGAGTGAATACGATGATGCAATGCGTTGGTTTTTAAATCGTGCAGACGGAGGTGATGTTTTGGTTTTGAGAGCCAGTGGATCGGATGGTTACAACAACTACTTTTATACCGATTTAGGTATCACGCTAAATTCTGTTGAAACCATCGTGTTTAACAATGCCAATGCTGCTACAGATGCTGCAATTTGGGATAAAATAAATAAAGCCGAGGCCATTTGGTTTGCTGGAGGCGACCAATGGAACTACATTTCTTATTGGAGAGACACTCCCATCGATTCATTAATAAACAAGGCAGTGGATGAACGCAACATCGTGATTGGTGGAACCAGTGCAGGAATGGCTATACAAGGAGAATATTATTTTAGTGCTCAAAATGGCAGTGTGACTTCTACTACGGCCTTGAATAACCCTTACGGAACAACTGTAACTCCTGATGGCTTGCCATTTTTGAACAACAGTATTTTAAACAACACAATAACGGATACTCACTTTGATAATCCCGATAGAAGGGGTCGTTTAACTACTTTTATGGCTCGTATAAGGACCGATTTTGATGTTCAAGTAAGAGCAATTGCCTGTGAAGAATATGTGGCAGTTTGTATAGATGATGACGGTATTGCCAAAGTATATGGAGAATATCCTGCTTATGATGAAGAAGCTTATTTTATACAAACTAATTGCGGGATTCAAAACAATGGACCTGAAAATTGTGTTGCTGGACAACCTTTAACATGGAATCTTAATGGTCAAGCTTTAATAGTTTATGATGTTAAAGGTACACCAACCGCCAATAATTCGTTCGATTTAAATGATTGGGAAACAGGGACAGGAGGAACTTGGTTATATTGGAGTGCTAATAACGGTGTTTTCACATCTTCACCAGGTGCTGCTCCAAATTGTCAGTTAAACAACCTAGAATCAGTAACCATTTCAGATGACTTTTTAACCGTTTTTCAATATACTAATCAATTGAACGTCCAATTTAAGGAACCTTTTGTTGGCCAAGTTTCACTATTTGATTTAACGGGTAAAAGAGTATCCAAAATTGAAGTAAACCAACAAATGAATGCATCTATTGCAATCGAGAATTTAAGTGAAGGAATGTATATCATTCAAGCAAACAATTCCTCCAAAAAAGTAACCCTTGTGCGTTAATTTATTTATGAAACCTCTCAAAGAACTTAAAGTCGTTGAATTAGCAAGTGTTTTAGCAGGTCCATCTGTTGGAATGTTTTTTGCCGAATTGGGTGCTGAAGTAACCAAAATTGAAAACATTCTTACTCAAGGAGATGTAACACGATTTTGGCGATTACCATCTGAAAAAGAAACGGATTTGAGCGCTTATTTTTGTAGTATAAATTGGGGGAAAAAACATCTTTTCAAAGATTATAATAATGCAAATGATTTGGCTGAAATTAAAGAATTAATAAGCCAAGCTGATGTGGTTTTGTGTAATTTCAAAAAAGGTGGGGCTCACAAATTTGGTTTAGATTATGCTGCTTTATCAAAACTGAATCCTCGATTAATTTATGCTCAATTAAATGGTTTTGCTGAAGATGACAATCGGGTGGCTTTTGATGTAGTGGTTCAAGCCGAAACAGGTTATATGTTTATGAATGGTCATCCAGAAAATCCACCAACAAAAATGCCGTTGGCTTTTATGGATATTTTAGCCGGTCATCAGCTTAAAGAGGGCGTTTTAGTTGCTTTATTGAACCGAACTCAAACTCAAAAAGGAGCCTACATCGAAACGTCTTTAGAAGAATCTGGTATTGCTTCACTTGCGAATCAAGCATCTAATTATTTGATGGCTCAACATATTCCTCAGCGAATTGGTTCGCTGCATCCCAATATTGCTCCTTATGGAGAGGTTTTTAGCACCTTAGATGATGGTTATGTTGTTTTGGCTATTGGTTCAGATGTCCAATTTGCTCGTTTATGTTCCATTCTAAATGTACCTCATTTAGTTGATGATACTCAATTTAAACACAACAATGAACGCGTCAAAAACCGTGTAGAATTATACCATTTGCTCAACGATCAAATTAAGTTACAATCAGCAGATATTTTGGTTTCACATTGCATAAGTATGCAAGTACCTATTGGAAAAGTTAAAAACTTACATGAGGTTTTTGAAACCCTTACGGCTAAAAATATGACTTTAGAAGAAACGGTAAACGGTCAATCTACCAAAAGAGTAAAATCAGTGGCATTTAGCATTACCCATTAAATCCTAAAAGTTCAACTTTAATCAAGAACATTAACTTCCATTATTTATAAATGTTATGAAATCATTGAGATATAAAGCTTTATTATTCACTTTATTCTTTCATTTGGTTTCTTGGACTCAAGAAACTCCTCAACTTATTGCTCCTCAAGGTCATGGCATTTTCCCTCATGATTTTGATATTCATTCCAATAGCAAAACCATTGCCACTTGCGGGTTAGATAGGAAAATTGTATTGTGGGACATCCGTACGGGAATACCGTTCCGTTCGGTAGTAGCACATAGGGCTGAAATTAGATCAATCCGCTACAGTTGGAATGGGGAATATTTGATTACAGCATCACCCGATTCAACCGTAAAAATTTGGAATAGCCAAACCCTTGAACTCATTAAATCGATTCCCACAAAATCGCAAAACTTATATGCCGAATTTAATCGAAATACTACACAAATTGTGGTAGCTTGTACAAATGGAAGTGCCAAAGTATACAATTTAAATGGCGATTTAGTTTCCGACATTAAAGCCCACGATGATGTGGTGAATTGCGCCATATTTTCAACTAATGGAAACTTAATTTTTACCGGAAGTGAAGATCATTATTTGAGAGGTTTTATGATTGATACCAAAAAAAGATTACTCGATTGGAATCTTGAAGCACCTGTATATCAAATGTTTTTTGATGCTTTTAACACGGTAATGGTAGTTCATTCAACAAACGGAAGAGCTGAATTAATATTAATGCCCGAATTTAAATCCTATGGTGCTGTACCTGTCGAAACAACGGACTATTTCGGATCTATTAAATATGTTTCCAATATAGACGTGAGTCCAGACAATAATTATTTTACTTATGCAGACAAAAAAGGTCAAGTTTTTATAGCCGATGCAAAAACCAAAATAGCCAGAGGATTTCAAACAACCCACGATGATTTCATCAGTAAAGTAAAATACTCGTGGGACATGAAACACTTAGTCACTTTAGGACACGATAATAAAATGACCATTGCTAATTTGCATCAATTTGATTTTGAAAAATCACAGCAAATGCCTGTGAGAATAGTAAAACAAGAAAGCGATTATCCAAAAAAAATGTATTTTGATCATAATGACAACCTTTATATAAGAGGATTTCATACCTATGATTTTAATTTGAGGACAGGTGAAATTGATCATTCCAATGTGCATCTAAACAATATGGCAGAAATTAAACGAAAATGTCAAAGCATTGCCACACCTAACAAATTGAAATTCTTTATTGACACGCTTCGCAATGTGGTACTTGTTGAAAACAATACTGCCATTACTGATCCTTCAAGTTTTTATTTTGATCCTTCGCGCTCCTATTTAGTGGCAACGTATGAAGATATGCTTTACACTTTTGATCTCAAAAAAAACAGCTTTACAGAATCTTTTCGATACGATTATGAAAAACTTCAACCTCGAAAAATAATTATCACAAAAAACAAAGAAATAGGTATTTTAGAAACCCAAGTTTTGACTTGGTATCATTCATCTGGTAAAAAGTTATGGGAATTCAAATACAAAGGAATGACCGATATTGATGCGGCTTTAAATGGAAACAAAATAGTTATAGGGTCTTTTGGCAAAGAACTCAATATTTTGGATAACACAGGTAAAAAACTATTCAAACACATCATTACGGATGCCTCCATAGAAAGCGTTCAATTTAATCATTCTGGCAATAAAGTTGCTGTAACAGGTTACGAATCGACCTTAGCAGTTATAAATAGTGAAACAGGATCCACTTTCTGGAAAATAGACTATCCCAACGGTGGATTATCGGTTATGTGTTTTGATAAAAAAGACCGTATTTTAGCCATTGCTGGAGCAGATAGAGTGGTTCATTTGTATGACCTTCTACCGAAAAAAGAACAACCTATTTATAAAGTTTTCCCTATGCGTGACAATGGTATTTTGGTGTGTAATGGTGATAATTTTTATACTGCAACAAAAAATGCCATTGAAAATCTTGCTTTTTCCTATAAATCCGCATTATATACTTGCGATCAATTTGACTTATTTTATAATCGACCAGATTTAGTTTTGTCTGTTTCACCTTACAAAGATGATGCTTATGTTGAAATGCTTACTGCAGCTTTTGAAAAAAGAATGAAAACCATTAAGAATCCTGCAACATTGAGCAATAATAATTCGGCAGTAGTATCGATATTAAATGTTGGTGAATTTGCCAATTATGTCACTGACAAACAAATTACCTTAACCGTAGAGGCAAAAGATTCGGTTAATGCATTACAATCCATACAAATTTGGCTCAACGGTGTTCCGCTTTATGGAAAAAACGGTAAACCCATTACCGGTAGAAGTTATCAAGAAAATATTTCGTTAGATTTAGTCACAGGTGCCAATAACATTAAGATTGCTGCTATCAACAGTGTGGGAATGGAAAGTTTAAAATCTACTATGGAAGTAAATTTTGAGTCAACCAATAAACCCAATTTATACATTGCTTGCATTGGTGTTTCGAATTATAAAGACAGCCAGTATAATTTAAAATATGCGGCAAAAGATGCATCCGACTTTTTAGCTACTATGGAAAAATCCGGAAGTTTTGAAAAAGTAAATAAAAAACTACTTACCAATGAAGCCGTGACCAAAGAAAATCTAATGGCATTAAAAACCTTTTTTGAGCAAGCAGGTAGAGACGATGTAGTGATGGTTTTTGTTGCTGGGCATGGTGTTTTAGACAATGACTTCAATTATTATTATGCCACTAGCGACATTGATTTTAATGCCCCATCAAAAAGAGGTATGGCCTATGCCGACTTGGAAAGTGTATTAGATAATATCAAAGCCATTAAAAAATTATTATTGATGGATACCTGTCACAGTGGTGAATTAGATTCAGAAGATGTGAAGGAAGAATTTGCCTCTAATGAAAAATTAGAAGAAGGAATATCTTTTAGAAACGCTAGTACTAAAAATTACAGTGCTAAAAGTTCTGCGAGTACATCTTTATTAGTGAAAGAATTGTTTGCTGATATTCGTCAAAGTACAGGCACAACGGTAATTTCAAGTTCATCTGGGTTGGAGTTTTCTATGGAAAGTGACCAATGGAAAAACGGCCTATTTACCTATTGTTTAATTCAAGGCATTCAATCAAAAAATGCTGATTTTAATAAAGATGGTGTTATTTCAATTTCCGAGTTACAGCAATACATTAAAACTACCGTATTTGAAAAATCGGGTGGCAAACAAGTTCCTACATTCAGAGTTCAAAATATTGAAATGGATTTTATTCTATAGTCTTAACTAAGGATGTCCCTCAAAAAAAATTAAGAAAAGTTTAATAACCTGAGTTCTGTTTAAAATCCAATAGTGCAGCTATTTTTTAAATACAAAGGTTTTTTCTATTAAAAAAATATGTAGTTTTGTGCAACAAATTAAAAAACTATGGCTGTAACATCCGCACCAAAGAAAAAAGCTACTCCAAGCAAATCAGAGAAATCAACTGAAAGCAAAGGATTTAGCAAAGCACAATACCTTAAATGGTATGAAGACATGCTGGTAATGAGAAAGATTGAAGAGCGTGTTGGGAGTTTATATATTCAACAAAAATTTGGTGGTTTTTGCCACCTTTACATAGGTCAAGAAGCAGTAGTTGCAGGCACCATGTCGGCTGCAGAAAAAATAGACAAACATATTACTGCTTATCGTGATCACGCCCACCCTATTGGATTAGGTATTCACCCAAAATATATGATGGCAGAGTTATACGGTAAAAAAACCGGTATGTCTAAAGGAAAAGGTGGTTCTATGCACATGTTTAATAAAGAAACCAACTTAATGGGTGGTCACGGAATTGTGGGTGCTCAAATAGCTATGGGAGCTGGAATTGCATTTGCTGATCAATATAACGGTATCAAAGCAGCAACGTACACTTCAATGGGTGATGGTGCTGTTCGTCAAGGTGCATTGCACGAGACGTTTAATATGGCTATGTTATGGAAATTGCCGGTTGTATTTATTATTGAAAACAACAACTACGCCATGGGAACTTCTGTAGAAAGAACTACAAATGTTGAGGATTTATCAGAAATAGGTAAATCATACCACATGCCCTCTTTTGTAGTAGATGGAATGAACGTAGAAGCTGTACACCACGCTATTGCTGAAGCAAGAGATAGAGCAGTAAGAGGTGACGGACCAACATTGTTGGACATCAGAACTTACCGATACAAAGGACACTCTATGTCGGATCCTCAAAAATACAGAACCAAAGAAGAGGTTAAAGAATACCAAGATAAAGACCCAATCGAACAAGTATTGGCGACAATCAAAAAAAATAAATACGCTACTGAAAAAGAATTGGCAGCTATTGACCAACGCGTGAAAGATATTGTTGAAGAATCTGTTAAATTTGCAGAGGAATCGCCCGAATTAGAGGCACACGAGTTATACGAAGATGTTTACAAAGAGCCTAATTATCCATTCATTAAAGAATATTAAATAAAAGAAATTACCGATGGCAGAAATAGTTAGAATGCCCAAATTGAGCGACACCATGACCGAAGGTGTTGTAGCAGAATGGCATAAAAAAGTTGGTGACAACGTTAGTTCAGGAGATTTGTTAGCCGAAATTGAAACAGATAAAGCCACTATGGAATTTGAAGCCTTTCAAGAAGGTGTTTTATTGCATATTGGTGTTGAAAAAGGAAAAGCTACAAAAGTGGATGGCATTTTAGCTATTCTTGGTCAAAAAGGTGAAGATATTTCGGCTTTATTAAAAGAAGATGATGCTGCAATTAGTACTCCAAAAGTAAAAGAAAAGAAATCAACTCCAACTCCTACCCCAACTCCAACACCTGTTGCAACTCGAAAAGTTGAAGAGAAAAAAGTAGCCGTTGTACAATCAGCTCCTGTTGCTTATCCAACAGCTTCTGATTTGAATACGGGTAGATTAAAAGCTTCTCCTTTAGCTAAAAAATTAGCTGAGGATAAAGGTGTTAATCTTAGTAAAATTAAAGGAACTGGCGAAGGTGGTCGTGTTGTAAAAAGAGATATTGACAATTACAGTGGCGGTGGTTCACATTTCCAAGCAGTGGAAGGCTTCAGAGATGAACCTGTTTCGCAAATGCGTAAAATCATTGCTCAACGCTTGGGTGAAAGTAAATTTTCAGCACCACATTTCTATTTGACTGTTTCTATAGATATGGACAATGCTATTGCAGCTAGAGAATCGATCAACAAACAAATTGCTCCAGAAAAAATATCGTTTAATGATTTAGTTATTAAAGCGTGTGCACAAGGATTGAAAGAACATCCCGCTGTAAATAGCGGATGGCACGGAGATTTTATCCGTTACAATTCACACGTTCATATCGGTGTAGCTGTGGCTGTTCCCGATGGATTATTAGTACCTGTGGTTCGTTTTGCTGATGGTAAATCATTGACACAAATTGGTGCAGAAGTAAAAGATTATGCACAACGTGCTAAAGCTAAAAAACTACAACCGGAAGATTGGGCGGGTAATACCTTTACCATTTCCAACTTAGGAATGTTTGGAATAGAAGAATTTACAGCCATAATCAACCCACCCGATGCTTGCATCTTGGCCGTGGGAGGTATTTCTCAAGTACCTGTGGTTAAAAATGGACAAATCGTTCCAGGTAACGTTATGAAAGTAACCTTATCTTGTGATCACAGAGTAGTGGATGGAGCAGTTGGTTCAGCTTTCTTAAATACGGTTAAAAATTACATTGAAAACCCAATTTTATTATTGGGAAGAGATAGTATTTAATTTTTATAAAATATATTTTACAAAACGCCTGATGATTGAGTTCATTGGGCGTTTTTTTTATTATCCATTATTAGGAATTGAACTACAATTTATATATTTTTGATAAAAATTCGCAATGAAAAACGTAACCTTACTTATTATTTTCACATTCGCTTTGAGCACTTTAGCATTTGGAGCAAAAAAATATAATTTAACAATTAAGGTGTTCAGTCTTTATACTCGACTACCACTTGAAGGTATAAAAGTTTCTACTATAATTGATAATACAACCAAAGAAATAGGTTATACAAATGCCAACGGAGAAATCATTTTAAAAGAATTAACAGAAAAATCATTCGGACTACTATATGAAGATACAAAGGGAATTCACAAAATGAAAAAATTCAATTATTCTAATTCTAATCGAAAAGATGACCTGAAAGTTTACCAATTAAAACTTACTACAGATGAAGAGTTAAAATTATTTAAAGCTATTGATGAACAATATAAAGACACAATTGAAAATAAAAGTACTGATAAAATGGATACAGCTTTGGTCAAATCAGCTTCACCTAAAGATAATGTAGAATTTTATACATTTATACATTCACAGATTGAATACCCCCAAGAATGTTTAGATAAAGCTATACAAGGAAAAGTATATCTCAAATTTATCGTTCAAAAAGATGGGAAAATCACACATGTTGAAGTTTTAAAAGGAATACACCCGCTTTTGGATTATGAGGCTATACGTGTATTGCGCTATGCACCAAATTGGAATCCATCAACTTATGATGGAACGCCAATACAAACCTTTTTTACTCTTCCAGTAAATTTTCGAATAAATTAAAAAGAAAAACAACTAATATAAAATTCCAACCCAATAACCATTTATGAATACCAATATTATTAGGTTGAATTTATATTTTTTAATTGGTTTTTTCGCATTTTTATGTTTGAATGCTTGTCAAAACAATTCCGTTGGCTCTTATGAAAAAGGAGATGCTTTTACTCAACTGGATTCTTTGAAAATTGAATTGGATACAGTAATACCTATTGAAAATTCTTGTTTACCTTTTCCATCGGATGAATTTTTTGCAATAAAACAAGGTGACCCTTCTTCATTTCTCATAGAATATACCTTAGGTGATTTTGTTTATTTGTATTTGATTGTAGATTCAGATTCTTTAGGAACAAGAAAAACAACAAAGGTTGACGAATCTGGTGAGTTTGTTGAATGGACTCAACATTTCAAAAATGATTTGACCTATATTTCTATTCGTTATCCTGAATTTGGTTTTGGAGGTAAATTGCTTACTAAGTGCACAGATAAAAAAGAATTTATTAAAAAAATAGCGGCCATTATTGATCAGGGAAAATACGATTCTGAATTATTTGGCTTAAACTTGGTCTGGAGAGCCGATTCTACAAAGTTTGAACCTGAAGATTCGACTGGAGGATGCTATTATGAAATTAAAAAAGATAAGAACGCTTTTTATTATTTAGAATGGACCTGTTCTTGTTAAACTGAAATCCTTTACAAAATCTATACGTTCGTGATCTAATTAAATAGTAAAAACTTCATAACAACATCAACTTTTCTCTCATTTGTGGATCTTTTACCCTAAAACACTGTGAAAACGGGCGAAAATTAGATTTTTTTAACTAAATTGTTAACACTTCACCACCATTATGTCGTAATTTTGCAGTCTCAACAGTTTTACTAATGACCCTATCTAAGACAAAAAAAGTATTATTATTTTCCACCTTAACGGTATTTGGAATGTTTACTTTATTGTTAGTATCCTTTTCCTTAGATCAAAAGAAATGCAAGAATTATTTAGGTTCACTTAATGAAAATGAATTAGCAGAAGTTGCCGGCAGCAATGATGCCCGCATTCAAGCTGAACTTCAAGAAGGTGATATAATTTTTCATACCTCACAATCAAAACAGTGCACAGCTGTTCAATTAGCTACCAAATCACAATATTCACATTGTGGAATTCTATTTACTTATAGTGGTAAATTGCAAGTATTAGAAGCAGTACAGCCGGTTAAAATTACACCAATAGAAGATTTCATTCAAAGAGGGAAAAATCACCATTATGTTGTTAAACGATTAGTAAATGCTCAAAAAGTATTGACTGAAGATCACCTAATTGCCATGAAAAAAATAGGCAATTCATTTAAAGGTAAAAACTACGATATCTATTTTAATTGGAGTGATGACGATATTTACTGTTCGGAATTGGTGTGGAAAATTTATGAAAATGCTACCGGAATAAAATTAGGTGAGTTAAAACCGCTTTCCTCTTACGACCTTTCCCACCCTGAAGTAAAAAGTATTATGAAAGAACGTTACGGAAACAACATTCCCTTATCAGAAATGATGATCTCTCCAGGAGCTATTTTTGACTCCGAACTTTTAATGACTGTGGAAGAAAAATAAAGAGTCCGTTATTCGGTTGTTCTGTCAAGACGAAGCTTAGCTTATCTTTATGTAGACCAAGCGTCTGCATTATTCAGTTGTTGAGTTATTCATTTATTCTTTTCTTTATCATTATTAGCTTTCCAAACTAAATAACTAATTCGGTTTTGAGAGCTTCCAACTTCAAATTAAATTTTATCTTTGCCTCCGTTCAATTATAATAAACTTTTACATGAAGACGTACGCAAATATACTTTTTGAAATTAACGAAGGTGTTGGTAAAATTACCTTAAACAGAGTGTCTGTTTTAAACAGTTTTAATTTTGAAATGGCTGATGATGTCATCGATGCCTTAACACTATGCAAAAATGACGCTTCTATTCGTTGCATTATACTTACAGCAGAAGGACGAGGTTTTTGTGCAGGTCAAGATTTAGAGGAAGCCACCAAAGTAGATGGACCAAAAATTGAAGAAATTGTAGACCACACTTATAACCCTATCATCAACTTATTGCGTGGCATTGAAAAACCTGTTTTATGTGCCGTAAATGGTGTAGCTGCAGGTGCTGGAGCCAACATTGCCTTAGCTTGCGACATCACTTTTGCTGCCCAATCTGCGAATTTCATTCAATCTTTTAGTAACATCGGTTTGGTTCCTGATAGTGGCGGAACCTATACATTACCTCGTTTAGTAGGTATGCAACGCGCTACAGCAATGATGTTTATGGCCAATAAAGTAAGTGCCACAGAAGCACAATCTTTAGGTATGATTTATAAAGTAGTTGCCGATGATCAATTACAAGATGAAGTTATGGAGATGGCAAAAGTTTTAGCCTTGCGCCCTACAAAAGGAATTGGTTTAACCAAAAGATTATTGAATGAGAGTTTTAATAATACCTTAGAACAACAACTTGCTATGGAACGTGAATTACAAGCCATTGCTGGAAAAACATACGATAACAAAGAAGGCATTTTAGCTTTTTTTGAAAAAAGAAAACCCGTATATAAAGGAGAATAAAAAAACCTACACTCTTGAAAGAGCGATGCTTATCCTTACTTAACTTACCTATTACTGCAACTAAAGCGGATATAAAAAAAGCTTTTAGAGCATTGGCTTTTGAATACCACCCTGATAAAAACCCCTCAAAAGAAGCACAGGAAAAATTTGTTGAAATCAACAGGGCTTACGATTTTTTAATGAGTGATCAATCGAGCAGGATAACCCAAATATTCAGACAAACTAAAGCTCCAACAACTCCAGTAAACGAAGAAAAAAATCAACAAGCTTGGTTTAAGAAATATCAAAAAGACGTAGCCGAAAAACGTCAAAAAGACGGACAAGTATACGAAAAAATCAAAAACTCATTTCTTTACAAGGTATCCAAAGTTTGCGCTGTATTTAGTTCAATTATCACCGTAATTCTTGTTTTGAATTACATGATTTTAGGTACTCAACGAATTGAGGTAAAAGTAGTTGAGGTAATCAGAATAACTGATAATTATGGTCAATTTAACGTTGTAGATGTAGATAATGAAAAGAAACATACGGTATTTTTAACCACAGAGAATGAGTATGCTTTTTTCAACCATATTGAACAAGGCCACAATATTTTTTTAAATAAAACTTGGATTTTTAACGATATCCTAAATGTTGAGTATTCGACAAACAATTCCACCTATACACTCGATAATCAATCAAGCATAAGCAGCTTTTATGGGCTTTATTTATTGATTTTCATTCCGTTTTTAGCCATTTATTTTATGGAAGGCAAAAACTTCATATACATTATGGCCATTGATGGCAAAACCATAATTACCTCCATCGTTATTTTGGCGTTTTTTATTCAAGGATTGTATTACGGTTTGTTTCGATTTTTCTAACTTCAATTGAAATATTTACAAGACCTTACAAGATTCTTCATTTTAAAAAATGTTTTCATTGTTGATAACAAGGGAAAATAATTTCATTTGAACTACAAAATCGATAGTATTTTTGTGACCAAAGAATTAAAGCATTATTGACATGGCAGTAGTATCACAAGAAGCAACCGTAGAGCAAGCTAAAGAATTAGGATTATTAGCTTCAGAATTCGAATTGATAAAACAAATTTTAGGTCGTACACCCAATTTCACTGAGATGAGCGTTTACTCAGTAATGTGGAGTGAACACTGTAGTTATAAAAACTCTATCAAATGGCTCAAAACATTGCCAAAAGATGGTCCCCACATGTTGGTAAAAGCAGGTGAAGAAAACGCTGGCTTAGTGGATATTGGTGATGGTTTAGCATGTTGTTTCAAAATTGAATCACACAATCACCCAAGCGCCTTAGAACCGTACCAAGGAGCAGCTACTGGTGTTGGAGGTATCAATAGAGATATTTTCACTATGGGCGCTCGACCAATTGCACAATTAAATTCATTGCGTTTTGGAAATATTGAAAAAGAACGTACCAAATGGTTAGTAAAAGGCGTAACTAAAGGTATTGGAGATTATGGAAATGCTTTCGGAATTCCTATTGTTGGAGGAGAAGTTTTTTTTGACGATAGTTATGACCAAAATCCTTTGGTAAATGCTTTTTCAGCAGGGATAATGAAGGTGGGGAAAATGATTTCTGCAACCGCAAAAGGAATAGGTAACCCTGTTTTCATAGTAGGCTCGTCAACAGGTAAAGATGGGATTCACGGTGCAGCTTTTGCATCAAAAGATATGACCGAAGATTCAGCTGCTGATTTACCTGCTGTTCAAGTTGGTGATCCATTCCAAGAAAAATTATTATTAGAAGCTACCTTAGAATTAGCTGAAACGGATGCAATTGTTGGAATGCAAGATATGGGTGCTGCTGGAATTACTTGTTCTACTAGCGAAATGTCGGCTGCTGGAGGAGTTGGAATGCGCATAGATTTGACAAAAGTACCTACACGTCAAGCTGATATGAAAGATTGGGAAATTTTACTTTCCGAATCTCAAGAACGAATGTTAGTGGTTGTCCACAAAGGCAAAGAAGCTGTTGTAAAGCAAATCTTTGATAAATGGGACTTGAATTGTGCCGAAATAGGTGAAGTGACTGCAGGTCCAGATATTGAATATTATTACCACGGTGAATTAGTCGGAAAGGTTAATGCAAAATCATTGGTTTTAGGTGGTGGAGCTCCTGTTTATGAAAGAGAATATAAAGAACCTGCTTATTTCCAAGAATATCAAAAATTCTCCATTGACCAAGTTCCACAACCAAAAGATTTAACCAAAGTTGCTAATTTTTTGATTTCACATCCCAACATTGCTTCAAAAAGATGGGTATATGAACAATACGATAGTATGGTTGGAACCATCAACATGTCTACAAATAGCCCTGCGGATGCAGGAATTGTAAACATAAAAGGCACCAACAAAGCACTAGCCATGACGGTTGATTGTAACTCAAGATACGTGCACGCTAATCCTGAAGAAGGAACAGCAATTGCGGTATCGGAAGCAGCAAGAAACATTACTTGTGCAGGTGGCTTGCCTTCAGCCATAACCAATTGTTTGAATTTTGGAAACCCATACAATCCAGAATCTTATTGGCAATTTGTTGGAGCGATAAAAGGTATGTCAAAAGCTTGTCTTAAATTTCAAACTCCCGTTACTGGTGGAAACGTTTCATTCTATAACCAATCAGTTGTGGACGGAAAAGAAACTCCAGTGTTCCCTACTCCAACTATCGGAATGTTGGGAATTATTGAAGATAAATCGAAAGCGATGAGTTTAGATTTTAAACAAAAAGGCGATTTAATATATTTATTGGGTCACTCTAAAGATTGTATTAATTCATCAGAATACTTATACAGCTACCACGGCATAAAAGGCTCACCCTCACCTTACTTCAATATGGAAGAGGAGTATGTATGTCAACAAGCTGTAAGGGACTTAATAAACAAAGGTTTAATCAACGCTGCTCACGACTGTGCTGATGGAGGATTATTCATCACCTTGCTGGAAATGTCTATGCCTAGAGAATTAGGTTTTGATATCGTGAGCGACAGTGAAGTGAGAGAAGACGCCTTCTTGTTTGGTGAAGCGCAAGGTAGAATTGTAGTAACCGTTGATGATGCTCACGAAGATGATTTCCTTGATTATTTATTAGACACAAAGGTTCCTGTTACGCTTTTAGGCCATGTAACTCAAGGCAGAATGACTATGGATGATGAAATTCAATTTGGTTTCTCAAAAGAAGCAAAAGTGCGTTTTAATAATGCTTTAGGTAATCTATTGAAATAAACAGTAAGTCAAACACTTACCGTTATTTACATTCAATATATTTTATGTAAGTTAGCGTGCAAAAAATTATTGAAGTGAATACTCATTTAAATCAATACCAACGCATCATCCACTTAGCTGCAGTATAATTCAACCATTTTTTCAAACCATTTTTTGAGAAGTGTTTTCTTTGAATTTTTAGTTGATAAAATTGTACTTCGTTGACGACTCTTCTCACAGCAATTTCATAAAATTTACGGGTATAAATTCGTTTAAAATCCCGATCTCTATCGGTTGTCGATTCCCAATCTAGGGTATGAATTTGTTCGGTCTCAATTTCATTATACAACGATGTCCCTTTTATGGGATAAGCTATGGTAATGGTAAAATGATGTGGATTGGCTTCTTTTAGGTGCGTGATAGTTTCTTGAATATCTTGCTTTGTCTCGCCTGGATAACCTAACATTATAAAGGTTCCTGCCAAAATACCTTGCGCTTGTGTCTGTTGAATGATGGATCGCACTTTCATGACATCCACTCGCCTATCCATGGCGTCTATGATTTTTTGAGAACCTGATTCAGCTCCAATCCAAATTTTAAAGCAACCGCTACGTTTGAGTAATCCAATAACCTTTTCATTCATCCTATCGGCACGTGAAATGCACTCATATCTTATGTTTAGCTTCTTTTCTTCTACCAATAAGGTAAATTCCTCCAGCCATTTATGACTCACCGTAAAAACATCGTCAACAAACCAAAAGGTGTTGCATGGATAAGTAGTTATTAATTGTTCTAATTCTTCCACTACTAAATGGGGCGATCGTCTTCTATAACTTTGACCATATACAGCTGTGCTGCACCATTTACAGGTATAAGGGCAACCTCTTTGAGTGCTGATGGAGATCATTCCTTCGCCATGGTGTTTTTTCCAAGTATCAATATATTGGTTCAAATCAATTGTCGTTCTATCAGGAAAAGGTAACTGATCAATTTCTTTAATTTTGACGCGCGAATTAGTTTTAACTTCTAATCCGTTCTCATCCAGAAAAGCAATACCATCAACGAACTCCAACGATTTATTTTCTTTAAAAGATTGTATCAATTCATACATAGTCTCCTCTCCTTCACCTATTACAACAGCGCTTGCTCCCACTTTTAAATAGTCAAACGTATTATGTGTAATATCAGGACCACCAAATATAATTTTGGTGTGGTGTAAATCATTTTCTCCCCTAATCCATTTAGTTAGCTGAATTACTTGCAGTTTAGTCATCAAATTGACATAAAAAGCAATAACCTCCGGTTTTAGTTCTTGAACGTGGGTTTTAAACTCATCTACACTTTTAAAAGTTGTATCATACACACTCACTTTAACATTTCTTTCTTTTAAAAAAGCTGAAATATATAAAATACCTAATGGCGGGTATGGCCGCATAATTTGCTGCTCTTTAGCATCTTCTTTCAAAAAATATCCATGTGTGAGCAGTACGTTCATTCTTTTGTAAAAGTAATGAGGAAATGGTCTGCACGGTTGGCTAGTGCCGAAGAATTTCCAAATAAATCTTCCATCATTAGTGAAACCCCTTTTAACATTGAAAATTTTTCAACCAAAGCATTTAAATACGAAGGTGGATATCCTATTCCAATGGGTTTAGTAATTTGATGTTTTAATTGGCCATTTACCAATTCCACAATTTCTTTAGGACTGTAAAACCAAGTTGAAACAACACTACCATCCACAGTAATTTCCAAGGCATCTTTGCTTAACCTCCTTTTACTTTTTGAAGAATCTCGTTTTGCCAAAAAATACAATTGTTCCCAAGCACATTTTCGAGACATAATAACGGCAACAAAAACACCTGAAGGAGTAAGCAAATGAGCTACTTTTTCACTTAATTCTTTAAATTGGTCGGGGGATAAACAATTAAGCCCACCAAAATTGGAAAATATCATATCAAATTTTTCTTCAATTTTCTCAAGTTGATTACTATCCAACACGTCAAACGCAAGATGTAAAGTTGAATTCTTAGCCAATTTACGTTGTGCTGCTTCAATCATTTTTGGAGAAATATCAGTAGCCCAAACTTGGTGACCTTGATTGGCCAAATGTATCGCATCTTCACCTGTACCACAATTAATTTCCAAAATTTTCAGCGTTTTTTTGGGATGATTTTTTATGATTTTATCGAGTTGTTTCCATACAACATTTCGTTGCCCTTTACCTGTAAATGTATCCGTAAAAGTACTGTCGTAATTAGTTGCTGCTGCATCAAAGGATGGACTCATATCTAGGTAAGTTTTGCCAATTTTGATTTCTCAATCCAAGCAGCCGGTTTGAAATACATAAAAGAAACACTTTGTTTGAATTGTGTACTTCTAAAAGTCATCACTTTCTTTAATTCATTTAAAGATTGTTTACCTCTAAACTTTTTGTGTAAATAACGATGTAATGTTTTATAATAATTAGGTGAGAACGTACTTTTATACATCAATAATAATTCATCAGAATCGGTCCAATTGGTTTTTTCGGTTAATTGTGATTTTACTTTTTCATAAAATTTAGTCCCAGGTAAAGGATAACTCACAGAAACACCAATATCATGAGGCATCAAATCAAATACCATTTTTAATGTGGCATCAATGTCCTTTTGTTGCTCATCTAAATAACCGAACTGTAAGAAAAAACAAGGTTTTAAATGGTATTTTTTCATTAACCGAGTGGCTTCATAAATTTGCTCCACAGTTGTGCCTTTATCCATGGCGTCCAAAATCTTTTGAGAACCTGATTCTGCACCAATCCAAATTTCTTCTGCACCGCTTTCTGCCAACTCTTTAATGGTTTGATCCTTTAACAATAAATCTGCTCGCGATTGAATTTTGTAGTTAAATTTAAGGTCGGTAGATTTTAATACTTCGTTAAATTCCTTAACCCAATTGGGTTTAAGACCAAAAATATCATCTGAAAACCAAATATGGTCAAAATGAAAAAGAGATTTCATGAATTGTAATTCGTCCACGACTTTTTGAGGAGAACGCGTATTGTATCTATTTCCATAAATGGGTTTGGCGCACCAATTACATTTATAGGGACAACCTCGAGTTGTTGCCATATTGATTGAAAAATAACCGTGTTTTTTCCAAGCATCTTGATAAGGCTTAATATCCAACAAGTCCCAAGCTGAAAGCGGTAATTCATCCAATTGTGTGCGAACAGGTCGTTTACCATTAGAAACTATTTTTCCATTTTTAGTGGTTGCTAACCCTACAATATCTTCAATGGGTTTTTGATGTTGTAGGTGTTGTAATGTTTCTAATAAGGTATCTTCGGCTTCACCTAACAACACAGCATCGGCTCCTTTTTCAATATAGGACACATAATGATCGGTTGAATCACTGCTGGAAATCAATACTTTTATACCTAATTTTTGAGCAATGGTCGACATTTCATACGCTGCATCACGCATATTGGTTAAGCACATTTTGGTGAGGTAATTAAACCCATCATCGTAAATCACTAACACATCTGGCTTTTGCTCTGATAAAATGGGAACAATTGTTTGTGCGCTTTTTTCAAAATTAACATCAAAAAAAGACACTTCAAAACCATTTTCTCTTATGAAGGATGCTGCTAATAGAGTAGCCAAAGGTGGATACGGTTTCGATAATTCCAATTGTTTGGTATCAAAATGAAGAAAATAACTATGTGTAAATAGAACTTTCATTGTAAGGTTATTCTTGTTTATGACGATTTAATTGCTCAATGGCTTTATTGAATCGCTCACTGTAGGTGTCTAATACTTTACTTTGAAAATCTTGAGGATGATGTTTAGAAACGCCCGTAGTACTGCGCATCGTTAACTCAAATTTATCTTCATTAAAATGTCCGAATTTTTTCATCCAACGTTTCAAGGTCTTTTTATGTGTCCACCGTTCTAAGCGGTTTCCGAACGATCCACTCAACCATTTTTCTTTAGTATGTTTTGATTTTTTGATTTTTACATCTCGTTCTATTCTATAAAAACCATCCGAAGGAAGTGCATTTATAGTAATGGGTGCAGGGGAGTTAATAAATTCCTTAACCCAAGAATTTTGGTCATAAAAACGATCAAATAGATCATCTTGAGAATAAACGGGAATTAGATGGGCCACTTCCACTGCTGTAAATATATTTTTATCAATAATAGCCAAATTATTGGTATCCACAAAATAGTTGAGGCAAAAATACTTTCGTGAATTTAACAAACGTATTTTTTTATATAAAATGAGTAATGAACGCGTAATCCACAATTTATTGGGTTCGGTAATAATAAAAAAGTCGATATCTCCATCATCGGTCATTACCCCTTTAGAAAGTGAACCGGAAATGGCTACTCCTCTGACAAAAGGAAAATTAGCAATTCGTTGGGAATATTTTTTAACTTTAGACCAATACTGTTCAGCATTCTTTTCAGCTACTAATCTTCTTTGAGCATTTTCTTGTGTTTCAGCAGATAATCCATAATATCCTTGCCATACAAAACAAATGTTCGTTGTAACTAATATATTAAGTTGTTCAAGAATTATTGCCTCTGACAATCCTTTCATTCTTTGAATATCGGAAACAGTTAAAGGATGTTTAAAAATATCAAAATAGGCCAATAAGGAGAGGATGTCCTCAGAATAGGAAATTGTATTTGTTGGATTAGTTTGAGAAGTAGAAGAATTGGAAATCAAGATTTTGAAAGAATATGGGGTTAAAACTATTTTATAACATACAAGTTAAATGGATTATTTATCCCTTTAATTCGTTTGATTATCTTCTCAAAAGTACTGTTATTTGAAATAATAGAGGCATTCAATTGTTGAAGAATTTCAACATTGTGATGAAAATAGTGACCAATCATATCATTCGCTTCTAAACTCTGATAATATTTTTGGCTTCTCAAACATGCAGCTTTGATTTCTTCAGTTTTATAAAATTTAGTATCAGCAATGATGATTTGACCATTTTTGTTAAGTAACGTACTTTTTATTTTTTCAATCAACTTTATAGGCTGTTCAAAATACTGCAAAGCTGCTGAAATAATTACCAAATCAACTTGTTGCAGATCAGAACTATCATCAAAAATATCACATTCATAGAAGTTACAATTTGGAAATAAGCGAGCTGCTTGTTCTAATTCAAGTAAATTGATATCTACTCCCACTGTTTCAAATCCATTTTGTTGCAATGCATTACTCATCCAACCATTACCGCACCCCAAATCCAACACTTTTTTGACTGTGGATTGTTGATCAAGGTACTTTAGAATTTGATTTAACGAGTCTTTTCTAATTTGCCATTCTTTATATTGCGAATGGTCTTTTGAAATTTCAGGCAGTAATAGCACATGTTCGTCTGTATAAATGCGCTCTTCTTTCTTACGTACACTCAAGTAAGCATTTTCAAGTTCTTGTAAACCTTTCGATTTGAATTTTTTGAAGAGCATAGTTAACTAACTTTACGGTTTTGATGCGATAGAAACAAGAGCAGGCCTATTAAAAACCAAAAATACAGAGCAAAATTAGGTGTATTCATAAAATTATTAAAAAAAGCATGAATAAAAAACCCTACTAATCCTGCAAAAATAGCTTGAGCTAATAGAATAGTTTCTTTGTTCGAGGACTTATGAACAATTCTAAAATAGGTATAAATCACGCTCATAATAAGAAACAACCAACTTAACAGTCCCAACCATCCACTTTCAGAAAAAGAGAGTAAATACTCAGAATGAGCAGTACCACCTCTACCCTCTTTGATATAATAAGGTGATTTCACACTGATACGTGTAAGTTCGTTTTTACGTTGAAATGGTAAATATTGAAATTGATAAGTACCTGGACCGTATCCAAAAATGGGTTTTTCGAGTCCCATTCTAACGGCACATTTCCATCTATTGAGACGTTCCAAATTAGAAACATCTGATGTAATATTGGTTACTGATTTAATTTGTTCACCCACACCTGATTCAGAACTATTGGAATCGTTTCTATTAATTTGGAAATAACTTTCAATGGTTGATTTATTAAAAGCTACGATAAGTAGTAGCATTAATGAGAGAGCTAAAACAATTTCTTTTTTCACTTTAAAATGCCAAATAAAAACCATTGCCAACATTACAACGCCACCCATCCATGAAGCTCGACTATATGTTATGACTAAACCTACAATGAATACGATAAACGCCAGTAAAAAACCTCTTTTATAGTGTACTTTTTGTTCCGTTTTCCAAAGATAAAAAACCAACGGAATAACAAGTAATAAAGCAGCAGCCAAATGAGTATGATCGTTGAAAAAAGGTTTGGGTAAAGCAGGAGCTACTCCTCTTCCAAAACCCATTACGGTAGTTTTTGCCAAAACATACAGCACCACCAATACTAACCCAATTGTTATGGCCAACAACACTTCGCGTAAGTTAATTTTTTGCTGCTGTAAGAGTAAAAAAGTATAGCCCAATCCTACCGAAAGAAAAAGTAGATTAACCAGCAAAAACTTGATGGAAACTATTGGCATTGTTGAAAAAACCGATGTAAAAGCTATAACACCAATAAAAAAGAGTGAAGAAAAAAGAAGCGTATAATAAGACCAATAGGTTTTAACTTTAAACAATTTTTCAGGTGGAAATTGCAATGCATTGAATAGAAATGTAAAGAATAAAACCAACAAAATTGCTTCCGAGGGAAGTGTCATTTTGGAGTTTGAATAGATCAATAGTTCTAGTGAAAAAGGTAAGGAAACGAACAGCGTCAACACTACCAAACGTTCTAAACCCAAAACCATTACAAATCTTCCAATAATAGCTGTAATGATCAAACCTACAACAAGCGTGCTTTCGCCTAAAAGGAATAAGGACAAAATAGCTACAATGACCCAAATTAGCCAATTATTAGAAGCCCATTTCATGGATTAATGAGTGGTTGTAAAAAATCTTTTTCTATTGCGGACAACAGCTAACAACAAGACCGATAATATAGAAAATAAGAAAGATTTGAAAATTGAAGAGCTTTTTGAAATTTCAGTTTGAGGACGAGCTTGGCTCACCACAAATAATTGAGGTACATTTTTCTTTATAACACCTTCTAAATGCTCTTTGTGATTTTTAATTTCCCCCAATTTTTTCATTTCAAATTCAAACTTGGTATCAAAAAATCGGTAACGTGGTGTCTTTACTAATACCATCCCTTCTACTTTTGATTCACCAATAGTCTCTAATTTTTCGAGCGTATCTTGTAAAAGAGCCACCTCCTCTAATTTTTTGTCATACAACTCGGTCATAACATTCAAATGTTCCTCCACACTATTAATGACCAAATCTGACAAATGATCGTAACCTGCTGTTGAATAACTGTTGGCAATGTTGGCTGCTAATATTGGGTCTTCATGTGTTACCGTTATACTTACCGAACGATTTATTCCTCTTTCTATCGCAGTATTACTTTTCAACTCTTTCAATAACTTAGAAATATCTTCTTGGTTCAAACTTTCCATTTTTTCTTTATGGATTGAACTTAATACTTTTAAAGCTACATCGTTTGAATGCAACACTTCTATTAATTCATTCAATTCTTTTTCATCTCCAAATCGCAATCCTGCTTCTAATAAAAATTGAGGGTTGAGGGTTGAAGTAGGATAAACTACTGCTGTTGATGAAAATTTTGACCCAAGAATAAATAGGTAATAACCAAAAGCTATTGCAAAACTGATTATAAAGGCAAAAAGGTATACGAAGAGTTTTTTAGTCATAATCACCATTGTTTATTGAGCTCAAAAGTAGAGAAAAATATATGAACCATAGCATTTATTGTGAACACTTTATGAATTAAGCTCTTTACTTTAGTTAAATTAATTACTTTTACAACTCCTATTGAATCAGCTAATTTTTACTATGACCAAAGGTAAAGCCATTATTTTTAACCCCCGAAGTGCCAACGGTAAACATCGAATTCCCAATTCTATTTTGCAAGTAGGTGCCTCTATTCACGGGAAATTTGAGTATATTTTTATTGATGGCAATCGTGAAATGGATCCTTGGTTAAAAATTGAAGGGTTATTAAAAACAGGTGAAATTCGCTATTTTTGTTCAACGGTAATGCCCGGTCCTCAATTGAGACAAGCTATACCGTACACAAAAAAAATTAAACTAGCGTACCCTGAAGTCATAACCATTTGGGGAGGGTACTTTGCTTCTAATCAATACAAAACGTCTTTACAATCGGGCTATGTAGATTACATAATAAATGGTCCAGGCGATTTGGCCTTTCCTTCTCTTTTAGAGGCAATAGAAACCGATGATTTGGAAAAATTACCGAACATTAAAAATTTAATTTATAAAAATGACGAAGGTAAACTCATAAAAACGGCCACGGAAGCCCTTTTGGATCAAGATACCTTACCCAAATATCCCTACGATTATTTAAACCAACACTATTCTTTATCCCAATATTTACCCAAGACTTTTTTGGGAAATAAAACATTGGCCCATCATTCAAGCATGGGGTGTCCATTTTCGTGTTCGTTTTGTGCTGTAGTTCCCATCTACAATGCCAAATGGAAAGGTATGTCTGCTCAGCGCATTTATGAAGATGTAATCTACTTCAAAAAACAATACGGTATTGATGCAGTAGAGTTTCACGATAACAATTTCTTCACTTCTAAAAAAAGAGTATTGGAATTTTCTGAACTCATACTCAACGACAACCTGAGTTATTGGGGTGAGGGACGTATTGATACCATCAACTTGTATAGCGATGATGAGTTGCATTTGATGCGTAAAGCAGGCTGTAAAATGATATTTTTAGGTGCTGAAACAGGTAATGATGCCGTGCTCAAACAAATGAACAAAGGGGGAACACAAACGGGGCAAATGATTAAGGATTTTGTGCTGCGTATGAAAAAGGTGGACATTATACCTGAATTATCTTTTGTATTGGGAATGCCCGCTCCTACAGAAAAAGAAGTGTACGATAATATCTTATGGGATATTAACTTCATCAAGGAGATTAAACAAATCAATCCGAAGGCTGAAATCATCATTTATTTATTTAGCCCCGTACCAACAGAAGGTTCTGAATTATATGATCAAATTTTGGCAGCAGGATTTTCTTTTCCAACCCAATTAGAAGATTGGATTTCACCTTCTTGGGAGAATTTTGATTTACGTAAAAATCCGCTTACTCCTTGGTTAAAACCCTATATGATTGATACCATTCGCAATTTTGAGGTAGTATTGAATGGGTATTACCCAACGGTATCCGATTTTAGAATTAAAGGATTTAAAAAAATACTGATGCGTTCGTTTGCTTCGGTGCGCTACAAAACAGGTTTTTATCGCTATCCGTATGAGTTAAAAGCTATGCAAAAATTTTGGAAATACCGTCAACCCGAAATACAGGGGTTTTATGCTGAATAAATGATCAAAAGGTTTAAAAAAATAGCCCATCCTGCGCTCAAACTATGGCACAAAGTCTATTATTTACGCCCTAGGAAATATACGTATAAAGGTGTAATAACCATTGTTCATAAAGACGTTTTCTCGCCTTATTTGACTATAAGTACCAATATCTTCGTGGATTTTATTGATTCCTTAGACCTTCACAATCAAAAGGTTCTGGAATTAGGTTGCGGGAATGGACTTATTTCTTTATTCGCAGCCAAAAAAGGCGCAATAGTCACTGCTAGCGACATTAATCAAACAGCTTTGACTTACCTTGAAAAATCAGCTGTATTAAACCAAGTTACCATAACGCTCTGTTATTCAGACTTGTTTAAAGAACTACCTCAAAGTACCTTTGATTTTATTTTTATCAATCCACCCTTTTATCCTAACAATCCAACGAACATTAAAGAACAAGCTTGGTTTTGTGGAGCCGATTTTGAATATTTCAAACAGTTATTTAAGCAATTGCCAACTCAATTAACCAATTCCAATAAATGTTTTATGATTTTATCTGATGCTTGCCAATTGGAAACCATAAACACCTTAGCCAATAATGAAAACCTCCAAATGCAAAAGGTTTTCACCAAAAAAGTAACAGGTGAGGAAAATTATATTTTTGAAATAAGTAAAGGCTGATTTGAAATATACATAGTTCACTCAAAGGCAACTCAAGCCTTGAAAAGAAAAAGTTAATTTTTTAGAATAAACAACTACATTTGAATTCTTATATAAAAGCGTCTATTTATACTTCAAACAATTTATATACACCCTAAAATTAAAAAATGAAAATTTCAGCACTCTTCTTTACTTTGATCTTCACCTCGTTGCTATATGGTCAAAAAACAACCTATAAAACCATCACCATTCTACCTAATATGTCATTTCAGAACTACGAACATTTTAAAAAATTGACGTTAAATTCTCTTGATTCAGATGTCGAACATTTAAATGGTTTTCAATTTCAGTGGGGTTATTTATATACGTTGAAAGTGAAAGAGACCAAGTTATCCTCTACTTTATCTGATGGCACGCGCTACAATTATGAATTGGTAAAGGTAATTTCTAAAACAAAAATAGCTGATACATCACAATTCAATTTATTTTTAGATGGTAATTTGTATTATTATAAAGTAGATTCTTCAGAGTTGGCATCTAATCAAACGTTGAAACCAATTAATGACTCTACTTTTTTATATCTTGATGAAGTTGAAATTGAGGTTCCTTCTTATTTGCTTGAAGCATTTAGAACCATTCAAGCAGGAAATATAAAAAAACTTGGAACCTTTATCTATATTAATGAACGAAGAATACGATTGATAGAACTATAAAGCTCAACCTATAGGTATTGAAAAAGAAATAACAGACCTTAATCTTAAACACTTAAGGTGCCGTATAGGGTGATGCTATATAAAATGAGACTATAAAAAAAACGATAATCCTTCTTTTCCCCTGATACAGTTAGGCCACGAATGTATTGAATAGCGGCACTGATTTACGCTACATTCAGAAGCTGTTGGGACACAATAGCAGTAAAACGACCGAAATATATACCCACGTGAGTACGAAAAGTTTGCAACAAATAAAAAGTCCTTTTGATGATTTGTAAGATATTTTTATTATTTTTGAAAGGAAATACATCTGATTTCTATCAGACATATACACCCATTTTTGGGTTTATATGTCTGACTTTGTCAGACATATAAACGAGTTAGGTGCAAGCCTAAAGAACGACACCACCGAGACAAACCGACAACCAAATTCTAAATTTCTTCAAAATTGAAATGGTAACTTTGACAAATGAAAATACTGATTATAGAAGACGAAAACGAACTTGCCGACAGCATCTCCGAATATCTTTCGGAAGAAAACTATTTGTGTGAGTTTGCCCGAACTTATAATCAAGCATTGGAGAAAATCGAATCATTTCATTACGACTGCATCTTATTAGACATTATGTTGCCAGACGGCAACGGAATGAATATTTTAGAAGAACTCAAAAGACAAGACAAACAAGACGGAGTAATTATTATTTCTGCAAAAAACGCATTAGACGACAAAATAAAAGGACTTCAAATTGGTGCAGACGACTACTTGACAAAGCCTTTTCATCTTTCGGAATTAGCAGCAAGGATTTACTCCGTTATCCGTAGAAAACAATTTGGAAATTCAAATACCGTTCGACAAAATGAATTAGAAATAGACTTACTTGCAAAGACTATTTCAGTTCATAATCACCCCGTTATTCTGACCAAAAAAGAATTTGATTTATTGCTCTACTTTGTCGGAAATAAAAACAGAGTAATTTCAAAAAGCACCTTGGCTGAACATCTTTCAGGCGATTTTGCAGATATGTTGGACAATCACGATTTTGTTTACGCTCATATCAAAAACTTAAAAAAGAAATTGAGTGAAGCAGGATGCGAAAGTTATTTAAAGACTGTTTACGGAACAGGTTATAAATGGGAAGGATGAATAAATTATTAAACAAATCGCTTAAATCATTCACCATTTACGCACTTATTGTTTTAGCAACAAGTGTTCCTGCGTATTACTATTTAGTGGATAGCATTTGGCTAAGAGAATTAGACGAACACAATGAAATTGTAGCCGACAGAACCGAAAATGAACTGAATAAATTGGAATTAACCGAAACTGAATTGAATCAAAGTATCGTGCTTTGGAACAAAATTCAACCCGGAACAAACTTGCAAAAAACTACTTTAGACAAGAACAGAAAAGACAGCACTTATACGGTTTTAAGAAAAAATCCCTATGCGGCACACGAAGATATTGACCGATTTAGGGGGCTTTCAAGGGTAATTGAAATAAACGGAGAAGCCTATTTATTGACTGTTGAAACCAATGTAGAAGAAACCGAAGAAACCGTTGTTGCTATTGCCATACTTACGTTTTTCTTTTTCGTGATTTTAGTTGTTGGTTTTCTGATTCTTAATAGAAGATTATCAGTAAAATTATGGCAACCGTTTAAAAACACCTTGACAAGGTTAAAAGCTTTTAATCTAAATTCACAGACCAGTATTACGTTTGAAAACTCAAATATTCTTGAATTTCAGGAATTAAATGAAGCATTGAATAAGCTGATTGAACACACCATTTCAGTTTACAAGACCCAAAAAGAGTTTACCGAAAATGCTTCACACGAACTACAAACCCCTTTGGCAATCATCAAAAATAAATTGGACATACTTCTGCAAAAAGAAACCTTAACAGATAGGCAGTATCAAATAATAGAAGATATTAATAAAGCATTAACGAGAGTTTCGCGAATCAATAAAAATCTTCTCCTTCTTGCAAAAATTGAAAATCATCAATTTGACGGCAGCGAAATAATAAACATAAGCGAATTGATAGAACAATGTTTGGAGCAATTCAAAGAGCATTTTGCAAACAAAAAATTGAGCATTCAAACTGAAATAGAAAAAGACTTTTTCATTACAGGAAACAAAATTTTAATTGATATTCTCATTAGCAATTTACTTTTAAATGCAATAAGGCACAATTCACAAAATGGCATTGTAAGAATTTCGTTGAGCAAAACAGGCTTGTTTATCAGCAATTCAGGAATGAAAGCCTTAGAAACGGAAAATCTATTTAAACGATTTAAAAAACATTCAGACCAATCTTCAGGAAGTGGTCTTGGGTTGGCTATTGTTGAGCAAATATGCAAAAGACATCAATGGACAATAGCCTATGAATTTCATCAAGAAACACACACTTTTAAAATCAACTTTTAGAGCAATTCAAAATTTCTTCTAAATCGCTTCGGAGCTTTGCAGGGTAACTTAAAAATTATCCAATTTATGAAGCGTCTAATAGCCACAACTCTGTTCATTCTGTTTTCAATCACAATCGTCAAGGCTCAAGAAAAAGACAGTCTTTCATTCATCAAATCGAAAAGAATGTCAGATGCTGACCTCGAAAAAAAGAAAGAAGGAACATTTATTACGGGTATTCCAGACTTTTCTTCCGACCCAGTTACGGGATTTGGCTTTGGTGCAAGAACAAACATTTATTGGAATGGCAACCGAGATAACCCTTTGTTCCCTTACACACCATATTTAATGAAACTTACAGCCAATGCTGCTTATTACACTTCAAATGCAAGAGAATTAATTTTAAAACTGGATGTTCCTTATTACAAAGGAACACGTTGGAGATTTAAAGTAGACTTCAAAGCACAACAGAATCCAGCCAACCTTTATTTTGGACTAACTGAATCTACGCTCGGACAACTTCGCCTGCCATCTGACGAAAACACAACTTTTTCAACTTATGCAGCATTTGACAAAGCGAGAAAAACATTAAGACCAGGTGGAGTTGGAGAAGCTGATTTTGTAACAGATGCGTTATCAAACCGATTTAGGGAAACCGAATATATGCTCAATTTGAAAGCCGATTACGCACTTGGAAAAGGAAAATGGCGGATAATGGGCGGTTATGAAATTCAACATTTGAGTTACGCTACTTTTGAAGGAATGGAAGCAGAAGCTATTGACCCGATAACGGGGCAAACTACAACAGCACCAAACGGCATTTCGCTTTTAAGACGAGATTTTGAAGACGGATTAATTTCAGGTGTTGACGGTGGTTGGGTTTCAATAATCCAAACAGCTTTAATTTTTGACACAAGAGATTTTGAACCCGACCCTACGAAAGGATACTACTTTGAAATTGCCAATGAATATTCAAGCAAATACATTGGTTCACAGTTTGATTTTGACAAACTTTTCATTCAAGGACGAGCCTATCAGAAAATACCAGTTGGAAAAAGGACAGTTTTAGCAGGTAGGTTTGGAGTGGGAAATATATTAGGAAACAATGCCCCGTTTTTTGAATTTCAAGACCAATGGAGTCCCGAAGGAAGTATCAACGCATTAGGTGGCAGACAATCATTGCGTGGCTACCGAGCCAACCGATTTTTAGCTCGTTCAATGTGGTTTACAAATGTTGAGTTGAGAGTAAGACTAGCAGAAACAAAATTAGGAAAACAAAGATTTGCATTTGGCATTGCCCCATTCTTTGACGCAGGAACAGTAAGAGACCGTTGGCAAGACTTGAACTTTAACAACATAAAGTATTCTTACGGTGGTGGACTTAGAATTGCTTGGAATCAATCTACAATTTTATCGTTTGACTATGGACATTCAAAAGAAGACAGGCTATTTTACTTCGGTATTGGACAAGCATTTTAGACTTCAAAACGACTGACTTAAACATAAAAAATGTATCTTAGTCGGACGAAAAATAAGAAGGCCAGCACCTAACAGCGGTTTGGCGTAATGGCGGGTTCAGTGCTTCGTATGACAGTTTTGTGCAAGGTTCAAGTTCAGTTCTTCGATTGAAATTTTGTGCTAAAAATCCGCCACTACGCCAAGCCGCAAACCGTTAGGCGTCACCCTAAAAGACCACCGTGCAGACATCAACAGACGAACAAAATGAAGAGACCAAGCCCAACCACCACCCAAATATTTGTTCAAAAATAATTGCTGACTTTCAAAATAAATTCTAAATTTGCCAAATAATGTCAAGACGAACTTATGTCAACAATCTTTGGTAATAAAATCAAGACACTTCGAGAGGAAAAACAAATCCCTCAACGACAGTTAGCTGCTGAATTAGAAATAGACACTGCAACATACTGTAAGATTGAAAAGGGCGACAGACGAGCAAAACGGGAACAGGTTAATGTTCTTGCAGACTTGCTAGAAGTTGACTCAAAAGAGTTGATACGCTTGTGGTCGGCAGACAAGGTTTACGACATTATAGCCGAAGAGGAAGAAGCAACACAAATTTTAAATGTGGTTGCTGAAAGTATTGTTCAGTATAAACGTAAATCAGCCAAAGTATGAAACCATTAGTAAAATACAGAGGAGGAAAATCAAAAGAAATCCCTCACTTAATAAATCATATCCCAAAATTTAGTGGACGATATATTGAACCGTTTTTTGGCGGTGGCGCATTGTTCTTTCACTTAGAACCAAAGAAAGCAATCATTAACGACATTAACTCAAAGCTGATTTCGTTTTATTTAGGCGTTAAAAATGACTTTGAAACACTTAAATCAGAACTTTCAGAAATTGAAAAAACTTACACAAAAAATAGAAAGAAGTTTGAAGAACTAAAAAGCAAAACACCTGATAAAAGAGTTGATGACGCTAACGAACCTCTCTATTATCAAATCAGAGATATGTTCAACGACTTGACCGATAAAAAATACTCTGATGCTTTAATTTATTTCTTCATAAATAAAACAGCGTATTCTGGAATGATACGCTACAATGCTAAAGGAGAATTTAATGTTCCTTATGGTCGTTATGCAAACTTGAATACTTCTTTAGTAACGCAATCTCACAGCAAATTACTTGCAAAAACAGAAATTTATAATCTTGATTATTCTGAAATTTTTAAAATGGCAACCGAAGATGATTTTATGTTCTTAGACCCGCCTTACGATTGTATTTTTTCTGACTATGGAAATGTTGAACACAAAGACGGATTTAATGAAAGAAATCATATTGAGTTAGCTAATCAATACAAAAATCTAAAGTGCAAGGCGCTAATGGTTATTGGCAGAACACCACTAACTGAAAAATTATACGGAGATATGATTGTTGATGAATATGGAAAGTCATATGCAGTAAACATTAGAAATAGATTTAAATCAGAAGCAAGCCACATTCTAATTTCAAATTACGGCAATGAGGCAATAAAACGAAATCCAATACTTATACTAGAAGAAGAATCTGTTTCCTATGGCTAGAATTGACAGCAAAGTAATTTTCGTAACCACTTCCCCAAGGACACCTGCCAAGATGATTCCTGAAATTGAGTTATTGCATACTCATTTCGCAGGTCAGCAATGGAATAACGAAACACAAAGAGCATTTATGGAGCTATTGAAAGAAGAAAATTTTTTCAATGGCGAAGGTGCAAATGACCCAGCATTTAGTGCAAGAGACAGAATTAACCGAGCACCAAAAGCACTCGGTTTCGTTATTCTCTCTCCAACCATACAACTTACTCCGGCAGGAGAGGAATTAGTAAATTCAAGAAGAAAAGACGAAATTTTTTTAAGGCAGTTACTTAAATTTCAAGTTCCTTCCCCTTTTCATAAACCAACAGAAAATTCAGCAGAATTTTGGGTAAAACCCTATCTCGAACTTTTCAGACTTGTTAGGCATTTTGGCTCATTGAAATTTGATGAGTTAAAGATGTTTGGTTTGCAATTAGTTGACTACCGAGAATTTGATACAATAGTTGAAAAAATCAATCAATTTAGAATAGCAAAAGCACAGAACGAAGGTAATTACAAACGCTTTCGGGCTGAATATTTTGATAGAGAATTGAGAGAAATTTATAGTGCGGATATTAGTTCGGGTAATACACGAACAAGAGAAACTAATGACGCTTCAATCTCAAAATTTTTAAACACAAAAGCAAGTAATATGCGGGATTATGCTGATGCTTGTGTTCGTTATTTGAGAGCAACAGGATTAGTAAATATTTCACATTTAGGAAAGTCAATTTCCATAGTTCCTGAAAAAATACAAGAGGTTGATTACTTCCTTCAAAATGCAGATAGAGAACCTTGTTTCGTTGATAACGAAAGACAGTATGTTGCATATCTTGGCAATCCACAAACACCAGCTTTATTAACCGACAATAGAGCATTACTCGAACAAAAAATCCAAGCTGAATTTCCACAACTTCAAATTCCAGCAACTGCTTCATTGGTTGAACTAAAGAACTTATTTGCAGACCAGTTAGAAAATAGAAAAGAGCAGATACTAACTGAACAAGTTGCTGCAATTAAAGACTACAGACAGTTTGAAGAAATATCTACAACGTTTGACCAGATAATTGATAATTCACTTTACGACACGCCACTAATGTTGGAGTGGAATACTTGGCGAGCAATGACAATGTTGGACGGAGGTAATATAAAAGCCAATCTAAAATTTGATGACTTTGGGAATCCAATGTCAACGGCACAGGGCAATATGGCTGACATTGTTTGCGATTATGGCGACTTCGGGTTGACTGTTGAAGTTACAATGCAAAGCGGACAGAGACAGTATGAAACAGAAGGTGAACCAGTAACACGACACCTTGCAAAATATAAACGAGAAACTGAAAAACCTGCTTACTGTTTATTCATTGCACCAAACATAAATGACGCTTGTAAAGCTCATTTTTACGCATTGCATAAAATGAACATTCAATATTATGGTGGGACTTCGACAATAGTTCCATTGCCTTTGAATGTTTTTATTAAAATGGTTCAAGACTCTCATAACGCAAATTATATCCCCGAACCAAGACACGTTCAACGATTTTTCGAGCGTTCAAATGAATTAGCAAACTCGACAGACAACGAAGTAGATTGGTATAACGGAATAACACAAGAAGCATTAAATTGGCTGACAGAATAGAAGGGCGAACGCCTAACAGCACCTACAAGAAATTGGCGGTTCAGTGGTTAAATGAAGCTTTGTGCTTCGTATCAAGTTCAGTGGTGGCAGACAGTTTTGTGCTTCGAAATCGCCAACTTCTTGTAGCTGCAAAACGTTACCAGTAATTTTAAAACAGACAACATATGACAAAAATATTCTTAGGAATAAGCCGACATCCCAAAAGATTTTTCTTGGCAATAGCATTCGGTTATGCTTCATTGTGGACAGTTTTGGAACCAATATTTTCAATAGCCAACTTAAAGACTACTGGTTATAATTGCCCGTACCTAATTGGATATATTATATGCAGTTTAATTATTGCGGTCATTGTAGTTTATCCAAAAAAGAAAGTGCAGTTTGACCTAAACAATACAAATACTAAAGTTGAAATTGAGTTTGGCGACTTATTCAATACTACCGGACATAAAGTAATTTCTGCGAGTGAATATTTTGATAGTAAAATTGGCAAACCAGTTTCACCAAAAAGCCTTCAAGGAATATTTATCAAAAATATTCTTGGTGGACATACAGATATATTTGACAATGCCGTTAACACTCAACTGGCTGGTCAAGAAATTGAAACGGTTCAACGAGTTGATGGCAAAACTCTAAAATATGAAATCGGGACTACAATAACTATTGAGCATAATCAATCGCTTTATTTTTTATTCGCACTTACAAATACAGACAATGATTGCAATGCAAACAGTACTCCGTCATTAATGCTAAAAGCACTTGAAGGACTCTGGAATAAAGTGAGAATTGAAGGTAACGGAACAGATATTAATCTGCCTCTCATAGGAAACGGACTTTCGAGAATTGGTTTACCTCCAAGCCAGCTCTTACAATTAACATTAATTTCATTGTTAAAGGCAGCAAAAGAAAGAGACCTAAGTTCAACTATTAGAATTGTCTTAACTCAAGACGTATTTGATAAAATTGATTTGGAAATAATTAAAAATAATTGGCAATAATATGGCATACAAAAATGGAACTTACATAGCGTTTCACGCTGATGGAACAAACGTACCGACAGAATCGGATATTAAGTATTACAACTTAATGAAAGCTTGGACAGCTAAAGAAGATGACGACTTCTCAATGATTAATAGCCACGATAAAACAGCAGCAGTTAGAGATAGTAGTTTGAAAGAAACGCTTAAAAAAAGACTTAAAGAAAGGCTTTCAAACAGCAAACATATGGTTCTAATAATTGGCGACACTACTAAAAATGACAAGGACTGGGTGCCATTTGAGATTGAATATGCAATAGACACCTGTGATATTCCAATAATTGTTGCTTATACTGGAGAAGAATACATACTGGACGCAAAGAAAAATTGGAATAAATTACCACAAGCACTTAAAGACAGAATAAATAATGGTACTGCCTCTTGTATTCATATACCATTTAAGAAAGAACCTTTAAAAGATGCTATTTCACAATTTAGTCATAAAGATAAACCTAAAGGAGGTGGACTTGGTATATATTCAGAAGAAGCCTATAAAAACTTTGGTATATCGACAAAATAAAAAACTACTGGTAACAGCGGTTTGGCAAAAGTGGCGGTTCAGTGCTACGTAGGACAGTTTTGAGGTTATATAAACATTTGTGCTTCGTATGAAACTTTGTGCTAAAAATCGCCACCTTCGCCAAGCCGCAAAACGTTACCGCCAATGGTAAAAAAGACTGTGCAACCTTGACAATAACGGAGAAATATTCAACCGACAGACCTTCTAAAACATTTCGGGCAGACAGAAAAACGGGCGACACACAAACCGACCCAAGAAAGATTTAATTTTTGCCCCACCGCACTTTAAAAAGAGAAAAAAAGGAGAAAAGCCGACCCTCAATTTTTTGTCACGGTTTTTGCCAAACGCTTCGTTTAGCACATTTGCAGGTTACTTTTTAAAATGCGTAGAAAAAATTACGCATTTTAAAAACTTGCTTCGCACCACCTGCAAAAGAGCTAAACCCCACCCGCAAAGCAAAAACACGTGCCAAAAAAATCAGCCATCACTCAACTGACAAACAGACTATCAGTAAATTTTTTAGAAACTGTTGTTTTGACTTCTTTGTCGATTTGAACTACCATTGACCCATCAAATGAAATTTTTTCAAGGACTTTAACTCTTGTTCCAATACTTACAGACAGTTGTTCTAAGTATCGAAGAAAAACGACCGAAGTATCTTTTACAGCAGTAACTTGACAAGTTTTGCCTTCTTCGATTTCTGACAATAATGTATTGGCTGTTGTTGGAACTTCCCCTTTGGAATTGGGTATGGGGTCTCCGTGTGGGTCATATTCAGGAAACCCTAAATAGTTATCCAAACGGTCTGCCAATTCCTCGTGTTTGATATGTTCCAATTGTTCAGCTATTTCGTGAACAACATCCCACGAGTAGCCTAATTTCTCTAAGAGAAACACTTCCCAAAGTCGGTGCTTTCTGACTATATCAAGAGCGATTTTGCTTCCCTGAGCCAAAAGTTTTGCTCCATTACGTTTGTCATAACTAATCAGTTTTTTATCCGACAACTTTTTTATCATATCAACTACCGATGCGGCATTTATGCTCATTTCTTCTGCTAAAGCAGTTGGGGAAATTTTATCTACTCCTTTTTGGGAAAGATGATAAATGGCTTTCAAATAATTTTCTTCGGTTAATGTACGCATCTGCTCTTTTTTTTGACAAAGATAAACAATCTATCTAATTTATATTATTAGGCATATCTAATATATATTATTTGATAATCCAAATTATTATTTATATTTGTAGCGAATTTCAATTTTAGGATAATGAAAAAAAACCAACTGCTTGTATTTACAATTATATTATTCACAATTATCACCATGGCTTCTTGTGAAAAAATGTTGCCACCCGAACCCAAAGACGAAGAAGTATTGGATGGACCATTAGAAGAACTGACTTCTGCCCAACTTTCTCAATTTTTGAAAGGTGATGCTGCCTTTAGCGAAAATTTTACAACTGAAACCGGGCTTGGGTCTATTTTCGTTGCGACAAGTTGCATCAGTTGTCATGCAGGGGATGGCAAAGGGCATCCCTTTACCACGCTTACCCGTTTTGGGCAAACTGACAGTATGGGCAACCAGTTTTTAAGTTGGGGTGGTCCTCAATTACAAAATCGGGCAATACCCGGATTTTCTCCCGAACAAATTCCGGCAGGAGCAACCTTTTCAAAATTTACACCACCTGCTGTAACGGGTTTGGGCTTTTTGGCTTTTGTATCAGATGCCGATATTATGGCAATGGCTGACCCGAATGATACGGATGGCGATGGTGTTTCAGGTGTTCCAAACTGGATAAATATCCCTTCTTATATCATTCCACATCAAAACGCCATTACGCAAAACGGAAAATACATTGGGCGTTTCGGTAAAAAATCGGCTGCATTTAATTTATTGCATCAAACTGTAAATGCCTACAATGAGGACATTGGTATTACATCACTTTATAGTCCTTTTGATACTTATACAGGATTGGAAATTGACCCGGAAGTTTCAACACAAGCTGTAAATGATGTTGTATTTTATCTGCAAACATTAAAAGCTCCTATTCAAAGAAATCAGAATGATGCAGAAGTCATTCAGGGAAAAAATATTTTCAATCAAATTAATTGTGCTTCCTGCCATAACCCCACTTTAAAAACGGGTTATTCACCTATTGAAGCCCTCTCTTACAAGGAATTTCATCCTTACACAGATTTGTTATTGCATGATATGGGAAGCGGTTTGGATGACGGCTACACAGAAGGGAATGCCTTAACATATGAATGGCGAACGCCACCGCTTTGGGGCTTAGGACTTTCTGTCAATTCGCAAGGTGGGCAGTATTTTTTAATGCACGATGGCAGGGCAATGAGCATAGAAGAAGCCATACTATTGCACGGTGGCGAAGCGACAAACAGCAAAACACAATTTCAAAACCTTTCACAAGCCGACAAGGATGCTCTAATCAAATTCTTAGAATCATTATAAGTAATGGACAGAAAGGAATTTATTAAAACCTGTGGCTACGCTTGTTTGGGAGGAACGGCATTGGTTGCATTGCTTCAAAGTTGTGCAAGCACTAATTATTTTGCTCAAACCGCTTTTGAGGAAAATCGGATACTGATTAAAAAAACAGAGTTTCTGAAAACCGAAAAAGAAAAGATTGCCGAAAGAAAATTTGTTTTAGTGAAAACTGAAAAATTCGGTTATCCTATCGGAATTTACAAAATCAATGAAAATGAATATTCCGCTTTGCTTCTCCAATGCACACATAAAGGTTGCGAATTGCAACCACAAGGAAACTTTTTGGTGTGTCCTTGTCACGGCAGCGAGTTTACCAATAAAGGCGTTGTGCAAAATCCACCTGCCGAACAAAATTTGAAAACATTTAAAACTTCAACAGACAATGAAAACATCTACATCTATCTATAAAATCGTATTTGCAATATTGGGCTTTATCTGCACATTCAATGCTTTTGCACAAACCGATACTACAAAATTTATTCAACGCATTCCTGCCGACACTTCCAAACAGCAAATGAATATGGATGCCGTTTACAATCGTCCGTTTTTAACGGCAGGAAAATTACCGATTGCTATTGGTGGTTATCTGGAAGCAAATACCCAATACGCATCAACGGATGGAGTTTCTGACGGATTTTCCTTTCAGGCAAGGCGTTTTACTTTGTTCTTCTCATCCACTATCGCAAAAAAAATCAAATTTCTCTCTGAACTGGAATTTGAAGACGGAACGAAGGAAATAAATATTGAATTTGCCGCAATGGATATTGAATTTCATCCATTGTTTAATTTAAGAGGCGGAATAATTATGAACCCTATCGGAGCTTTCAATCAAAATCACGATGGACCAAAATGGGATTTTATTGACCGCCCAATTTCTGCAACTTCAATTATTCCTTCCACCCTTTCAAATGCAGGTTTCGGATTGCATGGAAAATATTTTGCGAATAATTGGATTGTAGGTTATGAAGCATACCTGACCAACGGATTTGACGATAACATTATTTCAAATCCTGATGGCAGAACTTCACTTGCTGCCGGAAAGAAAAACCCTGAACGCTTTGAAGAAAGCAACAGTGGACTACCTATGTTTACCGGAAAACTGTCTATTCGTAACCGAAAAATCGGAGAATTGGGATTTTCGTATATGACAGGCGTTTACAACAAATGGAAAGAAGACGGTTTAATTATTGACAACAAAAGAAATGCAAGCGTTCTGGCAGTTGATTTTAATACCTCTGTTTTTAAAGACCGATTAACTTTTACAGGTGAGGTTGCAAAAGTTTTTGTAGATGTTCCAGAAACTTACATACAGCAATACGGAACACAGCAGTTAGGCGGTTATATTGACATTATAGGAACTGTTTTACAAAAGAAAATGCTTGGTTGGGAAAATGCCAAACTCAATTTGGGTGTTCGCCTTGAGTATGCAGACTATAATCAGGAAAAGTTTAGCGAAACTGGTGGCAACATCGGTGATGATGTTTGGGCTATCGTTCCGACTATCGCATTTAGACCAGTTGGAACAACTGTTTTGCGTTTTAATTACCGTTTTGAACAGCATACAGACCTATTAGGTAATCCACCTGCATATACAGGTGTTATTCAATTCGGGTTTTCAACTTATTTTTAAAAAAATCCTTACTTTTACACCGTGAAGTATTTTGCTCTCATATTCAGTTTTTACATTTTTGCTATGGCAGTTATGCCATGCAGCGACAAAGATGACTGTACATATCAGAGTTCAGAACAATCCCCTTTCTCAACTACCGACCATTCCAACCATGATGGTGATACTGAAAATTGCTCTCCCTTTTGCATTTGTGCCTGTTGCGGACATTCGGTAACTGCACCTGATTCTTTTGTGTCACTTCATTCACTCGTACAATATCCGTCTAAAAACCTTTCCATTTATAAAGCCTCTTTAGTTACAGGGGCTTTCTCTAAAATTTGGCAACCGCCCAAAATCAGTTAATGAATTTTTGATGCTCCGTTTCTACAACGGAACAAACAACGGACTGGGTTACTGAAACTCAAGTCTGCTTTTGTATTATTCATTAAACTGATTCTCATGATAGATAAAATAATTGCGTACAGCATAAAAAATAAGCTGGTCATCGCACTGATGACCTTGGCACTCATTATTTGGGGGGTGTGGAGTGCCGGAAAACTGCCCATAGATGCCTTACCTGACATCACCAACAATCAGGTACAAATTATTACCGTTTGCCCTACCCTTGCAGGTCAGGAGGTAGAGCAATTAGTAACTTTTCCTATCGAGCAAAGTATAGCCAACCTTCCCGACCTTGAAGAGTTGCGGAGTATTTCACGTTTCGGACTATCGGTCATTACCGTTGTGTTTGATGAAAAAGTGGATATTTATTTTGCCCGACAATTGATAAATGAGCGACTGAAAGAAGCCGAAAGCAAAATCCCAAAAGGAATTGGAACTCCCGAACTGGCTCCGGTTAGTACTGGTTTGGGTGAAGTGTATCAATACATTATTCATCCAAAAAAGGGAAGTGAGCATATATATAATGCTATGGACTTACGAACAATGCAAGACTGGATTGTTGCTCGTCAGTTGTACGGAACACCCGGAATTGCAGAGGTTAACAGTTTTGGTGGAGAACTAAAACAGTACGAAGTGGCGGTAAATCCCGACAAACTTTTTTCATTAGGGGTAACCATTACTGAAATTTTTACTGCTCTTGAAAAGAACAACGAAAATACAGGCGGTGCATACATTGACAAAAAACCTAATGCCTATTTTATCAGGGGAATTGGTTTGGTAAGCACCTTTGATGACATCAACAACATTGTAGTAAAAACCAACGCAAAGGGAATTCCCATTTTGATTAAAGATGTGGCAGAAGTCCGCTTTGGCAATGCTGTTCGCTACGGAGCCATGACATATAACGGAGAAGTGGATGCTGTGGGTGGTGTGGTAATGATGCTGAAAGGAGAAAACAGTGCAGAAGTGGTTAGCCGTGTCAAAGATAAAATGAAAATCATACAAAAATCGCTTCCTGATGACATAGTTATTGAACCATATTTGGATAGAACCGATTTGGTAAACCGTGCTGTATCGACAGTTGAAAAAAACCTGATAGAAGGAGCGTTGATTGTAATCTTTGTTTTGGTTTTGTTTCTTGGAAACTTCCGTGCCGGGTTAATTGTTGCTTCTGCCATTCCACTATCCATGCTCTTCGCCTTGGGCATGATGAACGTTTTTGGCGTTAGTGCCAACTTAATGAGTTTGGGGGCAATTGATTTTGGTTTGATTGTGGACGGTGCGGTGATTATCGTTGAAGCCACCATGCACCATTTGGGTTTACGGAAAGGGTTTGGCAAACTCAATCAACAGGAAATGGATAAAGAAGTGCTTGAATCGGCAACTAAAATCCGTAAAAGTGCTGCCTTCGGAGAAATTATCATTCTGATTGTTTACATCCCGATTCTGACCCTTGTGGGCATTGAAGGAAAAATGTTTACGCCTATGGCTCAAACCGTTTCGTTTGCCATTTTGGGAGCGTTGATTTTATCCTTCACATACATTCCTATGATGTGTGCCCAGTTTCTTTCCAAAAAGGAATCACACAAATTGAACATCAGCGACCGAATGATGAATCGCTTGCAGAAAATTTATGCTCCATTACTGGATAAAGCCATTCGTTTTAAGACAGGTGTTATTGCCGCAACATTAGCAATTTTTGCAGTTTCCATTTTCCTCTTTTCCCGAATGGGCGGTGAGTTTATTCCTACCCTTCAGGAAGGTGATTTTGCATTTCATTGCATTCTTCCTCAAGGTTCTTCCTTGTCGCAAAGTTTGGAAACCTCCATGCAAGCTTCACGGATTTTAAAAGAGTTTGATGAAGTAAAAATGGTGGTGGGCAAAACCGGAGCGGCAGAAGTACCAACCGACCCCATGCCTCCGGAAGCTACTGACCTGATGATTATTCTAAAACAGCCCTCTGAATGGAAAAGAGACATCACCTATGAGCAACTGGCGGAGGAAATGGAAGAAGAGTTGAATATAATTCCGGGAGTATTCTTTGAAAAAAATCAACCTATACAAATGCGTTTCAACGAACTAATGACAGGTATTCGGCAGGATGTTGCTGTGAAAATTTTTGGTGAAAATATGGATACGCTCCTGACTTATGCCAACAAAGTTTCATCAATCATTCAAACGGTTGATGGGGCTACGGAGCCAATGGTGGAAAGGGTAGCAGGACTTCCGCAAATTGTAATCAGATACAATCGAACACAAATTGCCACCAATGGCGTTTCCATCGAAGATATTAATCACGTTATCAGTACTGCCTTTGCTGGTGGGAGTGCAGGTGTGGTATATGAAAACGAACGCAGATTCGATTTGGTAGTTCGTTTGGATAGCACGCATCGCAACAATATTGAAGATGTAAGCCATTTATATGTTCCTGCATCCAACGGAACCCAAATTCCACTATCGCAGGTAGCCGAAATAAAGATGGAATTAGGACCTGCACAGATAAGTCGTGAAGACGGTAAACGCAGAATCGTGATTGGTTTTAATGTGAAAGACAGGGACGTTGAAAGTGTAGTTGAAGAAATAGAATCAAAACTTTCTAAAAATGTAAAACTTCCCGAAGGATATTATTATACCTACGGTGGTACATTTGAAAATCTTAGAGCGGCATCTGCACGTTTGATGATTGCTGTCCCAATTGCTTTGGGGCTGATTTTTCTATTACTCTATTTTACTTTTACTTCATTCAAACAGGCGACACTCATTTTTACAGCCATCCCTATGGCTGCCATTGGTGGTATTTTTGCCTTGCTCATTCGGGATATGCCTTTCAGCATTTCGGCAGGGGTGGGTTTTATTGCTTTGTTTGGTGTTGCAGTATTAAATGGAATTGTGCTAATAGGAACTTTTAATAATTTAAAAAAAGAAGGAATGACCGACATCATCCAACGAATTAAAGAAGGAACTAAAATCCGTTTGCGACCCGTGTTAATGACCGCTACGGTAGCCTCATTGGGATTTTTACCAATGGCACTTTCTCAAAGTGCAGGAGCCGAAGTACAGAGACCTTTAGCAACGGTAGTGATTGGTGGTTTGGTAACGGCTACCTTCCTCACCTTATTTGTTTTGCCCTTGCTGTACCTGTTGTTTTCAACCAAGATTAGAGTTAAAAGAAACATAAAAACAGCAAGTATTTTGATTTTTGCCTTGTGCTCATTTGCTACGGTTAAAGCCCAAACCGATACCACAAAAGCCATAGGGCTTGATGAAGCCATTGCCACTGCATTGCAGAACAACCTGGAAATCCAATCACAGCAACTCAATGTTCAATCTTCTTCTACATTGAAGAAGTCGGTGTTTGAACTGCCCAAAACAGATGTCAATTTTCAATTCGGACAGTACAACAGTATTCAGAATGACAGGGCATTTCAGCTCTCTCAGACCATTCCGTTTCCGACTTATTTTTCCGCTAAATCCAATTTGTACAAGGCAGAATTGCAGGGAAGTCAATTACAGCAGCAGGTAACGGAAAATGAAATAAAGGCACAGGTACAATACTGGTATTACCAGTTGCAATATTTGGAGCAGGTTAAGAGAAGGTTATTGGCTTTAGATAGTTTGTACAGTGATTTTGTAAGTGCAGCCGAATTGCGATACAATACAGGCGAAACTGGTTTATTGGAAAAAACAACAGCAGAGACCAAAAGAGGTCAGCTTTCACTTTTGTTACAGCAAACCGAAAGGGAAATAAATACCGCCTATGTTTCACTGCAAACGTTGATGAATACCAATGAACAATTCACTTTAAAAGAGGAGTTAAATTATCAGCCCATTACATTGAGTTTGTCATTAGACACCTCATTAATCGCCAATAATCCTTCTTTGAAATTGTTGTATCAACAAGCCGTTATAGCCGAACAACTTAAAAAAGTAGAAACGGCTTCCTCTTTGCCAGACTTTACGGTGGGGTATTTCAACCAATCCTTAATCGGAACACAAACGGTGAACGGAACGGATGTATTTTTTGGAGCAAATGACCGTTTTGACGGGTTCAGCGTAGGTGTTTCCATTCCGCTGACATTTTTCAGTAATGCTTCAAAAATAAAATCAATGGATTACAAATACCAGGCATTGCAAAAAGAAGCAGAAAGCGAAAAGTTGAACCTACAAACCCATCTGCAAAATGCCTTTCAGCAATACAATCAATACCTGTCGCAGTACAATTACTTTATAACGATTGCTTTGCCCAATGTTGAAACGATTATCAGCACGGCAACACTCGGCTTTAATAGTGGCGATATTGGGTACATTGAGTATTTATCGGCTTTACAAACTGCCACCGACATACAATTGACTTATTTGCAAACCGTAAATCAACTTAATCAGGCAGTCGTAAACATTAATTTCTTAATCAGTAAATAAAATTTAGAACAATGAAACACATATTATATATCGCAGCATTAGCCACATCCATCATGTTGGCATCCTGCACAGGAAATAAAACAGAAAATCATGGAGAAGAAACCGAACACCATGACGAACACGAAAATTCCAGTACAGCAACCCTTACCGAAGAACAAATAAAATCCATCGGTATTGAATACGGAAGTATTGAAAAAAAGCAGCTTACAGCCACATTGAAATTGAACGGACTTTTACGTGTTCCGAATAACAATCAGGCAAGTGTAACCTCGCTATTTGGTGGAATCGTTAACACACTTCCAATTCAACAGGGAAATACGGTAAGTAAAGGTCAAGTATTGGCAACACTTTCCAATACCAATTTCATTATCATGCAAGAGGAATTTTTAACAGTTTCATCTAAACTGACATTGGCAGAAATTGAGTACAACCGACAAAAGGAACTCCAACAAGGCAATGCGACATCTGTAAAAAAACTACAGGAAGCGGAGAGTGAACTAAATGCCCTGAAAGCTCAAAAAGCAAGCCTAAAAAAACAATTGGAATTGCTTGGAATTAATGCTGCTGAACTCACAAGTGACAATATTCAATCCGTTATCAGTGTCAGAAGCCCAATTAACGGAAATATCAGCAACATTTATGTCAATCTTGGAAGTTATGTTGATGCCAACAAGCCCATTGCAGACATTGTGGACAACAGCCAACTACATCTTGACTTATATGTGTATGAGAAAGATTTACCGAAACTGAAAGTCGGACAAATTATACATTTCACGCTTACCAATAATCCCGGCAAGGAATATGATGCAGAAGTTTATGCAGTCAGCAACACCTTTGAACCCAATACTAAAACTGTTGCTGTTCATGCCAATGTAAAAGGCGATAAGCAGGGCTTGATAGACGGAATGAGCATTACTGCACTCGTAAGTTTAGAAAACGCAACGGTTGACGCAGTGCCTACCAATGCCATTGTAAACCACGAAGGACAAGACTATATTTTTATTGTTACGGATGCTCATGCTGAAGATGAGCATCACGAACATGCGGAAGAAGCAGAAGAACACGAGCATGATGAACAAGGACACAAACACGAAGAAGAAAAAGCGGAGCATGACCATCAGGAAGAAGGGATAACCTTTGAAAAAATACCTGTTCGAAAAGGAACAACAGACGTTGGTTACAGCGAAATAACGATACTCAAAGAAATACCTGCCAACAGTAAAGTGGTGGTAAACGGAGCATTTTTCATTCTGGCTAAAATGACCAATCAAGGTGAAGGACATGAACATTAACTAAAAATATATGGGCGGAGGCTTGATTTCTTTTTCCTCATATCAAAGAGGATTTCCATAATCAGGTTCTCACGCCCACCATATTAAAATTCAAAAACAATGAAATTACCATACAACGATAAAAAATTCCTCTTTCTTCTTTTTGCAATCACGATAGTGGTTGCATTAGAAGTTTTATCCATTATCGGCATTAACATACCTATGCCTTATGCACCTTTTATTTTCTCATTCTTTATTCTGGCAATCGGTTATAAAGTTTTGTGGAGTGGCATTAAAGCCATTTTCAAACTGCAATTCAGCAATATCAATCTATTGATGCTAATTGCTGTAATCGGTGCATTTTATTTAAAAGAATTTCCCGAAGCAGCGGTATTGGTTGTGTTATATGTATTGGGTGAGCGATTGGAAGATATTGGGATAGAAAATTCAAAATCTGCCTTAGATGAATTGGTAAAGAAAGCACCAAAAACTGCTTTTGTTAATGCTGAAAATAAGTTTGTTTCGATAGATAAAATTGTGGTAGGCACCACCATTCAGGTAAAACCCGGTGAAATGATTCCGCTTGACGGCAAAATAATTTCAGGCGAAACTACCGTTGACGAAGCTGCCATCACAGGCGAACCCATCCCCAAAGACAAGCACACAGGCGACAATCTTTTTGCTGGAACACTAAACAAAAATGGTTTTATAGAAATGGAGACAACCAAACTTTCTGTTGATACCACATTTTCAAAAATTGTTCGCCTGACTTTTGAAGCCACCGCTAACAAAAGCGAAACACAGAAGTTTATTCAGCAGTTTTCAAAATACTACACGCCTACTATGATAGCATTGGCGGTATTGTTATTCATCATACCAGTTTACTTTCTCCAATTAGATTTTGACCATTGGCTATTGCAAGCTATCACTCTTTTAGTTATTGCTTGTCCCTGTGCCTTGGTTATCTCAACACCTGTTGCCATTTATGCTGCTATCGGTAACGCATCAGCCAAAGGAGCATTAGTCAAAGGCGGAAAATATGTAGAAGCTATGGCAAACATCAAAGCCATTGCCTTAGACAAAACACGAACCATCACGTTCGGAAATCCGATTGTTAGCGATGTAATTCCGTTAAACGGAATAAGTCGTGAAGAATTATTGGCTTGTACCGCAGGAGCAGAAATTTTCAGTGAACATCCATTAGCACAAGCTATTGTTGATGCAAGTATAAAAGAAGGATTTGAACCTCACAAAACCGAAGGTTTCAAAAGCATCATGGGAAAAGGTGCAACCGCAAAATGTTTGGTATGTGAGGATGAAACAATTTATGTAGGCAAATTAGATTTTATCAAAGAACATCACCACACCGACAGCGAAGCAGAAAAAATTGTTGCGGAACTTTCAGCACAAGGCAAAACAAGTGTAGTAGTAAGTTTTGGAAACGGAGTAGCAGGAATTATCGGTTTAATGGACGAAATAAAACCTGATAGTGCAGCAGCGTTAAAGGAAATTGAAGCAATGAATATAGAACCAATAATGCTCACAGGCGACAGCGAAAAAGCAGCAAACTATGTAGCATATCAAGTAGGCATCAAAAAAATATTCGGGAATATGTTACCCGAAAACAAAGCCGAAAAAATCAAAGAACTCTTGCGACAATATGGAAAAGTAGCAATGGTAGGCGATGGCATCAATGATGCACCTGCATTAGCCCAATCAACTATAGGAATAGCAATGGGAGCAGCAGGAAGCGACACCGCCATAGAAACCGCAAACATTGCTTTGATGAATGACAAACTTTCACTTATCCCTTTTCTTATTCGTTTAAGCAATAAAACTTTGCAAAGAATAAAATTCAACACTATTGGAGCAATAGCAGTAAAATTGATATTCATAACCCTTGCGTTCATCGGTTACAGCAATTTGGTTTTCGCCATTGCAGCAGATGTAGGAGTAACACTCATTGTAATTTTGACAAGTTTAAGATTAATGAATTTCAAAGAGTAAAATAGAACAAATAAAGCCAGCACTTCTTTTTGTCATACTTTTTGTTCCTACACACTTTTAGCACATTGCCGTCCTCGTTCCTGCGGGCGGCAAAGAGCTAAAGCCGACCCGCAAACAAAAAGATATGCCAAAAGCCATCGCACGGTAAGACAGAAAAAAATCCCTCGCTTCGCAAAAATTAAATCTTTCCCGACCGCTCATAGCCGCCAGACAAAAAAACATTTTTCAAGTCAGGTAAACGGATTTTAAAACGCTGCAAATATGGCGGACAATGACCCCGAAGGACAGAACCACAGGCGGTAACATGGGCTAAAATCAAGTGGGCGGAAAGTGCTAAATGAAACCTTATCTCTTTTTGGTACTTTTGTTGTGGCGGACAAGTAAGTGCTTTTTAAAGCCCACCAGCTTTTAGCCCAAGCCCGTTATAGCGCAATTTCGACCTAAAATACGTGAAAAACTATCGGTAGAGAGGAATTGATTTTTTTGAAGAAAGGAAAATGGACACATTATTCCTCAAGCTTTAGCAAAAGAGTTTGCTGAAAACCGTGTTTTCAAAGCGAAATCGCTAATAAAGCTTGGCGAAATTATGAGAAAAAAATGACATAGTCAATTTTTTGCGTAATGAGTTTCTTAAAAAAATCAAGGAGTGAATACCGATATTATATTTTTTCCAAACTTCGCAAAGCCGAGGGTTTTGCAAAATATGTTAAAAATGTTTTTCAAAGTATTTTAAATCGAAACTGTAAACTGTTACCTTTGAAAAAGAGAAACAGCGCATAACTCGGGTTTTGCAAAATTGCGACAAAAGTACAGTGTGAATAGTCGCAACTTCGCAAAGCCCTCCCCGTTATGCGTCACTATAAAAAAACCGACCGACCGACAATCCAATGATAAAAAAAGACATCAAAATATTTTTTAAAGCCATTTCTGACGGAGATATTAATAAGGTTTCAGAACTCTTGAACAATAACTCAGAATATTTGAGTATTTGTAATGTTGCACCACCAAAAAAAGACGATGGACAATCAGGACTTCAAGTTGCTTTCAAAACAGGTAACTTTGAAATCGCCCGACTTTTAATAGACAAAGGAGCCGACACAAATTTTATGGAGACCTCTGAAATTAACGAGTGGACAGCTCCTGTTTTACACGACTGTATAAGAGCCATAATTTTCAATTCATACATGCTACAAAGGGACACAAAACAGTTTGACAAAGCTTTTGCTCTTTTACAACTAATGCTAAGCAAAAAGGCAGACCCAAAATCAACTGACTCATACGGTAACAATTGTTTGCATAGAGCATTGTTAGACGCAAGACAAATGCTTGACAACCCAAGCACAGACTTTACTAACAATATTTTAATTCAACAACTTCAAAGTGTCTTTAATAAACTAATCAACGCAGGTGCTGACATTAAACAAAGCAGTGACAACAGAGATAGTGCTGAAGAATTGTATTTGAATTTAAACTTAGACAAGTATAAACTGTGGTAAAAAAGCGAACGCATAACAGCACATTTGCAATAGGCGGGGTTTCGTGCTCCGCAGACATTTTATTGGTAGCCGAAAGTTTTGTGCTCCGCATAAACATTAGTGGTAAAAATCCCCGCCTTCGGCAATACCCAAACCGTTGTGCGTCAGTGTAAAACGACACTACCCAAGACTTTCTAACTGCTTAAAGACAGGAATTAACGACTTCCCTTTTTCGGTAAGATTATATTCTATATGCAAAGGCTTTTGCTGAATGACAACTTTTTCTAACAGCCCGACTTCTTCTAACTCTCTTAAAGCGACAGACAAAGTTTGTTTGTTAGAACCTTCAATTTGACGCAACAAACTACTAAAACGCAAAGGTGCTTCAACAGCCAAACGAAAAATTTCAGGTTTCCATTTGCCAGACAGCGACTTCAAAAGCCCTTGTGCAGGACAAGTTTCGTTATCAATAATTTCTTTTTTGGTAGTCATAATTTTCTGACTTATTGCGTAGTTGAATTTAAGTCCTCAACTTTGCACAAAGATAAACAAATGGTATAAGACACTTTACAAAAAATGAAATTAACTTATCTTATTTTAATCACAACATTCACAATCGGCAATACAAGTTGTCATTCTCAAAACAAAAAAAATATGCAAGAGCAAAACAATCCTTTAATGTGCGACCCAGAAAGTGGTATTTGCGAAATACCTACTAACAAAATAAGTTCAGCAGAAAGCAGTTTGATAAAATCAGACAAGAAACCAGTAAAAATAATCTATTACACCGACCCTATTTGCTCTTCTTGTTGGGGAATTGAGCCACAATTACGAAAACTCAAATTGGAATATGGAAACAATATTGAAGTTGAATACAGAATGGGTGGTTTGCTACCTAATTGGAGTTATAATAGTGGTGGCATTAGCAAACCTTCTGATGTTGCTCACCATTGGGACGAAGTAAGTGTTTATTATGATATGCCAATAGACGGAAATGTTTGGCTTGAAGACCCATTAAATTCCTCATATCCACCTTCAATTGCTTTTAAAGCAGCACAAATGCAAGACAATGAAAAAGCAATTTTGTTTCTTCGTGAAATACGAGAAATGGTATTTCTTCAAAAAAAGAATATCACAAAATGGGAACATTTAGAATTAGCAGGAAAAAAAGTTGGGCTTGACATTGTTAAGCTAAAAACGGATTATGAAGGAAAAGCAAAAGAACTTTTTGAAGAAGATTTAAAATTAGGCAGAGAATTAGGTGTAAGAGGTTTTCCAACAATGTTTTTTACAGACACAACAGGACAGAAAGAAATGGTTTATGGCTCAAAACCATACAGCACATTTGAGAGTACTTTGCTTAAATTGTTTCCTACTGCTACCAAAACAAGCTATGACAAGACTTGGAATGCTGTATTTTCAAAATACAATTCATTGACAGCAAAAGAATTTTCTGAACTAACAGGAACACCACGAAACGAAAGTGAAAAATATTTGGACGACTTAACAGCGAAAGGACAATTAGAAAAACTGACAACAAAAAATGGAGCAATGTGGACTTTGAAGAATACCAGCCGCTAACAAGGTATTGGCAAAAGCAGGGCTGACGGAAGTATATCAACATTTGTACTTCTATCAGCTTTTGTGCAATATTTGAGCTGACGTTTTTCAAAGCCCTGCCTTCACCAATACCCAAACCGTTACCAGCAAGCGTAGGACGACACAACAACCATTAAACTGACAGAAAATTATCAAAACGACAGAACGACATATAAACTTAACAGCGGACTTTTTTCCGACACGACAGCCCAACGCACGGGTTTAAAAATTTTCCCACCGCACATTTTAAAAAATAATTTTAGCCTACCCACATTGGCACATTTGCATAACCGCACTAACCGACACACGATCCAAGTTTTGCAAAAGAGCCAATTTCCCTAAGTCTTAAAAATATTGGACAAATATATCCACTATTCAAAAATAGTACTTATCTTTGCATCGATAAAAAGTAAAATATGTTTTCAAAGGCTTGTGAATACGGCATTAGAGCTGCAATATATATAGCTCAACAATCGCTTGTTGATCGTAAGGTCAGCCTAAAAGATGTTGCCAAGGCAATTGAATCTCCAACAGCTTATACTTCAAAAATTCTTCAAAAACTTTCTAAGAATAGTATTATCAAGTCAGACAAAGGACCTACTGGTGGTTTTTCAATGGATAAAATCGAATTGGACAAAGTGAAATTAAGTTCGATTGTGTATGCAATTGATGGTGATGCGGTTTATACTGGATGTGGTTTAGGTTTAATAACATGCAATGAAAACAAACCTTGTCCTGTGCATAATCAATTTAAATTAATCAGAGAAGAACTTAAAAAAATGCTTGAAACTACAACTGTAAAAACCTTAGCAACGGATTTTGAGAAGGGCTTAACATTTTTAAAACGGTAAAAAAAATTTGAACAAATAGTGGACAGTTTTATCCAATATAAATAAGAAATGGAAACAAATAATATATTCAGCGAATCGGGCATCATCATCACACTATTACTGATAGCAATACCTATAATTGTTGCGTCAATATTGGTAATTATTCAAGCAAAAAAAGTTCTCAAGAATTTCTTTAAGAAAAAAGAACTCGAAAAATTCAATGAATATATCAAGAACTTAAGTCCCGAAGAAGTTCAAAAATTAGAGCTGCGAAAAAAGCAACTTGAATTTTCTCTTTCTAATAATGAATTAGCAGGCGATACAACACCTATTGACGCAAAAGGTTTGATTGATAATGTGAGCGAAGCGAGTTCATTGCGATTTATTGAGCAAAAGAAAAAAAGTCAAGCAAGACCTTACATTGAACCCGATTTAACCAAACTTATTCTATGGTATTTGGGTTGTGCCACTTTTTGGTTGTTGTTTGGCACTACGATTGGCGAATACGTTGGAATCAAATTTGTTGCTCCTGATGTTGACCATTACAGTTGGTTAAGCTTTGGCAGATTACGACCTGTACATACCAATGCCGTATTTTGGGGTTGGGCTTCATTGGCAATGTTGGGCTTAGCTTATTATGTCATACCAAGGGTGAGCAATGTGCCAATTGCAAGTATTAAAACAGGCTATAGAACCCTCATTCTCGTAAACGCTTCGGTTATTCTTGGAAGTTTGTTTTTAATGGCAGGCATCAACAATGGTGGCGGTGAATACCGAGAATACATTTGGCCAGTAATGGCGTTGTTTGGTATTGGAGTTATCATTTCACTACGAAATTTTTATAAAACCATAGCCAAAAGAACAACCAAAGAAATTTATGTTTCCAATTGGTACATTATTTCCGCAATGATGTTTCTTTTGGTGATTGCGGTGATTGCTTATTGGCCAAGTTGGCAAAATGGTTTAGGCGAAACCATTGTACAAGGTTACTATATGCACCAGGGCGTAGGTATGTGGTTTATGCTTTTCAATCTTGGGCTGATGTATTACTTCTTGCCACAACAATTAAACAAACCAATCTATTCTTACAGCTTAGGTATTTTGGCATTTTGGGCACAAATTCTTTTTTACACACTTATAGGAACGCATCATTTTATTTTTAGTGCCATTCCGTGGTGGTTGCAAACAGTAGCTATTGTTGGTAGTGCAGGAATGATAATACCCGTGGTTGCAGGTACAACAAACTTTTTAATGACTTTTAAAGGTTCGTGGCACAAACTTTCAGGTAGCTATACCTTACCGTTTTATTTGATTGGTATTATCTTCTACTTTACAGGCTCATTACAAGGAACTGCCGAAGCCTTCAAGTTTACCAATTTAATATGGCACTTTACCGATTTTACCGTAGCCCATTCGCACCTTACAATGTATGGTATCATCTGTTTTATGCTTTGGGGCTTCATATATACCGTTGTACCAAGATTGACCGGAAAAGAACCGCCTCAAATTACCGTTGGGGCTCATTTCTGGTTAGCACTGATTGGTCTGATATTTTACACTTTCCCTTTAATGTATGGATCAACACTTAGGGGGTTGATGTGGATGGAAGGCACTAAATCATTTATTGAAAGTGTTGAACTAATGGCTCCCTATTGGTTGTGGCGTGCCATAGGTGGATCTTTAATGTGGCTTTCTCACCTTTTGTTTGCATACAATTTTTATGTAATGGTAAAAAAGAAAGTAGAAATTGAAATACCAAGCTCCCCAAAAGACATTTTAAATGCCAAGGTAGCAATAGACAATCAACAAATAATAAATTAAAATATACGAAATGGAATTTTTCGATAATCATAAAAAACTATTCAGAACGGCACTGGGGCTATTTGTTTGGCTAACAATTGTTGTTGCCATAATGCCTGCCATAAATAATCAGGAAAACAATGCTCCTTTGCCAGGATATGAGCCATTGAGTCAAGAAGCCTATCTCGGTAAAAAAGTTTTTATTGACAACGGATGTGTGGCTTGCCATACACAGCAGGTAAGAAATGTGGAGATGGACAATATTTGGGGCAACAGACCCGGAATACCAGCCGATTATGCTGGCATTTCGAGAACAGATTTTTGGACAAATACCGCTACATTAATGGGAACAGAAAGAACCGGTCCCGATTTAACCAATATAGGTTTAAGACAGCCGTGCTTAGCTTGGAATTTATTACACATCTATCAACCCAGAGCCGTAGTAGAAAAATCAATAATGCCAGCCTACCCTTGGCTATTTGAAGTGAAAAATGAGTTAGGCGAAAAAGATGTTGAAGTGGTTGTGCCTGATGCATATAGAAAAGGCATAACAGGTAAAATTGTAGCCACGCAGGAAGCCCTCAACTTAGTAGCTTATTTACAAAGCCTTAAACAAACACCTTTGCCAGACGGAAAAACACCAATGGAATTTTTGTACAAGAAAAAAGAAATTCCAGTAGTGATAAACGGAAATAGCACCAAACTTCCTGATGGAAAATTATTGTACACAAACAATTGTATGAGTTGCCATCAAGCCAATGGCGAAGGACTAAAAGGTGCATTCCCTCCTTTAAAAGGAAGCCCGATAGTTTTGGGTGATGACCTTGAATTGTTTGTCAATATTATAATGCTTGGTTATGATGCCAGACCAGAATATGCTGTGATGAATGCAGTTGGCTTGGATAATAACTTAACTCCAGAAGAAGTTACAGCCATTATTAATCACGAAAAAACCAGTTGGGGCAATAATGCCAAAACGGTAACTCCTGAAGAAGTGAAAAAAATAATGGATTTTATAAAATTAACATCGAACAAATAACAAGATGAAAGTAAAATATCTCATATCTGTACTTGTAATTTTTATAGCTCAAATTGCTATCGCTTGCCCTGTGTGCGAAAAGCAACAACCTAAAATAACACGAGGGTTAACCCACGGAGCAGGACCGCAAAGTAATTGGGATTGGGTAATCATTGCCATTATTTCGCTTATCACGGTTTTGACCTTGATTTACTCAATAAAATATCTGATAAAACCCGGTGAGAAAAACAATGACCATATCAAACAATCAATCTTAAGAAATTAAATAAGATGGAAGAATATAAAAGCAAAATCAAACTTTTTTTGGATGATGAACAGCAACCTATTGCGGAATTAGTTCCACCAGTGCAATTTGATTTGGATACAAGTAAATTAACGGATGGTGAGCACACCTTAAAACTCATTAGCAAATCACCCACAGGTAGAGAAGGTATTCGAAAGATAAAATTTATTGTTAAAAATGGACCTGCCATTTCGGTAGAAGGATTGAGTGACAATGGCGTGGTTGACGGAGTTATACCGTTGATGATTAACGCTTATGACAAAGGGAATCAAAAGAAGTTTTTATAGAAGGCAGTGAAACTCCGCAGAGTATCCCGAGTTGGCTTTGGATTTTGCTAATTGCTTTTTTGGGTTGGGCAGCTTATTATACGATTACAAATTCTACACTATAAAAATACAATTATGACAACAATTGAAAAAACGGTAAACGAAAAGTTGTTTGAAAAACAAGCACGACAATTTGAAGAAAGCAGATTTGGAGCTATGGCTTTAATGATGACGGCACAAAGCTGTTGGGGTTCAATAGCTGCAATGTATGCTTTACAAGAAGACAACATTTTACTCCTTGCAATTTGTGCCGCAGTCACAATGGCCTCAAATTCGGCATTCATTGCCCAAAGTCCTGCAAAATGGTGCTTGGGTATTTTTTACACCAGTATTATCACTAACCTTATTATTTTACTAATAACACTTATTTAAAATGGCCGACATAATAAATCTGGATGATGTGAAACAAGTGGTGGATTGTTTCTACGATAAAGTTCGTAATGACGAACAATTGAAAGATGTTTTCAATAACGTAATTCAAGATCGTTGGTCTCAGCATTTAGAAAAAATGTACCGTTTTTGGCAAACGGTATTATTGGAAGAACACACATACCACGGCAGTCCGTTTTTGCCACACGCAAAACTGCCTGTTGGTATTGAGCATTTCAATAAATGGTTAAAACTATTTTACGAAACGGTTGATGAAAATTTTGCAGGAGAAAAAGCAGAACGAATGAAATGGCAAGGGCAACGAATGGCAGAAATGTTTCATTCAAAAATAGAGTATTACAAAAACAATCCTGCTACACCCATATTATGATAATTGTGAAGTATCCAATAGCTCTCATTGCCACTTTCCTATGGATAGGGTTTATCTGTGCTATCAGTTTTATGGAAGCCTGGTTGAAGTTTCGTGCTCCTGGCATTACTGTGCCTTTAGGCTTGGGCATTGGTAGACTGGTTTTTAATGCTCTTAACAAAGTTGAGTTGGTGTTTGCCATAGTTGTACTCATCAATGTTTTTTGGCAAACATCTGATATATTGAAATGGCAAAACTTAGCCTTTGCTGTTCCTATTGCTCTTTTGCTAATACAAACATTTTGGCTCCTGCCTGCTTTAGATACTCGGGCAGAATTACATATTCAAGGTCAATTTGTACCGCCTTCAAACCTTCATTTTTATTATGTAGGAATGGAATTAGTAAAAGTTGTTGGCTTAAGCCTATTTGGAATCACACTTTTTAAAAACACAACAATATGAGCAGCGAAAAAATCATCAATGATATTGAAACAAAATATCAGCAATTGGGCGAAAATCCGGAAACTTATTTAAAAGGATTACTTCACGCAAAACCAATTAACTATTGGGATTATGTTGAGGTTGACACATTACTTTCCTTACAAAAACCGAGAACGAATTTTAAAGACGAAGAAATTTTTATAATGTATCATCAAGTAACAGAATTGTTCCTCAAAATGATGGTGCACGAAATAAAGCAATTGGTTTATGAACCGTTTAATGAAACTGTTTGGTTGGATAAATTAGACCGCTTGAACCGCTATACAAATATGCTAATTGGTTCGTTTGACGTAATGAAATACGGAATGAATTATGACGACTACAATACCTTTAGAAATAGCTTAACTCCTGCAAGTGGTTTTCAGTCGGTAACATTTCGCTTAATCGAAATCTACTGCACCCGATTGGAAAATCTTATCAATGAAGAAGGTAAACAACGAATTTCGAACACACCAACTACAGAAGAATACTTTGAGCACATTTATTGGAAAGATGCTGGTCTAAATAGAAAAACCGGCAAAAAGTCACTCACCCTATTGCAGTTTGAAGAAAAGTATTTAGACCGTTTAGTTGCAATGGCAAACAAAACGAAAGGCTCTACATTGGAAGATAAAGTTTTGAAAATGCAAAATTGTTCGGAAGCATTGAAAACGAAATTAAAAGAGTTTGACCATTTGTACAATGTGGCTTGGCCTTTAGTTCATTTGGAAACAGCTCAACACTACCTCGACTTAAAAGGTGAAAACAAAGCAGCGACAGGTGGTAGCGAATGGAAAAAATATTTGCATCCAAAGTTTCAGCAGCGTAAATTTTTTCCAACACTTTGGAACAATGACGAAATAACCAATTGGGGTAATAATAAATAACACTTAAAAAATAGTAAAATGAATATTCAAGAAAATAACATCATCGGAGAATTAGTGGCACAAGATTACCGTGCTGCTTCAGTTTTTAAAAAATATGGTATCGACTTTTGTTGTCAAGGTAACAGAACAATTCAAGATGCTTGCGAAGCAAAAGAAATTGACGCATCTTCGGTAGTAACCGATTTAATCGAAGCAAATAAGGCAACTTTAGAAAGCACCATCGATTATCAATCTTGGCCTATAGACCTTATGGCGGATTACATAGAGAAAAAACATCATCGCTATGTGGAAGCCAAAACGCAAGAAATAAAACCTTATCTCGACAAAATTTGCCGAGTGCACGGTGACCGCCATCCTGAGTTGTTTGAAATTAATGAACACTTTAATGCAACTGCTGGCGAATTAGCAGCACATATGAAAAAAGAAGAATTGATTTTGTTTCCATTTGTTAGAAAAATGGCAAAGGTGAAACAGGAAAATACTAAACTAGAAGCACCACATTTTGGCACGGTAGAAAATCCTATTCAAATGATGATGCACGAACATACTACCGAAGGAGAACGCTTTAGAAAAATAGAAGCCCTGAGCAACAACTACACGCCACCGGCAGATGCTTGCAATACCTATCGAGTAACTTTTGCCTTGCTAAAAGAATTTGAAGCCGATTTACACTTGCATATTCATTTAGAGAATAACATCTTGTTTCCTAAAGCCATTGAACTTGAAAAACATTTAAAGAATGCCTAATCCTATTAAAAGAAACGAAGCCCTTAAACCTTTAAGCCGTGACCACCATCACGGCTTATTGCTCTGCTGGAAAATTAGGCAAGGTATCAAACTGAATATCGAACCTGAAAGGATAAGAAAGTATTTGGATTGGTTTTGGATGAGTTATTTAAAGCCACATTTTGAAATTGAAGAACAGTATGTGTTCCCAATTTTAGGAAATGAAAATGAGTTGGTCAAACAAGCACTTGCCGAACATAGAAGGTTAAAACGTCTTTTTGAAAATGAAAATGACCTTTCCAAAACCAATAGTTTGATTGAAGAAGAACTAGAGAAGCATATTCGCTTTGAAGAACGGGTACTTTTTAACGCAATACAGTCAGTAGCAAGCAGTGAGCAATTGATCCAAATAGAAATCGATTGTTCAGATAAGAGTTTTTATGAAAATCTATCAGATCCTTTTTGGGAATGACAAGAAGCATCATAGAAATAACAGTTCGTGAAAATGACATAGAACAAACTATTAACACCTACAATGGCGAGTATCGCAATTTAATGGAATTGTTAACGGACAAATTGTATCTCGATTGTTTTGGTGAATGATTTAGAAACAGCCATAGAAGAAGGCTCAACGATTATTCGTGTTGGAACTGCAATATTCGGTAGACGACCTTATCCAGACAGCTATTATTGGAATGACAACAAAGAAGCCAACCCACAGTTGTAAGCACATTTGCAATTACTCACGAATGTTTTTATTTCTTTTTGGTGTTCGTGAACTTCGTTTCACACAAGCCAATGCTCAATCCAAAAATTGCAAAAGAGCTTCCACCTTTCCCAACCGAAAAACTATTTTTTAAAATTTCCTTCCCTACTAAAATTTTTAAACCCGCCAACCCACAGCCGACACAAAAGCAGTATACGGTCAGCAAAACCCTTATCAGACCTTATTTCCAAGACACTGAAGACAGAACGCCAGCTGGTAACAGCGGTTTGGCGTAATGGGGGTTTCAGTGCTTCGTATGACAGTTTTTCGTAAATGACTTGTCCTGAAATAAGTTTACACAAAACAACCTGTAAAAATGAAAAAGACCTCCCATCGGAAATCTGCAAACCGTTATGGGTAATTAAGTACTAAATGAAAAAACGATTCTTTAAATATAGTTTGATCGGTTTGTTTCTAATTTCATTAATTGGACTGGCATATTATTATTTGACAGAAGATTATTGGAAATTTGACAGAACATTTATTAATCAAATTGACAAATATGAATCGGTCTATTCGAAATTAAAAAAATCAGATATATCCACACTTAGATTTATATTTGATGATCGTTACATTATGTTTCCGCATGCAGGGGTTACGTGTGATTTCACTATTGAAAAAGACACTAGTGACTTTTTAAAATTGAACGAACCAGAAATACAAGATTTATTTGATGAAAATTTAATTGAATCTATACACATATTATCAAATGGGGAAATTTTGTTTCAACTTAAATGGTGCGATAGACCAAACTGTTTTAAAGACAATAAAGGATTTTTCGGATTTTACACCCATTATTTAAGTAAAGACCCGATTAATTTTAAGAAACTTGGTCATACAAAACTAGAGGATAGTAAATCATTCAGCAATTGGACTTACTACATTGTATGGAGTGCGAAAGGATGAAAATAATACCCATAACACCAAATAAGCAAAAGTGCCAAAAGCACTATATTTGAGAAGGCGCCTTTGCCAATTTGCAAACCGTTATCGCTCAGTGTAAAAAGCCGACCCACAAATGACAATAGCTTTGAAAGTTGAACGAGAGTAATTTTTACCTTTATCATGACAACGAGAGTAATTTTTTATTATTTTTACCCTCGTATTGAGTGCGAGAGTAAAACTGACATATGAACATAATGACAAAATTTGATCGAAAAATTCCGTATAACGAACTACCACAGCTGCCACCAAAGGCAGAAATAGAAACAAAACGTATACTTCGAAAAACAATATCCGCAGGACGAGCATTGGCTCAACTTAATGGGACTTTACTCAATTTGCCCAACCCTACACTATTTTTAGACACTATTTACTTACAAGAAGCGAAAGCGAGTTCGGAAGTAGAAAACATTATCACAACAAACGATGAACTTTACAAATCATTAGTTGCTGATAGAAAAATAGAAAATTCAGCCACAAAAGAAGTATTAAGCTACAAGGAAGCACTTTGGTTAGGCTTAGAAGAATTAAAAACAAAACCATTTATAACAACCAATCTTTGTGTCAAAATTGTTCAATGCATTAAACAAAATAACGCCTCAATACGAAATACACCAGGAACTAAATTGAGCAACACTCAAGGCGAAGTAATTTACACCCCGCCAAGTGGTGAACAGATTATACGTGAAAAACTAGCCAATTTAGAAAAGTTCATAAACGAAGATGAAACGAGTTCTAGTGAGCTTAGTCGAACCAGTTCTGGTGAGCTTAGTCGAACCATAGACCCATTAATAAAAATGGCCATATTGCACTATCAATTTGAAGCTATACACCCATTCTCGGACGGTAACGGAAGAACAGGAAGAATTTTATTGTTATTGTATCTGAAAATTTCAGGCCTATTGGACACACCAGCGATCTATTTAAGTGAATATATCATTAAAACCAAAATTGAATATTATAGGTGCTTAAGAGATGTAACTGAAAAAAACGAATGGGAAGACTACATCTTATATATGTTGGATATGATTGAAGAAACTGCAAAAAAAGGATTAAAAAGACTAAATAAAATCACAGTGGCTATGGAAGAAACTGCAACTGAAATCAAAAATAAGTTGCCAAAAGTTTATTCTAAAGACTTAATTGAAATTTTATTCCACTTACCATATACCAAACGCCAACACTTGATTGACGAAAATATTGGAAACTTAAAGACTGTTGGAAATTATTTGATAGCGTTGGAAGAAAACGGCTTTTTGAAATCAGAAAAAGTGGGAAAAGAGAAACTATATTTGAACCAAAAACTATTAGAAATATTGGAAGACAAAGAATAACACCCGATAAAATGATGATGAAAATTAAAAAGAATTTAGCCAGTATAAAAAAATGATTGATTTTATCCAAACCTTAAAAACACGCAATGAAACCCTTTTTTATTTTGGGTTGATTTGTTTTATTTTCTCTCTATTATTTTTGATTCTAACCAAGTTTACCCAAACACAAGTGTTTCAAGTAAATGCTTGGTACAAACCTTTTAAGTTTGCCTTTTCTACCTTTTTATATGCTTGGGCAATGGCTTGGTATTGTTTCTATTTGCCTAAATTTAACCTTAATGTATTCAATTGGAGTGTCATACTATTGTTGGGTTTTGAGATCACTTATATTGCCATTCAAGCCGGTAGAGGCCAATTATCTCATTACAATATGAGCACACCCGTTTATGCTGGTTTATATTCCATGATGGCTATTGCAGCAACTTTAGTTACACTCTATACTGCCTATGTTGGCTGGCTTTTTTTCACAAATACTTTTCCCGATTTACCCACTTATTATGTTTGGGCTATGCGATTAGGTATCATCATTTTTGTAGTGTTTTCATTTGAAGGTTTTGCAATGGGTTCACGTCTTAATCATAGCGTGGGGTGCTTTAAATGACAATTCAAATTGTTTTATTGTGGGTTGGAGCAAAACAGTGGGTGACCTTAGAGTGTCTCATTTTATCGGTATGCATGCATTGCAAGTGCTTCCTTTTTTATCTTTTTACCTACTGAAAAATACAAAAGCTACCTTAATCGTATCAGCGATCTATGCTCTCTTAGCAGTATTAACCCTCATTCAAGCATTACAAGGAAAACCTTTGATACGAGCAAAAAATGAGAAGATTAATTTAAAATAAATAAACATTTAATCTTTTTTCTGATTTTCGATTTGATTTACTTAGTTTTTAAAAACTTTCTAATTCCTCTTTTAACTCCACCCCATAAACCAAATAAAGAGCCTCTTTATACAAAGCTTGTAAGCCTGGATTGGTTTCTGCCAATGGTTTAATAGAGTTCAACATGAGGACTTTTTGGTCGTGCAATGTTTTTTCATTCCAAAGTACTAAACTACCAAAATGATTAATTCCTTCAAAATCCATTTCTTTTAGCGCTTTTTCATAAGCTTTCAAATGAACAGGTAAATTCAATTGATCTTTTTTTCTCTTTTTTCTGAGGTAAACGAATACAATCATTGTAGCAAGCCAAGCAATACAACAAGCTATGATAATGATGTTGATGAAAATTACAACTTAAGACAACTGCTGTTTTTTATACATTAATTGAAATAGTTTACGTTCCCAAGGTAATGCAAACCACTTGTTGTTGCAGCGCACACGGGCACTCCATTGTAAAGGTTTTATCCAAACGGACTGTTGGGAATAGCCCAATTTCATATAAAATTTAAAGTTCTCAAAAAAACTATATTTTGCATCACTAACCCAAGGCCCAGATGAACCAATGTAATCAAAATCTGACCATTCGTGAATGGTTTTTGGAAGTACATATCCTTTTTTAGTTACCTCGTCTGTAATACTTGAACCGGGATAAGGTTTGAAATAAAAAATTGGGGTACTAAAATTAGGGTGCATACTGTTCAACTCCAATGACATGTTCACCGTATCGGTTACACTTTTTTCGGTTTCATCTGGGAAACCCACAATAAAAGGAAAAATTACAGCTATGTTGTATTTTTTGCACAATTCGGCACAACGATAAACTTGTTCCATCTTGATGTCTTTCTTGAGCCAATCCATCATTTCTTGAGACCCCGATTCTACACCAATTAATAATCGTCTCAATCCCGATTGGGCACATTTTTCAAAATCTTCTTCACTCAACCGCGAACCTTGATCAGCACGCATCGTAGCTGCCCACGTAATATTTAATTTTTTGTCGATGATTCCTTGCGCTATTTCCACTACCCTATTTCTAAAAGTAAAATAGGTTTCGTCTTGTAAATTCAGATCGGTAAATGCATATTTCTGGTGCAAAGCAGCTAATTTATCTACCATTACTTCAGGTGAAATAGCCGTCCACTTTCGTTCATAAACAAAAGGATCGGCACAAAAGGTACATCTAAAGTGACACCCAGTGGAGGATATGTAATCCAATTGTCTTCTCCCTTTTTTCTCAAAATATTTTTCTACATCAATCAAATCATAGTTTACATCAGCAAATACATCCATAGGTGTGATGACACGCGCATGATTCTTTTTGATGGTTCCATTAGGGTCTCTATAACAAATACCCTTAATTGCTTCAAGCGATTTATTTTCATCTAAAGCTGTGATCAATTCTTTAAAAGTCAACTCACCTTGCCCCTGAACGGTAATATCAATACTGGCTTCATCTTGCAAGGTTTGTTCGGGAAATAACGAAGTATGCCATCCTCCCCAAATTATAGGTAAATTGGGAGCTAACTCTTTTACTTTTCTAGAAATGTTTAACCCATCTTTTATTGGACTTCCCGTAAGCGAGGTAACTCCTAAACACAATGCATTGGGTAAATGATGTTGTAGGGTTTGCAAAGGATTTTCATCAATTCTACCATCTATGATGATGACTTCATATTTTGTTGCATCCAATACAGAGCCTATGGCTAATAAAGCTAACGGCATATCAAAAAAAACAGCCTTAGGATTGTATAATAGAATCTTTTTTCGCAAACAGGGGTAATATTAGTTAATGAATGCAAATATATAGGAATATGATTCTATTAGGTGTATGGAATTATGTTTTTAGTTAAAAAGAGAAAATATTTAACAAATAAATTAAAATTATATAGGTTAAATCAATTTATAAAATGAAAATTAAACTATTGTAGCTTAATTAAAAGCCCCACTTTTTGCATTTTATCTATCTTTGCTTCCCAACTAACCAGTGTCCCTAAATTTGTTTAAAAGAGTTTCCATACAATCTAATTGGTTTTTCATAACTAGTGCAGTTTTGCTTTTTTTGGCTACTTTGGACTGTTTAGTAATCGGATTTGACGGATTGTATGGACAAGATAGTTATGCCTATTTGTTTCAAATTAATCATTTAGAAACCTTAACTTCACAAGATGCTTTTTACCCGCCTTTCTATGCTTTTTTAGGTTGGCTATTTAAATGGATTGTCCAAAACCCAGCGTTTTCATTGCAATGGGTAAGTCTTTTAAGTTGGTTTGGTACAGGATTGCTTCTCTATAAAATAGCTACGAAATCGTTACAATTGAGTAACAAAATAGCTGGAATTGGAATACTGGTACTTTTTACTTTCAGTCCGTTTGTGATGCGCTTGAGTTTGCTAGTTATGAGTGATTCATTAGCGCTTTTTATGGCAGTTTTAAGTATCTACTTGGGTTTATTTTCAAAACACAAATGGACTTATGCACTCTTTTTTGTGGTGGCTGCTTTGGCTCTGTTAACCCGGTATGCCTTAGTGCCTCTATTAGTGCCTACTTTGTTTTTGGTCATCTTTAGATTATTTCAACATCGTTCGTTCAATGTTTGGCTCAGCGCTTTGATGGGAATTTCAATTGGACTAACTGCCTTATTGGTTAATATGTTTTATTGGACAAGCGAAAGCGGAAGTACACAACATTCGTGGCTGCAATTGTGGGATTTACGCCATTATTTCAAGAACTCATTTGACCATAAAGACGGATTAGTAGAGTATACTCTACCTAATATTTTATACGTGTTAAAGAATCTATTTCATCCCATTTATTCCTTACTCCTAGTACCTGCTCTATTCTTTTTCAATAAAAGCGACCTAAAATCAGTAGAAATAAAAATCCTTTTGATATCCTATATTCTTTACACGCTGTTTTTGGCAGGTATTCCTTTTCAAAACGATCGTTTTTTATTGCCTGCTTTCCCTTTTATGTTGCTTGTTTTATTGCCTGCTTTTGTTCGACTGATCGAGCGTATGGGCAAATTCAAATGGCTAATTTGTATAGTAATACCAATACAAATGGTAGTCTTTTTGAGATTAATAAAACCTATTTATGAACGTAATCAATTGGAATTATATCTTTTTGAAAACTTACAACCCTACGCCAACAAAAAAATATATAGTTTTGATGTGGATATTGCGTTAGAAGGAAGAGGTTTGAAAGCCGAATGGATGAATCTGTGGAAAGAAAACTACACCACCTTTTCCAGCGGTGCATTTGTTTTGTTTAATGAAAAAAAATTCGCAAAACAATGGGAAGGCAAAAATCCTATGTTAAATTGGGAAACACTGAACCAAAATTATCAACTCATTTCTATTCAAAAACTCGACCAAGGTTGGGAATTGTATGAAATATGCGACAAAATCGATATTCCTTAATATGCTTTTAAAAAAAATCAACTATCGATTACGACTTTTGAGTATTAAGATGCTCTTTAAATTGGATATGTTCAGGAAATTGACTACCCCAAAGCAACCTATTACGCGAATTTTAGTTTTTCACGGCATAGATACTATTGGTCAAACACAGTATAACAGTCGGTTTGTTTCGGTGCATTATTTTGAGAAATTATTGTTGGAACTCCAAAAAAAATACACGTTTATTTCTTTAGATGATTTTTACAATCAACATTTTGATACCTCAAAAAATAACTTGGTATTGACCTTTGATGATGGCTTACAAAATAACGTTGATTTAGCTGTTCCAATCTTAGAAAAATTAACTATTCCAGCTATCTTTTTCATTACTTCTTGTTCTTTACATGGTGAGGTTCTATGGCCTGATTTTTTGGATTTAGTAACGTTTTATACGGACAAATCAAAAGTGGTTTTTGATGGGAAAGAGTACTCCAAAAATGGTAAAAATGAGTTTCAATATCAAGGAAAAACGTTGAAAAATGTATGTAAACAACTCCCCTTTTCTACCATTCAACAAATATTTCAATTGTTTGAAGAGGAATGGCATACAATAAAAACCAAAAAACTGGATGTTTATTGGCAACTAATGCCATTAGAAGTCGCGAAAAATAAGTTATCGAATCCTTTGTTTTCAATCGGAGCTCATTCTGTTCATCACCCCAATTTAGCAGCGATAAAAGTAGATGAAGCCGAGGTTGAATTGCTTCAATCTAAACTCGAATTAGAATCCGCATTAGGAATTCCTATTCATCAATTTGCTTTTCCGTTTGGAACCTATACGCAAGAATTGATTACATTAGCCAAAAAAGTAGGCTACACACAATTGTTAACACTTGGATACAATCAAACATCTGATGTAAATGAGGTAACATTAAAAAATCGTTTTATGATTAATCCGCATATTGATTGGAAAGAACAAATCTACTTTATTAAAAAAGGAGGTTATTAATGGATATTTCGAAAATCACCTATCATAGATTGGAAGCTCATCATCTCAAAGATGTTCAATTCCTATTTAAGAACGTATTTAATAAAAAAGTTACGATTGACTATTTATCGGCTAAATACAATACGAATTATGTAGGTGTTAGTTTTTTATGTACAATAGCATTTGATGGTGATCAGCCGGTAGCTTTTTATGGTGCACTTCCTCAACGATTTATAGGAAAAACCGGTTCTTTTTTGATAGCGCATGCATGTGATTCATTCACATTAAAAGAATATCAAGGAAAAGGGATTCATTTTCAATTGGCACAACTAGCCTATCAATTGATGAAACAACATCAAGTGAAAATGGTGTATGCTTTCCATAGTGAAAATACGTTTCATAGCACTAAGAAACTGGGTTGGCTTTCACATACCCATTTACAGCGGTTTCATGTTTACATTAAAACCATCCCTCAATCTAAAGTGTATAGAAAAATTGGACTGGCGCATCTCTATCAAACAAAAATAGCGCGAACATTGAATGCGTTAAAAACAACTACTGAAATTACATTCACTTCACATTCCAATTATCATCAAAACTATTCAAACGAATTTTATCAATACAAGAATAGCTTTTATCCACACGTTCAATTGGAGTTGGAAGGTTGCCGATTTTTCTGTAAAGTAGACGCCATCATGCAAATTGGTTTTTTTACATATCCATCAATTGATCAATTTAGCAAAGCTATTACATCATTAAAAATGATATGCAAGAAATTGGGCATCAATGAAATTTTATTCCAAGTTTCACCCAACAGTAATATGTCTACAGCATTAAAAACAATAACAGAACCTCAACAATCTTGGTTAGTGGGATATTTACCCTTTGAAGAACTAGATATCACAGAATTTGAATTTACCTTTGCTGACTTAGATACTTTTTGATGAACAATCAACTCAAAAAAATAAATCATTTAGTTATTATTGCGCCTGCTTTTGCTCGCGATGAGGAAGATGGTATTGTAATCCCTCCATTGCAATTGTACTTAGCTGAATTAACCAACAAATATTCTGATTTAAAGGTTAGTGTCATTGCGTTGCATTTTCCCTTTACAAAAATTCCTTATAGATTCAATAATTGTGCAGTGTATCCCATGAATGGACAAAATAGCTTTGTTTTATTTCGTCCGTTTGTTTGGTTAAAAACGCTCTCTCGATTAAAAAAGATTCATGGTGAAACACCAATAGATTGTATTCACAGTTTTTGGTACATCGAACCTGCACTATTAGGTGAACGAATGGCAAAAAGACTAGACGTACCACACCTTTCTACTTTGATGGGGCAAGACGCTAAGAAAGATAATTCGTATTTAAAATTAATTAGAAGTAAATCAATGTCTCGAATTACCTTGTCTGCATTCCAAAAAAAGGTATTCGAATCCCATTCAAAATATAAAATCAATGAAATAATACCTTTCGGTATTTCTGATTTAGATGGAGACTTGTGGCAATTAAAACCAGAAGAGAGAACAATTGATTTAATTTGTGTTTCCAGTTTGATTCCCCTCAAACAAGTGCACTTATTCATTAGTTTGGTAGCGGGTATTAAAACCAAAATTCCAAACATCAAAGCGATTGTGGTAGGTGATGGTATTTTCAAAAGGATCATTGAAGACCACATTAAACATTTTGAATTGGAAAGTACTATAACCCTTTTAGGAAAATTACCTCGAAAAGAATGCCTAGCATGGATGAATAAATCCAAAGTACTTGTCCATACTTCAGAATATGAAGGCCAGGGTTATGTGCTCAATGAAGCTCTTGCTTTAGGTTGCAAAGTAGCCGCTTTAAGCACCAGTTTGGATATTGAAAATCACCATTATTACATAGCACCCGATTTACAAAAATTAGTTACTCAAGTTTATGAATGGTTGATTGATGAAGTTGTTGAATATGAATCACAAGTACCTATAAAAATGTCTGATACTGTTAGTAATTATGAACAATTACTCCAAATAAGCGGGGTATCGTTTAAGTAGTTTTCTAATCCTAAACTTCAATTCAACTTTCCAACGATTCGGTTTATCTTCAAAAGAAGTTTGACTATTTTTATAATCTGTATTATAATCTAGCAGCCGGTTAGCTGACTTTAGATTAGCATCACTAGCTAGTTGATTTTGTAGATAGTTGGCGATTTTTTTTCGTTTTAGAGGTTTTATTGATTGCAATAATATACCTCTGGATGGTGCTTCCATTTGATTATCACCGGTAACATTTTGATTCATGTAAAACGTAACTAAGGCTGAATAATCAACAGGCAAATCCAATGTTTGACAAATTTTTTCCAATTCAAGATTAGGTTGCAAGCAAAAATTCTCATATTTAAATATAGGGGAATTCAAAGCTAATAAGTGGGTAACATAATTCAAATAATGTTTAGAAAAATTCGGAGGACAATCTCTGGAAATCCAAACATCAATAGCATCTCTAACAAAACAAATTGTGTCAACTGGGAAATGAGCTTTTAATAATAGATAGGTTTCAAAATTACCACTTGGCTTAAAATGATTTGTAGGATTAGGTAAAAAATCAAATGCAGTGACATCTCTTATAATAAGTGTTTTGTTATTTTGATTACACCAAGTGTATACAAAATCCACTTTCTCAATAAATGTGTCTCCTATAACATCAATATTGTACCATTTTTTCATTTGATACGTTATATCAAAATGATAAGAGTGATGTTGATTGGGATTAACTTCGGATAATAAAATAACATTAGAAAATGAACTTAAAACTCTAGAAAGCATAGTGCCACCTGATCGTGAATAATTGATGATTAATTTTATGGGGGTTGGTTTCATTTCAAAACAAATTTACAACAATTTAATCGCATTTAGATAATCAAATTATTCAATCCGTAATTTTACCGATTAATCAACCCATTTAAAAGTATACATTTGCACTTTAAAACAACACCCAATATGATTTATAAAATACGTACGATTGCTCTAATTATTATTCTGTTTGCTATTACTACACTTACGGCCATTGGACAAAAACCAACCGTGTTTTACAAAGTAACCAAATTAGTTGGATCAAGTGATTATTATATAGGTTATAGAACTAAGGTAACCGTTACTAACTCAAAAAAGAAGGGAATTGACACCACCTACTACACCTCTTTTCAAGGATTATATGCTATATCTGATAAGGAAGCTTTAAGTCCTCTTTTAAAAATTGATTCAAAAAATCACATTTACACGATTGACAAAGAACAATATGTTGTTGTGCGCTCAAAAAGCAAAGAAGGAGTGCTACATTTAGAATCAGGAAAATTAATTATTCCATTCACCTATGATAATATTTTTTTCATAAAAGAAGATGATGTTTTTATTTGTAAATCTAAAAACGAAGGAAACTTAATTAACCGAAAAGGAGAAAAAATAAACTCTGTTTTGTATAAAGATTTGAAAGTTTGTACAATTGGCTATTATGACGGGAACCAAACCGGTACAAATGCTAAAATTTATAATACAAAAAATGAAGTTTTAGTTGATTTTGGTTCTGCAAAAATAATTGAAGAAACCTTCTATGAAAACAATTATATTATTGAAAAAGAAGGTAAATACGGTATTGTAAACGAAAAAAATGAAATCAAATTACCATTTAATTATTCAAAAATAGAATACACCGAAGGTGAATTTGGAGAATATTATATTGCAGCAATAAATCAAAACAATGTAATGCTTCAAACAGTTGTTAAACCCCAGGAAGATAAAAATTGGAAAGAAATTCTTCCTCTTGAATTTAAATATATTGCTGAATTAGGTATTTATAGCAGCTCTGATGAACGTATAACGCACCCCATAAAAGACGCAGTTTATTATGGGATTAATTCTCAAAATAAAGGTGTTTTTATGGATAACTCGGGAAAAACTTTGTTCACATTAGAAGATGGCCCTAAAATTTATCAAGTTGCTATATTAGAAGACAAATTTATTCAAGCATATATTGATTATTCTGATTATTCATTATTATACACGTTAGAAAATGGTAATCTTATTCTAGACGAAGGTTATTACTATCAAGGCAAATTGCCAGCTCCTTTTGATAATTTTTTATACTTCAATAAAGAGGGAAAAAGCTATGGAACCAGTTTTGTGAATTCAATTAATTATTCTACTTTTTTTGTGAGTGATTATATCTATGACTTTGGCTTAATGAAAAAGGATTTACAAGCTATTTTCACTATGGGTGAATCTACTTCTCACCTACTGCTGTTTGATATTGAAAAGAATATTGTTCGAAAATCTTATTCTACAAAAAATTATGCTGAAGCGGACTATATTTGGTGGGAACAGTATAATTATGTATTTGCTCAAGAAGATTATTCTAAAAAGGGAAGTTTATTGGTTTATGACCTAGCCAATGATTCCATGATTTATAATGGCATTCAAACTCCTAACGCCTATAAATTGGCACTTTCCAATCTAGCTTCACAAATGGATAAAGAGCTACAGGATATTCAACCATTAACTCAAGGATTGGTAAATCTTCCTCACATTATTACGACTAAAAATAGCGAAACTACTTTTTCAGTTTTAATTAATTCTGATTCGCTCATCATTCCTTATCTTTCCAAAAAAATGGAATTTGAATGGTTAGATTATGGTAATGTGTTTGCTATCGGTTCAACCATCAGCCTCACTTCAAATATGACAGGAAGAACCTATACAAAAACTACCGTTTTAGATGATCATTTAAACGTTATTATGCCTTTTCAGGAAGGTTATGTAGTGAATGTTATTCCCAATTTACAAGGTTCAATAATTGCCCTTCAGTTTGAGGAAGATTCTGTACATTATTACAATACTGCTACTAAAAAGACATTGTTTTTTAGTTCTGTTTATAAATCCATTCAAGTGAAACCCCTTACTTTTTATTTCTATGATTGGATGCCTTTTGCAAACCACGTAATCATTTACGAAAAAGATTACAATTACATTATGGACTATAATGGAAAAGTATTGATTAAAGCTAAAGAAATCAATTATGAAAACGTTGGAAACAACTATTATGTTGAATATGCTGATGGTGGCACCGAAGTAGCCTTATTACCCTCTTTAGTAACCCTGCAAGTGGGTGATGGACCTATTTATGAATACGATCGTTTCCCGTATGTTTTTCTTAAAACCACCAACAATGTTTACAGATTGTATAATGCACAAACTGGTGAAATAGTATTGAATCAAGATGTTGATTTTTTCTCAACCTCAATTTTCAATGAATCCATTTGGATGGTAAACGAAGAAGGCAAGTACGCTTCCTTTAATCTCAGAACCAACTCATTGGGTAATGGTTTTATATACGAGAGCGAAGATGACGTTTTAGATGCTATTTATAGTGAATAAGAGAGGATGGAGGGATTGTAGATTGTAGATTGTAGATTGAAAACTATTGGTAACATACTTTGGCGGAGTTTTAAATTGTAAATCGCCAATGGAAGTTAGGCAGTTATTCAGTTATTTGGTTAGAAAGTGCTTAGTCTCACAACCAACTTTAACAATCTGAACAACCTACCAACTTAATAACCTATCAACTGCAAAGAGGATTGTAGATTGAAACTACTACTTCAAAATGAACTCAAGTTTTTAAATCGCCAATCGCCAATGGAAGTTAGATTGTAGAGGTTAGATTGTAGATTGAAATAACTGCTATAAAATTAATACAAGGTCATCAATCGTAAATCTAAAATCTAAAATCGTCAATTAAAATTAGATTGAATCTACTGCTTTAAAATTAATCCTAGGTCATCAATCGTAAATCTAAAATCGTAAATCAAAGTTAGATTGTACATCGTACTCATTTTACGTTCTCGAAGTGTTTATTTGCAGCGTATTCAAACGTGTATTATGCTCATCAACACTCATTCCTATTACAGTTTAAAATACGGAACACTCTCCGTTGATGACCTCATTCGTACAGCTAAAGAACTTGGTCACACCAGCATTGCCCTAACCGATATCAATAACACTTCTGCGGCATTGGAGTTTTATAACCGTTGCCAATCGGCCGAAATACATCCGGTTTTTGGCATCGATTTTAGAAACGGCTCTCAGCAAAAATACATAGGATTAGCTCAAAATAATCAAGGTTTTTTTGCTCTAAACCAACACCTCAGCGCTATCCTAGCTAAAACAACTCCCCTAACCGATGACGCCCCATTTTTAGATCAATGTTGGATTATCTACCCTTATGGTCAGCAGCCTTACAGGCTACTGATGTCTCACGAATTAATTGGCATTGCTCCACAACACCTCAACAAACTGCGTATCATCAAAAATCTTGATACCTCCCGTATGGTATGTTTGTGTACCGCCACTTTTAGGCACAAACGCGATTTTAACGTGCACCGTTTGCTCCGCGCCATCGATATCAATCAACTACTGAGCAAAGTGCCCATCAACGAACAGGGCTTGGAATCACATCGTTTCTTTTCTGTAAACCACATAGAAGAATTATATGCCGATTTTCCTGGGGTAATCAACCGAACAGTGCAACTTCTAAATAACTGTCAACTTTCATTTGATATAGGTAAAAATCCCACTTCTAAAAATCAATCGCTTTATACCCAATCGGCACAACAAGATGATCAACTTATCGAAAAACTATGCTATGAGGGCATTGCCTATAGGTACGCCAACTGCACCGAAGCTCAATTGGAAGCTGTACACATCCGAATCAAAAAAGAACTGCACCTCATTCGCCTTAAAAATTTTGTCAGCTATTTCCTCATCAATTGGGACATTGTAAACTATGCACGCAGCTGTGGCTATTTTTATGTGGGACGAGGCAGCGGTGCCAACAGTATTGTAGCTTATCTGCTCCGCATTACCGATGTAGACCCCATCGAATTGGACCTCTATTTTGAACGTTTCATCAACCTCTATCGCCAAACGCCTCCCGATTTTGACATTGATTTTTCGTGGACCGACCGCGATGAAGTGATGGACTACATCTTTAGAAAATTTCCCAATGTTACCCTGCTCGGAGCCTACAGCACCTTTCAGCGAAGAGCCGTAGTGCGGGAATTAGGTAAAGTATTTGGTTTGACCAAAGATGAAATTGACGAACTGGTACAAGACGGCATAAAAGCTCATGCAACTGATGATTCGTACACGCAACTGATTTATAAATACAGCCAACTGATACACGGTTTTCCTAGTCATCTCACCATGCACACCTGCGGTATTCTCATTTCTCAAGAACCCATCTATCACTATTCTGCCACTTTTGTACCGCCCAAGGGTTATCCCACTACTCATTTTGATATGCATACTGCCGAAGACATCGGATTGCACAAATTTGACATTTTGAGCCAACGAGGATTAGCCAAAATAAAAGATACCCTAAAAATAATAGACTACAACCAACCCGGCACTGTGGTAGATGTACACGACATCAACCGTTTTAAACAAGATCCCGCTATCAATTCCATGTTGCGCAATGCACAAGCCTTGGGTTGTTTTTATATCGAATCACCTGCTATGCGTATGCTCATCACCAAACTCAAAGTAGATCATTATTTAGGATTAGTGGCCGCCAGTTCAGTTATTAGACCCGGAGTATCGAGTTCGGGAATGATGCAAGAGTTTATTAAACGCTACCGCAATCCTGCATATCGAAAAGAAGCACATCCCGAATTATTAAAGATTATGCCCGAAACTTTTGGGGTTATGGTGTATCAAGAAGACGTGATCAAAGTAGCGCATCTCTACGGAGGATTAACCCTTGATGAAGCCGATTCATTGCGTAGAGGTATGTCTGGAAAATACCGTTCGAAGGAAGAATTTGAACAAGTAAAAAAACAATTCATCACCAACTGTACCCAAAAAGGCTATCCCCTAAAAGATGCAACCATCATTTGGAATCAAATTGAGAGTTTTGCAGGATATGCTTTTGCCAAAGGACATTCAGCCTCTTATGCTGTTGAAAGTTACCAATGTTTGTTCCTCAAAACTTATTTTCCATTAGAATATATGGTGGCCTGCATCAATAATTTTGGAGGTTTCTACGACACCGAATTTTACGTGCACGAAGCGCGTATGCTGGGAGCAAGCATTCACCCTCCATGCATCAATCGAAGTTTTGCTTATACCCACATCTACGGCACAGAAATCTATCTGGGCTATATGCATGTACAACATCTCAATGAAAAAACCATTGTTATGGTGGTGCAAGAACGAGAGAAAAATGGTGCATTCATTAGTTTTGACGATTTCATAGACCGTGTGCCCATTAGCTACGACCAACTTTCACTACTCATTCGATTGCACGCCTTCAGACAATTTACCGAAAAAAAAATTGCGTTGTTGTGGGAAGCGCATTACAAACTCAACCATAGGGTGGCTTTTACCACTGATTTGACCCTATTCAAAAAACCGCCTATACACTACACGTTAGGCAATGGGTTGCCCGAATTTGATTTGCATCCCTTGCTCGATTCGTTTGACCAAAAAGAACTTTTAGGTTTTGCGCTACGCAATCCATTTGAATTGATAAACCCCGATAGCTTGATTCCCTTTGCTGATGCCGCGCAACACCAAGCCACACACCTACCCCAATTACTTAAGCAAGGCATTACCATTTTAGGCTATTTAGTAACTGTAAAAGTGAGTAAGACTAACCGAGGTGAGTACATGGCTTTTGGTTTTTTTACCGACAGAGAAGGCCATTTTTTTGATACGGTGCATTTTCCCATGGCTCTCAAAGCATTTCCTTTTAGAGGCAAAGGCGTGTATGCTATCACGGGAACGGTGGAATGTGAATTTGACCATTACACCGTCAACGTAAATCACCTCCAAAAACTCCCATTTACACAAGACGATCGCGAACAAATGGATCTCTACTCGGGTACTAAAATAGAATCTGTATGGGACGAAGATTAAAACTTTTTTGAATTTTACTGAAATTTATTCTTGTTATATCAATCATTAATCGTAATATTGCAATATATAAATAAAAGAGGTTCAAAAAATGGGAATAACCAAAACAGATAACTTTAATGACAGACAAAACCAAATGGCGTTGTTGCTAAAAGCGTTGGGGCATCCTGCTCGAGTAGCTATAGTAGAATATTTGCTCACGGTAGAAACCTGCGTATGTGGTGATATTGTAAATGAATTACCTCTTGCCCAACCCACCATTTCTCAACATCTCAAAGAACTAAAAAACGTGGGATTAATAAAAGGAACCGTAGAAGGCACCTCAGTATGCTACTGCCTTAACCAAGATACCCTCCATGAACTCGAACAGTATTTTAATGAAATAAGTAAAAAAATAAAAATGAAAGGAGAATGTTGTTAAGATTGACGAAGGTAGATTGAAGATTGTAGATGTTAGATTTTAGATTGTAGATTTTAGATTGTAGATTGAAACTACTGCTTCAAATTTAACTCAAGTTTTTAAATCGTCAATCGTACTTCTAAAATCGTAAATTAAAAATAGATTGAAACTACTGCTATAAAATTAATCCAAGGTCATCAATCGTAAATCGTAAATCGTAAATCTAAAATAAAAATAATGAAATTATCAGAAGTAAAAGAAGTGTTAAAAACGCTTACAGCCATTAATTTTCAGTTGCCCAACAATCAATTTGTAAGTGATCATTTTCACGTTACAGAAGTAGGCTTGGTAACCAAAAACTTCATCGATTGTGGAGGAACGGTAAGAAATGAAACAGTGGTTAGTTTTCAACTATGGGAAGCCAATGATGTAGATCATCGATTAGCTCCCAAAAAATTAATCGATATCATTACACTTTCAGAAAAAGTGTTGGGAATCAAAGATCACGAAGTAGAAGTAGAATATCAAGGAGATACCATTGGTAAATATGGGTTAGAATATAACGGAATGTACTTTCAATTGACTCAAAAATTGACCAATTGCCTAGCACAAGACAAATGCGGTATTCCTGAAAGTCAACTAAAACCCAAAATGAGCATGGCCGATTTACAAAACACTAAAAACGCTTGTGCACCAGGAGGGAAATGTTGTTAGGAGAAAAGTACAACGTATTACGTGTTACGTTTTTTCAACTATCTAATATCTAACGTCATTAAAAATGGGTAAATTCGAAAAATATCTTACACTTTGGGTGCTGTTGTGCATCGGAGTAGGCATTGGAGTGGGTCAATTGATGGGCGAATCCATTCAAATAGTGAGTAATTGGGAAATCGCAAAGGTAAACATTCCTGTAGCCATTTTGGTTTGGTTGATGATATACCCCATGATGGTGCAAATTGATTTTTCATCCATTAAGGAAGTATCTAAAAATATGAGAGGATTGAGCCTCACAGTGTTCATCAACTGGGTGGTAAAACCTTTTACAATGGCCTTTTTTGCATGGTTGTTTTTTGATAAACTGTATCAAGCCTGGCTCACACCTGAAGATGCCGAACAATACATTGCTGGTGCCATTTTATTAGGTGCAGCACCATGCACCGCCATGGTTTTTGTGTGGTCGTATTTAGTAAAAGGTGATGCCAACTATACATTAGTTCAGGTTTCTGTCAATGATTTAATCTTGTTAATAGCTTTTATTCCCATTGTAGGTTTGTTGTTTTATTGGTTGGGCGTAGATTCTATTTTCGTAGATAAAGAAAAACTCGGAATCCCATATGATACCTTAATTTCTTCGGTGGTGATTTTTGTAGTGATTCCCCTTTTGGCGGGCTATGCAAGCAACAAATATTTGATGAAAACCAAAGGCGAAAAATGGTTTAAGGAAGTTTTTATGGCAAAATTAAAACCGATTTCCATTGTTGCTTTGTTACTCACCTTGGTTTTATTATTTGCTTTTCAAGGACTAAAAATCATATCTAATCCATTTAATATTTTATTAATAGCTGTACCATTGACCTTACAAACGTATTTTATTTTCTTTGCTTCGTGGTTTATTGGTCGAAAGCTTCGGCTTCCTCATACTATATGCGCTCCAGCGGCTATGATTGGCGCCAGTAACTTTTTTGAACTGGCCGTGGCGGTGGCCATTGCATTGTTTGGATTGAACTCAGGAGCCTCTTTGGCAACTGTGGTAGGTGTGCTCATTGAAGTTCCTGTAATGCTTTCATTGGTGGCTTTAGCGAATAAGTGGAAGTATTGACGATTTTAGATTTTAGATTTTAAATTTTAGATTGAAGTTGGGTAGTTTGAGGTTTAAATTCGTAAATCGTAAATCGTCATTCTACAATCGTATATCATCAATCGTTTGTCTTATTTCTTTTGTCTTAAATCTAGCAACTAATATCTAAAAAAAATAAAAATGAACTCACAAATAAAACAACTATGCGCTGAATTGAGTCAGCAGTTTGAATTGATTTCGGAGGATCGAAAAGTAATTTTAAACAGTCTATCGGCATATATTACTGAGCAGTTAATGACCAAAAAAGAAGTAAATTTAGTATACATCTGCACACATAATTCTCGCAGAAGTCACTTTGGACAAGTTTGGGCAACGGTTGCAGCACATTATTACGCCATACCTAACGTGAATACCTTTTCAGGGGGAACGGAAGCCACGGCTTTTAATACCAATGCCATAGCTGCTTTGCAAAGAGATGGTTTTGTTGTAGAACAAAGTAGTGAAGCGCCCAATCCAATATATACCGTTATTTTTGGCGAAGGTACAACGGAAAAAACAAACTGTTACTCCAAAACCTATGATGATAAGGCCAACCCTTTCGTTCATTTTGCAGCGGTAATGACTTGTTCAGATGCTGAAGAAAATTGTCCTTTTATACCAGGGGTGGATTTAAGAATTGGAATTACTTATGACGACCCGAAAGCTTTTGACAATACGCCTTTGCAAGAGGCTAAATATACGGAGAGAAGTCATCAAATTGCCTTGGAATGTTTATATGTAATGAGTAATGTTACTTATTGATTTTTAGCAGATTTTTTAGAGGATTCCTGATTTTAGAAAGGGTTCTCCTTTTTTAACGTGTGTGAAAATCTGGACTAAACGAACTGTTCTAAAAAAATTAAATGTATTTTTGAATCCAACTAAACAAAAAAAACTATGACTAAAAAAAATGTGCTTATTCTCATTTTATCCTGCGCCCTTTCCTTTGTGGCCGGTTATTATATCCATTGCTCACAGTGTTCAGTTACCGACAAAGAAGTTGTCAAAACCGAAAATAAAGATACACTAACAAAAGCGGAAATTACAGTAAAAGAACCCGTTGCTAATGATAGTACGTTGAAAATCGGAGCTTTTTCAATTAGCCTTAGTGTTAAAGACATAAATGCATCCAAACAATTTTATGAAACCCTTGGTTTTGTATCTTTTGGAGGTGCTTTAGAACAAAACTATCTTATTATGAAAAATGGTAATGCTCTTATTGGTCTTTTTCAAGGTATGTTTGAAGGAAATATGCTCACTTTTAATCCAGGTTGGGATGAAAATGCTCAAAACACCGATCCTTTTGACGATGTAAGGGTTATTCAACAAGAACTCAAGAAAAAAGCCATTACCCTAACAGCCGAAGCAGATGAAACAACTACTGGACCAGCAAGTTTATTAGTGACCGACCCTGATGGAAACATTATTTTAATTGATCAACACAGATAATTAATGTTTTAGTATAAAATTTTATTTGCAAGTGAACGTTCAATAAATACTTGTTTTTAATTAATTGTATTCCAACAAAAAAAGTCCTTACGGAATTTCCATCAGGACTTTTTTAATCTTAATAATTTATTTTACCAACCTAAAATGTAGGCAAACATCAAAGGCGCTACGATGGTGGCATCTGATTCTACAATGAATTTTGGTGTATGAATATCTAATTTACCCCAAGTAATTTTTTCGTTAGGTACAGCTCCTGAATACGAACCATAACTGGTTGTTGAATCCGAAATTTGGCAGAAATATCCCCAGAATGGAATGTTTTCCATTTCCATATCTTGGTATAACATTGGAACTACACAAATAGGAAAATCTCCCGCAATTCCTCCTCCAATTTGAAAGAACCCTACTCCTTTTCCATCTGAGTTTTTCACATACCAATCGGCCAACCAAGCCATATACTCAATACCCGACTTCATAGTTGAAGCTTTGATTTCATTTTTGATTACATACGAAGCAAAAATATTTCCCATAGTTGAATCTTCCCATCCTGGTACTACAATGGGTAAGTTTTTTTCAGCTGCTGCCAACATCCACGAATTTTTAGGATCAATTTCGTAGTATTGAGCCAATTCTCCGCTGTTCAATATTTTGTACATATATTCATGAGGAAAATAACGTTCACCTGCTGTGTCGGCATCTTTCCAAATTTTGTGAATGTGTTTTTGTAAACGTCTAAAAGCTTCTTCTTCAGGAATGCACGTATCGGTAACACGGTTGTAGTGGTTTTCTAATAAATCCCACTCATCTTGTGGAGATAAGTCACGGTAATTGGGCACTCTTTTGTAATGTGAATGCGCTACTAGGTTCATTATATCTTCTTCCAAGTTGGCACCTGTACAAGAGATAATGTCCACTTTACCTTGGCGAATCATTTCAGCCAATGATTTACCTAATTCAGCTGTACTCATAGCACCTGCCAATGTAATCATCATTTTGCCACCTGCAGTTAAATGGGCTTCATAACCTTGCGCTGCATCTACTAAAGCAGCAGCGTTAAAATGTTTGTAATGTTCTGTGATGAACTGAGAAACTGGTCCTTTCATATATTTTTAGATTGTAGATTTTAGATGTTAGATTTTAGATTGATTCCATTTAAAAATTAAATTAATTTCCTCTAATACCTAACTTCTTTTATCTTGTTATTAGTCATTTTTATGTAAAATTCCCCAAACAAAAGATCTCAAAATTTTTATCTTTATTCTTACTGCCTTTTATCTTAAAGTCTTTTGTCTTATTGTCTTTTGTCTAGCTTCCCTCTACTCTTCCTTTTCTGAATCCGATTTAACATCACCATAACCCAAAATAGACATCATATCTTCCACTGTTTGCTCGTTTCTGTATACGTAATCGATAAAGTTTCCTTTTTTATCTCGGTCAACAATAACGTGTTTAGGTGATGGAATTAAACAATGTTTGATTCCTCCATATCCACTGATGGAATCTTGATAGGCTCCAGTATGGAAAAAACCAAGATACAACGGTTCTTTACTGTTATCTGAGTAACGTGGCAACATAATTTGTTGGTTAAAATCCTCAGAATTGTAATAATCAGAGTGATCACAACTGATACCGCCAATGTTTGCTTTTACGTATTCATTATCCCACTTGTTGATGGGCAACAAAATGAATTTTTCGTTGATACTCCAAGCATCTGGGATGGTATTCATCAAACTGTTGTCTACGATATACCAAATTTCGTTATCGTTTTGTTGTTTTTGCTCAATTACTTTAAAAATGATAGCTCCCGCCTCTCCCACTGTATATTTACCAAATTCGGTAAATATATTAGGTTCCTTAACTTTGGCGGCCATACATGTTTCTTTTATACTTCTTACGATTTCTTTAACCATATAATCGTAATCGTATTCAAAACCTAAATGGTTACGAATAGGGAAGCCACCACCCAAGTTGAAATCTTCTAAAGAAGGACAAATTTTCTTTAATTGAGTGTACATTTTGATGGCTTTGTTGAATTCACCCCAATAGTACAAACTGTCTTTTATTCCAGAATCTACAAAGAAGTGCAACATCACTAAATTAAAATGTTTGCTGTTTTTGATTTTCTTTTTCACTAAATCAATCATCTCGTTGTGACGAATCCCTAAACGAGAAGTATAGTAAGCCGATTGTGGTTCTTCATCAATAGCCATACGAATACCGATATTGATTTTTCGTGTTCCCAACAATTTCTCCAAACGTTCAATTTCACGTACACTGTCCAACACAACAATAGAGTTGGTAAAGCCATTCTCTTGAATACGAATAATTTTTTTGATGTATTCATCGGTTTTGTAACCGTTGTGAATGATCAAAATATCTTTATCTAATTCTCCTTTTTCATATAACTTTTCTATCAAATCGATATCAAAAGCCGAAGAGGTCTCTAAATTTACTTTGTGTTTAAGTGCTGTACTGATTACATGGTGAAAGTGACAACATTTGGTACAATAGCAAAATTCATAATCACCATCATACGCATTTGCTTTGATAGCTCTGTTAAATAAATTTCGGGCTTTTTTAATTTGATCTCCAATTTTTGGAAGATACATTAACCTAAAGGGTGTTCCGTATTTTTCTGCTAAATATTTTATGGAAACTCCATTGAATGTTAGATATCCATCTACTAAGTCAAAACCATCTTGAGGGAAATAAAATGACTGTTCGATAAGGTTAAAATAAGTATTTTTCATTAGGCGCTAAAGCATGAATTGGGTTTAATTATTAATCGGGTGCAAATAAAATTAAAAAATAGTTAATTAAAGCAATTTACCAAGGAAATTATCTCAATTTTCTGATTATTTTACATTTGATTAACATTCAATGAAAACTTTAAACAACAAATTCTGGTGTTCCTAATTTTTTGAGCATACCAAAATGATTTTTTAACGCTTCAACAAAAGATTGATCACCATAGTAAGGCACATTGTATTCCTTAGCCGTTTCTTTTATTATGGGTGCTATTTTTCGATAATGAACATGACATATATTAGGAAATAAATGATGTTCTATTTGATGATTTAATCCGCCTGAATACCAAGTTAACCATGTAGATTTATTAGCAAAATTTGCCGTAGTTTTTAGTTGATGAATGGCCCAATGATTTTCCAATAATAATTCATCATTAGGCACAAAAAACTCTGTTTCGTGAATAACATGGGCTAATTGAAAAATAAAGGATAAAATTAAACTAGCAATAAAATGCATCATAAAAAATAGTAGCAAAGTGTAGTACCATTTTATATCCAAAAAAATTAGTGGCAATACAATAAAAATGCACGAATAAACAATTCTACTGATCGTTAAAGCAATCAAGCTTTTGATTAAAGACGTGTTTTGTGTTTTCAACAAATCCTTCTTTTTATACCGTATTAAAGCCGTATAATCCTTAGATGCAAACCAAAAAAAAGTCATCAATCCATATAAAAAAGGTGCAAACAAATATTGGTATTTATGATGCTTGAGTAATTTCTGAGTAGGTGAAAAACGTAAGATACCATCTGTTTCAATGTCTTCGTCATAACCGTGTACATTGGTATAGGTATGATGCAACACATTGTGTTGTATTTTCCAAGCTATGGTATTGCCGCCAATAATGTGCATTACACCTGAAACAAAATTATTGACGTTAGTATTTTTTGAATATGAACCGTGGCAAGCATCATGCATCACGGCTAGCCCTATTCCAGCCATGGCAACACCCATAATTGCCCACATCAATATCAGCAACAAGGGATGCTGAATAACACCCGTTAACATCAAAACAAGAGGTAAAAAATAAGCCACCAATAGAATTACTGTTTTTAGATACATTTCTCCATTGGCTTGTTTTTTCAAGTTATTGGATTTAAAATAGTTATTGACACGTTTGCTCAATTCTTTAAAAAATTCAGGCGATTGAGAATTGGAATACCGAAGGTTGGTGGAATTTGACATGTTTTTTTTGCAAATTTCAGCTATATTGACTTTCCTTGTATTATGTATAAGTAAATTGTTTGTTTTGTTTTTGCAAAAAAAAGTCCTGACAAAACTGCCAGGACTTTACTAAAAACTTCGTGTGACTCTATTACTAAACCAAACCTTTTCCAAGTTTGTTCAGCATAGAAAAGTGATTGTGTACTGCTCCAAAAAACGATTGTCCACTGTAATAAGGAACGCCATATTCTTTGGCTGTTTCTTTTACTATTTTAGAAATTTTGTTATAGTGAACGTGACAAATATTTGGAAATAAATGGTGTTCAACTTGATAATTCAAACCTCCAACATACCAAGAGAATATAGGTGAATTATTTGCAAAGTTTGCAGTAGTTTTTAATTGGTGTATAGCCCAATGGTTTTCAACAGTTAAATCTTCGTTGGGAACATAAAACTCTGTTTCATTAATTACGTGTGCTGGTTGAAAAATCAACGCCAAAACCATTCCTGCAATAAAGTGCATCCAAAAGAAAGCTAATAAGGTTCCCCACCAAGACATATCAATTAATACTATTGGAAGAACAATAAAAACGGCAATGTAAAATATTCTGCTGAAAATTAAACCTGTTAAGCTTTTAGCCAATGTTGTGTTTTGTGTTTTCAACAAGTCTTTATCAGCATATCTCACTAATCCTAAGAAATCTTTTGCTATAAACCAAAAGAAAGTCATTAAACCATAAAAGAAAGGTGCATAATAAGCTTGGTATTTGTGAATTTTTTTAACCGGTTGATTAGGTGAAAATCGCATTAAACCGTTGGTATCAATATCTTCATCATATCCTTCAATGTTGGTGAACGAATGATGTAATACATTATGTTGAATTTTCCAATTGGTATCACTACCACCTAAAATATGTAACACTAAACCTACAATTCTATTCACTTTTGCATTACTAGAATACGCTCCGTGACACGCATCGTGCATAACTGAAAGGCCGATTCCTGCCATACCGAATCCCATTAACGACCACATCAATATGATCAGCCAAGTGTTTGTAATAACTCCGGTTAACATTAAAATAAGAGGAACCAAATATAACGAAAGCATGAAAACGGTCTTAATTTTCATATTCCAATTTCCGTAGCGAGTAATGTTGTTGGTTTTAAAGTAACCATTAACTCTTTTACTTAATTCCTTGAAAAACTCAGGGGATTTAGTGTTGTCAAATTTAACTGTTTGTAATGCCATAAAAAAATAAAATTAATTAAAGTTCAAAGGTAACCAAAAATTGATTCATTTCAATAACCGATTCCATTCTTGTGACAAATTAATTACAAAATTCTAAAAGAAATTGAACTCCTAAAAAACATTATCACAATTAATTTGTTGAGAAACATCAATTTTATGTTATTTTGCAAAATGGAAAAATTCACACAATTCATAGCTCAACCGCTAACAATAAGCAATACTTTTAAAGGGAGTTGTCATTGGGAAGCTCCATCCAACATTGCACTGGTAAAATATTGGGGTAAAAAAGAAAATCAAATTCCTGCCAATCCTTCAATCAGTTTTACGTTGAGCAATTGTGTAACACGCACTCAATTGAACTATGAGTTTGCCAATAAAATGAGTTTCATTGTTTTGGTAGACGGTGTTAGAAATGAAAAATTTGAACCTAAAATTGCTACTTTTTTGGAACGGATAGTTCCCTATTGTCCGTTTATGAATCAACTTAATTTGACTATTGATACTACCAATACCTTTCCACACAGCAGTGGAATTGCCTCATCGGCTTCTGGAATGGCAGCTCTTTCCTTGTGTATTTGTGATATCGAAAAACAATTGAACCCCAAATTTACAGGGTTGGAATTTACAGAAAAAGCATCATTTTTAGCTCGTTTAGGTTCAGGAAGTGCGTGTCGATCTATTTTTCCGACTTTAGCTTCTTGGGGTACACATAATGATATTACAAAAAGCTCTGATACTATAGCCACGCCATTTAACGATGCGCATCCTATTTTTTCTAACTTTCAAGACACCATATTATTAGTAGATAAAGGTCAAAAGGAAGTGGGAAGCACCGAAGGACATAATTTAATGTTTGGGCATCCATTTGCTGAAAAACGATTTGAGCAAGCTCATACTAATCTTTCTAATTTATTAAATGCTTTAAAATCGGGTGATTTAAAAACATTTACTGACATTGTGGAAAGTGAAGCTTTGATGCTACACGCTATGATGATGACTTCCATGCCTTATTTTATTTTGATGAAACCCAATACACTTCAAATTATTGAAAAGGTTTGGTCATTTAGAAAATCAACCAATTTACATCCTATCATCACACTGGATGCCGGTGCAAATGTACATCTACTCTACCCTTTCAATGAAAAGGAAACCATTTTGGAATTTATAAAAAATGAGTTAGCTCCTCTTTGCCAAAACAATTCATACATCTGTGATCAAGTGGGCAGTGGTCCCATAAAAATAGCCTAGAATTTGTATCGAGAACAGACCAAAGACGATCACATTTTCCATAACTACTTCTCATCTTTAGTCAGTTCGTTCCGATAATTATCGGAAGATTTCTTAGTATTTTGTTTTCTTTTCGGCAGAAAAGAATTTACAAAATCAAGAATTTGTATCGAAAACAGACCGAAGACGAAAACACCTTCCATAACTACTTCTCATCTTAAGTCAGTTCGAGTGATTTTCGTATATTTTACTGTGATTTTGGAAAAATCATTAGTAAAATAGAAAATTGTATCGAGAATAGACTCGACTTGAAAACTACCAAATCTACCTAGAAGAAGTTGTTTTTGAAAATTAACTCTGCTTGAAAATAATGCAAAAAAAAGTCCCGAACGAATACGACAGGACTTTTTTTTATTTATAAAATTTTTGAATTAACCCAATTGTTCAACAACTAATTTTTCTAATTCTTCCATAAGTTCTGGATTATCTTTAAGTAAATCCTTAACAGCATCTCTTCCTTGACCTAATTTTGTTTCACCATAACTGTACCAAGAACCACTTTTCTTAATAACGTTTAGATCAACACCCATATCAATGATTTCGCCTATTTTAGAAATCCCTTCACCATACATAATATCAAATTCTGCCTGTTGAAATGGTGGAGCTACTTTGTTTTTAACCACCTTAACACGCGTGCGATTTCCAATTAACGTTTCTCCATTTTTAATGGCTGCTGCTCTACGAATATCTACACGAATTGAAGCATAAAATTTTAAAGCATTACCTCCAGTTGTAGTTTCTGGGTTTCCAAACATAACCCCAATTTTATCTCTCAATTGATTAATGAAAATGCAACATGTGTTTGCTTTATGAATAGACCCGGTTAGTTTTCTCAAAGCTTTAGACATCAATCGAGCTTGTAATCCCATTTGACTATCTCCCATCTCTCCTTCAATCTCAGCTTTAGGCGTCAATGCAGCCACGGAATCAATAACCAAAATATCAATAGCGCCAGAGCGAATTAAATTATCGGCAATTTCCAATGCCTGCTCACCATTATCGGGTTGAGAAATTAATAAGTTATCAGTATCAACACCCAAAGCTTTAGCATAAAATTGATCGAATGCATGTTCAGCATCTATAATTGCTGCTATTCCACCTTTCTTTTGACACTCAGCAATAGCATGTATAGCTAATGTAGTTTTACCAGAAGATTCTGGTCCATAAATTTCAATAATCCTCCCTTTTGGAAAACCAGCCACTCCTAATGCTTTGTTTAAGGCAATAGAACCCGTAGAAATAACTTCCATTTTCTCTACTACATTGTCACCCAAACGCATAATAGTTCCTTTACCGTATGATTTATCTAAACGCTCTAACGTTGCTTGTAATGCTTTTAATTTTTCTGAATTTGCTTCTGCCATTTCTTTGATTTTTAATTTGATTGGACAAATATACACTATCGTCACCGTAAAAAAATTACGTAATAAAAAATAATTTCAACAATTTAATGGAACAACTTTTTGATAAAAAAGATCTAATGACCTAACCCAAAATTGTAGTGATTTTGAATAACACTACATAGCTTTCAAAACATCCCCAAATTCAATCTCGCTCAACTTAAGCATCAATAAAGGTAACTTTAGTAAGTGACTGATATCTTTATTTTTAAGAGTAAAAGACCCTTTCAATTCAACCTTATTACCTTGAGCATTTACATAATTCATAGAAAAAGATTCTAAATCAAATGTTGGAATAAAAGACATTGCAAAAAAATCAATCTTATTTCTAGGTACATACGTTTTGGATAAGTTGTCAAAACTAAAAGCCAATGAAAACGTGCGATATTCGGGCAAAAATGATTCATCAATGATAGATGATGGGGTGAAAATAAGGTGATTATCTTTCAAATAAAAATAAATGCGCTGAACAGCAATTGATGAAGTTTTAGTAGATTTATCCGTGCGCTCTACTAAAATATTGGGCAATTCATAATAAAACAAATCCTGCTCTTTTTTAATCATTGGGTTTGTTTCTATAGCTTTTTTAAATTCAGTTATATCATTAATATTGAGTTCACAAGATAACTGAAACATAGGATAACTCAACAGCTCATTATTATTTAAAGGCACCGTATCGCTTTTTTGAGCACTCGATGGTTTCAACAATCCTGTTGTGTCCATTTCTGGTTGTCGTATTTGCTTTAATGAAACCACATCAAATCCATGAACCGACATACACATACTTCCTGTCCAATCCTTTAATAAAAATTGTTGCTGTTGAGGGACTAACATTTCAAAAACATCCGACATCATACTTGGATTTATAGATGCACTGAACTTAAAACTTTCGTTTGCGTTCAGAACTAAAGGTGTGTTATCTTCTTTTACACGCAACACATCATCAGAAGCAAAAGTCATTTTTGTAGTAAAAAGTAACCCTTCATCTTTCACATTCAGCATTAAATGATTTTCTCTAATAAAATTTGCATTGGTTAATTTCAATATTTGTCCACCAATGTTATCTACTAAATTAGAACCATTCGATTTCCAGTAATCAATGTGATTTTTGGTAGTAATGATACTGGCAAAGTCTGCATTAAGATCGGCCAACTTCTTTTCAGAACCAAAATGATGTTTGAATTGATTTTGAAGTAAAGCCAAATCAATTTCATCATTTGAAAATCGAAGTGCCAACGGACTAACAAACACAACTGTTGAGCCTTTTTGAAGGAAGCCTAGATTGGATTTTTTTAAATACACTATTTGACCACCTTCAAAATCAGTAAATTCGACTGTTTCTTCATATCGATTAACCATTTTAATTAGTCCTTCAATAGAAGAAGCTTCCAAACAAAACAATAATAAATCAATGTTTTGAACATCATCACTTAAAAAATAAATGGCTACTTTTTGGAAAGGAGTGACTGCAGGAATTTCAAAATCGGGATCCTCTTCTTGATCTTTTATAAAATTTGTAAATAAAGAATCCAATTGAGAGGGATCTTCTTCAATGAGATTTTTATAACTCAATATCAACTCGTTTAAATCTAACACAATCACATTTTCAGCTTGCGAAGGAATGCTTCTCAAATGATTGTTTTGTGGATTGTTACGTACAACAAAATAGAGTAATAATGTGATTACACTAAAAAGTATCCAAAAACTTATTTTGATGTAGGGAAGACGTTTCATTATTAATGTTAAAAATCGATTCAAAGATACTTATATTTTCAAATGACTTGTGTAAGCGTTAAAAAAATAACGTGTGTTCGACCTAAGAATTTTGTTAAACCAACTAATTTAAGGAGTTAGGATAATTATACTTTTGTGAATTGTTAAAAAAACCTCATTTTCCAATCACAATAATATTTTTTTATTTGAGTTAGCCAAGCAGCCAAAATAAATAAAAGCTAAATTTGCCGGCCGATAAAAAAATAGAACATCATATATTCATAACACATGTCTGAAAAAAACTCGTACAATCAAGAATTTGCAGCCTTAGATATCCTTTCATTTTTATGGAAATACAGAAAAATAGTTATTATTTTAGGTGTTTTAGCCGCCATTGTATCCAGTATTATTTCGTTAATCATTGAAGAACGTTTTAAATCTACTGTCGTTCTCTACCCTACTATGTCAAGTTCGGTAATCTACAGTGATAAATTGACCAATGAGCAAGATCCAACCGCTTTTGGTGAAAAAGAAGCTACTGAGCAAATGCTTCAAATTCTTGAATCTTCTATGATTCGTGAAAAAGTGGTCTCTAAATTTAATTTGATGCAACACTACCGCATCGATACTTCATCCAATTTAAAACTGTATTATTTAAACGAAACCTATAAGGAATATATTCAATTTGACAGAAATAGTAAAGGAGCAGTATTGATTAATGTTTACGATAGAAGTCCAGATACAGCTATGTATATTGCTGCTTATATTTCTGAGCTTTATGACAGTGCACGAAATCAAATCATTCAAGAAAAAGCGCTTATTGATTACAAAATCAAAAAAGCAAAATTGGAAAAATTAATTGTTGAACGTCAAACAATTAAAGACACGATGTCTAATCTGACTCAACTAGGCGTAGTAACTATGGATGGATATGAAGGTTTAGTTACTCAATTAATCAACGCTAAAACCAATGAAGAAAAAACGTCTACTCAAAAAAAATTGAATATGACCGAGTTGTATGGAAGCGCTTTAAAATCGTATGAAATTGAGTTAGAATTTTTGGAAGATCGAATTGCTACTATGGCCTCTATTTATGAACAATCAGAAACCAATGCTTTTGAGCCCATTTCCCATAAATTCACCATCGAAACGGCCTCATTACCTGTTAGAAAATCCTACCCTGTTCGTTGGCTGATTGTGGTTGTTTCAACTTTTGGAACCATTTTCTTTTCTTTAGTACTTTTGCTCTTTTATGAAAAAATAAAAGAACTTAAAGCTCAAGAAAAAAAGAAATGATTTCTTTGAAAAAAAACGTACTGTTATACTTGTTAGGCATGCTATTTTTAGGTGCTAATTGTATATTGTATGTTACTAAAGATTTTTACTTATTAAATTTATTACCGATTGCATTGTTAGCTGTTTATGCTGCTTTTTTTGCACTGGATTATTTATTTTTATTCATCGTTTTTTTCACTCCTTTATCGGTAAATTTTGAGGAATTATCAGGTGGATTAGGTATTTATTTACCTACAGAACCTTTATTAGTGGTTATTTTGGCTTTTTTTCTTTACAAACAAATCAAAGGAACCACCAAAAGAGATACAGACTATTTCAATCACCCCATTAGTATTGCCATTTATTTTCATCTAGCTTGGATTTTAATGACCTCCTTAACCAGTGAGATGCCCTTGGTTTCAATAAAATTTTTCATTTCACGATTATGGTTTATTGTGCCGTGTTACTTTTTTGCTTGCTGGTTTTTCAGGAAAGATTTCAAAAATTTCAATCGATTTATGTGGGCCTATACGTTACCCTTAGCTTTTGTATTGATTTTTACGTTAATTAAACACTCGTTACACGGTTTCAGCGAAGAAATAGGGCATTGGATAATGAATCCCTTTTTTAAAGATCATACATCCTATGGAGCTATTATTGCCATGTTTTATATTGTGGTTTTGTTTATGTTATTCAATAAAAAATATTCACCGGTAACACGGAGTTTCATTTTTTTACTTTTTATCGTTTTTTCAGTAGCCCTTTTTTATTCCTACACAAGAGCTGCTTGGTTAAGCGTAGTAGCAGCTGGAGGCGTTTATTTATTATTTGTATTCAAAATAAAATTTAGTTATTTGATGACCGCAACCATTATTGTTGGAAGTTTTATAGCACTGAACTTTACAGAAATACAATATATGTTGCGCAAAAATGATGCTGAGCATACAACAGAAGATTTTGGAGAACGAATTGAGTCGATGAGTAATGTTTCATCAGATGCTAGTAATTTGGAACGCCTCAATCGTTGGAATTCAGCCATTGCTCTCTTTAAAGAGCGCCCATTAGTTGGTTGGGGTCCAGGAACCTACGCAAAGGTTTACGCTCCGTTTCAATCTTCAAATGATTTAACCATAATTAGCACCAATTTTGGCGATGGAGGCAATGCTCACAGTGAATATCTAGGGCCATTAGCAGAGCAAGGTCTATTGGGATTAGTGAGCATTTTATGGTTATTAATCGTTGTTTTTTATACGGCTTCCAAATTATATCTTCGTTTAGAAGATGAACAATTAAAAAGAGTGGTAATGATGGTGATGTTATCTTTAGTCACTTATTTTGTGCACGGAATTTTGAACAATTATATGGACACCGATAAAGCGTCTGTTCCCATTTGGTCTTTTATTGCCATCATTGTAGTGATTGATGTTTACAGTAAAAAGTCAAAACTATCTATTACCGAAACTATTGAACTAAAAAGTCTGGATGAGGAAGCAAAACTGCCTACTTAACAATAAGGATTATTGAGTTATTTAAATTATTTTTTATTTAATTTGAACTAGATTTTTTCTTATATAAAACCTAAGGTTTATACTAAATTTGCCCTATGAATAATCAAGAAGCATTAACATTGATTGGAGCTCGAGCTGATGAAACTTGGGAAGAAGATTTGATGAATCAACTTTTTGAAATTAAACAATTTATTTTAAAAACCTATCACACACCACAAGTGTGCTGGTCACGTTCTAAAAAATTACAGAAGCTATCCGAAGCTCAAGCCTTTTTATTGCATTTGCAACCTCCCACAGAAATCGTATCCAAAGATTTTCCCTTCATCACCAATTACTCGACTTTTGGGGAAATAATTATTGCTTATAGAAATTTTGAGCAACGACTTTCCAAACTAAAATTGGATTTTTTAAATGCCCAAGACGCCCATACAGCAGCTCAATTATTGAGTGATTTAGGCTATTTAGAGCATAATAGACTTATTGATTTAACTCAATTAGCTCATCAGCTTGATTGGACAATAAGTGACATCAAACTATCTTCCTTTGTCAATTCAGGTGAAATTATAAGAGAATTAGTACCATTTGAAAATGATTCTTTAATTTTTGAAAAGGTCAAGCTTATGCCAATTTTTTCAACAGAGCTTTCCAAATCCCTTAATTATAGTAATTTTACAAAAAAATAGACAACAATATGTTTAAAGAATTGTGGAATAGTGGGACAGCTGGTAGAATTACTGCCAATATATTGATTGCATTAAGTATACTGGTTGCACTTTATTTATTATTGATAGCCTATCGCAAATTAATGATACGTTTTGGACGAGGAAAAGCAAAAAAAATAACCGTAAAATACGCTAATGTATTCGAATTAAAACCTCCTTATGCCAAAGGTACAGTGCAATTTGGTTTTGAATTGGTGGAACCGGTACACGTTGAGTTTAGAATTGTGGATATGAACGAAAAAGTATTGGTTTCTTTGGTTAATCAAGAATTTTCAGCTGGAACACATCCCATTTTATTTAACTCAACTAACTACCCGAATGGGTTGTATTATTATCAATTTATATCACCTTTGCAAAATATATCTAAAAAATTTATCATTGATAATTAATTCAAAATATGGTGCTGTATTGTTGGGAATACTACTTTGTATTTTCACTTATCAATCTGTCCATGCACAAGAATTTGGAGGTTCACCTACTTCGCATAGCATCAAAATAGATTTTAAATTACCCACGGCATTGCGCAATAAACCTTTTCAAAATTACATGTCAGGATTATTGGATACCGATCTATCTTACCAATACTATTTGGCTGAAGGTAAATTTTCAATAGGAATCGGGGCAAAATATTCGCATTGGGAAGTAATCAGCACACAATTTAGAAGCATCATTGTTAATGGGCAAATTACAGCATACACTCCTTTTCTAATATCATCCTACAAAAGAGAAGTGTCTGAACGCGTTTTTTTTGAATTAGAGGCCAAAATAGGTTATACTACATTAATTACTCGATCTAATAGAACCTCAATAGCGTATTTTCAAAATGGTGTAAGTTTTGAACCAAAGTTTGGAGTTTATTTGAAAGCCAGTGAATTAACGGCTGTTGGATTGACCGTAAATTATGTAAATACAGGAGCTTATTTTTTACCCAACAATCTTTCAATTGACTATTTTCCGGGTTATATTGAAAGTGATTTTAACAAAAATTATCAGTATTTTTCAATTGGATTAGGTGCTCACTTGATTATTCCGAGCTACAAAAGATAAAAATACTTTATATTTGCCTTTCGTTTTTAAAATTTTTAATTTTCAAATTCCTACTGATGATTGCAATTCAAATTCATAAAACATATATATTCAACTCCCTTTTCACTACCCTTTTTTTGATACTTTTGAGTACTCAATTAATTACATTAGCCCAATCAAGAAGCCCAATTGATACGGTTTATACCGATAAAGACACCCTTGTATTATTTAATGATAAAAGTTGGGAATTTATACGAATGATTAACTTTGATGGCGTTACAAATCCTGTATTGAGTTCTATTTGTCAGGCACGGGGTTGGGCAGAAGATTGGAATACAGAAATGCCTCATACTGCTGCGGCTGACTTAGCATCATTACCTGATACTCTGTGGCTTTGTACTATTGACGACAGTCATTTAGAATTTTGTATGCCGCACCCTGGAATGGTTACTTCAACTTTCAAATATAGAGGTAAACGTTTTCATTATGGAATTGATGTAGATTGCATTACTGGAGATTCTTTAAAGGCCGCTTTTAATGGTATTGTACGTTATGCAAAATACAACGAAAGTGGATATGGGAATTTAGTTATTATAAGACATTACAACGGTTTAGAGACCTATTATGCGCATCTATCTAAGACTTTTGTTGTGGCCAATCAGGAAGTAAAAGCCGGAGAGGTAATTGGTTTGGGTGGAAATACTGGTCGTTCAACTGGTGACCACTTACACTTTGAAGTTCGTTTATTAGGTAACGCATTAAATCCTGAGGAAATAATAGATTTCAAAAACAATGTTCTAATTGAAGAAAATTTATTAGTTCACAAGGATCTCTTTTTATATGGAGCAAAAAAGAGCACATCTACGACTACCAAACCACCCTCTGATTCAGAAGATGAAAAAACATCAAGTGAACCTAAAAAAACAACTTCTACAAGTTCTTACCACACCGTAAAATCGGGAGACACATTGTATGAAATAGCTTTGAAAAATAAAACTACCGTTAAAAAGCTATGTGAATTAAACGGAATTAAAGAAACCAAGATTCTAAAAATTGGAGAGAAAATAAAAGTAAAGTAGGTTATTATTTATGTTTACTTTTCAAAAAGAAAGGATAAGTTCGATTTGTATAACTAAAATACATTATTTGATTGAAGTATATTTTTAAATTGGTTACATTATTAACTCTTTTTTTTACAAATTTTAACGAATTACTTTAAAAATTTAACTACATTTGCAGCCTTAATAAAAAATCAAAAAAAATTACAATGAAAAAAGTTTTAATGTTATTTGTTGCCGCTTCTTTATTCACAGCTTGCGGAATTAACAAACAAGATCCAAAAGCGGTTACTGAAGCATTTGTAACAGCTTTCGCTAACCAAGAATGGGATGCTGCTAAAGAATTGGCTACAAAAGAATCTCACGAAATAATTGATGGTATCAAAGGAATGATGGCTATGGCTCCAAAAGATGAGAAAAAAGCTGAAGTTAAAATCAAATCTATCGAATGTAAAGAAGATGGTGACAACTGTACTTGTGAGGTAACTTACGAAGATGCTGCTGCTGCTGAAAAAATGGGAACTACTTACAACTTGAAAAAAGTTGACGGAAATTGGTTAGTAGATTTCAAAAAAGATGCTGGATTAGAAGGTATGGATGAAGGAATGGATGTGGAAATGGACCCAATGATGGATGGTGAAGGAATGGATATGGAAGTTCCTGTGGAAGTTCCTGCTGTTGAAGAAGAAATGTAATTTTTAATTCAAATAATTATAAAATCCCTTTTAAGTTATCTTAGAAGGGATTTTTTGTTTAATAGCAATATGAATTTCATGAAAAATACGCTATGCTTTATAGTTTTTATCTTAATCATTGCGGCTTCGGGTTGCACAGGAACAACGCAAGAAAAACCTTCTAAAATTATCCCAACCTTACCAGAGGAAGTGATTGATCAACTTAAAGGAGGAGAAATCATTTTGAGAAAAGGCAATGGAATATTAAGTTCACAATTGATTCAAATTTTGAATGAAGAAATACCTCTCTCTCATTGCGGGATGGTAATCAAATCAGATACATCTTTGTATGTAATCCACGCCATTAGTGACGATTATAATGGAAGAGACGGAGTGCAACCGTGTACTTTAAATAAATTTGTTGCTCATGCAATAGATTCTTCAATAATCATTATCCGTCCTAATTATTCGGATTCAATATTGAACCTCATGCAGAAAGATGCTATGAGATATGTAAAAATGGAAAAAACATTTGACTATCAATTTAATTTGGACGATACTACTCAATATTATTGCACCGAATTACTCAAACATATTTTTACCAACACAGTAAAAGAGGATATTTATCCTACCCGTAAACTTCCTAATGGATTTGATAATTTGTACTTTATTGATTTTTTCAATGAAACGTATTTCGAGCCTGTTTATAGAATGAAAGAGAAATAGATTTGAATTTCACCAAATGCCAAAAACAAAAAAGTCCAAACGTTACCGCTTGGACTTTTTAATGTTATTAAGTAAGAACTTACTCAATTACAAAAAGAACTAGTCACGTGGTTTGCTTGGTTCAGCAACTTTCACTACTATGTTTCTTCCTTTAATTGAGGCTTCATTTAATTCCTCAATTGCTTTAAGAGCATCAGAATCGCTTTCGATTTCTACGAAACCAAAACCTTTAGATCTTCTAGTTTCTCTATCAGTTACTACTCTTGCTGATGTTACGTTTCCGTACTCTCCGAAGATTTCTTTCAAATCTTCACCTGTAATGCCATAGTTCAAATTGGCTACAAAAATGTTCATAAAATAAAAATAAAAAATTAATAATTGATTTCCTTAGTTCATTTTGTTTGGAAATCTTCCGACAAATAAACAACAATATTTTGAATGTACAATTTATTTTTTACAAATTTTGAAAGAATGAGCAGTTATCTATTGTTTTGTTAACCCAATTATTTATAAAACTTTAGCACTATTTCTTTGGATAAACAGTTTGAATTAATCAATTTTGTAAAAAAATACCCTTTTGAATCCAAAACCACTCATTTTAACTCTGCTTATCTTATGTTTATCTAACCCTTTTTTTAGTCAAAAAGTGGGATTAGTGCTGAGTGGTGGTGGGGCTTACGGATATGCGCATATTGGCGTTTTAAAGGCTTTAGAAGAAAACAATATTCCTATCGATTACATTACGGGTACAAGTGCCGGTGCTTTAGTTGGTGGAATGTATGCCGCGGGCCTTCCTCCCAAAATGATTGATTCTTTGGTTCAAACACCTAAATATCTCTTAATGGCAACTGGTGGAATTGAACCTGAATTTGAACATTTTTTTAGAAAAGAAAGTTTGGATGCCAATTGGATTAAAATTCGTTTAACCCAAGATTTCTCCCTAACTAAAATAATACCCACTAATTTCACAAACCCCATTTTAGTTGATTTTGAAGGTATGACCAATTATGCACCCATAAGTGCAGCGGCCCATTACAATTTTGATAGTTTGTTCGTTCCCTTTCGTTGTATTGCTGCAGATATCAGTAGTAAAAAATCGGTTGTATTTAAGTCGGGTGACTTATATCAATCGGTTAGGGCTTCTATGACTTTTCCGGGATATCTAAAGCCCATTAAAGTGAACGGGAAACTCATGTTTGATGGCGGATTGTATAATAACTTCCCAACAGATGTTATGTATGACGAGTTTTTTCCAGATATCATAATTGGAGTTAATTTTTCAGATACGGCAAGTCCTCCAGATCCTGATGATGTGTTTTCACAATTACGAGCAATGATCATCAATCGTAATCCCTCAAGCATAATCTGTGATAACGGTATATTGTTAGAACCTAAATTAGACATCAGTCTATTCGCTTTTGATAGAGCTGATGAAGCCATACAAGCAGGATATGAAGCCACTATGAATATTATGGATTCCATTAAATCAATAATTCACGAAAGAAGCAATCCTGCTGAATTAATGAAAAGGCGTTATCAATTCCACAAAAAAGCCATTCCATTGGTTTTTGATAATATAGTGGTAAAAGGAGCAAGTCCATATATTCAATCATTTATTAGAAAATCTCTTATGTATAAAGACGATTTTGTGGATGAAGCCACAATGAAAAAGAGATATTTTAGATTAATAGCAGACAATAAGATAAAATTTATGTACCCCATTGCGGTATTTAATCCATCAACAGGGAAATTTACCTTGGAATTGGAGGTTCAGTTGGAACGACCATTTGCCGTAAGTTTTGGAGGGGTATTTTCTTCGAGTCCCATAAATACTGCCTTTTTAGGTGTTGAATATTTTAATTTGCGTAAAATTGGATTGAGTGCAGAAGTTAACTCCTATTTTGGAAAATACTACGGTTCAATTTTAGGAAGTGTGAAATTTGATTTTAATTACAAATATCCTTTTTCATTAAGAGCTTATGGAATTAATAATCGATGGGATTATTTTAAGAGTTTTGCTACCTTTTTTGAAGAAGCCAAACCGTCTTATATCATCGAAAACGAACAATTTGCTGGTTTAGATTTAATATTACCTGTGAGCACATTTGGCAAACTTACAATTGGAGGAGCATACGGTGAGTTGGATAATAATTATTATCAAACAGCCAATTTTAGTCCAAGTGACACCGCTGATTTAACCACACTTACCGGTACAGTTGCATCTATTTTGTATGAGCAATCCACTCTCAATCGGAAACAATATGCTTCTGAAGGTTTTGGACTATTTATTTCGGGTAAATATTTTAACGGTTTAGAAAATTCAACTCCTGGTAGCACCTCTGCTCTATCTTTACCTGCCGAAAACATACTTCAAACGTGGTGGATAGGTAAAATCTCAGCTCAAAAATATTTTAAAATCAATCGAACTTTTCAATTGGGCTTTTCAACAGAATTAGCTGCCATTTACACCAATAAATTTTTAGACAATTATACTGCCACAACTATTATCTCTCATAGTTTTCAACCCATACCGGAAAGCAAAACATTTTTCATAAGTGACCATTCAACGTTCAATTATGGTGCTTTAGGATTGCAGTCTGTAATTAAATTGGCTACCAATATTGATTTTCGATTAGAAGGATATTATTTTAGGCCCTACTTTGCCGTAAAAAGCAATAGTTTTAATCAGGCTTATTATGAAGATGGTTTGGGCGAAAGCAGCATCATTGGATCGGGCTCTTTTGTTTATCATTCACCTTTGGGTCCCGTTTCTGCCGGAGTGAATTATTATACGGCACGAGAAAATCCATACAGTTTTATTATAAATTTTGGTTACATTTTATTTAATAAACGTTTTTTGAAATAAATCATTTATGCTGCTTTTGGTCATTTTGTTAACTATTTTGTAACTTACCCTTCCTACAACAAAACAAAAATAAGTACTTTTGAATTCTGATAATTTGACTTCTAATCTGTGCTGAATATAAGATGATTACTCCTACAAGTGAAACGGATACAAATAAAACCAAAAAATTCTTAAAAAAAATTGGTTGGATTGGCTTTACCTTCTTTTTATTAAAAGGTATAGCTTGGATTGTATTTGGTTATGTCGGCTTTTCATTTTTTAAAAGTTGTAATTAATTAGTGTATGAGCAAAAAAAGAAGAACTAACAAATCTGTAGTACCATCAAAAAAAAATTACAACGGAAACAATACATCCATAAAAATAGAAGCTCAAACTATTAATTATGATGCAACTGGATTTTTGTCTGAAATAAATGATTTTGATTTTTCAAAATTCAAGTTTGACATTTCTGAAAAGGATAATACTTGGTTTAATTTACACGGACTTCATAATGAATCCATAATTGAACAGATTGGAAATTATTTATGCTTAGATTCATTAGTTATTCAAAATATTTTAGACACCACTATTCGTCCTAAGGTACAAGAATACGAAAACTATATTTTTTTTAGTGTTAAAACCGTTAACGGTAAAATTGACGATTTGGCATTTGATCAAATAAGTTTTGTTTTAGGCCCCAATTATTTATTGAGTTTTCAGGAAAGAAGAGGACAACATTTTGGCCACATTAGAGAGCGTATTAAAGGAAACAAAGGCATAATTTGTCAAATGGGACATGATTATTTGTTGTACACTTTGTTAGAGGCCGTTTTGGAAAATTATTACCAAAAACTCGATGAATCATTTGATGAAATTGAAAAATTAGATTATAAATACATTCTTTCTAATTTAAAATCTTTTAACATTGAAATAATTGAAGATATTAAGATTCAATTAAATAGAATCAAAAGATCTTTGGCACCTATCAGAGAATTTTTGACTACGGTAGAAAAATCAGATCACAAAGCCATCAAATCATCCAACATAAAATATTTCGTTGATTTAAAAGATCACACCAACATATTAATCGAAGAATTGGATTTTCAAACGAAACAATTAGAAACTGCAGCAAATGTATTTTTCTCTTTACAAAGCCAAAAATTGAATGAAATAATGAAAACATTAACCATTATTTCGAGTATTTTTATTCCTATAACTTTTGTTGCTGGTGTATACGGGATGAACTTTGAATACATGCCCGAATTGAGTCACCCAAGTGGATACTTTATTGTTTTGGGAGTAATGCTAATTTTGGTAATTGGACCTTTATTTTATTTTAAAAGCAAGAAATGGTTTTAGAAATGTGTCCATTTTATAATGGGAACCGAGAAAATCTTAAATAAGATTTTTAATAAATCGAAGCAAAAACCTATTTATATCATTACTTTTGTGCACTCAAAAAAGCATTGATTAAATGAATATCATCATTACCGGAGCAGGTGCAGTAGGATACCATCTAGCTAAATTGCTTTCAAGTGAATCAAAAGATATCTATCTAATTGATCAAAATGAAGAACGCTTACAATACATTTCTTCCCACCTCGACATATTTACTATTGCAGGTGATGCTAAGTCTTTTGATGTTTTGCAAGAAGCAAAAATTTCTAATTGCGAATTGCTAATTGCGGTTACCTCTTCAGAGGAAACTAATTTGCTAGTTTCCATCATTGGGAAAAAATTAGGTGCTAAACGAACCATTGCAAGAATAACCGACAGCATTGAAACCAATCGGTTGAATTTTAATACGTTTTACAAAGATTTGGGTATTGACACCATCATATCTCCCGTTCAATTAGTTAAAGACGAAATCATCCGATTGATTAAACATTCTGTTTTTACAGATGATTATGAATTTGAAAATGGTAAATTAACCGTTTTTGGAATTGGAATTGAACCAACTTCACCGTTAGCTGGTAAAACAGTAGCTGAAAGTTCAACATTAAACCCCAATTTATCATTTAAACCTATTGCCATTCACCGTAATGAGCAAACTATTGTAATTACCTCTTCAACTTTAATAAAGGCTAATGATATTGTTTATTTCATTTCTTGCAAACAATCCATAAATCACATCATTAACTTGTGTGGTAAAAAAGTATTTGAAATCAACGACATAATGATTCTTGGAGGAAGTAGAATTGGTGTATTGACGGCCGAAGCATTGGAAAAAGAATACAAAGTTACCTTAATTGAAAAAGACCGAAATTTATGTGAAAAAATTGCTGGTCAATTAAAAAAGACCTTAGTTTTAAATATGGATGTTCGCGATGTTGAAAGTCTTGAAGAAGAAGGTCTTTCTCAAATGGATGCTTTCATAGCAGTTACCAGTGATTCAGAAACCAACATTATGTCCTCTTTAGTTGCCAAAAATCACGGTGTTAAAAAAACCATAGCTCGAGTAGAAAACATTGATTACATTCATCTTTCACAATCAATTGGAATTGATACACTTATAAACAAAAAAATCATTGCTGCCAGTAATATTTTTAAATACGTTAGAAAAGGTGAAATCTCTGAAATAGCTAATTTACATGGGGTTGACGCAGAAATTATTGAATTTATTGTTAAACCTGGTACTCAAATTACACAAGCACAGCTGAAGGACCTTAAATTCCCTAAAACGGCAAATGTTGCAGGCGTTATAAGAGGTGAAGCTGCATTTATTCCATTCGGTAACTTTCAATTGTTGGCAGGTGACAAAGCGGTAGTTTTTTCGCTCACAGAATCGATTAATAAAATTGAAAAATTCTTTCAATAAGTAATCAAAAATTACCCATGTCAAAACAACTCATAAATGGTAAAGTTATAGTTCATGTAGTGGGTTCATTGATTATCATTAACGGTATTCTAATGAGTTTAGCCATACCTTTTTCGTTGTATTATGGTGACGATGTGCATTGGTCTTTTTTAATTTCTTGTGGCATTACGCTATTCTTTGGTTTGTTTCTTCGTTTCAATACATTGGCTAATAAAAATGATGAAATTAAAAAACGAGAAGGATTTCTAATCGTAACATTAGGTTGGTTATCATTGGCTATTTTTGGATGTCTACCCTACCTCATATCTGGAGCTATTCCAAGCATTCATGATGCCTTTTTTGAAACCATGTCGGGTTTTACAACCACAGGAGCTTCCATTTTGGGTAGCGAAGGATCAAAAATATCGGACATGCCGCACAGCATACTTTTTTGGAGAAGCATGACCCATTGGATCGGTGGAATGGGAATTATTGTGTTGACCATAGCCATTTTACCCTTATTGGGAATTGGGGGTATGGAACTTTTTGTTGCGGAAGCTCCTGGTCCAACAAAAGACAAAATACATCCAAGAATAAAAGAAACCGCAAAAAGGCTTTGGATTATTTATTTAGCGTTTACTATTATACAGACGTTACTTTTGATGATTTTTGACATGACCTTTTTCGATGCCATCAATCACTCTTTTGCAACAGTATCCACGGGTGGTTTTTCGACAAGAGATGGCAGCATAGCCGAATTCAACAGTCCTATTATCGAATACATCATCATATTGTTTATGTTTATTTCAGGTACTAATTTTACGTTGATCTATTTTGGACTTAAAAGGAAGTTTTTTAGAATTTGGGAAAATGATGAATTCAAGTGGTATGGGTTATCGCTGCTAGGATTAACGGCCTTGCTAATACCCATAGTTTACAGCACATCGGGTGCAACAGAAATTGAACCTACCTTTAGAGCTGTTTTGTTTCAATTAACCAGTATTATGACCACAACGGGTTTTTCTACTTCCGATTTTTTACTTTGGGGACCTTTGGTTAGTTTTATCTTTTTTTTATTGCTTTTTTCGGGAGCATCAGCAGGATCTACCAGTGGTGGGATTAAAATAGTTCGGGTGGTTATTTTACTTAAAAACACTTTAATGGAATTTAAGCGAAGATTGCATCCAAAAGCAGTGATACCAGTGCATTTAAATAAACAACCGGTTTCCAATACTATCATCTATAATTTGATGGCTTTTATCTTTTTATATCTGTTCATTTTTACTCTTGGTAGCGTTGTATTAACCGCTTTGGGCGTTCCTTTTGATGAATCTATAAGTGGTGTAGCCACAAGTTTGGGTAACGTTGGTCCAGGTTTAGGAGCATTAGGTCCAATGGGTAATTTTTCTATTTTACCCGATGCAGCCAAATGGGTGCTATCCATTTTAATGTTGATGGGAAGATTGGAATTATTTACCGTTATATTAATACTTTCCCCTTATTTTTGGAGAAGAAACTAAAGTTAAGTACTATGAAAATTTTACACATTGTAATTCTGTTTATTTTAACCCATTCATTGGGTTTTGGTCAAACAATTGAAAAGTCACTTTTCTGGGAGATATCGGGTAATGGATTATCTCAAAAATCCTACTTGTATGGAACGATGCATATTCAAGATAACCGTGTATTCAACTTTAAGGAAGGTGTATTAACTGCATTAGATTCAGCTGATTACTTTTTGATGGAATTAAATCTTGACAGTGTAAACCCTTTAGAATTGATGGGGTCTTTAATTATGAAAGATGGAGCAACTTTAGAAACATTGTTAAAGAAAAAAGACTATCAGCTGGTTAATAAATATTTTACAGATTCATTAAATATGAGTTTGTTTACTTTTAATGCATTACAGCCTTTTTACACCGCGACTTTGATGAGCACCAAAGACTTTAAAAAAGAGCAATCCGAAGCACTTGACGCTTATTTTAACACGCGAGCTAAAAAAAATAAAATTCCCGTTATTGGATTAGAGAAAGTATCTGAACAGTTAGCTGCATTTTCCGCACTTCCCTATGATTTTCAGGCCAACTATTTATTAGACGCGGTAAAAGAAGCCTACAAAGCAGTTGCTACCAATGAAGAAGATGTATTGCTTTCGGCTTATTTGAACGGTGATATTGAACAGTTATTAACTACAACCTTAATCAGTATTGAAGATCCAAAAATTAACGAATTATTTGTTGAACAGTTTATTACCAAAAGAAACCAAGTGATGGTTGATCGATTAGTACCTTTTCTTACAAAAGGAAGCACTTTTACCGCTGTGGGAGCAGCACATTTAGGCGGTGAAAAAGGTATTATCACTTTGCTGCGAAAATTAGGTTATACCGTTACTGCATTATAAAAAAGGATTCAAATAAAAATTATCACAGAAATACTTATTAAGAGGAGTTTTTTATTAAAAATTCAATACTTTTTTGTTAATAAAAACTCTAATCTAAGCACTCTTTTTACTAGAATAAATTAAGTAAGAATGTTACCTTTGCTTCACTTATAAAGATTATAAAAAATGAGCGAAGAAAAAGATAAAGGGAAAGCCTATTCAGCCGATAGTATACAGGCGTTGGAAGGAATGGAGCATGTTCGTATGCGTCCATCTATGTATATTGGTGATGTTGGGGTAAGAGGTCTACACCATTTGGTTTATGAAGTAATTGACAACTCTATTGATGAGGCAATGGGTGGGCATTGTGATACTATTTATATCGCTATGTTGCCTAACTCAGGAATTAGAGTAAAAGATAACGGTCGTGGTATTCCAGTTGAGATACACAAAAAAGAAGGGGTATCTGCACTTGAGGTGGTAATGACCAAAATTGGTGCGGGTGGTAAATTCGATAAAGATTCCTATAAAGTATCTGGTGGATTACACGGTGTGGGTGTTTCATGTGTAAATGCACTTTCGAATAAATTAGTAGCTACTGTTCACCGTGATGGTAAATGTTGGGAACAAGAATACTCTAAAGGAAAAAGTATTTATCCAGTTAGAGAAGTTGGTCCATCAGATTACCGAGGAACAATTGTAGAATTTTATCCAGATGATACTATTTTTGAAACGATAGAATTTAGCTACGATACATTAGCTGCTCGTATGCGTGAATTGTCTTACCTTAACAAAGGTATTACTATTCATATGAGTGATGAGCGTGAAGCGTTGGAAGACGGCTCATTTAGATCAGAGACGTTTAAATCAGAAAGAGGTTTGGCTGAATTTGTTGAATTCTTAGATGGTAACCGTGAGCGCATTATTGCTGAAGTAATTTCATTGGAAAGCGACAAACATGGTATGCCTGTTGAAGTAGCCATGGTATATAACAATACCTATACTGAAAATGTATTTTCATATGTCAACAACATCAACACACACGAAGGTGGAACACACTTAAGTGGATTTAGAAGAGGTTTGACCAATACGTTGAAAAAATACGCAGATGCATCTGGATTGTTAGACAAATTAAAATTTGAAATCAATGGCGATGACTTTAGAGAAGGTCTTACAGCTATTATTTCGGTTAAAGTTGCAGAACCACAATTTGAAGGTCAAACAAAAACAAAATTAGGTAATAAAGATGTTGTTGCTCCTGTTAGCCAGGCGGTAAGTGAAATGTTGCAAGATTATTTGGAAGAACATCCAAATGATGCTCGTATAATCATCGAAAAAGTAATTTTGGCAGCCACAGCTCGTCACGCTGCTAAAAAAGCACGTGAAATGGTGCAACGTAAATCTCCAATGGGAGGTATGGGATTACCTGGAAAATTGGCCGATTGTGCTTCAAAAGATCCTGCTATTAGTGAATTATACTTAGTGGAGGGAGATTCGGCAGGTGGAACTGCTAAACAAGGAAGAGATCGTCATTATCAAGCTATTATGCCGTTGAGAGGTAAGATTTTGAACGTGGAGAAAGCGATGCGTCACAAGATTTTTGATAACGAAGAGATTAAAAATATCTACACGGCTTTGGGTGTACGTATTGGTACGGAAGAAGATTCAACCGCTCTGAACTTAGAGAAATTACGTTACCACAAGGTAATTATTATGTGTGATGCCGATGTCGATGGTAGTCACATTCAAACGTTGATTTTAACATTCTTCTTTAGATATATGAAAGAGATGATCGAGCAAGGCTATATTTATATTGCCACTCCTCCACTCTATTTAGTAAAAAAAGGAAAACAAGCCAAATACGCTTGGACCGAAAAGCAACGTGATGAGTATGTATTGGAAATGAAAGGTAACGGATCTGATTCTAGTGTAGGTATTCAACGATACAAAGGTCTTGGAGAGATGAACGCTGAGCAATTGTGGGAAACTACGATGAGCAAAGAAAGCAGAACACTTCGTCAAGTTACTATTGACAATGCCATTGAATGCGACCGTATCTTTTCTATGTTGATGGGCGATGACGTTCCACCACGTAGAGATTTCATTGAGAAAAATGCAAAATATGCTAAGATTGATGCGTAAGCAATATAGCCTATAAAAATTAAAAAAGTCCTGATATAATTTATGTCAGGACTTTTTTTTGAGAAGATGTTTTAAAATAAATAGGATTATTGCCAACTAACTTTGCAATTTATTATAATAGCAAATATTAAAAATAAAATTAGATAAGCTGTAAATAAGTAATGGTAAAATTTAACTACTTACATAGACTAAGGTTTTGAATGTGACTTATGTTTTTCTTAATTAGTATTTTTCTACTAATAAAAATTATAATAAATCATGTAAAACAGAAAAATAAATTGAAAAATAATAGCACTAATAAACTTGAATATAGAAGTTATTACATCTATGGCTACGCAATAAAATAATAAATTTACTTAAAATATATCTCATATAAGATATATTCCTTTCCTCCATACTCTTCTCTTTTCCATATTTCGAAATTCTTTTTTTTGTTTTTTTCAATTCGCTTTGTCTCAATTTTATATTCTGGTTTCAAACTGCTTCTTTTTCGATGTCGCTTATTTTTTACCCCCTTAGAATAACTTTTAATAGGAAAGCTATTTTCATCTATAATAACACCAACTGTACCTCTACTTGTTATGTAATTAAACTTTATCAACGGTTTCAAATCGATATTGGGCAACATTGTAATAATAGAATAATCAAAATAGTAATTTTGGAACACTTTACCTATATTATTTTCAGAAAGTTTAGATGGTGAAGTATTTTCTCTAAGTATGTATTGATTAAAATCCTTACTAGGAGGTTCAGTATAAAATGTACATTTTACTTTTACATCTTCTCTTGTTATGCCGTTGGCTTCTCCGCTAATTTTATATCCAGATGTATCTCGTACTACACGAATCGTTCTCTCTTTAAATATAAATTCCTTCGGATAATATGATCCATAATAAAAATTGCGTTCATCAGGATAGTTTCCAATAATTTTATAATTAGAAACCATTGTTTTCATTTCAAGTTTTGTGTCTGAAGATATACGATATAGGGTATCATTTTCTGAATTTGTTTTGTAGAGCAATTGTTCTGTTTTCTGCTGAATAGAATCATAAGTATATCCTTCAAAAGTACGACTGGTTCCTAGATAATAATCCCTCTTATATTCAGTAATACCATTTTCAGTTTTATAAAATATTTTTGATTTCTCTTTTAAAATGGTATCAATTTTATCTAAATTTCCATCAATAAAAATACTGTCTATATAATAAGACTCCCATATTTTATAATTTCCTGTTTTGTCATTTACTAAATAATTATGACGACTTTTCAACTTTTTAAATTGAGTGATATCAGGAAATGGAACTCGGTCAAAAGAATCCATTTTTTCATAGTTTTTCTCTATCCATTCCATATAATACTTCTTTACTTCTTCAGTATTAAGTTGAATTTCTAAATGAGAATTATTGAATTGATTAATAATTAAACTACAACTATCTTGCTCTCCACTAAAGTTTAAAAGGTAATTTATTGAATACCATGAATTATTTAAGGTATCTACAAATGAATGTTCAATATGTAATTTGTAATCAATATGCCAAGAAAAAGAAAAATATTCAATTCCAATATGATCAGAATAATTTAACGAGTAAAAATATTTGACTTCATTAGTATCAAAATTAATTTCTTTAAAATAATACTCAAATTCATTATGTTTCTGGATATTTATTTTAGAAACATAACTTCTTGCATTTGTATTACTATAACCAGCACTTGAATACTTAATTGTTTTAACATAATCGATTTGTTTGCGCTGACCAAAAGAATTTAACGTAACAAAAATGAGAATAAAAATGATAATTATTTTGAAATTAAAAATTCTCATATTGTTGATATTACTTTGAACAATGAAGTAAAGTTAAGTAAAAGTTTTTCAAAGTAAAAATAGTTTTTTAAATTACATTTAAAATATGGAGAACAACAAAAAAAGGCTACCCAATCGAGTAGCCTTTTTTTTTGTAATAAATTATAAGATTAATCCTCATCGCTTTCTGAATCGTCCTCTCCTTCAACATCATCATCTGGAGCTACATCGTCTTCTCCATCCAATTCTTCGATGTCTGTTATTGGTTCTAATTCTTCTCCGTCAACTTCTACTACTTCTTCCTCTTCGTCTCTTTCTACCACAGCAACTGCAGCTATTTCATCACTTCCTCTCAAACTAATCAAACGTACCCCTTGTGTAGCTCGTCCCATTGTTCTCAACGAATCTACGTGCATACGAATAATGATACCTGATTTGTTGATGATCATGATATCGTCTTCATCGGTAACAATTTTGATAGCAACTAAGTGGCCTGTTTTATCGGTAACGTTCAATGTTTTCACACCCTTACCACCTCTATTGGTTACTCTGTAAATAGCCTCATTGGTCTCAGGGTCATTTAATAAAGTACGTTTTCCATATCCTTTTTCAGAAACCACTAAAATCGTTTGGCTCATATCGGCCACACACACCATTCCTACTACTTCATCTGTTTCACTAGCTAAAGTAACTCCTCTAACACCCGATGCATTTCTACCCATTGGTCGCACTTTCGCTTCTGGGAAACGAATGGCTCTACCGGATTTCAATGCCATCAAGATTTCATTGCTACCATTAGTCAAACGTGCTTCTAACAATTCATCTCCTTCTCTAATACCTATGGCGTTAATACCATTTGTTCTTGGACGAGAGTACGCTTTCAAACTTGTTTTTTTGATGATACCTTTTTTAGTACACATCACAATAAAATTGTTATTTACGTATTCTTCATCTCTCAAATCTTTAACACTCACATACGCTTTCACTTTATCATCTTGCGGTATGTTGATTAAGTTTTGGATAGCTCTACCTTTCGATAATTTATTACCTTCAGGTATTTCAAATACACGCATCCAGAAACATCTACCTTTTTCGGTAAACACCAATAAGAAATCATGGTTGGTAGCAACAAACAAGTGCTCTAAGAAATCTTTATCTCGAGTTGCTGTTCCTTTAGAACCTACCCCACCACGGTTTTGAACTTTGTATTCATCCAAACGCGTACGTTTAATATAACCAGCGTGACTAATGGTTACTACCACTTCGTCATCGGCAATTAAATCCTCAATAGACATTTCATTAGCTGAATATTCAATTACTGAACGTCTTTCATCTCCATATTTATCGCGAATTTCAATCAACTCTTCTTTAATGATTTGCATTCTTCGATCTTCACTGGCTAATATTTCTTTCAAGTCAGCAATGGTTTTCATCAACTCTTCAAATTCGGCTCTTAATTTATCTTGCTCCAAACCTGTTAATTGACGCAAACGCATCTCTACGATGGCTCTAGACTGAATTTCAGATAAGTTGAAAGTAGCCATCAAACTCTCACGTGCTTCATCGGTATTGGCAGAGGCTCTAATGATTTTAATAACCTCGTCAATATTGTCAGATGCAATGATTAAACCTTCTAAAATATGTGCTCTTTCTTCCGCTTTTCGTAATTCAAATTTAGTTCTGCGAACCACTACATCATGTCTGTGTTCCACAAAATGATGAATCATATCTTTAAGATTCAACATCACTGGACGACCAGCAACTAGAGCAATGTTATTAACTGAAAAGGAAGTTTGAAGAGAAGTATATTTGAATAATTTATTCAACACTACATTAGAAATAGCATCGCGTTTAATTTCATAAACGATGCGCATCCCTGATCTATCTGACTCATCTCTCAACTCAGATATTCCTTCAATTTTACCTTCATTTACCAAATCAGCAGTTTTGGCTATCATTTCCGCTTTATTCACTTGGTAAGGAATTTCAGTTACAATGATGGCTTCTCTACCTTCACGAATTTCTTCGATAGTGGCTTTTGCTCTCATAACAATACGACCTCTACCCTCTTCAAAAGCAGATTTCACGCCTTCATAACCATAGATTATACCTCCAGTTGGAAAATCCGGTGCTTTTACATATTGCATCAAACCAGCAACATCGATATCTCTGTTATCAATATAAGCAATAGTTCCATTAATCACCTCAGTTAAGTTGTGAGGAGCCATATTAGTAGCCATACCTACCGCAATACCAGAAGCACCATTCACTAATAAATTAGGAATACGAGTTGGCATAACCGAAGGTTCTTCCAACGAATCATCGAAGTTAGCAGTAAAATCAACCGTTTCTTTCTCTAAATCTGAAAGAATTTCCTCTGCAATTTTTTTCAAACGAACCTCCGTGTAACGCATAGCTGCTGGACTATCACCATCTACAGAACCAAAGTTACCTTGTCCATCAACTAAAGGATAACGTAATGACCACTCCTGAGCCATACGCACCATTGCGTCATATACTGAACTATCACCATGTGGGTGATACTTACCCAATACCTCACCGACAATTCTAGCCGATTTCTTATAAGCTGTATTACTTCTCACTCCTAATTCATGCATTCCAAATAAAACCCTTCTGTGAACAGGTTTTAATCCATCTCTTACATCTGGCAATGCTCTGGATACAATTACCGACATCGAATAATCGATGTAGGCCGTTTTCATTTCATCTTCAATATTTACGGGTATAATTCTTTCCCCTGATCCTTCTTCTGCCATATTTAAATTTTAATTTCTATTAATTTTCAGCACTTTAAAGCTAGCTTTCACTGCATTTTTTAAAGAGTTCGAAAATACTACTTTTCCGACTTTTAACCACTAAAAACTTATTCACAATTGATAACAATTTTTTGTTTATAAATACCGTTTTCATATCAGTCGTTATATTTCGTGAACATATACCTTTGATTTTCGAGGAATTTTTATTAACTTCGACAAATAAAATTTAAAAGCAATCATTTATGGAAGCTAAATTTTCAGCTAGAGTGAAAGATGTTATCAGTTATAGCAGAGAGGAATCATTACGCTTAGGTCATGACTACATCGGTGTAGAACATCTCTTATTGGGATTAATACGTGAAGGAGAAGGTATTGCCATTAAGATCATTAAACAAGCCAATATCGATTTAAAAACATTGCGTAAAGAGTTGGAAAGTAAATTGCCTGCCAATTCAGGGAAACCGGTAAACAGTGGTAACCTACCTTTGATGAAACAAGCTGAGAAAGTATTGAAAATCACTTATTTAGAAGCAAAACTCTTTAAAAGTAATATGATTGGTACAGAACATTTGTTGCTCTCTATATTAAAAGAAGAAGATAATGTGGCCTCGCAATTATTAAACAAATTTAAAATAGATTACGAATACGTTAAAGACGAACTAGAACTTATGATGGAACAAGGATACAACGAACAACCCAAAGCTGAATTTCCAGGGTCATCGGATGATGATGGATTAGTAGGTGGTGGAGGTTACAGCGGTAGTTCTCCAAGAAAACCTGCTGACTCCAAATCAAAAACCCCAGTATTAGATAATTTTGGTAGAGATTTAACCAAATATGCTGAAGAAGGTAAACTAGATCCTATTGTGGGTCGAGAGAAAGAAATTGAACGTGTTTCTCAAATATTAAGTAGAAGAAAGAAAAATAATCCTATGCTTATTGGGGAACCTGGTGTTGGTAAATCTGCTATTGCAGAGGGATTAGCATTAAGAATTGTACAACGTAAAGTGTCACGCGTACTTTTTAATAAAAGAGTCATTTCGTTAGATTTAGCTTCTTTAGTGGCGGGTACAAAATACCGTGGACAATTTGAAGAGCGTATGAAAGCGGTGATGAATGAATTGGAAAAATCACCTGAGATCATCCTTTTTATTGATGAAATACACACCATAATTGGTGCAGGTGGTGCTTCTGGGTCATTAGATGCCAGCAATATGTTTAAACCAGCCTTGGCAAGAGGTGAAATCCAATGTATTGGTGCTACCACGTTGGATGAATACAGACAATATATTGAAAAAGATGGAGCCTTAGAAAGACGTTTTCAAAAAGTGATAGTTGAACCAACTACCATCGAGGAAACCATCATTATTTTAGGTAACATAAAAGAGAAATATGAAGAACACCATAATGTAGTGTACACTCAAGAAGCTATTGATGCTTGTGTGAAATTAACCGCTCGTTATGTTACCGATCGTCACTTGCCCGATAAGGCTATCGATGCATTGGATGAAGTAGGTTCACGTGTACATATATCAAACATCAACGTGCCAAAAAGCATATTGGAGATAGAACAAAAGTTGGAAGATATTAAAGATGAGAAAAACCGTGTGGTTAGAAGTCAACAATATGAAGAAGCAGCTAAATTAAGAGATACCGAACGTAAATTGCATGAAGATTTAGATAGTGCCAAATTGAAATGGGAGCAAGAAAGTAAAACCCATAAAATTACGGTTACTGAAGATAACGTGGCTGAAGTAGTTTCAATGATGACAGGTATTCCATTGCAACGTGTTGCTGAAAAAGAAACGGGTAAATTGATGAAAATGCAGGACGAATTGAAAGGTTCTGTAATTGGTCAAGAAGAAGCCATAATTAAAGTCGTGAAAGCAATTCAACGTAATCGTGCTGGATTGAAAGATCCTAACAAACCCATTGGTTCATTTATCTTTTTAGGCCCAACGGGAGTTGGAAAAACACAACTTTGTAAAGTTTTAGCAAAATATATGTTCGACACTGAAGATGCGTTAATTCGTATTGACATGAGTGAATATATGGAAAAATTTGCCATTTCTCGATTAATTGGAGCTCCTCCAGGATATGTTGGATATGAAGAAGGTGGTCAATTAACAGAAAAAGTAAGACGTAAGCCTTACTCCATTGTATTATTAGATGAAATTGAAAAAGCACATCCAGATGTATTTAACTTGTTATTACAATGTTTGGATGATGGACAATTAACCGATTCATTGGGGAGAAAAATTGACTTTAGAAATACTATTGTCATTATGACTTCGAATATTGGAGCACGTCAATTACAAGATTTTGGTTCAGGTGTTGGATTCAATACTAAAACTAAACAAGAATCAAAAGAAGAAAACACAAAAGGTGTTATTCAGGCGGCTTTGAAAAAAGCATTTGCTCCTGAGTTCTTGAATCGTATTGATGATATCATAATGTTCAATAACCTTGATCAAGCCGATATTCATAAAATAATTGACATCGAATTAAAAGGATTGTTTAAACGTTTGTTTGATTTGGGTTACCAGATTGAATTAACCGATGAAGCAAAATCATTCATAGCTGAAAAAGGTTTTGACCCCAAATTTGGTGCACGTCCATTAAAAAGAGCAATTCAAAAATACCTAGAAGATCCTTTAGCGGAGCAAATCATCAACGCCAACCTAAAAGAAGGTGACACCATTTTGGTTGGATTGGATGCTGCTACTTCTGAAATAAAATTAGAAGTTAAAAAAGGCAAAGTTTCAAAGAAAAAAGATGAGCCGAAAGAGTAATTGCATTTGTACTACTTTGTAAAGATGTATTTCATACTAAACAAAAGGGTTCTGTAATTATACAGAGCCCTTTTTTATTGCTTTAAAAATTTAAGACGAATAAATCTAAAAATAATACAATTGGTAAATTCTTTTTAATCACTCTTAACTATTAAAGCTACCCTCTTTTCGAAATCTTATTCAAAGAAATTTGACGTTGCATAGTGCATTTGAACCTGCCTTCTGCAAAAGTTCGTTTGTGGAGGTGTTTGGTTGCGCGATTGGTAACTCGGATGCGCCACCTTCTATAACTGGCTGGTTTGAGCATTTCCTGCATCAAGGATTTTACTTGCGATTCGTTGAGTCCGAATTGAAATTCAATGGCTTCAAAAGGCGTGCGATCTTCCCAAGCCATTTCTATAATTCGGTCTATTTGTTCGGTATTCAATGTGTTATCAGTAGTTGTCATAAGGCAATTGATGATTTTGTGTGGCGATGGTTTTTAATTCCATCATATTGGTTATAAAGGCGGCATTAACTTGAAACCACGTGTCGCAGCTTACTTTTATATATTGACCTTGGGCATGTATGCTAAATACACTGGTTTTGTATATGACCAATTGGTAATACGGTATCGCCCACCCTACTTCTTTTGTTGGGGATTTAATTGTTAACCAGATTCCCTTAGAGCGCGCTTCAATTTCGACATAGGTAGGTTTTTCTTCCTCAAAAAACGAATTAAAAGTGGCACTGCATAAATAAACATTAAAAATACCTTTCCCTTTATTTCTGCTCCAAATAGTCAAACGCGAAGGTGCTTGCCCCAAAAGTTCATCAATTTGACTTTTGTGCGTTTTGGTTATTGTTGCTATTGGAAAAATTGTTTGCATAGTACCGCAGTGCTATTGTTTTTTTCTTTTTGTTTTTATGATATGCGTATTCAAAATGTGCTTACCTTCTCCCTTCACTTTTTTATCCTTTTTCATCGACCACAAGATATCACTCGCTTTTTTCCTACTGGCTTGTAGATCTACAATGGGAAAAGGATACGTTACTCCTATAACAAAATTAGAAAACATTTGTTCCATTGGCGGCATAGTAAATGGCTCATGAATGTATTTTTCATCCAATTGGCTGAGTTCCGGAACCCATTTTTTAATAAAAACGCCTTGTGGATCGTGCTCTTGACTATTCTTTATAGGATTATAAATTCTCAAGGTATTCACGCCTGTTTCACCTGCTTGCATATTCAGTTGAGGGTAATGAATTCCAGGTTCGAAATCTAAAAAAACCTTTGCTAAATGATGGGAACATGCATACCACGGTTGCCACATTAAGTGAGCATAAAAAGAGGAAACCATAGCCCGCATTCTAAAGTTTATATACCCTGTAGCGGCCAAACAGCGCATACATGCATCAATGATGGGAACACCCGTTTTGCCCTCCACCCAAGCTTGATGCAAAACGGGATCGAATGTTTTATCTAATCGGTCATATCCCCTATTTACACTGCGGTATTCCATTTGGTATTCCATTTCAAATTTTTGAATAAAATGGGCTTGCCACCTCAATCGAATTCTAAAAGCATCCAAGGCTCTTTTGTGAGTAGCTTGTGACCTAAACTGAGACGAACGTTGCCAAATTTGGCGTACTGAAACGTTTCCCCAAGCAATGTAAGGCGACAATCGGCTGCAACTCATTCTTGCTTCGTTTGGTTTAGAAATATGTTTCATATAATGGACAAATCTACCTGACAAAAACGATTGAAAATACTTTTCGGCCATGGTCGTGCCTCCTTTTTGAAAAAGCGTTTTATCAGGTGTGGTCAAATCGGGAACTAAAAAATGGGATTTAAGCTGATTCACAGCACTTTTTGAAACCATTTGATGAGTTGCTGGTTGCGAAACAATTATGGGCGAATTCATATATTCTTCCCACTTTTCAATCCAATTATCTCTATTGGTAAGCCGTCTGATGATGCCATTATTGGTGTTTTCAAGCCAATAAATACCTTTTTTTTGACAATAATCTTTCACTGCCCTATCTCGGTTGAACGTTACTAAAATACCTGTTTCTTGGTGAGAAAAAAGTACTTTAACAGCATACGTTTCTTGAATTTTTTCGAGGGTTTCTATAACCGAACCTTGTACCACCAAAATTTCGGTGTCATACTTTTCTATTCGTTTATTCAAATCAACCAACGATTCTTTTACAAAGTCCCAATGGCGTTGACTGTAATGTGGATCTTCTAACAAAATATCTTCAAAAACATACAACAACATTACTTTTTGACGTGTTTGTAGGGCATTGTAAATAGCGGCATTATCTTCCCATCTCAAATCTCTTTTAAGCCAAACGAGTACACAATTTTCTTTTTCGTTTTGGGTATTAGAAGTCATCGGGATGTTCAATTATAGCTTGAGCTCTTTCGAGTATTTTAGTCAGTTCTTCGGAAGGCATTTTTGACAATTGACTGTACATAATGGCCATTCGTTGGTTAGCAGACAAAGTGGTTCTGTGTTGGTCTAAAAAATTCCAATACAATGCATTAAAGGGACAAGAATCATGTTCGGTACGGGTTTTTGTTTTGTAAGCACAACCCGAACAGTAATTGCTCATTTTATTAATATAACCAGCTGCTGAAACGTAAGGTTTTGTCGCAATTTTTCCACCATCTGCAAATTGGCTCATACCTCGTGTATTGGGCAGTTGAACCCATTCCACGGCATCTATATAAACACCCAAATACCATTGATCCACTTCATCGGGGTGTACACCAGCTAGCAATAAAAAATTACCAATTACCATCAATCGCTGAATGTGATGTGCATAAGCATTATCCAATGAATTTGAAATGGCATTTTTCAAACAGTTCATTTTAGTATTTCCGGTCCACATAAAATTGGGAAGCGGATGTTGATTATTCAACACATTAATAGATTTGTAATTGGGCATCAACATCCAATACATTCCTCGCATATATTCGCGCCAACCAATAATTTGTCGTATAAATCCTTCTACTTGTGACAGTTCAATGGCATCGTTATGTAAGCGATAATAATTGATTACCGAAGTGACTATTTCTTTGGGACTGATCAATTTGACATTCATGGCAAACGACAATCGTGAATGAAACAAATACACCTCTTTTGTATGCATAGCATCTTGGTAGGTTCCAAATCGGTGCAGCAATTTTTCGCAAAAGTAGACGAGTTGTTGAATAGCTTCTTTACGCGTAATGGGATAGTCAAATGCTTTAGCATTGATGTTTCCCATAGTCGATATATGGGCTTTTTGAATCATTTCTAACAAATCGCTCACATCATGAAAAATAGGAGCTATTGGCGGAACGGTTTCTTTTTCGTTCCATTTATTTCGATTTTCTTTGTCAAAATTCCACAATCCTCCCTCAGGCTGAACTCCTTGCATAAGAATATTGTGTTTTTTGCGCATATACCGATAAAACGATTCCATCAAAAATTGCTTTTTACCATTAAAAAATTGAGCTAATTCGAAGCGAGATGTATAAAAATGTTCGCTATCAAAAGGTTGAAAAGGGATAGGTGACCTTGCTGCTAGTTGCTCAATTTGCTGCGACAAGCGGTATTCATCTGGCAACTGATACTGAACACATTCAGCTTGTTCTCGCTGAATAATACACTTTATATTACCTTCTAGTGTTTGCGTATTGTCAGGATGATCTAATTGGAAATAAATAACCCGATGTCCTTTAGCTGTTAACTCTTTTGCGAAGGCTCTCATAGCAGCAAAAAAGCCCACGATTTTTTGAATATGATGCACTACATAATCGGTTTCTTGACGCATTTCAAAAAGAACGTACACTACGTTTTCATCTTGCTTGGTGTACCAAGAATGTTTGCTATTGAGTTGATCGCCTAATATTAATCGAATGGTTTTCATATACTTATTATTAGTGTGGTGTCAACCATAGGTTACGATATTCAAAATGAGGATCATACGTGCTGGCTTGCAATTGGGTGTTGAATTTTCGGTTGCGAGGGTCGTTTCCAACACCGGCCAAATATTGCCAATTTCCATAATTGCTGTGCACGTCATAATCTAACAAAGCCGATTCAAAATAGGCCGCTCCAATGCGCCAATCTTGCAATAATTCTTTGCAAAAATAAGAAGCTACATTCTGACGACCTCGGTTGCTCATCCAACCGGTAGTTTTTAATTCAATCATATTTGCATTTACAAAATCATCATCGGTGGTTCCGTTTATCCAATTTTCAATGAGTTGATGATTGGGTTGTATTGGAGGTGTAACTCCATTTAAACCGTCCAATTTGAAGAACGCATTTCCGTGTTGCCAAGCGATGAATTTAAAATAATCGCGCCACAGCAATTCAAAATACAACCAATAAGTTGATTCATTCGAGAGCACTTCTTTTTCAAATTTTTTAAGAGCCGAATAAATCGTTTGGGCAGATAAGGAACCGTTTGCCAACCAAGGCGAAAATTTTGAGCTGTAATCAAGTCCCAATAAACCATTGCGTGTTTCTTTATAGGTAGTAATACACTTCGTTTCAAACAAATAGTTTTGTAATCGTTGAATCGCTTGAGTTTCGCCACCTATAAAAGGAAAGGCATTTTTAGGATTGGGTTTTAGCGATTCAGAAAAATCCTTTTCCGTATTGTATAATTGCTGTAAAGTAGGGACCACAACTTCGTCAAGTGGAATCTTATTTTTCACTACCTCTTCAAAATGGATCTCAGCATAAGATATCGAAATGATTTTTTCTAATTTAGTTCTAAACTGCGTAAATACAGCCGGAATGGTAGGCATTTTTTCGAACACTACCTTTGGGTTATATAAAAATTGGCCGTAATTTTCAACGAAAGAAATGGTTGGAGATTGCTTTTTAATGGCATCGGAAATCGTTTTTTCTTCTGATGTCCATTCGTATTGGCAATAAATGGAAGTAACACAATTTTGCTCACAAAAAGTCGGAATTACTTTTTCAGGATAATCATGAAAAATATGTAATTGGATGTTCAACTCTTTTAACTGAACATATAAATCACAAAGGGTTTCTCGAAGAAATTGAGCTCTAAAAACACCCGTTTTAGCAAATCCATAACTAGTGAATTCAAAATGTCGAGGGTCAAAACAATAGATAGCATGAATTTCTTCACAATCCAGCACAGCTTGTCGTAAGGAAGGATTGTCAAGGGTTCGTAAATCATTCCGAAACCATATTAATCCTATTGCTTTAATGTTGGTTTGTTTCTCCTGCATTTTTCACTACAATATTTTATTTCGTCCCAGTTTTTCTGCCATTTTTTGCGCCAGTCAAATGATAAACCACAAGTTAAACAAACTTTATTGGGTAAGAATTGTTTTTTACCGTTCATGGTGCTGCTACCTTATTTTCAAACTACACTTCTTTAGGACGCTGATAGGGTTTTCTTTCCAATTTGGAAGGAATAGAATAGCCATCCAATCCTATTATTGTAGCCACATTACCCAATGTCAAATCAATAAAACCGTCTTGTTGAAGCAAGTTATCTTTGATGTATAATTCTTGTACACTGCCTAAAATCAACAGCGTATCGTTTTCTTTAATGTGGTATTCTGTTAAATATTTCAACCCTATTTGAACGGGTGACCCCATTACATAAGGTGCAAAAAATCGATTTTTATATTCTGGAAACAAATCGGTGTAATCGTATTCAGATTGGTCGGCAGCGTATTTAGCGGACGTATGATGTGCATCATTTGCTAAGTAATTGGTAATGTGATTGACGGTGTAATAACCCGTTTCCTTTATGTTATCGTATGTATTGCGAGGCACAGTGGTGGGACGCAACACAAAACCCAAAATAGCAGGATTGGACCCAAAATGAATAACTGAATTAAATACCGCTACGTTGGTGATTCCTTTTTTGGATTGCGTGGAAATCAAATTTGCGGATTTATATCCTGTGCAACTGTTGATTAAGTTAGCACGTTTTTGATGCTCTAATAGTTGTATATCTTCAAGCGAAAAGTGTTTCATTGGTGTTGGTCTTTCTATCAACAACAACTCAATGGTTTATTTGTTTAGTTGGGTTTTAGGATTCAATCAACTTACTGTATTTCAAAGCTAATTTTTCATACGTAAAATGCTCCAATACATAATCCTTACCTCGTTTACCCATTTCGTTGCGGGTGGCTTCATCTAAATTGAAAAGCTCTAATACGCCTTTGGCAATGGCTTCGGAATTTACTGCTTGAACCGTAATACCGCATTGCGCTATTTGCACAATATCTCCTTTACCTGAATAAGCATTCAAAATGGGTTTTCCGCTATACATGTAATCAAATATTTTGTTAGGTGAAACACCAAATTGATAGAGTTTTTCGTCATTCGCACCGTGATAACACACATCAAAAAGTTGCAACATACTCTGCACTTGTCGTTTGTTGATAGCGGTTATAAAAGTAAGATTGGGTAAATTTCCAAAAGTGGCAATCAATCGGTCACGTTCTTTGCCGCTACCTACTAATACAAAATGAATCTTGTCATTTGAAACCAACGATTGAGCCGCAATACATAAACTGTCCAATGCATTGGCCACACCAATAGTTCCGGTATAACCAACAATGAATTTTTGGGTTGGCACTAAATCTATAACGTCTTGAGGTAAGGGTTCTATTTGAGATAATTCATCCATATCTACCCCATTACTGATCCAGTGTACTGGTCTATTAATACCTTGGTTGGCAACGTGTTCCTTGTAATTTTCGAGATTGGACACTACGTGTTTACTCCTTTTTTGTGCCATACGTTCAAACATACGCATAAACCGAATGAATGGATGATTGGAACTGAAACTGCCCAATTCTATTAAACTCAACGGCCAAATATCTTTTACTTCAAAAATTAACGTGGCTCTGGAACATTTAGATTGTAACCACATTGGAAAAATGGCAAAAGGGGCCATAGGCGAAACCAAAATAACATCCGGTTTAGCTAATCTGAAACGTAAGAAAAACAACTTAAAAGTAAACCAAAACCACTTAAAGACTCGTTTTTTACTGTGTGAATTGCCGTAATTAAAAACTTTGATCCAAAGATAATTGACTCCATCAACCGATTCAAAACCGGGTTTGGGTAATTTTTTGAATAAGTGAGAATAGGTGGAACTTACTATGGTCACCGAATAGCCCAATTTCGTCAACTCTTTACTCAGATAATAATGCCGGTATTCCATCCCGTGGTGCGGACTACCTGCATATTCATTGATGATCCAAATGTTTTTTGACATAGTTGTTTTTGACTTCGTTGTGACCAACAGTACGGCTGCAAAAGTAGGTATTAATTTGGTGATGAAAAAAAATGATTACCTAAATTGATAAACAATGTAACTGTTTAAAAGGTGTTTTTCGAAAATCGTCCATACCTTTGCTTCATATTTTGAAATTATGAAAGCAACGGCATTAATAACAGGCTCATCCAGTGGAATTGGTTTAGAATTAGCTAAAATTCACGCTAGTAAAGGAGATAATTTAATTTTAGTTGCTCGAAATGAGTCCTCTTTGAATAATTTAAAAGAAGAAATACTAAAGTCAGCAAAAGTGGATATTACCATTATAAGCAAAGACTTATCAAAAATAGATGCTGCCAAAGAATTATATCAAGAAATAAAATCGCAAAACCTTTCCGTAAATTATTTAATCAATAATGCAGGGTTTGGAGATTATGGTTTTTTTCATGAATCGGATTGGTCTAAAACTAATGAGATGATATAACTGAACATTACGGCATTAACTCAATTATGCCATTTGTTTTTACCCGATTTGATTGCTACAAAAAATGCTCGAATTATGAATGTGGCTTCCATTGCAGCATTTATACCTGGCCCTTTAATGGCTGTTTATTACGCTACAAAAGCATTTGTATTACACTTTTCTGAAGCTATTGCGAATGAGCTTAAAGGAACAGGAGTTACTGTTACTGCTCTTTGTCCTGGTCCTACAGAAAGCGGATTTCAATCAGCGGCCAATTTAGAAGGCAGCAAAATGATACAAGGGAAAAAATTCCCTTCGTCTAAGCAAGTGGCCGAATACGGTTATAAAAGCATGATGAATGGGAAAACGGTTGCTATTGAAGGAACGATGAATTGTTTAATGGCCAATAGTGCTCGTTTTACACCTCGCAATATGGTGGCGAAAATTGTAAGAAATATGCAAGATAAAAGGAATTAAATCAAAAAAAAATTACCATTTTTCTAAATTTTTTCTTCGAAATGTCATTTTATATATTTCTCCAAAAAGAATTTTAAATTGTATAATATAAACTGGACTGTTTAAGTTGTTTCTGATGGTTTTATCATCAACGAGCATCATTCGGTAACCAACTCCCGAACCTAATGCAAACCATCTAAACACTTTAAATTGAGCTACACCCGTCAATTCGGTCATCAATGCTCCTCCACCATATAATGGTTGATAGGCTTTTGCTGTATCCAAATAAGAAAACGATAAATTTCCTAATCCAAAATGAATGGGTGTAGATAAATCCCAACGTTTATTTTTAAACCATACATATTCATAAAAAATGGAGCCGTAGCCAAAATTGAAACGCACCGTGTCTGTTGCTTCTGGATGTTTTATTCTGTCCACTTCTCCAACAAACGTAATAGGTTGTTGCATTCCATAAATTCCCAATCCAAAACGGTGTTTATTGTTATAGGATAATCCTATTTTAATTCCGTTGAATTTGGTATTTTTATTAAGCACAAACGATCTTCGCGCATCTAAACCAATGAAAAATTTAATTCGTTTTTCTTCCTTTTTAAGAGTGGTGGTTGAATCTGTAACTTCTTTTGTAATCGTTGAATCTTTCCATTGCCCAACCCCATTTAAAGCCGTAAAAAGACCTAAACATAAAATCAAAAGGTATGTATAATACTTACTTTTCACCTGTAACAATTCGTTGATTTTTATTGATATCATTTAAAACTCTAACGTTTTTGTAGCCGTATGAAAGAAACAACTGCTTTGTTTCTTGACCTAATGAATCACTAATTTCTACTGCTATTTTGCCTTTATCCATCAACATTTTTTGTCCAAATTCTGCAATTCTTCTATAAAAAATTAACGGGTCTGCATCTTCCACAAATAATGCCAAATGTGGTTCAAATTCCAATACATTGATGTGCATTTGATCTTTTTGATTAACAGGAATATAAGGTGGATTAGACACTATCAAATCCCATTTTTGAAAGCCCAACGCTGCATCAGCTTGTTCATCCAAGAAATTATGTTTTCTAAAATCAATTTCTAATCCCAAATCTTTCTGGTTTTCTTTAGCTATCAAAAGAGCCTCTTCACTACAATCAATAGCTACAATTTGAGCTTTATTTAACTGTTTTTTTAAGGCTAACGAAATACACCCCGATCCTGTTCCTATTTCTAGAATAGCTATGGAATCGGCATATTCTTCAATTATTAAAGCAACCAATTCTTCTGTTTCGGGTCGAGGAATCAACACACCAGAACGCACTTTTAAATGGAGACCATAAAAATAGGCATCTTCCAAAACATATTGTACAGGTTCCCCTTTAATCAATCTTTTTAAAGAGAAATGAAACTGCAACATCTCCGATTCTGAAATTCTGGAGTCTTTTTTAAGATTTGTTTCAATGGCATTCATACCCAAATAATGCTTGAAAACAATATTTGTTATAGCAACCGACTCATCTTTATCATACAAAGAAGACAAAGAGGAATGATAATACCGCAACATGGCAGCTATTGTATTGGTACTTACAAACAAAATGAATACATTAATTTGTCGGCAAAGATATGATTTTTGATAGGTAAATAGAATATTTTATACTTTTGTAGCGTGAAAAAATACAAAACCTTCCTAAAAATAATATGGGTTCTCATTATTGGCTTTGGCTTGGTTGCGTTCATTAGTTTTCCCGAATATTTTAAAGGCGAAAAAATTGCATCACATCTTCATGAAAATTACGTTTTAATAACCGCCTTTTATATCTTTTTGGTGTGTATTAGAGGATTGTTTTTTATTCCTAGCACAGTATTTATCATTATGGGGTTAGCTTTATTTCCTGAAGAACCCATTTTCATCATTTTAATTAATTTAGTAGGGGTGCTAATTGGAGGGTTGCTTTTGTATGGTGCGGCTAACTATTTTACTGAAGAATCCTTTTTTAGTGAAAAAAAACAACGGGTTTTAAATAAAGCTCGTTCAAAAATGCAACAGTATGGATTCCCTATTGTAATGCTTTGGTCTTTTTTTCCAGCTGTACCTACAGATATTATTTGTTATGTAGCAGGAGCTGTTAAAATGAAACTATTTCCTTTTATTTTGGCCCTACTAATTGGGGAGAGTATTTTAATAACCATTTATGTTTACAGTGGTAAAAGTTTAATTGAATTAGTTTTTTAGGAAGAAAAAACAACCTGATTATTGTGTTTTTTAATGCAATTAAGGTTGTTCATTTAAAATATCTTATTAAAAATTAGTTCATTCCAAAAATAAATATCTATCTTTGCGCCCAAATTAATTAATCAACATAACAATCACTTAAAAGTATTGCACGATGTATTTGACAGAACAAGTAAAAAAAGAAATTTTCGCTAAACACAATAAAGGTGCAGCGGATACAGGAACAGCTGAAGGACAAATCGCTCTTTTCACACACAGAATTAACCACTTAACAGAACACTTAAAAGCTAATCGTCATGATTATGCTACTGAAAGAGCTCTTGTAAAATTAGTTGGTAAAAGAAGAAGACAATTAGATTACCTAGTATCTAAAGATATTGAGCGTTACAGAGCAATTATCAAAGAATTAGGAATTAGAAAATAATTGAACTAATAATTGAGGTATTTTTACCTTGAAGATGTATTAAAAGAGGGGACTGTTGTGCACTGCGCAATAATCCCCTTTTTGTTTAACCGCAAATTTGAAATAGAATAAAGAAAATAAAAAAGTTTTAATAAATAATAAATATGAATATCGTAAACAAAAAAATGACCTTGCCAAATGGAGTTGAAATTTCCATCGAGACAGGAAAGTTGGCAAAACAGGCAGACGGTGCCGTAGTAGTAAGAATGGGTGACACTATGTTGCTCGCAACAGTAGTATCCAACAAAGATGCTATGCCAGGTGTAGATTTTATGCCTTTAACTGTAGATTACAAAGAGAAATTTGCATCAATGGGACGTTTCCCTGGAGGGTTCTTAAAAAGAGAAGCTCGTCCTTCTGATGAAGAAATATTAATTATGCGTTTGGTGGATAGAGCTTTACGTCCATTATTTCCAGATGATTACCACGCTGACACACAAGTAATGATTCAATTAATGTCTTCTGACGGTGAAAACCAACCAGACGCATTAGCTTGTTTAGCTGCTTCGGCTTGTATTGCCGTTTCGGATGTTCCTTTCAACGGACCTGTTTCTGAGGTAAGAGTTGCTCGTATTAATGGTGAATTTAAAATCAACCCAACTATTGAAGAAACCAAAAATTCTGATATCGATATGATCATTGCTGGTTCTATGGACAGCATTGTGATGGTAGAAGGAGAAATGAAAGAAGTTTCTGAAGAAGATATGTTAGCAGCTATTAAATTGGCTCACGAAGTAATCAAATTGCAATGTCAATTACAATTAGATTTGGGAGCTGCAGTTGGTAAAACAAAAAGAGAATACAGCCACGAAACACACGATAGAGAATTAGAAACTAGAATCAATGATTTCTGTTTTGACAAATGTTATCAAGTGGCTGCTCAAGGATTGGCAGATAAGAAAAAAAGAGCTGAATTATTTAAAGCTGTAAAAACAGAGTTTGTTGCTACCCTTACTGAAGAAGAAGCGGCTGAAAAAGCATCGTTTATTGGTCACTATTTTCACAATACAGAAAAAGAAGCTGTTCGTAAATATGTATTAGACTACAAAAAACGTTTAGATGGTCGTACAACTACTCAAATTAGACCTATTTGGAGTGAAATCGGTTATTTACCAGGTGGAGTTCACGGTTCATCATTGTTTCAAAGAGGTGAAACTCAATCGTTGACTACACTTACCTTAGGAAGTAAATTAGACGTACAACGTAAAGATGGTGTATTATTTACAGATGATGTAGATTTCATTTTACATTACAATTTCCCTTCTTTCTCTACAGGAGAGGCAAAACCAAACAGAGGTACTAGCCGTAGAGAAATTGGTCACGGTAACTTAGCATTAAGAGCATTGAAACCAATGATTCCTGGGAAACCAGAAAATCCATATACAATCCGTTTAGTATCAGAGATTTTAGAATCGAACGGTTCTTCATCTATGGCAACGGTTTGTGCGGGTACATTAGCTTTATTAGATGGTGGTGTACAAATGATTCGCCCAGTATCTGGTATTGCAATGGGATTAATTACTGACAAAACTGGTAAATATGCTGTATTATCAGATATCTTAGGTGATGAAGATCACTTAGGTGATATGGACTTTAAAGTAACCGGTACACGTAATGGTATTACGGCTTGTCAAATGGACATCAAAATTGATGGTTTGGATTACAACATGTTGCGTGAAGCATTAGCACAAGCACGTGATGGTAGATTACATATTTTGGGTGAAATGGAAAAAACCATTTCTAAACCAAGAGAAGATTACAAACCACACGTTCCACGTATCACTTCATTCATCGTACCAGGTGACACTATTGGTGCTATCATTGGTAAAGGTGGTGAAACGATTCAAAACTTACAAGCAGAAACTAAAACTACTATTTCTATTGACGAAAACGAAAATGGAGACGGTGTAGTGGAAATTTTCTCTAACAATAAAGAAGGAATGGATGAAGCGATACGTCAAGTAAAAGCGATTGCCTTCCCTCCTACTGCTGAAGTTGGACAAAACTATAATGCTAAGGTAAAAAACATCGTTGCTTTTGGAGCATTCTGTGAAATTTTACCAGGAGTTGACGCTTTATTACACGTTTCGGAAATAGCTTGGGAGCGTGTTGAAAAAGTAGAAGAGAAATTGAAAGTTGGTGATATGATTGACGTTCAAGTAATTGGAAAAGATCCTAAAAATGGAAAATGGAAAATCTCACACAAAGTGTTATTACCTAAACCAGAAAGAGCTCCAAGACCTGAAGCACCAGCTGAAAACAACTAATTCAATTAAGATTTTTAGAATATAGAAACCTCCTTGGCTTGAGCTGAGGAGGTTTTTTTTTGTTGTATACACACCCAAAAAGAATCCGAAGGATTCAAATAGTTATAATCGTACATGAATCCGCAAATATACGACCCCTAAGGGGTCGAACAACTACGGGAATATCCTTTTCAATAACTATGTAATCCCTCAGGGATTAATAATTATAACTCAAACCGAATCCAATCCTCAAGTGATTATAACAATCCTTAAAAAAGAATCCGAAGGATTCAAATAGTTATAACCGTATGTGAATGTGTAACTATACGACCCCTACGGGGTCGAACAACTTCCGAAATAACCTTTTCAATAACTCTATAATCCCTTCGGGATAAATAAGAAAAAGCATCAAAACAAATGTTTTTTTAAATAACTGATTATCTAGAAAATAGTGAGCAACTTTACTAAATATTTTAATGGATTTGTTGCTATTTTTCTTATATTTGATAAATTAATGCTTGTTATCTATAACGTATACAGCTATACCAATTCAATTTAAGTTCTCATTAAACAATTTATCAAGTGTGAGAATTAAAGGAAATGAAACCGTAACTAATTGTCACAGCTTGAAAATGCAAGAATCACATAAAAACAAAAAATTAAATGAAAGCTTGGACCATCAAAAACGGTTTACTTCAAAAGTCGTTTGCACTAAAATCATTTACTGAAATTATAGAAAAATTATCATCATTAGCAAGAGTTGCAGACAGATTAAATCATCACCCCGATTTTGAGGTGAAAGAGTATAACACCATCATATTTTATTTATGTACTCACGATCTAAATAACACCATTACTGAAAAAGATTGGGAACTTTCAAGAGAGATTGATCTCATTTTTAAAAATTAAATTTAAGTGTTTAAAAAATGATTTATTTATCCTCTACCAGCAATACACTTTTTCTTAATTTACTTTGATATTTACCTCCGGGATAATCATCATTATAGTCCATATTTAACCAAATGGTATTGTCTTTATCAATGTAATAATAAATGGGTTTATCCATAGATTCAATTACAAATAACTCATTTTTAATTTCGTAGCCAATTTTTTCTAAATCCTTGAAATTTCCAATATTCAACTCCGGGTAAATATGTCCCGCCACTCTCCCATCTGGCATTTCGACTTCTGTCAGAACCAATTGAACTTGTCCTCCTACGGCTGTAAGAAGTGCTGCCATCAAAATACTGTAATCATCACAATCTCCTTTTAATAAGTCATCGTCTTTTAATTGAGATAAGGTGACACTAGCTCGCGATAAATAGTCAGGTCCTTTGGGATCATAAACATAATTCCACCGTGTTTTCACCTCTTTGAAGATCGATAGACAATGCAGTATTTTTAAGGATGGTAATACCGAACTGTATTTTTGAAAATTTTTAACCGCCCAACTGTTTGCTTTGTTTTTGACAACCGCATTTCGGTAATCAATGGCATTTAAAATCTGTTGTTTATTAGGAAATTTAGTTCCTTCCTCTTCAAATTGAATATCAATTTCTTCATCACTCAAATTATATATAAAAGCACTAAAATCGTGATATAGTGTTCGATAACTATAAAAACCGATGATTGACGATAAACTTAATGTAAATAAACCTAAACCAAAAGACCAATAAAAGAACTTATTATACTTTTTAATCAACCAAAAAAATAATCCCCAAATTAGAATGAAAAGCACAAAATTATCAAATCGAATACCTTGAATGCCCATTGAAACATCCAAAATAAGCGGTGGAAATACTGCATATAAAGTAATGAAAATTGGAAAAGCTATTGTAAGTGACAATAAACCGATTACAACATAAGATGTTGGTCGCTTTAATTGTTCTAAAAGGGCTTTCCAAGAATTCAATTTTTACTGTTTATTGATTTATAACTCGATTGGGTATGCAAATTTACATCAAAAATTACACCTCAAATGAAAAGAAATTAGAGTAAAATTGTCTATTATTTAAATTTGTGATTATTTAACTAGAATATAGAGCAAATGCATTAATAATAGTAAACAAAAAATCCATAAAACTAGTCTAATAAATTAGAGTAACTTATTAGCCATAAAACCCAATACTATTCCATATGTTAAGTGCCCAACTAATCCACCAATACATGTTAATGGAGTTACTGCAAACATCATTTCTTGAGCAGATGATGAAGCTAAAAGAACAATATCTAACCCAATGCAAACGGCTATACCAAACAAAATTCCAAATAATATGGTATTTCTTAAATTAAAGAAATAAACCAACAACGAAAAAACCAACCCCAACCCTGCTCCATTTCCTAAGTATCTCCATAAATAACCTACCCAAAAATTTTGTTCTGAATTGGTAATCCAGCCACCCAGAGAAGGGATAAAATCATCCCAACCAGCATACATAAAAGGAATTCGAGTAAGGTCATAACACAAAACGCCTAATAAACCACTTACCCAACCTCTCCAAATTATTTTTTTAATTACGGTTAATTGAGTTAACTGCAATAAACAATAGATAAAAAACAGCATGTTTGGAATAATCAACCATCTTATAGAAACCCATTCCATGGAATGTAAAGCTACCGATGTAACAGGCAAAATTCCAGAAACTAACATCACAGAAATTGTAGGTAGTGGTAGAGGTGAGTGTGTGCGAATCATAATTGAAGTGGTTTAGGTTAGTTGTATAATTTCAAGTAAATGAATTTGTTACAGGATACAACTATATTTGAAGATGGTTCAAAATTTTAAAGAATAAATCAAATAATTAACCTTTAGTTTTTTAAACTTCATATATTTGTTTCCACTAATAATACAATTAATTTATGAAATCTTTTTGCTTTGCCCTAGTATTCCTCCATTTAGGCTTTAATGTTTTTGCCAATGAAATTACGGTAGATACAAAAGTTCAAGATGTTATCATCTACCATTCTGGTGCTCTAGTAAATAGAGTAGCTACAACAGAATTGAAACCTGGCTTAAATGAATTGGTTTTTATGAATGTTTCATCAAAAATCATTCTTAATTCATTGCAAATATCGAACAAAGAAGTCACGATACTTAATAAAACCATTGTTAGAAAATTAACAGCAGAGGAATTTAATCAACTCCTTGATGAAAAAGAGGCTCTTAATAAAACCATCACCTTGATTGAAACAAAATTTAATGAAGCTGGGTTCATTAATAAAGTTGAGGATTTAGAGAAAATGACCGCATTTTATGCTCAAAAAATGATGCAATCCAAAAAAGAGTTGCGCCAAGTGATTTCCAAAATTGAAGAAGCTAAAAAGTTGGAAGAAATTGTATTAAAAAATGAAAATGCTGCTATTTTAAAAGTAAATATATCAATAGAAAGTACCTTGAGGGAACCGCTTAAAATGAATTATGTTTGTGGAGGAATTGGTTGGAGTCCAGCTTATGAAATAACCGTAGAAAACCCATCTAAATCATCACTCCAAATAAAATACATGGCCAAAGCTATGAGTCAAACTGGTGAAGATTGGGAAAACATTTCCATACGTCTTTCTTCGTCATTCCCATTAGAATCACCCAATAGTTTGCCAAAAGCGGATGCTCCTTGGGTTATTGGATACAATTACAAACAAAGTAACAGTTACAACAATCCAAATCAAAGTGTAGAGAATAACCAACAACAAATAAAACTATTGGAAGGAGTGGAATATGATGACGTTGACATGCCTTCCTTTTTAAAATTAAGAACGCTTAAAGGAAATTATTCAATCAAATCAAACAGTACGGTTTTTACTTTTCCTATTGAAACAGTTAACCTACCCTCTACATTTTATTATTATGGATTTCCAGGCGTTGATCAAGAAACGTATTTAGTAGCACAGGTATTGGATTGGGATACATTGGGATACATTGATGGTGTTGCTAATATTAACTATGGTGGCAACTCTGTAGGTAAATCAAACATAAAATTTAGTGAATCTATGGATACCTTATTATTGCCTGTGGGTAAAGATAATAGCGTGTTTATGAGAAGAACAGAAATTGCAGATCAAAAGTATTTTAGAATTCAAACCATTTCAAAAAGAAAAAAAATTACAATGGCTTATCAATATGAATTGAAAAACAACAATTCATTCGCTATAGAATATGAACTAATCGATCAATTCCCCATTTCACAAACGAAAGAAGCCGAGGTTATTTTAGATAATGTTTCTGGAGGTAAAGTAATTAAAGAAACAGGGGAAGTAATTTGGAAAATGCGATTAAAACCGGGAGAAAGTGTGAAAAAAGAGTTGATTTATACTATTGATATGGAAGCAGACTTTGACTACCGCAGCGGTAAAGTAAGTATTCAACGAAAAACAATGAATGCAAAGTTTTAGTTTTATTATTAAAGCACCAATCCTTCTGTCAACTCTGCATCAATCAAAATATCTAAAATATCTTTGAGTTTAGTGTAATGAACAGGTGAAGCTATTTGTTGAAGAGGACGAATACCTATTTTCTTTTTTGTGGGTACTATTTCGTCCAAGGTAGCTGTTCTTACTACATAAAATTGCCATTGATCTAAGTTGAGGACATCAGCCTTTGCTACTTCTTTTTCAGTGAGAACACAAAAGATATACACTTCAGCTTCCCTATTTCTAAAGGTCATAGAATCTTCTCTCTTGGCATCAATACCCGTTTTAGGCGAAATATCAAATAAGATACGTTTTGGAGCTTTTTGACGCCAACTTTGGATGTAACCTGAGGTACGAACAGCTATTTTCTTTTTTCTATAACGTAAATCAACGAGCCCCCAATCAATACGAGGCATCTTAGTCAATTCTAACGCATGAGCAACTAAAAACAAACCAAAATCTTCACGATTCTTGTTTATGAGAATATCAGAATAGGTCCATTGCCAAAAATCTTTGATTTTTGCATCACCTAAGCCTTTTATTGTTTCGTGTCCCCAGAACATTATTATTTTAGATTGTAGATTTTAGATGTTAGATTTTAGATGTTAGATTTTAGATGTTAGATTTTAGATGTTAGATGTTAGATTTTAGATGTTAGATTTTAGATTTTAGATGTTAGATTTATCCTTTTTTCGGAGTTATCAATCGTCAATCGTACTTCTAAAATCGTAAATTGATGAAAGCTTATCGATAATTTACTTTAAACGATAGATAGTAGAACTGTAAATCGAATTACATTTCTAACATCTTGAATCTTCTAGACTAATCCTCAAACAAACTTAACATATCTATAGCTGCTTTGCTGATTTTTGTACCTGGACCAAATACGGCCGCAACACCGGCATCAAACAAAAATTGATAATCTTGCTGAGGAATAACTCCACCCGCAATGACTACAATATCTTCTCTTCCTAATTTTTTTAATTCATCAATCACTTCAGGTATAAGAGTCTTATGTCCTGCTGCTAAAGAAGATACACCTAAAAAGTGAACATCATTTTCAACTGCCTGTTTTGCTGCTTCATAAGGAGTTTGAAACAAAGGTCCAATATCTACATCAAAACCAATATCAGCATAGGCTGTACTGATTACTTTTGCACCTCTGTCGTGTCCGTCTTGACCCATTTTAACGACCATTATTCTAGGTCGTCTACCTTCACGTTTTTCAAAAGCTAACACTTTTTCATGCGCCATTTTAAAATCGGGATCTTCCATAACTTCTGCTGAATAAATACCTGAAATACTCTTAATTGTTGCTTTATATCGACCAAAATGTTTCTCTAACGCGTCTGATATCTCTCCTAAAGTGGCTCTTTCACGAGCAGCTACCACCGCTAACTCCAACAAATTTCCCTTGCCACTTTCAGCACTTTTTGATAATTCTTGTAACGCATCAGTTACTTTTTGACCATCACGTTCGGCTTTCATTTTATTCAAGCGAGCTATTTGTCCTTCTCTTACTTTATCATTATCAACTTCCAATATGTCAAACTGTTGCTCTTGCTTGGTTCTATAGGCATTTACACCAACAATTATATCTCGCTGAGAATCAATTCGGGCTTGCTTTCTTGCAGCAGCCTCTTCAATTCGCATTTTTGGCACACCTGATTCAATTGCTTTTGCCATTCCGCCCAACGCCTCAACTTCTTCAATTAACTTCCAAGCTTTTTCAGCCAATTCAGCTGTCAGTTGCTCCACATAATAGGACCCCGCCCAAGGATCAATTCCTTTTGTAATGTAGGTTTCTTCTTGCAGAAAAATCTGAGTATTTCTAGCTATACGTGCCGAATAATCGGTTGGTAATGCAATAGCTTCATCAAAAGCATTAGTGTGTAACGATTGAGTTCCTCCTAAAGCTGCCGCTAACGCTTCAACACACGTTCTTGCAACATTATTGTATGCATCTTGCTCCGTTAAACTCCATCCGCTGGTTTGACAATGGGTTCGTAAGGCCAATGATTTTTCGTTTTTAGGATTAAACTGCTGTACAATTTTAGCCCAAAGCATTCTCCCCGCTCTCATCTTGGCAATTTCCATAAAATGATTCATCCCAATAGCCCAAAAGAACGACAAACGTGGAGCAAAAGCATCAACATCTAATCCAGCTTGAATTCCCGTTCTTAAGTACTCCAATCCATCGGCTAATGTATAAGCTAATTCAATATCCGCTGTAGCACCGGCTTCTTGCATATGATAACCAGAAATGCTTATGGAATTAAATTTAGGCATTTTTTGTGAAGTAAACTCAAAAATATCAGCTATTATTCGCATTGAAGGTAACGGAGGATAAATATACGTGTTGCGCACCATAAACTCCTTTAATATATCATTTTGGATGGTACCAGATAATTGAGATACATCTACACCTTGCTCTTCGGCAGCTACAATATAAAAAGCCATAATCGGCAAAACGGCACCATTCATGGTCATAGAAACCGACATTTCGTTTAACGGAATCTGGTCAAACAAAATTTTCATATCTAACACAGAATCAATAGCTACACCCGCTTTACCTACATCTCCTCTTACACGTGCGTGATCACTGTCATAACCTCTATGTGTAGCTAAATCAAAAGCAACTGAAAGTCCTTTTTGACCAGCCGCTAAGTTTCGTCTATAAAAAGCATTCGACTCCTCTGCTGTACTAAAACCAGCATATTGACGTATGGTCCAAGGATTGCTCAAATACATTGTGCTGTAGGGTCCTCTCAGAAAAGGTGCGATACCCGCAACGTATTTTAAGTGAGATAATTGTTCTATATCCTTAACCTTGTAAAACGATTTTAATAGAATTTTTTCAGGTGTTTCTCGCTCATTGGTAGATTCAGTGGCATTTACCGTTGAAATGGGCTCAATATAAGGTATTTTTGAAAAATCTTTACGCATAATAATTTTCATTATAATTGTGCTAAACGAACAGTTTTTATGGTGTTTTCGTGGGTAAAATCAATTACAACATCTTCTTTATTTACTTCCTTGGCATTTGGGAATTTATTCACCCCTATTAAGATGGTCGAATTATCTTTGTATAATTGTTTTCTGTAGTTTAAATCCGCATTCATGGTATTCAGCAAATCTCCATTTTGAAAATGATTGATAATGCCTCCTTGCTGTTCTATCTTTTGAAAAAAAGTATATCCTTCATGCTTTAGTTTCTCAGTAATGGATTCAATATAATAGGAACCTCCAGCAGCATCTACAACTTGGTTTAAATAGGCTTCTTCTTGTAAAACTAATTGTATATTAATAGCTAATCGTTGAGCATCTTCTTTTTTAAGTTCCTCCTTTAGATTCATATCATAAGGTAATACTTCCAAAGTATCAGCACCTGAAATAACGGCTGCCATTGCTGATGTTGTGGTTCTTAAAAGATTAGTATGAATATCTAAATTAGACATGTAAAAATTAGAAGTCAAACAATGAATTTTGGTTTTACAGTTTTCGTCTGAAACACCATAATTTTTTAAAATAAACGACCACAAAACTCTGAATGCACGAATTTTAGCAATTTCAAGAAAATAAGTAGTTCCGATTGCCCATTCAAATTCAATTTTTGAAGCAGCATCATCAGGATTGACTCCATTTTCAATTAATTCAGATAAGTAATAATGACCGTGAGCCAATGCCCAACCAATTTGATGTTGAATTAAAGCACCTCCTTGAGCATAACCATTTGCATTAACTAAAAATAGCCCATTTTTTGAAGTTCCTTTAATTTCATTAGAACTAAAATACTCGAATAAAGAATCCGAAAAAACAATCACATCAATATCATCAAACGCATAACCTTTCGAAGTGCAATAAGAATGTAGAGCACTTTCGACTTCTTCAACTTCATCAGCGGTGGTAATAATCTGTATGGATATAATATCCATCATCACATTTTCAAATAACACAGCCAATTGGTGTACGTTAGGCTGCATGATTTTTAAATAATTTGCTCCCTCAGAAAGTGATTGTAAAATCAATGCATTGGCTTTTTTTACATCTTTCTCATTTATCCTGACAGCTATTCCCCATTGATTTGAATCAAATTTAGTACCTCTTTGAAATGGAAAAACCCCTGGAATTTGTTCATTTTCTTTGAAATCAAATAATACTGGATCAATAGCCCCTATCTCACTTTGCCAAATTAATGAATCAATTGGCTTTCCTTTTAAATCAGACAAGATTTTCGATTTCCATTCATCCTGCGAACTCTCTTTAAATCCCATAATATCGATGATTAACTTCTACAAAATTTAGATTGTAAAGGTAAGATTATTTGCTAATAGTAGGCTAATATTTATTCAATTATTAGATAAGTGAAATATAGAAAAAAATGCAAAAAACAGAAACTACACAAGAGATCTAAATCTAACGACAATGAATTAAATAGATAACATCTCGGCTAAATTCAGTAGATTTTCACTTACATGTTGGTGATGTTTTATAGCTTTTTCAAAAGGAGTATACGACAATTGTTTATTGGTCATACCAACCATACAATTGCTTTTCCCTTCCATAATTGCTTTTATGGCACCTGCACCTAAATGACTTGCCAATACTCTATCCATAGCAGAAGGACTTCCTCCTCTTTGCATATGTCCCAAGATTGAAACTTTGCAATCAAAATCAGGATATGCTTGTTTTATGGCTTCGCTGACTTTTTGAGCACCACCAAAATCATCACCTTCCGCTACAATTATTATTGCACTCGATTTATCTTTTCTTCGAGAAGATAACTTATCCAACAAGTGATTGATATAAGTGGGTGTTTCGGGAACTAAAATAGCTTCAGCACCAGCAGCAATACCAGAACGTAAAGCAATGAATCCGGCATCCTTCCCCATCACCTCAACAATAAAAATTCTATCGTGACTCATGGCGGTGTCTCTAATTTTATCTACTGCTTGAACCACAGTATTAATAGCTGAATCATATCCTATTGTAAAATCAGTTCCGTACAAATCATTATCAATGGTTCCAGGCAATCCTACAATTTGAAACGGATGTTCTTCTAAAAATATTTTAGCCCCAGTAAAGGTTCCATCTCCTCCAATTGTTATTAATGCGTCTATTTTGTTTTCACTTAAGACATCAAAAGCTACTTGACGAAATTCCTTTTTCATGAACCGGGCACTTCGAGCCGTTTTTAAAAGGGTTCCCCCTCTTTGGATGATGTTAGCCACGTCATTTGCTTTTAGTGAAATAAAATCACCATCAATCAAACCTTCATACCCTCGTTTCACACCAATAATTTCGTGATTAAAATAAACTCCCGTTCTCACAATAGCTCTTATACAAGCATTCATTCCTGGTGCGTCTCCCCCTGATGTCAATACCGCTATTTTACTCATAATGTTTATTATTTAGCTTTTTATTTGAAACCGCCAACAACTTTGTTTGCTTCAATTAAGATTTTTTAACGATGTAAATATAACAAAAAATAAATTATTGGGTTAAAAACAGAACCTAATGAAATAAATCTCGTTAAAACCCACATTATGAAAACATTTGAAAAACTTTTCTCAATAAGCTTATTGGCATTTGTTCCCTTTGTTTTGACGAGTCAAACGGGTAAGCCCATTCCTATGATTTCAGAAAATGATACCACACCCACTTATGTTTTATCTGAAGTCAACATTCAAGTTAAAAGCGATAAATTCAAAAAAGAATATGAAAACACTAAATATTATGTGTTGCGAGTTTATGAATATGGAATGTTGGCCTCTGCTATGCTACAAGAATTTGAAGACTCATTAAATCATATACCCAAAAGAAGAGAACAAAATCAATATTCTAAGGAGGTTAATAATTATTTAAAAGAAGAATTTGGCGATGAAATAGCTGATATGTCTATTACTCGTGGAATGTATTTAATGAAGATTATTCACAAAGAAACAGGTCTCACTACCTTTGACATAATTAAAACCTATCAAAGTGGGTTAAAAGCGATGTGGTGGCAAACGGTAGTTTCAGCTTTTGGAACAAGTATTAAATACGAATATGACCCTGAAGGTGAAGATGCAATTATGGCTATAGTTTTGAGAGAAATAGAGGAAGGAAAATTAAAACCCATCCCTCGTGAAATTAGAACCGACAAAGCCAAACAATCTATGTCAAAAAAGGAGAAAAAGAAATTAGATAAGCAAAATAAGAAAAACGCAAAAAATAAAGGAAACAAATAATCAGGTTTCCTTTTTTTGTTTTATTACTCCAAATAAACTTCAATTTTATCATTAGTGGCACCTGAAATCTCAACGGCAATGTGTTCTTTTAATGTAGTTGACAAGGAGGTTCCAGCAAAATCTGCTCTTATAGGATATAATCGATGCATTCGATCTACAAGTACAGCTGTGTGAATTTTTTTTGTTGGAACGGATAGTAAATATGTTGTAGCATAAATAAGTGTTCTTCCTGAATTCAAAACATCATCAATAACTACAACGGATTTGTTTTCGATTGAACTTATTGAATCAGACAATACCACTTGACCTTTATATAAATCAGTAGGAAGTGTAATGGTCAATAAAGTAATTTTAGTAGTGCTGATTGATTTTAGTATTCCACTTATTCTTTCAGCAATTACAGCTCCCCTATTCATTATTCCAACAAGAACGATCTCTGTTTCCTCAAAATTATTTTCTAAAATCTCATAAGCAATTCTATTAAGCTTTTGCTCGGCCTTAATACTGTCTAATATTAATGTTCGTTGTTTCATTGCAATTGATTTGATGTCTAACGGCTGCAAAGATAAAATTATACTATAGGAAAGCATACTAATTGTTGATAAAATATAAAATGATGATCGTTTCAATAAGAGGATATATGTTATTTTTGTGCAATGTCTGAAGAACAATTTATAGTATCGGCAAGAAAATACCGTCCAACCACCTGGGAAAGTGTTGTTGGGCAGGAAGCTATTACTTCTACCATCAAGCATGCTATAGAAACAGGTCATTTAGCTCAGGCATTTTTATTTTGTGGTCCGAGAGGTGTGGGTAAAACAACTTGTGCCCGGATATTTGCTAAAGCCATTAATCAAGCAGGGTCTTCTGATGATGAGGACTATTCATTTAATGTATTTGAATTAGATGCCGCATCTCACAATTCAGTAGAGGATATTCGAATAATAACAGATCAAGTTCGTATACCTCCGCAAATTGGAAAATACAAAGTATATGTAATAGATGAGGTTCACATGTTGAGTAATCAAGCTTTTAACGCTTTTTTAAAGACGTTGGAAGAGCCTCCACCTTACGCTATTTTTATTTTAGCTACTACTGAAAAACACAAAATCATTCCAACGATTTTGTCTCGTTGTCAAATATATGATTTTAATAGAATCACCATAAATGACATTGCCAAACACTTAGCTTGGATTGCTCAAGAAGAAAATATCAATGCGGATACGGATGCATTGCATGTAATTGCTGAAAAAGCTGATGGTGCTTTACGTGATGCCTTGTCGATTTTTGATCAAATGGTTAGCTTCAGTGGCAATCATATTACCTATGCTGATGTTATTAAAAACCTCAATATTCTAGATTACGATTATTATTTTAAAATCACCGATCACATCATAAAAAATGAAATTCATCAAACCTTAGTTGTTTATGATGAAATAGTTTCCAATGGATTTGATTCGCATCATTTTATTATAGGATTAGCAGCTCATTTCAGGAATTTATTAGTTTGTAAAGACGCCATTACCTTAAAATTGCTCGAAGTCAGTGAAGGTGTAAAAGAAAAATATCAACAACAAAGCACCTTAGCTCCTGCTAAATCATTAGTTGATGGGCTTTCTATTATGGCAGAAGCGGATGTTCATTTCAAAGCTACCAAAAATCAAAGGCTACTGATAGAATTAGCGCTAATGAAATTATGTTCTCTAACTGCGTTAGGGAGCGAAAAAAAAAATTAGGCCATCCCTATTCTCCGTTGACGGTCTTTTTATAATTGCCCCAACTCAAAATCAAGTTCCAACAGAACATCAAACAGAAACCTTCAAACCGGTTGAAGAAAAACAACCCTCATTAGAAGTCAAAAAAGAAATTGTTACCTCCACAAACAATTTTTCAATTGTTGCTGAAAAAAATATTGAAAAACCAGCTGCGATAACCTCCATTCCTAAATTTGGTGAATTGAGTTTAAAATCAAAATTCTCCATAAATAAAAAGGCTGAAGAAAGCAATCAAAATACAGATGGTACTGAAGAATTTACCTCAAAAGCAAAAGACCCATTTAGCCTTGAGCAGTTGAAATCTGTTTGGAGCGCCTATTGTCATTTACTGATTAAAGAAGGTAAGCCTGGATTGATTGCCACATTAACAAAAAATCCTTTCACATTAGATGAAAATCAATTGGTTCACCTCGTTGTTGACAATAAAATACAACAATTGGAATTGGATGGCAGAAAACAACACTTGATTAATTATTTAAGAGTAGAACTAAATAATTTTTCAATTGATTTAAAAATAGAAGTTAATGAAACTGTTGATGACATTCAACATCTCACTAATAAAGATAAATTCTTGAAAATGGCAGAAAAAAACCCGCTACTTCAAGCATTTAGAGAACGCCTTGATTTGGAATTGGAGTATTAAATTGATTCAGAGGAAACCAGATAACAATACGTTTATTTCTTTTCATTTGCCTTGAGTAAGGCTATTTTTTCAGATAAGACGTGGGCTTCACCATATTTTTTATCACTTTCCAAACGATTCGATTTGGATAAAATAAAGGCTTCTTCCATCAACTTTTTATAGTTTTGATCCAACAGTTCCAATTCGCTTTTTTTCTTAAATAATCCAAACATAATTTCCATTTTATTATATAACAACTTTGAAGGAATTATGTTTTAAATATGGCAGATTTATGAAATCCTGATTGAATTTGGTGTATTAAAAATTTGGCATTACTCTTATTAGAAAAACCTTCTATCAAAACCCTTTCTCTTTCCGTAATATGATCGGATGTAAAAGTTTCATTTACAATTTTTTCGATAGTATCAATCATCAATTTTGGGTTATCGGGTACATAACATAACGATTCTAATCCAGTATTTTCAATCATAAATTTGTTGACAATACAAAAACGACCCTTGTACAATGCCGAAAGCAATTTCAATTTAATTCCTGTTGGTTGAAAAGTAGGTAAAATGTTTATATGAGCATTTTCTATCAAACGATCCAACTGATCAACTGAAATATCCGATTGTAAACTAATATTTCTGTATTTGCTGACTAGTTGTTTCAACTCATTTGGAGGTGTGCTCCCTGCTATTATTAATGGAAAATCAATTCTCGAAAAAACTTCATTGATTAAAAACGTTGAAGCTTCTACATTTTCACCAACAGCCAAATTACCGTGATATAATGCATAAGTCCCTTTGCCTTCCTTAGAAGTGACCACTTCACTGGAATGAAATGCTGGTAATAATTGAGAATGACCGTATTTTTTTTCAAAATAATTTTGATCATTTGGTGATATTGCCCATAATATATCTGCTTTAGAAAGGATTTCTTCAAACTTTTCAAGTTTGGCTGCTTCCCATTTAAAATAGTGTCTTTTTGCTAGATTTTTCTCTACTTTAGCCAAACCTAAATAATAGTCATGTTCAACATTGTGGGTGCGTACCATCACTATTCGGTCAGATGGTTTAAGATGATTAATCAGCCAACAATTATGCAATCCTTCAATTAGAATTGGGTATTCATCTTGTAATAAATTATCAAGTAAATCTTTACTTGAGCGACTTATTACAACATAAGGTTCTTTTTTGAGGAAATTCAATTTATTTTCATCTCTTTGGTAATATTGAACCGAAACACAATACTTTGACAACTCATCTGAACGTTGTCTGCCATATTCATAACAATGCAAGTGAATTTTACACCCCAATTCATGCAAAGCTTTAATTTTATAAAACACATCTACTACTCCACCGTAATTGGCCGGAAACGGAATATCAAATGAAACTATATGTAAATCTACACCCAAAATAAACCTAATTATTAGTTATTTCACTTTAACTTATCATACACCTGAACTAACTCAAGGACTTCATTTTCCCAAGATAGTTGCTTTGAAGCCTTTTTCGAATTTTCAACATACTGCAATCGCCTAGTCTCATCGTTCAAAATTTCTTCTAAACCATTTTTAATGGTTAACGGATTATGATCTATAATTATTGCCCCAATTTGATACGTTTGAATAACTTTTTTTATCTCTATTAAATTACTACTCAAAATAGGAATACCTGCTTTAATATAGTCAAATAACTTATTGGGTAAACTCAATTCGTAATTTGTATTATTGGGTTTATCTAGTGTTACACCAACATCCGATAACATAGTGTATTGCATCATTTCTTCATAAGGAAGCTTTCCTGTGAACATAACTTTATCGGTTAAATCTTCTTTTTGGGAACGCAATTTTAATTGTTCAATCACATCTCCACTTCCTGCGATGACCAATAAACAATTGTTCATCAACGCCACCGCTTCTAGCAGTTCTTCTGCACCTCTATCTACATTTATTCCAGCACCTTGTAAAATAATGATTTTCCTATCTTTTGGTAGATTCAAATCCTCTTTAGACTTGAAAAGTTGTATGTTTTTCATACTGGGTATATTTCGCATAACCCATACATTTACTTTGTATTGTTGCTTGTATAAATCAGCAATGGATTCATTTACTGTAAAAACAAATTTCAGTTTTGGAAATATCCATTTTTCAATCGTTGTCCATACTTTTTTTACCCATTTTCTGTTTTGAATTTCAGGAACGCCCGTAAAATATTCATGGCTATCGTATATTAAAGGAACTCTTTTTATTTTGCTTACTAAATAATTTGCCAAAAGTGTATCTAAATCATTTGAATGGAGAATATCCGTTTTACTAAATAGCAAAAGAAAAAATAGACGTACATTAAAAAAAGCATAAAAAAAGGCTCCTCTTTTGAACAGCATTTTCATTCTTTTTGTTTGATAAGCTCGATTTATGGGTTGACTATCGGGTAATTGCCTTCCCACCAAGGTCACCTTGAATCCCTTTTCATGTAAAACCGTACACACTTTGTGCACACGTTGGTCGTGTGACAAATCATTGATAACAGATACAAATACTGATTTCATGGACAACAAAGATACGGAAGGAAATTGAATTTCTTAATTCGCAAATCATTATTGAAGTGCAATCCTATCTTTCAAGCCATTTTCTTACTAATTTAGCCGGATAAATAAATATAGTTCCTAGTACTATGAAACTTTCAATTGTTTTTTCTTTAGTGTTAATTCTCTTAATTTCTTCTTGCATACGTCCGGAAAAGGCCGATTTAATTGTGCACAATGCCGTAATTTATAGTGTTGATGACAACTTTACTGTTTATGAGGCCATGGTTATTCAAGATGGAGTGATCATAGATATGGGAAAAGAAAATCAAATACTTAATAAATACAGTGCAGATGAAATGTATGATGCCCAAAAATCAAGTATTTATCCAGGTTTTATTGATGCACATTGTCACTTTTTAGGATATGGTTTGAGTTTGCAGCAGGTTGATTTAACAGCGGTAAATTCGTTAGAGGAAATGATTAAAAAGTGTATTGATTTCAACCAAAAAAACCCGTCAAGTAATGGTTGGATAATAGGGAGAGGTTGGAACAATAACTTATGGAAAGATTCCAACTTCCCTAATAATACAGAGCTCAATTTGGCATTTCCTGATATTCCAGTTTTATTGTGGCGTGTGGATGGTCACGGTGCTTTAGTCAATCAAAAAGCAATTGAATTGGCTGGAATAAAAGATACTATTGTTATTGCAGGAGGTCATATTGAAGTTTTAAATGGTAAACTTACAGGAATGTTAATGGACAATGCAGTTGGATTGGTGTTGTCAAAAATTCCAACTCCCACTGAAAGTGATAAAAGAAAGGCCGTATTAGATGCTCAACAAAATTGTTTTGAAGTGGGTTTAACAACGGTTGATGAAGCTGGTATTGATAAATCAGATGTTCAATTACTTGAAAAAATGGAACAATCAGGGGAACTGTTGATGAATATTTATGTAATGTTATCTGATAATAAAATTAACATGGACTATTTCTTAGACAGCATAGGACAACCCTATAAAACCAAAAAATTAAATATTGCTGGTTTTAAATTTTACAGTGATGGCTCAATGGGAAGCAAAACAGCTTGCCTTACTAAACCTTACTATGACAGTTTAAACCCTAAAAACGTGGGCTTTTTATTAAAAAACAAGGAATATTTTGAAAAAATGGCCGAACGGTTGTATGAAGCCAAATTTCAAATGTGTACACACGCCATTGGTGATTCTGCGGTTAAAATCACATTAGATAGTTATGCAAAAGTGCTAAAAGAAACGAATGACCGAAGATGGCGCATTGAACATGCACAACTGGTTGACCCAATAGATTATGTAAAATTCAAAACGTACTCAATAATTCCATCTGTGCAACCAACACATGCTACGAGCGATATGCTTTGGGTGGTAAAATTGTTAGGCGAAAAAAGAGCCAAAAACAGTTATGCATACCAACAATTATTAATACAAAACGGATTAATAGCATTAGGCACCGATTTTCCGATTGAGCGTATTAACCCGATTGAAACATTTTATGCTGCGGTGGCCAGAAAAAACAGAAATGGTTACCCAAAAAATGGTTTTCAAATAGAAAATGCACTATCACGTGAAGAAGCTTTGAAGGGAATGACCATTTGGGCAGCATTGGCCAATTTTGAAGAAAAAGAAAAAGGATCTTTAGAAGTAGGAAAAAGAGCTGATTTTGTTGTGCTCACTAATGACTTACTCAATTGCGAAGAATCAGATATACTCAAGACGTTTGTAAAAGCAACCTTTATAGATGGTAAAAGTGTTTATCAGTGATTATGAAAGTATTTATTTGCAACTAATTATAGTTTTATAATTATAGCATTAGTTTTGTTTACTATGATTTTAAAAATAAAGCCAATCATACTTTTTTTTATACTTATTTCAAGTATTAGTGTTTTTTCTCAAAAGAACACATTAACACCTTATTATGATACGTTGGTATATGCAAGAACAGCTATTAAACCAACATTTTATAAAATACCTTTGAATAATAAATCAACTAATCGAATTTTAAAAACCATAGAATTACGAAACAATTTTCCATTTCAAAAAGAACTCATTCGCGATACACTTCACAAATCCATTATTGATACGTTTTATATAAAGAGTTCTACGGGTGAATTATTTTATAAAAATTTTAGCAATTATACTTTTTTTAATCCTGCTAATGATTTAAGTCAAAATAAAAAATGGATTGTCCCAAGCAGTTTAGCTTATTATCAGAACCCTACTAATGTTTCGGTGGATGTTAATCAATTTCAATTGAATTTAAATGAGTTAACAAACAAAAATCTATCTGACTTTTTCAAGCCTTTTTTTATATTGAATAATGAAATTAGAAATAGTGATTATAAAGTATTTGTAAATTATGTTCGAGACAGTGTAGTAAGAAGACTACTCGCAGCAGAATTGGGTGCAGAAAATTGGCTCACACCAACTTTTGATGCTAAAGGAAATATTAAAGATACTGCACAGTGGAATTTGAATTGGGAAACACCAATTGAATGGAGAAAAATTGAAGAAAATGAGCAATACCCAATTTTGGCAGATATGTATCTAGGTCAAGGTAATCGATTTTATGACCGTTTAGCTATTGATTCCAAAAAATTAAACTACCAATATACAGATAAAGAAGGCAATGTTAAAACGTTGAATGTTTACCCTGATACATTAAAATGGAGTTCTGCTTGTTCAATTTTTTTGTATGACTGGACCGAATGTTATTTTTGGCATTTTGCCTATGATAATTATCCGGCAGTAAATATTTCTTGGGACCAAGCTCAAGCTTTTTGTAATTGGATAACTAAAGAAGTAACAAAATTTGCTATTAAGGAAAAACTACCTTTTAAATTAAACATCGATTTGTCTACCATTTATCAATGGGAATATGCCGTATCTAAATCTATGGAGGCACAAAAAGTAGCTATGAAGTCAAACTATAGTTGGTTAACTGATTTAATAATTACTGATAATCAATTTTCTCCAATTAATGATAGTATTACGGAGAAATATGCAAGTGAAGATGATGAACAAAAGTTAGGTTCAATAAATCGATTAACGGTTTTCCTCAGAAAGACCTATCCTTGTCAATTTTTGGATGAAAATGGAAATTATAAATATTTAAGAGACTTTTTCTTAAAACCTATACAATTCAACTCCAAAATCAATAAAAACGATATATTAAACATCAATAATCTTGGTAAGAATGTTTCGGAATGGTTGCAAGAATCTTACAACGAAAATTACCAATTGATGTATTATAAGCGAATGGAATTGTTACTCAAAACAAAAGGAATGGATGCTGATATTCAAGCTCTTTTAGAGGAATATTACAACACATTTAATCATCCTAATGGTCGAATGGTTGTTGGTGCCAATTGGTTAGATTATCGAGATGAATACTACGAAGGTAAATCTTATGCAAGTCAAATGGCTAAAATTTTTGCTGACCCAACTAAAGGCTACCCAACCGTTGGTTTTAGATTGGTAATGAATATTGAACCCATTGAATAATGTATCTTTTTCTAATTTGATCATTTATTGATTATGATAAATATTTTGATCCTATTATTTTGTGTTGGATATCATTGTGTTTTAGCTCAAAAAAGCAATTCATGTGAAATTATTTTGGATAAAAGTATTTTGAAAACATCACATCCAAAAAAGAATTATTATTGGATAATTAATGGTGAACGTTATGATAATACTAGTTCAATTTTTAAAATAAAAACTCATTATCCATTAGTTAACACTATTCAATTTTGCGACATTAACCATAAAATTAAAAACACTATTTTAACACGTTTCAAACCCGCTAAAACTTATTATTTTAAAGGTGGATGTTGCAATGAAGGATTTGATTTGGTCTCTGAAAATGAATATGCAAAAATGAAAAATTCCTCAAACCTTGATGAAAATCGAATTAAAACCTTAAATAGAACTAAATTTACTTTTGAAGTGAGAGGATTACCTATTAATGACAGTTTAATATGTTATTTAGGTGATAATTACAGCGTACTTTCTAACACATGCCATTCTATCAAAAAAAACAATAAAAAGTATTCCATCGTGATTTACAAAAATGATGAAACTAATTTTATTTCACAATTTTTAGTATCAAAAAGCTCCATTGAGGATGAAATTTTAAATTTTCAGATACGATTTATGGAAACCAATAAAGTGAACATCATTTATAATTATGAATCAAAGGTATTAACCTTTCAATTTAATTAACTCCCCTATCCCCCACTTTTATCTTTTCCCAAGGTGATTTTATAATTTTCGGCATCACCAGTTATTTTTAAATTGATGTATTTCGTTTTTTTACTATCATCCTTATATATAATTTCATCTTCCTGTTCGGGGTCAACCTCCCCTTCTTTTTTACCAAACAATCTTAATTTGCAAGAATAAAAATTAAAAGAAAGAAATTGTATAACATTCAAAAATAAATGCATAAAAAACAAATGACATTTAACGAAAATTAGCGCAATTAAAGTTACTTTTGAATAACTAGTTTTCAAAAAAAAATAAATTGAGGCAACTTAACATTGCAATTTGTATCCTTACATCAAATTTGTTTAAATCCGAATTAAATTGAACAAAAAAACTAAAAAAAAGCTCCTTATAATCAATTATCATCAAATAATTAATTCAAATTTGGACACTAAAATTCATAAATCTCCATTTGCCGTAACCCTTAATCAAATAAAAAATCAGTTTGAAATTATTCAAAGATCAAGAATTCCGGTAGTTAGTCTTGAATCTTGGTATAACGTAAAATTCAATGGAAATTTAGCTATACATATAACATTTGATGATGCTAACCAATCCGATTATACATTGGCACTACCCCTTTTAAAAGAATTTAATTTTACGGCATCTTTTTATCCATATTTAAATGCCATTGATAACTCAAATAAATTATCATGGCAACAACTAAAAGAAATCCAACTGAATCAATTTGAAATAGGCTCTCATGGCGTCTCTCATACACTTTTAATTAACCAAAAATGGAATGAGATTAAAGCAGAAATAAGAGATTCAAAAGAAAAAATTGAACAAAATTTGCAACAACCCATTTCAATATTCGCCATACCTTATGGTCTTTATTCGAATAAAATTACCTCTGAAATTACCATTTATTATAATACAGTTCTCACTACAAAAACAAAAATTAACTCTCATAAACAATCAAAAATATTACATCGTTGGAATATAAAAAGTAAAACATCCTCAAAGGATTTTGAGAGAATCTTAAATGGAAACAAGTTCTTTTTACTATACAAAAGCTGGTTATCAGAATGCAAATTCAATTTATTAAAGTTTTACAATTTTATTAATTAATAATTAACTTATGATATTCTTTTGTTGGTGCATATTATATTTTTCCGTTGTAATCATAGTTTTTACTCTTTCATACCCATTTTGGAGCAGTTTACATGTCCTATTTTGCAAGAAAAACCCTTCAAAACATATGGACTATTATGCCCCTGTTACCATTATAATTGCTTGTTACAATGAAGAAAATTACATCAAACAAAAAGTAGATTCATTGCTTGACCCCAATGAATGGATACCAGGTTCACAGTTAATTATAGTTTCGGGAGGCAGTACAGATAATACTAATGAACTATTGAATGATTATATTCATTTAGATCATGTAAAAGTGATTTTAATACCTTATAGATTTTCAAAAATTAAGTCGGTAAATTTGGCCATGAATTATGCTGAACACGAAATTATTGTATTCAGTGATTGTCGACAAACTATGCGTAAAAAATCCATTCAGCATTTGATAAAACATTTTAATGATCCATCCATTGGAACAGTTAGTTGCACGTTAATAGATACAAAAAATAACCATGAACCTTCATTTTTTCGTAATACATTAAATCAAATTGCACTTAGAGAAAGTCAATATACATCCAGTTTGAATGTTTTTGGAGCTCTATATGCTCAACGAAAGTCCGTTTATCGTGAAATACCGTCTGATTTATTATTTGATGACTTATATATTGTAGTGTCTACATTGATCCAAAATAATATACTCATTCAAGAGCCGCAAGCAGAAATTTATGATATTCATTTTGATGATTATTATAAAGAAGAACGCATTAAAAGACTCACACGAGGATTATTGATTTTCTTAACACGTCACGGTTCATTTATACGTCAGCTTCCTTTTCTCACTTTCATCCGTTTTATAACCTATAAATACAATAAACTGTTATTACCGTTTATGTTCATATTGTTTTTTTTCAGTTCAGTCAGTTTGTTACTTTGGTATAAACAATCATTCATATTGATATTTGTTGTTATTCTGATTCTTCTTTTATTGTTTATTAAAAAAACTAGAAAAGAATTATTCCTCATATGGAGGGTTAACTTCTATTTTATGACTGCTACCTTATCGTTTTTTATTAAAAAAGAACAATCAAATGAATGGCAAAAGTTATCATCAAAATAAGATAATCCGATGAAAATACTACAAGTATGTTACAAAATGCCCTATCCCCTAAAAGATGGTGGAGAATATTCAATATATAATAGTGCTCTCAGTTTATTAAAACAACCTAATGTTTCATTAAAAGTGGTTGCCATTAATCCTACTTTAAATTTTGTAAACCAAGATATGCTGCCAAATACCTATTTAAAAGCAACACGTTTTGAAAGCATACAAGTAAATACTAAGGTTCGTTTATTCCCACTAATGATTAATATATTTTCGAAACATTCATACTTCGTACAACGATTCTATTCAAAGGTGTTTGAAAAGAAACTCATACAAATAATTGAAACAGAAACGTACGATATCATACTCTTAGAACACTTGTACTTATGCTTATACATTGATGCAATACATCCCATTTTTAAAGGGAATATAATTTTAAGAGCTCAAAATGTTGAATTCGAAATTTGGAATTCATACTTAAAAAACAAAGCCCGATTTTTCGAAAAATTTTATATTTCACTTGCAGCAAAAAGATTAACTCAATTCGAATTAACCCAACTCAATAAAGTTGATGGAATCATTAACTTAACTGAAAAAGATAATCAAACATATAAAAATTTAGGACTTCTCAAACCTTCAACTGTTGTACCAATAGGATTTGATTTCGAAAAATTATTTAGGTCTGAAATAGCTAATACTGCTGTCCCAAGTGAATTAAAAATTTATCATTTAGGTTCAATGGATTGGCGGCCAAATGAACAAGCAATAAAATGGTTTATTGAGCATATTTTGCCACTTTTGGTCAAAAAAATACCAACTATCCAGATTCATCTTGCAGGAAAAAAAATGCCTAAATGGATTTATGATTTAGAAAATAAAAACCTAATTGTAGATGGAGAAGTAGAGAATGCTTGGGAATATCAAAAAGATAAAAGCATTCTGATTGTGCCGTTATTGTCTGGAAGTGGTATTCGAGTAAAAATTATTGAAGCTTTGGCACTCGGAAAAGTAGTCATTTCAACACAAATTGGAGCACAAGGGATTCCTAACTCCAACAACACAATATTGATTGCTGATGACCCTGAAATGTTTGTGCAGCATTTATTAAATTGTATTAATTCCATTGAATTAAGAAAAAAACTATCTGAACAATCTAGTCAATTGGCCCAACAACATTTTGACTTAAAAAAAGTAGGTGAACAAACCATTGATTTTTTTAAAAGTTTATGATATTATTTAAAATCTTCAGTTAACCTATCCCCCGCTTTTATCTTTTCCCAAGGTGATTTTATAATTTTCGGCATCACCAGTTATTTTTAAATTGATGTATTTCGTTTTTTTACTTTCGTCCTTATAAATAATTTCATCTTCCTGTTCGGGGTCAACCTCCCCTTCTTTTTTGCCAAACAATTTTGATTTACCCGCATCGGTCACTAATTTCATTGGAATTCTAATGTAATATTCCATATTATAATTAGTGTCTTGTTTGCCCGAAATTTCTATGAATCCTAGTGAACTATTCACCGTCATTTTGGGAATGGTCATTACTCCATTTTTCATATCAATGTGATTGGACAACGTATCAAATATAATTTTAGTAAGGTTTTTGTCTTTAAAATAGTCAGACAGCGCTTCCATAGGTCCATAATTCTCCAATTTCCCACTCATAACATCAATATCCATGTGAATTTCTGAATCGTCAATAATGGGAATTAAATCCGGGTGCATATGTATTTTACCCCAAATTTTACCATTTAGTTTTCCGTGGAGATTTTCTGAAACCAAATAATCTTGTCCAAAGTTTTCAAACTTAAACATCAATTTATCTAAATCAATATTTTTCATTCGTACGGTTGGGTTTAAATAAATCAATTTGGGATTTGAACCATTGAAATAACCTTTCATGTACATATCACCACCAGCTAAATGCATCGACAACGTATCGATGTATAAATAGTGGTTTTCTTGAGTTCGTAATTTTGTTTTAAAATTAGATATCATATACCTATGGTAATTCAAATGCTTGATATCCAACTCAAATGACATCTCTGGAAAAGGTAAATCATAAATATTAAAAACGGCTTCGTGGTCGGCCGGAGTAACGGTCTTTGAGGGTGGTGGTGGATTGTAATTAAATAATTGATCAAAATCAAGATTAGATGATTTTAAGTACAATTTATTATCCTTCTTTTTTATGGCTTTATTTTCTCCATAATAATACGTCAAATCACATTCAAATGATGATTTTCCAATTTTACCTCCAAATTTTTCAAGGGTAAGATGCTCATCTTCAACATGCACTCTTCCCTTAAAATTTTCGAATCGCATGGGATGAATTTTCATGGTGGCATCAAATTGATCGAGATAAACATCGGCTGATTTTAGACCATTAGAAAAATGTAAATCGGCATAACCGTGTATTTTAATATTCTTAAATTCTTCGTGACGATAATCTTCAGGAACAAAATTCTCACCACCGTATGAAAAGACATCCTCCAACTGTAACAGTTTTGAATCTAATAAAAACTCTATTTTAGTATCTCCCTTGGGATCGTTTTCAAACCAAAGATTATAATTATTTAAACGCCCATTAAAATGAAAGTCACTTTTATCAATCATCCCTTTAAAATCAATTATTTTGAAATCGTGATCTTCTATCATTAAATCGGCATGAAAATCATGCAACGTGTGCGGATAATGCTTCATTTTAGCATACAAATTATCAATGAAGAACTCACCAATTGGTAGATTAGGAGATTCTGTAAAAGCTCGAGCAGAACTTTTAAATGAAAGCCCCAATTTTAAATCTGTTATTTGCTCATCAAAAGGCACATTGCCCTCAGCTTTTGAATCCGTTAGTTCATAAAAATCTAGATAGTTAGATGTAATATCCAAATGAGTCAACACCTCCAAATCAGAGTGATGCAATATAGCCGGCAAATCATCAATTAATCCTTTTATACTGATATCGGACGTTCCAATTTTGATGTTGCAATAGTCAATATCCGCTTCGTGTCCATCCATTTTGACATATAAATCTAAGTCCTTAAGAGGTAAATGAAACGCGTCTGTTCCAAAACTTAAATCGGTTACTTTTAATTCTGTATAATAGGATTCATTTAATTTTTCAATACTTCTTTCAGGATTTTCCAAATCAATGATGTCTTTAAAATTCATAGTTAATTTTACTCCACCTTTCAAATTTTTTAAATCTGATAAGTTGAAAAAGTTGGCCAAAAATTCCAACTGAAAATCCGATATTAACTGCAAATCTATTTCAGGAGAATCAAAGTTTTTTACAATAAGATTACCACTAAATACACCCGCTTCAGGTTTGGCAGAAAAATCCATCAATGAAAATTCCATTGTACTTGGATTGCGTTTTTCACCATTCGTAAAATGACCTTTAAATTGCAAATCATCTAACTTTTTAAGATTTGTAGTATTCGAGAAAAAAGCGTCTTCACAACCAAATGTAGCGTCAATTAAAGGATTGTGTCCATTGGCTGACTTACCTTTTACAATGGCTTCAAAATATACTTTACCCTTATTATCGTATTTTTTCAAAGTAGGAATTAATTCTTCTGGGGCTAAAGCGATAAATAAATCAAAATTAGGTTTTGAACCATTGAATTTTAAATCTAAATTAACGTCATCATCAAAGTCAATAGTACCTTCGGCATTAAAAACAGCACCTTCCAATGCTACTTCAGAAGGTTGAATTTCCAATATTTGCGTTTCATTAATAAAGTCTATTTGAGTTTGTAAATCAAAATGTTTGTGCTTAATGAAGGTTGTATCTCCATTGTCGATTGCAGTAATTTCAAATTTTGAATCCAAAAATACAGATACACCAACATCGGAAGTCTTAAATTTAGTGTGAGCATCAGTTACATACATATCCAAATACAATTTATTGGATTCGTTGTATTTATTAATGTCTATATGATCTAAATCAATAGCTTTTAGGTCTAAGTGAAATTCTTCCTCAGCACTTTCAATTTCTTTTTCTGTGGCCAAAGCTTTAGAAATATTTAACTCTCCATCCAAATGTTGAATCAAATTAATGGAACCATCTTTTAATTTAATGGCCTTTATTTCAAAATTACCAGTAATTAATGTCCATATATCAAATCCAACATACACATCGTGAATGTCAATAACAGGTGTACCCGTTTTAGTTTTATCTTCATATAAAGTCAATTCCTCCAAATCAATAGAAATGTAGGGAAAATTGGCGAAGGGTGAAATATGACTTCCTTTAAGTTCAAATTGACCCTTAAAATCTTTATTTAAGGTGGTTATTAACTCCTGAACTATTGCATCTTGTTTCCAAAATAAAATACCAATTAACAATGAAAATAGGAATATAGGAATGACTATCAACCAAATTATTAGTCGCTTCCAGAATTTTTTGCTTTTTAAAAATTTCATCCTTATTAAGTTAATCGTGTACAAATATAAAGTCGGAATGCGAAATAAGAACTCAATAAAACAAAAATAAACCGTAAAAAGAAGTATTTTTGCACAAACTAAAGTCACTTCAATATAATATTAAATGGAATCATTTAACCCGCGCGCTACTAATCGTTTTTCTTCGACACCTAAAATTGAAGAAGATTTTATTTACGGAACACGAGCTGTAATAGAAGCTATTCAAGCAGATAGACCTATTAACAAATTGATGATTCAACAAGGGATACAAAACGAATTATACAAAGAACTGAAAGGTATAATTAGTGATAAAAGTTTAATTATTCAAACGGTACCTATTCAAAAGCTGAATCAAATAACCCGTAAAAATCATCAAGGAGTAATTGCTTTTGTTTCGCCCATTGCCTATCAATTTACAGAAGATATTTTACCCACTATTTTTGAAAACGGAGAATCTCCCTTTCTTTTTATTTTGGATCGATTAACGGATGTACGAAATATTGGTTCTATAGCACGAAGTGCAGAAATCAATAATGTTCATGCTCTGATTGTACCTTCTAGAGGCACAGGTATGATAAATGCCGATGCTGTAAAATCTTCAGCCGGAGCGTTGAATAAACTTCCTGTTTGTAGAGAAATGAATTTAAAAAACACCATTCAATTTTTAAAAGATAGTGGAGTAACCATCGTTGGATGCACAGAAAAAACAGAAGACTGTTTGACTGAGGCCACATTTTCGGGTCCTATTACGGTGATAATGGGAAATGAAGAGGAAGGCATTTCGCCTGAGTATTTAAAAATGTGTGACAAAAGGGTAAAAATTCCTATGTATGGAACAATAGAATCTTTTAACGTAGCTGTTTCGGCAGCCATTGTAATGTATGAAATAAACAAACAACGAAAAGCCAATCATGAAATTTAATAGTAAACCTTTCGCTTTTTTAATTTCAATTCTACTTGTAACTTCTTGTGAAAACCCTGAAGCTAATAAAGAAAATATTGCAAACAATCCAAAGGAAGCGAATTTAGAAGATTTTCATTGGATTGAAGGAAAATGGGTCGATTCCAAAACTTTTGGATTTAAGTCACCGCCTCAAATCATTGTTGAAGAATGGAAAGTTTTTCCAGATAGCATTAGTGGAAAAGGGTATTTTATTAAAGGAACTGATACTACGCTAACTGAAATGTTGAGTATTGTAAAAACGGATGATCAAATTGTTTATGTTGCTCGTCCAATTGGGCAAGCTGTAATTGGATTTCCATTTAAGGGTATCGATCAAAATCAATATTTATTCGAAAATAAATCACACGATTTCCCTCAAAAAATAGGTTACCATCCAAAAGGTACCGATTCATTGGATATTTATATGGTGGGGATTACCAATGGTTTTGAACGTAAACTAAAATATACTTTTGCTAAAGTAAAATAATTTTAGTCTTTTTGCTAACTGATTGTGTTAATGGATGTTGGTTTTTCTTGGGATAACACGTATTTAGATTAATACTATCTGCGCTATCTTCGGGAGATTTTTTAGCCCGCTGATTACGCTGATTTACGCTGATTCTTTCTTGAGATAATACGTTTTTAGATTATCACTATCTGCGTTATTTGCGCTATCTTCGGGAGATTAATTTGCCCGTTGATTTTCGTTTATTCTTTTTTATTAGAACCGTATTATTCTGCTCTTAATTATATGAGTTATTTGCGCTATCTGCGTTAGATTTTTTAGCCCGCTGATTACACTGATTTACGCTGATTCTTTCTTGAGATAATACGTTTTTAGATTATTACTATCTGCGTTATTTGCGCTATCTGCGGGAAACGTTTTAGCCCGCTGATTTCGCTGATTTACGCTGATTTTTCTTGAGATAATAAGTTTTTAGATCACTCATATCTGCGCTATCTGCGCCATCTGCGGGAGATGTTTTAGCCCACTGATTTCGCTGATTTTCGCTGATTTCCTTTATTAGAACCGTATTATTCCGTGCTTAATTATCTGCGTTATTTGCGCTATCTGCGGGAAACGTTATAGCCCACTGATTTCGCTGATTTACGCTGATTTTTTCTTGAGATAATACGTTTTTAGATTATTACTATCTGCGTTATTTGCGCTATCTTCGGGAGATTTTTTAGCCCGTTGATTACACTGATTTACAAAGATTTTTATTGAGATGATAAGTTTTCATATTACTACTATTTGTGCTATCTATTAGTGATTTATATACCCAAATTATTAAAGTATTTACAAACCATTTACCTTTCGGAAAATTCCTTCATTAATGTTTGAAACATTAAAATTGACTAAAATGGCTAATTTAAGTTGAGTAATTTTCAAATAAGTTAACACTTGTTTATGATGTACTTCTGCTAAATTCTCTACTGATTTGATTTCTATAATTATCTTATTTTCAACTAATAAATCTAACCTAAAACCAACATCAAGTTTGACATTTCGATAGAATACAGGTACACTTACTTCACGTTGCACCTTTAACCCTTGATTAACTAATTCACATTCTAAAGCTACTGCATACACCGATTCTAATAGTCCTGGTCCTAATGCATTATAAACCTCGTAAATAGCTCCCCTTATTTTATACGAAATTTCATTTTCATCCATTACATTCTTGATTTTGTTATGAAATACTACTCATATTTTGACAAAATTGACTTGTCATAAGGTGTCCAAACACAAGCTTTTAATCCTCCTGCTTTGAGGCAGCCGTTTGCCCATGTATTACAGGTATAAAAAAGACTGTAAGCACCACTTCCTTCAAAAAACAAATCGCGTTGACCATAAGAAGCATTAGGTATTAATTGAAAATTTGCATCAGAAGTTATTTTAAATCCTTCTTTGATAAATATAATCATTTTTTCATATTCTTGTTTAGATATGGAAACCTTTTTACACAATTCACTTTCTTTAAGTTCATGGTGAAAAGTCACATGCATGGCCGAAGTTCCCAAATAAAACATTGCGGTAAGTGCTGTACTTACTTTCAAATCTGACCATTCGGGAGTATCTAAATAAAACCCCTTATCGCCCCAACCAAAACCAACCCAGTTAAAGGTACTGTCGGCTGATTTTGTCAATTTTGGGTCTGCGAAATCTTTCCAATCCATTACATCTGATGTAACGGGTACTACAATATCCGTATGAACTCCGTTGGAAAGTATATATACCGTGTAGCAATTACCTGAACACGGTTTGAAATCACTATTTGATGTTAATGAACCCATTGCCCAAGCAAATCCCAAATACAACACTACAAAAGCAATTAATCCAATCAGTATTTTTAAGAAAATTCTTAATAAACGGACATACCAAGGTCTAGATTTGCTGGCCATATTCAGACTATTCAATTTTATTTTTACAGTAAACTCTTCATAGATTCTTCAAAAGTTAGATTGTCAATCTTTGACTTAACCCATGCTAAAATATTGAAATATTGAAGTATAGCATTTTGACTTTCTTCTTTGAGCAATACATTCAACTCCTCTTGAAAAAGGAGTAAGGTTTGTTTGCGTTGTTTTCCCGATTGTTTTATCAATTTCTTTAACGTGGCTATTATAGCTAATTCAACTTTTTCGGTTCGAGCATTCTTTTTAATCATTCGTGCAGTTGATTTAAAAAGATATTCCAACAAATCATAATTCTCCATTTCATAATGAACAATCAAATTAAAAATACGAGCATATCCGTAAATATCTTGTCGTAATTCTTGTTCGTTATCATTGATGATTTTATTGATCCATTTGAGAGCATCACGATACAATCCTGAACCAAAAAATACATAAGCAATATGATAATTAAATAAAATGATTTGTTCTTTAGGAAGTTTATCACCATAATCTTCAATACCTTGTATCATTTCATCTACCATCGGCAACGAAACTTGAAAATTACCGGTAGAATAAGATAAAGCAATTTGTGAGGTGTAAACCGTAGTAAATATCTTTACTTTAATATCAAAAGAACTGAAACCCTTTTGATCATTCAAATCATGAAGTTCAGAAATGTAAAACTGAGCTTGTTCAAATTCCTTTCTATTTAAATGACACAAAATTAAATTGTGTAAGGTTTTTACATATCGTTTTGATAAATCTGGTTTGAGATGCTGGTTCTTATCTAGTATTTCTTTTGTTCTTCTAAATTTAACTAAGGCTGTCTCAAAATCCCTTTTAGTAGCATTGCACAATCCTTGTATGTAGTAACAAATTGAAGCCGCACGGGATGATAAAGCAGTATTTTTACCTACAATTAAATGGTGATTAGCAATTTCATCTACACCAGCCAAATCTTCTGGTTTGGTTGCAAATCCACCACTTCTAAAAATATAATTAATACGAGAATAAATCATTTGATATTCTGCCAGGTTTCTTAATTTGGCAATTACATCCAACTCTTCCTGAATGAGCGCATCCAGGTTTTCGGTAAAAACACCTTGCTCATAATCTTCTTCTATGAGGGACTTTTCCCAAGAAATTAATTCAAACCAATAATAAAATTTCTCGTGCTCCTGAGCCATGGCTTTAGCCCTTTTTAAAAACTTTTTACATTCTTTAAAGAGTGCTTTTTTATACAATATTTCCACATTCTTGATCTCCTCTTTAAGAATTGAGTTTACTGAATTATCAGCGTAATAACCTCTCAAACTCTTCAAAATCAATTTGTATAGGTGATTTTTTTCTGAAGGTAAATGTTTAATGAAACGTTCTTCCTTGAAAAAATCCCTCATTTCTTCTTCGTCATACTCATCATGAGCATCTATAAAATCGAATATTTTTAAATAATTTTTATCTCCTGATTGTAACGAAGATGAAAGCTTAAAAAATCGTTTTTCAGATTTATTAAGCGATTTTATTAAATCGAATAATTCGTTTGATGGTTTCATAACATGAATATACTAGAATCTATTAAAGGGGGAAATTAAATATTATTCCATTCCTAACTAAATAAAAAAAAAGGACATTATTGTAATCCTAAATTCAATTTAACATATTTTACAAACCTAAATGTATCCAAAAAAGATTTGGAGAGTTAAAGTCTAAAATTATAGAAGTAATTCAACCGAAAAATAATTGTAATTTTGTAATATAAACCTTCTTTTTGAACCATCTATATGCAGATTGAATTCCAAAACGTAATACCCAATCCTATGAGAGATGAGCAATTTGATGCCAAAAGTGCTTGGAACTCAACTATTACTATTGATACTAATAAACGGTACTTTTTGCAATCTGCTTCTGGAAAGGGAAAAAGCACTTTTATTGCTTACATTATTGGTTTAAGGAAAGATTACAGCGGCACCATTTTAATTGACGGACAAAATCAAAAAAAAATATCATTGGAACAATGGTCAACATTACGCTCCTTAAAAATGGGTTTTTTAGCTCAAGACATGCGCTTATTTCCTAATTTGACCGTGATGGAAAATTTGGAAATAAAAAACAAATTAACCGCACACAAAACCAAAGACCAAATGATTGCTATGTTGGCTCAATTGGAATTGGACCATAAAGTTAATCAATTGGCAGGCACACTATCTTTGGGCCAGCAGCAACGTGTGGCTTTAGTTCGTTCTTTGCTCCAACCTTTCGAATTTTTATTAATGGATGAGCCTTTTAGTCATATCGATCAAGGTAATATCTCGCGTGCTTTGGAACTAATTATCCGTGAATGTGATCAACAGAAAGCGGGATATTTGTTAACCACTTTGGGTTATGAATATGGAATCACTACTAACGAAAATCTCTATTTGTTATGATTCAAAAAGCCATTCGTAAAACCCAACAACCGTTGGTGCTCACGCTGAGTATTATTGGGGCCGTTATTGGCTTATCATTGTTAATGTTGGTCACACAACTGTATACCGATATGCGCTATGTTCAAACTCAAAGCAGCGGGGCCATTGGAGAACAATATTTAGTTATAAAAAAACAAATTTCTGTAAAAAACACGTTGGGGCTAGCTACCACTGAGCTAGACGAAGCTGAACTTCAAGACCTTGCCTCACAGCCTTTTGTAAAAGATATGGCCCCGTTTACAACAGGCCAAGATTTTCAAATTTTTGCCGTAATCAGTATGGAATCAGGCAATAATGATATGTCAACGTTGGGTTTTTTGGAATCCCTTCCTGATAAATTTATTGATGTTGACACCAAAGATTGGTCTTGGAGTGAAGGTGATGAATTTGTTCCCATCATTTTACCTACCACTTTTTTGGATGCTTATAATTTTGGGTTAGCTGGCACAGTTGGAGCTCCAGTAATTAGCAAAGATTTAATTGGTGGATTGGGCATTGACTTAAATATTTCTGGCAATGGCCAAAAACAATTGTTCAAAGGAAGAGTAGTAGATTTTAGTGACCGTATCAATTCTGCTTTGGTACCAGAAAACTATTTAACATACGTGAATCAAAAATTTGGAAGTGGAATTCCAAAAAATCCCAATAAAGTAATTATTTCTACAGAAAATACTAAAGACCCAAGAATAGAAAAATACCTTTCTGACCACAGTCTAGAAACCAATAAGGAACAATTAAGAGGCACCATAATTGAAAAACTTATTCAACCAATTTTATGGTTCGCTGGAAGTTTATGCGTCATCATTATTGCGATGACAATTCTTATTTTTCTATTATATGCTGAAGTGCTCATTATAAAATCGAAATATGAAATCAAATTGTTGTCATTATTGGGTTATCGATGGAAACAAATTGCTCATGTTTTTAACCTATTTTTCATAAAGGTCTACAGTATTATTGCATTGCTTTCTTTAGGTTGTTTTGCTTTAGCCAAGATGATTACGGATAAAATAATTGAAACAAACTTAATGGTAACCGATATTCCTTTTATTTCAACCAGCACAATTCTTGTAGGATTTGCCTTTATTATTGGCTTTATTGGTTTTAATTTACTCAGCATTAGAAAACAAATTAAAAGTTTAGCTAAACCTCAATAATCATTGTTGAAAAGGTTTGTTGGTTTTACCTTTTAAGGTTTGAATAAAATTATGTAGTTTTGCATCAATACTGTAAAATTACTGGTCACATGTTTGAAAATTTATCCGATAAATTTGATAGAGCCTTTAAAATTCTTAAAGGACACGGGTCTATAACCGAAATTAACGTTGCCGAAACATTAAAAGAAGTAAGAAAAGCTTTGTTAGAAGCCGATGTTAACTTCAAAACGGCAAAAGACTTCACAACAAGAGTAAAGGACAAAGCAATGGGGCAAAACGTATTGACCTCTTTGTCACCCAACCAATTATTAGTTAAAATAACTCATGATGAGCTTACCCAATTAATGGGAGGTCACAAACAAGATATTAGTTATAACGGTAATCCTGGTATTATTTTAATGTCGGGTCTTCAAGGTTCAGGTAAGACTACCTTTTCTGGTAAACTGGCTAACTATCTTAAAACAAAAAAAGGAAAACGTCCTTTATTAGTTGCTTGTGACGTTTATAGACCTGCCGCTATTGACCAATTACATGTTGTAGGAGAAAAAATTGGTGTAGAAGTGTTCTCCGATAGAGAAAGTAAAAACCCAGTTGAAATTGCTCAAAAAGGGATCAACTTTGCCCGCAGTAATGGCTACAATGTGGTAATTGTGGATACTGCTGGTCGTTTGGCTGTGGATGCTCAAATGATGGATGAGATTGAAAAAGTAAAACGAGCCATTAGTCCTACAGAAACTTTGTTTGTGGTAGATTCTATGACAGGGCAAGATGCCGTTAATACGGCTCATGCCTTTAATGAAAAAATAAATTTTGACGGGGTTGTATTGACCAAGTTAGATGGTGATACTCGAGGTGGAGCTGCACTTTCCATTATGAGTGTGGTGAACAAACCCATTAAATTTGTTGGTACAGGCGAAAAAATGGATGCGTTGGATGTATTCTATCCAGAACGTATGGCCGATCGTATTTTGGGAATGGGTGACGTTGTTTCGTTAGTAGAAAAAGCACAAGAACAATACAACGAAGAAGAAGCCAAAAAACTTCATCAAAAAATACGTAAAAACAAATTTGATTTTAATGATTTCTATGCCCAAATTCAACAAATAAAAAATATGGGTAGCATGAAAGACATTATGGGGATGGTGCCTGGAATGCGTAAAGCAATGAAAGATGTTGAAGTAGATGAAGATGCTTTCAAATACATTGAAGCAATGATTCAATCTATGACACCAAAAGAACGCGAAAATCCTGATATTATTAACGTGAGTAGAAGAAATAGAATTGCCCGAGGAAGTGGCGTTAATATTCAAGAAATCAACAAATTAATGAAACAATTTGAAGATACAAAAAAAATGATGCACATGATGAGTGATAAACGAAACATGATGAATATGATGCAGAAATTTAAAGGAATGGGTGGTAAAATGCCTATGTAAAAATTTAACCATTAATAGCAACCTATTATGATATTACTTGACGGAAAAACAACTTCGAATCAAATTCAAGAAGAATTAGCCTTAAAGGTGAATGACCTCAAGTTAAAAGGTAAAAGAGCTCCGCATCTTGCTGCTATTATAGTAGGAAACAACGGTGCTAGTTTAACCTACGTCAATGCAAAAGTGAAATCGTGTGAAAATATTGGTTTTGAATCTTCATTAATTGCCTTACCTGAAAACACAACTGAAGAAGAGTTATTGGAAAAAGTAGAAGAATTGAATCAAAACGATGCCATTGACGGCTTTATTGTGCAATTACCTTTGCCAAAACACATTGATGAAAACAAAATTACTTTGGCAGTTTCCCCATTAAAAGATGTAGACGGATTTCACCCAGAAAACGTGGGCAGAATGAATTTAAGTTTAGATTGTTTTTTGCCTGCAACACCTAATGGAATACTAGAATTATTAAAACGTTATAAAATTGAAACTTCGGGTAAACATTGCGTGGTAATTGGAAGAAGCAACATTGTTGGAACACCTATGAGTGTACTTATGTCTAGAAATGCAAATCCTGGAAATTGCACGGTTACATTAACGCATAGCAAAACCAAAAATCTTAAAGAAATTTGTTTATCAGCTGATATTATTGTAGCTGCATTGGGTATTCCTGAGTTTTTAACAGCAGATATGGTAAAACAAGGCGCTGTAATCATTGATGTAGGTATTACTCGAATTGATGATGCCACAAAAGAGAGTGGATTTAGATTATCTGGCGATGTAAAATTTAATGAAGTGGCGCCAAAATGTTCTTTTATTACTCCCGTTCCAGGTGGCGTTGGACCAATGACCATTGCTTCGCTTATGCAAAACACATTAAAAGCCTATCTAAAGAAAATGTAAACTTTTTCTTTGTTAATTAGACTTTAATCCTTGCTTAGACAATATGATTTTTATTTAATTGATATAGTATTTGGACAAAAAAAACTCTGACCAATTTGGTCAGAGTTTTTTTTTCCTTTATTTGGATTAATTACCTAAAGCTTTAAGTTTGGCATCTACTTCTCCATATTGAGTTTCCATACCTTCTAAAGAGAAATAAATACTTTTCAATAATTTTAATGTACTTACATCATTAGGTTGTAACTCGTGTGATTTAACTAAATAAGGAATTGCTTTCTTCAATAATTCGTTTGATTTTTCTTTTTCAGCATCATACAATTTTACATCCTTAATGGTTTGAATTCTTTTATTCAACTCATACGATTCATTATTGTACAAAACACCCATATTATAATAGGCATTAGCCATTTTTGGGTCCAATTCGATAGCTTTTAAATAAGCCTCAACCGCTTTGTCAAAATATCCTTTAGCAACATCTGGTTTTCCGGCATCATGAGCTGCACTAGCCAAGTTGTCGAAAGTAGCACCGATACTGTAATGAAAAATAGGATTTCTTGGATCTTTCGCAATTGCTGCTTCCAAACTTTGTTGTGCTTTTTCAGCATTACCTTTTGAATTGTGATAGTTAAACTCTTCAATTATGATTGAAATGTCATTTGGATATTTAGCTTTGGCTTTTTCAATAATGGCAAATCCTTCATCGCTTGGTCCATTATTTTTCATATCCAACACTCTAATTATTTTCACATATACATCAGCATTGTTTAAATAATTATTGTCAGCAGCCATAGTGTAATATTTAACGGCATCATCATATTTACCTGCATTCTCGGCAGCCATCCCTGCATTAAACATGGCTAATGTATCTTTGTATTTTACAATTTCAGATAATTCAACTGCTCCTTTGAAAGCTTCAAATGCATCGCTGTATTTTTTCTCTTCAAACAATGCTACTCCACCTTGAACAGACATAGCTCTTAAAAAATTAACTTTTTGAGCGATATCTTCGTCATAATAAGTAGTTGTTTCCTTACATTTTTTTAAAGACGCCATCGGAATATCTCCGTATGCATCTCCTTTTTCTTCAACTTCTTTTTTAATAGTTTCATCAAAGGCTGCCAAAAACATATAATCCAAGTATATTACCCCTCTGTGATAATACAATTTACCCAAATCTTTTGGTTTGGTTAGTGTTTTTTTCTCTTCTTGCTCAGCATAAGAAATGTCAATGGCTGCTTTTGCTTTTTTTAGCAATGCTTTAGAAGGTTCTAATAAATCGGGTTGTGCAAACCACATTGGGTTTAATTGACTGTAAGCTACAGCTGCTTCGGTAAGTTTTAATCCTTGGGCTAAAGAAACTAATCCAGAAGCTGCAAAAAATAAGGTAAGAATTGATTTTTTCATTTTTCTTTTTTTTCTTGTGATGCAAATTTATAACTAATTTCATAAAAACTTTACAAATTCTTTGCCAATTGTAGTTATGAATGTATAAATGGTGAATTTAGAACTTTATAAAAATTTAATTCTTTCTTTTGTTACTAAAAGGTAGTTTTACTGCAAAAATTTGAAAACGTATGAAACCTCCTTCTAAACACAAAATGGTCTTGCTTATATGGTTAGCCATTTACCCATCCATAACACTCATTTCTTGGTTACTTGGTGATGTGTTGATGAGCTATCCCACTCCCATCAGAACGTTAATTCTTACTTTGATTTTAGTACCTCTTATGGTTTACGTGCTTTTACCCATTATTCACAGTGTTTTTAAATCTTGGTTAAATAAATAACTTTTGTTTTGTTTTGAATCTGTCTAAATAACATTAATATTGTAGACCGAAAAATTAGAGTGTATGCATGTAGGAAATAATTACTCCTTAAATGAAGTAGTTCTTTGGACAAGGAGAGATATATTTAGTATTCTTATTGTAGCAGCTATTCCCACAATCTGCTACATCTATTTTGAATGGAAATGGTTATCCTTACCTTGGTTACCCATTGCTACATTGGGAACTGCAGTGGCCTTTGTAATAGTGTTTAAAAATAAGGTAATCTATTGACTAACTGCGAAAATAATATTTTCAACTAAATTGATCTAAAACGAAATTAATAAAAATCTTAATCTATTGAACCTATGAAAATTTGTATAATCTCCTCCAGCACACGACCTGGTAGAAACAGTCACCGAGTAGCTTTGGCCTTAAGTGAAATCATTCGTTCTCATCAAAAGGAAGTTACCCTAATTGATTTATTGGAAACTCCTCTACCCTTTTTCAAAGAACGTTATGCATTATTAGAGGAAGCAGATCGTACTGAAAACATGCACTACATTTCTCAAAAATTGATAGAAAGTACCGGGATTATATTTGTGACCCCTGAGTATAATGGAAACAGTGCTCCCGCACTCATTAATTTAATGGATACTTTCGGGAGGGCAGAATTTGGTGCTAAACCCATTGGTGTAGCTGCGGTTTCTACGGGTGTTTTAGGTGGTATGCGTGCTGCTCAACAATTGCAACAAAATATACTTTTTATTCAAGGTTACCCTCAACCACAACTTTTATTGACGGGGGAAGTAACCAAACAATTGGATGAAAAAGGAGTGATTTTGAATGCCGAATATCAGCAAAAGATTGAGAATTTCGCTAATGCCTATTTAAAATTTGCTCAGCGGTTTGTTTAATTAAAAACGATTTTAAATTGCTTCATACTGTACCTTCAAAATAAAATTTAAGGTAATTTTAATAAAGTAAATAAAATTGAAGTACTATTTCTTCTAACTTTTTTCTTGAAAAAAAGTAACAAAAAATCAAGACGAAAAGATGGTTCGACCCACTCTGCTTGTTTTGTTTATTTTCTGAAAATTGGTGACCCGCTCATACCTTCTCACATTTTTTGAAAATAATACAAACCTAGCATTCACAGCCATCGCTGGCCCGCCTTTTCGTCAGGCCTACGCACACTTAAATTTACGTTTCATTCAAATTTATTTTTCTAAACTAAATTACTTTAGTACGTATTTGAAGGAATAAAATATCATTCATCAAACTTTTCAATCAATAGTTTCTTTAAGCCAAATAATTCATCACGCAAACTTGCCGCTTCCAAGAAGTTTTCCTTTTTGGCCTGAAACTCCATTTTAGACTGAATACTTTTAATTGCAGCTTCCAATTCCTCTCTATTCATGAATTTAACAACAGGATCTGCTGCTATACTGATTTCGTGATCAATCATATAGGGAACATCGGTAGGATGAATTTTGTGCGACTTAAGTGAATTATTTATCGTTTTATTCAACGGTGTAGGTACCATATTGTGTTCCAAGTTATAAGTAATCTGGCGTTCACGTCTTCGGCTGGTTTCGTCCATGGTTTTACGCATAGAGTTGGTAATTTTGTCCGCATAAAAAATTACTCTACCGTTTACATTTCTAGCGGCACGACCAACGGTTTGCACTAAAGCTCGTTCGGAACGCAAAAAACCTTCTTTATCCGCATCTAAAATAGCTACTAATGAAACTTCTGGTAAATCCAATCCTTCACGAAGCAAATTAACACCTATCAATACGTCAAACAAACCGTTTCTTAAATCATTTAATATTTGAACACGATCCAACGTATCCACATCACTATGAATATAACGGCTTCGAATACCAATACGCGCAAAATACAAATCCACTTCTTCAGCCATTCGTTTGGTAAGAGTAGTCACCAAAACGCGTTCATCTTGATCAACTACTTGATTGATTTCGGCTATCAAATCATCAATTTGATTCAAAGAAGGACGTACTTCAATAATGGGATCTAATAATCCTGTTGGTCTTACCAATTGTTCTACAATAACTCCTTCTGATTTTTCCAACTCATAATCGGCTGGTGTAGCACTTACGTAGATTGTTTGCTTGAGCATGTATTCAAACTCTTCAAATTTCAGAGGTCTATTATCTAAAGCAGATGGTAATCTAAAACCGTATTCAACTAAATTTATTTTTCTTGAACGATCGCCTCCATACATGGCTTTTATTTGTGAAATAGTTACGTGACTTTCGTCAATCACCATTAAAAAGTCTTCAGGAAAATAATCAATCAAGCAGAAGGGACGCATTCCTTCTTTTCTTCCATCAAAATAGCGCGAGTAATTCTCAATTCCAGAACAATAACCCAATTCACGCATCATTTCCAAATCCAATTCTACCCTACTGAGCAAGCGTTTAGCTTCAAGATGTTTACCTACATCCTTCAAATACTCAATTTGTGCTACTAAGTCATCCTGAATACGTACAATGGCATTTTTAACGGACTCGTTACTGGTTACAAATATATTAGCAGGATAAATTGAATAATCTCTAAACGATTGAAAAACAGAATTATTAATAGGATCAAAGGTTTCTATACGTTCAATTTCATCCCCCCAAAAACTTACTCTAACGGCAATATCCAAATAAGCCAAATAAATATCTACGGTATCTCCGTTTACTCTAAAATTACCTCGAGTAAAATCAGCTGTAGTACGTGTATATAAATTCTCAACCAATCGATGTAAAAACTTATTCCTTGGCACCACTTGACCAACATGGATAAAAGTTACCCCATTTTTAAAATCCTCAGGGTTTCCCATACCGTAAATACAAGATACGGAAGAAACCACAATAACATCTCTCCTGCCTGACAATAAAGCTGCTGTAGTACTTAATCGGAGTTTTTCTATTTCATCGTTTATGGCTAAATCTTTTTCAATATAAGTATCTGAAACAGGTAAATAAGCCTCCGGTTGATAATAATCATAGTACGAAACAAAATACTCCACTGAATTTTCAGGAAAAAAAGCTTTAAATTCACTGTATAATTGTGCTGCCAAGGTTTTATTATGGGAAAGCACCAAGGTTGGTTTACCCGTTTGGGCAATTACGTTGGCCACAGTAAACGTTTTACCCGAACCCGTTACCCCTAAAAGCGTTTGATGAGGAGCATTTTCATTTACACCTTTTACCAATTGCTCAATGGCTTCGGGTTGATCGCCAGTAGGCACAAATTCTGAAACTAATTTAAAATCCATAAGGCAAAGATACTCCGTATTTTTATTAACTTGAAACTACCGACTGAATTTTGTGATTAAACCCACCTTGAATTTATGATGAATAAATTCAATTTATATGACAAAAGTCATTTGCTAGCAATCTAATTTGTTGCACATTTGATTTGAAAATAAAAATTCAAAAAAAATGGAAACTAAACAATTGGTGCCGGAATTTGGCGTAACGGAAGCCTACACTTTTTTATTAAAAGACAACTTGTTATTGGATGTACGTGAAAATGAAGAAATTCAAGAACTTATTTTTGATTTACCTCATGTACTTTACATTCCTTTAAGTGAATTAGATAAAAGATATACTGAAATTCCTCGAGACGCTGAAATCATTATTGCTTGCAAAGGAGGTAACAGAAGTTTGAGTGCTGCTGATTTTCTCATTCAAAAAGGATTTGAAGATTTAATTATCTTAAAAGGAGGATTGAACAAATGGGTCAAAAAAGGGTTGCCGGTTAAAGGAGATACCTCATCCATTTTGGGTGGTGGAAGTTGCTGTGATGACATTAATTGTTTCAATTAAGGTAGAAGTTTATTAACTGTTTTTGTTAATTAATATTCTCTTTTAACATTTATTGATTGGACTTTTTCGTAATCTTGCGCTTTGATTTAATTTAAATGGAGCGTTTTCGTAATACTGTTTCAAAAGCAATTGAAAATTACTACAAAGTAGTTTTTGGAATCAGTGTATTGAGTTTTTTACTTTTGTTTTATGATTACGGCATAAACACATCTTATGATTTCACCCGGTTTTTAACCTACTTTTATTTTATTGTATTGGGTAGTGAAATTGGTGCTACTTTTTTGAGATATCGTTTTCAATATTTCAAAATAACCAAAAACATAATCACTTTTGATGCGATCAGTATATTGTTTATTATGCTGATTTTCATTGTTAATTTATTCCCAAAAGATTCGTTATATTTTCTTGATTTCTTGAGCAGCGCTAATTGGGTTAGATTTGGTGTTTTTTTAGTATTTGTTAGAGAATTTGCTGTGCGAAATATCCAACTTAAACGTTCGACTTTAAATCCTGCTCAGCTTTTTATTTTAAGCTTTTTAACCATAATCTTTTTGGGTGCATTGTTATTGATGCTGCCCAATGCAACTCATTCAGGCATTTCTTTTCTTGATGCGTTGTTCACTTCTACCAGTGCAGTTTGTGTAACTGGATTAATTGTGGTTGATACAGCCACTTATTTTACTGATTTCGGTAAAGTGATCATTATGGGTTTAATTCAAGTGGGTGGTTTAGGTATACTTACTTTTGCAAGTTACTTTAGTTATTTTTTTAAAGGTGGTTCCTCTTTCGAAAGTCAATTGATGATGAGCGATGTGAACAACACCAAACAAATTGGAGAAGTGTTTAATACCTTAAAAAAAATCATTCTAATAACCTTTTTAATTGAATTTACAGGAGCATTATTCATCTATTTCCAATTAGACAGTGCATTATTGCCTAGCTTTTATGAACGCGTATTCTTTTCAGCTTTTCACGCCATTTCTGCTTTTTGTAATGCTGGTTTTTCAACTTTAACAAATGGTATGTATGAGTTCGGATATCAATTTAATTATTCGTTGCACCTCATTTTAATTGGCTTATTTGTATTCGGAGGGTTAGGCTTTCCAATTATAGTTAACGTCATAGGCTATTTTAAATATTTTATTAGAAATACATTTTTATCCATTTCTAATCGCACCAAGTTGCAATACAAACCTTGGGTATTAAATATAAATAGTCGCATTACTTTGATTACTACTTTGTCATTAACGGTAATTGGTACCTTACTTTTTTTTATTACTGAATACAACAATTCTTTGGTTGAACATGATGGATTCGGGAAATTTGTAACCGCCTTTTTTGGTGCTACGACACCTCGTACGGCTGGGTTTAACACAATCGATATGACATCGATGAATGTTTCTACGATTTTAATTACCATATTGCTCATGTTCATTGGAGCTTCTCCAGCATCAACGGGTGGTGGTATAAAAACCAGCACATTTGCAGTCGCCACTATGAATTTTATAAGTTTAGCCAAGGGAAAAACTAAAATAGAAGTTTTTAGACGAGAAATAGCTGATATTTCAGTGAGAAGAGCCTTTGCAACAATTAGTTTATCGTTGATTGTTATTGGATTTGGTATTCTAGGGATGGTTTATTTTGACCCTTACACCGATTTATTGAGTATAGCATTTGAGTGTTTTTCGGCATTCAGTACAGTGGGATTGAGTGTTGGAATAACGGCTGGATTATCTGCCGGTAGTAAAATTATTTTAATTGCGATAATGTTCATTGGAAGAGTGAGCATGTTGACCGTTTTAATAGCCATTATCAGAAAAGTAAAACATGTAAATTATCGCTATCCATCAGAAGATATTACCATAAATTAATTTATTGAACATATGAAATATTTAATCGTAGGATTAGGAAGTTTTGGAGCATCGTTGGCAGAGAAATTAACTGCTGAAGGAAACGAAGTAATTGGTGTTGATTCCAGTATGAATAAAGTGGAAGCACTCAAAGAAAAAATCACACATACCATTTGTTTAGATGCAACGGATGAATTCACCTTTAGAGGACTTCCGTTAGGTGACACCGATGTGGCCATTGTAGCCATTGGTGAAAACCAAAGCGCTAATATTATGGTAACAGCATTATTAAAAAACTTAAATGTAAAGCGGTTAATCAGTCGTTCGATAAACTCTTTACATGAAAATGTAATTAGAGCTATTGGAGTGGATGAAATCGTGCATCCAGAGGAAGAAACAGCAGAACGTTTGGCTAAAAAATTATGTTTAGAAGGCGTTGTTGATTCTTTTGAATTAACCGACATTGATAGCGTTGTTGAGGTAAATGTACCCAGCAGATATGTAGGTAAAATGTTGGGGCAAATCAATATTCAAGATAAATACAATTTATTGGTAATAACCATATTGAGACCTTCACAAGTAAAAAGTATATTCGGGAAAGAACAAATCATTAAAAAAGCACAAGGAATATGTGGACCCGATTTAATGTTGGAAAAAGGCGATCTTTTGGTTATGTATGGAAATAATAAAAAAATCACTCAATTCATTTCAGAAAAATAAAAAAGGAGTTCTTTCGAACTCCTTTTTATTATTTAATTTGATCAGATAGCTATTGGCTCCTGTTAATTACGCATCAGTACTACTTTTCCTGTAATCCACAATTTATCAATTGGATATCTCAATAAATAAATTCCTGATGGATAGTCACTTAAATCGATTCTTACTGGAGAATCTTTTTGCAATTTATAGATGATTTGCAACGCTTTACCACTTAAATCAGTTACATACAATTCTTCTACATCACGATCAGTTACCACAGTGACCATGTCTCTAGTCGGGTTCGGGTAAAAATTCCAACTTATTTGCGTTTTGATTGGAACAATACTGTCCGCTTTTGGTTTCAACGAATCTGAAACTAAAGGTTGTTGCTGTTCAGGATATATTACGGTATTATCTGCATAGGGTAAATACAACTCGGGCATTTGTTGATTGCAATCGGGCATATAAGTATAGCTTTTAAGCACACGCACCATCAATTCACTCAATAATTCTACATCATATTTATCCGTTGTTGGTTTAATATGTGACCCACCTACCCCACTATGATCCGTCAAAAACACATACGTTCCATTGGTTGCTAATGCCATACAACGCATTAAATATTCTGTTGGTTTATTGATACCGCTTGCCACTAATGGAACAATTCTGATTCCTTTTTCGGCAGCTTCACGCATAGATTTTTGTAATTTAGTTCTGATTTCAGCAGTATTATGGGGAGGAGCATCCAATATTAAAAATAAAATTCGGGCTCTAGCTTCTGTGCTCCAAGACAGTTTGTTTATGGCAGAATCTAATCCCACTTCTACTGCTTCTTCATAATCTCCGCCCCCTCCTGCACGTTGATCGGTAATAAACGAAATGGATTCCGATAAGATTCTACTAAAATTCATCGTTCTGGTTAGGTATTCATCACCCTTATCACGATAAAAGACACTTGCAAAATTGAAATTTAAGGTAGTGCTGATTTCTTTTGATTGAAAAATAACTTCATTAAGTTCTGCTTTTAAAAAGTTGATTTCATCGCCCATTGACCCAGTTGCATCAACCACAAAAGCTATGTCTACGTTATTAATTTGCTGACATTCAGATTCTAATTTCAAATAATTGATTCCGTTATTAAAGGGTTTGGCATTTTTTATCACTTCTGTTTTTCCATTGTACAACACTTCAATATTTAGTTTTTCATTTATTTTTGAAGAATCCAATTCTATTGTAGCCCATAATTCTGCCTTTCCTGTATTGTCGGTTCTTGCTTGAAAAAGCAGTCCATTTGATTTATTTAACAATTTTACTTTAGCATCTACTAAAGGGAGTCCACTTGTAGACATTAGTTGTAAAACATATCGGCCTTTAGGTGCAATTTTCCATAAATTCACAAGTGAAGATAACTCTGTTTTGACAATATCTTTCCATAATTCCCATTTACTAAAATCATTAATTTCACCTGCTGTTAAAACGCCCGATTTAGCCGAACTTCCCGGTGAAGAAGGATAACTACCTTCACCAGAAGTGATTTCATAATCATACGCTCTTCCAAATCCATCCGATTCTGCAATGGAGTAGGATGCTCCAACAGCGTAGGAAGGTGCAGAAAGCGTGTATGCCTCTCCGGATTTCTTTTCTGATCGTGAATATTCTTTTGTGGTTACTGTGCTTGTTGTTACCGCTTTGTATTTACTTTTTGAGTCCGCTTTTAGCTCAAAGTCCGCTTTTTCATCATTTTTTACATTTATTTCTTTGACTATTTTTTCGTATCCAGCATATTGAATTTCGCATCGATACGTACCGGTATCTAATTTCACATTGAAATTACCCGCCCTATCGGTCAAAACGGTAGCGATGAGTTTGTCGCCTTTATAAATATCGACATTTCCATAGGATAATGCACCTTTTGTAACTTCGGAATTGAGGTTTCCACTTATGGATTGACTGAAAAATGTTCTTGAAAAGAAAAGAAAAGCTACCAAGCAGCCAATTTTGAATAATTGTTGTGATTTCATAGTTCTGTGTTTTGTGGGTGAACGTTGATTGAATACATTCTGAATTTAAAAGCGTTCAAATAAAAATAAAAAAATATTTTTTTCGATTAGAACAAAATATTTTTCTATTTTTGCACCCTCTTAGAAAAAAGAATCGGTCGCGTAGCTCAGTTGGATAGAGCAACTGCCTTCTAAGCAGTAGGTCGAAGGTTCGAATCCTTCCGCGATCACTAAGAAAGCAAACCTCCATAAGCTATGCTTATGGAGGTTTTTGTTTTATAACCTGTGAGCCAAATTTATTTGAGCAAACAAAGGTTATAAAACAAAAACCATCCAATTGCAAATTGGATAAGGTTTGCTTTCGGAATTCGGATAAAGAAGGAAAGCCGCTAGGCAATCCTTCTAACTAGGAGGGCTTTTAAGTAATTTGCTTGTGAGCCAAATTTATTTGAGCAAACAAAGGTTATAAAACAAAAACCATCCAATTGCAAATTGGATAAGGTTTGCTTTCGGAATTCGGATAATGAAGGAAAGCCGCTAGGCAATCCTTCTAACTAAATTGGCTTTATATGTAATTTGCTTGTGAGTCAACTTTAGTCCTGTAAAACAAAAACCATCCAATTGCAAATTGAAGGAAACATTATAGTTTTTAGCATTTACGGCAGTTATCCGAAAATAATTAATTAGCGAGTTTTACTTTTTCTTTAACTTTTTTATATCTTCCTCTAACTCCTTTAAACTAGATTCTTTTTCTATTGCATGAAATTGTTCCTTGTATTTTTTATATTCATCTTCAGATTTGTTTAATGCCATTTGATGAGTTATAGTGCCGGAATGTGTTAACAATTCTCTGCCATTTAATTTTAATAGAGAGTCTAACCGCTCAATCCAATCTTTCATGTACATTGGTGTTTGTTGTTGAGCCATCGTCTCTGCATATGCTAAGTATTGCTCTACTATCAAGCCTAAAAGTTTTAATTCACTTTCATTCAGAAAGTTTTTGGCAATGCTAATTTCAGTTTTTTTAATGGCAGATGTTTGTTTTTTATCATATGAAAGCATTCCCAACAAGGGCAAATTGGCATCAACTCTTCTGTAAACTAATTCTGCGGCTGTTTGTTCACTTATTGCCCAAAGAAGCTTGTTTTGAACTATTTTGAAAAATTCAATGGTTTTTTCGTGTTTTGGATCATAATCTATACTGGTAGTGTAAATATCCTTTATCTTTTGATAAAAAAACTTTTCAGAAATTCTTATTTCCCGAATCCTTTCCTGGAGCTCATTGAAATAATTCATTGAATTACCCGATTTAAAGCGATCATCATTTAAGGTAAATCCCTTAACTATATATTCACGTAAACGCTGTGTTGCCCATATTCTAAATTGGGTTCCCTCCAAAGATTTAACTCGATAACCTACCGAAATAATCACATCTAAATTATAGTAATTTGGTGCTTTCTGCTGAAATTCGGAATTTCCGAATTTCTTCATAGTAGATGCTTCTTCTAGTTCTTTTTCAGCATAAATATTTTTTATATGTTCATTTATGGTAGATTTGGCTTTTCCAAATAAAGTGGACATTTGGTCTTGAGTTAGCCAAACAGTTTCTTCCTCTAATTGGACTCCAATTGTAATATTACCTTCGGTATTTTTGTAAATTAAAATGTCACTTCCCATTCTCTAAACTCTAATTTTATTCGATTTTGTCAATTGATTTCAATATTGATAAAGCAATTCAATTCTACTTGTATATAATAAGACTAACGCACTAACAATAATCAAATAGATTGTGGTAATTTTCTTTTCTAAAAAGGAACTTTTTTGCAAACATTTCCTTTCTTTTTTATTTTACCAAAAAATTAATTTTTAGTATTATTCAAATAATATAGATAGGTTCTAAATCTTTTTATCGTATCAAATTTAGTAAATAATTACTACAATTCGATTTAACATTTGATTTTTTTTGAGAACAGGATAAAGAAGGAAAGCCGTCAGGCAATCCTTCTAACTACGCGAGCTTTTAATGTAATTTGCTTGTGAGCCAAATTTATTTGAGCGAACAAATGTTATAAAACAAAAACCATCCAATTGCAA
>CAYQNU010000004.1:0-217329 GCA_964419055.1 uncultured Flavobacteriales bacterium | reverse complement strand
GTAACTGGCAACACGTCTGGTTTTGGTCCAGAAGAGTCTAGGTTCGAGCCCTAGTGAGTCAACAAAAAAGGAGTGCTTTTGCACTCCTTTTTTTGTTTTGACCTTATCTAGTTGGTGTTAATTCATTAATTTTTTCCATACATTCGATTGGAATAGGAGGCTTGAATTCATATACCTTGCCGCATCTTGGCGTTAAGCATTTGATTTTTTCACCTAAACCCCCACACACACATTTGTTGGTTCGGTAAAGAAATTCAGTGCATAAAATCCACCTTCTCTGCCTACACCTGAGTTTTTTACACCACCAAAAGGTGTGCGCAAATCACGAACCAACCAACAGTTTACCCACACTATGCCCGACTCCAATCGTGCCGCCATTCTGTTAGCTTTGGTTATGTCCTGCGTCCAAACAGTGGCCGCTAATCCATATTGAGTGCTGTTGGCATATTCTACCACTTCATCTTCTGTATCAAAAGGCATAATGGTAACCACAGGTCCAAAAATCTCTTCTTGATTGGTGCGGCAATTATAGGTTAATCCTTCAATAATAGTAGGTCTAATATAATAGCCACCACTCAACGGTCCTTCTAGTGTAACTTCCATACCACCAGCAATAACATTTCCGCCTTCTTCTTTTGCTAAAGCAATGTACGATAGTATTTTTTCTTTATGTTCTTTAGAAACTATTGCACCTGTTTGCGTTTCGGCACTCAATGGATTGCCTACTACCATTTTATTAGTTCGCTCAACGAAAGCATCTCTAAATTTTTCATAGATGGGTCGTTGAACAAAAATACGTGAACCACACAAACAAATTTGCCCTTGATTGGCAAAAGATGACAGCATCGTGGTTTTTAATGCTTTGTCAAAATCACAATCAGCGAAAATGACATTTGGGTTTTTACCACCCAATTCTAAACTCAATTTTTTGAACATCGGAGCCGCTACGGAAGCAATGTGTTTGCCTGTGGCTGTTCCTCCAGTAAAAGATATAGCTTTGATTCCGGGATGAGCTGTAATGGCTTGACCTACTTTAGCTCCTAAACCATGAACGATGTTCAACACACCTTTAGGCATACCTGCTTCGATGCATAATTTGGAGAACAAAAAAGCGGTCATTGGTGTAATCTCAGAAGGTTTTGCCACAACTGTATTTCCTACAGCTAATGCAGGAGCAATTTTCCAAGTAAATAGATACAAAGGCAAATTCCAAGGTGAAATACATCCCACTGGACCAATAGGTTTTCTAAGGGTATAATTAATGGCTGTTCCATCCATTTCATAGCTTTCACTGGCTTGATGTAGTATGGCCGTTGCAAAAAAACGAATATTACTTGAAGCTCTTGGAATATCTACATGAGAAGCTAATTTCAAAGGTTTACCGTTGTCGATACTCTCCGCCAAAGCTAAAGCTTCGTGGTTATCCTCAATCAATTGAGCCACTTTAAGCAAAATATTGGAACGCGCTTCTTTCGTCATTTTGCTCCAAATCGGAAAAGCATCTTTTGCTGCAGAATAGGCTAACTCAATATCTTTTTCATCGCTGTCAGGTATAAGACTGTAAACAACACCGGTGGCTGGATTATAATTATCAATATATTGATTGGATTGTGGAGCAATTAAGGCTCCATTGATATAGTTGGCTAATTTTTCCATTTATCGTAATTTATTTTTCGTCTTGACAAGTATTATAGGCTTGGTTAAAAACTCTTTTATTTTCAGCATCATCTTTATACTTATCAAAGATCTCTTTCCACATTTTATTGCATTCTTCCATTTGCGCATTCATGTTGGCCACCGCCTCTTCGTCTTCGGGATCAACGGCATGAATTAGTTTAAAACAATTACACAACGATTCGGCATCTTTTTGAATACTTTCGGGTGTGTTGCATGAAGCCATAAAAATAAGGCTGCTAACAAAAGATAATGATAATGCTTTGGTCATAAAAGTTTAATTTTTTCGGTAAGGTAAAAGTAGTAACTTTAGGTCAGTTATAAAGTGACATTAATTACAGTTTTCATAAAAATAATTTAATTCTTTGTACAATTCTACCAATTGACTTTCTGTAGTTATGGCGTTGGGGTTAGAAAGTTTGGAAATTAAAGAGTGAATTTTTTCTAATTCAATTCCAGATTTTTCACTCAATCGAATAATCAAATCTTCTTCTTTAAGTAAAATGTTGATGTAATATCGTTCTCTTACAAACAATCCAAAAGACGTGTAAATGTGTTTAACTAATTTATTGTGTTGTTTTTGTTGGAAATAGAGCTTACTCACTACTTCAACAAATTGTAAACTTGAATTTTCTTTTGAAACCACAGGAGGTATAATTCTTTGTTGACGTTTGGTAAAAATAACTATGTAGATTAAGATACCTACAATTAACAAGATGAAAGCCCAAAGCAGAGCGGGTTGTTTTAAAATATGTTGTAGAGGCGAATTTCTCGACTTTTTCTTGGGTTCTTTTTTGACTTTTGGTTTTGAGACACCTCTATATTCGCTGTATTTACCATAGTTTTGATGCCAATAAATATTACATTCTGGAAAGTGAGAAAAAAGTATTTCAGCGTGTGTTTTACCATCTTGTTGAAGGATGTTGAAATTACCTAAATTACTGGGCATTGAATGAAGTATAAAAAATCCTTTACCGATTTTAATCATTGCACTAGATGATTGATTAGAATAGGTTACTTTATCCAATCTAATTCCATCACTACCCAAGTAAATAGTGTCGATCAAATTAACATAAGTATACCTAGGTCTATTATGATAATTAAGCATGCTGTTTTTGAGCAATAAATCTTTAGGTTGTCGATAATCAGGATGAATAAAATTAACAAAAACTGAGGTGTCATAAAAGGCGGTTCGTATAATTTCTTCATAACCCGTGAGCAGTTCAATAAGGTCGTCATCAAAGTTGTCAGAAGCAATGAAAGCATAGTTGCCATCATTTACAAAATTATAGAGATACTCACCATCATCATAACTCAGCGCTTGATCTTCAATGATACTGACATAAAGATTTGGTTTTCCATTTATGTGATCTGCAGGCAATACATCAGTTAGGTCTTCTTCAGATGTAGTTTGAACAGCTCTCAATGAACGGGTATTATCAAACGTTTTTAGTAATTGGTAAAGCAGATAAGTTCCTGTTGGATTAATTGTTTTTTTAACTTTTGTGGTATCGTTATATAAAGGAGTGGAGGAGTCCCCTTTTTCAAAAACAGGTTTTTTTGAATTAGGGTCATTCGTTTTTGCAGCACCTTCACTGTTGGATATCCAATACAGTAAAACGCCAATCACCAAGATAACGCCCAATAGAATAATATATTTTTTATAATTCCCCAATTACGTATTGTTTATATCGGATAATAATTTTTTAAAGGTAATTTCCCATTTATTAAACTGCTCTTTTTCAATTGTATAGTTTCCATACCAAACCCATTCAAAAATGGTAACGGTTTGATTAAATAGGTCATATTGACTGCGTTTACGCATTTCAAATAAGTAATACATATTTGTTTTATCTTTTTCCCATAATATCCATTGTTTTTCCGATAAACCTTTGATTATGAAAATGAAATAAATACGCACAGCTTCCTTATAATTTTCAGAGGCAAGTGCGGCCTCTAATCGTTTTTCTAATTCAGACTTAGGAATTTCCATTGGAGGTAAATCTTGTTCGATTTCTATTTTCTTTCCTTGCTCGTCAATTGAAAAACGCATAAAGAAATAATAGATAACAAAGGCCAATAGAGCAGCACCTATTATAATAAGTAATACTTGCATAAAATGCATTTCACCACTTGTTGGTGGAGCGGTATTTTTTGATTCTGTGTTTTTTACAGCATCTTTTTTTATGGATTTTTCAGGTTTGTTTTGATAATCGTTGTATTCATCTTGATTGTAATCTTTTTCATAATAATCATATCCATTTGAGTAATCATCATATGTATTGGGGTCGGCATCATTTTCACCTTTTTCATAATCGTCATACTCCGGTTGATAGAAATCTTCATCTTCGTAGTCAGGGTTGTATTCATAATTATATTCATCATACTCACCTTTATAGTCTTCTTTTTCGTAATCGTAATTATTTCCAGGTGAAGGATATTCTTTGTTAAAGTTACCTTCATTAGATTCTTTACCATTACCAGATTTACTTGAAGTGGATTCTTCTATAAGTTGTTTTTTAAGACCTTTATATTTAGAGTCATCAAAAGATGATTTTTTTTGTTTGGTATTGAGATAGTCTTGTTGTAGATTTTGGCCAATAACAGAAAACTGAAAGCAAAAAGCCATCAGTATTAGGAGCAAGGTATTCGTTATTGAATTAATTAATCTCATTTTCAGATAGGGTAGCCTCGTAGGTTTTACTTTTGGTTCCAAATGATTTTAACTTTTCAAATAGTGATACTCCTTCAAGCTTTTCAACTGTTGAAAAATATAAAAACGAAAAAGCTATATGAAACATGGGGAAAATGAAATGAGCTAATAATAAATAAAAAATAGCATCGCCAAAAATCAACCATATCTTAGGGTCTTTGGCCAATGGTAACACGAACCATTCCATTACAAAATCTTTCATAAATTCAAGTGGATATCCCACAAAAACATATATTATGAATAGGGTTACAAACAAACCGCTGAATAATCCCAATGCATTTCCATAGGCTTTAAAACCAATTCCCCAAGCCTCATTAAATCGGGAAGAAAAACTTTTTTTACCAAAAGCTAATGGTTTATCAAACATAAAAAACAAAGGAACTAATGAAATTAGAAGAAATATAAGCCCGCCAGGTGCAAAGCAAGCTATAAGACCTAGAATTAAATAAACGGGAATAATCTTGAGTAAATACAATCCAATAAAAGAAAAATAATTTTTGAATGACTTCACAAAACTTTTTTCTACGATTACTTTAAAAGAATAGATTATATTGGCAGCATTTAGCGAAAAAAGAAACACTTGAAACAAAAATAATCCAAGACTAAAATAGTTGTCCCAAACAAATAAAAGAGAAATGTTTTCCATCATTTTCTCAATACGCATAATAAAAGGTAGGTCAAATCGGCCTCCTAAATCCTCAATAGCCATTAAATAATCGTAGGGATGATTTTGAAGCAATAAGTATAGGTAAAGCGCATTTAAAGGAATCGTAAAAACGAATAGTTTAAAAAATAAGCCAAAGCAATTTTTAAAAGCAATAAAAGTATCTGTGAAAAGTTCTCCTACATCTTTTATTTTAAACAGATCTAAAATTTTTGATTCTCTGAACTGAACAGGTTCAACCTCTTTACCCGTGTAGTTATGTTTTTTAGCAACATAAAATGGATAAATTACAAAATACCAAATAAACAATGTAAAGCAGGAAAGAATAAAAACCCACTTTAATTCGGTTGGCCATTCAGTTGGAATAGGTTCACCCTCTAGTGTGATTACGGTATGTCGGGTAGCATAGCCTTCAATGAAGGCCGCCAGTATAATAAATGGAAAAATACCAATCATCATTTTCACACCTCTTTTGGCACCTTTTACTAATGCTTGCATGCGCGACAAAGTGCCCGGGAACATAAAACTTAACCCGAGGGTCATCCCTGCAGCTCCTGCCAAAATGATACTGGGTATTTCGAATGCCCCGTGAATCCAAATCGTTAGAAAAGAGGCTAAGGTAAGCCCTCTAACCACATAAAACCATTGAAAGGCGCCCACCATAATGGCATTAAAAAATAGGAAAATTGCAGAACCCAAAGCGAAAAAAATACCCAAAACAAATGTCAGTAAACAAACCCTCAGATTATTTATGGCAATACCTAAAAAACTGTCTATTTCGCTTCCGCTTCCATACACATTCATGGGTTTTCCTTCGGCTATATTATTTTCAGCCATCGCCACGTAATCATAACCAATTACAGCACCTAAGAAATTCTCATCCGCCAATGTTGAGACAATTCCAATTAACATTCCTATGGCAAAAACCAAAAATGCTACCAGTACAGTAACTCTTGAACGATACATTTCTAAAGGTAGTCCTGTGGTCCAAAAATTGAAAAATTTACTTAAAGGTTCTTTTCTTCTTTTATACAAATTATGAAAAACCTTTTGAGCCAAACTATTCAGATAAACTCTAACCGATCTTTTTGGATAATACGTTCGGGCAAAAGCAAGGTCATCCGTAATCTCCACAAAAAGCTGGCTCAATTCATCAGGGTCGCCCTGATTAGATTGCGACATTTTTTCAAATCTCGCCCATTTTTTTTTATTTTGATCAATGAATGATGTTTCCTTCATACCCAACTTTTGTGAAAAATTCAAACAATTTTTTCAATTCACGCCCTAAATGTAATTTGTTTTTTTTAACATTACACACCAAAAATACATGAAATAGCATTTCAGGGATATGAAAACGACAGAAATAGTTACCGCGCACAATGTAGTGATTCAATATGAAGTAGCTCCTGTATTATTGAGAGGGGTTGCTCAATTAATTGATTTTATGGTTATTGGGCTTTATTTTTGGATTTTTGTAATCATTTTTTCAACGGCAATATTTAGGGATGTAGAAGGCATAGGAATGTTTGTGTTTACCATTTTTATGTTACCAGTTATTTTTTACTCTTTTCTTTTGGAAGGATTGTTTGGAGGCCAAACAGTAGGTAAAATGGCTATCGGGATTCGAGTTCTAAACGTAAACGGAAACAATGCAACTTTAGGGGAACTTTTTTTGAGATGGTGTTTTAGATTTATTGACAACATTCTTTCGTTAGGTTCTCTAGCGATAATTGTATCCTTGTCAAGTGATAAAAACCAACGTTTTGGTGATGTTTTGGCCAATACAGTTGTTGTTAAACTTAAGCCCAATCAAGAATTTAGTATTACTGATATTCTCAAAATAAAAAGTAGTGAAGGCTACGTGCCCAGTTATCCTGAAGTTGTTAAATTTACTGATGAAGATATGCTTATCGTTAAGAACGCTTTGGAGCGATTAAAAAACAATCCTAATGATGAGTATAAACGATTAGCCAAAGAATTGGTAACAAAGATCTGTACCCAATTAGGAATTGCAGAACCTGAAAAAGAAAAAATGAATTTTTTGAAAACAGTACTGCAAGATTACATCGTTTTGACACGGTCTTAAAACCAACTTCACTTTTTTATGAGTAAATTATACATCGTTCCCACACCTATTGGAAATTTAGAAGATATGACGTTGAGAGCCATTCGCATTCTCAAAGAAGTGGATTTGGTTTTTGCTGAAGACACCCGTACCTCAGGTTTTTTGATGAAACATTTCGAAATTGGGACTCAATTACGCTCTTATCATCTGCACAACGAGCATAAAATTGTGGAGAATTTGGTGGAGCAGATTAAAAACAGTGTTAATGGAATGGCTTTGATAAGTGATGCAGGTACACCTGCCATCAGCGACCCTGGTTTTTTGTTGGTGAGAGCCTGCATTGCCAATGGTGTAGAAGTAGAAACATTGCCAGGGGCTACCGCCTTCGTTCCAGCATTAGTCTCTTCCGGATTGCCATGTGATTCCTTTTTATTTGAAGGATTTTTGCCCCATAAAAAAGGCCGTCAAAAGCGATTGTTGGAATTAGCCGAATTAAATCGCACCATCATATTTTATGAATCACCTTATCGCATTGTAAAATTATTGGAAGAATTTACGGTTCATTTTGGAGGCGAAAGAAGATGTTCGATAGCTCGAGAATTGTCCAAAAAATTTGAAGAAATAAAACGCGGCACCGTTACAGAATTATTAGAACATTTTACCAAAACAACTCCCAAAGGAGAGTTTGTGGTAGTGGTGGAAGGGAAAGTTAGTTAAGGAGTAGGTTAACTAGCACAAAAAACAAATTTCAGTTGTTCAGTTGAACAGTTAATTGGTTCTTCAGTTGTTTAATTACTCAGTTATATAAACCCCTACCAACAAACTTCATTCTTCAAACCAACAAACTTCAAACCTCAACCCTACTAGCCTCAAACTTCTTAATCAGCACTACATACCAAATAATGGCCACAAAATACAATGCAGCTGTTATTAAAAAAATGTAATAAAAACTGACATTCAAATCTCGTAGTTGAGCAAACAGCAAACTAGTAACAACAAAACTTCCATTCCAAATCAATGCCATTAATGCACTTACAATTTCGTGATTGGATTTGCCCACATATTTCATGATAAGTTCGGTTGTCATGGGTTGGGCCAAATTCATTAAGGGTTGACGAAGCATATACATCACTATTGCCAAGACTAAAATGTTATCTACCTCCTTGAATAATTCGGTAACACCCATCATTACCAAGCAACTCACTGACAATAATTGGGTAAGCGGAATTGCAATTTGATAGCCCAATTTTTTACTAATACTGGGTGTCAACATGGTCATTACAAAAACTAATATGTATGCCAAAAACCCATATCCCGCAAAAGTACTGTAGTTCATATTAAAGGTATGTTCAAAAAATAAGGGAACAAAAGGGATGCTCATACCTGCTCCTACGGCTATTAAAAAAGTTGGGGTTAATGAATAAACTATTTTTCCCCATTCATATTCCTTCAGATTGAATTTAGTTTCTTTCGTTTCCAATGAAATTTCGGGCTCTTTTATTTTAAACGAAAAGTAGGCTCCAAAAAAACTTAGTATACTGATGACTATGATGCAATTTTTTTCATCAAAAAGTGTGGTGGAAATAAGGGAAAGCAGATAAATTAAAACAGCGGCTATAATGGCTCCAAAACTCCACGTAGCATAGGATAAGGCAATGGCATTGGTCAATACTTTTTTGTCAGCATACCGTAACATAAAAGGCAATTTTACAATTTCAGCAAAACTAAATGCAATACCCCAAAAGAAGAAACTTGTATAAATCAACCAATTTTGGTGTTGTTCAACGGCAAAAACCGACAATAAGGTGAACAAAGGAACGGCAATAGAAGTCATTCTAAAAAAGGGCAGTAATTTTCTTTTTTTGATATAAATGCCCAATGGAAAAGAGATCAACAAAACACCTAAAAATCTAGCGGCTGTAAATCGTGCACTGTCGCCATCACTAAATCCTTTATTTTTGAGATAGAGCAATAAAATGAGCATCAAACAGCCATTCACTATTTGAACAGCACCTTCAGAATAAATGACATTCCAACTGTTTTTGTCGATTTCACGATATGACTTAAAGGGTGTTATCACAAAAATAAATCGTTGCTTATTTTTTCATTAATATAGGTGATACAACCTTCTAAATTATTGGGCTCAAACCACTTCGTTGAAGTATCTTTATTAAACCAAGTTAATTGTCGTTTTGCAAAGTTTCGTGTGTTTTGTTTGATGGCAACAATGGCTTCCTCTAATGTTGTAGTACCTTCGAAATAGTTAAATAATTCTTTGTAACCAACTGTGTTAAGCGCATTATTGTTTTTGAACGTAAACATTTTACGTGCTTCTTCTTCCAGTCCATGTTCCATCATGATGTCTACCCGTGCATTTATTCTTTGGTAAACGATTTCTCTTTCGGTATTGAGACCAATTTTGATGATTTCAAAATTTCTTTTTTTGGTAGAATGGGTTCTAAATGAAGTATACGCTTTACCTGTTAATCGACAAACTTCCAACGCTCTAATTAATCGTTGTGGATTTTTGATATTACTTGTTGCGTAATGTTCAGGATCGAGTTGTTGCAATTCTTCTTGCAACACTTCAATACCCTCTTTTTCGAGTTGTTCGGTCAGTTGTTTTCTAATCACATCATCTTTGGGAATATCATCTATTCCTTTGCATACAGCATCCACATATAGGCCTGACCCACCTACCAATAGCGCTACCTCTTTTTTGCTAAAATAAGTTTCTAAAGCTGCGATTACCTCCGTTTCATATTTTCCTACATTGTATTCTTGGTGGATAGAACAATGATCGATAAAATGATGCTTTACTTCACCCATTTCTTCCAAAGACGGCTTAGCTGTGCCGATGCTCATTTCCTTAAAAAACTGTCGACTATCCGCTGAAAATATTTCGGCATCAAAGTGTTTTGCCAATTCTATAGAAAGCGCTGTCTTTCCTATAGCCGTAGGGCCAACTAATACAATAAGGTATTTTTTTTTGAGCGTCATTTTTACAGACGCCAAAGTTAACTTTTATTGTGTTTGAATACTTATTTTTATAAAATTGTTGAAGATCAGTTAATAAATTAATAGTTGAGAAATTAATTTATCTCTGCAATAACAAATGACCACTGTATTCTTTCGAGACACCATCTATAAAGGTAACTGTAAAAATATAAAAGTATGTGGCATCTGGTGCTAAGTCACCAGCAGTTTTTTTCCCATCCCAACTGTATGCGGTATAAGCTTGATTGGTATACATCAATTGTCCCCATCGGTTGAAAATTTGTCCACTAATAGTATTTACAAATGGGTTACCTACCAAAAATAAATCATTTGTACCATCACCATTTGGAGTAAAAATATTAGGGATAATCAAGTCAGTAGGAATGCTTACAGTGGTAATTAATAAAGAATCACTAGCTGAACAACCAAATGAGTTGGAGGCCGTTAAAACCACCCAATAACTGCCACTATCTGCAAAAACAGTTGAGGGATTATTTTGTGTAGATGTACTGCCGTTGTTAAAGTTCCAATCGTAATTTGAAGCATTAGTTGAATTATTCGTGAAATCAACGGAAAGAGGTGTGTATCCTGAATAGATGGAAGCGGTAAAATCAGCCGTTACATTTTGATTGTTAACAGAGAAAAAGGCCGTATCTGATCCACAACCATTCAATACAACTACATAATTATTTTGAGAAATTCCGTAGGTTGCGGATGAATTGGTAGTTCCATTTGACCATACATATGAGTTACCTCCCGAAGCGGTTAATAAGGTTGTAGCGGTTGGACTACAAAAATCTAAATTACCACTTATGGATGCCGTTGGTGCCGAACCTAATGAAGTTATGGTTACATTTTCAGTGGTTGTTCCGCATGTATTGGTAGCTGTTACACTGTAAGTACCCGGTGTAGAAGTAGTAAAAGTAGCTCCTGCCGTTGTACCATTCCATAAAAATGTGCCACTTCCTGTTGCAGTTAATGTGGTTGAAACACCAGAGCAGATAGCGGTAGTTCCCGAAATAGTAACTATTGGAGCAGAACCAGAATTGCTAATCGTAAAGAAAGCCGTGTCTTGTCCACATACATTTGAAGTGGCTACAAAGTAATTTCCAGCTGATGAGGTTGTAAAAGTTGACCCTGTAGATAAATCAGACCACACAAAGTTGCCTGTGCCATTAGCAGTAATAGTGGTACTTTGACCTCCACATATAGCTAAATTTCCAGAAGTGGTAACCGTAGGTGCCGTACCTAAATTAGTAACCGTAAAACTTTCTACAGTGCTACCACATCCGTTTGTTGCAGTCACAGAATACGTTCCAGCTGTTGATGCAGTAAACGTTGAACCTACAGAATTATCCGACCAAGTAAATGTTCCAGACCCAGCAGCTGTAATGATGGTAGATTCTCCGGTGCAAATATCTAAATCACCCGAAATAGAAACAATAGGCAATGTACCATTATTCGTTACTACAGAACTCAAAATTTCATTATAACAACCATCGGTAATTCCCACGGTGTAGGTTCCTGCAGCTGAAACACTGATTGAAGAAGCTGTTGAAAAAGTACTCCACAAATAGTTGGTTCCTCCTGTTGCTGTAATGGTTATCGTTTCACCTGGGCACAAATCGTATGTTGTAGGAGAAATTGTTTTATTTATAGGTTGCTGTATGTTTACCAAAATACTATCTCTAATAGTATCATTGCAAGAAGTTTTTATGCCTGCATACAGATAAAAGTTAGTATTATCAGTCGTAGTAGAGTTGTAAGTGGTGGTGTTAACATTGTTGGCACTAAAAGCACCATTTCCTCCCGACCAAATTATTTCTGAATAATTACCATAAGGCACCGCAGTTAAATTTATTGAATTTCCTGGGCATAATGTAATTGGTGAAGGAGTAGTGATATCTATTCCAGATGCAATAATTGGAGCTTGACAACCATCATTGGCGTAATTAGCCACATTTCCCCAACTAAAATCTACTCTAGCACCATCGTTTGATGCTGAAGCTCCACCTTGTCCACCACTTTGATTGATTAAAAGTGATCGGTCATAGGTAACGGTGTCACCACAATTAGCTGGAGCAGTAAAATCAATAATTAATGTTCGTAAGCCTGGTGTTGAATTATAATTAACAAAGTGACCTGCATTATTTCCTGCACATTGATATATAACAAAAACAGTGTCATGCAAATTGGCAAATGAGTTAGCCGTAGTGGAAACATTAGTAGATGTTATAATTAATACACTTGCACCAGCAGGTAGCACACCTCCAACAGGTTCTTTCAAAAATCCACAACCTAATATAGTGGCATTAAAAGCAGCGGTTTTTGTTGCTGTAGATGCATTTTGACAAATACCTTGAAATGAATTATTGGGCCAATCGATTACCATATTACTAACATTCAGTGGATTTGGTCCAATTTTGATACGCACCATTTCATTGTCTTGTTCGGGTGTTCCGCAAGCATCAACAAGGATGCTCTCTATTTCAAAACAATTGGTAGGTGTTTGAGCAAAAAAACTACCCTTCGTAATAAAAAGGGTCAACAATAAAAGGGTAATGAGTGGTTTCATTTTTAATAAAAATTTGGGTTTTGTGCTTATAACAAAAGTAATGTTAGGATATTTGGTATATATGAATGGGATATTATGATATTATAAATCAAGTTTCCATTAGCGGAGCGCTTTTAACGTAAAACTATGCTCACCGTCAACTAATCTAATAAAATACATTCCTTTAGATAAATAAGAATGTTCAACACTTCCATAAGCATCTGAAAAATTCAAACTTTCAGTTTGTAATAATTTACCTGATGCATCATAAATCTCTACTAAAATCGGTTTCTCTGATAATGAGTTATAAAAAATTGTCCAGTTTGTTGCTGTGGATGAAAGATAAGGAGTGGCAGACAATCCATCAAAATAAACGGGTTTGATATCCGATAATTTGGAAGAGCCATCATTATCAACGGTATTCAATTGATAGTACGATAATCCCATATACGGTAGGGCATCAACAATTGAGTATTGATTCAAAACAGTCGAATTACCTACTGCATCAACTGTAGCAATGGTGTTAAACTCAAACCCATCTTTACTTCTCATGACTTCAAAATAATCTACATTGATTTCAGAAGCTGTTGACCAAGTCACCGAAACTTCTTTATTTACAGGTACGGCATCAAAATGAATGAGTTCGGCAGGTAAAGGATTATTTATAGATGTAGTAGCCAAAGCAAATGGACTAAAAGAAGTAACTGCTGCCGAAGTAGTAATAGTTCCTGTGGGGACTCCAATTCCAACACCACCGTGATTCACCCATGAAGCGCCACTCCAGCGGGCTACTCTCAATGAAACTGGATCGACTACTCCACTACAATTATTTAATGAATAATTTTCATACGATAAAGTAACAAATACATTTGACGCTCCATTTGTTCTATCTAATATCCAATGTTCACAATCAGAAATATTCGTCAACGGAACATCAATGGGTGCCACTCCCATTCCATCCACGGCATCAGGATTTACATCAAAAAATTGTGCAGTAAAATGATCAGTAGTTACACCCGGAGCTGAAATAGCAATGTTTCTATAAAAAGAGCCATTACCTACTGGGAAGGTAAATGCATCGTTTCCGATTTTTCTTACTGGACCATTTGTATGGCTGGTATGTGAAGGTGTATTTGCCAATGCATTATCTCTAAAAATTAACAAACCAGCTGAAGAAGAGTTGACAATTCCGTAGGTAAAATTAACTTGAGTAACCACTTCAATTGGGTCTAATAAAGTTACTGTTCCACTTGTTTTATTTACAGTTAATGTGGCAAAAACATCTGTAAAAGCATTTGTATTAATGGATTGATTAACTGTTCCATCAAAAATAACTGTCGAAGTTGCTTGATCGAATGCAGCTTCATTATTATTATTTATAAAATCACCTGCAAGGTTCAATCTACCGTTGGCATTTAAATCTAAAGAGCCTCTTGTACTTATAGTTAAAGAACCATTTACATCTAATAAGGCAGTTGCACTTTCATTTCTTAAAAAGGCATTATCAGTAGCACCACTTCCAGTTATGGTTACTGAACCATTAACAACTAACTGACCAGTTCCTGTAGTAGAAACGATTAAATTGCCCGTTCCTGCAGATTTTGAAATAGTCAGGTTGTTGGTAATGGTGAGATTACTTCCTGCATTTATTGTCAGCAAATTGTTTGTATTGGTAGACGAAGAAATGTTCACCGAATTAGCCGATGCTACTGAGCAACTTCCACCCACCACACAATTATTTAAAGCCGTTTGATTGATTAACACATTAGTCGCATTGGTAGGTACTTGACCATCATGCCAATTTCTACAGTTACACCAATCTGTGCTGAATTCGCCTGTCCATAAACCGTTAGTCCCACCTGTTCCTAGTACATCTAATTGCACCGCATTACTAGCAGAATAACAAGTAACTGTATTTTCTCTTATTTGACAATAATATTGATAACCATCCAATCCGGCTACTGAACTGATAGAAAGCATAGCCGTTGTAGCACCTGAATATACCCCCGTATTTGTTAAAGCAGTCCAACCTGCGGCATTAGGAGCCGAAACGTACCATTGATAGGCCAATCCCAAACCACCTGCAAATCCTTCTGAACCCGCCACCGTTAATGTGGTACCTTCCGTTGGACATAAAGTCATAGTTGTTGGGTGTGTTGTAACAATTGGGAAAGTTCCAGTAGTTGGAATAAAATTACCTAAATCTGCAGTTGTACCAGAAGCCACAGTAGTCCATTCTGTTGCATCAAAAGCTGGATTAGGGTTTGTTATGTTCGTGTTTCTTCTGTAAACATAACCTACAGAACCTACAATAGCATCATGAAAGTCATCAACAATTAAACCTCCATTCATTAATTCCAATCTGTCATCAGCATTAAACCCAACTAAATTAACAAATACAAAGTCTTCAACTCCTGTTGCTGAACCTGCTACTCTCCCAACTAATACCTGCCCATTTGCAATACTAGAACCCACGCCAGTAGCAGGAAAAGTGTATGAATGAGATGAAGTTCCTGTTACTAAATCAATATACCTGTCAATTGTGTATGTTGTTAAATTTACCGTTGCTCCCGTACCATTATAAATTTCTATATATCCCAAATCTCCACTAGCATTATCAAAAACTTCAGAAATAACTAGATCATCAAAAATTACTGTACCCTCGCAAGATGAGGTTTGAAGGTCAACTATTGTAAAAATACTAAAAGCTGCTTGATAACAATTAACATCTGTTACGGTTACATCACCAGTAGTAGCTCCTGCTGGAACTAAAGCTTGTATTTCAGTATCAGAAATTACTGTAAAACTTGCAGCGGGTGTTCCATTAAATGCTACTGCTGTAGCACCAGTAAAACCGCCTCCTGTAGCAGTAATGGTTACTAATGTATTAGCGGGGCCAGAGGTGGGTGCAATACCAGTTATGGTAGTGGTTAATTCAGTGAAAACATTTAAATTATTGGTGCTCGAAGCGGCAGTAAAATTTGCGAAATTTGATGAACCTGAACCTGCTTCTGTTACGTTACCATTGGATATAGTAAATACAAAATCATCTAAATTATTATTCCCATTACCTGTTGCAGGGCAATTTAAACTCAAACGCATGGAAATGGTTTTTGATCCATTATCAGGGGCTGTGATACTCAATCCTGAAAAAGTAATCGTATTAGCAGTAATAACACCTGTCCTTAAGTGTGTTGTTCCATCAAATATATCTACACTTTGAATAGCTAAAGCCCAATCATTCATAGCGTTGCTAGCATTTTGAGTAATGGTGAACGATTCCAATATAGTAGGTAAATTGTCTGCATCAGATGCTCCACCACCATCTCTTACAGTAAATTGCCATACTTGAACCCCTTGAACTGAGGTGAGCGGTCCTGCTAATATGTTTGTACTTGGTATGGTTGCACTCTCACCACCTGCCGAAATAATATCTGAAGTAGTTGAAATAGCCATTGTAGTAAAAGTTCCCGTTAGAGGTGGACTTAAATAACAAACGCCTGTGGTGGTATATTCATAAATTGCAAAATGATAGGTTACACCAGATGTTAACCCAGTTACATTCACTGAAGTACCTGTGCCATTATACACTACAAAGCCACTACCAATTGCATCTCCACTTCCAAAGGCAGCATTGGCTGTGTAACTTGTTCCAGATGTTGGACCAGAGGGTGCTGACCCTGCTTGAGCAACCACCAAAACATTATTTCCATTGCCTCTTACCCAGTTGGCAGTTCCATTATTAAATGAAACGCTTGATGATGAAAATGAGGTGGCTTGGGTTGTGGGAGGGGTGCAAGAAGGGGAAAAAACTGTAGTACTTATTTGATCTATATATACTGTTGCTGCAGTTCTGTAAAATTGAACTAAAATATTTGGAGCAGAGCTATTAATCGTAGCTGTTTTAAGAACGCCTCCACCAGTAGTTAAAGAAAAGGGGGAGCCACCAGCAGGAATCCAAGAAGTTCCTCCATCTGTAGAATAATTAACTTGCACAGAACCAGAAGTAGTACTTGAACTGCCATAAAATGAAACAGTACCAACTCCAGTAGTTATATTGGGAGTAGTCACTTGAGCTCCTGTTTGGCTTCTTAATTGAAGTGAATAACTGCCTGCAGTTACACCAGTTGTACCTCTAATAACACCGTTTGCTTGCCCAGTCCAAGTGCCCGAACTTAAGGTATATGAAGTTGTTGCTACATAAGCAGTCGGCAACCCTGTTTCAAAACTCTCGCTAATCTGTCCAATTACACTTAAATTTAAAATTCCAAAGAAAATGAAAAGAAATGTGGTTAATTGTTTCATTTTATTAAAAAAACAAAAAATCATCAACCTCCCAATGGTTTCAAGCGTAGCAGCTATCAAGGATGTCATTAGAGGTTTATGAAGCAAAAATACATGATTTATTTTAATTAACAATTACTTGTTATGAACTAATTATCAAGGCTTAACATAAAAATAACGTTTTGCGATTGATTAATATTGAGGTAACATTGAGTATGAAATAAAGATTTATTTCGATTAATGAATGTATGAAGTGGTTGTAATCCGTATTTTTATCGATGTGAATTTCTTCAAAAATAGTGTTCGAGTAATTGTTAACAAAATTTATCAAGACCACTTTGCCGCAAAATTTAAAATGGAATAACTATCTTTGCACTCATGCAAGAAATGATCCTTATTTATGACTTCGGCTCTCAATACACACAGTTGATAGCTAGAAGATTACGTGAATTAAACGTATATTGTGAAATCCACCCTTGGACTAAAATTACTACCCCAGCAGCTAATGTCAAAGGAGTAATTCTTTCGGGAAGTCCGTTCAGTACGCGTGATGAAAGCTCACCAAAACCTGATTTATCACTCATAAGAGGTAAAGCTCCTTTGTTAGGTGTTTGTTTTGGTGCGCAATATTTAGCGTTGAGCAGCGGTGGTGAAGTATTACCTTCTAAAATTAGAGAATACGGAAGAGCCAATTTGTCTTCTGTAGATACGAATAATATATTGATGAAAGGTGTGCCTAAGCAATCACAAGTGTGGATGAGCCACGGAGATACCATTGCCAAAATACCCAATAATTTTGAATTGATTTGTTCAACGGAGGATGTTGCAGCAGCAGGATTTCAAGTTAAAGATGAACCTACATATGGTATTCAATTCCACCCTGAAGTGTATCACAGCACAGATGGCATGACGTTGTTGCAAAATTTTGTTGTGAACATTTGTAAATGCGCACAAGATTGGACGCCTAATTCTTTTGTAGAAACTACTGTAGCCGAACTAAAAGCCAAGTTAGGAAATGACAAAGTGATTTTAGGACTTTCAGGTGGAGTTGATTCAAGTGTAGCGGCTATTTTATTGCACAAAGCAATTGGAACTAATTTACATTGCATATTCGTAGATAATGGATTGTTGCGCAAAGATGAGTTTCAAAGTGTTTTAGATTCCTACAAAGGAATGGGGTTGAACGTAAAAGGGGTTAATGCTAAAGCTCGCTTTTATGAGGCACTAAAAGGTGAAAAAGATCCTGAAACAAAACGTAAAGCCATCGGAAGAGTTTTTGTTGAAGTATTTGATGAAGAATCTAAATTGGTAGAAAATGCCAAATGGTTAGGTCAAGGGACTATTTACCCAGACGTTATCGAATCGGTTTCCGCTACGGGAGGTCCTTCGGCAACTATTAAATCGCATCATAATGTAGGTGGTTTACCTGATTATATGAAACTGCAAGTGGTGGAACCCTTGCGAGCGTTGTTTAAAGATGAAGTGCGAAGAGTGGGAAAAACGTTAGAAATAGATGCCAATATATTAAATAGACATCCTTTTCCAGGTCCAGGTTTGGGAATTCGAATCTTAGGAGACGTTAACGAAGAAAAGGTACGTATTTTGCAAGAGGCGGATTACCTATTTATTGATGGATTGAAAAAACACGGTTTATATAATGATGTTTGGCAAGCAGGAGTAATTTTATTACCTGTGCAATCGGTAGGTGTAATGGGAGACGAACGCACGTATGAAAATGCCATTGCATTGAGAGCGGTTTCTTCCACCGATGGAATGACCGCTGATTGGTGCCATTTACCCTATGATTTTTTAGCCAAAATATCAAACGAAATTATTAATAAAGTAAAAGGAATTAATAGAGTTACTTACGATATTAGTTCTAAACCACCTGCTACCATTGAGTGGGAATAAAAATTCATTTTATATGAAGTATTGTATTTTTTTACTGTTCTTTTTGGGGTTATCACTGCCTTATTTTGCACAACCAAATGTAGCACCAACCAAAGTTGTGGATGGAAAAAAGTTCTATATCCATAAAGTTGAGAAGGGACAAACGTTGTATGGTATTAGTAAATTATATTCGGTAAGTATCGCAGATATTACAAATAATAATGTAGGTGCAGAAGCAGGAATTGCTGTTGGACAACAATTGTTGATTCCTTCTGCTACAGCAACTACTTCAACACCTGTAGAATCTATTCAAGGTGAACCTGCCACTACCAATACAACCACTACAAATCCATCAGATTCTGTAATTATTCATACCGTTGTTGCGGGTGAAACGATGTATTCTATTTCCAAAAAATACAGTGTTGATTTCAATGAATTAGTTGCTGCCAACCCAGATAAATCAAAAGGCTTACAAATTGGTGATAAAGTAAAAGTCCCTACCAAAAATGCTAATAAAACCAATGAAGTAGTTCCGTTGGTTAAAAATCCTGTTAACCCAACTGTGGGTCCAAAAGACAGTGTGATTTTACATAAAGTGGAAGCGGGGCAAACGTTATTTTCATTGGCTAAACAATTTGATGTAACCGAACAAAGCATCAAAGATGCTAACAATGGGTTAGCAGAAGGATTGAAAAAAGGCAATCAAATTCGTGTCATTGTTCCTAAAAAAATAATCACCAATTCTACCTCAAATCCGGTGGTTAATGTTAATCAGAATACACAACCAACCGTTTATAAAGAGGTATATAATATAGCTGTTATGCTGCCCTTCAATACAGCTGAAAATAGAAACCTTCGCTCAAAATGTCCGCCAATTGGTGATTGCCCGTATTATAGTTATACAGTTATGTCTCTTGGTTTCAGAAATGGGATGATGATGGCCATCGATTCTCTTAAGAAGGCAGGAATGAATGTTAATGTTAGTTTTTACGATACTCGAAATGACTCTGCTTCTGTAGCGCAATTGTTAACTAAACCAGAGTTGAAAAATATGGATATCATTTTTGGGCCATTATTTCCAGTTCAAATAAAACAAGTTTCTTTATTTGCTCGTCAACAAAAAATTCAAAACATTATCCCTGTCCCTGTTTCAAATAAAGCATTATTCAATAATCCTTTCATTACAAAAGCAACGGCATCCGTGCATACGCAGATTACCTACATGGCACAATTTGTAGCAAAGAATTATCATCAAGAAAATGTTATTTTGGTAAAAAACAAAAATACATCCCGCGAAAACGATAATTATGCAGCATTTTTAAAAGCTTTTAACACGGAGGTGAAAAAATATGCTGGTCGCACGCATGATTCCATCCGCAGCACCAATATGGGTTCGGGAAGCAGCCTTACGGGTGTTGAAAGTTTGATGTCAGCCACCAAAGTGAATGTAATTGTTGTTCCTTCCGAAGATTTAGGACACGTAAGCAGTTTTGTTACTAAGTTAAACACTACCGGAAATAAAAATCCATATACTAAATATCAAATTAAAGTGTTTGGTCTGGAAGAGTGGTTGACCTTTGAAACGATAGATGAAAAATTTAAAAATCGATATAATTTTCATTTATGTACAGGTAGTTTTATTGATTATACTCAACCCGAAATAAATAAGTTTATTCGCCAGTATCGTAGCTCGTTTGGAACCGACCCAGACAGTTACGCCTTTAATATGTTTGATGCGGCATTTGTAAATTTGAAAGGTTTATTTCTTTATGGTAAAGGATATGCCGGACAATACCAGCATCTCAATGATAATGGGTTGTCCTTTAACAGTCAATACAGAAAAGTAGACGCCAACAGTGGTTATGAAAACGGAGCTGTTCGCATTATTCAATACGATAACTACAGAGTGAAAGTGGTAAATTAAATGATTGTAGATTTTAGATGGTAGACGGAAGATTTAAAAATCTAGTATCTAGCATCTAGCATCTAACATCTAAAATCTAACGTCTAAATAATGAATAAAATTGGAATAATAGGAGGGGGTAATTTAGGTTCTGCCTTGGCAAAAGGTCTAGTAAAATCAGCTGCTTTTAAGGCCGAAGAGCTACTTTTGAGTAAACGAAATATTGATTCGTTGAGTGATTTAAAAGCGTTGGGGACACAAATCACCTCAAACAATATAGAGGTAGTTAGTTCATCTGAAATACTAATCATAGCCGTTTTACCACAAAAAATTAATGAGGTACTTCATGAAATAAAAGATGCAATTAAGGCTGGTCAACTCATTATTTCGGTCGTTACAGGTGTTAGCATTCATAATATCCAAGCTATTATTGGAAAAGATAAAACGGTTGTAAGAGCGATGCCCAATACCGCTATTTCTATTATGCAATCGATGACCTGCATTGCCGGAGCCGAAGATAATCAAACAGCTATTTCTCAAACACAGGCGATTTTTGAAAACGTAGGAAAAACTATTGTGATTAATGAGGATAAAATGACATCAGCCACCGCATTAAATGCTTGTGGAATTGCTTTTTTCTTGCGCGCCATTCGTGCAGCCACTCAAGGAGGAACAGAAATCGACTTTCATGCAGAAGATGCTTTGCTAATGGCAGCTCAAACTGCTAAAGGAGCGGCAATGTTATTATTAGAAAACCACTCTCATCCTGAAGAAGAAATTGATAAAGTGACTTCGCCAAAAGGCTGCACCATTGCAGGTTTAAATCATATGGAACACAGTGGATTTAGTTCTGCTTTTATAAAAGGAATAACCACATCAGCTGAAAAAGCTAAGGAGTTGTATAAATAAATTATACAACCTTATCTCCACTAATTATCCTTACTAAAATTGCAATTACAGCAATTACCAACAAAATGTGAATGATGCCGGAAGCATTGTATCCGATGAAACCTATTGCCCAAAAAATGATGAGAATGATCGCAATCGTGTAAAGTAAATTTGACATATATTTAAGTGTTAATGAATGGAAAAATGATTTCACTTTTCGTCCAACAAAGGTTTGTTAAATACCTAAGAATATTTTATACAGTTCAGCTTATTCCTTACATAAATCACTTTGATTTTAATTGATAAAAATGATCATGATGGACTCAAAATAACGAATATTGATGTAATTTCGGGTGCTAATCATATTACTTGAACCTATGAAACCACACAAAATTGTATTTGCTACTAATAATGCACATAAAATAACTGAATTATCCAGTCAATTAGGAGCTGAATTTCAATTGGTTTCATTGAATGAGATTGGGTGCTTTGAAGAATTACCCGAAACTCAAAACACATTAGAAGGTAATGCCCTCCAAAAGGCTCGTTTTATTTATGAGAAATATGGATTGGATTGTTTTGCTGATGACACAGGGTTATTAATTGATGCATTGAATGGTGAACCAGGAGTTTATTCAGCACGTTATGCGGGCGAACAAAGGGACAGTAATGAAAACATGGATTTGGTATTATATAAGTTACACTACGAGACCAATCGTAATGCCCATTTTAAAACCATTATTGCCTTAATTTGGAGGGGACAGGAACATTTATTTGAAGGAGAAGTCTACGGAGAAATCACGATGGAAAAATCGGGAGACAAGGGTTTTGGTTATGATCCGATTTTTAAACCCAATGGAAGTGACAGAACTTTCGCATCGTTTACACTTGAAGAAAAAAACCAAATTAGCCACAGGGGAAAGGCAGTTGCCAAGCTGATAGAATTTTTGCGTAAAGAGTGCGAATAATACCGTTCTTTTAAGGTGCCGAATGTTTCAAGCATAAAAAAAGTCCTAACGATATTTCGTTAGGACTTTTTTTATTAAAAGTAGTATTTATTATGAATTACTATTTTGAAACAATAACGTTAAATACGCTAGTTGTTCCATTAGCAGCTTTTAAGTTAAACACATAAACACCGTTGCTTAAATCTGAAATGTTCACTTTTAAAGTGTTGTTTTCAGTAGCATTGATTTTTTGTGAACCTACTGCTTTACCAGCAAGATCAGTAATGGTTAACGTTGCTTCACCTTTGAAATCATTCATCGGAATGTTTACAAAGTTTTGTGAAGGGTTAGGGTAAGGTGTAACCGAAACTTCTTTGTTTTCTTCAATACCCACAGCAGCAGCAGGAACTGTATGTACAACAATTGCAGGGTAAGTTGGATTGGTAAATCCTAATGAGAAAGCACCATCCGATTCAATAGCCATTAATGGTTGTAAGTAGGTGTTTTCATTCAAATCATAGTTGATATTAGAATCAAATCCTAAGAAAACATTTACATTAAAAGTGGTAGCACAAAATAAATAACGTTGATTATCAGCCATAACAAATGAACCATCAAATGGAGCGAATTTGAATTCTCCTTGATCATCAGCGTCATAAGAATATTCTCCAGCTGCTTTAGTTACTAAATTACTGAATGCTAATCCAGCATCATTCAAATCTGTAAAAACATCGTTCCACTCGTAAGCAGTTACTGAAATCACTTCTCCATCCAATGTGTTACCTGAATTGGTTGCTGTAGAAGCTGAAAAAGTTAAACCTACTGGTGCCAAACGCGAAGCATTTGAATTTCTAAATACAACACAAGCAGAAAAACTATTGTTATTTGTAGAAGGTCTAATCCCAGATGCACTAACTGGCACACCACTTGGATCTAATTCAGCCACTGCATAAATATTTTGAGAGATTAAGAAATCACTGCTTACAGTGTTGTCAGAAGCGTAATCATCTGCAGTAGCATAATTAATTTCGTATGTTAATGTATATAAACCTGCAGTGTAAGAAGATTGTGAAAATGCCGGTAATGTTACATATACACTATCACCAGATAATAAATCAAATGAAGATGAAGTAGGGTTGTATAATGAAGAGCCACTTAAAGATACATCAGCACTTAAGGTAATACCAGTTTGATCATTTTGACCGTAATTAAAAACCCAAGCTCCTAATTGAACGTCAAATTCCGAAGCGTTTTGAGCTAAAGCTGATTGAATCGCTGAACTTTTAGGTTTTAAAGTATTACGAGAGTAAAATCCTAAATCGTCAGCGTAATAATTTGTTTTGCTACCAATGAAAGCAACTACATCATCACCAGCGTCTAAACGAGCTCTAAGAATAGCTCCATCCGCTTGTGAGATCATAATGGCAGGAATAATAACATTGGCTCCAGAAGCACCAGCTCCCATTGGTACTGGTGCGCCAGGTATGTTATTAATGATAATAACAGCAACAGCTCCAGCGTTTTGAGCATTTAATGCTTTAGCTCCAAATTCACAAGTACCTCTATACAATATAGCAATTTTACCCGTTAAATCATTAACCAATGTATTACACGCTAATGAATCACCAGCTGTTCCATCATCAGCAAGCATTACTGTATCTAATACCGCATTAGCAGCTAATGACATATCTGGAAATGCCCATCCGTTTGAAGATAAGTTAAAATCATAACCTCCGGCAATGGAAGCAGGAGCTTCTACAGCAAAGATTATTTGAGCCTGAGTTGCCGAAAACATTCCGACAAGACCAAAAGTTAGTAGTAATTTTTTCATATGTAATTTTTAAGGTTATTGAATACAAATATACATAAAAATTAATTTTAGGTTATTATTTTTTTAATTTTGAAGGAATGTGTTAACTTTTTATACGGTTATTTAAGGTTTTTGTTATGACTTTTGCGCTAAGATATATATTCATTTTGTTTGCCATTTTACTTCTATCAAGTTGCCATGTGGGGCGTTTTTTTGTATACAATTTTGCTAATATCAATGATCACAAAAAGTTCCCAAAAAGAGAAATTTCGAAATCAGAAAATCCTTTCCAATTTATTGAAAAAATAGATTCAGGAAGAATTTCTAAGATTATTACGTATTCAAACAAGTACACCTCATTAAGTCATTTCGAAAAAACACTTGAAGAGAATAAGACCGTTGCTTTTATGGTTTTTAAAAGTGACACCTTACTCTATGAATGGTATGGGAATAATTACACAGAAGAAGATATCGTAACTTCCTTTTCTGTTTCTAAATCGTTTATTTCTGCTTTGATTGGCATAGCGTTACACGAAGGGCATATCAAAAGTTTAGATGAACCCATTACTAATTATATCAAGTTGTTTAAAAACCCAGGATTTGAAAAAATCACCATTCAACACTTATTGGATATGGAAACGGGTATTGATTACAACGAGAGCTATTACAATCCTTTTGGAAATGTAGCAGTAGGTTATTATGGTAGAAATTTGGATAGACACATTAGTAATCTCAAAATTAAAGGTGAACCCGGACAAAAATTTGAATACGTGAGCATTGGCACTCAATTATTGGGAAATATCTTGGAAACAGCAACGGGAAAATCAGTAAGTGCTTATATGGAAGAGAAGATTTGGACTAAAATAGGTACTACTCATCCAGCCTCTTGGTCAATGGATCGAAAAAAGGGTAGAGAGAAATCGTTTTGTTGCATAAATGCAGTGGCCAAAGATTTTGCAAAATTTGGAAGATTATATTTGAACGAAGGAAATTGGGAAGGGAATCAAGTGGTGCCTAAAGAGTGGGTACAAAAGTCCATTCAAATTCAAGATGATAATTACGGCAGTCCTTATCAAAATCAATGGTGGCTTTTTGGTCCCTCTGATAAAAGCCAACCGAATAAAGTAATTTATGCTGCACAAGGCCACTTAGGTCAGGTAATAGCCATAGACCCTGTCAAAAAAATAATGGTATTACGCTTTGGAAAAGGTTGGGGTAAAGTTTCTTGGACACAACTAATGAGGTCTATTAGCAGGTATTTATAAATACGTATATAAATTTTCAATATACTATAAAACAAGTATTTATTATTTATTTTTAACGATATTTACATACGTAAAAATTAAAATTACGATTTCCCATCATTTTTAATTGTTTCACCTTTGTGTCGTTAAACAAAAATATCAAACAATTATGAAAACAATTAAAATCATGATGAGTACACTTATCGCATCGGTAAGTTTTATAACTACGAGTTGGGCAACGGATAAATCTGCAGTGGTATTAAGCCTTTACACAACTGAAGTGGGGGTTACACCCGAAACGGCTGGCAATATGCTTCGAATAGAATTAGAAAAGACGGGTTTTTATAACATTCTTGACAAACACGATTTAAAAGAAATATTGGTTAAGAAAAACATTCAACTCAATGAATGTTACGGTAAAGAATGTCTTTTTAATATCGGAAGTGCAATTAATGTTGACTTTGTTTTTTCAGGTAGCATTGAGAACATTGGTAAAAAAATAGTAGTGAATCTTAAAGTGTTGGATGTGGCAACAAACAAATATTGTTTGACCGCTGTTCAAGAATTTATTTACGTTCCCAACGAATTGCAATTGATGATTCAAATCACGATGAATAAAATGCTGGGTCGAAATAACAATGAGGATGTCGTAAATACCTTAATTTATTACCAACAACCACCCGAAACACCTAAAACTAAAATTAGCAATAGCGGACCACGTGTTGGACTTTCAATTGTTCATGGCGAAATGGCTGATCGTTTATCTGATCCCGAAAGTGAGGGTGGTTGGGATGCGGTGCCTGTTTTTTCACAGTTTGGTTACCAATTTGAAAAAGCGTATTTGAGTGCTGGTAATTTCAATGCCTTGATCGAAGGAATGTTCATAATAAGTGGCCCTGAACAAGGTATTTTTAATCCAAAATTTGTTTTGATGAACGGATTTAGAAGTTCTAAAAATGGATTGGAGTTTGCCTTTGGACCCTCTTTCGGAATTGAAAAATCGGCCAAGAGTTACTATGACGAAGGTCAAGGTAAATGGTTTTTAGCTTCACAATGGAACCAAAGAGATATTGACGGAAACTTATTAGCTAATCCGTATCCTATTTCCAGAAGAATGGATAACCGAGGTGAAACGATGGCTTCATTGGGTTGGGTAATAGGCGTTGGAAAAACGTTTTCATCGGGTTACTTAAACATTCCCATTAATCTATTTGCTTCGTTTAATAAAGACGGATGGCAATCGGGATTGAGTGTTGGATTTAACATTACAAAAAACAAAAAATCAAAATCCTCTACAGCCCCTTACAAAACTCTATAAAAGCGGGTAAGTTTGCTCTGCTAATCGGTACTTCTTCTCCATTTTTAAATACAACAACGGGACCGTTCTCGTTGTTGTATTCGTGTATATAGTCAGCGTTGATGATGTAAGAGTTGTGAACTCTTAAAAATTGATGTGCAGGTAATAATTCTTGATATACTTTGAGTGTTCGGGTATCAAAGAATTTTGTTTTATCAGCAAAGTGAATGCATGTATAATTGCCATCGGCTTGCAAATAATTAATTGCAGCTAATTCCACTAACTTTATTCCTTTTGAATGACTGATTGCAATGCGGGTTATTTTTTTGTCTTTAATAGCCTCATACGTATTTTCCAAACGTTGTGATAAGTTCTGAGATACTTCTAAATTGGTTTCTGTAGAAGGAGCTAAATTTTTGATTTTTTCTACTACTTTTTGCAGTTCTTCAATTTCAACAGGTTTTAAAATGTAATCGATGGCATTTGCCTTAAATGCCTGTATGGCATAGTCTTTAAATGCGGTTACAAATACCACTTTAAAAGTAGGGTTTTCAAATTTTTGCAACAAATCAAACCCTTCTGCTCCTGAGGGCATTCGGATATCTAAAAACACCAAATCGGGTTGTTTTTTTACAATTAAATCATAAGCCGTTTGCAACGAATCTGCATCTCCAATGATGTCAATGCCTTCACAAAATTCTTGTAAAAATAGGATGAGGTTTTTACGAGCCAACAACTCATCATCCACCACAATGGTTCGAATAGCGGTCTTATTTGTGTTGGTACTCAAACTCATTATTTAGAAAAATCAGCTAGATTTAATTTTTCAGAAAAAGCTACATCCATTGCCTTTGAAATGCCATAAGCTTTGCCAGTTACTTTTCCTTTAGCCGTAAATTTTACCGGCCCATTTAAAATCGTTCCCATCATCCCCATCGTTTTTTTCATTACATCTTTTCCTTTTATATTCAAAACAACAGGGTAAGCAGCTTCCGTTTTCTTTTTTAATTTTACGGGTGAATCAATTGTGGCTTTTCCTAGGTAGGTATCGTTTAAACTCAAATCTAAGTCGCTATTTTTTAATATGATGTTGAACTTGTTTAGGTTTTCTACTCGCATCATCAATTTGAGTTTTATTTCATCATCTTTTTGATCCAACAATTCAAATTTTTCAATTCCCTTAAAATTGATTTCTTCAAATTCACAGCTGTGCAATAAAAAGGCAGGCGTAATCAAACATAAAAACAAAAATGTTTTTTGTAAGGTTTTGAAGAATGTTATTGATGAGGTATTTGATTCCATAAATGGGTGTTTTTTAAAAACTAAAACCAACTATTTTCTATTGGTTACAACCGATTCGGCAAAGTACTTAAAAAACAAAGGAATAGTTTCGATACCTTTTAAGAAATTAAACACACCAAAATGTTCGTTAGGTGAGTGAATTAAATCTGAATTCAAGCCAAAGCCCATCAAAACAGTTTTATTACCCAACACCTCTTCAAACTGCGCTACGATAGGAATACTTCCACCACTTCTCATTGGAATAGGACGCACACCAAATGTTTCTTCCATGGAACGCATGGCTGCTCCAAAAGCTGGAAAGTCACTTGGAACTACCGTACCTTGACCTCCGTGATGAGGTTTTACTTCAACCGTAACGCCAGCTGGTGTCAATGATTCAAAATGCGTTTTGAAAAGTGCCGTAATCTTCTCCCAATCTTGGTTTGGAACCAATCGCATAGAGATTTTGGCAAACGCTTTACTCGGTAAAACGGTTTTAGCTCCTTCACCAATGTAACCACCCCAAATTCCGTTTACATCCAATGTAGGTCTTATAGAAGTGCGCTCCAAGGTACTGTACCCTTTTTCACCATAAATAGAAGCTATTTGTAAATCTTTTTGATAGTGTTCCAAATTAAAAGGTGCACGCGCCATTTCAGCTCTATCGGAAGCACTTAATTCTTCTACATCATCATAAAAACCGGGAATGGTAATGTGATTGTTTTCATCGTGTAATGAAGCAATCATTTTTGATAAGATATTGATTGGATTGGCTACTGCGCCACCATATACACCTGAATGTAAATCTCTATTTGGACCCGTTACTTCTACTTCTACATAACTCAAACCTCTCAAACCTACCGTTATGGAAGGGGTGTCATTAGCTAAAATAGACGTGTCTGAAACCAAAATCACATCTGCTTTGAGTAATTCTTTTTGTTCTCTGATAAATGTAGATAAATTCACCGAACCCACTTCTTCTTCTCCTTCAATCATTAACTTGATGTTGCAGAACATATTGCCCGTTTTGTGCATCCATTCCAATGCTTTAACGTGCATATATACTTGCCCTTTGTCATCGCAAGCACCTCTAGCAAATATTGCACCTTCGGGATGTAATTCTGTTTTTTTGATAACCGGATTAAACGGCTCAGAAGTCCATAATTCCAATGGTTCGGGTGGTTGCACATCATAATGACCATATACCAAAACTGTGGGAAGATTAGGATCAACAATTTTTTCCCCATATACAATCGGATGCCCTTTTGTAGGGTAAATAGTAACCAAATCACAACCTGCATCCAACAGTTTACCTTTCAAAAACTCAGCACATTGCGCCACATCACCCTTAAAATCTGGGTTGGCACTCACCGAAGGGATTTTTAAAAAATCAATTAATTCGTTCAAAAAACGGTCTTTGTGTTCGTTGATGTAGGTTTTCATTAGGTTATCGGTACTTTTAAATTGTTGAGGTTGCAAATATAACTACGACAATGGTTTGATGCAAAAAATATATAGCTTCGAATAGAATATACACTTATTTAACTAATTCTGATTTTATTTAATTAGCATTCAATCAATCCACTCGAAATGTGTTTTAACTTTTTTCCAATTACCATCTACAAATTTTAATTCGACTGTTGCACCACTTGAAACAAGATCATACTTAACAAGAGCTTCATTTAAACTTGAATTGAATTTTACACTTATGATTTCAAAAGGAACTAAACGATTATCTATTTTACCCCAAGTACAAGGAATAAAAAGATACTGACTTATAAATCGAATTCTATCATTATACTTTCGTATACGATTTTTGGCAATAATATTATACGATTTTTTTATTGAACCGTCATCGTTCATTTTATCATACGCACGATTTTTTTTATCAGGATAATCACCTATAAAATCTCTTATAGCTTGCATTATTTGGTAGTTATGCTGTATAGGCCTAAGATTACTATTTGTTGAAACAGTAAAATGTGTTGGCATATTATATACAGTATCGTTTATCATAACCCTAGGGTAATTGGGTTGTAAGAAAAAGTAGTTTACTTTCGGATTGTTTTTAATATCGGAAATAACATAGTTAAAAAGTTCGTTTATTATTTTTAAGGTATCGTTTTCTTTGTTATCATTATAATTAGTATAAGATTGATTATAAAGGTTTAAAAACACATTTTCCAGTTCTTTCCCTTGATCTTTTTTATAGAATATTTTAAGTTGTTCAGTTGTTATTTGAGCGTTAAATGTCAAACAACTTAAACAGAAAAAGAAGATATTGAATGCAATTAGTTTCATTAATTTAGCATTAAAATCTGATAGTTTTTTGAGTACTGCCAGATTTGATTGTCAAATGGTATATGTTTACAAAGGTGTCAAAAAAATTGGAGAGATGAATTTTTCAACTACATTTTTATCACTCTGATGAAAAGTCCAATAGAATTCCATAGATATTTTTGTATAATTATTAGCAAAACAATTCAATTGTATAAATAGTCTATTTTCCCTACCTTTGAATAAAATTTACTTTTTGGCCAAAGCAGACAACATACAACTACTAAAAACCATTACTTGGGCTAAATCCTGGAATATGGTTAAGCTCTACTGTAGTTTTTGGGTGTCGAAAATTAGAAAAAAATCGATTATTTGGGGTTATCCAATGGCTATTTCAATTGAACCCACAACAGCTTGTAACTTAGGTTGCCCTGAGTGCCCGAGTGGGCTCAAACAATTTAGTCGCCCCACAGGAAATCTAAAAACTGCCACAAATCATAAAATATTGACTGAACTCAAAAGAGAATTGGCTTATGTCAACTTTTATTTTCAGGGAGAACCCTTCATCAACAAAAATATTTTTGATGCCATTCAACAAGCTACGGATTATGGTATTTATTCAAGTACCTCCACCAATGCGCATTTTTTGGATGATGCAACCTGCCAAAAAATCATTGAAACCGGTCTTAAAAGACTCATCATTTCTATTGATGGCACCACACAAGAAGTGTATGAGCAATATCGAATAGGCGGTAGTTTGGATAAGGTGATTGAAGGAACCAAAAATATCATAAATTGGAAAAAAGAACGTAAATCGGCATTTCCTCATATTGTGTTTCAGTTTTTGGTGGTGAAACCCAACGAGCATCAAATAGAAGAGGTAAAAAAATTAGCAACTGACTTAGGCGTAGATGAACTTAAATTCAAAACGGCTCAAGTGTATGACTATCAACATGGAAATCCGTTGATTCCCGACAATGAAACCTTTGCCCGATATAGAAAAAACAGTAAAGGAGAGTTTGAACTTAAAAACAAAATGCGCAATCACTGTTGGCGTATGTGGAGCAGTGCCGTCATCACCTGGGATGGAGGAGTAGTGCCGTGTTGTTTTGATAAAGATGCTAAACATCAATTGGGAAATGTGCAGTTTTTGCCGTTCAAAAAACTCTGGAAAAGCGCTGCATACAATCAATTCAGATCACACATTTTCACCGACCGACAAAGCATCGTTATTTGCACCAATTGCTCCGAAGGAAGTAAGGTTTGGGGATAGGAGAAAGTAGGACGGTTATTAGGTTAATCAGTTGTTAGGTTGGAAAGCTCTTTAGTTCTTTAGTTATTAGGTAAGTAGTCACTTCGAGTGAATTCTTAGTATTTTGTTTGCTTTTCGGAAGAAAAGGAATTACAAAATCAAGAATTTTTATCGAGAAGGACGGGTAAAGGAAGGTTGTTTAGATATTAGTTTATTTATTTAGAAGGTTTTAGCATTAACCAACCGAAAAACTTACCAACTGTATAGCCTAGCAACTTTAATGTATCGAGAAGGACGGGGAATGAAAGTTTATTTATTTAGAAGGTTTTAGTATTAAACAACCGAAAAACTGAATAACTGTTTAACCTCCCAACTGAATAACTTATAGAAGTTATTTAGTTCAAATAATTCAAAAATTTTAGCATCAATCCATCCAGATACAAACTTCAAAATCTGGTGTCTTATAAATTTCACTATTTTTACCAACTAAATTTCTTCAATATGAAAAATATAGCTTTTGTATTCCTACTACTTACCTCTTTGATTGTTTCTTGTGGCAGTGATGAGGAGATTGCCAATAAGGACGTACTTGTAGCAAAAAGTGACTATAAAATCGATGAATTTCAAAATTATTATTTTGCTATTAAAGAGAAATATAAATATGTTCCTTTTGGAATTCATGCTGATACAATTGCCTATTTTATAGTTAGTGATAAGAGTTTGGAAATGACGATCAATGCCGAAACAAATGATTATAATCCTAAAAAAGTAAAATTAGGTTTAGTAGATTTCACAGGAAAAGAAATTTTAGCTAAAGAATACAAAAAGATTGGAAACGTTGGCGTTTTAGGGTCTAACTTAGTAGAGATTGAAAGTATTAATGGTAAATATGGAGTTTGTGACCTTAAAAGTGGAAAGTTTACAAACTGTGAGTATGATTTAGTTATCCCTATTAAAAATAATAGTGGAGATTGTCTTGCTTTACTCAAAAAAGGAAACACATTTCAAACATTGAATGCTGACTTTACAATTAGCGAATCTTCTATTTCAGAATTTTCTAAATGCTTAGCTGTAAACAGAAGTTCATTTAATGCATTTGAAAAAGGTGTTTATTATTACATTCAAGGCAGTGAAATTGAAAGAGCTAATTTTAATTTAGAGAGTGGTGACTCAAACGATGAAGATTATTATTCGATGTGTTATTTTACGCCTAATTATATTTACAGATTTTATACAGATAAACAAATATTTACTGAAATATATTCTAATGGGGAATGGGGTTTGAACACAATTAATGGCAAAATAGAAGCAACAGAATCAAAAAATGGGTTGTATACATTTATAGTTTCGTTTTTTTATGAAGGATCAAGTGGACGTGACTTTAGCAATGAAGAAGGTAAAATTGTAACAATGAATGCAAATAATGATATTATTGAATACCAATCAATATTTAATGTGTCTGAATATGACAATTATACTGTTTGTTCAGTAAAAAGAACTCATAGGTTTGTTAAGAATAATTTATTAGAAGTTATGGTGCACAAGTATTCAAGTGAATATGATATTTATGACGAAATGCCTATTTATACATATTTTAATATCGATGAAAAAGGGGTTGTTAAAGACGTTACTCCAAAAGGTGCATTTGGGTTTGTCTCTATGATTACGATTACTAAAAAAATGCTTGAATCTTGCCTTGGAAGATATACAGAAGAATCTGAAATTCCTGAGGGGATGAATGAAGAAACAAATTACGTTAGTTTTGCTCACTATTCAATTGAAGATTTAGAAATGATGATATCAGAAATTATGGCTCGTCACGGTTACAACTTTTTTGATAATGAAGAATTAAAAGATTATTTTAGTAGCAAATCTTGGTATGTTGGTAACAAAAGTGATGTATCCAATTTATTTACTGAACTTGAAAAAAACAATATTAACATAATTGTAGAAGTAATTATGAGTATGAAAGATAATGAAGAGTTGTTTACAAAACCAAGTTACACTACATATTATGCAGCTGGATAACTATGATTCGTTTCTTTAAAATCTTATTGTTGGCCCTATTTTTCTTAATTGGCATTTCAATTATTATTCTAATATTCATCAATTACATTCCTCCCACATTTACGAAGGGTTTTTTGAAAGGTAAAGAATTACTGTTTAATAAAGGGTACGCAATACCTTTTTATATGCATATTTTTGGAGGGGTGATGGCTTTGTTAAGCGGTATCATTTTGTTCATCTATGATTTTCAGTTTAAAGCACCTCGTTTTCACAAGTTATTAGGAAGAATATATGTGGTTTCTGTACTTGTTTTTGGTGCTGTTGGAGGTTTTCTAATGAGCTTTTTTGCAAAAGGTGGTCTTATTTCAATAATAGGTTTTGCTACGTTGGGTATTTTGTGGTTTTATTTCACATACAAAGCATTATATTGTGCTAAAAACAAAGATTTTAATAATCATAAGAAATACATGACACGATCATTTATGTTGACATTGGCAGCTCCTATTTTAAGAGTTGAATTGTTTGTAAATAATCATTGGCAGTTAATGGATGCAACGGTTTTTTATACAATAACATCTTGGACTTCGTGGCTGCCTCAGTTATTGATTTTTGAATGGATTAATCTTAAAAAAAGGAAATAAAAAAGCCCTAACAACTAGTTGTCAGAGCTTTCTGTTTTTTAATTCTTTGAAAAGAAAATGTCAAAGACAAGGCTTGTGAAGTTTTAAATTGTCAGGAGTTTACTTTAGTAAATGACTGCAATTAAAAACGAGCGTAACGCAGTATTTGGCTTTTTCTAACAAAGAAAAATTATGCCTCAGCAGTAGCTGATTTATCTTTAGTAATACTGTTTACTTTTTTCTTAACTTCTTCTGTTGCTTCTTTAGCTTTAGCAGAAAATTTTTCTTTGGCTTCTTCAGCTTTTTTTGTCAAATCTTCTTTTGTAGTTTTGAATTTCGCAGTTAAATCTTCTTTTGTTTTTTCAAAACGAGATTCTAAGTCTTTCAACATTGGGAAAGTCTCTTCTAATTTTTCTTTGTTTTTGTTGAATTCAGATTTGAAGTCTTCTTTTGAAGATTCTACCGTTTTGAAGAAATCTCCAACGTAGTTTTTTCCTTGGCTGTCAAATTTTTTCCCAGCTTCTACTAATTCGTCAAATTTTGCTTTTGCTTTGTCGTTTGCCTCAGCAGCTAATCCTAATCCTGCGTAAGCTAATGTTTCGATAATGTTCATGTTGTTTTGTTTTTTTAATTGTAAGTTATTATTTTTAATGATCTTTTATGTTTTCGCAAATTACTTTGCAGTGGTTTTTTTAGTAGTAGTTTTTTTAGTAGGTGCCGTGGTTTTTACAACTGGCTTAGCTGTTTTTTCAGCAACTTTTTTTGCAGGTTTTTCTTCAGTAGTTTGTGAGGCTAATTTTGCTTCCAACTCTTGAATTTTTTTACGCAAACTCATTACTTCGCTGGTTTCTTTCTTTTTGCTTTTGCTTTCAAAAGTAGAAGTGATTTTATCTTGAACGGTTTTCAATTTATTTTCAAACTCTTCTTTCGTGTTTTCAGTTGTTTTGAAAAATTCATCAATGATTCTTTTTCCCTCTGTATCTGAAATTTTCCCCTTTTCTACTAAATCATTTATAGTGTCTTTAACTTTGTCTGTTGTTACAGAAGCTAAACCTACTCCTGCATAAATCAAATTTTTTAATATTTCCATAATCCTATATTTTCGTTTTCTTGTTGTTGCTGGCACTTGTCAAAATGTGAACCAAAAATTGAGTATTCATATTTTTTTAATGTTAGAATATTGTTTAAATACCTCAAAAATAGTATTATAAGTATTTTTTATTGAATTTAATAGGGTGAACTATATTGTTGACAATGGTTTTTTGTTTCCGTTACTTTTCTGCCAAGTCGTGAACTTTGGCAGTCAATTTGGTTCACTTCTTATTTTGAGCTCTGCATAAGATGCCGTTCAAAAATAAATTTGTTAAACTCATGTACTACATCTTATATTTGCATCGTGAAAACTGATAGCAAAATCTATATCATTACAGGCGGGCCAGGTACAGGTAAGTCGAGCGTGTTGAATGAATTGAAAAATCGTGGATTTAAATGCCATGAAGAATTTGCTCGCCAAGTCATAAAAGAACATTTAGATGCTGGAATTGATATCTTTCCTTGGAACAAAATGAAAGAATACAGCGATATAGTTTTGCATCGCATGAAAAACCAAATGAACATTTTGGAAACATCCGAACTTCATTTTTTAGATAGAGGAGCTTGTGATTTAGTAGGCTATATGAATTTTGCTAATCAAGAAATACCCGATTATTATTTTAATGAAATCAATCAAATGAATTATTCAGCCGTTGTTTTTTATCTCCCTACTTGGGATGATATTTACACTACAGACAACGAAAGAAGAGAAACCATTGAAGATGCAAAAAAAATTGGAGAGGAGCTTCACAAAGCCTATGTTACCTTTAATTTTGAAATCATAGAAGTGCCTCACGCATCCATTGAAGAAAGAGCAGATTACATTTTGTCACACATACTTTAGAAATAGCTATTTCAATTAAGAGTGTTTATAACTCCTCATTCCAATCAATTTTAGTGGAGGATTTGAGATTACTTTTGGGTAATTAATTCTATTCAATTTATGAAAGCTCATTTTATTGCTATTGGTGGAAGCGCTATGCACAATTTAGCCATTGCCCTGCATCTCAAAGGATATCAAGTGACAGGGTCGGATGATGAAATTTTTGAACCCTCCAGCTCTCGTTTAGCAAAATATGGATTATTACCCGCCTCGATTGGTTGGAATGCCGATTTAATTGATGAAAGCATTGATGAGGTCATTTTAGGTATGCATGCTCGTATTGATAACCCAGAACTGATTAAAGCACAAGCACTTGGGTTAAAAATTTATTCTTATCCGGAATACATTTATGAGCAAACCAAAAATAAAACACGTGTGGTTATTGGTGGAAGTCATGGCAAAACCTCTATCACTTCAATGATTCTCCATGCCTTGAGTGTAAATGGTATTAAATACGATTATATGGTAGGCGCTCAATTGGAAGGTTTTGAATGTATGGTAGGGCTGAGCAACAATGCAACTATAGCTATTTTAGAGGGTGATGAATATTTGTCATCACCGATTGATAGACGTCCAAAATTTCATTTATACCGACCCAATATTGCCCTTCTTAGTGGTATTGCTTGGGATCACATCAATGTTTTTCCAACATTTGACAATTATGTAGAGCAATTTCGAATTTTTGCAGATATGATTGAATCCAATGGCTCACTCATTTATTTTGAAGGCGATGAAGAAGTAAAAAAAGTGGCAGAATCATCAAATTCTAAAATTAATAAAATACCTTATTCAACTCCTAAATATTCCATTTCTAATGGGATTACTACCCTAACAGTGGATGATCAGAATTATGATCTACTGGTATTTGGTGAACATAATCTTCAAAATATGATGGGAGCACAATTGGTTTGCAATCAGTTGGGTGTTGCTTCAACCGATTTTTACCAAGCAATGACCACATTTAAAGGAGCTTCTAAACGATTAGAATTGGTTGATAAAAATGATCTAACAGTAGTCTATAAAGATTTTGCGCATTCACCTTCTAAATTAAAAGCTACAACCGCAGCACTTAAAAATCAATATCCAGATAGAAAGCTCATTGCTTGTATGGAATTACATACGTTTAGTAGCTTAACGAAAGAGTTTCTTCAACAATATAACGGAGCTATGCAAACCGCTGATGAAGCCTTAGTTTACTATAGTTTGCATACCCTAGAACATAAAAAGTTGGCGCCTATTTCTCCTCAAGAAGTAAAAGAAGCATTTGGTTCAGATAATGTAACCGTTTATACTAATAGTCAGGAAATGGTATCCTATCTGTTGAACCAAAATTGGGATCATTCAAACTTGCTATTAATGAGTTCTGGTAATTTTGATGGGTTGAATTTTAGTGATTTAGCCAAAAAAGTACTTCGCAAATAAATCCTACCGTTGATACTATTTTTTTTATTTAGTATTGTTTTTTTGTAGTTTTGTATATTAATTAAAAATTAAATCTATGAAAAAACTCTACATTTCACTGGTTGCTGTTGCTGTAAGCGCAGCTTCTTTTGCACAACCTACCAATCTTGGTTTAGAATCTTGGACGGCTGGTTCAGGTTATGAAGATCCAGATGGTTGGCAAACCGTAAATCAATTTGCTGGTCAAATTTTGATTACTCCACCCGTTACAAAAGTTACCACTGATCCAGCCGAAGGATTGTATTCAGCTTCAATGGCAACTCGTTATTGCGCAATTTGTGGTACATTGGGTGTCCCCATTGATACTATTCCCGGTATTATGATTCAAGATCAATCTATTGTAGGAAAACCAAGTTCTGTGAGTTTCAAATACAAATACGCTGGTGTAAATGGAGACAATGGTGGTGCTTTTGTTGAACTAACTAAATGGGACACCATGTTAGAAGATGCAGAGGTAATTGGAAGCGGAACTGCACTTATTACAGCTAATAGTGCTACTTGGGTTGATGTTACCATCAATATTGATTATGTTTCGGCAACTATGCCAGATTCTATTTCAATTACTTTCTTTTCTAGTGCAAGAGCTGTAACTCAAGATAATGCATTCCCTCCAAGTGGTATTAATAGTACATTAACAGTAGATGCTATTAGTGTGAGTATGCCTGTAGGAATTTTAGAGGACCCTGCTGAAATTGAAGCAACAGTTTTTGTCTCTAATAACCAATTGGTTATTCAAACAGAAGATTTAGTTGGAGCTTCTTTCGAAGTGTATTCAGTTACAGGTCAAAGAATGATACAAACTGTACTAAATAATACGATGGAATTAGTTTCTACAGATGAATTAGCACCAGGTATTTATTTAGTAAAAGTGATTTCTGATAAAGGAACCGTTACTAAGAAAGTATTTGTTAAATAAACTCATTCTTAATTTTGTTAAAAGGCAACTCATTGAGTTGCCTTTTTTGTTTTAGGACTATTGAAAAAAGTAAGAAATGATTTGAAATAAAAAAAAGTGGAGAATATCGGTTCCGCATAACTATCGGAACGAACCGATGACCACAATTATAAAAAATAGGAATTGAATTGGAATAAAAAGTGGAGAATATCGGTTCCGTATAGCTATCGGAACGAACCGATGACCTCAATTATATAAAAGTAGAATTGAATTGGAATAAAAAAGTGGAGAATATCGGAGTCGAACCGATGACCTCTTGCATGCCATGCAAGCGCTCTAGCCAGCTGAGCTAATCCCCCATTTTTGTGGTATTAATTACCTGTAGAATTATTTTCGGGTGCAATAATAATACTTTCTTCTCTAATAATAGGTGGAAGATCCATTTTTTTTGGTCCAATTACAATCGAGTTTGGATAATAAGCAATGATTTTATTTCTAAATTCGTAGGCACTTAGCCGATCATAGAACCTTCCTACATATAAATAAATGTTTGGAGAAACATAAATTTCATCAAATGGAGCATTGGGTTCCATATTCATTATTCGATATTTGGCGCTTTGAATAACACTCTTTTGTTGACTCACTTCAATTTGAATGGTGTAACCATAAATAAAAGGTTCAGCTTTCATTTTAGAAGACAACGAATCTATTTCACTACTTTGAGAAACAGTTACCACGCCCTCTTTCGAAGAAAAATTTAATTCCTTTTTGTTCATAGTAGGTGTTTCAGTAGCATTTGTTGTGGAATTACTTCCTGGAAACACGCGCCAATCTCCTTCTTCAGTTTGGCCCCAAAAATTGACGGAATAAAATGAAAAGAGAACCGAAATACTACCTATTAATATAAACTTCATGGTTTACCAATATTAAAATGATTACAAACGTACATATTTTTTCTTCTAATATCATTCCAAAAATTTTTAAAATTTAAATTTTCTAAAAAAAGTTTAGGTTAAAAATTAGTCACATTATGACTCTTTTTTATTCTTTTCAATTCACAATTTTAATTAATAGGTCCTCGTTTCATTTTTGAGCCATATTTCTCCATTTTTTGATAAATTTTGGATCATTTTTTTTCTTTTCGAAATCCCCGTTATTAGCGCTGATTACCTCTTAACTTCCTATTTTCAACGAGTTGTAAATTTAGGGGTTCTTATTTTTATTTAGAATAATTATAAATTAGTGTTTTACATGACATTTTTATGACATTTTTGTGAATGAAATTGATTGGACAATTACCTTTGCAAACGTTAAAAAAGCTTAAAAAGCAACAGAAAAGACAAGTAAAAATGAAATTTCATTCGATGAAAAAAAATAGTCTAATTTGCTTACTGTCAATGGTTTTAGCATTGTCGGTAAACGTGAATTTTGCTCAAGATGGCAAGGCGTTATTTGGTGCAAATTGTGCTTCATGTCACAAAATTGATAAAGAATCTATTGGTCCAGCTTTACAAGGGGCGCGTGCTCGATGGGAAGCTGTAGGTGAAGGAGATTTAATCATTGAGTGGGTGAATGATAACGGTGCCTTACGTGCTAGCGGTAAGTCAAAAAGAGCTGCTCAAGTTTTTGCTGATTATAAAGGTGCAGCCATGCAGGCGTTTCCAGCGTTAACTGCTGGTGAGATTAACGCAATTTTGGATTATGCTGATGCTTATACACCGCCAGTGGCTGTAGCTGTAGATGCTGCTCCAGGTGCTGCAGGTGAAGAAAATTCCGAAGGGGGTAATTTAACAATTTGGTTAGTTTTATTAGCTTTTGTATTGGTAGTGGTATTTTTTGCAGCTCAAGGTGTTCGCAAAAAAATTGAATACGTTTCCAATGCACAAGCAGGTTTGCCAACAGAAGATAATAGAACTGCAGGTGAGAAGTTCGGAGCTTGGATTCTTAAAAATTGGTTGTTCAGCTTAATTATTATTGTTACTCTTTTATTTATGGGTCTAGCGGATAGTTTAGTTCGTTTGTCAACTATTGGGGTTTTTGATGATTATCAACCTTCACAACCTATTGAATATTCGCACAAACAACACGCGGGAGATATGGGTATTGATTGTAGATATTGCCATAACTCAGTTGAGAAATCTAAACACGCTGGTATACCTTCTACAAACGTTTGTATGAATTGTCACGCTCAAATAGTTGAAGGAGCTAAATTTGGTAAAAAAGAAATTGGTAAATTACACGCTGCTGCCGGCTATAATGGTGATACTAAAACCTATAATATTGATTCTATCACTGGAAAAGTTATTGAAGGCAAACCAATAGTTTGGAATAAAGTACACAACTTACCTGATCACGTGTATTTCAATCACAAACAACACGTTAAAGTGGGTGGAATTGATTGTAAACAATGTCACGGTGATGTGAAAACGTATGGTTTAGGTAGAATTTCAACAACTGAAGAAATTAATGCCTTAGCAGCTACAGATAAAACATTAGTGCCGTTGACAAAACCAATCCTTACAATGGGATGGTGTATTGAATGTCACAACAAAAAACAAATTGACCTTACCAGCAGCGGATATTATGAAGAAATTCATAAACGTCTAACGCTTCGTCCAGACGTATATAAAAAAATTAGCGATGATGGAGAAATCACCGTTAAAGAGTTAGGTGGATGGGAATGTGCTAAGTGTCACTATTAAGAGTATTAATTAGTTAAGAATTGAAACAATATAATGAGTATGAATAAAACATACTGGAAAGGGTTGGATGAAAAATTTCAAACACCCGAGTTTGTAGAAAAGTCTAAAAAGGAATTTGCTGAAGAATTGCCTGTTGAGGAATTTTTAGGTGAAGCTGGTGCTAGCGACTTCAAAACAGGACGTAGAGATTTCTTGAAATTTTTAGGTTTTGGTGTTGCCGCTGCTACATTAGCCTCTTGCGAAGCTCCTGTAATTAAGTCTATTCCTTACGTTAATAAACCTGAAGATATTACACCTGGTGTTGCCAATTGGTATGCTACTACTTTTTATGATGGTAATGATTTTGCCAACATTTTGGTTAAAGCTAGAGAAGGTAGACCAATTTGGTTAAAAGGTAACAAATACAATGGAATAACTAAAGGTGGTTTAACACCTAGAATCAATGCTTCCGTATTGAGTTTGTATAACGGTGAACGTTTGAAAAACCCAACTGCCGGAGGAGTAGAAAAATCTTGGACCGATATTGACGGAGAGATTAAAGCAGAATTAAAAGCTATTGCCGGTGCAGGTGGAAAAGTTAGAATATTGTCTAATTCTATTATTTCTCCATCAACATATGAATTGATCGAAGAAATTAAAGGTCAATTTGGAACCGACTTCGAATTAGTTCAATATGATGCAGTTTCTTATTCTGCAATGAGAGCGGCCAACAAAAAGAACTTTGGAAAGGAGATTATTCCTAATTACGATTTTTCAAAAGCCAAAGCTATTGTGAGCATTGATGCTGACTTTATGGCTAACTGGTTATTCCCAACTAAATTTAATGTTGATTACAGTGCTACAAGAAAACCTGAAAATGGTTGGATGTCACGTCACTTCCATTTTGAATCTACATTGTCACTAACAGGTGCCAACTCTGATTACAGAACGATGATCAAACCTTCTCAACAAGGTGCAGTAGCTGCTGCTATTTTGAAACATTTAGGAGGTAAGGATGTAACAACTGAATTAGATCCAAATATAGATGCTGCTTGTGCTAAAGCTGCTGAGTATTTAAGTGCTAATAAAGGTGAGTCAATAGTTGTTGCTGGAGCAAATGATGTTGCCACTCAACTAGTAGTTAATGCTATTAATGACTTATTAGGAAACTACGGGAAAACAATAGACACTATTAATTACATCACTCTTAAAAATGGTGATGATGCCAAAGTGGAAGCATTAGTTAACGATGTTATTGGAGGAAAAGTAAAAGCATTATTCTGCTACAATGTTAACCCAGTTTATACATTGCCTAATGGAAAAGCATTTGGTGAGGCATTAAAATCAGTACAGTTATCGGTATCATTTAGTCAATTTGCTGATGAAACTGCTATTAACTGTAAATACGTTTGTCCAGATCATAATTATTTAGAATCTTGGAATGACTTGAACCCAACGGTTGAGCATTACGCATTACAACAGCCGTTAATTAGACCATTATTTAATTCACGTCAAGCTCAAGAATCATTATTGGTTTGGGCTGGGGCTGCTGAAAGAACGGATAAAGAAAGTAAAGTATATTACAATTATATCCAAAAAGTTTGGAAAAAATACGGTTTCCCAACTCAAACAGAACATTCTACATTTGAAGATTTCTGGAATTGGTCAGTTCATAATGGATGTGGACCAACTACTGTTCCTTCAACAATGAAATCAACGGCAGTTGTGGAAACAGTTGCACAACCTACAGATTCTTTAGTGGCTGCGATTGTTGCTCCTGTAGTAGCTGAAGTTGCTTCTGGAGAAATGGTTCCAAACCAAGAGTTAAAATACGTTGATGCCGTTTCTGAAGCTGCAGCTGGTGTAAAAGCTATGGCTGCCAACACGGGTAATTGGGAAGTTATTACCTACCAAACTGGTGAATTAGGTGATGGTCAATATGCTGCTAACCCTTGGTTACAAGAATTACCAAATGCCATCACTAAAGTGACTTGGGACAACTACATCACTATGAATGTTCAAGATGCTTGTAGTTTGTTAGAAATAAATTTTGATCCTGAAAATCAAATTGCTTCATATAACGAATTACATTTAGCTCAAGAAGAAAAAGCTTATGTAGCTACTGTAACAGTTGGTGAGCAATCATTAAAGTTGCCAATTTACCCACTTCCTGGTCAAGCTAAAGGAACTATAGGTGTTGCTTTAGGTTATGGACGAGGTGAAGGAAATGAAAAAATAGGAAAAGCAGCTTATCAAGTAGCTTTAGACCAATCAGGTGAATACATCAAACAAGATGGTAAATTGGTTCCAATTGGTGGAAATGCATTTAGATTAACTACCATTTCGGGAGGTCAAATTAATTATCACAACGTAGCTTCTGTTGCCAAAACAGATGAGCGTTATAATTTAGCTTGTACACAAACGCACCATACTATAATGGGAAGAAGATCTGTTTTGAAAGAAACAGACATTGCAACATTCTTAGCTGGTGATAAAAATGCATATAACCATCCACATGAACTACATGTTCATACAAAAGGTGGTGAGGCACACGTTCCAGTAACATCAGTAACTCTTTGGGATGAGCATCCTGTAGAATTGGTGGGTCACCGTTGGGGTATGTCAATCGACTTAACTTCTTGTAATGGATGTGGAGTTTGTATTGTTGCTTGTCACTCTGAAAACAACGTCCCAGTTGTTGGAAAAGACGAAATTAGAAGAGGAAGAGATATGCACTGGTTGCGTATGGATAGATATTTTAGTTCAATTGGAGACGCTGATAGAAAGGCTTATGAGAAAGATTTCAAATCGGCTTCTTACAACTATAATGAATTAGAAGTTCCAGAAGAAAGTCCATCAGTTACGTTTATGCCAATGCTATGTCAACACTGTAATCACGCTCCATGTGAAACAGTTTGTCCGGTTGCAGCTACCACACACAGTAACGAAGGATTGAATATGATGGCTTATAACCGTTGTATTGGAACACGTTATTGCGGAAACAACTGTCCATATAAAGTAAGACGTTTTAACTGGTTTAATTACCGAGATTACAAAAAATTCGATAAGGTTAATACTGCTCAAGATGAATACGCACGTTTAGTATTGAATCCAGATGTAACTGTAAGGTCAAGAGGTGTAATGGAAAAATGTTCTTTCTGTGTTCAACGAATTCAAGAAGGAAAATTAAATGCTAAAGCAGAAGGAAGACCAGTTGTTGATGGTGATGTAGTAGCTGCTTGTGGTGACGCTTGTCCAAATGGATGTATCACTTTTGGAGATTGGAACGATAATAACTCTAAAATTAGAGAAGAATCAACTCGTCCAACTGCTTACCAAGCTTTAGAAGAGATTGGTGTAAAACCAAATGTATGGTACCAAGTAAAAATTAGAAATGTGGATGGTGCTCCAGCTGCTGCAGTTGAAACTGCAACAGAAGAACCCGCTCACTAAGACGATATAGAAAATAGAAACGTTTAAAGATTAAAACTTAATTAGATGCATAAAGAGTCAGACATCAGGATTCCCTTAATACTCGGAGATAAATCGTATAGAGATATCACCGATGATATTATTAGACCTATTGAAAGCAAGGCTCCTAGAGGTTGGTATATTTTAATTACCATTTTTGGGTTGTTCGCACTTTGGGGTATCGGTTGTATCGTTTACCTATTAGGAACAGGTATCGGTACTTGGGGTCTTAATAAAACAGTTGAATGGGCTTGGGATATTACCAACTTCGTTTGGTGGGTAGGTATCGGACACGCAGGTACCTTAATCTCTGCGGTTTTATTGTTATTCCGTCAAAAATGGAGAATGGCTATTAACCGTGCTGCCGAAGCAATGACGATCTTTGCGGTAATGATGGCGGGATTATTTCCATTGATTCACATGGGTCGTTTATGGGTTGGATATTGGGTGTTCCCATTGCCAAATCAATTTGGTTCAATGTGGGTAAACTTCAACTCTCCACTTCTTTGGGACGTGTTCGCGATTTCTACCTACTTCTCTGTAGGTTTAGTATTCTGGTACATCGGTTTAATTCCAGATTTTGCTACTATTAGAGATAGAGTAACAAAACCTTTACAAAAAAGAGTTTATGGAATTTTGAGTTTTGGTTGGACAGGAAACGCGAAAGCTTGGAATCGATTTGAAATTGTTTCTTTGGTATTAGCTGGTCTTGCAACACCATTGGTATTCTCTGTTCACTCTATTGTATCTTTTGACTTTGCTACTTCGGTAATTCCAGGTTGGCACACCACTATTTTCCCTCCATATTTCGTTTCTGGAGCGGTTTTCTCAGGGTTTGCAATGGTACAAACATTAATGTTGATTTTAAGAAAGGCTTTTAAATTAGAAGCATATTTGCATACCAAACATATCGAATATATGAACATAGTAATTATTACTACAGGTTCTATAGTAGGTGTGGCTTATATTACTGAGCTTTTCATCTCTTGGTATTCTGGAGTTGAATATGAAGCTTATGCTTTCTTAAATAGAGCAACAGGACCTTATTGGTGGGCTTATTGGAGTATGATGACTTGTAACGTAATCTCTCCACAATTATTTTGGTTCAAAAAACTTCGAACTAACTTAGCATTTACTTTTGTAATGTCTATTATTGTGAATATAGGGATGTGGTTTGAGCGTTTTGTGATTATCGTTACTTCTATTCACCGTGATTATGTTCCTTCTTCTTGGTCTTATTTTCACCCAACTTGGGTAGATATAGGTGTTTATGTAGGAACTATAGGAGTTTTCTTTGTATTGTATTTATTATTTGCTCGATATTTTCCAGTGATGCCAATAGCTGAGTTAAAAACTATCTTGAAATCTTCAGGTGAGAACTTCAAGAAAGGTTTTGGAAACGGTGCAGGGTATTGGGAAAAGCACAGCCACCACGGTCATGATGATCACGGACATGATAATCACGGGCACGATAGTCACGCTCATCATATTGAAGAGAGACATCACGATGCACATACAACTCCTGTTGTAGAGATACATCACTCAGAAACCGTAATTGAAACGCCAGAGGCTATTGTTGAAATAGAGGAAACTACAACAATTATTGAAGATACTACTTCAGAAGATACTACTACATCTAATGAATCAGAAGAAAACAATTCTGATACGGAAGATACAAATAATGAAAATAAATAATTGCTAAGAAATTATGGCAGATAAAGTAATATATGCAATGTATGATGACGATGACACTACTAAAGACGCCTGTAAGTTTTTAGTTGGTAAAGGTGTTCACGTTTCAGATGTTTATTCACCATTCCCAATTCACGGAATTGATCCAATAATTGGTGTTAAACACACACGTTTAGGAATTAATGCATTCTTATATGGTCTAACAGGTACTATGCTAGCTATGATTGCTATCAGATACATGATGATTGTAGATTGGCCGCAAAATATTGGAGGGAAACCAAATTTTGATTTCTTCCATAATTTGCCTGCATTTGTTCCAATTTTGTTTGAGTTTACAGTTTTGTGTGCTGCACACGGTATGGCTTTCACATATTTTTTAAGAAATAAAACATTGCCAGGTATGCCAGCTCGTAATCCAGATCCAAGAACAACAGATGATCGTTTTGTGGTTGAGTTAAAATTGGAAGATAATCATGGATTCACTGCTGAAGAATTAATGAAGTTGGTGAAAACAACAGAGATAGTTGAAATTGAAGAAAAAGTAATTAAGTAATAAATAAAGATGAAACTTAATTTTATAAATATAATAATGTTTGCAGGAAGTGTTGCTACAATTTCTTCTTGTTCAAAACATCCCGATAGTCCAGGTTACGAATACATGCCTGATATGTATCGTTCGCAAGCTATTGAAGCTTATGTAGATTATGGTATGGTGAAAGATGATGTTAATGACTCATTAAAAAATACTATGTCTGCTCGTAAACCAGTTGATGGAACAATTGCATTCAACGCTGATCCAGTTAAAGCAAAAATCTTTATGCCTTATGCTTTGACTAATTCGGATGCAGATTACGAAAAGTCAAAATGGAATAGAATTCCTAGTTATTTTATTTCTTCAGAAGAAGTGGCTTTGGCACACGCTGAAGAAGGAAAAAAATTGTATTCATTTTTCTGCCAACACTGTCACGGTGAAAAAGGTATGGGAGATGGTGGAGTTGTAACGGTAGGAGGATACAATCAACCCAATCCATACAATGGAGGATATAAAGATCGTACAATTGGTCAAATATTCCACGTAATTACTTATGGTAAAGGAGCAATGGGACCACACGGTTCTCAATTGAACAAAGAAGAAAGATGGAAAGTAGCTTTATATGTAAGAACATTACAACACGATGATTTATTATACAGTGATTTATTGCCTAAATTCAAAAAAGTAGGTTCTGATTCTGTAGAAGTAATAGTTGATTCAGTTACACCAGCATTAACCGATGTAGTGGTACCTGAATAAGCTAAACAAAAGGAATAGAGTTAATTAAAGACTTGTAAAAAAAGATAAAATGGGATTTCAAGTTTCAAGCAAAGCAAAAAAATTATTTTACGGACTTATTGCGGTAGGTTTGGTTTTATTAGTATTGGGGTTTTTTACCCAAAAACGATTTTTGTACGCCACTTATATTGATGAACACAATGTAATGGTAGAATACAATTATGATAAACCATCAGCAGAGGATGTCAACAAGCTTATAAGTGAAATTGAAGCTGCTTTAGGTGAAGAATACCAAGTTAAAGTTTTTGACGAAACAGGACATAACCACGGTCATGACCATGCTGAAGCTCATGGAGATGAACATGCTGAAGAAGGGAAAGAAGATTTAAAAGGTGACGCTCACGCAGCTCACGGGCCATCTTTACTTTTACATATTCAAATAGGAAAACCAGGAGAAGAATTAGTTCATTCTCACGGTGACGAAGGACACGGAGATCACGGACACACTGAAGTTGTTGATTCTGCAAGCACAGTGGTTGAAGATACAAACGTAGCAATGGATGAAATGGCTGCTGGAGCACCTGTTGCTCACGATGAGCACGGTGATCATGCTGAAGATACTGCTCATATAGCTGAAGCTCATGCTCACGATGTTGATTCTTCAACAATAGCTGCGGATACTGCAGCACATACTGAAGATCACGCTTCTCACGGACACGGTCATGATGCTCACGCTTCTCACGGATCAGGTCACGGACACGGAGCTAACCCAGCTGAAACTTTGGTTAGTAAATTTGAATCAGGTAGTTTAGCTTTTGCAGATGGAGAATTTAGAAGATTTTGGTCTAACTTATTGATCAATGGATTCTTCTTTATGGGAATTGCACTAGGTGCTTTATTTTATTTAGCATTACATTATGCTACTGAATCAGGATGGGGTGTTGTATTATTAAGAGTTTTTGAAGGTGTTTCATCTGCTTTGCCTTTAGGGATATTCATTTTATTAATCGTATTCATCGCAGCATCACTTGGACTCAATCACATCTATCCTTGGATGGATGCTGAACACGCTGAAACGGATCGTTTAATTTATGAGAAGGGAGCTTATTTAAATAAAATTTTCTTCTGGATAAGAATAGTAGCTTATTTTGGAGTGTTTTTATTCTTTATGAATTGGTTTAGAAAAACATCTAGAAAAGAAGATGAAGAAGGTGGAGTAGCATTACATTATTTGATGTACAGAAGAGCTGCTTTATTCTTAGTATTCTTTGCTGTATTCTCTTCAACAATGTCTTGGGATATTATTATGTCAATTGATGTGCATTGGTTCAGTACCTTATTTGGGTGGTACACTTTCTCAGGTATTTGGTTAAGTGCTATGATTATGATTATGATGATTACATTGTATTTGAAACACAGAGGTGATTTACCTGAAGTAAACGAAAACCATATTCACGATGTTGGTAAATGGATGTTTGCATTATCTTTCTTATGGTCATATTTATGGTTCTCACAATTTATGTTGATTTGGTACTCGAATATTCCTGAAGAAGTAATCTATTACGTTTACCGTTTTGATTCTTACAGTACATTATTCCTTGGAATGTTTGCAGTAAACTTTATTTTACCTATGGTTTTCTTTATGTCAAGAGACACCAAAAGATCTTGGCCTTATTTAATTGTTGTGGGTATGATCATTTTCATTGGACACTGGTTTGACGTATTTTGTATGGTTATGCCAGGTACTTTATTTGAAGAATGGCAATTTGGAATGTTAGAAATTGGAATGTTCATGATGTTTTTAGGTGCTTTCTTACTGTTAGTATTTAGAGGCTTAAGTAAAGGATCGTTGGTTCAAAAAAATCACCCATTCTTACAAGAAAGTATTCATCACGAATATTAATTGACTATTAAAGAGATATAGAAATAAAATAATTATAAAATAGAAAAATGACTAAGTTATTCATATTTATTGCTATCGTTGCTGGAATTGCAGCGTTGATTCAACTGATACGTTTGAATGAAGTTGCCGCTAAAGTTAGAGGTGAGCGTAGTGAAGAGATCATGACAGATGAGGAAAACAATCTTATGGCTTATCTATGGATGATCTTCATGTTTGCATTTTTTGCTTTCACAATTTGGTTGATGGTAACCTATGAGTTTGGAGGATTAGGACCTTCTGCTTCTGTTCACGGTGTAGATACTGATTGGTTGTTACGTTTAAATTATTGGATCATTATTCCTGTGTTTTTCCTTACCAATGCCTTACTTTTCATTTTTGCTTTTAAATACAGATACAATAAAAATAGAAGAGCAGATTATTTTTCACACAGCACTAAATTAGAAATGATTTGGACAGTGGTTCCTTCAACTGTTTTAGCAATCATTATTTTTATGGGATTAAAAACATGGAAAAAAACAATGTTTGATGACCCTGCTGCTGATGGCGTACAAATCGTAGAAGTATATGCTCAACAATTTGGTTGGTCTTTTAGATTAGCTGGTGAAGACAATGTATTAGGTGATTCTGATTTTAAAATGATTACAGGAGCTTCTAAATTTGTTAACTCTCAAGGTCAAAACGATTCTATTACGGCCAATGCAATGGGAGTTATTACTACCGATTTGATTTTAGCTAAATATGCTGAAATTGAAAATCAAATTGCGGGTATAGATAAGAATTTAGAGGAAGCCAAAAATGCAAGTGGTGAGTACTACAAACCAGATGCAATTATTAATGAATGGTTAGAAACAAGAGAACGTTTGGTGCGTCAAAAATACAGAATTACTTCTGGTTTAGAAAAAACGATTACTCCTGCAAAAGATTCTGCCGCTAACAATGATGTTTATGTTGCAGATGATTTATACTTAATCGTTAACAAACCAGTGACCTTTAAAATGCGTTCAAAAGATGTAATTCACTCTATGTGGATGCCTCATTTTAGAGCTCAAATGAACTGTGTACCAGGTATTACAACTAGCTTTACGTTCACACCAAAATACACAACAAAAGAATTTGCTGAAATTCCTGAAGTGAAAGAACATTATAAAAACATTAATAAAATTCACAACGAACGTCTTATATCATTGGGATTAGAAGAAGAAGTGGTTGAATTTAATTTTATTTTATTGTGTAATAAAATATGTGGAGGAGGTCACCACAATATGCAACGTAAAATTGTTGTTGTTTCTGAAGCAGATTACGAGAAATGGGTTGAATGTGTAGACTTTAAAGAAGCTAACCCTGTTCAACCAAGATTGGATATTAAAGGTAGACCTGTAGTTTATTGGGGAGCTAGCGATAACAAGGTAAACTTAGCAGTGAAGAACTTAATGGAAGCTGAAGCTAAAAAAGCGGCTGAAGGAGCTGAACAACCCGTTTCAGATTCATTGGTTCAGCCAATTGCAGTTGATACAGCAGCAATTGCATTAGGTAACGGTAAATAAGAATTAGTACAGAATTGAAAGTATATTTAATAAAATAAATAATAAAGCAATGGCAGGAGGTCACGATCACGCGCACGCACACGCACACGTTCATAAAGAAAGTTTCATAACGAAATACATCTTTTCGCAAGATCATAAAATGATTGCAAAGCAGTATTTAGTTACGGCTATTGTAATGGGGATTATTGGTATTGGTTTGTCTGCTTTATTCAGATTAAAGCTTGGATGGCCAGATACTCAATTCCCAATATTAGAATCGTTGTTAGGTTCTGATGCAGCTCCAAATGGAGAATTACAAGCGAACTGGTATTTAGGATTAGTAACCATGCACGGTACTATAATGGTATTTTTCGTATTGACAGGAGGATTGTCAGGTACATTCTCTAACTTATTGATTCCTCTTCAATTGGGAGCAAGAGATATGGCTTCAGGTTTATTAAATATGATTTCTTACTGGTTATTTTTCTTGTCAAGTTTGATTATGACCATTTCGTTATTTATTGAAACAGGACCTGCTTCTGCTGGTTGGACCATTTATCCTCCGTTGAGTGCTCTTGAAGAAATGCAACCGGGTTCTGGTTTAGGTATGACATTGTGGTTATTATCAATGACTATTTTCGTTGCTTCATCGCTGTTAGGAGGAATTAACTACATCGTTACGATCATCAACTTACGTACTAAAGGAATGAAGATGACGAGAATGCCATTAACTATTTGGACATTCTTCGTTACTGCCATTTTAGGGGTACTTTCATTCCCTGTTTTAGTTTCAGCAGTAGTGTTATTGTTGATGGATAGAGGTATGGATACAAGCTTTTACCTTTCAGATATTACCACTTCATCAGGTGCTTTAGATCAAACCGGTGGTAGTTCAATTTTATATGAGCATTTATTTTGGTTCTTAGGTCACCCTGAGGTATATATCGTATTGTTGCCTGCTTTAGGTATTTCGTCTGAGGTTATTGCCACCAACGCTCGTAAACCTATCTTTGGTTACCGTGCTATGATTGGCTCTATTTTAGCAATTGGATTCTTATCATTCATAGTATGGGCTCACCATATGTTCGTGACAGGTATGAGCCCATTCTTGGGAGGGGTATTTACATTTACTACGTTATTAATTGCGATCCCATCTGCGGTAAAAGTATTCAACTACTTAACTACACTTTGGAAAGGGAACATTAAATTTACACCCGCAATGTTATTCTGTATTGGAATGGTTTCAACTTTCATAACAGGTGGTATCACTGGTATTATCCTTGCCGATTCAGCGTTAGATATTGCTAAACACGATACGTATTTTGTTGTGGGTCACTTCCACATCGTAATGGGATTATCAGCTATTTTTGCAATGTTTGCAGGGGTATATCATTGGTTCCCGAAATTGTACGGTAGAATGATGAACAAAAAATTAGGTTTTGCTCACTTTTGGTTAACCTTAATTTGCGGATATGGTGTATTTATGCCCATGCACTTTACAGGTGAAGGTGGTTTACCAAGACGTTATTACCAAAATACAGATTTCCCAATGTTTGATCACATGATGGATATCAATGTGTTAATCAGTATTTTTGCTATCATTGGTGTATTAGGACAAATTATATTCTTCTTTAACTTCTTCTACAGTTCATTTAGAGGACCTAAAGCATCTCAAAACCCTTGGAATGCTAACTCTTTAGAGTGGACAACACCAGTTGAGCACGTTCACGGAAACTGGCCAGGAGCATTACCAGAAGTTCACCGTTGGCCTTACGATTATAGTAAACCAGGTTGGGAAGAGGATTTTGTTCCACAAAATGTTCCATTAAGACCTGATGAAGAAGAGCATTAATTAAAATTATATTATAAACATATAAAAGTCTGTATATTTGTACAGACTTTTTTTTTGAATAGTGTTCCAAAATTGAATGAATTTAAAGGGCTATTTTATAATAATAGTCCATTATTTAAAAATAAATATTGATAAATCTATCCCCGACCTTAAAATGTTTTAATCTAAAAAAATCAAGATAAATGAAAGGTAATGAACCTATGTTTGAGCTCAGCTGTCGTTAATTTTTATAAAAATTAACGGTAACAGCGTTTGCGAGTTTGGGTGAATGTCTGTAATGTTCTTTGATTTTTGATTAACACATTTTTAGACTTGTTCCGATGGCTATCGGAATTTTGTTACTTTTGTGTCAAGACAAAAGTAAAAGAGTAAATAAAGTGAATGGTCTTCGATTACATCACAATGTTTGTGTTACAAATAATAAATACTCATACGAAACTTTTTTATGCTTAGGATTGCAGTATTTGGTTTGATGATGTTTTATTGTTCTCTATTAAGGGGGCAGCTATTCGACCCTATTCGAGAGTCATTAAAAGAAAAACCAACGTATGATATTCGTTTGAGTGCGCATAATGCCTTTGTTGCCAATCAATTTGCTAAAGTAAAAGGAGTCAAATTAGGTTTAAGTTACAACAAAATATTCAAATTTGGAATAGGTTACAGTTGGATGAAATCAGAAATCTCTTCGTTTTACTTAATTGATAGTGTTAATCTTCGATTGAACTATATCTTAGCTTACGTTGATTATACTTTTTACCAAACCAAACATTGGGATTTTAGCCTACCCATTCAAATGGGCATAGGTTTATTAGATTATAAGACCAATGAAAAAGTTAGAATGGCGCGTTCAGGAGTTGCCTTTTATGAACCATCAATGGCATTTGATTACAAATTTCTAAAGTATTTTAGTGCAGGAGTAGGGTATGGTTACCGTTTGGCTATCAAAAATAGAGAACCCATAAATGAACGTTTTACATCACCCATATATACCGTTCGTTTTAAAATAGAATTCGGAAAGATGTATAAAGATGTTATGGAGTAGATTCTACAAAAAGATCCAATAGCTTATCGTAAAATAAATTAACATACCAAGTATGTCATTCATCGTGGTGATGAATGGACCTGTAGCCAAAGCTGGGTCTATTTTATAGCGATGTAACAACATAGGTACTAATGAGCCCACTATTCCCGCAATAATAATAACGGCATACAAAGCAATACTCACCGTGAGGCATAAGGCAAAATCTAACCCAAATAAATAGTTGTAAGCAAATATAAAAAGCGATAACACACTACCATTCATCAATGCCACCAATATTTCTTTTCCTACTTTAGAAAAAGTAGAGTCATAATTCAACGATTTATTGGCCAAACCTTGCACAATAAGTGCCGATGATTGCACACCCACATTTCCACCCATAGCTGCAATTAATGGAATGAAAAAAGCTAATTGAGGAATTTTATTCAACTGAATTTCAAAACCACCAATTACCATTGATCCACATATACCTCCAACTAACCCAACCAATAACCAAGGTAAACGTGCTCTAGAAATGATCCAAATACTATCATTGTCTTCAATTTTTTCGGATACCCCTGATGCAATTTGACTGGCTTTTTCAGCTTCTTCACGCATTACATCCACTACATCATCAATGGTAATTCTACCCAACAATACACCCGCTTGATCTACAACAGGCAATACAACTAAATCGTATTTCTCCATAATTTTTGCCACATCACTGTCTTTCGCATTGGCTTTGACAGAAATGGGGTTAGGTGAATAGATTTCAGCTATTTTGGTTGAATTATCAGCATATAAAAATGTTTTGAGAGATAGGGTTCCCACCAATCGGTCGTGATCATCTACCGTATAAATGGTATAAACGTTTTCAATTTCTTGTGCTTGTTCTCTAAGGTTTTTAAGCGCTTCTCCTACCGTCCAGTTGCTATTTGCCCAAATAAACTCCGTGGCCATCAAACCACCCGCAGTATCTTCGTCATACGTAAGCAGCGAAGCAATATCGCTGGAGTGTTCCACATCCTCTAACTGAGCAAGGATTTCATCTTTTCGGTTTTCTGGTAATGTTTGGATAAAATCCGCGGCATCATCAGAGTCCATCATTTCCACCTGCACAGCAATCTCAGTATTGGAAAGTGAAGCCAAAAAAGATTCTTTTAGGTCTTCATCCAATTCAACCAATACCTCCGAGGCTAATTCCTCATCAAATTGGCGATAAATGAATTGCGCTTCCTCTAATGAAACTCGATCAAAAATTTCTGCTATATCAACAGGGTGCAATACACAAACTTGGTCAATAATAAACTGTGTGTTGTTTTCATTGACAGCCTCAGTGATTTCTGATATAAACGATTTGGTTAATTCAAATTTCATAACCCTTGGCCTTTTATTGCGGTGCAAAGGTAAGGCTAAATTTTAAGATGAAGTTACTCCTGTGTTAATTAACGTAAAAATATCACATTTGAAAAATAATTGTAGTTTTGTATTCAAATTAATTGAGGCGATCCGATAGCTATCGGTGTTAAACTAAGAATGAAGTAAATTAATAGTAATCAAATAGTATTTATTAAAAATGAAAATAGCTGTTGTAGGTGCTACGGGATTGGTTGGCACAAAAATGATGCAAGTGTTGGCAGAACGTAATTTTCCCATTACCGAGTTAATACCAGTTGCTTCCGAAAAATCAATTGGTCATTCTGTAAGCTTTAAAGGCAAAGAATATAAAGTTGTGGGAATGCAAACGGCCATAGATATGAACCCTGCAATTGCCATTTTTTCTGCTGGGGGAGGAACTTCCTTAGAATGGGCACCTAAATTTGCGTCTGCAGGAATTACCGTTATCGACAATTCATCTGCTTGGCGAATGGATGCTACTAAAAAGTTGGTAGTTCCTGAAATAAATGCCCAAGTTTTATCAAAAGATGATAAAATCATAGCTAATCCAAATTGTTCAACTATTCAAATGGTAGTTGCACTAAACCCACTTCATAAAAAGTATAAAATTAAACGAGTGGTGGTCTCTACTTATCAATCGGTTACGGGCACAGGAAAAAAAGCGGTTGATCAATTGATGAATGAAAGAGCTGGAATTGATGGTGAAAAAGCTTACGCTTATACTATTGATTTAAATGTTATACCTCAAATTGATGTCTTTATGGACAATGGTTACACCAAAGAAGAAATGAAAATGGTGAACGAAACCAATAAGATTATGGGAGACGATTCAATAAAAGTTACCGCTACAGCTATTAGAATCCCTGTTATGGGTGGTCATAGCGAAAGTGTAAATATTGAGTTCGAGAACGAATTTGAATTGACAGATGTGGTGGCAATTTTAAAAGAAGCACCCGGAATAATTGTACAGGATGATATCAAAAATGCGTTTTATCCTATGCCTTTAACTGCACATGATAAAGATGAAACATTTGTAGGAAGAATTAGACGAGATGAATCGCAGCCAAAAACCTTGAATATGTGGATTGTTGCTGATAATTTACGTAAAGGTGCTGCTACAAATGCTGTTCAGATTGCTGAATATTTGGTAGAAAAAGACCTAGTTTAATAATAGTTTTCTTTACTGAAGAATAATTTCAAGGATTCTTCTTCTTATTCTAGCTGAATACGAATAACATGATAGACATTTCACACAAAATAACCACTCTTCGCATAGCTACAGCACAAGCCATTGTTAGGGTGAGTGAAGTCGCAACCATTCAAGCTATTCAAACAAATACGGTTCCAAAAGGAGATGTGTTGGCAACTTCAAAAGCTGCTGCATTGTTGGCCATAAAAAAAACACCCGATATTTTACCGTTTTGTCATCCGCTTCCCATAGAATATGGAAATGTTCAGTTCACCATAGTCGATTTGACCATTATAATTGAAGTAACGATCAAAACGATTTATAAAACAGGAGTTGAAGTGGAAGCTATGCACGGGGCATCAGTTGCCGCTTTGAACTTATATGACATGCTTAAACCCATTGATGATCATATCAGTATTGAAAATATTCGATTACTCAATAAAACAGGTGGAAAAAGCGATTTTAATGATGCTTTTATTCATAAATTAAAAGCTCTTGTGATTGTGTGTTCGGATACGATTTCAAAGGGTATTAAAGAAGACAGTTCAGGCAAAATCATAGTGGAACGATTGCAAAAATTAAAGTTGGCTTCCGTTGATTATCGGGTTGTTCCTGACGAATTGGAAGCTATCCAAGATTCGGTAATAAATGGTCAAAAAAATAGAGCTCATTTAATCATTCTCACGGGGGGCACTGGTCTTTCGGTAAGAGACGTTACACCCGAAGCTATTAAACCAATTTTAGATAGAGAAATCCCTGGAATTGCAGAATTTGCCAGAAGTTATGGCCAAGAAAGAATGCCTTTTGCACTGCTATCGCGCAGTATTTCCGGAACCTATAAAGGAAGTTTAATCATAACTGTTCCGGGATCATCAAAAGGTGCTGCAGAAACTATAGATGCTCTATTCCCTCATGTTCTTCACGCATTTAAGGTGCTGAGAGGCGAACGACATGAATAAAGAATTCTAATGTAAGATTATCTTTTCATAGGTTATCCTTACCTTTACACATTATAATCAACGGCATTTGGCTTATATGGACAATTCTTTCAAAAAAATAGAACACTTAACAGGTGAAAAATTAATACAGAAAGTATTCGGTTCCAAACATCGATTTTTGATACATCCAATAAAGGTCAATTTCTTATTTAATCAAGAGCTAAAAGATGATGTGAACATCAAGATAATGGTATCTTGTCCCAAACGAAATTTTAAAAAAGCGGTCGATCGCAATCGCATAAAGAGACTATTAAGAGAGGCCTACAGATTAAATAAACATTCTCTTGTTGAAGCTTTGCAAAGGGCAGAATTTAATTTAGTAGTAACTTTGGTTTTTATTGGTAACGAAATCCCAGATTTTAAGTATATAGAAAATAAAATAATTCAGTCATTAAAGCGTTTAGAAGAAGAAGTTGAAAAACGCAAACCTAAAAATAGGTCATAATAAACGGTCAAAAGCTTATGAAATCAAAAAAAACAATTGTTGCCTTACTACTCTTAGTAGTTGTTTCGCTGCCTTTTATTTTTACCAAAACGGTTACCGAATCAGATAAAAACTATTTTGAAATAACTAAGAATATCCGCATTATGTCGGCTGTTTATGATAAATTAAATACTTATTACGTAGACGAACCTCAACCAGGTGATTTAATGAAAAAAGGTATTGATGCCATGTTAGAATCACTCGATCCTTATACGGTTTATATTCCCCAAAGCAATATTGAAGATTATCGATATATGACTACGGGTCAATATGGTGGCATTGGTTCGTTGATCCAAGCGCATGGAGAGTACATTGTTATTTCTGAACCCTACGAAGGGTCTCCTGCCCAAAAAGCGGGCTTAAAAGCTGGTGATATTTTGTTAGAAGTAGATGGTAAAAGTGTTATAGGAAAAACCGTGCAAGATATGAGCGCTTTTCTAAAAGGTGGAGCAGGTACCGATCTTACCATTAAGTATAAAAGAGAAGAGGAAGTAAAAACGGTTACTTTCAAAAGAGAAGAAATAAAAGTTCCAGATGTGCCTTATTATGGAATGGTTGATTCAAAAACGGGTTATGTAAAACTCAATTCATTTACCAATACCGCAAGTACAGAAGTAGGTAAGGCTTTAAGAAGTCTTAAAGATTCCAGTGGTATGACTCAATTAATATTTGATTTGAGAGGTAATGGTGGAGGACTATTGCATGAATCTGTTAACATTGTCAATTTTTTTGTTCCAAAAGGTGAATTGATTGTTTCCACAAAAGGAAGAATTGAGGAAATAAATAGAGATTATAAAACATCCAATAATCCTTTTGATTTAAACTTGCCCGTAGTTGTTTTAATTGATGATTATTCAGCTTCGGCAAGTGAAATTGTAAGTGGAAGTCTACAAGATTTAGATAGGGCTGTTATAATAGGGCAAACAAGTTATGGTAAAGGTTTGGTGCAACAAACTAAAGATATAGAATTTGGAAGTATGGTAAAACTTACTGTTGCTAAATATTACACACCAAGCGGGAGATGTATTCAAAAATTAGATTATTCAAATAAGAATAAAGACGGAAAAGCTGAAGAAATTCCGGATAGTGTTTTGGTAAGTTTCAAAACCAGAAATGGAAGGGTTGTAAAAGACGGAAGAGGAGTAGATCCCGATATTAAAGTTGAAAATCCTTTTCTGAGTATGTTAACTTCTGAGTTGCTTAAAAATCACCATATTTTTGACTATGCTACACATTATTATCGAACGCATACATCTCTTGCCGATCCTAAAACTTTTGAGTTATCTGAATCGGATTACATTGATTTTAAAGCATACGTGAAAAAAAGAAATGTTGACTATACTACTAATTCTAAAGTTGGATTAAAACAATTGATTGAAGTAGCCGAAGAAGAAAAATATTACGGAGATTCTAAATTGGAGTTTGAAGCGCTGATGAAAAAATTGACTCCAGATTTAGAAACGGATTTAGAACGTTATAAAGCGGAGATAAAAATGATTTTGGAGGAAGAAATAGCTTCAAGATTTTATTACAGCCGTGGAAGAATAATTGTGGCACTCAGAAATGATGATGACATTAAAGAAGCCTTAAATGTTTTAAATGATAAAACAAAGTATGCTTCAATTTTAGCTATTAAGTAACGGTCAATAAATGAATCAACTACTTGCTTTAAAAGCAAAAATACCTCATTTATACATTTATTTGTTTTTTCTTGGTTTGATTGCTTTTGGGCTGTCAATGGGAAATATATTTATGAGTATTGGCTCAATCGGCTTAGCTTGCAATTGGTTAGTAGAAATGAATTTTCAAGCCAAATGGCACCGAGCGAAGACGTTTAGTTTTGCCCCTTTTGTAGCTACCTTGTTGTTTTTTGTACCGGTTGTTTGGTTGGCCAATACCGAAGATTTTTCATTTGGTTTAAAGGATATTGTTTTAAAACTTCCTTTACTTAGTTTGCCGATTGTTTTAGGAACCATGCCTAAATTGTCATCCAAACATTGGTGGATTGTTATGTATGTTTTCTTATTGGGTTTACTCGTTGCAACGTCAGTGGGTTATTATCGGTACATCTTTAAATCTCCAGAAAGTCTTGATTTTGATGGCCGAGATATGGCTGTTTTCATCTCTCATATTCGTCTTTCTCTTTTGTTAGGTTTAGGTATATTTATATTAGTTTATCTCACATTCACGCGTTCGGCACCATCAAAATTTTTCTGGCTACTACCCATCTTATATTTCGTTTTTTTTATTCGACTTATGGAATCGGGTACCGGTTATATTGTGTTGTTATTTATTGGTGGAATAGCTGTTTTTTTCTTGCTTAAAAAGATAGCTAATAGAAAGACGAAAATAATGCTGATATCGGGTGCTTTGGGGTCATTGTTATTATTGATTATCTACGTATTTATGCTTTATAAGAACCAAACAGAAGTAAGAGATACGGCTGATTTAAACAATTTAGAAGAGTTTACGGCTTATGGTAATCCATATGAGCACGATGTAAATAGAAAATGGTTGGAAAATGGCAATTATGTTTGGATTTATATTTCATTTCCAGAAGCTGAAAAGGCTTGGAATGAAAGGAGTAGATTACCTTTTGCAGGTAAAGATAATAAAGGACAGCCAATATTTGGAACGTTGTTTAGATATTTGACGTCAAAAGGATTACGAAAGGATTTCGATGCCGTTTATGCTCTTTCAGATCAAGATATTGCGAATATTGAAAATGGAATAACGACCTATTTACCACCAAAAACAGGATTTACAGCAAGACTTGAAAATATTTTGTTTGAAATTATCAATCATCAATTGGATCACAACCCAAACGGACATTCCATAATTCAGCGAATGTTATACACAAAAGCGGGTTTAGCCATAGCTCAATCTAATTGGCTAGTGGGCGTTGGTACGGGTGATGGCCCCATTTCTTTTGAAAGACATTATAATGAAATTAATTCTCCGTTGTATCCTCAAAATAGATTGAGAGCACATAATCAAATGTTAACTTTTTTCATTTGTTTTGGAGTAGTAGGTTTTGTAATTATCTTATTTTCTCTGATTTATCCAATTTGGAAAGTGGTACCTAAATCAAAGTTTTTTTGGGTCTTTTGTGGAATAACGTTAATTAGTTTTTTCGTAGATGATACCTTAGATACCCAAGCAGGGGTTACCTATTTTGCTTTTTTTTACAGCTTTTTTCTATTTCAAAATAGCTATAAAAAAGATTCAATAAGCATCGAATAAATACTGAAATAGAATTATCATCTATTTTAGAATGAAGCTTTAACTCTGCGCACTTTATTTCTACCATAAACACCTATATTGTTGGTGAATTTGTAGTAGTAGGAAACCATAAAGTACATGTATCCATCTTTATCTCCTGGATCTCCTCTTTGTTCACCTGGCTTAGTAACGAAAGCAGGTTTATTACCCAATTGAGGATTTGAAAAATATCCAGCTAGCGGTCCATATTCTTGAGTTAAAACGTTTCTGTTGTAATACACAGTACTCACATCATCAATGTAATCGGTAAAGGTAAATCGATGCGTTAATTCTAACTTAATGCCAGAATTTCGGTTAATACTTTTTCTAACTCCGAAACCTATCGGAACACAAACACTTATTCTTTTGTAAGGTGTTGCTCCTCCAGGTAAACCTTGTCCTTCAGTGCGTAAAGGAAATAATTCATACTTCACACCATCTGCACCGGTAGCTTTGGGATTAAAGTAAAAACCTCCCACGCCAAAAGTAGCATAGAAACCTAATGAGAAACTTTTTAGTCCTAATTTTTTCCCCGTATTGCTTTTAAGGTTGTAAACGTTTCCAACCTTTTCCTTTAAGAATTGCCATTCAAAAGTTAAAGCGCCTTCTAAAATTAACGATTCAAAATTCAGATTTCTATTATTTCTAAAAGATTCTTGTGTTAATTTGTCGTCTCCAGCAACTTTTCCAATGGATAATTGAGGTCTTAATGCAAAACTTCTACCCAAATAATAAAGGTAATTGAAACCAAACGCTGGGCGTGTTTTTGATAACTCCAAATCCCATATAAAGTTAGTTCCTATTCTATCTCTACCACCCAAATCCCCCAAAAAGTTAGTCACTCCTATTGAAATGTTGATTTCATTTCGTTGTTTTCTCCACATATTCGCATTGTAAAATCCTTGCCCAAACGATACCGTTTTAGGAATCAGATTTACTGATAAAATGAGTAAGATTATGAGGAGTTTGTAATTCATTGTCAAAAAGGAATGCAAATTTCGCAAAAATTAGTCAATTATCAAAATAATAAAGTTAACAATTGATTAAAAGTGCGATTGATACATCGAAAGGTCTTATTCTACTTATAAATGAACGTTTGAGACCTATTAATATTTAATTTTATTGATGAAGAAAACAGTTCTTTTCTTTTTGACATCTTCATTTTCTTTGTTTTTTATGCGCTGGGTGCCAAATGCTAAGAAGTAATTGTCATACCAATTTTCGATATTCGAGAAACTGTACTTTGTTTGATCTCCAATTATTTGAGTAGCTATTTCATCAGAGGTACGATCATAAAGGGTGTTTCCGTTGATGTCAAAAGATTTTGATACTATTCTATTTCTACTTGCAAAGAAAAGATCAATGCTTTTTTCTACATTTTCATTTACCTTGATGAATTTTTTTACTGAGAAAGGTTTGTAACTGGGCCACATAGCAAAAGTTTCATCCCAGATAATTTCACCTTTTAAAGAGTATTTTAATAAAGTGGCATGAGTGTATTGATATCCATCAAATACTTGTCGAGTTTGAGTAACCGGTTTACCATTTACATAGGTGGTATAGGTTTCCGTTCGGTAGGTTGCATAATAGGCTTCTCCAATATAATAATAACAATCCTTACCTAAAATTAAATCGTGGTTGGCAATGTTATATTTTATTGTCAATTCTTTACCGGAGGCTTCTTTTTTCTTTTTCTTTCTTTCTATTTTATCTTGTTGTTTTTGAGGGAGATAGCTTAAGAAATTTTTAAGGTCAATGAAACTTTTGTAGTTGATATAATTGATTTTATTACCTTCCATTTCGGCAAAGTAAATACCTTCCGAAGTAGAACTTCCTTTGGTAGAATAGGTGCCCGTTAAAATATACTTTTTATCTTTTACAAATAGGGCAGATAGACCGGTTAAGTTCTTTTCAATAGAAGCCGACAGATTAATTTGGTCTTGAACTTCATTGTTTTTGTCTAACTTCAAAATGTACACTTCAGTGATTTTTCCTTTTTTCGCATTGAAGGTTAAAAAGGCTTCATTACTTTTTTCCAATACACTTATATTTTCAAGTCCAATTGCTGAACCCTTATAGTTGTTTATGGTTATTGGAACAATTGTGTTTTTACCTGTTTTCCAGTCGATTACTATAAATATTGGGGTTTTTTTGATTCTTCCATATAAATAGATATTATTACCGCCTACTTTACCTTCTGAAAAATAAATGTTTGGAGGTAAGGTAATGGATGAACGGCTTTGTTTCAAAGTGCTTCCTTCTATACTAACTACTTGAGTAGTTCCATTTTTATTATAAAATACGTCAATCAAATGTGTTTTTGAATGATAGGATCTACTGCTCGTAGTTTTTGTAAGTTCTATTTTTTCAATGTGATTTTTTACGGGTTTAAGGTCCGTAGAATACAATTCATATTTAAATTGCTGAATTCCTTTTTCAATTCCCATTGATGAGCGTATTAAAAAACCATCTTTTCCATAAATATGTACCGAATGATTATTGAATTCTTCTTCCTTTATGTCAAACTCCAAACGTTCCACAAAATTGATTTGAGCCGCAACAAGTGAACTTTTGATAATAAGAAGGAGGAAAAGTAAATTTCGCATAGTTATATTTTTATTTTCAAAAGTAATCTTTTTTTGTATCTTTTTGGATAAATTGTGTTTTAGGGTCATCTATTAATTCATTTAAACTATTCAAAATGAAAACTGTCATAGTAATTCTGCTATCATTAAGTCAATTATTTGGGTTACATGCTCAAGAATCGAAACTGGAGAATAGATCGTCCATCATCAATTATTTGAAATATAAAATTGATAATAAAATGCCCTTAATCGTACATGCTTTAGTTCCTCTATGTGATAATGAACATCAAGGTATTGTCCCAACATCACCTTCTTTGGGTAATGGTTTGGATTTGAAAAGCAATTTATATTGGGCAACCAGTGCAGGAATAAAACGATATTTCAATTCATCTTCGGATTGGAAATTGCAAGAATCCATTATGAATCCATCACACACAATTTTAGAAAGGGTGGTTTTTAAAAAAATATATTCTAATGGAGCTATAGTATATTTCATTGCTGATGCCTATCGAGGAGACCGTATGCACGAGTGTTTGAATGATTATTTTAATTCATTATCGGGTCATTTGAATGCTTCACTCATTATTGGAAAAGATACCCTTCAAATAAATGGACAGGCAGATATGGTAGCTTTTAATGGTCATAATGGATTGATGGATGAAACAACCGTTTATCAATCCGCCACAAACAATACTAAACAAAAAGATGCCGTGAGTATTTCTTGTGTATCTTCAAATTATTTTAAAACACATTATCCCAAAACAAATAGCTACCCTTTAGTGCACACAACAGGGTTGTTATATCCTGGTGCATTTATATTAAAAGGTATCATTGATCAATGGGCTTTGCTTAAATCCGATAAAGAATGTAAAACAGCTGCAGGCAAAGCTTATTACGAGAATAAACCTAAATCAGGACCAAATGGTTCACAAAACCTTTTTAACTTTGGATGGATGTAATTATTTTACAAAAAGCTTAAAACCTTTACCATGAACGTTTACAATTTCAACGTTGGTGTCTTCAATAAGGTATTTTCTTAACTTAGCAATGTAAACATCCATACTTCTGCCATTAAAGTAATTGTCGTCACCCCAAACCGCTTTTAAAGCATGGTTTCTTTCCAAAACACCGTTTACATTTTTGCACATCAATTTCAAAAGTTCGGATTCCTTTGTAGTCAATTTTTGAATGTCGCTACCCAATTTTAACGATTGCTCGTTGTAATTGAAATAATATTTACCAATTTGAAATTCATTAATGGTATCTTCGTCCGTATCACCTGATCTTCTTAATATGGCTTGCATACGCACTAAAAGTTCTTCCATCGAAAATGGTTTTGTCATGTAATCGTCAGCACCTACCGAGAATCCTTTTAAGGTGTCATCTTTTAAAGATTTTGCAGTCAAGAATAATATGGGAACTTTTTTGTCAATTCCTCTGATTTCTTCTGCTAATGTAAAACCATCTTTTACAGGCATCATGACATCTAAAATAAGAAATTCAAAAGCTCCTTTTACAAAGGCATCATAACCTTTTTGACCATCATTGGCTAAGGTGCAATTATGACCTTTTGCATTTAAATATTCTTTAAGTAGTGAGCCTAAATTTGGATCATCTTCAACTAATAGGATGTTTATTGACTTGCTCATAATTCGTGATTTTTTTTATTATATGGTAAAATAATGTTAAACGTACTTCCTTTTCCTAATGCACTATCTACGGTGATAGTCCCTGAATGTTTTTCAATAATGGCCTTTACATAACTCAAACCTAATCCAAATCCTTTCACATCATGACGATCACCTGTAGGTACTCGATACAATTTATCAAAAATTTTTGATTGATTTTCTCGACTAATTCCAATACCATTATCATGTATTTTAATCATAATGCTTCCTACCAAATCCATGGTTTCAATGGTTATTTTAGGCTCTTCAGATGAATATTTATTGGCATTGTCAAGCAGGTTATATATAACGTTGGTAATGTGTATTTTGTCTCCTTCAATCAGTGACTTTATAGCTTTGTTTCTAATTTCAATTTGGCCATTTCGTTTCTGAACTTGAATTTGAATATTTTGTACTGCCGTTTCTATAATGCTATTGATATCGATTAATTCCGTTTTTAGGGTTAATTCACCCCGTTCCAAAACTGCGCTTTGTAAGACGTTTTCCACCAACAAACCAAGACGTTTATTTTCATCATTAATCATATTCACAAATCGATGACGAGTAGTTTCTGTTTTTGCGATATCGGCATCATTTAATGCCTCACAAGCCAACGAAATGGTTGAAATAGGTGTTTTCAATTCGTGGGTCATATTGTTTATGAAATCACTTTTGATAATAGATAATTTTTTTTGTTCAACAATTGTAGAAATCGTGTAATAGAAGGCAAAAATTACAATAATTAATAATACGGCTGTCATGGCTAACATTATCCACATCGAACTCAATACAAAACTTTTTTGATTGGGTAAATCAACACTTAGATAATGTGGAACTCCAAATACATCTCCTGGGAAAAGTTCTATTTTATAATTGCTTAATCTTAAGCTAGTAATGTTATACGTGTTTGCGTAAACATTATTGTCGTAAAAATCAAAAACACCATAGTTGATGTCTGTTTCAATCCCGCTTATATCAAAAGTTTTATGTATGATACTGTCCAACACATTTGCAGGTATTCGCTCCTCAATTCTTCTTGATTTTCCAAAGGAGAATATTTCCTCCATAAGTTGGTTAATCATTTGATTTTGAGCTTTGAAAGAAATATTTTTTGATTTAAAATTATAAGTCTGGCTTACCGAGTCGAAATAAATGTTTTTGGTAAAATTCACACCTAATTTATTTAACACATCTTTTGGATTATGTAAATTCATGATACTTTGCGCCTCGTATCTCGAAACTTTTTCTACAACATCATCCAACGAAAGAAAAATTTTATCTTCCAAATCAGATTCTTTTAACTCGATGGCTTTTTTGATCCAATAACCTTGCAAGGCAATAACACCAAGGAGAGCAATACCCCCAAGAATGGTAATGATTACAATGTAATTTTTTCTAAACATACTAGGTCAAAAATAGTTGATTAATTAGTAGTAAAGAATGGTTTAACGTAATTTAACGTTAGCAATTCAGACCACTTAGCCTAATTCAACACATAAAAAAAGCTCTAACTTTTAAAAGTTAGAGCTTGGTTTGAGGTCTCGAGCGGATTTATGCATACATCCTTAAAAGGATTAAATGCGTTACAAACCAAGTCCTTTTTCTGCCGAAAAAGACTTTTTTATGCATCAATAATTTAGTGCAAGCACAATTATTGTCACATAAAAAAGCCCTAACTTTTAAAAGTTAGAGCTTGGTTTGAGGTCTCGAGCGGATTCGAACCGCTGTACACAGTTTTGCAGACTGGTGCCTAGCCACTCGGCCACGAGACCTAAATTTTGTGATTAGGAGGGCAAAAGTACGAAAAACAAATTAATGTGCAAACAAAATTCACTTATTCCTCCACAATTACACTCACATACTGCGTATCTCCGTCAATTGGGGGATTAATTTTTTTAATTTCTATTCGAGCTTTTTCAAGAATGGAAAATGTAGTTTTAAAACGATTCATAATGCGATAAGCCACCGTCTCAATTAGTTTAGAAGGCAATGCCATTTCTTCCTCTACAATTTTGTTGGCATCCACATAGTTTATTGTCAACGACAAATCATCGGTAAGTGCAGATTTTTTGAAATCACAAAAGAGTTCCACATCTACTTCATAATATCCACCAATTATAGTTTCTTCGGGCAGGCAGCCGTGATATGAATATGTACGAATTCCTTTTACAACAATACAATTCATTAGGCTCCTGTAAAACTAGGTTTACGTTTTTCTAAAAAAGCGGTTGTTCCCTCAACAAAATCTTTTGTACCAAAGCATTTTCCAAATTCAGAAATTTCAGTTTTGTAACCGTCTACCCCTTCTTTAAATTGCGCATTTACAGAAACAATGGCTGCAGAAATAGCTTTTGGTGAGTTGCGGGCTATCTTGTTGGCAATTTTCTCGCATTCTTCTATCAATGATTCAGGCGCTACTACTGCATTCACCAATCCCCATTTGAGTGCTTCTGCCGCGTCTATCATACCAGCAGTCATTATCATTTCATTTGCTTTGCCTTTACCCACCAATTGAGCTAATCGTTGTGTACCTCCATATCCTGGGATTACGCCAAGTGAAACTTCAGGTAATCCTAATTTAGCGTTTTCACTAGCTATTCTAAAATGAGCACTCATAGCTAACTCTAATCCTCCACCTAATGCAAAACCATTAACTGCAGCAATGACAGGTTTTGTTAAATTTTCAACAAAATTAAACAATTTGGTGTGTCCTTCGGCAGACAATAATTTACCTTCTTCGATTGAAAAGTTGGCAAATTCTTTAATATCTGCTCCAGCCACAAATGCCTTTTCACCAGCACCAGTCAAAATGATTACACGAACATTAGGGTCATTTTCGGCATCACCTAAGGCCATATGCAATTCATCAATAGTTTGTTTATTCAACGCATTTAATTGCGAAGGTCGGTTGATGGTTATATGACGAATGGCTTCTTTCTGTTCTACAAATATATTTTCGTATGGCATAGTATTTTATTTTATTGAATTGCAAAAATACACTTAATAGTAAATAAAGCAATGAAAACTTGAACCTTTTAAGTTTCATAAACTACCTTTGCACCATGAATTTTGAGTTTGAAAAAAAATGGCGTGATACGGTAGCTATAGCTTCCAAACACTTTGGGGAAACACTCGATTTGCAATCTATTATCTTTATTATTGGGCTTCAAGAATTGAATCAAGGGTATCAAAAACTTAAAAAAGACCAAAAAATTGAAGTCATGCACGTTGCTATATGTACGTTGTTGGAACCCTATGGTTATTATGAGTTTATAGGTAAAGATGAACAAGGATGGCCTCATTTCAAAAATGTTAAAGCTGTTCCGGCTTTGAACCAAAAAGAGCAAGAAGACTTAATTAAGGAAGCCATTATTGACTATTTTGAACGTAGCGAACGACCTTAACAAAACCAATTATGCGCACTTCAATCGTTGTACTCGTTTTTTCCTTAAGTTTGTTTCTTCAATCAGCTTATATTTTTTCTCAAATGAACGATAAAACTGCTACTCCTCAACTTTTTGGACACCGTGGTTGTAGAGGTATTCTGCCAGAAAACACCCTTGAAGGCTTCAGAAAGGCCATTGAATTGGGTGTAGACGGAATAGAATGGGACGTAGTGGTGTCAAAAGATGGCCAATTAATCATTTCACACGAACCCTATATTCATAGTGATTATTGTTTAGATACTAATGGCAACGAATTATCACCAGCAGAAGGTAAAAAAAGAAACCTATATCACATGACAGCTGCTGAAGTTGCTCGATATGACTGTGGTTCAAAACCCTATTCAAAATTCCCCAAACAGGAACATTCCAAAATGTATAAACCCACCGTTCAGGAAGCGTTCAAACAACTGGATTTGTCCAAAACAACCGTACTTTTTGAAGTGAAGTCTGTTCCTGGTGAATACGGTATTTATCAACCTTTTCCTGATGAATTTGCTAAAATCATTGCCAACGAAATAAACGGTTTTGAACATAAAAACAATATAATTTTTATGTCTTTTGATACACAATTGTTAGAAGCGTTGCATAAGATATTACCCAATTATAGGTATGTTTATCTAACTTACAAACCCTTTGTGAGTGTAACTCATTTTTTAACCGATTTGACCTTTAAACCCTATGCTTTAGGAATGTATTATCGAACCATTCGCAAAAGAGATGTTAAACTAGCTCATGAAAAAGGAATAAAGGTTTTTTCTTGGACCGTGAATGAGCAAAAGGCATTCAATCGAATGGTAAATCATGGAGTAGATGGCATTATAACCGATTATCCAAATAAAGAATTTTTGTAACTAATTTATTTTCAATTGAGCCGTATCAAAAAAATAGCCATCATAGGAGGAGGAGCAGGAGGCTTTTTTGCCGCAATTAATGCAGCAGAAAAGAATCCAACATATCATATTGACCTTTTTGAAAAGGGAAATCAAGTATTGGGAAAAGTTAAAGTAAGCGGAGGCGGAAGGTGTAATGTGACCCACGCTTGCTTCGAACCTAAGGAATTGGTGAAATTTTATCCACGTGGGAATAAAGAATTGTTAGGTCCATTTCACACCTTTATGACGGGCGATACGATGGAATGGTTTGAAAAAAGAGGGGTGGCGCTTAAAATTGAAGATGATAATCGGATTTTTCCAACTACAGATAGTTCTCAAACAATTATTGATTGTTTTTTGGAAGCAGTATCCAAGCTGCCTATTCAAGTGCATACACAAAGTGCCGTCAGTCATTTTGTTCAAAATGAAACAGGTAAATGGGTTCTTACAGTAAATGAAAAACAACGGGAATATGATGCGTTGATAATTGCTTGTGGTGGCAATGCTACCTCTATATGGCAGCGATTAGAGGAGCTGAAGTATGAAATCATTCCTCCTATGCCATCACTCTTTACTTTTAATATCAAGGATGCTCGCATAAATGATTTAGCCGGTTTGGCAGTGGAACGAATTGGTGTAAAAATACAAGGAACTAAATTGCAAGAAATTGGGCCGATGCTTATAACCCACTGGGGAATGAGTGGACCAGCCATTTTAAAGTTATCTTCTATCGCTGCACGTCATTTGTTTGACCAACAGTATCGATTTTCAATTTCGATAGATTTTGCTTTGAATGAAAATGATGACGATGTAAAAGAATCTTTTCTAGAGCAACGTACCCATCATCCTAAAAAGGCTATCGTAAATACACCATTATTTGAAATACCTAAACGACTTTGGCAGCGATTAACTGAATATGCAGGAATAAAACCTACCACTATTTGGGCGGAGTTACCCCAAAAAGAACACAATAAATTAATTGAAACGATAAAAAGAGCTCAGTTTCAAGTGGAGGGAAAAAGTACCAACAAAGAAGAATTTGTAACGTGTGGAGGGGTAGCTTTGCATCAAGTTAATTTCACTGATTTTAGCAGTAAACTACACCCAAATTTATATTTTGTTGGAGAGGTATTGAATATTGATGCCTTAACGGGAGGTTTTAATTTCCAAGCCGCTTGGACGGGAGGATATATGGTAAGCCAGTCAATATAGCTCACCTTAACAATTAGTTCAAATGAAACGTTAGTTCCACTGTTCTGCCGTCATTCTCAAAAGCAATTTCATCGGCTAAATTCTTCATTAGGAAGATACCTCTACCGTTAGGATTTTCTAAATTTTCGGGACTTGTAGGGTCAGGCAGATTGGTATAATCAAATCCTTTTCCTTGATCTTCTACTTTGAATGTCAACTTGTTTGATTCAAAATCACATGAAACAAACGTTGTTTTTGCTGGATCCAATTTATTACCGTGATGAATTGCATTGTTAACAGCTTCAGTTAATGCTATGAGTATGTTACCGTAGTGATCTTCATTAACTTTGAGTTCTTCACAAACATTATCAATCATTTTTTCTACGAGATGAATGTTTTCGGCATTGGAGGGAAAGTCTATTTTTTGCATAGTAGATAGTAGCGTTGTATCCATATTCAAGTTTTAAAATCCTCAGAATTAGTTATTCAATTGTTCGAAGTACTCGTTTACTTTGTTTTTGTAATAAGGTTTCAAAGATGGTGGAATAGTTTTTAACAATTCTAATTCTTTTTCTTTTTTGAGTTTATACTCCAAAAATTTAGAAGGGTTACTTATTTCATACTCTTTTGCTTCATTTGCTTTTCTTTTTTCGTCATACTCTTGTTCACGTTGCGCTTTTTCGTGCTCCAATAGACGCGTCATGATGTCTTTCTGGCGATTAATAGTTTGATTAGATATGCGCATATTTACGATATCTTCTTCCACTTTTTCCATTTCCTTTACAATCTCTTTTAAGCCGTTGCCTGCACCCGTTCCATCTTTATTTAACTCTTGAGAAAGTTCCTGAATTTTTTGACGCAATGCAGCTTGTTGAGCCGCCATTTCCGCCAATTGTTGACTCATCCCCGGCATATTACCCATTCCTCCCTCACCAGGATTCATTCCTCCTTGTCCCGGAGTTTTTCCATCACCCGGTTTTTTACCTCCATCACCTTTTTCACCGTCTTCTTTTCCGCCAGGTTTCTCTCCTTTTTCCATGGCTTCCTGCATTTTTTTGAGTTGATCCTTCAACTGCTGTTGCATTTGTTCCATAGACATTTGACCTGGGCTAGGCTTTCCAGTTCCACCCGGTTTGCTGCAACTACCACTGCCCGGAGGGCTGTTTTTCATTTGCTCTTGCATTTGTTTCATGGCCTCATCAAACAATAGAGCCAAGTTATTGACAGAAGTCATTACATATTGTTGATTTGACATAACCATGGGTGTTTGTCTTTCCGTAATGAATTTCATTGATTTACCAATGTTTTGATTCATTTCTGCAACCTCTTTATTGATAAATGGACCTAATTGCATTACTCTTTTACTTAGGGCAAAGAGCGAATCTTCCAACATTTGTGCATCGTCTTTCAATTTTCGTTGACGTTGACCCAGTTTTACATACTTTGGATCATTGGTAGAAGTGGTTCTAAATTGAGTCATAACATCCTCTTGCTCGATAGAGAAATTAATCAAGTTTTCAATTAATTGTCGCAAAGCATCTAAATCTTCCTGCGCTTGCTCTTGTTGCTCTTTGGTTTTCTGTTCCTCCATTTTTTGAGCTAACTCCTCCATTTTTTCAGCAGCACTTTTTTGAGATTCACTTGCTTTTTTGTTTTTATCATTACCCAATTCTTCGGAGCTTTTTTTCATTTCTTCTGAAATTTGTTGCTCCATTTCTTCGGTTTGTTCCAAATTACGTTTGTTCTCCAACTCTTCGTTCAGTTCATTTAATTGATCGAGTTCATCACGTACTTTATTGAAATCTTCTTTAAGTTGCTCTTGCTCTTTATTTAAATCAAAATTTGATTTTTCTTTGTTCTTAGTGTCTTCAGCTAATTTTTCTTGACGTTCAGATAAGTCTTTCAATTGGTCAGAAATGCTTTGAAGTTTCTCATCCATTTGCAACTGTTTGAATTGTTCCAATGCTCGATCCAACTCTTTGGCTACCTGTTCTTGTGACATTTCAATTTTTTCCATTTGATTGAGCAGTTGATTTTTATTCATCTGCTCCATCATTTTTTCAAGCTCTTTATATAAAGCTTTCATTTCGTCATTCATCAATTCTTCAAACAATTTATTGAGCATTTCTTGTTTATCAAGAATTTCTTGGCTCATTTGATTGAATTGATTTTTATCTTGTTGAGATTTAATATTCTCTTGTTTCAATTTCTCTACATTTTGCTGCAAGGCATTTTGATTTTGTAGAAATTGTACTATCTTATTTTTATCCTGCCAATCGGGTTTTTCTTTGTCGTACAACGATTTTTTTATGGCTTCCAATTCTTTTTTCAAACGTTCAGCTTCATCCAAAGATTTTTGCAAATCATCTTTTATCATTTCGTTTGATTTATCAGCATTGGCAGCTAATTCTTGAAGGGTAGGTGCTTTGTAAATTTTACTTGAAGTGCGTGCTGATTTTGCTCCATTAACACCGTCATTATCCCAAACTTGAAAGAAATATTCAACTTTATCACCTGGCTCAAGAGGTAATTGGCTCAAATCAAAAAAGTGGAAAAACTGATCACGATTAAAACTTTTGTTAATGGCCAATCCTTTTTGAGAGGTCTCTTTTTCTTTACCTTCTGCTGAAGTGATTTTGTATTGAAAATTTAATCGAGTAAATCCAAAGTCATCAGCTACCTTGCCATTAAAATAAAGTAGTTTGGTATTGAGTGTATCTGCTGTTTCCTCCGCATCAATGGTTGGATGAGCATCTTTCGTTACCGTTATAAAATAAGTAATGGAATCTTTACCTATAGTAAATTCATTTTCAGTACTAATCGTGTAATCTACACTTTCGAAAAACTGGTGTTCTTTCTGAAAAATATTGAGTCCTTTAGCCGGAAGGGTATGCAATGAATCGGAAATGCGTAAATGCAAGGACTTCGTATTTTTGGTATTAAAAACCCATTGTAATTTAGTTCCTTCTGGAATAACCATATCCCCTAAATTCTTAATCGTTTCATCTTTAAGACCGGTGTAGGCTGGATAATCAACAATAATATCAAAACTCAACAAGGTTGGTTTAGGAATGGTTTTTAATTCAAAGTCTTTAGATTTTACTTCTTGTGAGGAAATGTAAAAGGATTGATTTTTTTGAACATTTCTGAAGGTGTATGAAAATTGTTTTTTGTTTATTTTTTTTAGCTTGTGACTTTTACCATCAATGTTGATGTAGGCTACTTCAGGCACAAATTCTTTTTCTTTTACCGTAATTATCAGTTCAAAATCATCTTGTTGCAACACCTCCAATTTGTCGTTAGTCACTTCAAATTCAAAAGGATTTACTTGTTGTATTTCTTTGTCGTAATTATATAAACTATCCGTTCCTGAAGTAATGATTTCTTTGTTATAAACGAAAACGCCTAAAAACAAAAATACGGGAACGGCCAAAAAGCGAAGGTGTTTTTTATTGTCAGAAAGATTAATGGCATTGGTAAAAGGAATCGGCTTGAGCTGCGAAATACGTTGTTGAATACTTGCCGTCACTAAATCCAATTGATTTTTATTAATCAAAGCGTTTGACTTACACAATTGTAGTGTATTGAGCACTTTGTCATTAATGTCTTCAAAACTTTTACCGACAATCTTTGCTGCGTCTTCATAGCTCATCCTTTTGGTCAAATTCATCATTCTGCTCAACGGCATCAAAATGTTATTGATCAAAATAAATAATGCTGCTGAAATAAATGAGTAGAATAAAATAGCTCGACCAGTAGAATGAAATCCTCCTAAGTATTGTAAAATAAGGACCCCAAGAAAAAATAAAACCGTTAAACCGACAGCATAAATAGCTCCTTTAAGAAGTTCATTGATGTAGTACTTCTTAATAAATTCCTCGAGCTTTTGAGTTAATGTGTCTAATGCTGACATAGGTTGTTAAATCTCTTTTTACGTTGAGGCGTAAATTACACCCAAATATAGCAAAAGGTTCAAACAAAACGAAATAAAATTAGAAATGTTTCATTAAAATGTTGAAGAAATTCCAAAAAAGGTGAATTGGTATTACAACTTCCCACCTAACACCACTGCTTTTTTAACCACAGAGACATCGCCCGCTAAGTTAAACACTTCAAAGTAAATAATGTAAACCCCAATGCGAGCACGTTCTAACTTGTTGGTTGTTCCGTCCCAAGTGAACGTCCCTTCAATCCCAATGAGTTGATTTTGAACTAAATTTTTAACCCTTCTGCCTTCACGATCAAAAATAGTAATGTTACACACATAGCCTGGCTCATTTACATTAAATGCAATGTTCAACACATCTTCAAAACCATCGTTATCAGGCGAAAAAACTTCAGGATAGGTGGATACAGCCTCTTCTGTTAGCTGATTGGGAAAATATTGAGAATTTTCTTTTCCTGGTGTAGCCCAGCCTTCTATTTGCGCGGCTGTATGCCAATTGCCTTCATCTTGCGAAGTGCGATTATAATCCAATCGTTCAAGGCTTTTACCTTTAAAATCTTTTACAATTGAAAAATGCCAATCGTCTTGGTAACTTACTTTATCTGAAATGGAAGAATCAGGCATTAATAAAATAACTGTTGAAGAATCGGTGTTATAGCTAGGCAAAGTGGCTATTTGGACAAAACGGCCTGTAACAGATGAAATATAATTGGATTTAATATTGTTTGAATCTTTTGTGAGCACAGCAAACTGGTTTGGACGCAACAAAAAGTTGTAATCGATTATCTTTAAATTCCCAATACTTCCATCATCAATATTGGCTAACAAAAATCCTTTCAAATCAATGTATTTATTGGTGTTATTGTATACTTCCACGAAGTCTGATCCGCCTGTATTGGGATTAAATAAAAGTTCATTAATGAGGATATCTCCCGAGTTGGGTAAATGAGGTAAAATGGCCTCACGCTGAGTTGGGTTAATAGTATTTCCAGAGCAATCTTTAATTCCCGTTAAATTCACAGTGTATATTACACCGGTGTCCAAACTGGGAAGAATATTCAATGTAACGCATAATAAATCGGTGCTAACCGAAAATGTTGCCACACTCACTCCTCCAGTTACGGTCATCATGGAAGTGTTTAAATTGACAGCATCGATGCTCTCATTAAAACAAATTTGAATCGTATTTTTATCCAACACGTTTGATGTTACCACACTAGGAGGAGTGCCATCGGGTGCAGTTGTAAAAACCGAATTTTGAGTACCAGGCGTACCGCCATTCGGATCATTAGACGCTATCCAATTGAAGGCTCCTGAACAAGGTAAAGTTGGGTTTTTCAACTCTAAAGAATATCCGCCATCCTTTTTTACCGCATCTTGATACCAATCATCGGTGTACGCAACTTCGTCAATTGTAGTGTTATTGTCATCTATTAGAGTGACTACATCATCTGAATTATTGAGAGAAGGTAAGGGAGAAACAAAAATGGTGTTGGGAAAAATGGAAAATTCAAAGCTAGCTGAATTGGGGGCAATGGTTACATATTGCCCTGGAAGTAATATATGACTGGGTAAAGTTGCTGTTGAAGAAGGGTCTGACAATTTCCATCCACCAATATTATATATTTGCGAAGAACGATTGTAGAGCTCAACGTATTCGGCATTGGGCAAACCTATTTGTGGGGAAGGATCGGCAAATATTTCATTAATGATGACGTCTCCCACATTGGGTGCAACCGCCACAAAATATACAAAGTTGTGATTGGACGAAACCATAGTGTTGGCTGCTAAATCAGCTACGTTCTGTACCGCAACAGAATAAGTCGTTCCGTTGGTAAAGGAAGTGGCAAATGTTAAATCTACTTGGTTTGGGTTAGTTCCATTAATTAGCGCATTTGACGGGTTGCCAACTCCTAAATTCACTGAATAATTAGCCACATTTTGAGCAGTTAAAGCACTCACTGGTTCATTAAAAAGTACGCTTAATGTGTTAGCACTTGTTGCCGTTACGGAGCTTACTGTTGGAGGTGCTGCATCAACTATTACCGAGCCTGTAACAGAAATATTATCATATCTAAAATTGGCTGCGTTTGTGGATGAATATTTACTCCACACTCCAAAAAAACTGGATGTGGTAAATGAATTGTCTGTTAATGTGCCCTCATTTACGTAAGTTGTGCCACCTGTGGCATCGGATTCAAATGTCCATAAACCAGTGGCATCTCGAATGACACGTACACTTCCTTGAGGGGTAAATTCAAAGGTGTTGGCGGTACCTGAAAAAAGTAAGGTAGTTGTGGTACCACTTTGTTTGTAGAATTGCAAACGGTCCGGGATGGAGTTTTCACCGATACGAACAAAGTAACCGTTAAGAGGACCTCTTAAATTGGCATTATTGGATACTAGGTAAATGCGTGCATTATTCGTAGTGGAGGGGTTAAAATTCAAATTGAAATAAAATTCCCAAGTAATGGATTGGTTGAAATCTAAATTTCCCGTTGCTACAGATAAATAGGCGGTATCATTTATAGCTGCACCGTTTGTTTGAAGTTGATTACTCCCATTGATGATGTACTTTGATGTTTCACCACTCCAAGAAGGATTGCTGGTAAAATCACCGTCACTAAAATTATCACTGACTTGTGCGAGGGCAATTAATGAAACGAATGGTAATACTACCAAACAAGTCATTTTATAAATTAGTGAACGACAGTAAATCATGTGGGATTCACGCATATGAATTTCATTTCTAAGGTGTAAATTTAGAAAAAAAATGTACTAATCGTCCGATTTCATTCTATATTAATATAGAAATAACATGAACGCTTAATGAAACCGATGATAAAATACAGGATTATAGAAAGTTAAATGTTACTACCCGAACTTAACAGCCTCCCATTGTTTGGTTTCTTCATTATATTTGAAGAAGGTTTGAACCGTTTTAAATGCTTCAACAACAGCTTTTTGTTGTTTTTCGGGAGTCACCTTGGTTTTCATCATGTCCTGACCTGCATTAGGATTATTTGTAGCAGCATGTGCCATTTGACTAGTGGCAGAACTGGTAATAGAACCTGCTGTTCCACCAACTAAACTACCAAAAAAATTGCTTATGGCTCCTATAAGTCCACTTTTTACTCCTGATTTTACTGCGTTTTTCCCCACATTGGCCACTATTTCCGATTGTTCGGGCATTACTACGGCCATTCCTGCAATGGGACTTTCTTGACCAGGCGCTTTAAATTCAGCGTGAACATTTTGTCCATCTACTCTTTCTGAAACAATTAGTGTTTTGATAGATTCGTATGTGATTTCCATGGGTTTAGTTTTTAATTAGAATACAATAATAAAAAATATTTAAATGAAAAGACAAAAAAAAAGGTCTGCTTACATCTTTAGTAGGCAGACCTTTAAAATATTAGGGTGAATGAAACGAAAGTTTCAAATCAAATTAAAATCTATGCAAAATCGTGGAAATTAAAAACTTCAATTGAAGAGGTTGGTGCTGCAGGAGCTTCTGGAGCAACTTCTTCTTGAACTGGAGCTGGTGTTTTAACTTCCTCAGTACTGTGACCTCCTAAAATTGGAGCAATAACTAAACCTACTAAACAAGTTAATTTAATTAAGATGTTCATAGAAGGTCCTGAAGTATCTTTAAATGGATCGCCAACAGTATCACCTGTTACAGCTGCTTTGTGAGCATCAGAACCTTTAAAGGTCATTTTTCCATCGATCATTACACCTGCTTCGAATGATTTTTTTGCATTATCCCAAGCTCCACCTGCATTATTTTGGAAGATTGCCCAAAGTACACCTGAAACAGTAACTCCAGCCATATAAGCACCTAATGATTCAGCTCCCATTACAAAACCAATAATAATTGGAGAAATAATAGTAATTAAACCAGGTAACATCATTTCTTTCAATGCAGCGTTAGTAGAAATCTCCACACATTTGTCATACTCAGGTTCGTTTTTACCTTGCATAATACCTGGAATTTCTTTGAACTGACGTCTGACTTCTTTAACCATTGCCATTGCAGCTTTACCAACAGACGCCATAGCTAAAGCAGAGAAAATTACTGGAATCATACCTCCAATGAATAAGGCAGCTAATACTTTAGCTTTGAAAATATTAATTCCGTCAATACCTGTAAACGTAACATAGGCAGCAAATAAAGCTAATGCAGTTAAAGCAGCCGAAGCAATGGCAAAACCTTTACCAACAGCAGCAGTAGTATTTCCAACAGCATCTAAAATATCGGTACGCTCACGAACTTCTTTAGGCAATTCACTCATTTCAGCAATTCCACCTGCATTATCTGCAATAGGTCCAAAAGCATCAATAGCTAATTGCATAGCTGTAGTAGCCATCATAGCCGAAGCTGCGATTGCAACACCATAAAAACCAGCACAAGCATAAGCACCCCAAATAGCTACCGCGAATAAAATAATAGGTGCAAAAGTTGACATCATACCTGTAGATAAACCAGCAATAATGTTGGTTGCAGCACCAGTTGATGAATTTTTGATAATATTTAAAACTGGTTTTTTACCCATTGCAGTGTAGTACTCTGTAATGAAAGAGATCACACCTCCAACAGCCAAACCAATTAAAACTGCAAAGAAAACACGCGTATTTGAATAACTAATTTCAGCACCTTCACTTAAAGAAGCTTCAATTTTAGTAAAGTACATTTTAGCAGGCAACATCCAATGAATGATAAAGTATGCAGCTACACCTGTTAAAATAATACTGCTCCAGTTACCCATATTTAATGCACTTTGAACTTGAGTTTCTTTTGCTTTACCTTCTTTAATACGAACGAAGAATGTTCCAACTATAGAGAAAATAATCCCTAAACCAGCGATAAGAATAGGTAATAAAATAGGACCCATTCCATTAAAATCATTTAATGAAGCAGAAGAGTTGATTCCGTGTGCGTGAATAGCATAGTTACCTAGTACCATTGCCGCTAACATAGTAGCAACATAAGAACCAAATAAATCGGCTCCCATACCCGCTACGTCACCCACATTATCACCTACGTTATCCGCAATTGTTGCTGGGTTACGAGGATCATCTTCAGGAATTCCTGCTTCAACTTTACCTACTAAATCGGCACCAACGTCAGCAGCTTTAGTATAAATACCACCACCTACACGGGCAAATAATGCGATTGACTCAGCACCTAATGAAAAACCTGCTAATGTCTCTAAAACCATTGTCATATCCAAATTGAAAGATCCAGGTCCTTTCATAAAAGCAAAACATAAACCAGCGAAGATTACACTTAAACCAAATACAGCTAAACCAGCTACACCTAATCCCATTACAGTTCCACCTGTAAAAGAAACTTTCAACGCTTTTGATAAGCTCGTACGAGCAGCTTCAGTTGTTCTAACGTTGGCAGCTGTAGCGATACGCATACCAATATTTCCAGCAATAGCCGAAAAAGCAGCGCCAATAACAAAGGCTACTACAATAAACCAATGTGTAGAAGGAACAATAATAGAAATGTAACCTAATAAAATACCAGCAATCACAACGAAAATAGCCAAAATTCGGTATTCAGCTTTTAAGAATGCCATTGCACCCGTTTGAATATATCCTGCAATTTTTTGCATTTTCTCATTTCCAGCATCTTGAGCTTTAACCCATTTTGCTAAATAAAACATGTATCCCAAGGCGATTAGACCAAAAATGGGAAGAATGTAAATTAAATTATCCATAGTTGTATTTATATTAATTTCTGTTAAAAAAATTCGGACGGCAAAAGTAAATTTTAAAACTTACATGTGCAAATTTGTATGACTTATTGTTACTGTTTATTCTTGTTATCTGATTTAATCATTTGTTTTTCAGCTGATGAGAGCCATCCTTTAACAATAAGATATTGCGCCAAAACATACAAAACCATAATGCTTACTTGAGCAAAAGGCAAATGGCCTTTGTAAATAAACTGATTTATAGCTATAATTGTATCTGAGGAAATAAAGGTCAAAGCACCAAATAAAACTAATAGATAGGATTTCATAGGTACTTTATTATATCGGTAGGCTGCCAATAATCCCATTATGCAAATGGTGCTTCCATATACCAATACAGGAATCAAAAATTCTCCTAAATGAGACCATAAATAATTCATTAATAAAAAATAGAAGGACAAAAAAACAATTAGCCATAAGAGATATAATCGATTGTCGCCTTTTGAAGCACTTCTCTTATTTTGTTTATAAAAGATAAGAGCATATATTATTTGTGCTATTAAAAAAGAGCCCAACCCAAAAAGGAAGAAATTTTCGTTGTAGGGTAGAAACATTAAAAATGTGTCACCAAAAAAGGAACCTATTAACGAGGCTATCATAAGACCTCTCAAAGGAGTAGTAGTAACTGTAGATTGCATTACCCATATTATGAGAATCGGCATCAAAAGTGGTTTGGTAAAGTAAACCAACATCATGTTTTCTGTGAAATCGCCTGTTATTTCAACTAGGGCAATTAAAAAATAAAGTAAAAGCAGTCTTTTTGAAGGGTTCATATTATACAAAATTTTCGGCTACGAAGATGCAGAAAAAATGGATAGGATGAATTTATTTACTGTGAAACCTTTAGTTAAATAAACACAGTGTTACACAGAGTATGGCACAGAGTCACACAGAGGAGAAAATCAAAGATTACTTAAAATAAAACTCTATGAAACTCTTTGTTTTTAAACACTGTGAAACTCAGTGGTAAAAAAAAACTTAAAGCTAAATGGTTTGACTCAGCAATAAATTTCTAGAAAAAATATTTAACCACAGAGTTACACGGAGTATGGCACAGAGTCATACAGAGGAGGAACTCAAAAATTAATCAAAATAAAACTCTATGAAACTCATTATTTTATGCACTGTGAAACTCAGTAGTGAAAAATAACCACGGTTTTTGCACAAAATTTTATAGCAAAAATAGCTATTTATTAAGGTTTTTCGTTTAACGCTCCTTCAATATCACTCCAAATATCATCTGTATGTTCCAAACCAATAGATATACGAACCATACCTGGAGTGATGCCTACATTCAATCGTTCTTGTTCGGTCAGTTTTGAATGTGTAGTGCTGGCTGGATGCGTAGCAATAGTTCGCACATCACCTAAGTTGGCACTTAGCGAAATCATTTTCAGATTGTCCAAAAATTGTTTACCTTCTGTAATACCTCCTTTTAATTCAAAGGATAATAATCCGCCACCGGTTTGCATTTGTTTCAATGCCAAGTCATATTGTGGATGCGATGGTAAAAAGGGATATTTAACCCATTCTACTTTTGGATGTTGTTCTAGTTTTTGTGCTATAATCAGTGCATTGGCAGCATGTTTTTCCATTCGCAAACTCAAAGTCTCTAATGATTTGGATAAAATCCATGCATTAAAAGGGCTCAATGCTGGTCCTGTGTGGCGTGCAAAAGCTTTTATCTTACCAATTATTTCATTGGATGCACAAATGATTCCTCCCATAGCTCTTCCTTGTCCGTCTATGTATTTGGTAGCCGAATGAATTACAATATCAGCTCCCAATTTCACAGGTTGCTGCACTATGGGAGAGGCAAAACAATTATCTACCACCAACAATAAATTATGTTTTTTGCACAATTGCGCCACTTTTTTTATATCTACCAAATCAATAGCTGGGTTGGTGGGCGATTCGAGGTAGAGCATTTTACTATTGGGAGTTACCAGTTGCTCTAAGTGCTCAATAGCGTTGTAGGCAAAGTAACTTGTTGTAATATTGAATTTTGGTAATATTTCGATAAATAAACGGTGCGTAGAACCAAAAATACTGCTGCAAGATATGATTTCGTCACCCGATTTAAGCAATGCTGCAAAGGTAGTAAACACAGCTGCCATGCCAGAAGCTGTTGCCCAACCATTTTCGGTACCTTCCAAAAACGCTATTTTTTCAATTAGTTCATCTACATTCGGGTTTGAATACCTGCTGTAAATGTAACCCTCTTGCTCATCTGCAAACAAAGCCCGCATATGCTCTGCATCATCAAATAAATAGCTCGAATTGAAATATATCGGAGCTGAATGTTCTTTGTGTGAACTGCGCTCCATTTGATTGCGAATAAGAAAGGTTTCTTTTTTCATAAAGTGACTTTTTATTGATGCGTCAAAGATAACGGATGAACGATTATGTTTTACGAAATTTTGAGTATAAAGTATAAGATTTGGATGAATAGACCACCAATAATTCAGAATTAACCGCCAGAAAAAGGTGGCAAAAAAGCAATTTCATCACCTTCTTTAAGTGTGAATTCAGTTGGAGTAAGGTTTAAATTTACACTTACCCGATAGTTTGTTGAAGTTAGAGAAGGATTGGATGAATGGATAAATTGCACAAGATCTTCCAAGTTGGTAAAATTGTGTTCCATTTCTTCGATAGACGTTCCTTTTTTTTCAGCTATCCAACCGAAATATTTTATAGTTACTTTCATTTGTTGAGTTGTTTTAAAGCCTCTTGATAGTGTTCAAAGGTATTCAAATTAGCAAACACCTTTTCGTCATAATGGCTTAAATCAATATATTTGGTTTTTGATTGGTCTAAAACATTTTTGAGTTTATAGTTTTTTTCACGAATACAGTGCTCAAAGATGGGGATTAAAGTATTGTGATATACTCCTAAAGTAACCATTTCTTTTCCTTTATAAACAGGAATAATGGCTTGTTCAGAGGTAATGGGATGCATCAAATCGACAAGTAAGGAGGAGTTAATAAAAGGAGCGTCACAAGAAACCACCCAATTATACTCAGTAGATGAATGTAACAATCCAGCATATATTCCGCCAATAGGGCCACAATTATTAACGGCATCATCCAATCGTTTTGCCCCCTCCACAAAGTGACTGGGATGGTTGGAGCAAATTAAAATTTCTGAAATGATTTCCATTTTCATAAGGTTGTGTACCATATACTGCAATACACTACACGTACCAAATGAAAGAAGCGCTTTGTCTTTACCCATTCGTGTGCTTTGTCCACCGGCCAAGAGTATACAGTTTATTGGTTTCAAGCTGATTAATTAAAGGTGATGTTTTGAATCCCAAATTTACAGTAATCAAAAAGAAATTAATGTAAAAAATGAGCATTTTAACTAATTTATTTATACTTTAGCAACACCTAACTAAATAATCTCCCTACTAAATGATACAATTTAAGGATTTTTTTAATGATTTATCGAAGAGTCATTTTTTAGATAAAACAGACAATGATGTTGTTTTTTATGAATTAGCTAAAAAACTTTCGGTTTGTTTTCATTTAGAACGTATTAACATATGGTTATTTAGTGAAAATGAGCATTATATTACCTGTATTGGTAATTACAGTGCCTCTTCCGATAGTTTTAGTAAAGGAGAAATCATTCATCGTAAAAATTGCCCCAATTATTTCAACCATTTATTGAGTGATGAGGTCATTTCTATTGATGACGTGGGCACCGATATGCGTATCGAAGAGTTGAAAGAAATTTACTGTAAAACTCATTCAATTAAATCCATGATGGATGTGCCTATTCGAATAGGAGGTAAATTGGTGGGCGTTGCCTGTTATGAAGATACCCGTAAATTGAGACGTTGGACGTTGGATGAAGAATATTTCGGTATAGCGGTGAGTCAAATCATTGCTATGGCTATTGAGGCGCAAAAGAGAAGGGTAGTTCAGAGAAAGTTGGAAAAAGCATTAGCTGAGAAAGAACGTTTGATGAGTGAAATGCATCATAGAATTAAGAACAACTTATCTTTATTAGTAAGTTTATTGAGAACACAATCTCGGGAGTCTAATTCAAATGAGGTTAAAGAAGCTTTGTCGGACTTTGAAAACAGGATTTTCTCCATTTCAAAAATTCACGAACAATTATACAAAACCAATAATTACCAAAATGTTGAATTAGATACCTTTTTAAGAGAATTAACCTCAGAGTATAAAAATATGCATCCTGAAATTCAATATTCTTTGGATGTAGACAAATCAAAGGTTCCAACAAACAGTATTATTTCGCTGGGATTGATTTGTAGTGAAATAATAAGTAATGCAATAAAGTATGCTTTTGTAGGTAAAGCTAAAGAGTTCATCAAAAGAATTGATATACGTTTAATGAAATTGGAGGGTAAAATTTACCTCACCATTCAAGATAACGGGGTGGGACTTTCTGAAGTCGGGTCATCAGAGGAATCTTCTTTAGGAATTTACTTAATCCGAGATTTATGCGAGGAGATAGGTGCTCAATGTATTACCCAAACTTCAAGTGAAGGGGTAGTTTACACCATCATTTTTTAGAATGTTAGTCCAGTTTTAGATCCATTTTTACATGGTTCAAAAATTCACTTTTAGCATCTAAATCGGCAAATTTACCTTTAAATTGAGCTGTTACAGTAGTAGATTTAGTGTCTTTAACTCCGCGCATAGCAACACAAAAGTGTTTGGCATCAATCACCACCGCTACGTCTTCAGTACCTAAAACCTCTTGTAATTTATTAGTAATTTGCATGGTTAAACGCTCTTGAACTTGAGGTCTTTTGGCAAAATGCTGCACAATACGATTTATTTTTGATAATCCAATTACATTACCTTTAGCAAAATAGGCAACGTGAACTTTACCTACAATAGGAACAAAATGATGTTCGCACTTGGAGAAAAGTTCAATATCTTTTTCTACCAACATGCCATCATATTTGTAGTTGTTTTCGAATAGAGAAATGGAAGGCTCGTTGGCCGGATTTAAACCTGAAAAAATTTCTTCTACATACATTTTAGCCACTCTCAAAGGAGTTCCACTAAGACTATCATCACTCAAATCTAGGCCTAATGTTTCCATTATACCTTCAAAATGTTTAGCAATAATTTCAATTTTTTCTGAATCATTTAATTTAAATGCGTCAGCGTGCATTGGGTTTTCTAACGATGTAAAGTGATGATCATCACCCATTTCTTCTATTTTATTCATTAATTTTTTCATCTCCGACAAATTTACACTCTTTAACACCAAAGGAGTGAAAAATGTTTAAAAAAATTACAATTCTTTCCATATCACCACACCTTTTTCGTTGATGTAGTTCATTTTAGAGTTAATGTAGACCAGAGCCAAGCCTTTATTAAATTGAGCTGGCGTATCAAAAATGAATTCAATGATTGTATTTCCTAGTGCATCAATATAACCCCATTGCTCTTTCCCATTTTGTTGCTTCACCACATTCAACAAACCATTTTCACAATGATATGCGTCCGCATACGGCAGGGCTAATGATTGTTTTCCGTCTTTAGCTATTAAAGCTAATTTTCCCGCTCGATAGGCTCCGATTCTAACCAAAGCATGGTTTTCGTTAAATGGGAAAGCGTATCCCTCGAAATAAGGAATCACTAATTTCCCAGTTATATCGATATAACCCCATTTTTCAGCATTTTGTTCTATTTTCATTACAGCAGCTCTACCGTTTTTAAAATCCCAAACAAAATCAAAATTGGCGGCTATTTTTAGTGTTCCTGACTTGTCTATAAATCCCCATTTACCATTTTGATATACACGTGCCAAACCATCGTTAAAATCATAAGCACCTGGGAATTGTGCTGTAATAACTACTTTTCCTTGCAAGTCAATGTATCCAAATTTATTGCCCAATTGAAATCGAGCTAATCCTTCTGAAAACGGGTAAATATAATTACATATTACTGTAAATAATTCTTTTCCGTTAGTGTCGATTGCAAACCATCGCAATTCTTTTTTCGCAAATGCTTTGCCTTCTGAAAAGGGCATGAGCATTTCATATTGTGGTTTAGCAATTTCGAAGCCTTTCGCATTTATAAATCCATATTTACCTTTACTAATAAAACGAGCCATTCCATTTGAACTGTGAAAAGTGCTATCGGCATAACTCAAAATAATTTCTTTTCCATCTTCTTTAATCCAACCCTTTTTAATGGGAAACAAATGGTTGCTTTGGCTGTTATACACTACCGGAGCGAAAAGGATTGTTAAAAACAAAAATAGGGAATAGCACTTTTTCATTAGTTAAATTGACTTAATTTTGAGCACATCACAAATGTAAACTCTTTGGGAATATTTAGAACCATATCGATCAAAAAAGAAGCCAACATTACGGTATGGAAAATAACCGAATCAGAAGAAGAATTGTTTTCCAGGGTTGGAGATGAGGAAAAAGTAAATAAGGCTTTGATGATAAAAGCGGCTATTCAACGTAAGCAATTTTTGGTGAGTCAAATTTTAATACAAGAATTAAACCTGAAGGATAGCCTTTTTAAAGACAAAAATGGAAAACCATTACTCAAAAATGGCAAGTTTATTTCTTTATCTCATGATGCTGATTTTGTGGCCATTATGATCAGTGATTTTCCCTGCGGTATTGATTTACAAAGTATATCTAGTAAGGTGCTTAAGATTAAATCAAAATTTGTTGATACTTACGATTTTTGCTCAACTTCACTATCAGAGGAAGATTTGACCTTGGCTTGGAGCGCAAAAGAAGCCTTATACAAAATCAATGGTGATCCAATGGTTTATTTTAAAGAACATCTACGATTGATTTCCCATAACAAAGACGAAATGCTACTCAACTCATCGATTTTGCACGAAAGTTATTCACAAGAGCTGAAGTTGAGATATCGAAAATTGGAGGATGTTTTTTTAGTTTATAATATTGCATAACCTATATTAAGTAACATGGAAAACCTATATTCAAAATTGGAATACGATAGTTTAGTTGGCAAAAAGTTGTTGGCCATACTAATTGACCCAGATGATGTTTTCACCGATGAATTATTGGAAAAAACCATCCGATCATTGAAGAAATTTCCACCAGATTTGATATTGTTGGGAGGAAGCATCATTACAAAAGGTGATTTAGGTTTAATTGCTAAACGAATTAAGTCTGAAAATATAGCTCCGTTATTAATTTTTCCGGGTGACTATCAGCAATTAACCGAACAAGCGGATGGCACCTTGTTACTCTCATTAATTTCAGGAAGAAACCCTCAATACCTCATTGGAGAGCATGTAAAGGCTTCTATGAAATTGGCTAAAATAAATAAAGAAATCTTATCTACGGGTTATATTTTAGTTGATTGTGGCGTGGCTACTAGCGTAGAATATATGAGTAATACAAAACCAATTCCTTACTCAAAGAATCAAATAGCTTGTGCAACGGCATTGGCTGGGGAGCAATTAGGTATGAAATTAATATATTTAGAAGGCGGGTCAGGTGCGCAAAAATCGATTAGCGCTGATATGATTAGAGCAGTTAAAAGCGTTCTAACTATCCCTCTTTTCGTTGGAGGTGGTATAAAAGATTTGACTTTGGCACAAAAAGCCTGGGAATCGGGCGCTGATGTTATCGTAGTGGGTACCGCTTTTTTTCAAAATCAAACTTTTCTAAAAGAACTCATCGAACTAAAGTTAGAGTTGAATTGAGATTTTAAATAGCCTATTCATTTATAATATATTGCTTTTTTTTTAAGCCTGTCAGACATTGATTTGACAGGCTTTTTTTGTTTACTCTAAAAAGTTTTCAACATTTTTTGTAACCTTGTTAATAACTTGCCGTTACAGACCCTCACAACAACAAAAGACAACAACAATGACAACAACAAATGTAATGAAGAGTATAGCATTTTTTGGGGTGCTCTTTTTTCAATTTATACCGTTTTCGGTGCTGGCTCAACCATCCGAAAGAACGATATCCAAAGACACTTATATTGAAATGTGGAAAGATGAAGCCATAAAACAAATGGTTTTATATAAGATTCCGGCTAGTATAACCTTAGCTCAAGGTATTTTAGAAAGCGCTCATGGCAACTCTGAATTAGCCAAATATGCTAATAACCACTTTGGTATAAAATGTCATGATTGGACAGGTGAAACGCTTCACAAAGATGACGATAAATCAAATGAATGTTTTAGAAAGTACCAAGATGCAAGAGAATCGTATGAAGATCATTCAAAATTCTTAGCCCATAGAAGCAGATATGCAGACTTGTTTAAATTAGAAATTACCGATTATAAAAGTTGGGCGCACGGTTTAAAAAAAGCAGGCTATGCCACCAATCCAAAATATGGAGATTTATTGATTGATTTAATTGAGCGTCACAATTTGAGTCAATATGATGTAATGGAAACCTTTGTTGCCGATAATAAGCCAAAAGAGATTAATCAAAAAGTTATTTCCAGTCCAGTAAGTATTTCTACACCATCCATTAATATTCACCAAGTGCAACTTAAAAATAAAAAGACCAAATACATCGTTGCAAAAGAAGGAGATACTTTTTATAAAATTTCAAAAGAATTTGATTTGGCTTTATGGCAATTGTACAAATACAATGAATATTCAATGGAGGATATTTTAAAAGTGGGTGATATTGTCTATCTCCAACCAAAGAAAAATAAAGCAGATGAAAAATCGCATACCTTTAAAAAAGGTGAAACAATGAAAACAATTTCTCAAAAATACGGTATAAAGTTAAAAAAACTGTACTCATTAAATGATATGGAATTGGACACTGAACCCAAAATTGGGACAGTTTTAAAATTAAGATAAGGCTATTAAGAAAGCCAAAAACGTGTAGTTGGTTAGTGAAGAAGCTCGCAATATTCAGTGTTGTTGCTGATAGCGAGTGTGTTTGTTTGCTTGTCGAAAGACAAGGTTTGTTGTTGAAAGCCCTTGTTGTTGGGGGCTTTCTTCATTTATACACGTTCCATTTCACTTTTCGTTTGTAACTATTAACTTTGTCAAACGTCTTAATACAAGAAAATTGATTTCATGAACTCAAGATTACCTTCCGCAATAGCATTATTCTTATTTTTTTTCAGTTTTTCATCGAGTATATGGGCTGGAATTGTTCAGGGTAAAATATCTGACGAATCTGGAGCACCATTGCCCTTTGCAAGTGTGTATGTTAAAAATAGTACAACAGGAACAGTAAGTAATCTTAAGGGAGAATACATTCTAGAATTGCCAGTCGGTAATTATACGCTCGTATATAGTTTTGTTGGTTACAAACCACAAGAGAAAGAAGTTCAAGTAGAAAAAACATCCAAACAAGTTATTCAAATTATATTATTGGAGGACAACCAATCATTGGGTGAATTGCAGGTGTATGCTGATAAGAGAGATAGAGCAAAAGAAATAATGAAAGAAGTGCGTGATATGCGACCCGTTTATTTGAAAGAAATTGAGTGGTATCAATGCGAAACGTATCAAAAAACGGTCTTAGATAAAAAAGTAAAATTAGATGAAGATAGTATACAAACCGAAGACAATGTTATCGTTGAAAGTGGCGACATTAATCAGTTTTATAAAAGAGAAAATTTAAATTTAATAGAATCTATTTCTATTACATCTTTTGATAGACCCAGAAAATATAAGGAGCATTTTTTAGCTTTTCATGATTATTCTGAAATCAAAGGTGAAACGAAAGGAGCTTCCGTTTCAATCAGCGTAGGCGATGAAATGATTGCGCCAGAACCCGAGGCTACAAGTAATCCTTACATCATTTACAATGACATTTTGAGTTGTGATTTTAACTTTTATGAAAACCTACTATTTTTTCCTGAAGTAACCCAAATGCCGTTGTTATCACCTATTGCTGAAACAAGTAATTTGTCTTACCAATATAATTTGGAAGGTTCGTTTTATGAAAATAATCGGTTAATTTATAAAATCAAAGTTTCACCTTTATTCATTTCAGATGCTGCTTTTAATGGTTTTCTTTTTATAGAAGACAGTACTTGGAAATTGCGTTCCATTGATGTTTCCATCAATCCTCAAGCAATGGTTTTTTGTAAGGATTTTCACATTTTTCAAAATTATGAAACCCATGTCAAAGGATTTGAAATTCCTGTAAAAAAAGAAATCAATTACACCATTAAAGAAGGCAGTAGTTATATTTTGGGAAATACTCGAATCGTGCATTCTAATTTTATAATTAATGATCCTAACTCAAAAATTAAATGGACCAATGAAGTAAAATCATTTGATGTTGACGCCTTGGATAAGGATTCTGTTTATTGGATCAATAAACGACCTTTTCAACTCCAAGATAAGGAAGTACAATTTATTGCAACCTGTGATAGTTTAAAGGCTTACTTTACAAGCCCAGAATATTATAATAAAAGTGATAGTATCTTTAATCATATTAATTTTTGGAGCATTTTTAATGGTTTAGGCAGAAGAAATAGTTTTAAGAATCAAGAGTGGTACATTGAAGGTGTGTTGAGTCAGGTTCAACCCTTTGGAATAGGAGGGTATAGACACAAATTACCAGGATATTATAATAAAGAATTTAAAAATGCCTATAAATTAGAAGTGGATGGTTTTGTAGATTATGGGTTTAAGAATAAAGATGTTAAAGGAAAGTTGGGCGTTGGGTTAACTTATATCCCTAAAAAATTCGTTAGAACCTATATATCTGTTGGTGATTATTATGATATGATTAATAATTTTGCTTCATTAACACAAACCTTTAGTAGAAGTAATTATGTGAGAAATGTAAATTTTTCTATTGCTCAGCGCATGGAAATCGTAAATGGATTATTTGCAGAATTAACATTGAATTTTTCTGATCAAAGGCCTATAAATAATTTACAATTAGAAAATTGGTCCAATCAACTTTTTGGAACATTAAATATACCGGTAGATTTTGAACGATATATTAAAAGTGAAGTGGTGCTCGATTTAAAATACCGCATCAAGCAGAAGTTTATGTATAAAGGTAATAAAAAGGTTATTTTAGAATCACGTTATCCCGTAATTGTGGCTAAGTACAAAAAAGGAGTGCCTGGACTTTTTAATAGTGAAGTAAATTATGATTACATCGAACTAGGTACCTCACATGAGCTTAAACTCAAACGATTTGGAACTTCCGCTTGGAAGGTTACTTACGGAAATTATATCAATAAAGCAGGTTTGCGTGTGTTGGAACATAAATATTTTAGAGGGTCAGATGAAATTATTTTTTCTAATCCATTACGTTCTTTTCAATTATTAGGACCTACTTTATCAACTGCCAATAATTTCTTTCAAGCTAATTATATGCATCATTTTGAAGGTAGTATTCTGAATAAAGTTCCCTATCTCAATCGATTGAAATTGGAATTGGCAGGAGGAATTGGAATATTAATGATTGAAGATGATAACTTCAAACATATTGAAGCTTTTGCGGGAATCGAACGTATGTTCAAAATACGTCAGCAATTATTCAGAATTGGGACTTATGCAGTTACTTCAATCAATACTGTAGAGCAATCTAATTTTACTTTTAAGATTGGAATTAATATGTATAATGCTTTTTCGCGAAAATGGGATTATTAATTGATTTAAGAATGTAGTGTTTTCTGTAAAGAATAGAAAATATTTGATAAATCAAATTATAAGGAATATTCTATAACCAATTTGCCAAGTTAAAGTGAACATTTAAAATTGTTACTTTAACTATATTCTTTAAGATGTTCGAATTCTTTAATGTTTTTTGTTTTATAATCAAAAAAAATCCCATTTTGACTATTCAAAATGGGATTTTTAATATGGTATTTTTGGACTATCTAACTAAAGTAACGTGTCCAATGTAACTATGTGACTTACCTGTAACATCTTCAACATTTAGTTTCCAAACATATACATCTTGTTGAGAGATTACTCCATTATAGGTTCCGTCCCAACCTTGTCCTGGAAAATTACTTTCAAAAATGAGTTGACCCCATCTATTAAAGATCAAGAATTCATAGGACATTGGTTCGATTCCAGAAATTACAGGAAAGAATGTCGGGTTTTTTGCATCTCCATCTGGTGTAAATGCATTGGGAACGTATAAAATAAATTCATCTAAAATGATTACATTTTGACAAATTTCTGCAGGACAACCTTCTGTTGTAAATGCCTCCAAACACACTAAATAACTGCCAGGTTCGGAAGGAAATACAAAAGTAGGGTTAACAGATGTGCTGCTTCCATTCACTCCTAAAGTATCAAAACTCCAAATATAAGTAGCTCCATTAGAAGTTGTGTTGGTGAAGTTGATTTCAGTATTTAAAATGGTAGTTGGCTGTGGTTCAAATGTAAAATTTGGTGTTGGATAATCGTATGCACAAACATAATCAGCTAATGTTGCACTAGTAGGACAACCTTCTGGAGTTACTATCGAAAGCGTAATATCCCAACAGCCAGGTTGGTTAAATGTGTAATTAACAATGTTACAGTCTGTAGAAGTGCCACCGTCACCGAAACTCCACAAACAAGTAGAACCTGCTGGTACATTTACATCAGTAAAAGTTGTGTTTACAGGGGCACAACCACTTAAATTATCTCCTGAAAAGGAAATATTTGGAGTATTGTTTACCGTTATAGTAACACTAGCAGTTGCTGCCGGTGTACCACAATTATCAATTACTGTTACTGTATATAAGGTAGTAAAGGTTGGTGTTACAGTTTGATTTTGGCCCGCACCTACTCCTTGATTCCAAGTGTATGTATAGGGACCACCGTTACCACCACTTGCTAATGCAGATATTTGAGCCGATTGACCAATACAAATTGATTGATTGCTTAAAGCGACAACACTTAAAGCTGGATTTAAGGTTACTAATTCGCAAACTTGAGGTGTAACACATCCATTAGCATCTTCAGCAGTTACACAATAGTTTTGCGAAGCAATAGGTGAAACATTTATATTTTGTGTTGTTCCACCATTATCCCAAGTATAAGTGAATCCTCCAACACCACCATTTGCGGTAGCTGTTAAAGGAGCTGTTCCACCAATACAAATAGTGGTGGTCCCTGTAGAAGAAATAGTCACGGGCGTTGGTCCAGAAATAACAGCAACATCTGTTGCTTGACAACCAGCTGCATCTTGCACTACAATGTCGTAAGTACCTTGACATAAGTTGTTGAATGTGCCATTTGCTTGAAAAGTTGCCCCGTTGTTAATACTAAATTGTGTAGCGCCTGTAGCATTTATAGTTAATGAACCGGTACAATCATTCCCACACAATTCATCGGTAGTTGGTACTGAAGTAATGGTAACTGCAGCTGGAGCTGTCACAATAATGTTATTGTCGGTAATACTACATCCATTAGCATCGGCTACTGTTAAAGAATAGGTTCCAGCACAAATATTGGTAACTAAAGGTACATTTCCACCTACAGCAGGTGTCCAAGTGTAGGTATAAGTTCCGGTTCCTCCAGCAGGTATTGAATTGATCATTCCGTTGCACAAACCAGCGCAAGTAGCATTTGTTATTCCTAAAGTTAGGGTAATAGGTGTTGGTTGGGTTATGGTAACTGCATTAGTAGAAGTACAACCTAGAGCATCAGTAACTAAAATAGTATAGTTTCCTGCACATAAGTTTGAAAATGTACTTGCAATTTGATTGGTTACACCGTTATCAATACTGTATTGATAAGGTGCGGTTCCGCCATTTGCAGTTACAGTAATTGAACCAATGCAAACATTGGCACAAGATAAGTTAACTTGCGTTGTGGAAGAGGTTAAAGCTGTAGGTTCAGTAATGGTGGTAGTACCTGAAGTAGTACAACCTATCGCATCAGCAACAACTATATCATATGTGCCATCACATAGACCTGTGAATGTATTCAACGGTTGGAAAGTTGTTCCATTATTTATACTAAATTGAGTAGCTCCTGTAGCATTAATGGATATACTTCCTGTACATTGTCCGTTACAATTTATGTTTACAGGGTTAATAGCATTAATAACTGGACCTCCAATATTAGAAAGAGTTATTGTTCCAGTTTCAGTACAATTCAAAGCATCTGTTACCACAATATTATAGGTTCCTGCAGTCAAATTTGTAAAAGTGCCTGAAGCTTGAGAAGTTGTTCCACCATTTATAGAATAGGTGTAGGGCGCTATTCCACTATTTCCAGATAGAACTATTTGACCGTCAGCATTACCGCAGGTTGGGTTAGTCGGTGTTTGTGTGTATTGAACATTTGAGAATTGTACAACTACTTGATCAGTAGTTGTGCAACCAGCACCATTGGAGGCTGTCCAAGTTAATGTATAACTGCCAGCTGCAGTTGCATTTACACCAGAAGTTGCGCTTGTGGCATTTGTAAAAGTTATACCTGCTGGTCCAGTCCAAGTTCCGGTTCCAAAAGTTAAAGGTGTTGCTCCTAATGTTCCAGTTAAAGCACAAAATACAGCGTCAGTTCCAGCCGCAGCGACCGGTGTACCAACAAAAGGTCCGCCTGAAACTGTATGTGGACAACCGTTCCCATCGGTAACAGTGAATGAATACATATTACCGTTTTGTAGACCATTGATGGTTATTGTTCCACCATGAGTTGCAGAAGTGTTGCCAAAAGAAGCAGTAGCAGGTGTTAATCCAGATGCGGTAAAGTTGCCGCCAAAAAGTTGAGGGTATCCTCCCGTTAAAGTTACAACAGCGGTTCCATTAGTACAGTTAGGTACAATTGTATTTTGAATTGGATTTAAATAAGTCACTTGAGTAACCGTTCCTAAATCCCAACAGTTTGAATTGATAATATAGTTTCCAGCTACCGGATCATAGTGGTATAAAGTAATAGGTGTAAAAAATAATTGGTTATTAGTAAATGTACCAGCTCCACCTAAACTTTGAAAATAAGAAACGGCATCATCAAAATCTTGTAAATTGTTTAAAACAGGAATTAAACCTTGAAAACAAGGGTCTGATCCTGGAAATAAACCTGGAGTAGGAGCACAAGAGTACACCAAATAAGCCAAACCTGGTTGATAAGCAAAACCTCCTATTGGTCCTATATTATCAGGAAAAGCAAAATCATTATTTGTGTTTATGTTTAATTCATCATCTTCACATAAAATGTAGTTATTAGTTGAATTGCCATTGATTGAAGCTGTACCTGTTCCTCCTTCTGCTGAACACCCGCAATTCACAACTTGACTTTGTGAACAACTGGGATTATCACTGAAGAAATAAGTTATGGTGTAAGGGTTAACAGCAGGATTTAATCCCGTAACCGACCAATTGGCTGGTGAAGCTGAAGGCATTGGAATAGTGCTTGTTTGAGTGGTAGTGCCATCAGAAACTTGAACAATTAAATTAGCACCGGGATGACCATTACTGAAAGTGATGGTTCCATTCATCGCCCCACCACCTACTGTACAATTTGAAGTAAAGTTAGTAATAGGAGAGGGAGCCAACACGGGGGTTGTCATGGTACACGCGGGTGCGGCAGAAAAGGTAGCAGTAATATTACAATTGAGACCATCTTGAGGTAATCCCGGAAAGGAATAATTGACGGAGGTTCCAAATGGAGGATTAAAAACTTGTTGTTGCCCATAACAATTGGTTACTGTCAATGTTCCTGTTGTTGGTGGGTTTGTGTAGGTAACGGTACCACTTGCTGTGAACTCAAGAAATGGTGAACTCGAACAAGCAGTAACTGCAGCAGTTAATCCTGTCATAGAGCACACTACTGGGTTAACTATTGTACAATCAGTAGTACCGTCAGGATTCCCAGGAGCATTACCTGCTGTTGCTGATATATTGGTGGCTTGCCCAGAAAAGTTGGTAATTAATAACAAATAGTATTGACCAGCAACTGCCCCTGTTATGTCAACTACTTCAGTAGCTGCAGTACTAAAACTACAATCTATTGGTGAACCTGTTGGTAAACAACCACCAGTTGGTGTAGTAAATGGACCCCAAATTGCAAAATCAATATCAACATTGGCAGAGTTATTCAGATTAATCATAACGTTTCCATTAGTACCTATTCTTAAATAGTACCAAGCTGGATTGGGTTGACTTCCCAAACAGCCATAATTAGCACCTGTTTGCGCTGTAGTGTTAGTAGAGGCAGGGAAATTAGAACCTGTTTGAGTACAAAATGGATCGGCATCTGCACAATTGACTCCTTGACTGTAAAAATTTGAACTTAAAGTCATCACAAACAACAAGGAAAGAAGGTTTATTATTTTTTTCATCTTGTTGGATTCTTTATTTTGATTTTATTAAAGCGGAACGTTCTAATTTTGCCTTGTTTAAATATGAATCCATTTGGACAAACCAACCATTTTTTTCAGCTTCTGAAGTTAAATTGGCATCAGCTTTTACGTAGGCAATTTTTATTTCTAATGCCTTTATGTAATCATCATAATATTCAACGGTTTTTTCAGTATCAACTTGTGGCTGATTCTTTTTAGACAACATTACTGAATCTATTTGAAACGTTGCTGATTGTGAATTAACGAATCTAACATCAGATTTTTGAACTATTGTTTTTTCAGAATTTTGTGCTCTTATAGTGCATGCTATTAACAATAATATACTTGCGATAATTATTTTCATATTGATTCTATTGAGTTTCTTTGACGAAACGATTGGACATTGGTTGCCACAAATGTAATAAAATTTAGAATCTTTATCTTTTTTGTCACAATAATTATGACGATTGAATAAAAGATGAAAATATTCGTCAATAAACTAAGGTGACATGACCAATTACTTTGTGCTCTTCGTTAAGAAAATCGGTTACTTCTATTTTCCAAGAATATACACCTTCAGGAACGGGTGATTTCTGCATAGTTCCGTCCCAACCTTCACCCGGAGTAGTGCTTTTAAAAACCACTTGTCCCCATCGGTTAAAAACATAAAAAACATAGGTTTCTTTTTTAAAACCTGAGATTATAGGCGTAAAGGAATCATTAAAGGAATCATCATTTGGTGTAAATGCGTTAGGAACAAAAAGTAAAAAATCTTCTTTTACCTCAATCTCTTGACAGTAAATTGCTGGACAATCACTAGAACTAGCGCCAGAAATACAAACTTCGTAAAAACCTGCAACTCCTGGGAAAACATATGTTGGCTTTTCGTCTGTTGTAACATAATTAGCTCCTTGAGTATCTATTGTCCAAGTATAAGAGGTTGCATTTGAACTCTGATTCGTAAAATAGGCTGTGGAATTTGATTCAGTTAATATTTGCGGTGCGTATGAAAAATTTAGATTTGGAACAGGACTTACACATACATAATCAGTATTTGCGACTGTGTAAACACAACCATCAGCGGTTGTTACGGTAAGTGAAATATCTTCACATCCTGAAAATACAAAAGTGTTTGTTGCTGTACCACAATTATTTGATGTTGATCCATTTCCAAAATCCCATAAACATTGAGATCCTAAAGGTACATTTACTGAAGTAAAAGTCGTAACCAAAGGTGGACAACTTTCTAGAATGTCACCTGTAAATGAAATTGAAGGCGGGGTTATAACGGTAATGGTCACGTTATCATTTGCTGGAGGCGTTCCGCATCCATCTGTAACGCTTACCGAATAAATTGTTGTGGTCAGAGGTGATACGGTGTGACCTTGTCCTTGTCCTAATCCTTGATTCCAAGTGTAAATATAAGGACCTCCGTCTCCACCAGATGCTATTGCACTAATAGCTATCGATTCACCTAAACATATGGTTTCATCTATTGAAGCATTTACAATCATGGGTGTTGCAACAGTCACAGTGGTGCATGTCTGAGCAGATACACAACCATTGGCATCCGTTACTGTCAAACAAAAGGCTTGGTTGGATGCTGGAGAAACTGTATTTTGTGTGGTAGTTATGCCGTTATCCCAACTATAAGTATAAGGAGCAGTTCCACCAGAAGCATTTCCTGTTAGGGTAGTATTTCCGCCAATACATACTTGCGTATTTCCTGTTATGGTTGCCGTTAGCGGAGAGGGACTGGTGATGGTAACAACTTGATTAGCAGAACACCCATTAATATCTGTTGCCACAGCAGTATATGTTCCAGCGCAAAGATTGTTGAATTGATTGGTTGCCTGAAAAGTTGTGCCATTATTGATGCTAAATTGATTTGCTCCAGGTGCATTTATTGTAATAGCACCGTTACAGGAATTAGGACATGTTTCGTTTATTGAGGCAACATTGTTCAACGAAAAAGTGGCACATGCACAATTCACCGTTTGAATCAACGGACAGTTTGGGTTGTCACTAAAGTAATAGGTTAACGTGTAATTTAAATTTGTGGTGCTCAAACCCGTCAATGAATAATTTTGAGGTGAAGATGCTGGCATTGGTATACTTGTTTGTACTGTATTAACACCATCTGTAGCTTGAATAATGAGATTTGAACCAGGGTGTCCGTTTTGAAAAGTAACTACTCCACTTAATCCACCCCCTCCTGAATTACAATCGGCTGTAAGAGAAATAATTGGACTTGGAGTCAATATTGGAGTGGTCATTGTACAAGCACTAGCAGCTGTAAAAGAAGCAGTAATGTTGCAGTTCTGTCCATTTGCAGGTGTATTCGTAAATGTATAATTGACTGATGTTCCAAAGGGAGGATTAAAAACTTGCTGCTGACCAGAACAATTGGAAACAATTAACTGCCCTGTAGTGGGAGGATCGGTAAAGGTTACTGTGCCACTAGAAGAAAAGGTGTAAGTTGGATTTGATGAACATCCAGTTAAATTGGCCGTAAGTCCAGTTATATCACAAGGCAATAAAATTGTACAATCTGTGGCCCCAGTTCCACCTGTTTGGGAGGCACTTATATTTGTCGGTTCGTTGTCATAATTTGTTATTAATAATAAATAAAATTGTCCAGCTATGGCATTATTAATCTGAACTGTTTCACTAGCTTGAGGGTCAAAACTGCAATCTATCGGTGTAGAGTTTGGTAAACATCCACCAGTTGCAGATGTGAATGGACCCCAAAGAGCAAAATCGATGTCTACTGCTGAACCACCACCAGCATTATTGGTTAAACCAATTGTGATATTACCACTTGTACCAATTTGTAAATAATACCAAGCAGGATTGGGTTGATCTATAAGGCAACCGTAATTAGCACCCGATTGTGCGGTAGTGTTTACAGAAGCAGGGAAGTTAGCGCCTTGTTGCGTGCAAAAAGGATCTGCGTTTGCACAATTATTCCCTTGACTATAATACATCTGTTGGGATGTACATAAAAGTAATATAATTACAAGCGTCTTAATTTGCAAAATTCAACTAAAGATGGTGTTAAAATCGGTTCAAATTTAATTAAAAATAAACAGCCAGCTTGACCACTTATACAATATTTTAAATTAAATTTTTTAAGGGTGAACAAAAAGCATACCTGTTTTACTGAAACATTAGTGCTTTGACCTTTTCAAAAACGATATTTGTTGCACCTTTGTGTTGATGAACAAATTGTTTACATAGCATTTTCATTTGATTCAATGAAGTTGAATCATTTTGAAAAAAAACCATTCTTCTTTCAAATTCTTCATAGTTGCTAATCGAAAAACTTCCACCATATTTAATTAACTCCTCGCCTTCAGGGTATTTCGAAAAAGAATTACCATACATAATTACATTATTCATAGCTGCCGGTTCCAAAATATTATGTAAATCATTTGTAAAACCACCACCAACGAATGCCACATCACCGTATTGATATAGGTTAGATAACATACCAATATTGTCAATTATAACAACCGAATAGTTTAAAGCATTTTCTTCATTGAGTTCTGAATACAAAATAGATTCCCCATTAAATAGTTTACTTATTTCTTCAATTCTGCTCGAGCTAACATCATGAGGAGCCAAGATAATTTTTTCATTTGGATGGGATTTATGGTACAACGAAACTATTTCTTCTTCAATAGGCCAGCAGCTTCCTGCAATAAGCAATAAATCATTGTTTTTAAATTTTTCAATTAATGGAATAGCTGTTTTCCTTTCAGCATTTTGGGCTACCTTATCAAAACGTGTGTCACCACAAACACCGTTGTTGGAAAAACCATAATTTTTTAATACCTCATTACTTTCTTCATTTAAAGAAAAAAGGAAATCTATTTTTTTCAGTAAGGATCGTTGCCAACTTGCCCATTTTTTGAAGTAAAATTGATTGTTTCGAAAATTACATGAAAAATATAGGGTTGGTATTTTTCTTTTTTGAAGTTCACTCAAATAGTTGAACCAAAAATCATATTTTACTGAAATGGAAATACTTGGATTAACAATGTTTAGAAATGAATTTACATTGATGGGAATATCCAATGGTAAATAATAAACACCTGTTGCTAATGAATAATTTTTGCTAACCAAATATCCTGATGAACTGAAAAAAGTTATGATAAGTTGCTTATCTTTAAGGAAGGAATCTTCTTTTATTTTTTCAATTAATGGTTTTGCTTGTTCAAATTCTCCTAATGAAGAAGCATGAATCCAAATTGGAGCATCCCATTTTTTTCGGCCTAATTTTCTTCGCCATCTTCTTCTTCCTTCTAGCCATTTTATTGCTTTTTGATTCCCTGTCAACCCTGCAATTATAACTCCTAGTTTGTATAAAAGAATACCAAATGTGTATAAAACTCTCATTACCTATTTTTAAAAGGAGCGCGAAGATACTACAAAAGTTTATGTATCTCGTTAATCAAAATAAAAGTCTTTATTTGTTTTTCGATAAATAGGTATAAGCCATCCTAAACGAGCCCCAATTAAAACATCTAATCGATAATCTCGGTAGGGACCCATTAAATCAATTTGATAATCTCTCATTCCTCTGGTAATTCCTTGATAAAACTCGAATCCAAAATTAAAGTTTTGTAATCTTTTAGAACTCAAATGATAATACCCAATGTACTGTTTTATCAAAAAACCAAAAGTGAGCCGATCGTAATATGGTAATTTATTTTTGTTTAATTCTGGAACAAGGTTGTTTTGGTTATCGATTCTAATTTTGTGATGAATTGTACCAATTCCTAGTTTTAATAACAAACCTGAATTGGGATTTGGGCCAATGATTGGTAGTATCTTTCCAACTGATATTGTTTCGGTAAATCCTCGTTCTTGAACCAAAATTGCCGAATATTGACCACTAATATTAACTACAAATCCATCGCTATTTTTAAGAGGTTTTAAAACATCCTCTCGCACATTTTGGCTAAACATAAACGTGCCTTCCAATTCAAAAAGGAAATTTGTTTTCGTTTTCAGTCCTCCCGAAAATCCAATAGAACTATTTATGCCAAAACGGTTTGCTAAGGTTCCAAAGGGCATTTGACCAGCATAGCTAACACTAAATATAGGTGCCTTAATGGATTCCTTTTTTAAATCTTGAGCATAGAATGAGCTGAGTGAAACAATGAAAGCAAAAACAAAAGGTATTTTTTGAAGTAAATTGCACATAGAAAAGTATCTTGATTTTTAAAGGAATACAAATCTACTAACAAAATTTGATTAGAATTATTGTTGAGCCTTAAAACTATTGAATAATCAAGCTAGTATTAAATTCAAACACTTTTCCATCAATTCCACGAGCAACCAATATGACAACATATTTTCCTTCGGTAATTAAATTTCCAGTTAAGGTGATGCCACTCCATTTTTCTTCTATGTTTTTTGATTGATGAATCAAATTTCCTTTTATATCCATTATCATAAGGTTAAACTCTTCAATGTTTTTACCTTCAATAAAATAATAGTCATTTTGACCGTCATTATTGGGAGTGAAAATATTGGGAATATTTGTGATGGCACTATTGGCAAGTACTTCAATAATTCGGGTATCTTTATATTGTTTGCCTTTATTATCGACAAGGGTTAATGTAACCGTGTATTTCCCAAATTTTTCAAAAACATGAGTTGGTTTGGCTTCTTTGCTTTGTTTGCCATCCCCAAAATCCCAATGTATTTGGGAACAGTTAGATTGTTGCATGAAGGAAACTTCGAGTGGAGCAAAGCCTCCAACTGGCATTGCCGAAATTGAGGCAAAAATTTGTTCAGGTTTAACCTCTTCGATTTTTACTTCGACTAAACTACTTGGAGAATTTGAATTATTCGATGGATTAGCGTTTGTTTGGCTCGTTTTATTGTCAATTGTGCTGGTCCCGTAATTTACATTTTTATTAGGAGGTGACAAAAACATTTGAGCTACTGATTTATATTCAATGCCCTTTGGTGTAACCGTTACAATATTTTTTTTAGGAGGATTATTGGTGTTAATTTCACTATTTTGAGCAGACTCTGAAGGATCCTGAGAGAGATTATTTAATAGCTCTATATACTCAGATTTTGATGACGTACTTTTTTCAAAGGTAGTATCCATTGAAGTTAATATATTTTGTTGTGGTTCAACTATTTTGTTTTCAACGATTTCAGATGATTTAATAGTATTGGCCAACATAATGCCTCCCACAATAAGTGCGCTTACTCCTATACTTGACAATATAAATGTTTTGGTAGAAAGACCAAAAATGCTTTTACTAGTTGCCGAAACAACTGATTGAGAAACTTGGTTTGATATAGAATGCCACATCACATCATTCACTGGAAGCTCAAAGTCTTCCAATCCTGATCTAAATAATTCTTCTATGTTGTTGTCTTTAAGACTCATATACTACATTTTGTTTTTCTAAAATCTCTCTCAAAATTGCTTTTGCTCTTGAGAATTGAGACTTAGAGGTACTAATTGTTATATCCAATTGTTCGGCTATTTCTTTGTGTGAAAAACCTTCAATTGCATATAGGTTAAATATTGTTCGATAACCTACGGGTAATTTTTGAAGTAATTTAAGTAAATCGGCTGCTGCTAATTCTCCTAAAATAGTTTGATCTGTAGATAGATGATGTGTAACACTGTCCACATCTACATTGAATTTAATCTTTTGATTTTTTCTTATTGCATCTAAAGCAGTATTCACAACTATTCTTCGCATCCAACCTTCAAATGACCCTTCTCCTTTATACGAACTCAATTTTTCAAAGATCTTGACAAATCCATCCTGCAAAACATCTTGAGATTCTTCATAGTTACTTGCGTATCTATTACAAACGGCAAAAAGTTTTGGTCCAAATTTCTCGTAAAGCATTTTTTGAGCACGAGCGTTACCTTTAACACATTCTTCTATTAATTGCTCGTTGTTCATGTGTGCTTTGAAATGTAATGACTATTGATGAGGATAAAAGGTTGCATTACAAAATTAAAAACTATTTAGAATAATCAAAAAAAAAGGACCCATATAATATAGGTCCTTAATTTTGTTCGGTTTACGGGGTTTGAGTTATTCAACTACGCCATCACCAATGTATTTTCCTTCTTTATAAATTTTGATTTTTTCTAATAATCCATATGAATCATAAATGTAATGTTTTCCGTTCCAAAGTTTACCTCCTTTGAATTCTCCATCCATTAATATGTTTTTATTGTTATCATAAGTTTTGTGAATACCGTCTTTGATTGCTGCTCCAGTTGATTGAGCTGGATTTTCTTTACCTGCTGCAGTTACACCTGTACCTACTCCTTTGTCTTCATCTAAAACTGGCATTGGTTTTTTAGGCTCTTTTATACCTCCACTTGACCCATTACCTTCCGCATCAAAAGTGATGATTTCTTTTACTTCACCATTTGGCCAATAACGTGTTGCAGTTCCTTTTGCAACTCCATTACTTGTATTAAACTCTAACTCTACCTGACCGTTGGAATAGAAGTATTTAACTGTTCCTTCGGTTTTTCCAGCTTCATTAAATGTTTTTTCCTGAGCTATTTTCCCATTTTCGTGGTAACGAACAAATTTTTCATTAAAGGCTTTACCAGCCCAAGTTCCTTGTTCCTCAGGGGTGTTTTTAGCGTTGTCATAGTATGTGGTGAACTTTCCTGAAGCTTTTCCTTTATTATAGAAGATTTCAGATTGTAATTTTCCACTTGGGAAATATTTTTTCCAAAAGCCTTCTTTTCTGCTGGCAACAAAACGACCTTCTTCTATTACATCATTTGGCTTATAATCTGGTTCATTGCGCATGTGAGCGTAAATAATCCAATAACCTTCTTTTTTACCTTCTTTGGTTTGGTTAATCGTATCGGCATTTTGTAATTTCGGATCATTACCGTCAAAAACGTTTGACGAGAGAGCGTTGCAGTATAAGGTATTGCCGATTAAAACCGCAAGCAATGTAATAATGTAGTAGAGTTTTGTAGCCATATTAATCACGAATTTATATTTTTATTCTGTTCGAAATATTAATTTTCGACCAACTTTTTTAATGTATCGACTAAAACTAATACGAAAGTCAAAAAAAATAGTTTCTAAAGAAGTCTTAATTTTTTTTGTAAATAACTCAATAATAGATTAGTAGATTTTAGTTAGTTCAATTGTTTCTTTATAATAATATTCAAAAGCCAAAAGTTGTACCGAAATCACCCAACAATTGTTTTTATGGATGAATGAGTAGTTAATAATGACGAATGACTATAAATTAGTTGCCACAAAAAAATAATTACTTAGAATTAATTATTTTTAAGGTTGCTGTTGACATGGCTTCTTCGGCATCACCAAAATGGGTTAAGTAATCCTTTTGACTTCTTTTAATTACTTCTAAAGCTTCATCTCTTCCGTATATATGAGATATTTCAACCTTAGCAGCCTCTTCACCTGGAATATTTTTGTATGTCAAAAAATAGTGCTTTAGGCGATTAATGATACTTTCTGGGCAGTCCAAAACATCGTTCCATTTATCATAAATTTGATCACCTTTAAGTATAGCAATTATTTTATCATCTGCTTCATTATTATCGATCATTCTAAATCCACCAATAGGAATGGCTGGCACAATAATGTTTCCATGTGTAATGTTTCGTTCGGTAAGTACACAAATGTCGAGTGGATCTCCATCACCTTTTGTAATAGTTTTGCCTGATTTTGATCTACAAAAGTCAGCAACTTCCTCTGCACAGTAGGTTTGAGGAATAAAGCCATATAATGCAGGTACAATATTTGAAAATTTTTGCGGACGATCTACTTTAATAAAACCAGATTCTTTATCGATTTCATATTTTACCGAATCAGAAGGGGTCATCTCAATAAAAGACATCACAACGTTTGGAGCATCTTTGCCGATATTAATCCCATGCCAAGGGTGAGATTGATATCTTCTTCCTAGTTTTTGCCATAATTGTTTAAATTCGATCGACATAATTTAATTTTTATTGAAATGTGAATAAATGATTTTTGCTTTTGCTACTCCGATTGATTTTTCTAAATCTTCTTTTTTAGCCGTTTTTATTTTAGAAACTGATTTAAAGTCTTTTAATAATTGCGTGACGGTTTGATTTCCAATGCCTTCTATTCCAATTAATTCTGATTGAATGAAAGATTTACTCCGTTTATCTCGATGGTGAGTTATTCCAAAACGATGCGCTTCATTTCTAGCATTTTGAATAACTTTGAGTGATTCACTCCTTTTGTCAATATAAATGGGTATAGAATCACCAGGGAAGTATATTTCTTCTAATTTTTTTGCTATTCCTATGATGGCAATTTTGCCAAATAAACCTAAAGATTTCAAGCTTTTTACCGCACTGCTTAATTGTCCTTTTCCTCCATCAATGACTATTAATTGTGGTAAAGGCTCATTTTCTTCTAATAACCGTTTATATCTCCTCAAAACAATTTCTTCCATACTGGCAAAATCATCTGGACCAACAACGGTTTTTATGTTAAAATGACGATAATCCTTTTTAGATGGCTTAGCATCTTTAAATACCACACAAGCCGCAACAGCATTTGTTCCTTGAAAGTTTGAATTATCAAAGCATTCGATATGCCGAGGAAGTTCGGTCAAACGCAAGTCATTTTTGAGTGTTTCTAGTATTCTTTCTGTGTGTTTTTCGGGGTTGGTCATTGCCAATTGCTTGTTTTTTTCCATTTTGTAAAAACGAGCATTACGCGTGGATAAATCCAATAAGTCTTTTTTCTCACCTTTTTGAGGTACCGTTAATTTAACGTTTTCGAAAGGTAATTCTATTTCAAAGGGAACAATAATTTCTTTTGCTTCACTTGCAAATTTTAATCTAATTTGTGTGATGGCAAATTGCAATAATTCTTTTGGATCTTCATTTAATTTTTTCTTGAGTTCCACAGTATGGCTTTGAATGATAGCCCCATTCATTACTTTAAAGAAATTTACAAACGCATTCGAAATATCGTCTTCAATTCCAAAAACATCTAAATTGTGAAGCGATGCACTAACGACTGCAGATTTTGCTTGGTATTTTTCTACGAGCAATAAACGCTCTTTTAATTCGTGTGCTTTTTCAAATTCATAGTTTTGGGCAAATTCGCTAATTTTTTCTTTCAGTTGGTCGATCACAACTTTTACATTTCCTTTAAGTATTTTTTTTATTTGTTGAATACGAATGTCGTATTGGTCTTTAGATGTCTCGCCTTGGCAACATCCTTTGCAATTACCGATGTAGTATTCTACGGAGGTTTTAAACTCTCGCGTACCAATATTCGTGTCTGTCAACTTATGACTACAATTTCGTATGTCAAAAGTAGTATGAAATAAATCCAATAATGTGCGAATCATTTTTACTGAATGAAACGGTCCAAAATACTCCGACTTATCCTTCACTACTTGTCGTGTATAAAAAACACGAGGAAAAGGTTCGTTTTTGATGCAGATCCATGGGTAGGTTTTGTCATCTTTGAGTTGAATGTTGTACTTAGGTTGGTATTTTTTTATTAGACTATTTTCTAATAAAAGCGCATCCATTTCGCTGTCAACATTAATTGTTTTTATGTCAACAATTTGTTTAACAAGAATAGACGTTTTTGCGGAATGCTGTTGTGTGCTATTAAAATAAGAACTTACTCTGCTTTTTAAATTTTTTGCCTTTCCAACATAAATAATTTTACCTGTATTATCAAAATATTGATAAACACCGGGTGTTGGAGGGAGTGAGCTCACTATTTCTTTAATAGCAACAGCGTCTTTCATAAACTTAAAGCGTTCATTTTAATGGCCGGCTAAATTACTTATATTTTCAGGAAAAGTGAACCTTTTTTCATGTAATTTCGCGAACTTAAAATTTAATCCAATTGGAAGCTAACCTCCGACATACCGACCATCTTTATTGGATGTTTATACCATTGATTGCTTGTGTTATCTTGTTGGTTTATGTAAAAGTTAACCGTGAAAGGAGTTTTTTTTCCATATTTGATGGATTTTTAGATATTCGCGCTTTTAGAAGGTATTTGAGGGAGGAAACTACCTACAGTGGAGCCATTTCAAATGTATTAATGTTGAATAGCTTGGTGGTTTTTAGTCTATTCTTTTTATATTTTGTATTTAAAGTTTTGGGCCAAAATTTCAAAATCACTTTTATTGAATTGTGGGGAATTTTGATAGGTGCGGTTTTTGTTTATTACTGGGCTAAGCGCATAGCCGCCCATGTTATTGGCTATTTGAGCGATGAAAATGCAGTAATTTCAGAGTACATTATATACAATAAATTTTATATTAAGTTTATGGGAGTTGTATTACTTCCTTTGCTTTTTTTTCTTAATTTCCTCTCCTATAAGCTTACCAATCCTGTTTTTTTATTTATTCAAGATTGGCTTCCTTATTTTATGATATTAGTAATTGTGTTAGGGTACTTAACAAAAATTTATCAAGGTTATCAACAATGTTTAGAAATAAAAGTATCTAGATATTATTTAATTTTGTATTTTTGCACCCTTGAAATTTTACCTTTAGTCGGAATATATTTTTGGTTAGTAGGTAATTTTTAAAGATTTAACTAATAATAACCTTTGTTAAAGTTAATAAAGTGGCCATTAAAACTATATTAGTTTCGCAACCTGAACCAGCTCAGGGAAAGAACCCATATTCTTCTTTAGCGGAGAAAATGAAGTTAAAAATTGATTTCAGATCTTTCATACATGTGGAAGGGGTAGATGTTCAAGAGTTTAGAAAAGATAGAATACAATTGAGTGATTATTCTGCTGTTATATTAACAAGTAGAAATGCAGTTGATCATTATTTTAGAATTGCTAAAGAGACTCGATTTAATGTTCCAGATGAAATGAAATATTTCTGTGTTTCAGAAGCAGTTGCCTATTATCTTCAAACATACGTAGTATATCGTAAAAGAAAAATATTTCATGGTAAACAAAAATTCGAAGATTTAGTGGATTTACTCCGTAAACACAAAACGGAAAAATTTGTGGTGCCGTGTTCAGATATTCAAAATAAAGAAATTCCAGAAATCTTGGATAAAGAGAAATTGAATTACACGAATGCAGTGCTTTTTAAAACGGTTTGCAGTGACTTGAGTGATCTTTCTGATGTAAAATATGATATGCTTGTTTTTTATAGCCCATCAGGAATAGAATCTTTATTTAAAAATTTCCCAAATTTTGTTCAAAACGATACAAAAATAGCTACCTTCGGGTCTACTACGTCAAAAGCGGCTGTTGAAGCAGGTTTGCGTTTAGATGTATTTGCACCTCAACCAAGTGCTCCATCTATGACAATGGCCATTGAGAATTTTATCAAAGCAAATAAATAATTAAAGAATAAACTCTAACTAAAAATTTATTTTTGTTGTGGTTTATAGTTAAGAATTAAACTATTTTTGTACAAAGTGGAGCATTAATGAGTTCATGCAGTATCGTTTACCTGTTGGCTCGGGACCATCGTCAAAAATATGTCCTAAATGTCCATCACATCTACCGCAAGTCACCTCTACTCTTTGCATTCCAAGAGTATTGTCAGGGATATAATTCATTGCGTTTACTCTGCCTGGTTCATAAAAGCTAGGCCAGCCACAAGAACTTCCAAACTTTGCATCAGAAGTAAATAAATGATTGCCACAGGCGGCACAATGATAATCTCCTATGCCTTCATAATCCCAATATTTTCCTGAGAAAGCATATTCCGTTCCTTTTTTGCGAGCAATATAATAAACATCTTCAGGCAGAATTTTTTTCCAAATATCGTCACTCAAGGTTAGCTTTGCAGTATCGGTTAAAGAGAAATAAGGGTTATTTTTTGTAGTATCCATTTCCATTTCGTTTAAAATTATATTGTTTTTGTCATTAGGTGTAATATCATCTTTTACAGGACTTGAATCAGTGCAATATACTAAACCTAATGCTATAATGGGTATAGAGAATAAGGTCAATTTGTGATTCTTTTTCATGATTATTTCATTTTTATAATTGTAGCTACGGCCTTTTATTTAGTATCAATTACCTAAAAAACCCATTTGATAGAGAAAAAACGTATAAATGTCTAAATTGTTTTAATGCCATGTAATTTGCATAACCAACCCAAATGACCAGTGTGCACACTTTCGTGTCTTATAGCGTGCACAATAGCATCGCGAACGGTTTCCACACCAGCTAGATTAAATGCTGCTTTGGTAGGAAGATCGAGTTGCTCAGCTGTTAAAGATTCAATGTGTTGGATGGCTTGACGATGAATGCTTTTGAAGGTATTCCAAACTTCTGAAAAGTTAGGGAATTCCTCATTTGGACGATTGCTGCTCCCTAAGCCAAATTGTTTTGCCCAAGCAATTTTTGGTGATTCACCATAGGTTAGATACAGCGTTAAAAAACTTTCTGTTACGGTTAAATGACCAACTTCCCATATTACTGAGTTGAATACTTTTCCTTCAAAATCAAATGTTTTTAATGTATCAACTTCTTTGAGGAAAGATAAATACCAAAGTGAAAGTTCTCGTGCTTTATTCATTTGGCGAGCTAATATTTGAGCTTCGGTCATAGTTTTATGATTTTATATTTTTGATAAATTTACAATAAACCTGAGTTCGGTATAAGGATTTTAGTTCAAATTTTATAAAAAACAATTAGATAAGGCGAATTTGTTGGTCTTTAGCGGGCTAAAGACCAACGAGTTCAATGCAAAATAATTGATTTTTATGTAAAGTAGGTCAATTTTCAGCATCTAAAAGTCATTTTCTTCCCAAAAAACAATTGAAATAACCCATTATTCCTTCTTGTTTTATAGTCGAAACTGTTCTTTTATATGCGTTTTGAACTGAATTTTATCCCGAACTCAGGTTATAAATTGTAATTCAACCCAACATCTATGGTTAAACCTTTTTAATTCACTTTCATTTTTATAACCAAGTCAGTTACTTTTTGAAGTTTTTTTATACAAAACAAATCATTTTAGCTACTTTTGTACAACTAAAAAAAGGGGTTATTAAACGCTTAAATCTAAAAAGCATTCGAATATGAGCAGAACTAAAATTAAAGAAGCAATTCAATTAAATCCAGGGAAAGAATTAACCGTAAAAGGTTGGGTAAGAGCCTTTAGAAGTAATCGATTCATCGCATTAAATGATGGTTCTTGTTTAGCCAATTTACAGTTAGTAATTGATTTCGAAAAGTTTCCTAAAGAATTGTTGGATCAAATTACTGTGGGTTGTGCATTAAGTGCTACCGGCAAATTAGTGGCTTCACAAGGGCAAGGGCAAGCAGTTGAATTGGAAATAGTGAACATTGAAGTTATTGGTTCTGCCAATCCAGATGAAATAGCAAAGACCATTTTACAGCCAAAAAAACATTCTTTAGAATTGTTGCGTGAACAAGCCCATTTGAGATTTAGAACACAGACATTTAGCGCTGTTTTTAGAATTCGTCATCATATGGCATTTGCTATTCACAAGTACTTTAATGATAATGGTTTCTTTTATTTACATACACCAATTGTTACTGGTTCGGATGCAGAAGGGGCAGGTGAAATGTTTAGAGTAACTACACTTCCTTTAGATAAAATTCCTTTTAATGAGGAAAAACATATTGATTTCAGTCAAGACTTTTTTGGAAAAGAAACCAACCTAACGGTAAGCGGACAATTAGAAGCAGAATTAGGAGCTACTGCATTAGGCCAGGTCTATACTTTTGGCCCAACCTTTAGAGCTGAAAACTCAAATACATCTCGACATTTAGCCGAATTTTGGATGATTGAGCCTGAAGTTGCATTTGCTGACATTATTGATGATATGAATCTCGGAGAAGATTTTTTAAAATATTTGGTAAAATATGCCTTAGATAATTGTGCAGAAGATTTAGAGTTTTTGCACAAAAGAGACGAAGAGTTGGAAAAACAAAAACCTCAAAATGAACGCAATGAATTAACATTGTTGGATCGATTGAAATTCGTAGTCTCTAATGATTTTGAGCGTATAACCTATACCGAGGCTATCAAAATTCTTCAGGAATCAAAACCATTCAAAAAAGGACAATTTAAATTCCCTGTTGAATGGGGTGTTGATTTAGCCTCTGAACATGAACGTTTTTTAGTTGAAAAGCACTTTAATAAACCAGTTATTTTATACAACTATCCAAAAGAAATCAAAGCATTTTATATGCGCAACAACGATGATGGAAAAACAGTAGCTGCTATGGATGTTCTTTTTCCGGGAATAGGCGAAATAATTGGAGGCTCGCAGCGAGAAGAACGCTATGATATTTTAAAACAGAAATGTGCCGATTTCAATATACCTGAGGAACACGTTTGGTGGTATCTAGATACCAGAAGATTTGGAACAGTACCTCATGCAGGTTTTGGTTTAGGATTTGAACGTTTGATGATGTTTGTAACAGGAATGACCAATATTAGAGATGTTATTCCTTTTCCTAGATATCCTAAAAATGCAGAGTTTTAATAGATATTCAGAAAAATAGTGTAATTTAGCCTATATCAAATTCATTCAAGTTATCAAATTTATCGATTTTTATTTATTATGGCATTAAAACAGTCACTTTCACATAAAATGTTGCAGAAGTTGTCACCCCAACAAATTCAACTAATGAAATTGTTGCAGGTGCCTACCATTGAATTGGAACAACGGATTAAACAAGAGATTGAAGAAAATCCTGCTTTGGAAGATCAGTCAGATGAAGATTATGACGATGGCGAAAATCAAGAAGAGGATTTTGATAATAAAGACGATGAATGGGAAAATGAAGTTGATGATAAACGGGACGATTTTAATGTAAACGATTATATTGACGATGATACTCCTGATTATAAGTTGTCGGTAAAAAATACTGGGCCAGATAGTGATGAAAAAGTAGTTCCTTTAGCAGGCGGGCAAAGCTTTCAAGATATGCTTGAAGATCAAATATCTATGCGAATTATGGACGATAAGCAGTTGGATTTAGCTTTTCAATTGATTGGAAATCTGGATGAGGCAGGCTATTTATACCGAGAATTGAGCAACATTGTTGATGATTTGGCTTTTAGTGCCAATATTAATACCACCGAAGAAGAATTGGAGGAGGTGTTGGGTATGATTCAAGAATTAGATCCTCCAGGAGTGGGTGCGCGTGACTTGCAGGAGTGTTTGTTGCTTCAACTAAAAAGAAAAAAACCTACAGTTGCCATCATTACTGCTCAAGCTATTTTAAAAGAGTGTTTTGATGAATTTACTAAAAAACATTACGATAAAATCTTAAAGAAATTTGATATTGAAGAAGAGGATTTAAAAAATGCGATAGTAGAAATTGTAAAATTGAATCCTAAGCCAGGTAATTCTGCTGTAGAAACTGGAAAAGGAATGCAGCAAATCATTCCCGACTTCACCATTAAAGATGAAGAAGGTAAATTAACTTTACTTCTTAATTCAAGAAACGCACCTCAGCTTAAGGTGAGTAGGGATTATATGGAAATGTTGAAAGCCTATAGCGAAAGTAAAAAAGGCCAAAGCGATAAGGATGCCGTAATGTTTGTAAAACAAAAAATCGATTCCGCAAAATGGTTTATTGATGCTATCAAACAACGTCAACATACCTTGATGATAACCATGAATGCCATAATGGAATATCAACGTGAATTTTTCTCATCGGGCGATGAAACCAAAATCAAACCTATGATTTTGAAAGATATTGCCGATATTGTTGAAATGGATATCAGTACTATATCTCGAGTAGCTAACAGCAAATATGTAGATACTCCCTACGGTGTATTCTTGTTAAAGTTTTTCTTCAGCGAATCCTTAACTTCAGATAGCGGAGAGGAAGTGTCTACACGTGAAGTTAAAAAGATTTTATCGGATGCAATTGAAGCTGAAGATAAAAGAAAACCACTGACAGATGAAAAATTGGTAGTAATATTAAAGGAACAAGGTTATAACATCGCAAGGAGAACTATTGCAAAATACAGAGAGCAATTGGATATACCTGTGGCGCGACTGAGAAAAGAATTGTAATTCAAAGTATGGAGTAATTGCTATCATATTGAATTATTTGATTCTAAAAAAAAGTTAAAAAAATCGTTGTTTTTCACATTAAAGCTAGTCGTTTAATTAAAATTTTATTTTTTTGCATAGGCTTAATGTATCGTGAAAATTAATAACTCCAACAATGAAAAACAGTATCTATTTATTGGCGTTGCTTTTGGCGGTTTGTTCATCGTTGTTCAGTCAAGATCTGTATGTTGATGTGCAATGTTCCAACTCTTATCCAGGAGTAGGAGAACAGATTAAATTATCGTATTCGTTGAAATTGAAAATGCAAAATGGAATGGCTTCTATTTCGCACAGCGGAATTAAAATCAAAAAACCAACATTCTCAAAACTTTCGATTATTGATGAAGGAAGTGAATCCAGTGGTTTTTCATTTGGCAGCTCATTTGGTGGTGATATGCTCATCTCAAAATACTCGTTTATTTTGCAACCAACCGAGAAAGGTAAAGTTACTGTTGGAGCCTTTACATTTATAATGAATGGCAAGGAATACACTTCTAAACAACACACCATAACCGTGGGAGAAGGTGATCCAAATGTAACAATAGTGCCTCAAAATTCGAATCTTTTTGTTAGAATAGAAACAGCAAAAAATGAATTGTATGAAGGAGAACACACCTTAGTCACGTATAAATTATACAGCCATTATTCGAACATTTCAATTCAAGATGCTGATTTTCCGATGCAAAAGGGGTTGTGGTCTGAAGAAATTCCTGCAGGCACACAAGGTTGGCCTCAAACTCAAGAAAATATTAATGGAAAAGGGTATATGGTGATACCTTTAAAAAAAGAAATTTTGTTTGCACGCTCTTCTGGGACTTTTGAATTACCAGCTTTATCTTTAGACATTGTTATTGGAGGTAGCATGTTTTCAGCAGGCTCAAAAGAAACCATCAAAAGCAATAGCCAAACCATCAAGGTAAAACCTTTGCCATCAGGTGCTCCTTTAAGTTTTCAAAACCAAGCGGGAAGCGATTATAAAATGGAAGTTTCCTATTCCACCACATCCTTAAAAGCAAACGAACCTCTTGATATCTCAATTAAAATTTCAGGAAATGGAAATTTGAAATTATTGGAACCATTTCAATTAGCGTTACCAAAAGACTTTGAGGCTTATGATCCAGAAATAATTGATAAAACAAAGCTCAATGCAAACGGTATTTCGGGTTCAATTACGTTTAATTATTTGGTTATTCCGAGACATCACGGTACTTTTGAGTTTCCGGCATTAGAATTCTCTTACTTCGATTTTCCGAGCAAAAAATACGTAACTTTAAGTCATCCAGCACAAATAATTACCGTATCGAAAGGTGATGGTAACGCCATCGTATCGAAAGGTGCAACCAAAACAGATGTAGAAATTATTAATAATGAAATCAGGCACATTCATTACGATACACAATTAACCAATGCCTCAGAAGATTTTTGGGGTTCAGGATTATTTTATGGTTTAATTGGTTTTCCTTCGGCACTTTCTTTAATTGTATTTGTTTTCCTTAGAAAAAATAATGAGAAGTCTGATGAAGTCACTTCAACAAAAAAACTTTCGAAAAATGCATTAAAAATGTTGGCTGGTGCTCAATCAAAATTAGACAGTAAGGATGATAAAGGATTTTATGAAGTATTGTATAAAGGATTGCAAGATTATTTATGTAAATCGCTTGAAATCCCTCTCTCACTATTGACTGATGAGTTGCTTAAACAAAATTTAGAGCTTAAAAAAGTAGACCAGGTTGTAATTAACAACTTATTTATTTTACTTGAAGAAAGTAAAATGGCTCGCTTTTCACCAACTTCTGTTGCAGGAGCTCAAGAAACATTAAATTCAACTATTGATCTTATAAAAACCATCGAACGCTATGTTAAAAAATAAGATATTTTTAGTTTGGGTTCTATTTTTTAGTATCCCATTTAGTGGATGGGCAAATAACATTCACCAACTGTTTGATTCAGCTAATAAGTTATATGAGTCAGGAGATTACAGTGGTGCATTTGTGAGATATGATAGCATTGAGAAAATTGGTTATCAATCGCCTGAGTTATATTTAAACAAAGGTAATGCGGCATACAAATTAGATAACCTACCCGAAGCAGTTTATTGTTTTGAAAAGGCGCTGAAATTGAAACCAAATTTTGACGATGCACAACACAATCTTTCTTTGGTTAACGCCTTGCTAGTTGATAAGCAACCAAAAAACAATTCAAAAGGTGTGCTCACATGGTTGTTTGGAATTATTGGAGCCAATTATAATGCCTGGGGTTGGATTGGTGTTGGTCTGGTACTACTCTTTTCCATACTTATCGTTTCAAATACATTTTTTGAGAAAGCAGTGATCCAAAAAGTGACTCCTGTTTTATCTATACTCTTTATTACGGGTATTAGTATATCCTTCCTATTTGGTTTTTTACAGAAAAAACAATTGACAACGGTTAATACTGCTATTATTTACCAACCCGTAGTAGAAATTATGAATGAACCTTCATCTAATTCTTCTGTTGCTTTTAGTTTACATGAAGGAAGTAAAGTAGCTTTAATTGAAAGAACGGATGCTTGGGCAAAGATTAATTTTGACAATAAAGTAGGTTGGGTCGCTTTAACCTCGATAAAAGAAATCTAGAATTATTATAAACCTAAGTTCGGGATAAGCTATTGTTGTTGAGTATTATAAACCATTTGCGGTTATATCCCTTTTTATTGTACTTCCACTTTATTATTCTAAATTCGGGTAAGTTATACACCCATTCATCAGGTTCGTCTTCATTCATTCTTAAGTCTAACTGTATGTTTTTACCCGTAAAAAAGCCTTTAACAACCAAGCTATAACCTATAGAATCAGAAACAGGAAAAGTTTCAGGTGAAATAATGTGGATGAACGGTCCTTCTTGAGTGGAGGTAGAGACTCCAATATACTGTTCAGGGCATCTGCAGCCCCAACCTGTTGAACGCACAACCATCAGCTTCTCCACTTTTTCTGGTTTACCAAGAACTGCAAGTTCATATCGAGCAGTTATCCATTTTGACAATGAATCAGGGCTAGGGGTATAATCTTTTTGGCTTATTACAACCTCATGAGTAAATAAAGAAACTACAATTATAAATAGCACTCCTCGCATTTTATTAATTTTTTATAATTATAAAATTCCATTCATAAAAAAAGGGACATTGAATTTTTCAATGTCCCTTTCATATAAAGATTTAAAGTGGATTATTTAATAATCACATTTTGAGTTGAAACACCTCTTTCAGATGACATTTTTACAATGTACATTCCTGTAGCTACTTCAGTTAAATTAATTTCATTTTGAACACCAGCATTCATGGTAGCATTTGTTTTGAAAACAATTTTACCTGTGATATCCATCACTTCAAAAGTTACTAATTCTGTAGCGTTTGTTGTAACGAAGAATTGACCATTGTTTGGGTTAGGATAGATAGAGAAAGCCAAGTTGTTTTCTTCTACACCAGTACAGTTTTGTAAGTTAACAGTAACCACAGTTGAAGAAGGAGGGCAAATACCACCATTACCTACTGTATAGGTAAATTGGTAAGTTCCAACTGGCAATCCTTTAGCTTCAAATTGATTCGTAAACAACAAACCTGTTGCAGTATTATCAGTCCAGGTACCACCTTGAGTTACAGTCCCAGTTAAACCATTTGGTAAGAAAACAGTACCTGTATTACAAGCATTGAATGGGCTAACAGCCGTTCCAGAAGAAGCTGGTTGAGCAACGTTTACAGTAATAAAAGCAGTATCAGCCATACAAAGGTTTTCTACTACATAAATTGTTGTTCCATTTGAAGGCATATTTCCTGTAACCGCTAATGAATCGTCATATATTACAAATGGATTTCCTGTATGTGCAAAATAGCCCATTGTTTCTGAAATAGTTCCCGATACTGATCCCATTAAGTTTACGGTATCACCAATACAAGCTGTAATAGTAGAACCTACTCCCGCTTCAACACCTAAATCCCATAACGTTAATGGAAAAGAGTTAAAAGGCTGACCTGAATAATAGTTACCAATTTTTAAATAATGTGTTTCACCAGGAACTAAACCACAAATTTCTACACCTGCAGGGTGAACACCAGCACAATTAGCAGGGTCAAATGGATGATAATCTGCATACTCAATTTCTGAAAAAGTTAAATAATCTCCACAAGTAGCTCCTGAAGCAAACACACTCAATTCTGTATCGAAAGGTGTACCACAAGTAGAAATAGCTACGTGACCAGAAGCAGGAACAGTAAACTCAAACCAAACATTTTGGTTTGATGTATTTCCAGGGTTACCAGTATCGGTTGACCCATAGTTACCAAAAGTTCTTGTTAAACCATCAACTGGCACAGCAATAGCATCACAAGCTTCATCATTAGTGACAATTGTTGCAAAACTGAATGGCCCCACAAATAAAGAAGAATAACCGTTTCCACATACTGCTTGAACATAATATTCATAAGCAGTACCAGAATTCAAACCTGTCAAAGGTTCCAAGGTATTATTTGTAGTATTTACAATTGTTCCAGAACCTAGAGTGAAACCAGCTGGACCATATTGGTAATTCCATTCAGTTTCTGCACCTGCGCCTGGTGTCCAAGATAAATCAACAGACGTAGAAGTAACAGAAGAAACTCCTAATCCAGAAGGGTTAGGACACCACAAAGGAGTAGTTACGTTAGAAGGTCCAACCCATAATGAGGAATCTTGAACAGAACAAACACCTCTTAACCAAAAAGAATAAGCAGTATTTTGAGTTAAATTGGTAATAGTTGTAGTTGGATTAGGCGATACAACAACCTGTGTACCAGTTCCAATCGTAAAACCTGTAGCTCCATATTCAATTACCCATTCAGTTTCTCCTGTTGAACCACCTGTCCAAAATAAATCAATTGTTTCTGGATCTACTACACTTGTAATAATTGGTGAAGGGGCAGAACAATTTGGCAATGTCAATACACTGTAAGGACCCGCTACTTTTGTTTCACTTGCACAATTTGTAGTTACGTATACATCGTAATTAGTAACCTGTGTAAGACCTGAAATAGGTGCTGTAGTTCCAGTAACACCAGGGATTAAAGTTCCTGTTCCAGGTGTAAAGCCATCTGGACCATATTCAACATCATAAGATAAAGCACCAACAATACCTGCAGTCCAATTCATATCAAACGAAGTGTTGGTAATATTAGAAGCGTTTAAATTTGTAGGCACACCACAAATTACACATTCTGCGGTACCAGTGTAAATTACTCCGCTAAATGCACCTTGAGCTACATAAGCTACAACTTCCTGACCGACATTATCAACAATGTCAAAGCTGGCTTCATACGTCCATGTACCTGTTGCAAAAGAAATAGATAAAGCATCTCCTGTATTAACAGTAAAATTATATGACCCTGAACTACCAGAAGACAAACTATAAGTCTGTGGAGTTCCATTAATAGTAATGGTAATTTCATCATTTTGCCAACCATCGCCATAGGAGTCATAAGCATTAACGGTGTATGTACACTGCGCATCCATCGAACTCATCGATGCAATAGCAATGGCAGACAATGCCATTATTTTTTTGTAAATTTTTTTCATATTTTTAAATTTAATTTATTGCAAAATTAAACTAAAATTAGTGATTAATCGCTATAATCAAGAATACTTTTTTAATAAATCTTGATGAAATTGTAATCCTATTTTAACATTGGGGTACAAATTTAAACTATTTTTAATGAATTCGGATAATTTAACTGACGCTTCTAACGGTTCTTCCTTTAAAATGAATTCATTATCGGGAGCATAATTTTGAACTATTTCTTTTAAAGCATGAATAAATTGATGATAAACACACCTATTCCATTTTTCAACATATTCTTTTCCATTTTTCACCTCTTTATGTAACGCTTCGTTTAACTCTTTGAAAAACAAACCATTCCATTCCAAAAATCTTTTATCTGTAAAACTCGATTCAAACAATACAAAACGCTCAGTATATTTTAGCACATAATCATATTTAGAACCTGTGATTTTAATATCTAATTCATCAAATTTACTTTCATTTAATTTTTCACAAGCTAATTCATAAAGCATATAATCAAATTTATTAAAACCCTTAACTAGTTGAATTTGTTCTTCTGTCAATTCAATTTTGGAAGGCTTATAGATTGTTACTCGTTTTTTTTCGATTGTCTCCGACCATTCTATACCAAAATATTCTGCAAGGTAGCTCAGAGACTCTTCATACCTTTCAAATACTCCAATTCGAATTGGAATTTTCTCAATTGCTTCGTTAACAGTATCAAATTCAGCTACACCAATTTTTTTATTTGAATAGATTCTTTGACCTAACAAAAACTTAATCATCCCATTCTGAGTATTAACAAGGCTACAATACTCAAAAAAAGTTGTTGGTTTTCGAGAAAGTAATGCCATAAACTCTGGTCTGTCCTTTAAGTAATAATACTCTGAAAAAAGTCGCTCGATAGGATTTCTAACAAACATAAACAAATTGTAGTTTTGATATTTTTGAAAATTATTTTTATCAAAAATATCTTCACTATTAGATTTCTTTGTTTCGTAAAATATGTGTCTGTAGTAAAAATTTGGTTTAATCTGCCACTCAGAATTGTTTAATTCACATACGATTGAGGTTCCCCCAGTTTTTAGAATATGAATAAATATAGTTTTCTTTTCTGCAGTCATAATGCCAATCAATTTTTTATACCTTTGTTCTATAAATTTTTTACAAATCTAATGAACATAAATCTAACCAACAAAACAGCATTAGTTTGCGGAAGTACTCAAGGTATTGGCAAAGCAACTGCTATGCAATTGGCTGCAATGGGAGCAAACATAGTACTTATTGCCCGGAATGAGGTAGAACTAATAAAAGTAAAAGAGACCCTACCTATTTCAGGGAAACAGTGTCACTTTTTTATTAAAGTAGATTTCAATTATCCCCAAGAAATAAAAGTTAGAGTAGAACAATTCATAGAACAAAATGGCCCAATTCATATATTGATTAACAATACTGGTGGTCCAACAGCAGGTAGCGCAATTGATGCTAAAGTTGAAGATTTTATATCCGCATTTAATATGCATTTAATTGCCAATCACACCTTGGTTCAATGTGTGGTAGATGGAATGAAAAAAGAAGGGTTTGGTAGAATCATTAACGTAATTTCAACTTCAGTAAAACAACCACTTTCTGGGCTGGGTGTATCGAATACTGTTAGAGGTGCAGTGGCCAATTGGTCAAAAACATTATCCAGTGAATTAGCGCCTTTTGGAATAACTGTAAATAATGTACTACCTGGAGCAACAAATACCCAACGTTTGCAAAATATTATCTCCAACAAAGCTCAAACAACGGGTAAATCGTATCAAGATATTGCAAACGAAATGACTAACGAAGTGCCTATGAAACGCTTTGCTGAACCTGAAGAAATTGCCAATGCTATAGCTTTTTTAGCTTCTCCTTCAGCTAGTTACATCACAGGGATAAATGTTCCTGTAGATGGAGGTAGAACCAAATCTCTATAATCCTAAATATACTATTAATACAATAATTTTTTCCTTTTTTTCGTTATTGTACAACTTATAAAACACCCTATGATTAAGTTCTTATTAATTACAGTATTATGTATTGGATTTTTTGCTAGCAACTCAATAGCACAACATACCGTTTCGGGTTATATTTTGGATTCAAAATCGGGTGAACCCTTAATTGGTGCGTCCGTTTATGATTATAAATCTTCCAAGGGTTCAACTTCTAACCTCTATGGATTTTTTAGCATTACATTGACTGGTGATTCTGCCCAATTACGTTTTTCTTTTGTGGGTTTTGAAAACAGAATGGAATACCTTAAATTGGATAAAAACTATCAACTAACTATAGAATTGAATGGTCAAAATGAGTTAGATGAAGTTACGGTAACAGGATCAGGAACCAATAAAATTGAAGAAAACTCTCAAATGAGTACCATTGATATTTCTATGGATAAAGTTAAAGCATTGCCTGTTTTCCTCGGAGAACAAGATGTTTTAAAAACGATTCAATTATTACCAGGAGTTCAAAGTGGCTCAGAAGGAGCATCAGGTATATATGTAAGAGGAGGAGGGCCAGATCAGAATTTAATTTTGTTGGATGGGGTGCCGGTCTATAACGCTTCTCATCTATTCGGCTTTTTCTCAGTTTTTAATGCTGATGCTATCAACTCTGTTCAATTGATTAAAGGAGGTTTTCCTGCTCAATATGGCGGTCGACTTTCATCCGTTATTGACATCCGGATGAAAGAAGGAAACACAAAAAAACTGAGAGGAGAAGGATCTATCGGTATAATTTCTTCTAAATTAATGTTAGAAGGACCGATAAAATCAGAAAAAACTTCCTTTGCCATTTCAGCTCGAAGGACATATATCGATTTGTTAGCTAGACCATTAATTGTAGCGGCAGCTCAAGGTCAAGGAGTAGGTGGTTACTATTTTTATGATATGAATGCGAAAATCAATCATAAATTTTCAGATAAAAGCCGATTGTTTGCTAGTGGTTATTTTGGAAAGGATAAATTTTATTTAAGGTCTATTGATGAGTACACTGTGAATGGGGAGCAACATAAAGAAACCTTTAATACAGGTTTGGCATGGGGAAATGCGATAGCTGCCTTAAGATGGAATTATTTAGTCAATCCTAAATTGTTTAGCAACTCTACTTTAACGTTCAGTAACTACAACTTTAACACCGGTGTGTCTTTCCAAGAAGAAATTCAAAAACCCAGTGGAAATGTAAATAACAAAATTGCATTTGATTACATTTCTGGAATCAGAGATTTTAGTGCTAAAGTGGATTTTGATTACACCCCCCATCCTGATCATTATGTGAAATTTGGTGCAGGTTATACTTTTCATACGTTTACACCAGGTGTCAACAAATTCGAGTTTGTAGACGGAGGACAAACGGCTTTGGATACTACTTTTGGTTCAAGTACAATTTATGCACACGAATATTGGGCCTATATTGGTGATGATTTTAAAATCAATACTCGATTAAAAGTTAATTTTGGGCTTCATATATCGGGTTTTTCGCTTAAAAACAAAACTTATGCATATCCACAACCTCGTTTTTCGGGAAGGTATTTGATTAATGAAAAAAGTTCGTTTAAAATGTCGTACGCACATATGGCGCAATACCTACATTTATTAACGAATAGTGGTATTGGCTTACCCACCGATTTATGGTTGCCTCCTACTGAAAATGTTAAACCTCAATTGTCACATCAAATAGCCATTGGATATGCACAGACCGTTAATAAAAAATACGAACTCAGTGTTGAAGCCTATTATAAAACAATGGCTAATTTAATTGAATATAAAGATGGGGCTTCCTTTTTGGGTGATGCGGTTAATTGGGAGAACAAAGTTGAAACCGGTAAAGGGTGGGCTTACGGAGCGGAGTTTTTGTTTGAAAAGAAGATCGGTAAAACCAGTGGATGGATTGGTTATACTTTGGCATGGAGTACGCGGCAATTTGATAATTTGAATTTTGGAAAACCTTTTCCTTACAAATATGATCGAAGAAATGACATAGGAATAGCCATCACACACGAGATAAACGAACGTGTTGATATAGGTGTTGTATGGGTATATGGAACGGGCAATGCGGTGACCTTAGGAACCGAAAGATATTTATCCTTCAATGCTGTTGATTTTAGCAATCCATATAACTATGGGGCATATGAAATTGAGAACATAGAATCAAGAAATAACTATAGAATGAAAGCGTATCATCGTTTGGATATTGGTGTAAATGTTCATAAAGAAACACGTTATGGTGAACGAACTTGGAGTTTTGGCTTATATAATGCTTACAGTAGACAGAATCCATTTTTCCTTTACTTTAGTAATGATGATTTGGGAAATAGACGATTAACCCAAGTGAGTCTTTTCCCTGTAATTCCTTCAGTAAGTTATAGTTTTAAATTTTAAAAGTATGAAAACGATAATAGTAAATTCTTTCCATTCTTTAATAGTTTTGACATTTTTTGCCACTTTTTTTACAAGTTGCGAAAAGTATTTAGAATTTGAAGGAGAATATAAAACCCCAAAGATTGTTGTTAATTCTAAAATTACTCCAGATTCAACATTTCTGGTGCATTTAAGTAGAAGTTTAAGTGTAATTGATAATGGTGAGTTGAGTTCTATTGAAAATGGAACAGTGAGTATTTTGGATGCTAATGATAATTTGATTGAAACCCTTGTGTATGATTCTCAAGGTTTTTATAAAGGTGCCAACTCGCCAGTAGCTAGCCAAACCTACAAAGTGAAAGTTAGTGCACCTAATTATAAAGGTGTGGAAGCCAAGACAAAAATTCCAAACAGTGTTTCAATCATTTCAGTTGATACATCTTCCTATGTAAATACAGATGGTGATACGCTCTTGAAATTGAGAATCAGCTTTAATGACCCAGCTAATGAAACTAATTATTATCAAATAAAAATGGGCTTTGGATCTTTAATTTCAGGACAATTTTATTTTAATCCAGCTCAATTTTCTTCAAATGATATCTCTTTGGATTTGGATCAAAATCAAATGGTTGAGTTTGCAACCTTCACAGATGAGTTATTTGATGGCGTAACCAAAACATTGGAGGTTTCCTGTAATGATTATAGTGCCTATTATGACTTTTTACAAATAAGTATTACATCTGTTTCAAATGATGTTTATTTATATGACAAAGCACTTAATTTGTACAGCACAACAAATGGTGATATTTTTTCTGAACCAGTGCAAGTTTATTCAAATGTCACCAACGGATTTGGAATTTTTGGAGGATTTCAAACTACACGTTTCAAAATTAATTTTTAGAAGATTGTATAAAAATAAAAAAGTCCAGACTTTATGTATCTGGACTTTTCTAAACCTAAACTTTAAAACCAAATTTACCTGAAAAATTCGTTGTTATCTTAGTGCATTTCGCTTACTGCGATAACCTTGAGGTAAAATTAGGAATAAATATATGACTTTACAATGACCAATAAAGTATCGGTAACCATTTCTGAATTAAAGGTCATAAAAATGAAAAAAAGGTAATTTCTAAAAGAAACTACCTTTTCATCAATAAGATTATCGATATCTAAAATTTGTAAGCAAATCCAAGAGCTAATACTTCTTTGAATTGGGTTCTTGGACCTTCACCAATTTCAATATTGTTATCATCATATAATTTGATGTTGATATCGTCATCATAAATTAAAAAGGCGGATAAACTTACACTTAAATATTTTGCCACTTTTGCTGTAAAAATAGCATCTGCAGTTATATCGATATTTTGAGGGTCATCCGCATAATTGGTAAATAATGAAACGTTAGTTTTAAAAGATAAATTTTCGTTTCCAAACAACTTTTTTTGTTGGTACATCGCTTTAACATAACCACCAAACTCAGATCTCACTTTTTGTCCAGGTAATACGCCAAATGCACCTTGATTTGACAATAATTCATCTGTTACTATTGTTACTTTTATTGTAGCAGGTGATATAAATGCAGTAAAATTATCATTTGGCTTGTAATCCATCCCCAAAGCAATGGTAGTGTAACCAGGAGCTAAAAAATTGGAAATATAATTGGTTTCCCCCGGTTTGTTATATCCCTCAACAAATTGTGTTCTAAAGTTAATTAATCCTGCATAATACCATTTACTTGAGGCCTCGTAACCAAACTTGGAGTTTAACTCTATACGATCATCATTTTTGAACCAATCTAAATTGCCTTGTTTTACCATACCATAAGCCAAATCTAGGTTGTTGTCCCAAGCTAATTTTCCCTTTGCATGGTTAGCGTATAAACCTAAAATACCTTGAACGGATATAGAGTTTTGTCCACCTCCAGCCCAATTGGAAAGAGCCACTTGAGTGGTGTTGGCATTAAAAACTCCCCCAGCTTTCCAAGTTTTTGTAGAATCTCCTGTTCCTGCTGCTTTTTTCTTTAGAACAGCCTCTTTGTCGTCTATTTGCCCCAACACATTAATGGAAAGTAATAGACTACTTGCAATAATTAAATACGATTTCATTTATAATTTTTAAAATTTCGGCTGCAAAAGTATAAAAATTATTTGGCTATTTATTTTTTCTCCATAACCTTCTTTCTACGTCTCTTAATTATAAATAAGAGTACTAATAATAAGGATAAACCAACAGTTCCTGAGGTAATTAGAATTTGATATTTTTTAATAAATGTCCATATATTGAAATTATTGGAATTTGCGGCATCTTCAAAATTACTGTTTTCAGCCCCAGGCGTTGGAACATTTAACAGTTCAAATTCTTGAAATAAGCTTTTGTACGCTGGGTTGTTTTTAGAAATGATTATGGTTTGAAAACTGTCTAATGAATTCGTTTTTTCCAATAAATTATACACAATTGAGTCCACAAAATTTCCATCCTGATCGGCTATAAATAGCGCTTCTTCTTCAGCATTAAATTTGATGGTCATTTTATCTTCAAGCAACACTGATTCATCCAACTCATCAAAGTGTTTCTTCATTTTTTTTGGAGATCGAGCTATGATTAAGAAGGCTTTAGGTTCAATGAAACTGCCGGAAGGTAACGTATATGAGTCCAATTTTTTATTAATAATAACCCAATTAGATAAATCAACGCGTTCATTTCCCAAATTGTATAATTCAATCCAATCTCCTGTATCAACAAGTGAATCCTGCTTGCAGCTTAATTCATTAATCTTTATGGATTGAGCAAATTTACTAACTACTTTTTTTTTAAAAACAGGATAAATAACACCTTTTATTTCTTGAGGATCAATAGTAAAGGCCGCTGATGTAACATTAATACCTTCCCATTTTACAAAGTCATAACCTTGTTGGGGTATGGCTTCTACAGTAATTGGACAACCAGCAAAATACCAACCATAAAAAGATTGGTTGAGGGTTAGCGAATTTAATTTTACTTTTCCTTCTTTAGACTTAAAATCACCTATTCCGACATAAATGGTATCTGTCCAACCAAATTTTTCCATAATAAATCCACGCATGGCATTGGGCCTGTAGGTAGCAAAATCCCTTAATACTTGAACATTTTTCTCCCAAGTTTTCATACTTAAAGTAGGCCATTTTTTTATATGGTTGGGCATTTCGTTTCTGATCAAATTTTGTATCGAGTCAATTTTGAATAGTACATTCTTGGGAAGAAAGATAGTGTTTAAGTGATCCGCAAATCGGTTTGTGTATACTTGTTGAATACTGTCGTTTTCCAGTAATTTTCTGATAATAAATGTACTCCAAGAAGGGTTGGGCCAAATTTCATTGCTTGCCGTAGTCATTTGCTTTAAGGTATTCACTTTGTATGCCTTCCAATCACTTATTCCAAAACTCAAATCGGTATCATAAAATACCCATCGCCAACGCGCATCTGCTTTTCGTTCTCTCCAATAGCGAATATTTCCTCCGGCATCACGATTATCAATATATATTTCAGCAATGTTGTAATTGATATAATTGTCAATGTCCATCCAAGTATCTAATTCTTGAATTTTTTCATTTGTTTCGAAGGTGTTGTTCCCCAAGAATGTCAGAAGTTTTTTATATTCTTTACCATCCCCAAATTGCACATCACCTCTGTGTCGCATCAAATCTATACTGTCTCTGTTTACTCCTGTGTTATTTTCAATGTAATGTTCATTAATTTTTTCTCTAATATTGTGAATTCCCCAATATTCACCATTTATATAAACAACCGCTGGCCGATAGGCTTGGATTTCCATATCCAATGGCTCTACCAAATCAGTCATAAAGGCATCTCTAAAATGCGTTTTATTGAAATCTCCACCTGAATTTCTAAGCACAAAAGATTTAAATTTTTTAATGTCTTTATTAGGAAATATTTGATATTTGAATCGTTTAGGGCCATATTTTTCACGTGCAATAATTGCTAATGATTTCATCGGCCATCCTTTGCTGAATCCTCCAAAAATACGTGCCCCAGCCATTTGATTAAAACCCAATTTTCCATCGGGTTCATAAAACTCAATGTTAATGGCTCTTTCCCAATTTTTCCAAAAATTGGCACCTTGATAGGGAGGTGTTTCTGAAGCGCAACACCCTTTGACGTATATGCCTCGTTCAAATCCAAAAAAATCATCGGGATTTACGGCTATGGATATCACAGCCATGTCAAACGTTCGTCCAATAATATAAGTCTGTGTGGTTGTGCCAATAACTCTTCCATTTTTATATGCTTTGAATCTCAGAACAGTTGTAGTATTGAGTTTTAAACTTTTCTTTAAGAGCAAGGAGGATGTAGAAGGTAACGAGCCATCTGTAGTATAAAATACTTGAACACTATCTATTTTGATAGATAACTCAATTGGGCCTTGATATATACCACCTTTTTTTGTTAGAAGCGAATCAGCAAATGTTTGACCATAGGCAGTCCATCCCAACATTAAGAATGTGAGTAACAAAAAGTAATTCGAGATTCTTGTTTTCAACGGTTGGGCAGATGTATTGGCAAAAGTTAATTCAGACTACAAAAGTGAGATAATTTAAGATATCTTCATTAAAATGAGCCTAAATTATTTTACTACAATTAAAAATAAATTTAACAAATAGTAATAAGGACAGAAAAAGCTGGAGAATAAATCTATATTGTAATCTTGGAGCTCAGTTATAACTTTATTAAATTACTTTTTATAGAGAATAGGATTTAATGTATTGTCATTATACATTTTCATTTGTCGATAAACCTTAATTTTTTTTGTGCCTTTTGCAAATTCATCCAAGAGACCATTGAAAGAAGTAGTTAAATCATTTTTTTGATCTAACAATATTGCCAACTTGTTGGAGCATAGTTGTTTATGATCTTCGTTCACATCAGAACGTGTTACTTGCTCTTTCATGTGGTAAATTTTGAGACACAATATCGAAATTCGATCAACCACCCAGCCTGGACTTTCGGTGTTTAAGGTTGCTGACGATTGTGGGGTAACTTTTTCAAACAAGGAAATGTAATAATCATCTAAAAGTTCTACAACGTCTGTTCTATGTTGATTAGATTTATCTATTTTACGTTTTAAATCCATTCCCTCAATGGGATTAATGTTAGGATCTCTAATGATGTCTTCATAATGCCATTGAACGGTATCAATCCAAGATTTCAGATACAAAACTTGTTCTATGGAACCTTCAGAAAATGGATTTTGTATGGGTGCATACACATCATCATGGATATGATAATCAGTAATAGCTAGGTTAAATATTTCAATACACTTTTCAGCGTTCATTTAGTGTTTTATTTAATTTTTTAACCAAAAAACAATGCTTTTAGTTCTGTTGCATCATCAGGTTTCATTCTACCCGCTAATACCAAACTCAGTTGTTTTCTTCGAAGTGCCGACTTAAATCTTCTGATTTCTTCTTCTGTTTCAGGAACTAACTCGGGCACGGTGGTAGGTTTGTGATGTTCATCTAATGCAACAAAAACAAATATTGCTTCGTTTGATTTTTTCTTAATTCCGGAGCTGTCTTCTACATAAACGTCTACAAAAACTTCCATCGATGAAGTAAATGTGCGTGAAACTTTACTTTCTAAGGTCACATAGGAACCTAGAGGAATTGGATGGTCAAATGAAACGTTATTGATGGAAGCTGTTACTGCCACACACCCACAATGCCTAAAGGCAGTAATGCTAGCTACTTCATCCATCCATGCCAAAAGTTGTCCGCCAAATAAATTACCAATAGGATTGGCATCATTAGGCATAACGAGTTTTGTTTGTACAGTTAAAGATTGTTTTGGTGATTTTCTTATCATAAAATTCGTTGGTAGTCTACCAAACCTCATTAGGGTATTTGTTTTTCAAAAACTGCATTTCCGCTAATAGATAGCCCATATATTCAGTATGTCCGCCTTGTTTTCCGTAGACTAAAGAGTGTTTTTCTACAGCAGGAATAGTTAAAGTAGCTTCACCAAAAACTGCAGAAACACGTTGTTTCCACTCCTTTTCAATAAGGGCTAAATCTACTCCAATTCCATTGGCTAACATCTCATCATCAATAGCATCGGCTACAAATAACTCATGAGTATACATCCATAGATGGTCAAAACAAGATTGTATACGTTCCTTACTTTCTTCCGTTCCATCACCTAAGCGAACAATCCATTCGCTACTTCTTTTGAAATGATAATTTACTTCTTTCAACGATTTGGCGGCTATGGCAGCAATAGTGGCATCTTTACTGTTTTTTAAATGCGCATACAGTGAGATGGCATACGAATCAAATAAAAATTGACGTGCTATTAAAAAACCGTAATCTTCATTAGGGTATTCTACCAAATGGAAATTAGTATATTCATCTTCATCTCTTGAAAATGCTAATGCATCTTCATTTGTGTCACCTTTTATTTGAGCGGCATATTTTAAAAACGATTCTGCTTGACCTAATAAGTCTAAGCCAACGTTTGTAATTGCTAGGTCTTCTTCCATAAAAGGGCCACAACTTACATATTCTGCCAATCGATGAGACAAAATAAGGCCATTATCTGCTAATCTTAATGTATATTGAAATAAACTCGAGTTCATATTTTATTGCGATTAAAACCGGCTCTATATAAGTACGCGACTTTTAAGCCTTTAGTAAGTGAATAGTTATACTAATTTAAATGTGTTTTGCGCCTTCTGGCATAACATAAAAAGTAGGGTGACGATATATTTTATCATTCATTGGGTCAAAAAATGCTTCCGCATCTTCTGGCATACTTGAACATATGTCTTCTGATTTCACTATCCAAATTCCTGACCCTTCACCTCTTCTAGTATAAAGGTCTCTGGCCATTTCCATTGCCATAGATTTGTCGTAAGCATGTAAACTACCTACATGTTTGTGAGGTTTTCCTGCCTTTGGCTGTACAAAAACTTCCCAAAGTGGTCCTTGATTATCGCTCATAATTTATATTTTTTGGTCAGGTACTTTTTCCTAACAGTGATGATTATTTGCTAAATGATTAAGCTGTTTTAGCTTTATTATTTTGTTTTTGGGCATAAGCTTGTGCCGCTTCTCGAACCCATTGCCCGTTGTCGTGTGCTTTTTTGTGGTGAGCCAAACGTTTAACGTTACATGGTCCATTACCTTTAATAACGTTCCAGAACTCGTCCCAATTAATGTCACTCCATTCATAATGTTTGGTTTCCTCATTCCATTTCAATTTTTCATCTGGAATTTTAAGACCAATCAATTCAGCCTGAGGAACTGTTTTATCAATAAAGGATTGACGCAAGGCATCATTACTTTCTCGTTTGATTTTCCATTTCATGGATTGACTTGAGTGAGCTGAATCACTATCGTGTGGGCCAAACATCATCAATGAAGGCCACCACCATCTATTCAAAGCATCTTGAGCCATTTTTCGTTGAGCAGCAGAACCTTCCATCAAACGAGCCATGATTTCATAACCTTGACGTTGATGAAAACTTTCTTCCATACAAATTTTTACCATACCACGAGAATAAGGACCATACGAAGTACGTTGTAAAGAAACTTGGTTTACAATAGCAGCTCCATCAACCAGCCATCCAATAGCTCCCATATCCGCCCAAGTAGGAGATGGGTAGTTGAATACACTCGCGTATTTTGCTTTACCTTCGTGTAACCATTTAATATATTGATCACGTGTTACTCCCAATGTTTCGGCAGCACAGTATAAATACAATCCATGACCTGCTTCATCTTGTATTTTGGCCATCAATATTTTTTTACTTCTCAAACTAGGTGCACGTGTCAACCAATTCCCTTCAGGCTGTTGACCTATAATTTCAGAATGGGCATGCTGAGAAATCTGACGAATCAAACTCTCACGATATTGTTGAGGCATCCAATCATTGGGCTCAATTTTTTCTTCAGCATCGATTTTAGCTTGAAATTCTGCTAATTTAATTGGGTCTTCTGGTAAAATTTCCATGACTTCTAACTTATTCTTAATATAACCTTTAAAACAGAAAAGAAAGCATATTGTTCTCTTTAAGAATGCTTATGCTACAAAAATAATGAATAACTTTATTCAAGAGCTTTTTTATTTCATAAAAGGTGAAAATTTATATTGATTTCAAATAAAGTGAACCTTACCAGCTTGAAGATGATCCACCACCACCCGATCTACCGCCTCCCCAAGAACCTCCTCCACTCGAAGAGCTACTCCCTCCGCTGCTCGATGAAGATTTTTGTAATTTCGGAATCGTATATCTCGCAGTAACTCTGTGTTGACAATGATGGCAGGCATGTTGCCTTTCTCCAGTACCAGAACTACTATAAGTGGCGGCTGAAAGTGTTTTATCATAAACTTGATACCATGTCTCAAAACGGCATTTCTCACAATTACTGTATCCGCTAAACCAATTTGAATATTTTAAAATAAGCAGGTCATCAGGCTCTCCAGATACCCAAACATCATAATCTACAGATTTTATTTTTTCTTCGGTTACTTGCCCTGATTTAAGATATTTATTATCTGCTGATTCATCTAACTTATGCATTTCTAATCCCGTTTTTAAACTAAAACGAACAGCATTACGCCAATCATCTAATTTTTTTAAAATAAATGCTCTGACATATATCATAGGAATCGGAAAAACGATTCTAAAAATAGAAAGTTTTAAAAATTGAACAATATGATATTTTCGATAGGGATCTTTTACCAAAAAAGTAAAACAATAAAAAATAACAAACAAGGCAAAAACAGCGAGTGACGCCAAACCATATAAGTACAAAATATCATACAATTGATAAACATAGGCAGCTGTAAGTACGCTCAAAACAATAATGGTTTGTATTGTTAGATTAATCCAAACTTGTTGAAATTTGCCACTTTTGTTGAGTACATAAGCGGTAATGGATACTGCAACAAATGTGAAGGTGCAGAAAATATCAAGCATTAGATAATTGGACCATGCGCCTTCGTTTTTTAACCAGTAATGCAAAACAACCGAGATTACAGCAACCAAAAGCACTATTATTCCTATTGTTTTAATTGTACTTGTTGTAGGGTTAGACTTTAAGGTCAACAATATAAGCAGAACAGAGGCTATAAGCAAATAGAATTTGAAATAAAAAAACTCCCTAGAAAAGGTTTTTGCTTCCTCTATATAGGGCGGTATGTTTTCATCCATAAGTATGTTTCTTATAACATAAACACCATTTCTTAATCCTGCACTATATTGGTCACTTTTAAAGTATGGTAAGATTTCTTCTTCTGAAATGCTTTTGGTTACCAAATCGGGTAAAAATTGCTCAGTTTGATATCCAGTAGCAAATGCCATATTTCGATCATCTACCGCTACCAATAGAAGGATTCCTCTATCTCCTTCTCCAACTTCCCATAAATTAATTAATTCAGTAGCAAATTCCAAAGCCGGCTGATCATTAATACTACTCACTATTATGACCGCTAATTCAAAACCTTTTTTGTCACGTAATTCAGTTATATGTTCATTCATATAAAATTCATCCGAATCAACTAGGTAGTCTTGAGGATCGCTTATAAATCCATCACTAAATTCTTTAGGGTTGGGAATGTCTTGTGGCGAGTAATATACTTGTCCAACGTATTTGTTAATTAAAACAGTGCATATACTTAGCACCGCCATAAAAATGCTTTTCTTCATTTAGATTTGTTTTAAAAATTGAGTTTCATTTGCAATTTCAGCATTGTACTGTTGAACAGCCTCATTGTAGTTTTTTCGTTCCGTTTTTATTCTATTTTCAGCTCCTTCAAGCAATACTCTCATATCTTTCAATAATTTACTATCTGATGTGTTGCTGGCATCGTAAATCACGGTGGACAAAAGTTTATTCAGCTCTTCATTGAGTTGGTATCGTTCATTTACGGATATATCTTTAGCTATTTGCTGTTCAATTTCATTCAGTTTATTCACAATTTGCGGCTCATCATGTTTGCCTTTGAGTACTATTTTTACTTTTGGTATGAGTGCTTCTTGCTTTTCGAAGGCACTTTCCAACTGTTTTTCTACCATTTCAACTTTTGATTTTGTTTCTGAAGAAACCTCATTTGCGAATGACGTGGTGTATATGATTACTGCGACTCCCCCTATTAACAATGCCGCAGCCAAACCAAGGAAAATTTTTTTATTCGTAATTTGAATAGCATCTTTTTTCGTTACTCTCTTTTTACTACTCACAGTTGCTAGCACTTCCAAAGCAGCATTATTCTGAGGGGCTTTTTCCAATGTTAATTCTGCCTGTTTTTCAGCATTTTCAAGTAAGCTATCATCATTTTCGTTTAAAGCACGTAATAACCAACCTTTTGAAACAATGCCTCTAGCAGCATATAAATAGGGGTTCAACAACAGTGCTTCTTGCCCCGTTTCAATTGCCAAGTCAAAGGATTTTCGAGATAAATGTTGCTGGGCTAATGAAAATTTCAGCTCCGCTTCTTGCAAAATAAAATTCCAATCATCAGGAGTTACTCCCAAATCAAAACTAATTTCCTTTAAATTTTCGGGTGATAGGTCTAAGTTTTGTTCAAGAACACCCATTTCTTTTACTACATGCTTATGTTGTTCAATGATTTCAGTAGAGGTATTCATTTTGGAATTAATTATGCCACAATTTTAACAAAAAAATCTTTTATCGATTAGTAGATATTAAAATTTAATTGAAATCAATGCGCACTTTATTTATCTTTGTCTTTCAAATTTTGAGAACATCTTTCAATTGAATAACCAACGGCTAATACATTTAATGAATTTTCCTGAAAAAATAGATCAGGAAACCATGGTAGATATTGAAATTCTTAAAAATGAATTTCCCTATTGCAGTACGTTACAATCTCTTTATTTAAAAGGACTACAAAACTCGGGAAGTGTTTTTTTTGAAAAACAATTGTCTAAAGCTTCTTTGATGTCAAATGATCGTGCCAGATTGTATGCGCTTTGTTATCAGAAAAAACTACAAACAATTATTGATCAAGTTGAGCAAATTTCACATTTGGATAATGATTATTTACCACAAATAAACAATGAGGAAATAGTTGTTTCTGAAGAAAGCAACGAAATTCCGATTAGTGATGTAATTAATGAAATTCCGGAGGAAGATGTTAAGACGGTTTTTAGAGATGCTCAATTTCAATCGTTGGAAGAGGATATATTGTTGGAAGCCATAAATAATTCGATTCAATTGGATGTTGAAGAGGAAATTGAAGAGCTTCTATTGGAAGAAAATCTTGACGCTTTAGCTTCTCATGAAGATCAAACGGATGTGTTAAATACCCATCAATTGCAAGATTCCTCCATTGATATTCGTGATCAAAAAGATTTAAAACCAAAAAAATTCAGTGATTGGTTGATTGCCATGAAACCGCTAGAAGAACCAAATGAAGTTCCCAAATTAGAGTTGGCAGAGAAAAAAGATAAGGCCTTAGCCTCACCAAAAGATTTGATAGATCGTTTCTTGAAAGTTGAAAATAAAAAAATATCAGTATCAAAAGAAGCTATCACTCCTCAACAAATGGCAAGGTTAAGTTTGGTTGAAAACGAAGATTTTGTAACAGAAACTTTGGCAAATATTTATGCCTCACAAGGTAATTATTTAAAGTCAATTAAAATTTATGAGCAATTAATGTTGACAATTCCAGAAAAAAAGGTTTTCTTTGCAAGCCGAATTCGATTTTTGAAAGAAAAATTGGAATACGAACCCTAAAATTTAAGTATAAATAGTTAATTTAACGAAGAAAATGTCAGTATTAATTTCCATTTTAATTATTATCGCATCGATATTAATGATTTTAATCGTAATGATTCAAAACTCTAAAGGAGGAGGTTTGGATATGAGTAGCCAAGCTGCCAATTATATAGGTAATAGCAATATTAGCCAAACAGATACCATTGAAAAAGTAACTTGGTATTTAGCTGGTACTATAGGATTTTTATGTCTGTTAAGTGCTGTATTATATTCGAATAATCAAGGTTCAACTCAAACTTTTGATTCTGGAATTGAAGCGCCTACAACAAATACAACTACTGAAGCGCCAATAAACTAATTGTAGTTGCTTTTTTAAATCAACTTTAACATTTTAAAATGTCATATTGAATTGTCAATATGACATTTTTTTTGCGCTATTTTTTTTACAAAAAGTCAATTTGTCTTACATTCCTTTTTAATAGGTTATTGGCATAAAATATGACCAAAGCGGTTGTCTCAAAAATCTATTATTAATCTTAAAACAATCATATCAAATGGGAGTAAATGTAAAACCCTTGGCAGATAGAGTTCTAATTGAACCAGCCGCAGCAGAAGAGAAAACAATTGGAGGAATAATTATTCCTGATACGGCTAAAGAAAAACCAAAAAGAGGAGTTGTAATAGCCGCTGGAAATGGAAAGGTAGATGAACCGATGACGGTTAAAGTTGGAGATACTGTTTTATATGGTCAATACTCGGGTACTGAAATCAAAATTGAAGGTAAGGATTATCTTATCATGAGAGAAAGCGATATTTTCGCAGTAGTTGGATAACTTCATTTACTATATTTATTAGTATAGTAAGTAATCACAAAATTTAAATTAAATCACAAAATTATAAAATCATGGCAAAAGAAATTGTTTTTGACGTTGAGGCAAGAGATCGAATGAAAAGAGGAGTAGATGCTCTTGCAAATGCAGTAAAAGCTACATTAGGACCAAAAGGAAGAAACGTAGTAATTGATAAGAAATTTGGAGCACCACATGTCACAAAAGATGGTGTTACAGTAGCTAAAGAAATTGAATTAAAAGATCCTGTTGAAAATATGGGTGCTCAAATGGTAAAAGAAGTGGCCTCAAGAACAGCGGATATTGCTGGTGACGGAACTACAACTGCAACAGTATTGGCACAAGCAATTATTTCAGCGGGTATGAAAAATGTGGCCTCTGGAGCTAATCCAATGGATTTAAAAAGAGGAATCGACAAAGCTGTTAAAGTGGTTGTCTCTGAACTAAAAAAATTATCACAGGAAGTAGGTAGCGATAACGAGAAAATTAAACAAGTAGCTACTATTTCGGCCAATAATGATGAGGCCATTGGGGCTTTAATTGCTGAAGCAATGAAAGCAGTTGGTAATGATGGTGTAATTACAGTAGAAGAAGCCAAAGGAACAGAAACTGAATTAAAAACAGTGGAAGGTATGCAATTTGATAGAGGGTATTTATCCCCATATTTTGTAACCAATCCTGAGAAAATGATTGCCGAAATGGATCATCCTTATGTGTTAATTACCGATAAAAAGATTTCGAATTTACAAGAAATATTACCTGTTTTAGAGCCAGTTGCACAAAGTGGAAGACCACTTTTAATCATTGCCGAAGATGTTGATGGAAATGCCTTAGCTGCATTAGTGGTTAACCGATTGAAAGCAGGATTAAAAGTTGCTGCTGTAAAAGCACCAGGATTTGGTGATAGAAGAAAAGCAATGTTAGAAGACATCGCAATTTTAACTGGAGCTATCGTAATTACTGAGGAAAGAGGATTCAAATTAGAGAACGCAACAGTTGAAATGTTGGGTACTTGCGAAAAGGTAGAAATTGATAAAGACAACACAACAATTATTAACGGAAGTGGTGAAAAAGATCAAATTGTGGGAAGAATCAATCAGATTAAAGCGCAAATTGAATCTACTACATCTGATTACGATAAAGAAAAATTGCAAGAACGTTTAGCTAAACTTTCAGGTGGTGTTGCTGTATTGTATATTGGTGCCGCCTCAGAAGTTGAAATGAAAGAGAAAAAAGATCGTGTAGATGATGCCTTGGCCGCTACAAGAGCTGCTGTTGAAGAAGGAATTATACCAGGTGGTGGAGTTGCTTACATTAGAGCTGCTGCTGCATTAGATCAAAAAGATGGCTTGAACGAGGATGAAAGAACAGGTATTGCAATCATTAAGAGAGCAATCGAAGAACCACTTCGTCAAATTATTGCCAATGCTGGCGGTGAAGGAGCTGTTATTGTTCAAAAAGTAAGAGAAGGAAAAGGTGATTTTGGTTATAATGCGCGTACTGAAGTTTTTGAAAACTTATACGCTGCTGGTGTAATCGACCCAACTAAAGTAGCTAGAATAGCATTAGAAAACGCAGCATCTGTTGCCGCTATGATGTTAACCACAGAGTGTGTTATTGCTGATCTTCCTGAAGAAAATCCGATGCCAATGGGCGGTGGTATGCCAGGAGGAATGGGTGGAATGATGTAATCTACTATTTATAAACATTGTAAGCAACGGATCAAAATAGTTCTTACATTTGCATCATTATAAGGTCTCGATTGAAAAATCGGGACTTTTTTACGATTTGTTTTTCCTGCTTTGTGCAGATAAAACGAAACGACAACATATATATCAAATCCCTATTCTAAATTAATTTGGAATGGGGATTTTTTTTATGGAAGTTTTGTTTTGTTAAAAACAAAAAAAGCCGATATGTGCATATCGGCTTTTTTATTATTTAAATCCTTAGATCAGTTATCTTTCAAATTTTGAATAATCAGCGGGGATTTTGAATTTAGCTGCATCAACAGACCCTTTATTTACGCTAACGGTACTCAACTCAGAAACCAAAGCTCCAGTTGACAATACATATTCTTGACTTAATACGGGAAATCTCCCTTCCATTCCTGGAATTTTAAGGTAGAACATCGCTTGGTTTTCTTTACGGTTTAATGTTTTTAACATTGGAATGAAAAAGTCGTAATTACCATCGGTAACCCAATATACAATTTTTCTGTCTTTTTCTTCAGAAGTAACAACAATTTCAGTACATTTTAAACCAGAAATAGTTTTTGTTGCTCCTGTTTTATTAACTTTTACATTTAATTCAGTTGCTGGTCTTTTATTAGGAACATCCATATACATTTTACGCTCTGGACTTAAAGCGATTACTGTTTCTTTTTTCAAATCCATAATTTGAATACCGTCAACGTTTCCGTTTTCATTAATTTCCTCTACGCGAACATTGTCACCAGAAATAAAATACTTGTAGGTTACTACAATTTTACCAACGGTTTTTTTAAATTCAATGTTTCCAGTAAATTGCCCAATAGCAGTTGAGGCAAAAGTAGCACCTATAAAAAGGGGAAGGAAGGTTTTTTTAAGGTTAAGATTTAATTTCATAACTTTGTGTTTGATGATTTGTTTAAATTTTCGACTAAAATAAATTATTTTTTGATACAATTATCAAATGTTTTTCAAAAGTAGACAATTATTGTTCCAAATAGTGTAAAATGGATATTAAAAAAGAAAAAGGTAATAAAGGTGAACAACTTGCGGTAGGTTATTTAATTAAAAATGGATTTACCATTCTTTTTAAAAATTGGCGTTTTTTAAAAGGAGAGATTGATATTATTTGTGAAAAGAATGAATTGATAATTTTTGTTGAAGTGAAAACACGTAGTTCAATTGATTTTGGAAATCCAGAAGAATTCGTTAGTCGTAAACAACAAAAACTCATTGTGAATACAGCACATGAATATTTAATTTCGCATCAAGTAGAAAAGGAAGCACGATTTGATATTATTTCAATTGTCTTAAAAGAAAACAATACATTTGAAATTGAACATTTAGAAGATGCCTTTGGCCCAACTTTATGAGGTAACCTTTTTTTGTGATGCGGCTTCTTTACTATACGATTCAAAAAAATTAATCCATATAATTTTTGACAATGCATATAAAACAGGAAACATTAGCAACATACCAATAACCAGTGAACCAATCATAAATCCTGTTGAATTACTTGGGTATAATACACTTACTGCAACAAAAATACTTACCATTAAAGCTACTCCAAGCGCATAGGAAACGTACATAGCGCCATAATAAAATCCTGTTTCTTTTGTGTATTTTAATCCACAGTGTGAACAACAGACTTTTACTTTACCCAACTTGTTAAAATTATAGAATTTATTAGATTCATAAAAATCCCCTTTTAAACATTGTGGACATTTGAAGGTAAAAATACTTTGAATTTTTTTCATGTTGATAACCAAATTTCAATTACAAAATTAGACTATCCATCTAACATGAAAGGTGACAAATGTCACAAATGATGAAAACATAATTAAAAAAGATTAATGATTGTATATCTTTGCAAACAACAATGAATTTCAAAAACATCATATTTTGGTAAAACCTAAAAAACATCTTGGTCAACATTTTCTGATTGATAACAACATTTCAAAAAAAATTGCCGACTCACTAACAAATCATGGGGAGTATACAAAAATTCTTGAAATTGGTCCAGGTACAGGTGCTTTAACACAGTTCTTGTTGCCAAAAGAAGGAAAACAAATTGAAGTAGTTGAAATTGATGAAGAGTCTGTAGATTATCTGAGAGTTCATTTTCCTACTTTAGTGATTCATCAAGAGAATTTTTTGAAAATGGATTTTAGCCGATTCAACAACGAGCCAATAGCGGTTATCGGAAATTTCCCCTATAATATATCTTCTCAAATACTGTTTAAAGTAATCGATGAGCACAATCAAGTGCCTGAAGTGGTGGGGATGTTTCAAAAGGAAGTGGCCGAAAGAATTGCTGAAAAACCGGGTACAAAAGTATACGGAATTTTGAGCGTTTTACTTCAAGCTTATTATGATATTGAGTATTTATTTACTGTGAATGAAAATGTTTTTAATCCACCACCTAAAGTGAAGTCAGGTGTTATTCGTTTAATTCACAAGGACATTAAAAAGTTAGATTGCAATGAAGCGCTTTTTAAAGCTGTAGTAAAAACTACTTTTAATCAACGAAGAAAAACCATTCGAAATACCATTAAACCCTTACTAAAAGGTGCCACATTCGAACACCCTTTACTCACCGAAAGACCAGAACAGTTAAGTGTGGAGCAATTTGTTCAATTAACTAAAGAAGTTGAGCGATTAATTGGTGAGTAAAATGGATGAGTTATTTTTATTAACGATACATTTTGTACTATAAATGACCACTTTTTTTGACTTTCTAATTTTATTCCTACCTTTATAGCCTTATTTTAAAATTTGAAATTTTAGGTTATGAAATTATCTGCTTTAACAGCCATAAGTCCAATTGATGGGCGCTATAGAAAATCAACGGAGCCTTTGGCTTCTTATTTTTCAGAGGAAGCATTGATGCAATATCGTGTGCGTGTTGAAATAGAATATTTTATTGCCTTGTGTGAGTTGCCTTTGCCACAGCTAAGCTCATTTGATTCTGCACTCTTTTCAAAATTGAGAGCTATTTACCTTGATTTTAATAGTGATGGAGCTCAGGAAATTAAAGAAATCGAGCGTACAACAAATCACGATGTTAAAGCCGTTGAGTATTTCATTAAAAATAAAATGGAAGCTTTAGGAATTGGTGATAGCAAAGAATTTGTTCATTTTGGGCTTACTTCTCAAGATATAAATAATACAGCAATTCCGCTTTCTATAAAAGAAGCGCTAGAAAATGTTATACATCCATTCTATCAAAGAATAGTTGATCAACTGAATGACTTGAGTAGAGAATGGAAAGGAGTGTCTATGTTGGCTCGAACTCATGGACAACCAGCATCTCCAACTAAGTTAGGTAAGGAAATAAAAGTTTTTGCTGAAAGGTTATCACAGCAACTGCAACAATTAAAAAACATACCGTTTTCGGCTAAATTTGGAGGTGCTACAGGAAATTTTAATGCTCATTTTGTGGCTTATCCAAGTATCAATTGGGTAAGCTTCTCCAATACTTTTTTGAAAGAGAAGTTAACTTTAGACCGAAGTCAAACAACAACACAAATAGAACATTATGATAACATGGCGGCACTTTTTGACGCTATGAAACGAATCAATACCATTTTTATCGATTTTTCCCGTGATATGTGGACCTATATTTCAATGGAATACTTTAAACAAAAGATTAAAGCAGGTGAAATAGGTTCTTCTGCAATGCCTCACAAAGTTAATCCCATTGATTTTGAAAATGCGGAGGGTAATTTAGGTATAGCCAATGCTATTTTCGAACATTTATCTGCCAAATTACCTATTTCTCGACTTCAAAGAGACCTTACAGACAGTACTGTTTTAAGAAATGTTGGTGTTCCAATTTCACACACTTTAATTGCTTTACATTCCATTCAAAAAGGTTTAGATAAGCTTTTATTGAATGAACAAGCCTTCGAAAAAGACCTTGAAAATAATTGGGCAGTTGTAGCCGAGGCCATACAAACAGTATTGAGAAGAGAAGGATATCCACAACCCTACGAAGCATTAAAAGCTTTAACTAGAACTAATGAAGGAATTACTGCTTCCAGTATATCACAATTTATAGAGCAATTGGAAATTACAGCTGTTTTGAAAACAGAATTAAAGAAAATTACCCCTCATAATTATACTGGGGTTGATTTAGTGAACTAATTTTAAAAGAGTAAATAGGAAATAATCTCTATGAATTTTCTTGAGCGTTTTGTCCAAAAGAAGTTATATCGGCCTCATCCTATTAAGGAAAAGGAAATCGATAAAATAGCTTTGGTGCGTGAGGAACAACTCAAAGAAGTGGATAGGGTTATTAAAAATGGGATGATATATGCCGCCATTGCTGGTGCATTGGCCGTAATTCTATGTTATGTGCCTTATCATTTATTTGGCCCAAATGTATTTAAAATTACACCCGTTTGGATACCACTTTATGGAGATTATATCGATTTAGAAATTTCGTTTTTAATTTTTAGTTTGATTCTTTTAGTAGCTGAAATTGCATTTTTGACCTATAACAATATTTCTATGGTCAAAAAGATTGCACAAACATGCCAATTTCCCAATGAAGAAGATCCATTCGCAGAATTAAATATTCAATCCTTAATTGCCACTAGTTTTGAGAAAAAACTTAAGTCGCAAAAGGAAATTGGAATAAACCCATACAGCGGACTTTCAAAAATGAGTTTGATGTTGTACACAATCTTTAATTTAGCTAAGGCTGCCTTAACTAATTTCCTATTTAAAATTTTAGTAAGAAGAATTTTGGGGCGATATGCAATTAGAATGGTTGTTGATTTAGCCGGTATTCCTATATATGCATTTTGGAATGCCTTTGCTACTAGAAAGGTTGCTCGCGAAGCCAAAACTAGAATTTTGGCTAATCCATTAATTTTAAGATTTACCGAAGAATTGTATGATGAACAAAAAGATAATCAAGAGTTTAAGGGTGAATTGTATAATGCGTTAGAATACATAGCCGTAATAAAACGTGATTATAATGTTAATCATTATGTTTTAGCCCTTTCTTTATTAAATGCCTTTAAAATACCCATTGAAAAGAATAGGAATTATGATAAGGAAACTATTGATAGAATGGAACATACTTCAGCATTAACCAAACAAGGTTTTTCAAAATTAATGTTGGTGGGTTTGGCATTGGATGGTGCTATCTCAGAAAAAGAAATGGTGATTATTTATCAATTGGAAAAACGGGGAATTTTCTTGTTTTCTATTGAAGATGCACGCACCTATACAAAAGAATTTTATTCGGGCAAAGTGTCAATGCCTGTTATTTCGCAATAAAAATAAACTTAAAACAAAATAATAGTTGTTAATCTGATTTTTTGTATTAATATTTTATATTCTCAACCTAAAAATCATCAAACAAGCGCAAAAATTCATACTTTTGCGACCCCCTAAAACACTACAAACTGAAAGTTTTTATTTCTATACTACTATTGATTTTATTTCTGATGAGCACTCATTTGTCTGCTCAGCAAAATAAAACAATTTCAACAGATGTACTTATACAGAAATTATATGGATTATGGGACGGTCACTACAAGACCTATAATATAGATCACATTAGTGGTGCAATAAACGATGCAAGTAAATTATTTGAAGCAAATGATACTACAAAACTTCAGCAATCCAGAAATTTTGACTCAGAGATAAAAAAAGCTGAATCAGATTTGTATAAAAAAGATTGGGGATTAGGCTGGAATACAAATTTCTTATTAAACTCTGCTCCTGGTATGGAAATGGCGGATAACATTATTTATCGTAGCCGTGTGCAAACAGAAGTGAGATGGGACGTTTTGAAAAGTGGTTATTTCCAAAACAAAACGTTGGCTCAAATAAAACAAAATGAATCATTTGTTTCACAGATTGAACAGTTTGATGGAACAAAAAAAATGCAATTGTTTGAAATGTGGCATTCTATAATTTACCATTTCAATTTATATAAAATAACCATTGTAAACCTTAGATTAGAACTATCTAAAAGTAGGGTAGAAACCGCGTATCAACTCTATGAAAATGGTATGATTACTCAAGAGGAAATGCTCAAAAATGTAGAAAGTTATGCTGAAGTAAAAAGTTTGCTTAATATTTACAAGGACTATAATGATCAGCTTCAAAGCTCCTTACAGTTCAATCAAGAATTTTTATCATTGCCATTAATAGATGTCAATTATGAGTATACGGTTAATCAACTTAAAGCTACGAAAAGCGATACGGTTATAGCTTTGTTGATTAAAAATATAGAATTAGAACAAAGGAAAATTAATGATATTAATGTGGGTGTTTTTTCGAGATACAATTATTATGATATTCCAACAGCTACAGCCAATAGGTCATTTTTTACTTTTGGAGTAAATGTGGGAGTGCCGTTAGTTTTTGATAAAAAAGAACAAGCGAATTACAGACAAATAAAAACAGAACAGATAAAATACGACATGCCTGAAGAAAACATCCAAATGGAAAAGGATGTTTTGACCTATTTTTATGAATATCGGTATAAATTAAAACAGTTTAATTCGTTTTATTATAAATCATTATTGCTTAAAGAATTGTTGAGAAAAGAACAGGCACGACATGAAATAGATCCGCTTTCTTTTAATCCGCTTAAGGCATTAAGAACCTTAGATGAGTTAATGAGTGTAGATATTGAATTAATAGATTTAAAACAGCAAATGTATCTTTATCTTTTAAGAATGTATGTGGCTATTCCTTCTGTGTCTGTAGAAAACATGATGGTCCCGTTAACCTTGGATTCATTAGAAATTAAAAACACTGTAAAAACAGCAGATGAGGTATATGTTTGGTCAAAAACACTAACCGAACATACGCCTAATTTTTTGGCCGAATATTGCATTAAACAGAAATACAAAAAGTTGGTAGTGAGCATTGGTGGTCAAAGCGAGCTATTAAAATCAGCCATAGCCGCATTCTCAAAATCTAATCTTTCTGTTGATTTAATGATTGGTAATAATGACTTAATTAAAGGAGATGTTGAGTCTTATTTAGTCGCTAAAGTTACACCATTATTATCGTCCAATATAACAGGATTGCATTTGGATGTTGAGCCACACACTTTTCCCGATTGGGACAGTAATAAGGAAAATTACTTGAATCAATATTTGAATATGGTAAAAATAGCCAAAAATTATTGTACCAAAAACAAGTTAACTTTGAGCATAAGTATTCCATTACACTATCCTAAAGAAACAATTGATCAACTTTTTGAACAGGTAGATTTTGTTTATTTTATGTGTTATGAAAATGTCAAAACCGACTACATTGTAAGAAAAACGGATGGATATGATGCAACCAAGACAATTATAGCATTGCGTACAGAAGATTTTGGATCAATAAGTGACTTGAATAACAAAATAGACGAATTGGCCAATTTAGTTGTTGTAAAAGGTTTTGTAATACATGATTTAGGACGATTAATTCAACTTGACCATTGAAAAATTTATATTTTAATAGAAAAGACGGCATCTTAAGAAATTTAGATGAAAAACCTAAAGCTAAAAAGAAGGTTAATTGGGATAAGATTATCTATTTTATCGTATTGTTCATAATCATCTTTTTTGTGTTTAAATTCTTTTTTGTGCGTACTTTTTATGTCATGGCTCCGGGACATGTTCTTTTTAAAAGTCTCAAAATTAGAGTGCCTGAAGATATTACAATTCAGCGATTTTTTAAATTTGAAGGGGATAGTGTTGCTATTGGAGATACTGTATTCTCGTATATTTCATATGATGATGAGTCCGATGCCTATGGTTTATCGCTTGCTGGAAAAATTGCACAACCCAAAACTGACCAATGGGCTGAAAAGGAAATTTATCAATTGAATAAAACCATTGCAATCAATAAAATTGAAATTGCTGAGAAAAATAATTTGATCACCTATTATAAACAACAAATTGAAGTATTAAAAAATGAGGTAATTCTAGAAATCACACCGAAAAGTAAAATTGAATTTTATGAAAAAGAAATTGAAAAACTAACGGTAGAAATTCAATCCATTGGAAAAGAAAATGAGATCTATTATAATCTAATTAATCAACTAAAATTAATAGACCCAAAAGTTTCTCAAAGTTCATATACAACCAATGGAATGGGAGATGGTGGTTCCAATAAAGTGATGATTCAGTATTATATTTCCCCAATAAAGGGAACAATTACGCGTCTCTATAAAGCAGACTTTGAAGTAGCCCTCAAATCAGAAGATATTTTAAATATGCACGAAAAAGAGGATATTTATATCAAAGCATTTTTTAATCAAGAGGACATTGCCTATTTTAAGGAAGGCGATGAAGTAACCGTTATTTTTCCGGATGGGGAGGAAAGTGTAGGGCACATTAAACGTTTTTATTTTGCCACCTACATCTTGCCCGATGAATTTCAAAAAAAGTATGAAAGTACAACGCGAGCTATTGCGGTTGATATTTTTCCTATAGAAAATGAAAGTGAAATTAAGTGGAAGGCATTTTATAAAATGAATGTTACGGTTCGAATAAATCGTTGGAAATGAAAATAGACGCTGAAAAAAATAGTATAAAAGTTGGTCCTTTTTCTTTTGGTATCATTACTAATTCAGAACAATGGCCTACCGAAAAAATGATTGGTTTTGATGCGTTAATTATTGATGGATCTGATCCTGAATTTGCTCGTTCAAAAGTCTTTAAAATCAGAGGTCATCATAATCAAGATATTTATCTAAAACCATTGTTTTTGTTACGCTCATCTGGAAACAGTGATGTTATTGTTAATGAATTAGTTGACGGAGTTTTGTTTTCATTAGAACAATTGGAATTATTGGTAAATCGAGTACAAGAGATTTTTCTTAAAAACAAAGATATTTTGGAGATCAAATCCGTTTCTTTTGAAGCGGAAATTATCAATAAAGTCATTAATTTGTTGACATCAAGAGAAAAGAAACATTTAAAAGCAATACCGTATAGTAAGTCAGGGATTGGATATTTTTATCCCGAAATTTCGGTAAATTTTAATTCAATTGATGAGTTTAACGTTATTAGGATTTTAAAAATAGCAGAAGATGAAGGAATGTTTACCTCAACTTTTGCCGAAAGAGTGTACCTATGCACTAATTGTAACGGGGGTTATTTAAATTACCGAGAAGTATGTCCTCAATGTTCTAGTTCACACGCTAGAACTGAGGATTTAGTGCATCACTTTCCCTGCGCTTATGTAGGACCTATTAATGATTATCAAAATACTATTGATGATGATTTGAATTGTCCAAAATGTAATAAGAAATTAAGACATATCGGAGTGGATTATGATAAGCCATCCGTATTGCATACTTGTCTTAAATGTGCTCATCAATATCAAGATTACTCAGTTAAAGCTAAATGTATTAGTTGCCAGTTTGATAATCCTGTAGAGAATTTAATTGCCAAAGAAATTAGAGATTATACGATTACGAGAAAAGGTATTTCTGTTGCCTATAATGGATTTATAAGTACCTCAAAAGATTTTGATGATGTGCCTGGTACTGTAAAATATGATGTTTTTAAAATAATGTTGAAATATGAAATCGAACGCTTGCGCCAGAATGATTATACCAGTAATATCGGTTATGTTCATATAAGTAATGCAGGAGAAATTTATTCGAGAATTGGTATGGATCGCCAAAAATCATTAATAGCTGAATTAATTGGTATTTTGCGTCATAATCTTCGTTCAGCTGATTTTATTGCCTTTTATGACGCATCTACGTTGGTGCTTTCAATGAATGAAATTCCCAATAAAATTGCTAATAAAATATTAGTTGAAATTGCCAATCTCACCACCGGTCTTATGAAACGTAATTTTAGAAATGTTGAAATTGAAATCAAAACGTTTGCTGTTCCTTTAGAAATTCAGTTATCACATGAATTACAATTGCAAAATCTAATGCGCACAATCGATCGCACACCGTCAAATTCTGGTAACACTGAAACCACGCCAATTTCTAATTAAACATGGAAGTAATTTCGGTTGAAATAGATAATTTTATTAATTACATTAATGAGGTAGGCTTTGAAAAATTGGCCCGAATTTTTTGGTTTTTTTTTGTTTTTGAGTTAATTCGATATTTGGTTGTTGATTTTTTAGCCCTTATTTTTATTAAAATTAAAAGGCTTTTATCAAAGTCAAAACGAGCAACAGCGCGCAAATTACTACTAATGGAAAATCCATTGGTTTCTATTATTGTTCCAGGAAAGAACGAAGGGAAACATATCTTTAAATTAGCGAGTTCATTAAAAGAACAATCGTATCAAAACTTCGAATTAATAATTGTAGATGATGGTTCAGATGATGATACCGAAAGAATTTGTAATAGCCTTAAAAAGAGCGGTTTAATTGATGTGTTTATTCGAAATGAGGTAAGAGGAGGGAAAGCATCTGGGGCCAATACAGCACTACGTTTTGCAAAGGGCAAATTTATCATACATTTAGATGCTGATTGTTCTTATGACCGAGACGCTATAGAACAAATATTGATTCCTTTCTATGAGGACGATTCAATTGGTGCGGTAGGTGGAAATGTAATGGCTCGAAATTATAGAGAAAGTTTAGCAACAACACTCCAAGGGATGGAATATGTAGATGCCATAAGCATTGGAAGAATGGTATCGAGTTATTTAGGTATTTATAAAATTATTTCAGGTGCATTTGGAGCATTTAGAATGGATGTTTTGCAAAAAGTTCATGGTTGGGATATTGGCCCAGGATTGGACGGTGATATCACTGTTAAATTTCGAAAATTGGGCTATAAAATAGTTTTTGAAGATCGCGCTGTTTGCCAAACAAGTGTTCCCAATACCTTTCAAAAATTAGCCAAACAACGAATGCGATGGGATAAATCACTCATTCGATTCAGGCTTCGGAAGCATAAAGATGTATTGTTTCCGTCCGAAAGTTTTAGTTTATTGACGTTTATTTCATTTGTTGAAAATATTACCTATACCTTGGTGCTAAATGTGAAGTGGTATTTTTATGCCTTTGATATTTTCTTTAATTTTTCTGGTATGATAGGAATCATTATTGTTATGAATTTTTTCCTTTATACGCTTGCCAATCTGTTCAAACTTATTGTTTTTAATATGTTCAGAGAGCGCAAAAACGCACCATTTTCGTACTATTTACCTTTTACTCCACTAATGGTTTTATACCACGGTTATTTTTTGAGGTTTGTAAGAACATCAGCGTATATAAAGGAGTTATTATTTAAATCATCCTACAATGACAATTGGAACCCTGAAAAGACATCTGTAAAAGCCCGTGAAATTGGAATATAATGGGATATATTTATAGTTTGATAAGGATTTTCGCTCAAAATCGTTGTCATCTCACAGATAGAACTGGTGTAAAAGAAGATACAATCATAAAGTAGTTTATTCCTTTGATTTTCAAAAAAGTTAAAATCCGTCCGTACTTAATAACAGCTCAATATCTTCTTGCAGTTTTTGAATGTCGGCATCATCTGTTCCATCATAATATCCTCTAATTCTTCCTTTAACGTCAATAAGCGCAACGTTTTCAGTGTGAATAAAATCATTTTCACTACCATGTGAAAAATTGGGATCATTAGCATCAGGTACAATTAAATAACTTTTACGAGCTAATTCATACAAGTGTTTTTTGTCACCTGTCAAAAATTGCCAAGTGCTGGCATCAGCTCCAAAACGGCCTTCATAAGCTTTCATTACAGGCACAGAATCTACTTCTGGCCAAACCGTATGCGATAATATCATTACTTTTTTTCCTGATTTAAAATGTTCATTAATTTTCATTAATTTACCATTCATTAATGGACAAATGGTAGGACATGTGGTGAAAAAATAATCAACTACCAAAATCTTTCCAGCTACGTTTTTTTCGGTTATCCATTCTCCATTTTGATTAATTAAATGAAAAGGCAAAATGGTATGATCTATTCCTTTATTCTGAATAGATTTGTCTACCAAATCGGGATTGACATCCAAGGGATTAATAATGGGCAGTTGTTTTTTTTCTTCAGAAAGAACAAAAGTGGCTGCAATAACCGCAATGGTAAAAATGACTAAAACGGCAACAATACTTTTCATTTTACAACCTAAGTTTATTATTTATAACAACCGCAAATGTTTTCTTCCTGAATTTTTGTAAATAATTTATTTACAAGGTATTCTTCCTGCCCGATAACCATTCCTGACATATCTGCCATATGCACAATTCGTGTTTTTGTGGCCCCTTTTTCAACCCAAAATACCCATTCAATTCCATTTATGGGGTATTTTATAAAATAGATAGGATTAGGTTTTCGATAAGGAAAACTTTCCTTTATCAAAATAGTACCTTTCTTAAGCATTTCAGGCATAATAGAAGCATCAATATTAAAACACTTTAATTGACATTCCATTTCGTTGTTCATCCATAATTCTTGTGCTTGCAAATTTGATAAAATAAGATCAGCTGGCATATATAGAACAGTAATACTGTCTTTATTTAGGTTTTCACATGCACAATTTACATTATTCGTTGGAAGGGTATGTAAAATAACAGTTGAGTCTGCCTTACTGTACCAAAATTCGAGCTCTTTTTCATCGTGACTCATATAATATTTTAAAACCTCAAAATCTTGTTTTAAACCGTTGATTACAAAAGTTTGAATAGAACTTTTGGTATCACTTTTTCCAAAATCAACTTCTCCATGATTAACCATTTCAAAAATTTCAGCATCTGTTATAGATAAACAGTTTAATAAACACTTTTGGTGCTTTGAGATGAGTATTTTACTGTTTTGAAGGCTCGTTTTAACTCTATTTCCTGGAGTCCATTCGCATCCCCGTCCTTGAAAAAGGATGATGGTAAGGATTAAACCGATTCCAAAACCAATTAAATAATAAAGAATACGTTTAGAAATTTTCATAGTGCGAAATTACTCAATTCAATCAAACCTTCGAGTAAAAAAATAACATATTCTAATGTTTGCGTAGCACTTCCTAATCGAAATTTATATCAGACCTTTTAACACAATTTCACTGGCTAATTGCTCAGCTTTTCGTTTTGAAAATGCCTCAGCGGTAGCTTTTGGTTGTTCATCGATGAGCACTGAAATTACGAATTTTATTCTACCTTCTACATTTATTTCCTCATCTACTTGAAATTGAAGTTTGGATTTTGTTTTTTGACAATATACAATTAGTTGACTTTTATAATCTTCATTTTTAGTTTCGATAGCCTCGTAATCTAAATGAAGGTCTAATATTTTTTGTTCTAATATGGAATATACCTTTTTGTATCCTTTGTCTAAGTAAATAGCCGCTATGAACGATTCAAAAGCGTTACCAATTAAGGATAAGTATTCATTTTTTGATTTCTGATAGAGAATAAATGGTTCCAAACCTATTGATTTTCCTATCATATTTAGATTTTCTCGGCTTACTATTCGAGAACGCAGCTGAGTAAGTTCACCTTCTGTTTTTTGAGGAAATTTTTCGTATAGAATATGAGTAACAATAGTATTTAATACAGAATCTCCTAAAAACTCTAATCGCTCATTATTTTGCATTTTTGAGGTAGTATTTGCAAAAAATGACTTATGGGTAAGAGCTGTTTCGTATAACTCTATTGAGCGAGTACGAATTCCAAATGAATCACTTAAGAATTGAGAAATATTTTTTTGATGCTCAGTTTTAGGAGACCTTCGCGAAAAAAAAATCTTAAGCATTGTATTTTTTAACAATCACTGAAGTGTTGTGACCACCGAAACCAAAGGTGTTGCTGATAGCAGCTCGAACAATTCTTTTTTGAGCCTTGTGAAAAGTAAAATTCAATTTGTAATCTATATTTTCATCTTCGTGTTCAAAATTAATCGTAGGCGGCACGATATCTTCTTGAACAGCTTTCACACAGGCAATAGCCTCTATAGCACCAGCAGCTCCTAATAAATGACCTGTCATCGATTTTGTTGAACTGATATTTAATTTGTAGGCGTGTTCACCAAAAACTTCTTTTACAGCTTTTGTTTCGGCAACGTCACCTAACGGAGTTGAGGTACCATGAACATTAACATAATCAATGTCTTCAGGTTTCATACCTGCATCTTCTAAGGCCAGACGCATAACGCTTTTTGCACCCAAACCATCAGGATGTGGGGCTGTCATGTGATAGGCATCAGCACTTAAACCACCACCAATTACCTCGGCATAGATTTTAGCTCCACGAGCCTTAGCATGTTCTAATTCTTCAAGAATTAAACATCCAGAACCTTCACCTAAAACAAATCCATCACGTGTGCTATCAAATGGTCTAGAAGCTGTGGCTGGACTATCGTTTCTAGTAGAAAGTGCTTGTAGCGCATTGAATCCACCAACACCAGCAATGTTAACGGCAGCTTCCGAACCTCCAGTTATAATTACATCTGATTTACCTAATTGAATCAACATCAAAGCATCGATAATAGCATTTGATGCAGAAGCACAAGCTGAAACGGTAACATAGTTTGGACCTCTAAATCCAAATTTCATTGAAATATGACCAGCTGCTATATCCACAATCATCTTTGGGATGAAAAATGGATTGAAACGAGGAACTCCAGTACCACGAGCAAATTCAAAACATTCTTCTTGAAATGTTTCTAATCCTCCTATTCCTGAACCCCAAATTACACCACAACGGTCTAAATTAATTTTTTCTAAATCAAAACCTGCATCTTGAATTGCTTCAGTAGCAGTATACACAGCATATTGAGAAAAAAGGTCGAGTTTTCTCGCCTCTTTTCTCTCCATGAGTGTTGAAACATCAAAATTTTTGACTTCGCAAGCAAATTGAGTTTTGAATAAACTAGCGTCAAATTTTGTAATAGGTGCAGCACCACTTACGCCATTAATGAGATTGTTCCAATATTCATTTAATGAATTACCGATAGGCGTTAAAGCCCCCATTCCCGTAACAACTACTCTTTTCTTGCTCATTGCTTAAAAACGATTAATAAAATAATTACTTATTTTTTTCGATGTAAGAGATTGCATCCCCAACTGTCTGAATAGATTCAGCTTGATCGTCCGGAATGGCAATGTTGAATTCTTTTTCAAATTCCATAATAAGTTCTACAGTATCCAAAGAATCTGCTCCCAAGTCGTTTGTGAAACTTGCTTCTGGAGTAACTTCTCCTTCACTAACTCCCAATTTATCTACGATAATTGCGATAACTCTTGATTTAACGTCTGACATGTCTTAATTTTTTTTAGGTTAATTCAGGGTGCAAAGAAAATACTTTTATACTACTATGCCAAATACTTTTTACGAAAGTTTTGCTCAACAGGTGTTTATAATTCTATTTAGCCTACTTTAAGTGTTGAAATACAGGGTATTATGATTTACCCGTGCTGCCAAATCCACCACTTCCTCGTTGTGTTTCATCCAATGATGAAACTTCTTCAAAACTAATTTGCTCATATTTGGCTATTACCATTTGAGCAATGCGCTCACCGTTTTCAATTATAAACGACTCGTTGGATAGATTAATTAAAATAACACCAATTTCACCTCTATAGTCGGCATCTACAGTGCCCGGTGAATTTAACACGGTGATTCCTTTTTTTAATGCCAATCCGCTACGAGGTCTTATTTGAGCTTCGTACCCCTTAGGTAGGGCTATAAATAATCCTGTTGGAATAAGTGCTCTTTCCTGAGGATTTAAGGTTATACTTTCATTTAGATTGGCTCTTAAATCCATCCCAGCCGACAACAAAGTGGCGTAAGAGGGTAATTCGTGAGTGGATTTATTAATTATTTGAATTTTCATTTTTGATTTGCTTTTTAATTAAAAGTCGTCATCTTCATTGTCGTTATCTTCAAAGTTTCCGTAGTCATTAATAAGACTTCTTAAGTCTTCAGTTAAATCTTCTTCTGCATCAATGTCGTTTAAAGTGGGTAAAATGTAATGACTGTAACCACCTTTAGTTATGTCCAATAGGGTATCTAAAAAAACATTTTCAGAACTCCAAGGTTTGTTTTCAAATACAGCCTTATTCAGCGATTTCATCCCAATTAAATAATAGCCCCCGTCAAACGCAGGGCCGATAACGAAATCGTGATCATTGAGTGCTTTAAATGCTTCCTCAATAATCCCTGAATTGAGTTCGTAGCAATCACTGCCTATTAAAATTACCTTTTCACTCCATTCCCCAAAACTATCTTTAAATGCATTGTACATACGCTCACCTTGTTCTTCTCCTTTTTGAAGTTGCTTTTCAAAATATTCATCAAAAAACATGTCGTTATTTACAATAAAATCTGAATAATAACATTTTCGATGAGCCATGACAGGTTTGCTTACAGCAGCAGTGTGCGAAAGTAATTCTATATACACGGCTAAGGCATTTTCTGGCCCAATGGTTCTCGCCAAACGAGTTTTAATTTTCCCCTTTACTGGGTTTTTTATAAATATGATAAGATGATTAATACTCATAAAATGGTTAAGCTTTTTCCAATATTGCTTTAATGTTGGGTTTAAAATATAAATTAGATTTTAAAACTTTTCCATCTTCACGATAAATTGGTTTTCCATTTTCATCTAACTTACTCATGTTGCTTTTCTGAATTTCTTGGAACACTTCTTCTATCTTGTGTTGAAGGCCATGTTTTAATAACGTCCCGCACAAAATATACAACATATCTCCACAAGCATCTGCAATTTCAACTAAATCACCATTTTTTGCAGCCTCTAAATATTCTTCATTTTCCTCCCGCATCAATTTGTAACGCAAGTAATAGGTATCTTCACCTACTTCAGATGTAGGTTTGTACTCGTTAGAAATGCCAAAAGCATTGTGAAAAGTTTCTACTGCTGATAAACAATCTTGAACAGTAAGATTAGGTTTTGTTTCGGTCATGGAATTGATTTTTCAATGCCAAAGTTAGTTTTTTTGATTATTCCACTCTAAAATGTTTTGAACAATTGATAAATTCACATTTATTAGCCAAAAAATATAAGTTACTATTTCAATATTGATTTACTTTGTATTTTAATTGTGAAAGTATTTAGTCAAGTAAAAGTTGAAAACAAAAAAACAAGAGCGATTTGACAAAGCCTATTTAAGGATGGCTTTGGAGTGGGCGAAATTATCCTATTGTACTCGAAAACAGGTAGGGGCTATAATTGTGAAAGATCGTATGATCATTTCTGACGGTTTTAATGGTACCCCAACTGGTTTTGAAAACTGTTGTGAGACCGATGAAGGCGACACAAAATGGTATGTGCTACATGCTGAAGCAAATGCTATTTTAAAAGTCGCGAGTAGTAATCATAGTTGTGATGGAGCTACACTATACCTTACATTGTCTCCATGCAAAGAATGTTCTAAATTAATTCATCAAGCAGGAATAAAAAGATTGGTTTTTATTAACAAGTATAAAGATGATGAAGGTATTCAATTTTTGCTGAAGGCAGGAGTTGAAATTGATCAAATAGAAGATGTGCAATAATTGCTTATAAGATTAAATGGACGAAAACGAAGAAATAAAAGTTGAACAGGACGATTTAGAACCCAAAAGTTCCGAACCCAAAAAATCGGTAGACGGGATAGATAACCGCAATTGGGCAGCTCTTCTTAGTCCAATCATTGTGGTGATAGTTGCCATCGTTTTTTATAACCTAGGTGCGGGTAAATTTTCTAATAAAGACTTTCAAGCTAGAGAAGAACAAATCTCCAAGTTGCATGAAGTCATTCAAATGATTGAAGAAAATTATGTTGACTCGGTAGATGTTGAAAATCTATACAAAACCTCCATTGAGGGTATGCTTAAGCAATTGGATCCTCACTCAGCTTATATACCCATTGAAGATGTTGAAGCCAGTCAAGAAGAGCTGCAAGGGCATTTCGCTGGTGTAGGCATTCGCTTTCTTATTTTAAGAGATACCTTGATGGTTTCAAGTGTTGTGGAAGGCGGGCCAGCTCAAATGGCAGGGATTAAAAGCGGTGATAGAATTATTAAAGTAGACGATGAAGTTATTGCTTCAAAAGGTTTGACTATAGAGGGTGTCCACGATCGCTTAAAAGGAAAACCTGAGACAAAAATCTTAATTAGTGTAATAAGAAAGCAACAAAAAAATCCAATCATTATTCCAGTAACCCGAGGAATAATTCCACTGCCAAGTGTAGATGCTGCTTATAAAATTGAAGGAGATATCGGGATAATTAAAATAAGTAACTTTTCGAACAATACAGATTCTGAATTTTCAAATGCTGTAAAGGATCTAAAAGCTCAAGGGGTTACAAAATTAATTGTGGATTTAAGAAACAATGGAGGCGGATATATGCATACTGCCATTAATGTGGCTGACGAGTTTTTGAAGAAAAATGAATTAATAGTGTTCACTCAAGGTATTCATCAACCAAAAGAAGAAACCTTTGCAACAAGTTATGGGCAATGCGAAAAGATGCCAACTGTTGTTCTTATCAACAGTGGATCGGCTTCAGCAAGTGAAATTGTTTCGGGTGCATTACAAGATAATGACCGCGCATTAATTATTGGAAGAAGAAGTTTTGGAAAGGGCTTGGTTCAGCGTCCTATGAAAATGACCGATGGGTCAGAGCTTCGCTTAACGGTAAGTAGGTATTATACCCCTACCGGAAGAAGTATCCAAAAACCTTATGGTGAGGGCATTGATTACGAGGCAGAGTTTTTTGAACGTTATGAAAGTGGTGAATTGCAGCATATGGACAGTAGTTTCTTCAAAGATGCTCCTCAATTCAAAACAAAAAAAGGTAAAGTGGTTTATGGAGGTGGAGGAATTATGCCTGATATTTTTGTGCCAATTGACACCACAGGAAGTTCGCTCTATTTTACAACGCTAACTTATACAGAAGCTTTTAGAAATTTTTGTTTTGATTATTTAGATGTCAATAGGAAAAAAATGGTTTTCAGTACAGTTGATGAATTCGACAGGAAATTTATCATTTCGGACCAAATGCTTATGGATTTTGTTAAATATGCAGAAAAAACAGAAAAAATAACTTTTGATTTATACGGGTTTAATCATTCAAAAGAACGTATGAAAAATTATTTGAAGGGAGAATTAGCAACCTACTTATTTGATTTTGGTGCCCGTTATTATATTGCTTTACCTTATGATAAAGAGGTTCAAGTAGCTATTGAGGAATTAAAGAAAATGCTTTATTAAGGCCAATGGCGTTACATCAATTTTTCTCGATACATTTTCATAAACTTTGATGAATAAACAAAGTCTACTACTTCTGCGTTATTAGTGGTTAAAATAGATTCTTTGTCACCCGTCCAATGATTATATCCTTGATAAATAAACATGATGTTTTCGCCAATTTCTAAAACAGAATTCATGTCGTGAGTGACTACAACAGTCGTCATTTTGTATTCTTCCGTTAGGTCTTTAATCAATTCATCAATTAAAATGCTGGTTTTTGGGTCAAGACCAGAGTTGGGTTCATCACAAAAAAGGTATTTTGGTTTTAATGAAATGGCACGAGCAATAGCTACTCTCTTTTGCATACCTCCGCTTATTTCACTTGGGAATAATTTATTCTTATTCAGTAAATTTACTCTCGTTAAGCAGAAATTTGCACGTTCTCTGCGTTCTTCTTCACTCATATTGGTGAACATCTTCAGCGGAAACATTACATTTTCTTCAACGGTCAATGAATCAAAAAGTGCACTTCCTTGAAATAACATTCCAATCTCTTGACGAAGAGCTTTTTTTTCTTTGTTGCCAATCTTAATTATATCTCTACCATGATAACGAATTTCTCCAACTTCTGGGACAATTAATCCTACTATACATTTAGTCAAGACCGACTTACCACTTCCACTTTGACCAATTATGATGTTGGTTTTTCCTTCATAAAAAGTATGGGAAATATCGTGCAATATTTGAACACCATTAAAAGTTTTCGATATGTTTTTTATCTCAATCAATTAATACCAATTGGGTTAAAATATAGTTGGACAACAATATTAGGACACTGCTATAAACCACAGCCGTTGTGCTTGCTTTTCCTACCTCTAAAGCTCCACCTTTTACAAAAAAGCCGTGGTAACTACTTACTGAAGTCATAATAAAAGCAAAAACGGCTGTTTTTCCTAATGCATAACTAAAATACAACGGATCATTATCATGGAATAACTGAATTCCATAAATAAATTTTTCAACAGTAACTAATCCCGTACTATAACAAGCAAACCAACCTCCAAGAAAAGCTGCCGCCATACTAAAAATGATAACTACTGGAAAAATAATTACAGCACCTAAAATTTTAGGCATTATTAGGTAAAGTCTTGGATTTACTCCCATTATTTCTAAAGCATCAATTTGTTCGGTAACGCGCATTGTACCCAATTCTGAAGCGATATTTGACCCGACTTTTCCCGCTAAAATCAAACAAATAATTGTCGGGCTAAATTCCAATAAAATAGATTGTTTTGCGGTAAAACCAACTGTATATGCCGGGATAAGAGGACTATCGATTGCTGTAGCTGTTTGAATAACGATGACCATTCCCATAAACGCACTCATAAGAACAACCAAACCAACTGATTTGATTCCCAATTGGATGATTTCTTCTAATAATCGGCCCCAATACACAGAAATTTTCTCTGGTTTGGTAAACATTGAACCCAACATTTGCGTATAGCGACCTATATGATAGAAAAAATTCATTATGATACAAAAATATCAATTGAAAGTGGATGGATTTCATTTCAATTTTGTACTTTTAAACATTAGTTTTTTAATCGAATAGTAATTACCACCATGAAAGGAACTAGATCGTATGTGTTTTTGGGTTTAATAACCTTATTTTTGTTTTCATTAACAGCTTGTGATACAGGTAAGAAAACGGGCAAAAAGAAAAAGTACAGTAAAAAATGTGGCACATGTCCGACTTGGGGATATGACCATCAAAACAATCATAAGTTTACTTTTATAAATGAAGAAAAAGTTTAGCGAAGCTGAATTAATTGAAAATGAGAAAGCTCAATTAGCTGAACATTTACCATTGTCTACGGTAGATTACGTACATTCTTTATTTAAAAAATATCCTTGTAATTTTAAAATTGTACCCCCTAGAAAAGGAAAATTAGGCGACTGTAGATATCCAATGCACAACCGTGAGGCTCAAATAACAGTGAATGGCGATTTACCCATTTTCCAATTTTTAATTACTACAATCCACGAATTTGCTCATCTAAAAACTTTTATTGATTATGGACGAAGAGTTACTCCTCACGGAAGTGAGTGGAAAGCAAATTATATTTCTTTATTCCAACCCATCATTGACCAACATCTTTTAGAAACGAAGGAAATAGAGGTGTTAAAAAAACACTTATCTTCACCTTCAGCAACCAGTTGTAATGATCTTCATTTGTCAGAATTTATGCACGCAGAGAAACACGTAAATGATGGCATGGCTTTGTTAAAAAACATCCCTTCTGGTGCTCATTTTGACTTTCAAGGCCGAAGATTCATAAAAGGAAATTTAGTTCAAAAAAAATACATTATTTATGACGCAAACAATCATCGAGATTATCGATTAAGTGGACTTGCCAATATTAAATTGATTGATCAAGAGATGGTTGCTGCTCCAAAAAACAATCAGCTGTCGTTGTTTGAGAGTTTGTTTTCTTCAAAAAAAAGCATTCAAACCTTGGCGTCCCTAGAGGTAGGTTCACGTTTTAAATACGATGGACACTTTTATATTCTAAAAGAAAAAAAGAGAACACGATACATTTGCCAAAGTGAGAAAAATAACAAACTTTTCTCAATTCATAAAGATGTCCCCATTTCTTAATAACCTTAAAAAAGTATTTTTTTGTCATTTACAAGTCAAAATATTACAAGCTATTAAGGTGTGACTATTTTTTAATACCTTTGCGGCTCAATTATAGAAATGACTGCAATCGAAAATAATTTTGTTGTAATTATGGCTGGTGGAATCGGAAGTCGATTTTGGCCAATGAGCACTACATCTAATCCTAAACAATTTCATGATGTCTTAGGTATTGGTCAAACGCTTTTGCAAATGACGGTTGATCGATATAAAAACATTTGTAATCCCAGTAATATAATTGTAGTTACTAATGAAAGCTATTCAGATATCGTTAAATCCCAATTGCCTTTTTTAAGAGATCATCAGGTTTTATTGGAACCCCATCGCAAAAATACGGCACCTTGTATAGCCTACGCGTGTTATAAAATTTATGCTCAAAATAAAAATGCCAATATAATTATTGCTCCAAGTGATCATCTTATCATTAAAGAACGTGAGTTTGAACAAACGATTGCTACTGCCCTTGATTTTGTGCAAAATAACTCTTGTTTAATGACTATTGGAATAAAACCGTCTCGTCCTGATACCGGTTATGGTTATATTCAATATGAAGAGGACAATAGTCAATCTACTATAAAAAAAGTAAAAACGTTTACAGAAAAACCTACTTTAGATATAGCGCAACGTTTTATTGAAAGTGGTGATTTTTATTGGAATTCTGGGATGTTCATTTGGAATGTTCAATCGATTATTAAAGCGTTCAACAGCTATTTACCCGAAATTGGTAACCTATTTCAAGATGGCATCCAATTGTTAAATACCGAAAAAGAAAACGATTATATCGCCCAAATTTATCCAATGGCTAAGAATATTTCTATAGATTATGGAATCATGGAAAAAGCCGAAAACGTAAGAGTTATACTTGCAGATTTAGGTTGGAGTGATTTAGGAACTTGGGGATCTTTGTATACACACGTAGAAAAGGATGAAAATCAAAATGCCGTTATTGGTAATAAAGTAATGACTTACGAATGTCGTAATAATATTGTGATGATGCCAAGTGATAAATTGGTTGTTTTACAGGGGCTTTCGGATTACATTGTGGTAGAAAATAATAACACCTTATTGATTTGCAAAATGCAGGATGAACAAAAAATCAAACAATTTGTGACCGATATCAAAGCAAAAAAGGACGAACAATTTATTTAAAATTCCTTATTTCAAGAAACCTTGTAGCCATTTTATTGCTTCGTCCTCTTTAGTAAAGACCCTTGTTGGGACAAGAGGTTTGTCAAATTTAATGTAAAAATTAATCAGAATTTTTTGAGCTAAGGATTTTAAAAGGAATGCTTCCGCTTTTGAATATAATAATGATTCCTCAGTAGCCATAAATTTTCTAGTCTCAGGAGTTAATGATGAAAAGGAGCCTCCTAAGATGAGCACCGGACCCTTTTTGTAATTAGTTAATTGGCCAAAGGCTGCTACATTTTCCTTTGTATCCTCAATAGAATAAACATGATCATTGCTGGTATGTAATTCCAAAATGCCATCTTCCCTCAATACGATAGTAGAATGTGTCAACTCAATTTTAGTCATGTTTTTTGGAATAGGAGTATGGGCATTGTCTTGATGTATAAAACTTCAAGTATAAAAATCAAAAGTAGGATAATTTGTCAAAAAAAACAAAAGTGAATTGCTTTAAACCTGAGTTAAGGTTACTATAAAATCTCTTTTGGCGAAATGTATTGATTTAAAATACAGGTGCCTTGAAACAACTCTTCCCATAGAGCAACTTTTACCTTCAAAATAGCTACGCAACAAGTCTTTAATTCACAATCGTCATCGGTTAAATAACTCACAAAGTCGCTGATTCCAGGGTTATGTCCCACAAGGATTACGGTTTTAATATCTTCGGTTAGTTCACTTATGAATTTGAGATAGGTTTTCGGAACAGCATGATAGAGTTCTTTATAGGCTTTTATCGAATTCATTGGAAATTCAAGTGAATGACAAATAAGAACAGCCGTATTTATAGCTCTTTCGGCACTGCTACTAATAACCAAATCTGGGCTAACACCTAGCTCTTTTAGGTAAAGACCAACGTTGGGAGCATCTCTTTTGCCTCGGCTATTTAACGGCCTATCATAATCTAGAAGTCCTGTATTCCAATCTGATTTAGCGTGTCTGATGATGATTAGTTTTTTGTCCATTTCAAAGATTTATTTTTTCCCAATTTATAATTGCAGAGAATTATTGCCAAAAATAAAGTATTTTTGTGTACTAAAATAAAGTATGGCAGAAGAACTTATCATTTCATCAACTTCATCAAAACAAGAAAAATATGAACAGTTGTTGCCTCAATTGGAATCTTTGATTGCAGATGAAAACAATTTGATAGCCAATATTTCAAATTGCGTGGCGGCACTTCGTTCCACTTTCCATTTTTTTTGGATAGGCGTCTATTTTGTTGACAAAGCATCACCAAATGAGTTGGTTCTTGGACCTTTTCAAGGACCAATTGCTTGTACTAGAATACGATTGGGAAAAGGAGTTTGTGGAGCTTCTTGGTTACAAAAGAAAACCATAGTGGTTCCAGAGGTTGAGTTATTTCCGGGTCATATTGCTTGTAGTTCGCTGTCAAAATCAGAAATTGTTGTTCCGGTTTTTAATGAGTCAAATGAAGTCATCATGATTCTTGATGTTGATAGCGAAACACTCAATTCATTCGATGAAGTAGATCAATTATTTCTTGAAAAAGTAGCTGTACTATTAACCCGTTGCTCCTCCAAAGCAGCTTAAATCTATAGATGTGTATAAGATTGGGTTAGTTTTTTTATGGAGTTGGGTTGTATTAAGTTGTGCCCAACAAGGCATTCTTACGGGAGGAGATAAAGATACTCAGCCACCAATTGTAGATACCAATAGGTTAGAAAGACCCTTGAATGGTTCTGTTAATTTTAATTCAGATCAAATTGAGATAAGTTTTAACGAATACATCGTTTTGAATGACCCAAAGAAGCAAATCATCATTACCCCTTTTTTATCGATACAACCTAATATTTTTATCAAAGGTAAAAAAGTAATTATCCAGTTTAAATGTCCTCTAGAGGAAAATACAACCTATATTATTAATTTCGGAGATGCCATAAAAGATATAACGGAAGGAAATACACTCCAAAATTATAAATATGTTTTTTCAACGGGTTCATTTATAGATTCATTGCAGTACCAAGCTTTTGTGTACGATGCCTATTCAAAAAAACCAGCTCCCGAAGCTTTAGTAATGCTGTATAAAAATTTAGATGATTCGGTAGTAATGAAACAAAAACCAATTTATTTCGCCAAAACCGATCGATCAGGCAAATGTGTAGTGGATAATATTGCAAAAGGAGTTTACAAAGTTTTTGTGCTACAAGATGGAAATGGAAATTATTTGTTTGATCAAACTAGTGAAAAAATAGGGTTTCCTTTAAATACCTTAAGTTTTTCATCCGATACATCTGCCATAAATTTTGATACCATTGGAATTTTTAAGGATTTTCCGAATAAAAACAAAATTGTATCGAGTACCTATAAAAATGGAAAAATCACCTTGTCTTTAAATACTTCTAATGCCAAATTAAATGATATCAGTAAGGCCTCATTCAATATTTTTAATGATTCCGTTAGATCTTTTTTTATTAATGGTGAATTTGAGCATAATAGAACATTTGATACGCTTTCTTTTTGGCTCAAGCCCCAATTTGTCTTAAATCAAGATATCGAATTGGAGGTGATAGATTACGGAAAAACAAAGGTGAAAGTAATATCTTTATCAGAAACTCGTAAAGTTAGTTTTACTACTAATGCTATTAATGATTTAAAACCAAATGAAAATCTCTCTATAAAATTTGATGAACCCATTAAAAATATAGATTCGTTGAAGATTACATTAAAAAAGAATGATAAAATTATTCCTTTTAGCGTAATAAAAAAAGGGTTACAAGAAGTGGAAATTAAAGCAAATTGGGAAGAGGATGAGTTGTATGAGTTTTCAGCTTTTCCAAATTTCATAACCTCCTATTATGAAAATACCAATGATTCGATACAGCTTATTTTTAATAAAAATACATTGGCAAAATATGGCTCCGTTAAGGTTGCGTTAAGTGGAAAATCAATATCTGAACATTCTGGAAGCTTCATTGTATTAGTATCGCAAAACAATAAAGTCGTTTATAAATTGACACCACCCAAAAAAGATATTTTATATTTACCATTGGAAAATTTAATTCCGGGCAATTATGAATTTTGTATTATATTTGATACGAACAATAATGGCGTTTGGGATACTGGAAATTACTTAAGCAAAATCCAGCCAGAACGAATTGAATATTATTCAGATCCCATTGAAATAAGGAAAGGGTGGGATTCGGAAATTGTTTGGAAGATTGAAAAATAATATGGAAAACGAAGATTACATATATTATCCGCCTAAACCTGATGTTGTTGAAACAGACACCGCTAGTACACCCAAATTGGTAATTAGTCTATTACTTTTTATTGGTGTATTTTATTTATTAGGTATTGACTTGAACCTTATTTTTTTAATTGTTTTAGTACTTTTTATTCATGAAATGGGTCATTTAATTGCCATGAAAGTTTTTGGTTATGAGGATGTTGGAATGTTATTTATCCCGTTAATAGGAGCTGTAGTTACCGGTAGGAAAGAGAATCTTTCACAATTCGAAAAAATAATAGTGGTTTTAGCGGGACCTCTTCCAGGAATATTGATTGGAGTAACACTCATTGAATTAGGTAATTTTGGTGTTTTGGAAGAGCGTTTTATGTTTATGGGATTAATTTTTATTATTCTAAATGCAATGAATTTATTGCCAGTTGATCCGTTAGATGGAGGTCGTTTTTTTGAAAGTATTTTCTTTTCAATGAATGCCACCTTGAAAATTATTTTTAGTATTTTTTCAGCTGCGGTAGTAATTTTAGCAGCTTTTTATTATTACACTACTTCAGGTTTTAGTATGCAATTTTTAGTCTTTTCATTTATCGGGTTTTTTATGATATCAAGGTTGCAATCTACTTTCAAATTAAAAAGGCTGTATAAAAGAATTGAAAATTTGCAAATTGATATAGCCAAATCATTCAGTCAACTTACCGATAAAGAATATTGGATGATTAGAAAGGAGTACATTAAATTAAGTAAGTTAAATAAATTGGTTGAAGCAGAATCAAAAGATTATGATGAAACAGAAGAAGCCATTGCTCCTGCCATTAAGAATATTATGTTAACCCCAATTTCCAACAATGTTTCTTTTCTTGGTAAAACTTCTTTTTTTGTTCTTTGGTTGGGTTCAATTGCAATCAGTATTTATTATTTACTGCCATTTATTGAACAGTATTTGAATAATTATAATTGATGTTAAATTTCATAGAACGAAATAAATTCAGTATCATCATCACATTAATTGTGCATGTAGGGTTGTTTGTTTGGTTTAATGTGCAAATTGTTTTCAAAGGAAATTTATCAGAGGGTGAACGTGTGGTTGCTGTTATTGATTTTTCGGCCGAACCCGAACCTGAACCCGAAGAATTGACTCCAGAGCAGATAGCCGAAAATCAAATGAATCAAAATGTTACTTCACAAAATGCGATGAATGTGGCGGCCAATGCAAACCAAGAAAAAACTACTTACACAAACTCGTTTAGCAAGGCAGAAATTGATCAACAAGTTTGGGAAGAACTAAAAGGAAATCAATCATCAGAATTACTTAAAAACAGTAATGCAAAATCAAAGGATGAAAATCCCATTCCCGACCAAAAAGACATCAATAAAAATTTAGTTAAAGAAGGTGCTGAAAAAAATGATAAAGCAGCTTTTGGAAATGATGTTGTGGCAGTAGCGAGTTATTCCGTGCCCGGAAGAAATCTACTTCAAAAATTTGTGCCCTCCTATAAATGTAAGGTTCAAGGTGTTGTTAGAGTGAATATTAAAGTTGACCAAAAAGGAAAAATACAGACTCCTGAAATAGATGAGGCCAAAACCAATACTCAAAACGAATGTCTGCGCTCAGAAGCACTAGAATACGCTAGAAAATGGGTTTTTGATCAAAATTTTACTGGACCCCTTAGAGTATCGGGTTGGATAGAATTCAAGTATATTGCCCAATAAAAGGAATTTTAAATAAATTTAGGCTAGTTAAATAGTGAATTTTAACATTTTTTTGGGCACGTAGGAATCCAAGTATAAATAGTAAAAATCAAACGTACCTAAAAGAAAACATGTAATTTTGTTGAACTAAAATTAACTCAGTATGCAATTTTTTAAAAATACTATTCGCACGCTATTTACAACAATAGGAATTCTATTATCGTTTTTGCAAATCAGTGCTCAATATGATTACATTTCTTGGAGTTCTTCTACGTCTAAAACTACTGATAATAAAATACAACTGACTATTACTGCCAAATTAGACAAGGGTTGGCATTTGTATTCTCAATATATGGAATTTGGAGTTGATGGCCCACTTTCTACTCTTATTACATTTGATAATCCGGATCAATTTTCATTAATTGGAAAAGTAGAAGAGAGCCCAACCATTAAAAAGTATGAAGAAGTTTTTAAAATGGATGTGATCTATTTTGAAAACCAAGCCACATTTACGGCTTTATTCGATAAAATAGGAACGAGTGATACCTTAAAAGGAAACGTAAATTTTATGATTTGTAAGGAAGGTCAATGTTTACCTCCCGATAATTATCCTTTTGCAATTGATGTTAATTCTGGAAGTGTGGTAGCTTCGGATGTTAATGTGGCAATCAGTGAAACAGCATTAAGTCAAGTGCCTGAGGTGGCAAATGTAGATTTAGAAAACCCAGTGAATGATTGTGGTGGTGAAGAAACCAGCTCTAGTTATTGGGTGATATTTATTTTAGGGTTGTTGGGGGGATTAGTTTCTTTAATTACACCTTGTGTATTTCCTATGATTCCTCTTACTGTAAGTTTTTTTACTAAAGGAGGAAGCGATAGAAAAGCTGGTCTGTGGAAAGCGGTTCTTTATGGAATGAGCATTATTGGTGTTTATGTTACGTTGAGTATTCCCTTTCATTTTGGTGCCGAATCCGAAATATTGAATAATATCAGTACGAATGTTTATTTGAATATATTCTTTTTTGTTATTTTCTTATTTTTCGCAGGTTCATTTTTTGGATATTATGAATTGACGTTACCTTCTTCTTGGGCAAATAAGGCTGATAAAGCCTCTGATAAAGGAGGTTTTATTGGAATTATTTTTATGGCTTTAGTCTTAGCAATAGTTTCGTTCTCGTGCACAGGGCCATTGTTAGGATCGGTTTTGGCGGGTTCGTTAACAGCCGATTTTGATCCATGGCTGGTTTCTTTTGCCATGTTGGGATTTGGTGTAGGCTTAGGATTACCTTTCGCTTTGTTCGCAGCGTTTCCTTCTATGCTTAAATCGTTACCTTCATCGGGAGGTTGGTTGAATAATGTTAAAGTTGTTCTTGGATTTGTAGAGTTAATGATGGCTATAAAATTCTTAAGTAATGCCGACTTAGTTTATCGTCTTGGGATTTTGTACAGGGAGTCTTTCTTTTTAACTTGGATTTTATTATCTTTAGCAACAACAATATATCTATTTGGGTGGATTCGTTTTCCTCATGATTCGAAAGGGGTAAAAATTGGCATCACAAGAAAAATTGTTGGTATTCTATTTCTTTCTTTTGCTATTTACCTTTCTCCAGGAATTTTACCGAAAGAAAAACAGACATGGGATACAAATTTAATTAGTGGATTTCCGCCTCCTTATTTTTATAGTTGGTATGAAAATAATGAAAAAGATTTACATTTTACAGATTACTATGAAGCCTTGGCTTATGCAAAAGAAGTTAATAAACCTTTATTGGTAGATTTTACAGGATGGGCATGTGTAAACTGTAGAAAAATGGAAGAAAATGTATGGCCTCAAGAAGCGGTTAAAAAACTTTTGGAAGAATACGTTATTGTTTCACTGTATGTAGATGATAAGGTGAAGTTGCCAGTTGAGATGCAAGGTACTATAGAAATACCTTTGAAAAAAGGGGGTACAAAAAAGAAAAATTTAATTACTGTTGGAGATAAATGGTCAGCATTCGAATCCATAAGATTTGGCCAAGTTTCTCAACCTTATTATGTATTGTTAAGTCCAGATGAAATTTTATTAAATAAGCCAGTAGGTTATACTCCAGATGCGGAGGCATATGCTGATTGGCTTCGTTGTGGACTGAATGCAATGGATAAAATTGCTAGTGGTGAATATGTATTTAAAGGAAATGAGAAGAAAACAGAGGTGGTTGTTGAAGAGGAGAATCCAGTAACTTGGAGTGGAAAAGCAATTAAAAATACCGATGGCACTTACACGGTAACAATTGAAGGCTTGTTGCAAAAAGGATGGCATACGTATTCACAGTTTGTCGATCCTGCTGCTGGACCTGTTCCAACTGAAATTAAATTTGAGGCCAATGATAATCTTTTAGAAACAGGTAAATTTGAAGAAATTGGAGTTGGTAAACACTTTGATCCCATTTGGGAAGCTGAAATAAGTGATTTTTCAGATTTGGCTACCTTTAAAACCATAGTTAAACTAAAGGATGCAAAGGAAACTGCTTTAAAAGCTGTTGTCTATTTTATGGTTTGTAATGACGAAAAGTGTTTACCGCCCACTGAAGAATCTTTTGAAATTATATTAAAACCATAATTTAAGAAGTCTTGGCAAGAAAATTGGTAAGTACACTTTTGTCTAACCTTTTTTAATAATTGAACTTTATGAAAATTTCAACTTTCTTCAAATGGGTGCCAATGTTCATTGCGTTTACTTTTTTTGGTCAAGAAAATCCCGTAAAATTTACAGTAACTTCTAATCAAGACACACTTGTTTTTTCTGCAAAAATTGAAAAGGGATGGCATCTATATGCTGCTCATTTGCCCCATCCAAATGAAGGTCCGTTGGCTACTGAAATTATTTTTAATGCTTCACCTAATTTTCAAGTAAAAGGGTCAATAATTGAAGAAAAAGGTATCGTTAAAATGGATGACGCTTTTGGAATTGACGTGAAATATTTTGAAAACGCTACCGTTTTTAAACAAGTAATTACAAAAAATTCAACGGATTCATTTAATTGTTCAGGAACCATTAGTTATATGGTATGCAATGACCAAAAATGTATCCCTTTGGATTACTCTTTTACAGTTCCTATTAAATAGGTTTAGTCAACTTTAAATTTTTCTTGAATAACCTTGTTAAAATCATTTATAGAGGATATTAAATGCAATCTTTCGTTTTTTAACGTAATCAAGCTGGATTGAAAACCAGTTGAAAGTACAGTTATGTTTTCAAAGTCATTTAGTAAAGTTCCTATATATTGATTGATCCAATTTGATTCCATAGGTTTTACAAAGCCCGTTAGAATAACATTTGGCTCTTGTTTTTGAATAGCCGTTTTTACATCATCGTACGGAACAACCTGTCCTAAATAGATGACCTTAAAATTATTCTTTTTCAAAAAGTATGTGTAAAGCAATAAACCAATTTCATGAAGTTCTTCTTCATGTAAAAAAGCAATGCATTTTCTGCCACCTGGATCCTTGATTACACCTAATTTATCAATAGCTACAATCATTTTTTGACGTATCAAGTTGGAAACAAAATGTTCTTGAGCAGGATTGATAACATCTGTTAGCCATAAAATACCAACTCGTTCAAAAAATGGATAAATAACATCAATTATGGTAGATTCAAATCCATTTTTATCAATGCTATTGGTGAGTAATTCTTCAAAGTGCTCCTCATCCATATTAATCATACATACCACTAAGGCATCTATGATGGAGTCATTGCTAGTTGTTGATTTTACAATTTTAGCAATTTCTTCATTAATATTATTTTCCTTTAGAAGCGCAATATGAGATATTTTGTAACCGTTTTTATAGAGCATAACGGCATTTAACAACGTTTTTAATTGTTGGTCGTTATAAAGTCGAATATTGGTTTCGGTACGCTCCGGCTCTAATAAGTTATAACGTTGTTCCCAAATACGCAACGTATGCGCTTTGATTCCTGTAAATCCTTCTAAATCTTTTATTGAATAATGTCCCATAAAAACCGTATTAACTTTCTATCGTGTAATAATCAGTAGTTCTAAACAAAAATCTCGATTAAAAGTTTAAAAATAAACTATTATTTTTAATAATTGGTGTTAAGAGACTATAATCTGAAGTTATAGTCATTATTTATAGAGGATATGAATTAATCTTTTTAGCTAAACTAATGTGTTTTTTTGTGATCAAAATTCATTAAAGTCAAATAATGATAATTATGATAAAAATCATAATTTCAATTGAGTAGTATCATATTGGCAATAAATAAAATGAATCAATTTTGTATCATCAAAACGTTGCTAAAAATTATTATTCGTTATGGATGCTAAAGAATTACTTTATTATGGATTTGGGCAAGTTATTTATTCTATTTCTTTAATTGATGGAAGAATTCAACGAGAGGAAGTGGATACTATGCAATCCATATTGGAAAAAGCACATAAGGAAAATCAGATTGAAATGGATGTAGCCTCAATAATTTTTTCGATTCAAAATTCAGAAAATTCATTTACATCGAAGGAGTCTTTTGAATTCGGAATAAAAAATATGAAACTAGGAGACCAATATTTAACCAAGCAAATTTTTGAAAATTTTTGTGAGATTTTACAAAAAATAGCTGATTCCTATCCTCCAGCCACAACTGAGGAAAGAGATACCATTCAATTATTTAAAAACCAATTCAAACAGTTTTATAACTAACATTTTAATAACCAATAAAAAATCAAAAACATGAGTACAACTGCTGCACATTCAAATCATTCTGCAATTAAAAAACAAAAATCAAATTCAGCTTTTTCTAGATTAGTTGATTATGCTGACACTAACCGTCATGGAGTTATTGCAATGCTATTATTATTAATTGGATGTTTGGGAGGAATCACCGTTGGTATGGGAGGAATCAATCATGATTTTGTACTGATAATGGTCATCGCATCTACTATGTTGGCTTTGTCCATGATTTTGGCAGTTGCACCAATGAAATTCATTGTAGGAACATCTGGTGTTGCGGCAATAATAGACATTATCGTTTTGATTACATTAGCTATTTCATAATTCTTGTTGTAGTAATATATGAGTACTATTGTAGTAAATAAGTCAACAAAAATTGTTGATATTCAAGATTGGTTTTTTGCCACTTTTGAATACTTGAAAGTGGAATTTTATAAGAGATCACACCAAGAATTTCAAGCTTCCGGAAACCTGGAAATGATTCACGACAATCTTGATTTAAATTCTTTTGGATTCACTAAATCGGATTATCCATTTGAAATTGTAGAAAATCTAAAGGTTTGTGAAGTGGAAGAAAAATTTAAAAATGAATTAAATCTTAATGTTCAGGTTTTTAGAAAGTCGGGCGGAGTTTGGTTGCAAACTACCTCTACTGATGAATGGACATTATTAGAACAAATTGAAAGAGCTGCTTATCAAGAGCAGGAGTAGTAGTTAGTTTTAGTTAAGTTAGTTTTTCAGAAGCCATTAGGATTCCTATCTTAATGGCTTTTTTTGTTTACCGTTCATCCAAAAAATTGGCATATTTTAACAATTTTGAATAAATTAGCACCTAAACCAAACGTAACTCAATTTGTAAACCTATGAAAAAAGTTTTATTTTTTGCTTCTCTGCTTTTTTTGACGAGTGCATTTACAGTTAATTCTGTGATGGCTCAAAAAAGCATTCAACAATTTGATAACAAGCCGTATGTTGAAGGCGAGTTATTAATCCAAACCTCAGAAAAAGGTGAAATTAGAAGAATTTTGGCCGCGCTTCCAGAAGCTTTTCAAGCCGAAATCGTACAAGAAGTTTCCAAACCAATGCGCATATGGTTGATTAAATTTAACCATAACGTTGTATCCCATATGGATCTTCAAAAACAATTAGTGGATATTGATGGTGTTACCATAGTAGATTACAACTACAAAATAACCATGCGTGCTACTATTCCTAATGATGCATCATTTACACAACAATGGCATCACAACAATACAGGACAAACAGGTGGCACGGCCGATGCCGATATTGATTCTGATTTGGCTTGGGATATTACCACAGGAGGTACAACGGCTACGAATGATGATATCGTTGTTTGTTTGATTGAAAGTGGAAACCTTGATCACCAAGATTTAACAGGAAACAGATGGTCAAATCAAGATGAAATAGCCAATAACGGAATTGATGATGACAATAATGGTTATATAGATGATTATGATGGTTGGAATCCAGTAGCTAATAATGATAACTATGGAACAGGTGCTCACGGAACCAATTGTTTGGGGATGATGGGAGCAAAAGGAAATAACGGCACCAACGTAGTTGGGGCAAACTGGAATGTGAAATTAATGGTTGTAGGAGATTACAGCATTAGTACACAAGCAAATGCCATTGCAGCATATACGTATCCATTGGTTATGAGAAAAAGATGGAACAACAGTAATGGTGCTCAAGGAGCCTTTGTAGTGGCTACCAGCTCATCTTGGGGTATTGATCAAGCTAATCCTGCTAGTTATCCACTTTGGTGTAACTTTTACGACACCTTAGGTAAATATGGAATTATCAACGTTGGAGCTACTACAAATAGCAATTTGAATGTGGATGCAGTTGGTGATATGCCTACAGCTTGTCCAAGTCAATATATGTTAGGTGTAGGTAGAACCGATCACAATGATGCTACTGCTGGAGGTTACGGGTTAACCACCATTGAATTGGGAGCTCCTGGAATTAATGTTGTAACAACAGCAAATACAAATACTATAACAACAACAACTGGAACGTCTTTTTCTTGTCCTCTTACAGCTGGTGTTATTGGATTAGCCTATTCAATTCCTTGTACAGATTTTATGGCTACTGTAAAAGCAGATCCACAATTGGGAGCCAATTTAGTGTTACAAGCCATACTTGATGGAGTGGATCAAAAACCGGGATTGGCAACAAAATTTGTTACAGGAGGGAGATTAAATTCAAAAAACACTTTGGATGAATTAATGGCCGTTGCTTGTAGCGGAACGTTGTGTATTTCACCTTCAGCTCCTACAGTTTCAGCAATTACTAATAGTACTGCAACCCTAACTTGGAATGCTTTTTCTTCTGCAGATTCCTATAACTTGTATTGGAGAGCAGTTGGAGCATCAACTTGGAATACCGTTAATCAAACGGGTTTAACTTTTAATTTTACTGGTTTAGATGCTTGTAGTCCTTATGAATTTTATCTTGAATCGGTTTGCGATGGTACACCGAGTGCAGCGGGTTCTACTCAAACATTTACTACTATTGGTTGTGGAAACTGTGTTGATTTACCTTACTGTACAGCAAACGCTACAGATGGCGCTGATGAGTGGATAGCTTCTGTAACCGTTGGAACATTTACTCACGTATCAGGTAACGATTTAGGTTATGGAAATCATACAGGTATTGGATCTATTCCTCTAACAACGGGACAAACTTATGCTATTACTATCGATCACGATTATGGTGGAACAGCTTATAATGAATATTCAAGAATTTGGATTGATTTGAATCAAAACGGAACTTTTGAAACTACCGAACTTTTATTTAATCAAGGTACTGCTGCACAAACTAATGCAACTGGTAACATCACCATTCCTGTTACTGCAACGTTAGGAAGCACAAGAATGCGTGTTGTAATGGCCTACCAAGGATCGGGTCAAACTACTTTACCTCCAGTTTGTGGGTCATTTACATGGGGTGAAGTTGAAGATTATTGTGTAGAAATTACAACTGCAAATATCTGTAATTATACTGTTTCCAATTCAGTAGTACAACCATCTTGTGCAGGTATAAACAATGGATCAATTACACCAACAGTGAGTGGAGGTACAGCTCCTTATACTTATGTTTGGAATAACAGTGCCACTACAGCATCTTTGAGTGGGTTAGCTGCTGGGCCTTATTCTGTGGTTGTAACAGATGCAACTGGATGTGATACAACTATGAACTTTACTTTGGCTAACATTACAACATTAAATCTTACAACTTCTAAAACGGATGTGACATGTAACGGTTTAGCTGACGGAACAGCTACAGCTACGGTAACAGGAAGTTCGGGATATTCATATGCTTGGAATAATGGAGCAAATACAGCAACTGCTAACGGATTAGCAGCTGGAAGTTATTCAGTTACCGTTGTTGATGCCAATGGATGTTCTGCAAATGCAAGTGTAACCATAACTCAACCTGTTCCGGTACAAGCAAGTTTCACAACATCAATGAATTCAAACACTTCAACAGCAACATTCACCAATACTTCTTCACCAGGAAGTTATTCTTGGACATTTGGTGATGGAAATACTTCAACCCAAGCAAATCCAGTTAACGTATATGGAGAAAACGGTACTTTTGAAGTATGTTTAACAGTAACCAGTACTTGTGGAAATGCAACAACTTGCAACAATGTTGTCGTGTTCAATACTTCTTCTATTGACGAAACAACCGGTTTTGTAATTGAAGTATTCCCTAATCCAGTAAGCACTCAATTAACAATTAAAAATGAGCACCCAAATGCTGCACAATTTGCAATTTTTGATGTTAATGGTAAATTAATAAAAACCATAAACTTAAAAACAGCTGTTACAGAGATTAGTGTAAAAGATTTAAGCAACGGGATGTATTTCTATCAAGTTGTTGACAATCAAGGAACCGTTATAAAAACAGATAAATTGTCTGTGGTGAAATAACACCTTGCTATTCGTATATTCTAAAGCCGCTAGCACGAAAGTGCTAGCGGCTTTTTTAGTATATAATTTGAATGGGATTGTTCATCTTAATTGAATTGACTCGTGGTTTTAGTTATTTGTAAGGATTAATAATTCTCCAACAGAGTAACAAATAGAGTCAAAGTATAATTTAAACGGTTGCGTTCTGTTTGTTATAGAATAATGATAACTCTTATGTAATAATAAGAAACAACTGTTTCGCGTAAAGCACTAAACCCTCTGATTGAATTATTATACTTTAAATTAGATGATTTGACAAAATTCTTAAGTCGAACTCACGTTATTTAAACCCAATAAGAAGAACTTACTCCATTTTGAGCATATCATCATAGTTCTTTTTATCCTTGTCTTTTGCACCCGGAATTGGAGGACAAGCATTTTTACTCGGTTTTTGTGTCCAAGCAAAACGAACAGTAAAAATTATGGGACGATAACGGCTACTATAAATGCCATAATCGGAACGTCCTTTTTCCCATTCAATGCCATTCAAAATGGGAGTTTCTAAGGTTGGAATGATGAATAAGTTTTTAGTAGCTTTATATCCAAATCCAAGTTTATAATGCAAGGATACTAAAAACCTGCCGGTATTATCTTGATAGGGAGATACCGAAGGGGCTACTTTTTCGGCAAATTTAAAATCGCCATTTATACCCAAACTATTTTGTATAAAAGTGTAATCAGTCAATTGAATCATATTATTGATGTTGAAATTCCCCAACAAATGATTTTGTTTGAAAATTGATTTTTCACCCAAAAACTCTTCTTTACCGCTGAGTCTTTTATAAGCTAAACTGTAATCCATGTAATTAAATACATTACCACCGTTTGGAAAGATTCGATAACGACCTACTTCTGCATAAATAGCTAATCGACCTCCAGGATTTACAACCGGTGCGTCATCACCTTTTGGCTTAAAACCCATCAAGTAAGTAAGACCTGGAGCAAAATGCCACCCACTAGCTCTAATGTTTCTAATATCCACTAAATCGGCCTTTCTTTGTGCCCAAATTGATCCAAGTGAGCACAATAAAAGTGATGTCAACAAGATTCGTGAAAGCGTTAATTGAGTTTGCATAAAAAAATGAATTGAGTTTGGAAAGTCAAACTTGCAACTAAATAACCAAAAAAGCAACAGTTGTTACGATTTCTTTTACAACAATAAATGTTAACTATGCCTTTTTGCTTACTACATAAATCAACTCATCCTCATGAAAACGATAACGTTGATATTGCTCTACAGGCATATGATCTTTGTAATTGAAAATGTGGACATCAAATCCCGCAGCTTTTAATTTGGCAGGATAATCTAGGCCATATAAACGAACATGGTCATATTGCCAAAAATGTTTTTCGCGTTCCTCTGGAGAGGTAATAGAGGCATCTTCATAAGTAACTTCACGGGTGTTATCGATTGGAACTTGAAAAATACCCCACCCACCTGGTTTCATTATTCTAAATAACTCGGTCATGCATTGATGATCATCGGTTACATGTTCCAAAACATGGTTACAAAAAATAACATCATATTGATTATCTTCTAAAGGAATTTTATGCAAATCAAAATGTAAATCTGCTATCGGAGAAACTAAATCGCCCGTAGTGTAGTTAAGATTTTTTTGTTTTTTAAAGGTGTCCAAAAAACACTGTTCGGGAGCAATGTGCATCACTTTTTTGGGAACTGTAAAAAAATCAGAGTGATTTTTTAAGTAAATCCACATTAATCGGTGTCGTTCCAAAGTCAAATCATAAGGGCACAAAACATTTTCTCTGTGGGCTACTTTTGAACCGTAGGACAAAAACTTACGGAAGGATTTGTCACAAACAGGGCATTCTACCTTGTTACCCTTATAAACTAAAGGAGCAAAAATTCGAAATATATAACTCAACCGAATCAACCAAGGCCTTGGGATGACTCTCAATAAATATTTATATAACTTTTTCAATGGGTTAAATGACTTATTTGTTTGCAAAAGAATTGTTATTCCTCCTCATTTTCAGAGTTTTTAGAATTTGACTTTGGAGCATTAGCCTTTAATAAAGAATCTATTTTTTCGGCATAGTCCAATGAATCATCTAAATAAAATACTAATTCAGGTGTTTTTCTCATTTGATGTTTAACCGAATTTGCCAAAAAATGACGAATCGTCCATACATTTTCTTTTAAATTCTTAAGCACTTCATTTTTATCAGGACCAGCAAAAACGCTTAAATAAATTTTAGCAACTGATAAATCTGATGATACACGAACTTTAGTTACTGTAACCATCGCTCCTAAACAGATTGTTCGAGCGTTTTGTTGAAAATAGGTACTGAGTTCTTTTTGAACCAACATACCTACTTTATCTTGTCTAATTGAATTCATAGTGTATAATTGATGCAAAGATAATGGAAGTCTCCGATTTAACAAGCCCAAATGTTAACGGAGATGAAAGTTATGATGAAATCAATTAATGACTACAATTACAAGATTCTGACATCATTATTTTTGTGTTTGGCAATAATGAAATAATGTAAGCTTGTTCAGCCTTCGTAAATTGTATTACTCTTAAATCAAAGAACTGAAGGGAAGTGAGTTCTTTCATACTATCCGGGAAGTAACTGAGTTCATTACTCCACATATCTAAATAGGTTAATTTTTGAAGATTTTTTATGTCAAATGGAATGCTTGCTATGGTGTTTTGGTTCAATATAAGTTTCTCTAGATTAACTAATTTTGTAATCCCCATTGGAAAGGTTGAAAGCATATTTTTACCTAAATCCAATTCAACTAAATAATGCAAAGACCCTATACTATCCGGTACCACAGAGATTTTATTTTTACCTAATTTTAGAACATGCAAGTTTTTCATTTCTAAAATTTCTAAAGGAAATGAAGTCAATTTGGTTTTGGTTAAATCCAAAATATAAACCTCCAAAGGGTTAACTAAAGCTGAATTCAATGAATAATGAATTCTGCATGTATCTAATTCAGATTGCGTGAGTTGTTGTGCACTCAACTGATGAGAAAAAATCCCAAACAAAAAAACTAAAAAGTAATTTCTCAATACCAACATAAAATTGTGACTTGTCAATAACAGTAAAAGTACTAATTAAATAAATTGGATTTTACAAAAATTCGAAATTAATCACTTTTTATTTCTTGTATTTGTAACTTTTGCGCTCTAAAATATCCTTGTCAACTGCACCATCCTTGTAAATTTGATGCTTGATGAGTTTACCCTTTTTGTCATACACCTTAAAGTCACCATGTTTTTTACCTTCCTTATATCCAATTTCTGAAATAGGTTTACCCTTAATGGAATTGTTTATTGAAGGTCCGTGCAATTCTCCCTTGGTATTGTAATTTATTTCTTGTGAAATGACTACGCCTCCTGGGTAATAATACTTCCAAGTTCCCGATTGACGATCTCTGTTGTAGGCTCCTTCGCTGACAAGTTTTCCATCTTTATCGCTATAGGATTTCCAATAACCGTGTTTAAAACTTTGCTCCCTTTGAGCGGTTAAACTATAAATCTCAATTTCACTTTTAGGTGGTGCCAAAACTTTGTAATTACATTCGTCCTTTAATATTCCTTTTGAAGTGTAATGTTTCCAAACTCCGGTTTTCATATCACGGTCATAAGTACCTTCATACATTTTTTTTCCATTTGGATAATATCCGACCCAATTTGCGGTCATTTTGCCTTTATCAAAACTCCCGTTGTCTTTCTCTTGACCGTTTTCATACCAAGATTTCCAAACACCTTGAGGCTTGTCGTTTTCATAAATCCCATCTGATAGCAAGGTTCCGTTTTCATAATAGTTTTGCCAACGTCCGTCTTTTAGATTGTTTTTATAATCACCCTCTCTCCAAAGTTGGCCTTTATTATAGTAGAATTTCCAATGACCTTCTTTATTGCCAGAAACGAAATCTCCTTCATAATACAATTGTCCATTAGGGTACCAAAAGGTCCAATGTCCTTCTTGTAAATCATTTTTGAAATCGCCTTCCATATCCTTGCCAGAATTTTCAAAATAATATACCCATCTTCCATTTTTTAATCCATTGGCATAAACTCCCACTATGGCTATACTATCGTTAGGCATGCGTTCTATAAAGTTTCCATTTTTTTTACCTTCCAAAAAGTTGATTTTTTGAAAAACGCCACCCGATACGTTATAATAAAATGTCCATTCACCCGACATTTCACCTTTTACATAAAAGCCTTCTTCCTTAAGATTACCGTTGGCATTCCATGTTTTGTAAACGCCTTCCATCTTACCGTTTTTATAGGTGATTTCTTCTCTTGGTTTACCGGAGGCATAAAAATCTTTCAAGGTCCCGTTACCATTTTCAATTAAATGTACGCCTTTTTCATTCCAATAATCCATCAATTTACCTACCGTATCTTCTTTAGTATAAAGGTGCACTGTATTAGGTTTACCATCTTTAAAATAGGTTTTCCATGTACCCACTTTAATTTTTGGAAAATCCTCAATTATTTTAATGTAACTGGCAGCAAATTCACGAATACTGTCGGGTAAGTTATTGTAATATCCTTGCTCAGCTACATTTCCATTATCGTGATAAATTGTAAACACACTATCAGGTGTCCCTAAAAAATAATAACCTTCGAAAAGTTTTTTGCCATCTTCATAATATTGGGTTATTTGACCATTCAATTTACCTGCATAATATTCCGATACTTCTTCTAAATTACCATTTTTATAATAGAACTTCCATTTACCATAGCGTTGACCAATAGCATCAAAACCTGCCACATTCATGTAACCTTCACTGCGTAGTTTTTTTTGCTCTTTGTCCCAATACGTTTTTTCTAGTTTCAATTCCAAAAGACCTTTTGTGGGGTCATTTTCTTTTTTTTGAGCATAACTAAAGGGGACAAATACTATATAGAGAAGTAGAATAATGCTAACTTTTATCATTTGATTTTTTCTTTAAAGTGTAAAATTAATTAAAGTTGATTGCTATTTTAATGCCGTTTTACATTATTAATCAACAACTCAGTTTTATAACCTTCCTTTTAAGGTGTTGTTACGAGCAAGGTGGAATCGATTGCCATTTTTGAATAAGGGATGTTTTTCGTAGCGCTGTTTTTATAGGTCCCATTATAAAATAACTGGTTGTATATCACTTGATGCATCCTTCCCCGAATACCCCTTTCAATTAACTTTTTATTCATGGGATTTGGATGTACCCGATTGCTTGTAAATACAAAAACAAGTTCGTTTTCTTTGTCAGCCCAAGCGCAAATGCCCGTAAAACCCGAATGGCCATAACTTGTATAAGGTGCATCTTTGGCTACAATATTTCCGCTTGTTGCAATGGGTTTGTCAAACCCCAGTCCTCGGTGACTTCCGGGATAATGCTGTGTAAAAAGTTCAACAGTTTCGGGTTTAAAAAGTTGTTTTCCTCCGTAACTACCGCCATTGAGTAACAATTGGAAAAGAACTCCTAAATCTTGAGCATTTGAAAAGAGTCCAGCATTACCGGCAACTCCTCCATATAATGCGGCATTGGGGTCGTGCACGTGACCTTTAATTACTTGATAGCGCCAATAGGTGTCGTATTCTGTGGGAGCAATTCTATGTTTTAAAGTATCTAAATATTTTAAGGGCAAAAACCCAATAGTATTAAGGTTTAGCGGCTCATAAATAACAGAGTCTAAATATCTATCATACGTCTTTTTCCCTTTTATCATTCGTCTAAAAACTTGATACAACGTATTCATGTTAGCGTCTGAATATTTATACGTTTTTTCACCTGGCCAAATTCTATTCATGTCTACCCAAAGACTGTCTAAATAGGCCGAGTCTAGGTAAAAGTCTTTGGCAACTTCTACACAAAAATAATGGTCGGAAGCGTCACAATAATAACGATCAAAGCGCCCAATTAATTTATTAACGTAGGCTATAAATTTATGTATGGGCAACCCAGAAGGCAAACCGCTTTGATGAGTAAGAAGTTCTTGAAACGTTATGTTTCCTAAACGCGAGGGGTGCTTAAGAAATTTGTTGAGGGTATCAGGTAAAAAGGATTTTATTGAATCGGTGAGTTGGTACTTTCCCTTTTCGTACAAATGCATAGCGCACATAGTTGTACCAGCCACTTTGGTTACAGAAGCTATATCATATACATCATTGGTGTTTACAGCAGTTTTATAATCATAAGCGTGATAACCAAATCCTTTATTGTAAATCACTTTTCCCTCTTTGGCAACAAACACTTGACAACCAGGTGTTGCATTAGAAAAAATAGCCTCCGCTGCAATTTTATCTATTTTTTTTATTGAATCTGCGTTAATTCCTACTTCCTCGGGTATGGTATACGAAAATCTTATTTTTTCTGAAAGAAACGTTTTTTTATTTTGATCTAATGGATGAAGCCCATTAATAGAAATGCCACCAACGATGCTTTGAGCTAAGGAATATTGGCTCTGATTGGAAGTAATTGGACAATGGATGTAATTGGGTAATTTTTCTAGTAGATGTTCACCAAAGGGTAAATTTATTCCGGCTACTATAACGGTAGTTGTTTTTGAAAATTCTCTGACTTTTTTAATAAAATTTTGTAATTCTGCTTCTGTATAAGAAGGTTCATTTAATACAATTATGAGTGGTTTTTGATTTTTGAAATCGTTCAGATTTAGGGCTAAATTTGTTTTACGTACTTCGGTAATTTCTGCATAGTGCTTTATTCCTTTTGTAAATTCAATCATTGGTTTTGAACTTATTGAAAGGTATGTCCATTTCTTTTTGGGTAATTGTTTTAATGGAAGCGCATTATCTGAATTCAGAAGTGCATTACCAGTGTGGTGCGTTTGATGAGCCAATCCCAAAAAACTTGTTTTAATGATATTCCAATGTTGATTGAAAGTCAAGGAAGTATCGAATTTTGATGAATTTTTTAACGCAAATTCTTTTAACGCCAATATTTTTCTAATTTTTAAGGTGAATTGAGGGGTTTCTTTATATTTGATACTGAGCTCTTGTACTAATCCGTTTAAACTATCGGGGGACATGTCTTTATTACTGATGTATAGGTTGATGCTTCCTGAAATTAAACTGTCTGAAAAAGTCTTCCAATTGGAAGTGATGTGATAGTTAAATGAACTGTCAGAGTCCTTCATGAGGGTGTCGCCATCCATTAAGCAATGGATTTGTAATTGAGGATTATAGTTCTTTTTTGTTGAATAAACGTAGGCTATGTTGGCTTGTTCCATTAATTGCTGCCACACCTTTTGTTTTTGAGGACTCAATTTCCAAAAAGAGTTGGTGTCTTGAGATTCCATTACAAAATGACAATTTTCTCTTTGAAACGACTCCAAAACGGTGTTAAAAAATGACTGAATGAAAAGGTCGTCATTGGATCCGTTAATTCCCACCATATAGGGTTGAACAGACAACATATCCCATAAAAAAGATTCATTTGGAGCGCCTTTTAACATAAATGAATATCGACTTTTGTCCAATTCATTTTGTTGTAGGTAATTTTTTAAGACTTTATATTGAGACGAGTCATTTGGTAAAACTAATCCGCCAAAGTTGTAAAAAGTTTCGGTGAGACTGTCCAGTTGGTTCCAATCTGGATTTATCCAAATTAACTGAGCTAATTTTTGATTCCAGGTTAGTTGAGTGTACACCGAATCAACCCAAGGCGAATTTGGGTCAATTAAAGTAGCTTTTTTATTTTGAACAACAACTTGACTTTTTTCAGGAGTCAATTTTTCATCATTACAACCCATCAGCATAAATGGAACGATGATAACCCAAATTAACTTGTAAAAAGCGTTAACCTTTTTCATAAATTCAAAAGTAAGTGTTCTACAATTGTCAACGAATTTTTGCTCGTTTATTTTACCACCATTTCAATGTGGATAGGTAAAATTGGGGTGATCAAACTCACGGTAATTACTTACCGATTTATCTTATTCAAAATCATCATAAAGCAAATACTTTTTTCTAAGTATTTTAAAGGTTACGATTTCTTTTTCGTACGATTTTCTTACCTCTTCAGCCGTTGCTCCGGCAATAATCATTTTTTGAATGGAAGGATCACCTGTCAATAATTTAAAGAAGCCATCTTTTCTGAAAAAAGTTTCTTTAGTTGGACAATCCTTATAAGCATCAATGAGCCATTCGAAGTGCAATTTTTTTTGAGCAATGATAGTAGTCTCAAATCCGCTCAAATCCTTTCCAAAACATTTTTCGCCATTTCGTAAAGGTTCTTTGGCACCAAACATCGGACTAGGTGTAAAAGAGTAGTTGCTTTTTAAGTAAGGTGCACCGTATTGCTGAAATGGTTTGGTGGTTCCTCGTCCTAAACTAACATCCGTTCCTTCAAAAAAACACAGTGAAGGATATAAAAACACAGCCGACATGTTGGGTAGGTTGGGTGAAGGAGCTACGGGCAATTCATAAAAATCACGATGTGAATAGTGTGTGCATTTAATTACAGTAAGTGGACATTGAACCCCATTTAGTAGCCACTTTTCACCGTTCAACATTTGGGCATATTCACCAATGGTCATTCCGTGAACTACGGGTACTTTATGAATACCAATAAACGATTCAGCTCCGGCTTTTAAAACAGGTCCATCAACATAAAATCCGTTTGGATTGGGTCGGTCTAAAACGATAAATGGTTTGTTTTGTTCGGCACAGGCTTCCATCACATAGTGCATGGTGCTTATATAGGTATAAAAACGTGCTCCTACATCTTGTAAATCAAACACAACTACATCAACATCCAACATTTTTTCGGGTGTAGGTTTTCGGTTTTTCTTTCCATATAAAGTCAATATGGGAAGACCCGTTTTGGAATCTTTTTCATTATTGATGTATTCACCGGCATCGGCCGTACCTCTAAAACCGTGTTCGGGAGCAAAAACTTTTACAATCCTTACCGAATACGCTAATAAGGTGTCTACCAAATGGGTTTTTCCCACTACAGAGGTTTGATTAGAAACTACTGCCACACGTTTTCCTTTAAGCAGCGGCAAATACTGTTCAAATTGTTTGGCACCTACTTCAATAGATGTGTTGTAAACAATAGGTTGAGTCTGTGCTTGCAAATCAAGAAGGGCTGTAACAATAAATAGTGTGATAAAAAGGTATTTCATAACAAATTTCTCAAAGATAAAAACGAGACTGGGTCAAATAACATGCCGAAATTACTTTTTTACTCCGTACCTATGTTGCAACTGTCTAACACTAGTTGATACAATTTTGTTAATAAGCTCAATAATTGTCTTATTGGAATTGACTAAATATACGGTGTAATTCCCAATAATTCAGTTCGTTGGGAGAAAATTCTTGCGTTACTTTACCTTTTTTAAACTCAACGAAAGAAGGGAATCCATCACCAACTAAATTAGCCACCAAAGCAGAAGGCAGTTCTATATAGGGAGCCTTTATTTTAGTAGCTTCTAAAAAAAAGGAAATATCTTCTTTGGGTTCAAAAAATACAAGTAAAAGCTGTTTGTGCTTACCATAATAATCAATAGCAGCTTGAAGTTTCATAGCGTTCCAATGACAAACCTCACAATGGGTAGAAAAGAAAGCCACAAGATAATGCTCTTGTGAAAGAAATGAAGGGTTTTGTTCTTGAAGAGCTAAGTCAAATTTCTCCCATTGACTCACACCTACTTCATACGGTTGTGTTTTGGGTTTAAACTGGTCTAAGGTAAGATGATTCATAAAAAATACACCCACCCAAAGTACCATTTGAAGGGTGGCAAAAAGCCATTTTTTTAGGGCAAAAGGAGGATGACTATTTTTTTGAAAAGTAAACAAAAGTAAGGTAATGGATAAAGTGAAAAGTCCCATCCAACTGATGAGGGGTGTGTAGAAGAAAAAATAGGGAAAGGAACTGGTAATGGCATTGTTTGAACTCAAAATTAAATCAATGACATAAATTAAAATAAGGCTGCTGCATAAAATCATGAGGGATTTTTTGGAAATACGAGATGCTATTAAGGTGAGCATAACGAGGACTTCAAAAAAAGCTACCATTCGAATGGCGATGGGGACAAATAACCAATTAAAAAAGCCTGATTCCACCCATCTTAATTCAAAGGTTTCTAACCCAAAATTGTAGCGCATAACTAAGCTCAGGCCAATAAAAAATGCCACTACTAATCTCAAATACCAACCAATTGAATTCATGATAAGGGAGTGTTGAGTTGCAAAACTAAACATTTATTCACAAGATAGAGAAAGAGAAAAGTCAAACTTAGTAATAATAATGTAGTTTTGTAAGCTAAATAGGCAATAGCAAAAATTACATGCAATCACCTTACATCAGCATTGAAGGAAACATTGGAGCGGGAAAAACCACTTTTGCCCATGCTTTAGCCAAGCGTTTGGGTGCCCATTTATTGTTAGAGGAGTTTGAAAACAATGAGGCGTTAAAAGATTTTTATACCGTTCAACATGAAACCTCCAAAAATCAATTTGCGTTGGCGGCCGAAATGCAGTTTTTGATAGATCGTTATCGTCAACAAATGCGGTTTTTTAGTGCGCCTTCCCATTCAAGGCAGGCCATAGTAAGTGATTATTTGCCACATAAATCGTTACTATTTGCCGAGATGAATTTGGATGCAAATCAGTTTGACGTGTACACCAAAACCTTTGAAACCTTTATGAAGGCATTGCCTCAACCCAATTTAATAGTTTTTTTAGAGGGCAGTCCTGAAGAGCTGCTTGCGAATATCAAAAAAAGGGGAAGAACCTACGAACAAGAAATTTCATTGACCTATTTGGAGCAAATAAATCATCAATATAAACAACTTTTGCAAAAACTTTCAAATGATGTTCCTGTTATTGTTTTTTCACAAGCTGAAGAATACCAATCGCATCAGCAAGAGGCTATAAATAAAATTGTTGAAACAATCAATGCGGCCTATTAATCCATTGGTAACTAGGATAGAGTAGGGGTAATTGTCGATTAATTTTTATAGAAAAAATAGTTTAATGTTTTTGTAATTCCAAAACTATATGTATCTTCGCACGATTTTTAAAATTAAAAACCACAAAAATGAACCCAAAATTTAGAGGAATAGCCCTTTCAACTGTGCTTGCTGGCGGAATGTTAGCTACAAGTTGTACACTAGTAAAAGATTTAGAATACACTGTTCAAGAGAACCCATTGCAAATGCATGGTGATCAAGTAGAACTAAAAATCAATGGAAAATTCATTGAGAAAGGATTAAACAAAAAAGCAATTGTTGAGGTTACACCAACTTTTGTTTGTACTAATGGTACGGAGATTCCTTTCCAAACAAGAACATTCCAAGGTGAAAAAGCGGCCGGTAATGGAGAAGTTATCCCAAAAGGAGGTAAATCATTTACTTACAATTCAAAAATTGCATACCAATCTTGTATGGAAGAGGGTATTGTAGTGGTAAAAATCCTTCCTAAAAAAGGTACTAAAGAGAAAGAATTGATTACAACAGACAAAATTGCTGATGGAACAATCATTACTCCTTATTTAATTAGATTAGATGATCAAGTAATTGCTTGTGACGATAAATTTGTTAGAATTACTACACACGATACAGCTGTTGCAGTAATTAACTACGATAAAGGTAAATTTAACGTGAAACCAGCTGAATTAAAACAAGCTGATATCAAAGGTTTTGAAAGCTACATCATTAGCACAACTCCAGAGACAAGAAGAGAAATCAAATCGGTAAAAATTCAGTCTTACGCTTCACCAGAAGGTGAAATCGACAAAAACACTAACTTAGCAAGTGACCGTGCTAAATCAGCTCAAGAATATGGAGTTGCTTTTGGAAAAAGAGCTAAATTGGCAAACGTTGAAAACCCGGCTTACTTTTCTTTAGATCCTAAAGGTGAAGATTGGAATGGTTTCAAAGAAGAAGTTCAAAAAACTACTCACGAAGATAAAGAATTAATCTTAAGAGTATTAGAAATGACTTCTGACTTAAACAAAAGAGAAGAAGAAATCAGGAATATGGCTAAAACCTATACTTTCTTAGAAAAATCTGTTTTACCACAATTAAGAAGATCACAATTTATTGTTACTTACGATAAAGTTGGATACAGCGATGATGAATTGAAACAATTATCAACTACTAACCCATCTATCTTAACAGTAGAAGAGTTGTTGTATGCTGCTGAATTGACTGAAGATTTAAATGCTAAATTAAAAATTTACCAAGCTGCTGAAACTAAATTCCCAAATGATTACCGTACTTCTAACAACGTTGGATATGTATTGTATTTACAAGGTGATTTAGATGGTGCTAAAGCTAAATTTGAAAAAGCTAACACTACTAAACAAAACCCAATCTCTACAAACAACTTAGGAGCTGTAGCTCATATGAAAGGTGACAGAGAGAAAGCTAAAGCATTGTTTACTGAAGCAGGAAGTGCTAAAGAAACAAACTATAACTTAGGTTTATTAGCTATCCAAGAAGGTCAGTACGGTGAGGCTGTTAACAAAATGAACGGTAACGACACGTACAATATGGCTTTAGCTAAAATATTGAATGGTGAAGGTGAAGCTGCTTTATCTGTTTTAGATAAAAGCGCTGAAAAAGAATCTGCTTATTCTTATTATTTAAGAGCCATTGTTGGTGCAAGAGCTGGAAAAGCTGAAGATTTAAACAAAAACTTGAAAATAGCTATCCAAAAAGATGCTGCTTTAAAAGCAAAAGCTGTTAAAGATGCTGAATTCATTAAATTTAGAGATAACGCTGAATTCAAAACTATCGTAGGATAATTAGAAAACAGTACGTTTCATACTATTTAAAGAAAACCCGGATGTTACATCTGGGTTTTTTTGTGTCAATGTTTTTTTAAATTTGTTGTATCAAGCTGAAGGAATGGGGCGGGAGCGGGGGAATATAAATCAATTCCTTAGTCTAAAAACCCAGTATCCCAACTAACCTCAACTTTTATGTTTTTTATACAACTTACACCATTTTTAGTAATAATTTCTTTGCCATGTTCCATTTCAATTGAAATGATTTTATTTTTATGTATAACTTCTATTTCAACTAAGTCTGAATAAACTACATTATCCTTTTCTTTTATATATTTTGTTACTTCAAATTCGCACAATTGAGCAACTTTAATATATGAATTTAATAATGTTGTTTCAGCTGCTTCTTTCCCCTTAAGCATACAATTGTTGTATGTTCTAATAACTAAAGATTCAAAGTTTATTTTTTTTATTCTATACTTGACTTTTTTCCAAAGAACATTGTTACCGTTTATAATTCCTCTGTCTGAAATTGCAACTTGAATATTTCCATTGTTATTGTTGTTTATGTATTTTACTTTTAAAACCCATACTGGAACAATATGTTCTTGTTTAACTAAATCAGGTGGAAATGCAAAATTAATCCCTTCGCCAATATTAGCTTGTGAAGGAAACATAATTATTGGTTTTTGTGAAATAACAGAACTAAGATTATAAAGTATTTCATGAGCATAAACGCTTGTTAAATGATAATATTCATTACCACTTAATGAGAAAAGGTCACCGAACTTTTGATTCATATACGTTATACTATCACGATAACTATCAGGAAGGCTTTTTAATCCTTCAGAAAGTTCGTTTACCTTCAATTTCATAGAATCAGCTAAATATCTTCTTAAGCCATTCTCTTTTAATACAGTATTGTTATGCATTAGATTGTGCAAGAATAACTTATTTTTAGGGTCCAATTTCCAACAAGAAACATAAAACTCATCTCCAATTTTCAAAATGTCTTTCATTTCTTTTACAGCCGTTTTTTGGCTTTCAGAACAATACAATACAGGAAATCCTTTTATATTAGCCCTTCCTATTTTTGATAAATTCTCTGGTGGATAAGAAAAAGAGGATGTTTTTAGACAGTCAAAACCTTCAAATGGAATAGTTACTCTAAACAATTCTAATTGATTATTTAAATCAATAGTGTGACCAAAAATGAGCCTGTTAATAGTGTGTTTTTTAATTATTTTAGATATTTCTAAAGGAGTTTTATCAACGGTTGATTCTCTCTTAATTTTTTCAAATCGTTTATCTAATTCTTCTTTAGTAAGCAAATTAAATTCAAATGAGTTTTTTCCTTTTTTCATAGGTTGAATTAATATGAAGCTCTATTTATTTCAAGTTTTTCAACTTGTTCAGCCATTGTTTGATACTCAAGAGATAAAAATGCAGCTATTTCAAGAGCTGTTGTTCCTATAGGTTTAAATGCTTCCCAAGCATCCTTAAGTATATTACTTACCCATAGAATAAATTCTTTTATTGATTGAAGGATGATAGAAATCTTCTCTTTTGCTTTATTCAGTAACTCTTTTCCTCCCTCTCTAAATTCATCTATAAATGACAGTCCGATAATTGCAAGTGTAGCAATTAAAGTGACTTCAGGAACTTTTAAAAATAGAGTTTCAATAGCCTTTATAATAATTAACCCTATTACATAAATTATTTCAAGTAAAATGTCAGCAATGAGTTTTAATATTGACACAAGTAACTTCCATATTGTTTCTAAAAAAGGTAAAGATGTTCCAATTAAACAAAACGAAATGAAACCAGACTCATAGGAAGATAGAAGTTTTCCTGCATCACCAATGTTCCATTTTTTTATATTATCTTCAAGACCATTAAAAACAGCATCATTTGATATGATAGCATGACTTTTTGTGTGAAAAGCCAAAGCCAAATATGGAACATCATCTGGGTCAATATCATTTATAAGCTCTTTTGCTTTTTTCCAATCTTCAACCCATTGAGCATCCTTTATGTTTATATTCTCAAGCAGAATATTTGCATATTCTATCGCATTCTTTTGAGCCTCCTCACCTTTAATCTTCTTTTCTATTTTATCAAACAACTCTTTTTTCATTAAAGGTGGAGCATAAACATTTATCCAAGTTGATGTAACAATCTTATATAAATTGCTTTTCTCGATTGGATTGTTATTTAAAATAGCCCCATTAATCTGGCTAAAAATAAAGTTATTATCAATGACAATGGTAAATTCGAAATTGGAAATCTCATTGAATATGTTGAACTCATCTTTAAAAAATTTCTTTATATGTCCAATAAATTCATTACCAAGAGATTTCTTAAGGTCTTTCCAACTATTTTCAAAGTTTGGGAATTTAGAAAGTAGCTCATTAAGAACTTCTTCTTTGAAATTTTCAGTAGAGTATTCTTTCATTAGTTAATCCATTGTTTTCATAGCCTTATCAATTGTCTCCACAATATAAGGGATTGCTCCAACAACTTCTTCAGGAAATCCTTCAAAATCATAATCCTCTATCGAGTAACCTGAGTGAGAAGTCTGAACGAAACTAACTTTATAACCACCTACAACTCCTTTCCAATTGATAGGTGGAGCCCATGTGAAGGGATTAAATCCTTGGTCAGCAATTAAAGAGAAGGGTAATTCTTCTCTGTTGCCGTTATAAGTGGGGTATTTTCCTTTTACCATTTATAAATTTTTGAATTTTTTAATAGTTGAAGGAACGCAAATATATTAGAATGGTTTCAACAATTTATTAACAAGGCTGAATCTTTTATTTCTTTTCCAATCTATACCGCATGATTCCCCCACTCCCTCCCATAGAAAAATGGCCTAAATAGGTCGCTAGTGCTTTAAGTGATAATAAAGAAAAAGTTCAATATATAATATAATAAATTTTATATTTGTAGAACCATGTGAAAGGATTTGGAAGCCACGGAAATAATAAAAACATGATTAAGTATACAAAACGGATAAATAAAATTACTTTTTTTATAGCAATAATATTATTTTCTGTTGGTTGCACATCAATTCCAAAAAAGACAGAAAGTTGCATTCTAGAAAACGATGAAAAAATGGGTGTTGGAGTGTGTTATTTCAATATGAAAGTTGGAAATTGGATATTTTATCAAAAGGATGGAAGTCGAGTTCTTTTTGGTGAATATAACAATATAGGTCGAAAAATAGGAGTTTGGAATTATCTTTATTCCAGAAATGGTATAGATTTAACAAAGTTTAGATTCGATGAAAAAAGTGATACAGTTGTTGTTTTAAAATACAAAGATAATGTACTGAAGCAAAAATCATTCTATTCAAATATCTACTTATATGGGAGAGAGTATGATTTAAATGGTGATTCTATTCCAATTTTTGATGAAGTTAATAGTACGTTTGAATCTTATTTTTCATATGATTTTAATTTAGAGAGTGAATGGTGAGGGTTGATTTCTCCCTAGCTCCCGCCCGAAGAAAATCACCTAAATAATTGTAGCTTGTATTCCTTTCACTTTGTAGAGCTATAATCAATCAAATACTGCTACTTTTGCACGCACTATTGCCAATCAACCATGGAAAACGAAATACAACAGTGTTCTGAAATAATAAAAAAAGGCGGTGTCATCATTTATCCCACCGATACCATAGTGGGAATTGGGTGTGATGCCACTAATGAAGCAGCCATTCAGCGAATATTGGAGATTAAAAAACGCCCTTCTAACAAAAGTTTCATCGTGTTGATGCACAGTGAGGCGCAACTCAATAAATACATAAAAGAAATACCTACCGTGGCTTATGACCTACTTGATTGTACCGATAGCCCCACCACCATTATCTATCCCAATGCCCAACGTTTGCCCAACATTCTTCTAGCTGAAGACGGTTCTGTTGGCATCAGAATCATAAAGGAAGGAATTGTGCATCAATTGTTGCGCAAAATCAATGTGCCTTTAGTCAGTACTTCTGCCAACTTTTCGGGAGAGCCTTCACCCACAGTTTGGCAAGATATTCATGATGATATTGCCAAACAAGTAGATTTTATAGTAACTTTGCCCCAAGTAAATGCTACGCTTAAAGCATCTTCAATAATTAAATTGGAACTCAACGGTGAAATTAAAATCATCAGAAAATAATACAACACAAATCAATAACACCTCCTTTATAGAGCACATTAATGGTAAGCTATTTCGTAGCATTGCTGATGTAGGGTTAGAAATGAATCAACCAGTGTTTATTATTGGGGGTTATGTGCGTGATTTGATGTTGAATAGACCCAGTAAAGATATCGATTTTGTAACAGCGGGTTCGGGTATAGCATTGGCCGAAAAAGTAGCTCAAAAGTTAGCAACCAAACAAATTAGTGTATTCAAAAATTTTGGTACCGCAATGATCAATTACCACGAGTGGGAATTAGAATTTGTGGGTGCGCGTAAAGAAAGTTACCAAAGAGATTCTCGCAAACCCATTGTTGAAGATGGTACGCTTGAAGATGATCAAAATAGACGCGATTTTACCATCAATGCCATGGCTATAAGCTTGAATAACGAAAATTTTGGGCAACTAATAGATCCCTTCAATGGCGTTCAAGACTTAGAAAATAAAATCATCCGAACGCCTCTCAATCCCGATATCACCTATTCAGACGATCCGTTGAGAATGTTGCGCGCCATTCGTTTTGCAGCGCAATTAGGTTTTACAATTGAAAGCGAGTCGCTGGCTTCAATTAAGCGAAATGCCGATAGAATCAACATCATATCCAAAGAACGTATTATTGACGAAATCAATAAAATGATTCTGTCACCAAGCCCTTCCCTCGGTTTTAATTTAATGTTTGACACCGGACTTTTGCACCATATTTTCCCCGAAATGGTAAAACTTCATGGAGTGGAAATAATTAACGGCAAAGGACATAAAGATAATTTTTATCATACCCTTGAAGTGTTAGACAATATCAGTTTAAACACTACAAATTTATGGTTGCGTTGGGCAGCTATTATGCACGATATTGCAAAACCACCCACCAAAAGGTTTCATCCTCAATTGGGTTGGACGTTTCACGGTCACGAAGATAGAGGCGCACGAATGGTTCCCGAGCTCTTCAAAAAGCTAAAATTACCGCTCGACCATAAAATGAAATACGTTCAAAAACTCGTGTTACTTCACTTGCGACCTATTTCATTGACCAAAGAAACCATTACCGATTCGGCACTCAGAAGATTAATTGTTGAAGCAGGCGATGATTTGGAAGATTTGATGACCCTGTGCAGAGCAGACATTACTTCCAAAAATCCTGAAAAGGTCAAAAAATATTTAACACGTTTTGATGAGGTAGTGAGTAAATTGAAAGATGTTGAAGAACGCGATCAATTGCGCAATTGGCAACCACCCATTACAGGTGAATTGATTATGCAAACGTTTGGAATTTCGCCTTGCAAAGAAGTAGGTGAAATAAAAACGGCTATTCGTGAGGCCATCCTAGACAACGAAATAGGCAATTCGTATGAAGATGCTTTTCAGTTTATGCTCCAAAAAGGCACTGAATTGGGTTTTACAACTGTAAAGTAATTACACCTTTCATTTTTTATCCTACCACTACCGTCAGCATTTTTTCTAACACTAAATGTTTGTTGGCTAATTCTTGCAATGTTGCTGATGAAATGGAATTTATGGTGTGAATATAACGGCTAAAAAAATCAAAATCTTCGTTATGCAATAACATCGATTTGTATTGTGAAGCTATGTTAAAGGGTCCATCCGATGCACTCAAAATACTACCTAATAAGTAGTTTTTTACAACAGCCAATTCATCCTCCGATATAGGTTCTGTTTGTAATAATTGAATTTCTTTTTTTATCTCCGCTAAAGCAGCATCTGTAACTTCTACACCCAATTCGGTGCTTATCTGAAACAAACACGTGTCTTTAAAGTAATTGATGCCCGAATTGATTCCATAGGTATATCCTTTATCCTCTCTAATATTGGACATTAAGCGAGAACCAAAATAACCACCCAACACACAGTTGAGAATTTTCAGTCCGAAATATTCCGTTTCACCATAAGGAACCTCCACTATACATCCCATTTTTAAGGCCGATTGTAAGGCATCTTTTTTTGGTTGATATACATAACCCGTTGTAGCTTGCGAAGAAAAAGGTTCAAAATGGGCTTTAGTACCCATTGTCATCCCTCCAAAATGATCATTGAGCAGCTCAAAAAGCGATTCGTCAAAACGACCACTTACTAGAATATGACAATTGGAAGCACAATAATGTTGAGCAAACACAGCATTCAATTCGTCAATGGTTAAGGTATCAAAATCTGCACTGGTTGTCAATTTCCCATATCTATGATTTCCAAAAAGTTTTTCGTTGAAAATACGTTTGCTCAAAAACGATACTTTTTCATGTTGCAGTTCAAATCTGCTTTTTGAATTAGACAAATGAATGCGCATTTCACGTTCAGGAAAAACAGGATGGAGTATAGCATCGGCAAAAATGGGGAGTACATTTTTTACATGTTTGGTCAACGAAAACAAGGTGACACTATTCGCATCGGCATTATAATCACTTTCGAAAAATGCACCGTAAAAATCAATTTTTTCATTGATTTCACCATACGCATAATTTTTAGAAGCTTCGCCCATCATTTCATTCACTACTTTCAAGGAAATAGGGTTGTCTTGAACACTTTTGGCGGTCTCAAATACCACATCAATTTGAACTACTTCTTGACTACCTATATTGAAAGCATGTACTTGAATACCATTATTTAAGGTAAAATGGGTGGGTTGAGGAAAATGTACGGAGTTGATGTTTTTTATAGCGGGTTGTTGCGTTGTCATACGTTATTGTTGATTGGGTTGAGCATAATAAAAAAGAGCACTGCAATTTTCTTCTCGGAATAATTGTTTTGAAAGAAGTTGGATTTGCTCCGCAGTTATTTTTCGATAATTTTCTACTTCGTTGTTGATCCAATTGGCATCGCCCAGCAATTCAAAAAAGCACAAACTCATAGCTTTGTTCAAAACACTGATTTCACCAAAGGTGTGCGAAGATTCAATTTTATTTTTTACTTTTTCTAATTCAGTTGGTGCCAAATGTAACGAACTCATATTGGCTAATTCTTCCTGTATCAAATTGTAGGCTTCATCTAGGGTCACACCATTTGCAGGTTTGCCCGAAACAATGAAAAGTCCTTTATCAATACTGCCCGATATGTAGGCGTTTATATCAATAAACTTAGGGTTATCAATGATGAGTTTTTTATACAATCGCGATGATTGACCTCTCGAAAGGATGTCAGAAATTAAATCGGCTACATAATAATCCGAATGCATTCTACCTTCCATTTTAAAGGCTAACACCAATTGATCATTAGGTACTGGTCTATGAACTTCTAGTTTTCTAAAGCTTGTTTGGGTGGGCTCTACGGGCAAATTTCGTTCGTATTTTGGTCTTTTTTCAATGGTACCAAAATACTTTTCCGTCAGCGATTTTATTTCCTCCAATTGTACATCACCGGCTATGCACAAAACGGCATTTTGAGGGCCATAATGTTTATAGAAAAACGATTTCACATCATCCATAGTGGCATTTTCAATGTGCGAAATTTCTTTACCAATGGTTGCCCATTTATAAGGATGCACCTCATACGCCAACGGACGAAGCAATAACCACAAATCACCATAAGGTTGGTTAAGGTAACGCTGTTTGAATTCTTCGATAACCACACTGCGTTGCACTTCCAAGCTTTTTTCAGTAAAAGCCAATTCGTTCATTCGGTCACTTTCGAGCCAAAATGCGGTTTCTAAGTTTTGTAAGGGTAAGGTATTGTAGTAGTTGGTGATATCGTTAGAAGTAAATGCATTACTTTGACCACCCGCCATTTGGAGGGGTTTATCAAAATCGGGAATATTTTTGCTGCCACCAAACATCAAATGTTCGAATAAGTGAGCAAAACCCGTTTGTTCTTCACGTTCATCACGCGCGCCAACATCATACACCAAGTTAAAAGCTGCAATAGGAGTAGAAGGGTCTTGATGAACAAGGACTCTAAGTCCATTTGCTAATGTGAATTTATGGAAGGTTATCATTTAATAGAAAATTTAAATGCAAATAATTATTTTTTCAAAAGTACTTAATCTTTTGTTATTTGGAACGGTAACTAATTTAAAATGGGTTTTGTATATTTTATAATTTACCACTTTAAAAATGTCCGTGTATGAAGGATTGTTTATCGTAATGACTAACAAAGACAGGTCATAAAAAATAATTTTTATTTCTTTTTTATGTGCATCATCGATTTGAATATTTACCCAATTTTTTCCCGCAATTTCATTTTTAAAAATTGTAGAATCCATTTTCTGCCTTACTTGTCCAATAAAACTTGAAGCAAAAAATAGATAGAATAAGAGAAAAATAATAGGAGTAAAAAGTTGATCCCTCATAAATATTTCATTACTTTTGATTGTCAAATATATAAAACAATTCATTGAAATAGAGAAGAAATAACTCTGTTTTAAACGATAAATTTTCGGCACACTTGTTGTTATTTTTTTGTTAATACAAAATTCAATGTTATGAAAAAGATACTTTACCTCAGCGCCCTTTCTTTAGTTTTTGCCTCTTGCATAAAAACCAAAGGAAAAATATCCATGGAATACGATAAAGCCACTGCAGTTTACGGAAGTTTAGATTCTGTAAGAGCATTACCGTTACTAATAGCTAAACAAGAATTGGTAAAGCCAAAAAGCTTTTACATTGGTCCCAATTATATTTTAGTTGGTGAAAACAACAAAGGAATTCACATTTTTGATAATGCTAATATGCAAAATCCACAAAAAATGTCGTTTATTCAAATTCCATTCAACAGCGAGTTTTATGTGAAAGGTAATCTTTTATATGCTGAATCATTGTATGATGTGATTAAAATTGATATTTCGGATGTTTACAATCCTGTTTTGGTGAGTAGAGCCAAAAATGTATTTATGGAACCCTTAACAAATGACAAAGGACAAGAATTAATAGGTTTTGAATACATTCGTTCAATAGATGAATTTGAATTGAACAGTCCAGAAGCTAAAGAAATCGAAAGACAAGGAAAATTACATTTAGATTACTTGAGCAATATGATCCCAGAATCAGCTATTCCTACTGTTATTACAGGTAGTTATGGAGCTTCAAAAGGCACTATGAACCGAATGGCGGTTGAATATGGTCACGTATATGTAATTTCTGATAACAAATTGCACATTTTAGCCGATGGTGCTAATCTTACCAAAGTGAAAGATATGAAATTGGTGGATGGTACAGAAACCATCTATGTTGCCAATAGCAGAATTTACTTGGGTTCTCAAACAGAAATGACCATTTTTGGAGTGAATAATCCTAGCTCACCCAATAGAATTTCAACATTAAGTCATACTGAATCGTGCGACCCAGTACTTCCAAATGGTGAAATAGCTTATTACACTTTACGTTCAGTAGAAAACGAAGGATGTAATGAAATGGGAGAAAATACATTAAATGTTGTCAATCTAAGAAATGAGAATGAGCCCACTGTAGTAGAAACATTTGAGTTAAAAAGTCCTTATGGGATGTGTTTTTCAAACAACTTACTTTTTGTTGGAGAAGGAGTAAATGGTGTAACCATCTTTGATGCTACTGATCCTAAAAGAATTGAGAAAAGAATTGAAAATACCCACGTAACTGCTTTTGATGTGATGATCAGTCCTTTTAATCCGAACATCCTTATTGCAACAAATGAAAATGGATTAACACAATATCAAATCAATTGGGTAACGCTATCATTAACTCAAGTGGGTCAATTGGTTTATCACTAAAATTCGAAGAATGAAATTCCTAGCTTATTTCTTGCTTTTAATGGGATTGCAACACGTACCTAACATCATCATAGGTAATGAGCCATTCGATTCAAGCAAGAAATTGGCTTTTGAAGGAGAAGAAGTTACCACCCTTCCAAGTGCATTAAATGTGCGCATTTTTCAAGGATTTGGTTATAGACACGTTGGTTGGGATTTAGACGTAGCTTTTCAGTTTAGAAAGTATTTTTCAGTGGGAGGAGGCATTGCCGCACATTATAACAAAACGTCTTTTTATTCGGCATCTGATAAACACGATTTAAAAATGTGGTTGATGCCATTGTTTGTATATACCAATATTTTTATTTTAAATAGAGATAGAGGTTCATTATACTTACATGGAAAGATAGGGAGAGCTATTGGAATAAAAACCGAAAGTGTAAAACCTGACAAAGCGTTCGAAGCCATTATGATTGATGCCGGGCTTGGCTATCAAATTACTAATACACGTACACGTAGACACATTTATTTTGAATTAGGTCAATATTATGCCACTGCTCAAGGTACTTTTAGTTCTACATATAACTCTATCATCCAATATTCGGGTGCGGATAATAAAGGATTAGAAATACTAAATATTACAGGTAGAATTGGATTTAAATTTTAAATCCAGATATCTTATGAAAACTCTTTGTGAGCGTTAAAATTTCCAAGCAATAAATCGACTCTTTTTATTGCCCTGCGTCATTGGAACAACTTTACTTTCTTTAGCCCCCATTTTTTTGATCAATTCTATTGATGGGACTACGTTTTCTTGTTTAGAAACTAAGCAGGTGAACCATCCAACTTGGCTAGAAAAAAGAGTGCTTTCGGTAATCATATTGTATAGAAATTGGCGTTCACCACCTTCACACCACAATTCGTTGGCTTGACCGCCAAAGTTTAACGTTACATTTTTTATATTGGTTTGTTTCAAATTTCTAACTTTTCTAGAGGCCACTTGAGCCGCTTGTTGAGAAGATTCGTGAAAAGGTGGGTTGCACATCGTACAATCAAAAAAATCATTTGGTTGAATGATGCCCTCAAAAATGTGGGATGGGTTGTTTTGAAATCTTAAGGTAATGGATGAATTTAGGGAAAGATTTTCATTCTTGTCAAGAATGTTTTGAGCCGATTCTATGGCTTTTTTATCAATGTCGGTTGCAACAAATTGCCAACCGTATTCTCGATTACCAATAAGGGGGTAAAAACAATTAGCCCCCGTACCAATATCCAGACAGGTTATATTTTTTTTGACGTTCTTACATTGGATAAGGTCTGCAAGATAATGAATGTAATCGGCTCTGCTGGGTATGGGTGGACATAAATAATGGGATGGAATTTCCCAAAATTCTATACCGTAGTGAAATTTTAATAAGGCCGTATTCAATGCTGTTACACCTCTAGGGTTAAAAAAATCAATGGATTCAGTATCGTATTCGGTTTGAAATATAAATTGACCTAATGGTGGATGATGAGCCACTAATGAGGCAAAATCATACCGATTTCGATGTTTATTTCGAGGGTGTAACGTGGTTTTTTCAACCACCGATTTATTTTTTTTCACCTCCGCTGTAGTTAGAATGAATAGCGATTTTGAGTTTGCAAGAGTTCTTCCTTGGCTATTTGATATTCGTTCATTACGTCAACTACAATTTCACTTGCCGATTTAATTTCATTGATAATGCCCGATACTTGACCAATTTCCAATTCACCTTCAATTAAATCCCCTTCAAACATTCCTTTTTTTGCTCTGCCTCTTCCCAATAATTCTTTCAAATTTTCCAGCGTGGCTCCTTCAGAATAGTGCTGTTGAACACGATTGTAAAAGTCATTTTTTATTAAACGAACCGGTGTAATTTCTTTTAGGGTAAGCATGGTATCCCCTTCTTTGGCTTTTATTACTTCGTTTTTGAATAAATCGTGAGCAGAAGATTCTTTGCTTGCCACAAAACGACTGCCCATTTGAACGCCTTCGGCACCTAAAATCATCGCTGAAAGCATAGCTCTTCCCGTGGCTATTCCTCCAGCAGCAATTACCGGTATAGAAAGCTCTTTGACCACTGTAGGTACCAATACTAAAGTAGTTGTTTCATCCCTTCCGTTGTGTCCACCTGCTTCAAAGCCTTCAACTACAACGGCATCAACGCCTGCTTCTTGCGCTTTTAGAGCAAATTTTAAACTGGATACTACGTGTACCACTGTAATTCCGTTTGATTTTAAATGTTCGGTATAGGTTTTTGGATTTCCAGCAGATGTAAAAACAATGGGTACTTTTAATTCAATAATCGTGTTAATGTGTTCCTCTATATTTGGGTACAACATGGGTAAATTTACTGCAAAAGGCTTATTTGTGGCAACTTTACATTTGAGGATGTGCTCACGAAGAATCTCGGGATACATTGATCCAGATCCAATTATACCTAAACCACCGGCATTACTTACAGCACTGGCTAATTCCCATCCTGAGCACCATATCATTCCTCCCTGAATTATAGGGAACTGTATATTAAAAAGTTGTGTTATTCTGTTAGCCATCTTTTCTTGTTATTTTCATCACGAAAATACGATATTTTGTAAGCTAAAAGGATGAAACAAAATAAAATTTCTCAACAAGACCCTATGAAAAGGTAAAAAATTGAAACGAATGTTTGAATAATTTCAATTAATGTCTATCTTTGTGTTTATGAAAAGTTTAAAAATCTCATTATTAGCGCTATCCCTATGTGCTTTGGTGTCTACAAAAGCTCAGTATAATTGGGATTTTGGAGGAAAGTTAGGTGCTGCAAACTACCTTGGTGAAATAGGTGGTAAAGAAGATATTCGTAGAAATTTCATTATGGATATGAAACTTCGTGCTACACGTCCAGTAATCAGTGCTTATGCACGTTACAAGCTGAATGGATATTTCGCTTTTTCGGGTTCTATTACCCTCGGGCAAATAACAGGAGATGATCAGTTCTCTGAGAATATTGGTAGAAATACGCGAAATTTACGTTTTAAGAATAATTTATTTGAAGTTTCAACACGTACAGAATTGTACATTTATGAAATGAATGATGTAGGAGGTTCTGGTAGATATTGGGTAGATATGAAGATTTATGGATTCACGGGTTTATCTGTTTTTAGAAGCAATCCAAAAGGCAGAATTGATGGGCAAAGTGAATGGTATGAATTGCAACCTTTACAAACAGAGGGTGTTCAATACAGTAAATGGGGATTAGGGATTCCAGCTGGTGCAGGCGTGTTTTTTACCTATAAAAGAAAACACAGAATGGGATTTGAAATGAATTGGACGACAACCTTTACTGATTATTTAGATGATATCAGTACAGTTTATGCTGACCCATCTGGAATGTCTTCGTTAGGAGCACAATTAGCTAATCAATCTGCTTTAACCGATGCTGATCCTGTTTTATTGCAGAGTTTTCAGACAGGTCAAAAAAGAGGTGATCCTACACACAATGATAGTTATTTGTTTGCTACTTTATCTTATGGTTATGTGTTGAGAGGAAAGAGTAACTTCTACAAACAAAATTACGGTTGGTCATCAGGTAAAAAATACCAAGCAAGAAAAGTTAGAGCGAAATTCTAATTTGCCTTATAATTTAGTAAAAGCCTTGCATTTAGTTGTAAGGCTTTTTTTTTGAATCAAAAAGCCGTTTTTGTCTTCAATTTTGAATAATTTTATAAAATAATATCATAATCTCTATTTTACTATGAGCAATCCTTTTTTTTCACCATTTAATACAGTTTTTCAATCCGTTCCTTTTAACGAAATTGACTTGGCGCATTATTTACCTGCAATAGAAAAAGCAATAGAACTGGCAAAAGAAGAGGTAGAGAGCATTAAAAATTTAAATGAAGCACCTGATTTTTTTAATACAATAGAAGCGTTGGAGAAAGCGGGAAGATTGTTGGGAACCGTTTCATCGGTTTTCTTCAATATGAATAGTGCTCACACCTCTGATGAAATGCAGGCTTTGGCACAAGAAATTTCTCCAAAGATAACAGCATACTCTAATGAAATAATGATGGATGAGCAATTGTTTAATAAAGTGCAATTGGCTTATGAATCAGCCAAAAAAACTACGTTAAACGCAGAACAATTATATTTAGCAGAAAAAACAATCAAAGGATTTATTCGCAATGGAGCGAAATTAAATGATCACGATAAAATTAAGTTAAAAGAGATTAACACTACATTATCAAAGCTTACCCTAACATTTGGAGAACACGTTTTAAGCGATAATAATGCGTTTGAAATGTTACTTACTGATGACCATGAGTTGATTGGTTTACCGGATGGTTTGATTGAAGCTTCAAAAATGGCTGCTCAACAAAAAGGATATGAAAAAGGATATTTATTTACCTTAGATTACCCATCATACATCCCTTTTATGCAATATAGTGGCAATAGAGCATTACGAAAAAAAATGTTTATAGCTTTTGGCTCAAAGGGTTTCCAGTCAAATGAAAACAATAACGAATCACTTATCAAATCGATTGTTGAAAACCGACTTCAAAGAGCTCAATTGTTGGGGTATGAATCTCATGCCGCATATACACTGGAAGAGCGAATGGCGAAAGACACTAACTACGTTTATCAACTTTGGACAGAATTGTTAGAACATGGGTTACCCAAGGCACAACAAGAAATGGCAGAAATAGAAGCCTATGCGAAAAGAGTTGATGGATTAGATACGTTAGAACGATGGGATTTCTCCTATTATTCTGAAAAACTTAAAAAAGAAAAATTTGATATTGATGATGAGGTTTTAAAGCCTTATTTTCAACTAGAAAAAGTATTGGAAGGAGCCTTTATAACAGCCAAAAAGTTATTTAATATTGAATTTAAAGAACGTTTTGATATTCAAAAATATCATGAAGAAGTACGTACTTTCGAAGTACTAGACCAAGATGGAACGCACTTGGCTCTTTTTTATGCAGATTTTTACCCACGTGCTTCCAAAAGAGGCGGTGCTTGGATGACCTCATTTAGAGATCAAAACACCTATGATGGTGTAAACCAACGTCCACATGTTGCTATAGTATGCAATTTTACGAAACCAACAACCACAAAGCCGTCTTTATTAACTTTCAATGAAGTAACTACCTTATTTCATGAATTTGGACATGCTTTACACGGCATTTTTGCCAACGGATATTATGAAAGCTTAAGCGGAACGAATGTGTTTTGGGATTTTGTAGAATTACCCTCTCAATTAATGGAAAATTGGTGTTATGAAAAGGAATCTTTAGATCTCTTTGCAAAACATTACCAAACCAACGAGTCGATACCTTTTGAACTCATTCAAAAAATTAAAGACAGCTCTAATTTTTTATCCGCATATCAAACTGTTCGACAGGTAAGTTTAGGTAAATTGGATATGGCATGGCATAATTTAACCAAAAACGATATAGAAAAAGTTAATAAAACCTCGGTTTCTGATTTTGAAAATGAGGCTACTGCAGAATGCACGTTATTTGAACCTTGGAAAGAAACCAATACTTCAACTTCCTTCTCCCATATTTTTAGTGGAGGTTATTCGGCAGGATATTACAGTTACAAATGGGCAGAAGTTTTAGAAGCAGATGCATTTGAATTATTTCAAGAAAAAGGTATATTTAACCCGTCTATAGGACAAAAATTGCGTGAAGAAATTTTAAGTAAAGGCGGTAGAGAACACCCTATGCAATTGTATATTCAATTTAGAGGTAAACAACCTTCCTCAAAAGCATTACTAAAAAAATGTGGGTTAATTGATTAGTTTAATGTTCAAAAGGATTTTTATATTTCCCATAAGGGTATATCAATATACTATATCACCGTTGTTTCCAGGTAGTTGCCGACACGAGCCTACATGTAGCACTTATACCATTGAGTCCATTAAAGAATGGGGTGTGCTAAAGGGGTTGTATTATGGAACTAAGCGTTTATTAAAATGCCACCCTTGGGGAACGTCTGGTTATGATCCGGTCAAAAAAAAAGGAGAATGTACCCATTCTCCTTCTTCTAAATAATATTGAAAAATTATTTTGGCTGACAAGCCATAATTTCTTCTTCCAATTTTTTCTTAGCTTCTTCGTCAGCTTTTTCATATTTAGCTTTCCACTCTGTTTCCATAGTTTCACAAGCTGTTTTCATTTTTTCGTCTGCATCATCTTTAATGTTAACACAGTCACATAAAGCTGGACCACCGCCACAAGACATCATTGCTAATGAAGCAAAAACGCTTAATGATAATAATACTTTTTTCATATTAGTTGTTTTGTTTAAATTTAAAAATTGTTAAATCAAGCGACTAAATTAAACATTTGTTTTAAATAACAAATGAAATTAAAAAAAAAGGAAACTTTTGGGTTTCCTTTTAATATTGAAAAGATGAGAAATTATTTGCAATTTGCAACTTCATCCATCATTGCTTTTAATTCTTCTGGAGTTTTACCTTCTTCTAATTTTTTACAAGCCTCAAATTGTGGCTCATATTTTTTTTCAACTTCTTTTATTTTAGCTTCGTCTCCTGCTGCAGCTTCATAATCTTTCATCATAGCTTCAGGAAGTGTTTTTGCGCAATCACAAACGGTTACACCACCACAAGAGGTGAAACTTAAAGAAGCCAAAACTACAGCTGATAATAATACTTTTTTCATGTTACTTTTTTTAAAAATTTTGATTTTTATTTTAATTGTGTACTAAAGTAGTAAATAATTTAATACTAAAATATTTTTGGCAAAAAAAAAGGAAGCTAAATAAGCTTCCTTTTTGTGCGAATTGATAAAGATTATTTGCAATTAGCAGCTTCTTCCATCATTTTCTTTTGCTCTTCTTCACCTGCTTTTTCAGCATCTTCTCCTAATTTTTTACAAGCTTCTTCTTGAGATTTGTATTTTTCTTCAACAGCTTTAATTTTAGCTTCATCACCACCAGCAGCTTCAATTTCTTTGCTCATTTCGTCAAAAGCTTTTACACAATCACAAATAGAAACACCTCCACAAGAAGTGAAAGCAAAAGTTGTAGCTACTGCTACAGATAATAATACTTTTTTCATTTTAAGTTCTTTTAAATTTTATAATAAAGTTCAATTTCGGGGCTAAATTAAGTAAAAAAATAAACTCAACAAGTTTTTTTGTAAAAAAAATCACTTATTTTCTTAATAAGGAATGTTGCCATTTTTTCTTGTGATTCATGAGTCCACCCAGCAATATGTGGGCTGAGCAGTACTTTTTGTGAATTTATTAATTTTATTATAATGGGGTTTTCTATCGAAAATTTTTCAAATGAAGTACTTTCAAATTCTAACACATCCAAACAAGCGCCCATTATTTTACCATTTTCTATGGCTTCAAGAAGATCCTCAGTGCAAACTGATTTTCCTCTTGCTGTATTAATTAAATAGATGTTTTTTTTACAGTTAGAGATAAATATTTTATTGATTAAATGAATGGTTTCTGATGTTTCTGGAGTGTGCAAACTGATAATATCGCTTTTTTCTTGTAATACCTTTAAACTTACTTCAGTTGCGTTTTCATCAGAATAATCAGTTAGGTATTTATCATAAGCAATTACGTTACAGTCAAACCCTTTCAATCGTTGTGCGAAGGCTTTTCCCATATATCCATATCCAATAATCCCAACTGTTTTACCTTTTAATTCAATACCTCGATTTTCTTCTCTCCGCCAAATGCCTTTACGAACTTCTGTGTCAGCTCTATTAAGATGGTTAAACAAAGAAAGAATCATACCCATGGCATGTTCTGCTACCGCGTCTCTATTTCCTTCGGGCGATCGAAAAACGGCAATCGAACTTTTTTTACAATAGTCCAAATCGATATTTTCTAAACCAGCTCCAGGTCTACCAATAAATTTGAGTTGGGAAGCATTTTTTAAAAAAGATTCATTCAAGGGAAATCTACTGCGAATTATGATACCTTGATATTGATGCATTAATGGTTTAAGTTCCTCCGAAGAAGTGGAATATTGGAAGTCACATTGCCAGCCTAAACGACTAAACTCTTGACTTATGAGGGGATGAACTTCATCAATAAACAATACTTTCATGGTGGAAAACCTATTTTATAAAATTAAATTTTTCTTCCAGTAGCCAAACGTTGATTGGTAATGTTTCGATTGGATTTTCTAAGTTTAATGGTCACATAGGCCTTATTGGATTCTGGGCTACTTATATATAGATCTCCGCCATAGGTGATTTTACCTTTTCCTTGAGGAGTCCATTCATCGGCTGTTAAGACATAAATGCCTGTATTATTTTTGGCGCCAAAAGTCAAATAATGTTCATCGTCTTTTTCAAAACTTATGGCAATTTTTGTAGAATCTATTGACTTTACAAAAACTCCTTTAATACCAGCTTTAAAAATTACCTTATCCTGGCTGCTACTTTCCGAAACTATAATTTCGCCATTCTCTAATGTACTCGTGTTTTCGGAGGTGCTTTTTGTCAATACAATATCATTTACCAATTGAAATTGAAGTTCACGCAATTGATTATCTTTTAAATTATAGTCCTTTTTTACTTTTGAAGTAAAAGGTATTTTTTCTGTACATGAATTAAATGCTGTTAATGAAAACGCCAACATGGTTATAGAAATGGCGATATAAATTGATTTTTTCATAAGTAATTTTAAATATTTTACAAATCTAACAAAAGATTACATCCTCTTGTGTCTGAATGATCAAATCTACCTACAATTTGTAGACCTAAATTTGAAAGTTTTCCTAAATCTTGTGTCGCGATAAAACTACAACTCCAAATATTAGCTAAATCGATGATGTTTATGCCGCCTGTTTTTAAGGGTTTAGTCTCCATTTTTAATGGATCTGTGCTTTGTCTAATTAATGGTTTGATCCAATTGGGGAAATTAAAAATTCCCTCGCCTTTTGAATAACCTTGACTCAATAATTCAGTCATTCCATATTCGCTATGGATCGAGGACGTTTTCAAAACACTCATTAGAGTTTGATGTAACTCCTCTTTGGGTAACTCTTTTCTGCGACCTTTCATTCCTCCTGTTTCCATTATGATCAGGTTAGGTAACGAAAGCGTTTGAAATTCTTCTATTAAATCGAGTAATGCATAACTTACTCCAAACAAAACAGTCGGTTTATTTTCTGTATTTAAAATTTTTAAATGTTCTGCCAATAAATCATTTTGATTGAGATAGAAGCCACTTCGAGTATCTTTAGAAAGAGAAATCAACTTATCCACCATATATACCAATGAAGATTCACCTTGTTCTTGATAGGAAGGAAGTAAAGCCAAAAAAGTAAATTCAGATGGATTTCCATATAATTTTCGAAATCCTTCAATGAAAGCGTTTTCGTAGAGTTCAAGATCAATTACATAGTGATTGCTTCTACCAGAAGCCATGGTGCCACTACTTTTAAAAATGATTCGTTCAGGCCGATCAGATGAAATTACCTTTTTGGATTTAAAAAATTGAATGGGCAAAAAAGGTATTTCATCATAATTACTTATGGAAGAGGTATTGCATTTAATATGTTGGCAAAATTCTCTGTAAACTATGCAGTTTTTATATTGAAAATGAAATATTTTTAACGCAATTTCGTTAAATTCACTATCTGTTTGAATAGAGAATAATTGTTCACGAGTTATATTATCAATTAATTTCAATTTTTTTTATAATTTTACCTTATGGAAAATAAACCTTTTAATTCTGCAAAATTACGATACTTTTTCATTAATGGAGCTTTGTGTTCATTGATATTACTGTCATCGTGTTTTAAACCAACTGTATATCCAGATGAACCATCCATTAGCTACAAAGATTTTGTGATTAAAGGAGATTCAGCCATTTTGAGCATTGATTTTGTAGATGGGAATGGTGATATTGGTATTGACCCTACTAATTTGGAACCACCATTTGATGCGGGTAGTTTTTATCATTACAATCTGTACTTAGAATACTATGAAAAAATGAATGGTGCTTGGGTTAAAGGTACCATAGATCCAAATGGGAATAATTTTCCAACAGGCGATACCGTAAATTTTTCTTTCAGAATTAAAAATCTGACTCCAACAGGTCAGAATAAAACCTTAAAAGGAGTAATTAATGTTACGTTAGAACCGGTTTTTTACAATCCAATTTCTAATCATAATGATTCCATTAAATTTAGAATTTCGTTATATGACAGAGATCTAAATAGAAGTAATTTCATTGAAACACCTTTAATTGTAAGATAAGAATTATGAAAATACATTGGATTGTCAGCATATTGATTATGTTCTCTGTTATGAGTTGTGCGGTTACCAATCAAACCACTCCCAATTATGCCAATATGTATAGTCAATCTGGAGGACAGGCACTTAATCCAAGTTATTTAATTTATCACTCGTCAAAGGAAATTACTGAATTGTATTTTAAGTTTGAATCGGATAAAATTCTTTATGCACGTAAGGATAAATCAAAGCCTTTCCAAGCGAAAATATCCTTGCATTACAGAATTTATAATGAAGGCACCAATAACGCAAAAAATTTGTTGGATAGTGCCACAACGTTTGTTGAGGATGAAATGCCTGTAAAAACCAAAAAGAGTATTTATGGCCAAATCCCACTCAAATTGGCATTGGGTAAAAATTATAGAATCTATTTACAATTTAAAGACATCAACAAAAACACTATTCACGAAACGTTTATTAATGTGAATAAAACGGATTTAGCCGATAAAAATTTTTTTATGTTGAGTGAAACTGTTTCAGGAAAACCGGTATTTGAGAGCTTTTTAACCAATAATCAACGATTGATATTGAACTCCGTAATGAACAGTGGTAAAACAGTATTTGCCCATTATTATCAGCGGGAGTTTTCTATTGCAGCCCCACCATTTGGGAGCATGAACTATACACCCTTTCAATACAAACCCGATGTGGCCTTAACCTATCAATTTGATGAAGCTGGAAAACATGAATTTGACATGCACAATAAAGGGTTTGTTCATTTTTTGGTCGATACTACTCAGAAAAAGGGATTTACTTTATATCGTTATGATTATAACTTCCCAATGATACAAAGTGCTGTTGGAATGGTTTCTCCTCTTAAATATATTTGTACAAAAGCAGAATTCGAATCGATTAGTGCTGCGGAGAATCCAAAATTGGCATTGGATGAATTTTGGATAGCACGTTCGGGGACTAAAGATCGTGCTAGAGAAATAATAAAAATATTTTATAATCGTGTACAAGATGCCAATCTTATGTTTTCGTCTTACATTGAAGGTTGGAAAACAGATAGAGGGATGATCAGTTTAATATTTGGTTTACCCAAGACTGTAAGAAGAGATTTTAATCAAGAAGTTTGGGTTTACGGTGAAGAAACCAATGTTATGTCGCTACAATTTATTTTCACCAAGGTAGAAAACCCGTTTTCAACAGAGGATTACAAATTACAGCGTTCGTTAAATTATAAAACCAATTGGTATCGAGCAGTAGACGCTTGGCGAAGTGGAAGGGTATATTGGGCGCAATAAATTTAAATCAAAATTATGTCAAGAGTTAAAGTTTATAAATTTGGAGGAGCTTCTGTAAAGAATGCTAAGGGAGTTGAAAATGTAGCAAAAATTATTGCTAGCTCTAACCACAATATTATTGTTGTGGTTTCGGCTATGGGTAAAATGACTAATTTATTGGAAGATATTGTTCATTCTTATTTTAATGGATTAGATTACCAAGGGACGTTGAAAAATTTCAAGTCCTATCACGATACCATAATAATGGATCTGAATTTAGTAGCGGATAGTGATTTTATGACCCTTTACACGCAACATTTCGTAAAAATGGAAATGCGTCTTCAACAAGAACCATCGGCTTTGTATGATTATGAATATGACCAAATTGTGTGTTTTGGAGAATTGGTTTCCACTGTTATTATTTCGGGGTATTTAAATAAACTAGCTATCGAAAATGTATGGTTAGATGCTCGAAAAATTATACGAACCAATAATAATTACCGAGATGCTAAAGTGGACTGGGAATTGACAGCAGCCCTTTTTAAAGCAAAAATTGGTTTATTACTGCAAGATTTGACCACACGGAAAATATGTGTAATTCAAGGTTTTATTGGTCACACTGAAACAGGACAAGTGACCACTTTGGGAAGAGAGGGTTCTGATTTTACCGCAGGAATTGTTGCTTGGTGTTTGGACGCAGTGGATGTCACCATTTGGAAAGATGTACCGGGAATGTTAAATGCAGACCCTAAATATTTTAGTAATACCCAAAAATTGGCTAAAATTTCTTTTCGAGAAGCCATAGAATTGAGTTATTATGGAGCTTCCGTAATTCATCCCAAAACCATAAAACCGCTTCAAAATAAAGAAATTCCACTTTATGTTAAGTCCTTTATACATCCAAATGATGAAGGCACCGAAATTCAAGAAAGTGTTACCTATGATGCGTTGATTCCTTCGTATATTTTTAAGGAAAATCAACTATTGATATCGATTTCACCAAGAGATTTTTCGTTTATAGTAGAGGAGAATATGCGTGATATTTTTGAAAAATTGAATCAGTTGAAAATTAAAATCAATTTAATGCAGAATTCAGCTCTTTCCTTCTCGATATGTGTGGACAATGACGGATTAAAAATACCAACTTTTATAGAGGCTGTATCGAAAGAATATTCTGTGAAATACAATGAAGGATTGAAGCTGTTAACCATCAGACATCACAATGAACAGGTAATTCAACAACTGGTGAATGCGAAAGATGTGTTAGTGGAACAAAAGAGTAGGCATACTGCTCGTTTTGTGATGAGGTAAAATCCTACCACATAATTACTTCAGGCTTTTCTGCAAATTTTTCTATGTCTTTGGTGAAAATTAGGGCGCCCAAGTCACCTATAAAAATAATTCCACCTCCGCCCAAGGTAAATGTATAGATAACCGGAACTTTTGGAGAGGTGCCTAAATACAATCGGTGCACTCCGAAAAGACCTAATGAAACATTTAGCCCAAGAGCAACCCATTTTTTATGGGTTCTTGTTTGATTAGAAAGGTCTACATTTCTGTTGTTTAATGATAGGAGTTTAGATAAATGCAAAGGCTCTTTAAGTTCAAATTGTGACCAAGCATTTTGGGTGTTTCCTAGTATAAGAATCAGTAAAAATAGATAACCAATTTTTTTCATACAATTCGTTAAGTCCACAAATATAAATTAATAAAAAAGGGAGCCTTTAATAAAACTCCCTTTTTTTCTTTGATTTACATTTTATTTGTTTGCTTCAAACAATTCGGCCACTTTATTCCAATTAATTACATTGAAGAAAGCCTGTACGTAATCTGGTCTTCTGTTTTGGTAATTTAAATAGTAAGCGTGCTCCCAAACATCTAATCCTAAGATTGGAAAACCTCCACATCCAATTCCTGGCATAAGCGGATTATCTTGGTTAGCTGAAGAACATACTTCAACTTTACCCCCTTTGTGAACACATAACCAAGCCCATCCTGATCCAAATCGAGTAGCAGCTGCTTTTGCAAACGATTCTTTGAACCCATCAAATGAACCATAAGCAGCATTGATTGCCTCAGCTAATGCTCCAGCAGGTTGTCCACCACCATTTGGTGACATTACTTCCCAAAATAAGTTGTGGTTATAAAAACCACCACCATTATTTCTAACAGCGGCATTGTTTAAATCTAAGCCAGTCATAATGCTTTCTATAGATTGATTTTCAAGAGCTGTGCCTGCAATTGCAGCATTAAGATTGGTAGTGTAAGCTTGATGATGTTTAGTGTGGTGAATCTCCATTGTGCGTGCATCAATGTGTGGTTCTAAAGCGGTATAATCATACCCTAATTTTGGTAATTCGAAAGCCATAATGTTGTGTTTTTTAATGTTATTGTGAAAATAATTTGTTTTGTTTAGTGCGGTAAAGTTACATAATAGATTACCAAATTAGGTGTTTTTATTTAGATTATTTTGTTGTATTTTTATCAAGCTCATTGAAAATAACGATACCTTTGTGTCGTGAAAATTAAATTAAATCATCCCTACAAAATGGGCTTATTGTTCGCTGGATTGTATATGCTAGCGGAAATAATTTTATTAATTTCTAATAAAAATAGAAGTGAGGTAATCACCGTTTTTTCTTTTGCTTTCAACACATTGTGTTTGTTGCTCGCAGTCACTGTAAGTATTTTGGTCAATTTCAATAGAAATAAAAGAAACGGTTTAAGTATGTTAGAAGACATTAAAAGCGGACTCAAATCAAGTGCAGTTTATGCTTTAACTATTGCTGCTTTTATTACTTTTTATTACGTTGTTTTAGATCCTGGCTATACCGAATACAGAAGGAAAGAATATGTGGAACGTATGCAAGATCCAGCTGCCTTGAAAGAATTGGAAAAAAAGATGGCAGAAAATCCTCACTATTTTGATGGTAAATCAAAAGCCGATATACAAGAGATGAACATGGATGGAGTCAATTATATTTTAGATCCTATGAAAGCTTTTCCAATTACACTTTTTTCATTATTGCTGTTGGGTATGGTTTACTCTTTTCTTATAATGGCCTTGAATAGAATGGTCTTAGCCAAATTGTAGATCATCGGCAATTAACATTTTTTTGTTGGCACAATTCCAATAACCTATCCTTTTTCCAACCATTTCAATAGTTACTTTGTACGAATGAAAAAGGCTCAATCATATTTACTTTTTGGTGTAAAAGCGTTATTTTTTCTCATTATTTTGACCACAATATCCTATGGTCAAAATAAAAAATTAGATAAAATAGAAATGCTTTACGATCAAGGTAATTTTAAAAAGGCATTGACCAAATCAGCTCATTTAAAAAGTCTTCCCGAATATATAAATCATCCTGTCCCCGTTCTTTTTTATGCCTTGTCAGAATATCAATTGAGTAAGTCCCTTTCGCGATATTCCTCTGCCAATGCGGTGTATGATTATGAGAAATTTCTAAAATTAGATTCCACAGGAAAGTATTTCAAAGCGTATGCTAATTATATTTACGATATGCAAATGGGTATTGCAGATGAAATTAGAATCTTAAATTCTCAAGGAAAAACCGACCAAGCCCATGTAAAATACAATACCTATCAGCGACTATTTGGAAATATTGCCAAATTTGATGAATTAGTAATTGAAAATACCTCCTCTACCTCAAAGCCCAATTCGGATATTTCAAAATCGCGAAAAGAAATAGTAGAATTAGCAAAAAAGCAAATGGGTACACCTTATTTATATGGAGGAATTACCACTAAAGGATTTGATTGTTCAGGATTCACGAGTTATGTTTTTCAAAATAACGGGTATTCTCTTCCTCGAACGGCTCAAGGTCAAAGCGAAAGATATGAAAAAGTGAAATTGACTGCTGCTGAGCCTGGCGATTTGGTTTTTTTTGGTAGTAGTAAAACCAATATTTCACACGTAGGAATAGTTGTTTCCGAAAAGGGCAAACCTTTAGAAATGATTCACGCTTCTACTAGTAGAGGAGTAATACACGGTAAAGTTGATGCTGATCCTTATTGGTCACCAAGACTACAATTTGTTGCGAGGGTTGTAAATGAGTAACCTAAATTCTTTGTACCTTGCCAAAAAATTGAATTAATTATTTTCAAAAGTTGCATATCAAGGTTTCTTAATTTTCAGCGGTTTAACTTATTTAAATGGCTGATTATTTGGTTTGTTATATCTCCATCAAACTCATTTGCTCAACAGCCTGCCTATTTTATGTTTGGGGAGGATCAATTTAGAGGAATTCAAATTTATGACATCATCCAAGATGATAAACTAAATTATTGGTTTGCTACCAATGAAGGGCTTTATTATTACGATTATTATCAATTTCATAAGGTGGAATGTGCCGATGCGAAAAGTAATTCTGTTTTTAATTTCGTAGGAGATGAAAAGGGATCTATTTATTGTCACAATTTAAATGGACAAGTTTTCAAAATCAAGGAAAATAAATGTGCCGTTTTTTATGAATTAAAGGAAGATGAGGTATATAATGATGTGAGTCTTGCAGTTACTTTAGATGGAAATGTGATAATTGGAGCAAAAAAAATAATTTTAATTGACAGCAATGGAGTACTTAATAAAAAAATTGAACTTTCTGGAAATTTTCTAGGTGAACCCTTCATGATTTCTGATAATGAAATTATTTATCACATATCTTCACGAGATTCTATTTTGAAATTTAGTAATGGAGATTTTTCTTTTGTTAACTTAAATAGTCCACCAAATTTTAATAATAGTTATTCATCACTTTTATTTTTTAAAGTAGGGAATAAAGTGTTTTCAATTGACAAAAAAACCAAATTTCTTTATTCATATCAATCTGATGGAAATAAGTTAACTGAATTAAATGTAAATGAACTTTTTTCCAGAACTGCTTCTATAAGAGTTTATTCTAACGAGAAAGTTGTATGGGTTGCAGGAACGTTGCCCGGGGTATTACTTTTTAATGAAAATTTACAATCAATTGGAAAAGTTCATTACGGTGACTTTTTTATTTCGGACATTTTCAAGGATCACGAGGGTAATATATTGATAAGTACTTTTGATAAAGGGGTGTTAATCATACCAGATTTAAATGTACCTGATGTTATTCAAACGTTTAAGGACGATCCAATAAATTCTTTGTTAGGTAGTAATAGTACAGGTTTATTAATGGGATCTTCACAAGGTAAATTGTTTTCCTTTAAAGATGGAGTTATTAAGTCGCTGATTACCAATGGTCAAAGACCCATTGAAGGGATATACGGTTTTGAAGATTTTGATAATATTATTTTTGATAATGGTTTAATTCAACTCTTTAACTTTACGACTCAGGAAACAAATAAATTAATAGAAGGATCATTAAAAGATGCGGTCTTTATTTCTAAAGATGTGTTTATTTTAGGCACGAATTCAGGGGTTGTATGGTGTAAAAGAGAGGTCAATGAAACGTTTTCATTTAAATGGATTGATGAATTACAATATCGGGTATTTTCGTTGGAATATGATTCTATTACAAAAACAGTATATGCAGCTACAGCAAATGGTTTATATACTATGGATGCCAAAGGAAATGTTTCAAAAATAGTGCATGAAAATGAAGATGTGTATCCCAATTTTTTGAAATTAGATAAAAGTGTTTTGTATGCCATAGATAAAAAACATGGTATTTTAATAATTCAAAAGAATGCAATTGTTAATACAATAAAACCAACATTGAATGGGGATTACCTTCCCATAAGCAAGATCGGGATTTATAAAAATACGCTTTTGACGAAATCCTCTAGTGGATTTTATCAATTTGACATGGAAGGTAACCTTCTCAAGTCAATAGATGCGTTATTTGATTTATCTTCAAAAAGGGTAATTGATTTTACCATTTTGCAGAATGAACTTTGGGTAAGCCACTCAGGAGGGGTTCAAAAAATTGATTTAAATTACAAACAAAGCAATATGGAATTACCCATAGTGCGCATTAATCAATTGTTAGTCAATGATAGGGAAGTTAAAATGACTAAAAACGGTAATTTTTCATATGATCAGCGAAAAATTAAGTTTATTTTGTCGTCCCCGACCTTACGTTATCAAAAATCCATACGCTACCATTATCAATTAAAAGGATATGATACCCAATGGTACATCGCTTCATTTGACAAAAATGAAGTATTGTATAATGCTTTAGCACCCGGTAAATATACATTTGTGGTGAAAGCAGAAAACAGAGGGGTTTTTAGTGAAGTGCTTTCCTATACATTTGAAATAGATGCTCCTTATTATTTAAAATGGTGGTTTGTTACATTGGTTATTTTGTTTTTCTTATTAATGGTATATGGCATTTACACAAGACAATTGAAAGTTCAACAGAAAAAAGCGGCATTCATCAACGAACTCAATGCATCTAAGTTAACGGCTATTCAATCTCAAATGAACCCACATTTTATTTTCAATTCGTTGAATTCCATCCAAGATTTAGTGCTTAAGGGTGATGTGGACAACAGTTATACATTCATCACAAAATTTTCGAATTTAGTGCGTAGAACACTCAGTTATTCGGATAAAGATTTTATCGAGATAGATCAAGAATTAAAATTGATTGAACTCTATTTATCATTAGAAAAATTAAGATTTAAAGAAAATTTAGAATTCAAAATAGATTCTAGTGAAATCGAAGATATATTGGTACCTCCTATGCTCATTCAGCCATTTATTGAAAATGCGTTGTTGCATGGTTTACTTCATAAAGAAGGTTTGAAAAAAATACACATAAAATTTACACTAACCGAGGTGCTTATTTGTGAAATTGTGGATAATGGTATTGGAAGAGTTAAATCCAAAGAAATAAAAGAACGCCAGCGTCTAGAGCATGAATCTTTTTCTACCAATGCTATTAAAAATCGTTTCGATATTTTGGAACGTCATTTTGGTGGGTCGTTGGGATTTGAATATGAAGATTTATATGAAAATGGGGTTGCATCGGGTACAAAAGTTATGTTGAAAATACCCATTAAAAGAAGATTTTGATACCATTAATAAAGAAAAATGGATGTTAATGAATTGATTTTGTTTTAAATAGTAAGTGTTGTTAGATTTGTGTGAATTTATATTAAGGAGTAATAATTCTAGTTAATTTAAGGTAATGAGTGCATTAAAAGCCATTTTAGTAGATGACGAAGAAGCTGCAAGAGACGTATTAGAAAATCTTCTCAAACGTTTTTGTCCTGATATAAATTTGGTGGACAAATGTTCAAATGTTTTAGAAGCTGTTGAATCAATAAAATTAAACCAACCGAATGTGGTTTTTTTGGATATTGAAATGCCCAATTATGCAGGTTTTGAAATTGTAAATTTTTTTGAATCGGTACAATTCGAAATCATTTTTGTAACAGCTTATGACAAGTATGCCATTCGAGCCTTTGAAATTGCTGCAATTGATTATTTGCTTAAACCTATTGATATCGAACGTTTGAAGGAGTCTGTTTCAAAGGTGAAAAACGTTGTTGATTTCAAACTTCAATCAGAAAAGTTGGCGCTGTTAAGTAATACATTGGAGACAAAAGAAATAAAAAACATTTCGATTAACGAAAAAGGAATTCAACAAATCATTTCTATTCATTCAATAATTGCCATAGAAGCACAAGAATCCTATTGTTTTGTTCACACAGAATCAAAAAAGTTTATGGTGAGTAAAAACCTTAAGAGTTTTGAAATTATGTTGGATTCTCTTACGATTTTTGTTCGAGTGCATAAATCGTGGATCATTAATTTGAATCATATGGTCAATTACTCTAAATCAGATTTGGTGATCAATCTTACCAACGGGATAGTTGCCAAACTTTCAAAATATAAAAAAGCAGAATTTGAGGAATTGTTGGTTTAAAAAGATTCATTTCAACTAATTTTATTCCATTAATGAAGATTTTCGGCTGTTGCTGAAGTTTATCATAGTTTCTAAAGGAGGTAATTTATTTTTGAAATAAATAATCAAAAATACAATATACAATTAATTTCACTATGAAAAGAAATTTACTTTTAACCACCCGTTGGGTGAAATTAAATTAATTGGTTTTTGATATTATTAATAGGTCTGTC
>CAYQNU010000003.1:0-260459 GCA_964419055.1 uncultured Flavobacteriales bacterium | reverse complement strand
ACAGACCTATTAATAATATCAAAAACCAATTAATTTAATTTCACCCAACGGGTTTTATTTAGGTTAGTTTTAGATGTAAAAAAACTAAAATCCTCAGGTATTAATACCTAAGGATTTTAGTTAAATTTTATAAATGATTGTACAATTTATAATTTTAAATCAGCATTGGTTTTTTTAACACCTTCTGCACTTTCAGCTAATTTAGCTTTTTCAGCAGCTGACATATTGATTTCAACGATTTTTTCAACTCCGTTTTTACCAATGATTACAGGAGCACCTATACATAAATCAGATAAACCGTATTCGCCTTCTAATAATACCGAACAAGCAAACATTTTTTTCTGATCACAAACTATTGATTGAACTAATGAAGAAACAGCAGCTCCTGGTGCATACCAAGCACTTGTTCCTAATAAAGCCGTTAATGTAGCACCACCTACTTTAGTGTCTTCTGCAACTTTAGCCAAACGATCAGCACTCAATAATTCAGTTACTGGAACACTGTTACGTGCAGCTAGACTAGTCAATGGAACCATACCTGTATCGCTATGTCCACCGATTACCATTCCTTCAACATCAGACTGAGGACAATCTAAAGCCTCTGCCAAACGGTATTTGAATCGAGCGCTATCCAACGCTCCTCCCATTCCGATGATTCTGTTTTTTGGTAATGTAGTTGTTTTGTGAACCAAATACGTCATGGTATCCATTGGATTACTTACAATTATGATAATTACATTAGGTGAATGTTTGATTAAGTTTTCAGCAACTGATTTTACTATCCCTGCATTGATATCAATCAATTCTTCACGTGTCATACCTGGTTTTCTTGGAATTCCACTAGTGATTACAGCAACATCGCTACCAGCTGTTTTAGAATAATCATTGGTTACTCCATGTATACGTGTGTCAAAACCTAACAAAGAGGCTGTTTGCATAAGGTCCATTGCTTTTCCTTCAGCAAATCCCTCTTTAATGTCAACTAAAACTACATCTGATGCAAAATTTTTAATTGCAATGTACTCTGCGCAACTTGCACCCACAGCACCTGCTCCTACAACGGTAACTTTCATTTTTATGATTTTATTTTATTAATATTAGATGATAATTTGATGCAACGAAAGTAATTAAATATTTAATCCTTACGCTAATTAGGTGCAGTATTTTTTAGAGCTTTTTTGAACAAAAGTTTTGAAACCGTGTTAAATTTTGCTGTACCACATTTCCACTTCTTCTAATAATAAGGAAGGTATGTCTAACTTGTTCTTTTTACGGTAACCGTTTAGGTTTTGGTGAACAGCGGTATGTTTCACTTCTTTCAATTTTTCGATACTGGTGTAACCCGCTTTATAAACATGCTCTGCCCAAATTTCTGAAACTCCAATGGCTTTGAACGCATCTAAAATTTTAGAAGAATCGGTGCTGGCTACTGCCCATTTTTCGGGACGCATTTGTGGAAAAAATAACACTTCTTGAATAGATGGATTATTCGTTAGAAACATTATCAAACGATCCATTCCGATTCCCAATCCACTGGTCGGTGGCATTCCGTATTCTAATGAACGTAAAAAATCTTGATCGATAAACATCGCTTCATCATCCCCTTTTTCTGACAAACGAACTTGTTCTTCAAAACGTTCACGTTGGTCAATAGGGTCATTTAGCTCTGAATAGGCATTAGCAATTTCTTTACCACACACCATCAACTCAAAACGCTCAGTTAATTCTGGATTATCACGGTGTTTTTTACACAAAGGCGACATTTCCTTAGGGTAATCAGTTATGAACGTAGGTTGAATATAATTTCCTTCGCATTTTGCTCCAAATATTTCATCAATCAATTTACCTTTACCCATCGTGTCATTGGCTTCAATGCCCATATCTAAGCAGGCTTTTCTCAATTCTTCCTCTGATTTTCCAGCAATATCAAAACCAGTGAAATCAATAATGGCTTGACGCATCGTTACACGTTTGTAAGGAGCTTTGAAATCAATTTTATATTCACCAAATTGAGCTTCCGATGTTCCGTTTACTGCTGTAGCACAATGCTCCAATAGTCGCTCAGTAAAATCCATCATCCAATTGTAATCTTTGTAAGCTACATAAATTTCCATAGCCGTAAACTCTGGATTATGGGTTCGATCCATCCCTTCGTTTCTAAAGTTTTTGGAAAATTCATACACTCCATCCATTCCACCTACAATCAATCTTTTTAAATATAATTCGTTGGCAATACGCATATACAAAGGAATATCCAAGGCGTTATGATGGGTCATAAACGGACGAGCTGCTGCTCCACCAGGAATGGATTGTAAAATAGGCGTTTCAACTTCTAAATACCCTGCCTCATTAAAAAACTGACGCATGGCATTGAACAATTTGGTTCTTTTTATAAAAATATCTTTGATATGCGGATTCACCACCATATCTACATATCGTTGGCGGTAGCGCATTTCGGGATCGGTGAAAGCATCATGTACTTTACCTTCTGCATCTGTTTTGGGCAAAGGCAGGGGTTTCAATGATTTGCTCAACAACGTTAATTCTTGAACGTGCACGGAAATTTCGCCTACTTGTGTTTTGAACATGTAGCCTTTTACGCCAATAAAATCGCCCATATCCAACAATTTTTTGAATAAATCATTGTAGAGGAATTTATCTTCATCAGGACAAATTTCATCACGGTTTACATATATTTGAATACGACCAGCACTATCTTGCAATTCAGCAAATGAGGCTTTACCCATAATTCTTCGGCTCATCATTCTACCTGCGATACACACCACCTTGCCTTCTTCATAATTATTAATTAGGTTTTGAGTAGTGGCATCTACTGGGAATAGTGCCGCTGGATAAGGATCTATACCTGCCGCTTGAATTTGGTTTAAAGCTTCTCTTCGTAATACTTCTTGTTCTGATAATTGTAAACTCATATTGGGTCAATTGATTTGAAGGTGCAAAAATAGTTGAAATCCAAACAAATCATTAAATTATTATTTCTTTTTGTTAGAATCCATCAATCTTATTACTTTTGTAGTTCATAAAACAATCCACATGAAAGAATTGGTTAGTGTATTTACCCAACAACTAATAGAGGCTTCTGTTATTGGAAAAGCCGCAATATTAAAAAAGTCTGAAACCCCTATTAGCAACGTTTTGATAACTGGTTTGGGCGGTTCAGGTATTGGGGGTAAAATAGTAGCTCAGTTAGTTGCGGATGAATGTATAGTGCCGATTTTAACTAATAACACATACGATTTACCTTCTTTTGTAAATAAAAATACATTGGTTATTGCCAGTAGTTTTTCTGGAAATACGGAAGAAACGTTGTATGCGTTGGAATTGGCCGAACAAAAAGGAGCTCAAATTGCCATAATTTCTTCTGGAGGAAAAATTATAGAAATAGCTAAAGAAAAAGGTTACAATCACATTATTTTACCAAAAGGGGATTCACCAAGAGCTATGTTGTGTTATTCGTTGACCCAACAATTTTTCTTATTACACCATTATGGTTTGATAGAAAATGGATTTTTTGCTGAAATAGAAAAATCAATTGCCCTTTTGAATACAGAGTTGGTAAACATTCAAACGGAAGCTGAAAAAGTTGCACACGCACTTCTCAATAAAACTGCTGTAATCTATTCAGAAGCAAAATTAGAAGGGGTCATCACTCGATTTAGACAACAATTGAATGAAAATTCGAAAGTATTGTGTTGGCATCATGTATTACCTGAAATGAACCACAACGAATTGGTCGGATGGGCTGGTGGCAAAGAAGAATATGCGGTGGTAATGTTTAGAAACGATTCGGATTTTTCTCGTACTCAAGTAAGAATGGATATAACCAAAGATATCGTTACGAAATATACCTCTACTTACATTGAATTATATTCAAAAGGAGATTCATTGATTCAAAAATCGTTTTACTTCATATTGTTAGGTGACTGGATTTCAGTATACTTAGCTGAACTAAAAAACGTAGATGCTACTGAAGTAAATGTAATATCTCATCTTAAAGGAACATTGGCAAAAATTTCATGAGTGTTAGCGTAATTTACACCGATCTCGGACTCATTGATTACAAAGAAGCCTGGGATTATCAAACCCAACTTTTTGACGAAACGGTAAATGCCAAAATTTTCAATCGAAAAGAGGCAGATGTAAGCTTACATTTGGCTACTAAAAACACACTTATATTTTGTGAGCATCCTCACGTTTTTACCTTGGGAAAAAGTGGTTCGGAGGGTAATTTATTATTGGCCGAAAATATGCTCAAAATGCACAACGCTACTTATTATAAGATAAATAGAGGAGGTGATATTACCTACCACGGTCCGGGCCAATTGGTTGGGTATCCCATTTTTGATTTGGAAGCGCATTTTTTTACAGACATTCATAAGTACATGCGCTTTTTGGAAGAAGCCATTATTTTGACCATAGCTGAATATGGAATAAAATCAGGCAGAGTGGAGGGGATGACGGGAGTTTGGTTGGATGGTGATACAAAAAATGCACGAAAAATCTGTGCTATGGGTGTGAAATGCAGCCGATGGGTAACGATGCATGGATTTGCCTTGAATGTAAATGCCGATTTGAATTATTTCAATCACATTGTCCCTTGTGGAATCAGTGATAAAGCAGTAACTTCTATTGAAAAAGAATTGGGTAAAAAGATTGACATGAGTGAACTCAAAGACAAATTAAAAGTGAATTTGGCTAACGTTTTTGATTTTGATTTTGTTTAATCTCCGTTATTGTCAACCCTTTTTGTTCCAAACAGAGATTATTGCCAAAAAGCAAATTGAAATGTATCTTTGCAACAATTAAAATTAGTGTGATTTGAAAAAAGATTTAGACATACCAAAAGTTACAGATATAGGAATAGCCATTGTAAAATCAAATGAATATGGCGATGATGAATATTATGCTCATATCATTAATTTCAAATCGATACCCATCACCAATGTTCTCATTAATTCTCGTGGTTATGGAATGATTGATAATACTCAAAAAAAGACCTCAAGCTTTACCCATTTCATTGAACAATTGGATGCCAAATCGTCAAAAGTTATTGAGCCCATTTCTCCTGAAGTTTTTGGCATAAACAATGAGTTTTTTGTTACCTTTTATATTGATAAAACCATTTATGATAAAAAGTTCATATTTTTAGCAGAGAGCATATTGCCCGAAAATTTTATCAAAATTGCTATTTTAGAGCAAGAAGGTGTTTTGATTAAATAATGTGGAATGCTTAAAACTGAAATCTCAATTGTAATCGTACTTCTGACTTAATATTTCCTGTAATCTCATCCAGACCTGAACCAATGGTTTCTCTATTGTTGTAATGCCAGCGTGCATAGCGCAACCATAAATCAATACCTTTTCTAAAAGTATAACGCACATTTATGTACGAACGCGTCCCTCTATCACTGTAGGAAGGAATGGAAAAGAAATACAATACATCATTTTCGAAAGCATATAATCGGGAGTCATAACTATCGGTATCGAACAAAGCGTATCTGAATGTAAAAGACCAATTGCTTGATAAGGGATTAACATTTACATCTTGAAAAACAATAAAACCTTGTTCTTGTTCACTCCCTCCTCGTTCATAGGTTGTAAATTCAACACGACTTTGTAAACGAACAGCCGGGGAAACTTTGTAGATTACATTAAATCGATAATACCATTGATTTACATTTGCCACTTGAGCAATATCTGTTACACTTCCATCCTGATTGATTGGTTTAATTCGGTCACGAATTCTAAAATAAACATCAAAATTTCGACTGGGTTTATAGCGTAATTGAAACATGGCATCAAACCCATTGGTATTTGCTTTATCGGTTAAGTAGCGCATCCAAGGAAATTCGAATTGATCCATGTAAGCCGCAATGCTCCACACTTTGTTTAAACGGGCATCTATACCAACAAATAATCCTTTTTCATTGGCAGGAGTAGAACTTTCTGCAAATCCAGTACTTTTCAAGTTTTGAAAATCTCGACTGTAATTGCGATATAGAGCGGAAAAAGTGAAATTGGGATCTAAGGAAGCTAAAATGCCCGAAAGCAATGCATTACCGCCATTGGCACTTCGCGCTACTTCTCCAAAAAAGTTGAAATTTTTGAAAATCACGTTATAATCGGCACCAACAACAGTGTTGGTGCTTTGATTAAATTGAAATTGACTGTAGGGTATTAAATTTCTGGATAAACTCCCTTCATAGTTAACGTGAGAACCCGTGACACCAAAACTTAATTTGCGGGTTTTAAAGGCTACATTGCCACCAATAATGGTTTCTAAAATAGAATTTTTATTGCGCAATTCACTTATGGTAGCGTGAGAACCCGTATTTTGAAAGGAAGAAATAATGGTTTGTTCTTCAAAAGCACCACCAATTGTATCTATTACAGTTGTAGCATTGGCATCAATTTTTTTGTTTGAACCAAAAGCTGTAAATTCAAAATACTTAGTAATACCTAATGTGGCTGCTGCTCCTCTCAAAAAAAGATTTTCATCAACAGATGAATAAGGTCTTAAACCTATTGCACTTCTTTTTGAAGTTGTGATATTAGCCGATTTACCAAAAGCAAGACCCGACCAAAATGTTAATCCTTGCCCAAATTGAGCTTGATAGTCGCCAACGGCCATAGCTTTAATAGGGCCAATATTTTTCATATAAAAGTGTGCTGAGTAAAAATCGAATCCCTTTTGTGTTTTGATTCCAAACAATTCTTCTGCTCTTTTATTCCCTAAAAAGGATTCTCCAGCATCTTTTTCGGCTGTAAATCCCACACTTAAATTAGTCAAATATTTAAATCGGTATCTTACATACATTCTATCGGCACTACCCAAATAAACTTTATTATTACTAGCCAACCAATCTTCATCAGATATTTCATTATAGCCCGATTGATCTTCCAAAACTCGAGAATATCTCAAAAATAATTCGTTTGTAGCATTCGAAAACAAATCTCTTACACTGGTATGAGGACTTTCAAAATTGGTAGTAACAGTAACAAACGGCATAATGGCGCGAATCGTCTGCAAATCAAAACCAGGAACTGCTTGTAACTCATAGATGGACATTAATGCTCCGTTTTTGGCAATGTGCTCTTTTAAATTCGCAATTTTAACATCAGTCAATAAAATCAGCTGCTTAAGATCTTCATCGATTTCTTTTTTATTGAGATTAATAGGCTTTTCATAGTAAATAGTCAAAACATCCACTAAGGTGATGAAATCTATATTTTCATCTTCCGTATTCTCAGCAATTTGCTCAATAAATTGTTCGATTATAAAGTTTTTCTGTGCTTCATATTCAGCTTTTTTGTCTTTTTGGGATACAGCATGGGAGGCCGTACACAGCAATAACAATAATAAAAGACCGTATTTATTCAAATGTTTTGTCAAGATCTTTTCCTTTTTTTGGTCCGACTTTAGAAAGTTGATAATTTAAAGAAAAATCAGGGGTGAATCCCAACACTTGATGATAGGAAGCAGCCAAATCTATTTTAAAATTTGAGGCATAAACTCCTATGCCAAATGAAGCTAATGTAGGTTGAGTACCAACACCTCCTCTCAAATAAATTTTATCACTTGCTTTGTATTCTAAACCAGCTCTAAAAAGAGGTCTAAAATCGATATCTTTTTCTACTTCTGCGGTAGCTAAAACTCTAGATGAGAATTTGTAATTAACCCCTAAACGCATTACTGTTGCCATCCGTTCATTGTTGTAATCATCAATTTTTGTTCTCGTTGGATTAAATAAGTGCACTCCTAAAACCAGTTTTTCAGTTAGATAGGCTTGAAGACCCAATTCGGCAGAAACACCTGATTTTTTTCCGTAATTATTTGCCAAACGTAGATTATGATAATTGATTTGAATACCACCAGAAATAATGTCGCTGAACTTTAATCCATAACCCAAACCAACTTTACTCTCGCCATATAATTGATAACCAAAATTAGAAAAAGAAAGTGAGACAGCTCCACTATTTAATTTATGAGCATAAGCAAAACCACTGTAATTAAGTTCCTTCATTAAAAAACGATTTTGAACAAAAACACCTGCTTCAGATTGTTCTAGCCAAGCTAAACCAGCTTGATTATGATGACTGCTCCACACATCAGATAAGGTTACGGAAGAATGCGCCATACCAGCTGATCTGCCACCGAAATGCGTGTTCAACTGAGAAAATCCAGCAGTAAAAACGAACAAAAATGGAATAAGTATACTCTTCATAATGAGCAATGGTGCGTTATTATTTTGCTAAAGTACATAATAATTAAATCAAATGTATTTTCGTTCTATTAAATTAATATGACCATTATTTATGTTAATTGTGAGTAAACGAATTATGACATAAAAAAACCCACGAAATTCGTAGGTTTTAGGATATATTGAATATGATTTAATTAGAATGGTAAATCGTCTTCTTCACTATCATTGTGTTCTAAAACGGTATTAGGAGCTTCTGGCATAGGTGGAGCGGCATTGGTTGTAGCGCCCATTTTATTGATTTTCCAGGCCTGTAGATTTACATAATATTTCCCATTGTATTCACTTCCTCTTACATTGAAAGCAACTTCAACATCTTCACCTGCTTTGTAGCTATCTAATAAAGAAGATTTTTCTTTTACAAATTCCAATTTGATATCTTGAGGATATTGTTCTTGTGTGGTTATTACAAATTCACGTTTAGAAAAGCCTGAATCCCAAGTTTGAGTATCGGAAATTAATTTTATTTTTCCGTTTAATTTTAATTCCATAGTATTTTAATAAGATTTATTTAAGATGCTAAAAATAGTAATTTTTTTTTAATTATTGAAAGCTAATAAAGTTTTCCATGCTTCATTCAATTTATTTTCTGACAAATATTGTTTGGCTAATAGATGTAATTTTTGTTCTAACTGAGGTGCATCATTTTCGAATTCCATAAATAATTCGCTTAATTCTATCAATTTAAATTCATTTACCTCTGTTTCATCAGGTAATAGTTCAATACCTCCCAAATGCCCCAAATCATTACCAGATAAAATGGTACTTTCTCTAATTTCTAAGGGGATTTGATCAAATCCAATTCCACACGTGGTAATAGGTTTAGCGATTTCAAACATAGAATTTTTATCAGCCCTGCAATACCAATCACCACCCATTCGGGCAACTAAATCAATTTTTTGTTGGTCGATCATATTTTTTGAATCCAATACATCTTCTGAAATATGAATTTTAAGTACTTCACAAATGATTAAATTGCCAGCTCCTCCACCTTCGCCCAATGATTTTACCTCAATAACTTTACACTCCATTTGCACGGGACTTTCTTTAATTCTAAATGGTTTTACCATTTCAGAGGAAATAGGAGTTAATCCAGATTTTATAAACTCATCTACGCCTTTTGGGTAGGGAGAACTTGCCAATGACATTTGATGCACCATATTATAGTTAACTATGTTAATGACCACTTCAGGAACTTCCAACACATTTAATAATGTATCCTTTTGTTCACCAGTTCTTCCGCTTCTTGCTGGTGAAAAAACAGCAATAGGAGGATTGGAACTGAAAACATTAAAAAAACTGAATGGCGCAATGTTTTTATTTCCATCTTTATCAATGGTACTAGCAAAACATATTGGCCTTGGACCTACTGCGCCTAACAAATAATGATGCAATTGAGGATTTTTGGTAATTGAAGTGTCTATAGTTAACATAATTATATTGAGTATAAATTGCAAAAGTAATCGAAAATATTCGAGTTAACAAGGGTTATTTATAACAGTGAATAATGTAATTTTGTAAATCATAAAAATCATTTATAGTGAAACTATATTACTTAAGTATTGCTACCTTAATTTCAATTTATTTAGTTATAGTTGCAGGAGGAGTAGTGCGAATGACTGGTTCTGGAATGGGATGTCCTGATTGGCCAAAATGTTTTGACCAGTATATTCCACCAACCAGTATTGATCAATTGCCATCGAATTATAAAGAAATTTACGCCTCAAAAAGAGAACAAAAAATAAGTCGTTTTGCCGCTTTCCTGACTTCTTTAGGTTTTAAAGAAAAGGCAAAGGAATTAGTTGAAGATAAATCCTTGCTAAAAGAGCAAGACTTTAGCGTTTTTAATACTTGGACAGAATATATAAATAGACTGACGGGGGTTTTGGCAGGTTTATTAATACTCGTTCAATTAATCGTAGTATCCCTGCAATTTAAACGAATTAAATGGGCGGCATTAATAGGTTTTATACTTCTGCTAATTACGCTTTTTCAAGCTTGGTTTGGCGCTATGGTGGTAGCTACCAACATTGTGCCTTGGGTTTTGAGTGTGCACATGATGCTGGCTATTGTTATGATTATCATTCAATTATTGTTTTTGAATATCATTTACAAAAAAAGAACAACTGTAATGACAGAAAGTATGTCTAATCCTAAATATAATAAAAAAGTTCAACTGTTATTAATTATAGGATTGGCTCTAATGGTAATACAAACATTTTGGGGAACTCAAGTGCGTCAACAAGTAGATGAATTAATTAAAGTAGTTGATCGCAGTTCAATTATATCCCATCTCAACAACACTTATATCTATCATCGTTCGTTAGCCATTGCTTTTTTATTAATGGCAATTTTTATGGTTTATTTGAATTATAAGGAACGCATTCCTAGTAAAAAAATATACGGTATAGTAAGCATAATTTTCATTGAAGCAATTGTGGGTAAATTGTTTAGTGTTTTAGATATTGCGGCTTTTTTACAACCCACACATCTCGTTTTATCGATGGTGTTAATCGGTCTTTTATTTGACGCCTTGTTAGACCAAATAAATTCAAGAAACTATTCAAATCCTAAACATTCATGAAGATAAAAAAGTCTTTCTTTAAATGGTTTTTTATTGGCCTTTTGTTCATCAGTTTTTCAAGTTGTTTGAATGAGGAAGATGAAGAAGTAGAACCCTTGCTTTCGACAATAGATGGTGAAGAGTATTACGCAATCGTTGAAGGAGATATGAATATTGAAAAAGCTTTCATATTAATAGATCAAGACAGTGTTTTGGCTATACCAAATGAACTTTTTATTCAAATGATGAAAAACCTACTTGATAAAGATAGTTCCTACAGATCCAAAAACTTTGAATACCTAACCAAAATTAATTACGATATAACGCATCAATTTCCTCAAGAAGTACACGTTGTTTTGCAATCTTTTTGGTTTGCTAAGTTAATGGAATTCCCTTCCGAAACGATTAGGCAACTTCAGCAATTGGGAGGCCCGGAATATGATTTCTGGTTATTTCATTTACGATCTGGCTACAAAAGCCAACTCAAGGAAGAAGGCGTTACAAAAGTAAGCGTCATAAATCTGATGATTAAAAACTGTAACAACTGTTCCGTAGTCGAACAAGAGGATTTCGTAAGTTTTGTTGAGTTTTTAGAATTAGAATAGCAAAAGTGAATTTTTTTTGTAGGATTTATATTCCATATAACGCTCCTAAGGTATAGCTGATAATTTCTTTTCCATTAATAATGGTCACTAAATCATCTTTACCATCGTTGTTCAAGTCACCAATGGTGGCACTTTTTGATGCCTTAGCCTTGAAGGTTGTTAATTTTTCAAATTTATGATTATAGACAATTAACGTATTGTTTTGACTGTCTTCCACAATAATATACTTCTTTTGAATTCCAGCCACTCTTATAGAATTAAAGACAGGAAAGCCAAAGTTTTCGGCATAAACAATTTGTTTTTCACTATTATAAACCACCATTTTGGTTTGAGTGGCTGCAACCCATTCCTTTTTATTATCTCCATCAACATCCATTGGCCAAAATGCGCTAATTGCTGCTGTATCTTGGGTTAACTTTGATGTTTTGCTTACTAAGCTAAATTCTTCTAGTTGATTAGTTGAATTTAAATAGACAATTTTACAATTTTCTAAAGAATGTCCCTTTTGTAAATAGACTAATTCTTGATTTGCTGCCTTAAAACTACCACTTACCGTTTGACGTACAGTACCTTTTCTGTCTAAAAGATAAACGAAACCATTAATATCAGTGGCATATAAATAATCCTTTCCTGCGGTGATGAAATGCTCAATAGGATTAACAACTAATGATTTAGTACCCTTTGAATTCCAACCCTTTACGGGTAATCCCGATTTATCATAATTAAGTATTTTGTTATCAACCGTTGCAATTAAGTATCTATAGTCATGTTTATTCTCATAATCCATAATAGCAACCGAATTGGAAGCATTTGAAGGTAATTTAATGGGATATCCGCTTACACTATTTCCATTGATATCGATACAATATATTTTGGAAGCCGTATTAAATACCAACTGCAATTTTCCATTATTGTAAATGTCTATTTGACGTATAGCACCCATTATGGGTTCATTTAGCGGTTTTGACCATTTTACTTTCCCAGTTGGACTTATCAAATGTAAAGAATTCTCCACGTCTTGTATGACAATTTCATACGTGTTGGTTTGGTGGTTCTTAATTAATTCTGGTGAACGAGTAATTTCATTTTTCATCATTACCGTCCATAAAAATTCATCTTTTGGAGAAACAATAGGTTGACTCACTTTTTGGCCACCTGGGTTGCTATTTACTACTAAAGTTATGTAATTCAATTGTTTTCCAATTCCACTCGTTTGTATTCCTATTGCTTGTAAAGCCGATAAATCTTTTTCTATTTGAGATAGTGTTTCAGAATATTCCGGTTTTATTTTATTTTTCCATATTTCAAATAATACGGGAACTAGATAATAATTGGTTTTTTGAGCATAAAGAGATAATAATTTTGATTGAAATGTGAGGAAATTGTTTTCGTTTATAGTGGTCAAATTTGATTGAAAAGTACCTTCAATAGAACGAAGTCCTTCCAAATTTGAAAATACTGCAAATTCGCCAATTTGAGCAAAATGCGTACAATTGGTTGTGTCGATTCCTTCAAATCCAAACAATTGAAGCAAACCAAAATTATTTATTGGAAATGCATAACTACCAAATAGTTTAGTTGGTTTACTTTCATCAACTCCAAACTGGGTGAGTTGCCCCATCAAATTAGCTTCATCATTGGCCGAAAGAAAATAGGCAATAGAAGTTGGATTGTTTTCTGTTTTAAATTTAATTTTCAATGTCTCTCCTCCAAACCAACTTTCAATGGATGAACCTAATTCACAGTCACACTGTTGAGCAAGTTTTGCCAACAATGAACTATCCGTTTTTGAAAGTAATTCCTTAATTGAAGAGTAAGTAGCACTGTTTAATTGTAAAATTGGGTTGGGCAAGCAACTTTGAAACGTAGGTTCTTGTTCAACGGCCTCATCTAGAGATTCAAGATGAGTAGACCAACCATAACCCGAAAAAATGAGTGCATCCGCTTTTGCAGTTAAATCAAAAGACAACCACTGAGGCAAGGTCTTTTGAGCTGTATTTAGGGCCAAAACGCCCTCTTCATTGAGCCATTTGGAGACTACATTTTTGGCAGATGTTACATTAATATAGGTGCGAAGTGAAACGGATCCGCTATAATTTTGACGTACTTTTAGAAAATCATCGTTTTTCAAAAGCGAATGGCCCGATTCTAATTGGGTCAAACTTTCCTTCATAACCTCCTCCGAATTTGAAAATAGTACCAAAGGTGCTACATAAGAATAAACAAACAAATTGCCATTGGTTTCATATACATAATAAGTAAAATCAAGGTGTGTTTTTTCTACAGATTCATTCTTTGATTGAGCGGATAATAGATTTTGAACAGCCTTACTTTGATGAGGCGTTCCTCTAGTGGCAAAAAAATAATTCCATTTAGAACCATCCTCCAAAGGGTGAAATGAAACCGCACTAGGATTGTTATTAAATAAAGGGAGAAGCACAGAATCTTGTTGAATCAATGAATCTGCAAATCGTAATTGTTGATCAAAAAGTGCTACTTGAGTATTAAATGTAGCTTGAGAATAGACCAAATTAGTAGCAGAAACATGTGCCCAAGTATCTTTCAGGTGCATACTTTCAATGAGTATACATGCCGAAACCGGAATGGCTTCAAGTGGTTGTTTTTGTTTGGTTCGTTCAGCTAAAAGGAAACTGTAAGAAAAAACAATCAACCCAATAAATAAGGCAATTACACCTCCTATTAATAGTTTTTTTGACATAAATACACGATATCAAGGTCAAAAATACGGTGCATTACAGCAGCATAGTCAACAAAATGGAATGGATGTCCACACTCAATAGTTAATTTCGAATAGTTTAAAAAAAACACAAAGCCCAATTTGGGGACCCCTCCCCAAACTGAGCTTTGCAAACTACAAAAGACTACTACCTCTTGTCTACATGGTCTGCTACGAACCACTAGCTTCTTAAATGCGTTTTATATAAAATGGTACACTGGTTAGTTCTTTTTGATTCAATATTATTAATACAAATGTAATGAATGTAACGTAATAATAAAAAAATGTTACGAAAAGCAGTATATTTTTATGAAATATGTAAAAAATAGTTGTTATTTTTGATAATTAAATAAATATACATGAAAAAAAGTATTCCAAATTACGAATCCGATAGTTATCAAATTGATGACATAGATAAGGCCATTTTAAATATGCTTATTAAAGACGCCCGCTTGCCTTATACCGAAATTGCTAAACGACTCATTGTATCTGCAGGAACCGTTCATGTGAGGATGCGAAAACTCGAAGAAATGGGTGTAGTAAATGGCAGTACCTTGTTAATTGATGTACAAAAACTGGGTTACGATTTGACCGCATTTTTAGGTGTTTATTTGGAACACGGATCAGACTATGAAAAGGTGATTTTGGAATTAAAAAAGATTCCTGAAGTTACCGAAGCCTATTTCACAACAGGTGATTATTCCATATTCTTAAAGATTCATAGTAAAAATACCCGCCATTTATATGATGTGCTCAATCACAAAATACAATCCATTGGCAGTGTAATGCGTACCGATACCATAATTTGTTTGACCGAGAGTATAAGAAGGAATATAATACTCTAGTATTAATTACCAAACCCTAAAATCAACACTTAAATTTTCACTTCGAGCAGTTGGTTTTTGTTTACCTCTTGAAAGGAGATTTACATTTTTATACACATAAGAGCGTATTTCGGAAACAGTGATGATTCCATCCGCATTGCTATCGGTTGATTTTTCGTTGAGTCCATTTATAAAGCAATAGGTAAATAATCCATTTTTCCATTCGGCACTTTCCATCGCAAACTCTACACCACCCGAACTTGAAATTACAGTTGCACCCGTACCTTTTCGTACATCAGAAAATAACATTTCCATTAATTCGTTGGCATTTTCAACCCCAAAACCATCTTTCATTTTTACAGACGTTCCCACCGCTCTAAATTGCACATCACCTACACGCACATCTTCATTTTCAGATTGCTCCACTTCTTCTTTATCCAATTCACCGCTATGGCAGGTATCCATAATTAGCAACTTACGATAAGCTCTTGTTCGAGACAATAAACCTTCCAACACTTCATAGGCTAATCCCCTTTCTTTTGGATTGTTGAAATCAATATCATGTGTAGCAAAAAAATAGTCATAATTTTCATCCAAAATACCATGTCCTGCCACAAATATAATCACTACATCATCTACCGATGCTCCAGCCAAAAAGCTATTCAAATCAGCAATATTTTCTTTTGTGACCGATTCATCAATCAATGATTTTACAATAACTTGATTATATAATGACTTGTTTCTTAACATAGCCATTTCGATGTCTTTAGCATCCTTTGATGGATAGGTAAGATTAAATTCTTTTGATTTGTAATTACTCACCCCGATTGTTATCAAATATAAATTGCCTTTAACGGCCTCATTGGTATAAACTACTGAAAAGGTGCGCTGCAGCGATTCAGCTCCTTTTTCATTGTGAACCGAAACTTGGACTTTATTTTCGCCAGGTGCCAATTGTAATTCTAGTTCATAACTGAGCGATTTTGTTGAGTAACTTTTAAGATCAATGCCCATAGAACCAAAAACGGGGACATCATTAACAAAAACGTTGATTCTTTTCAGTAAATAATTTTCATCAACCGCACTGATATCAAACTTGAGCGTGCGTTGGTCCGTCATTAAGGGCAAATTCTTTGTGGTAATATTCAGTTTTGGAACCGTATAATCGTCTGCCAATTCACTTTCATTAAATCCATTTTTTCGCAATCTTTTATTATACAAATATTCATAGGCATTTATTAAGCCCTGTGGCGTTTTGCCTAATCTACTGCAAACAATATCGGGACGATTGAGTTTCAAATCAAACTGCTCAAAAGGATATAAATCTGCCCCAATTCTAAATGAAATACCATCTAAAGCACCTCTTGAAGACATGTAATAATTATCAGGTGTAAGTACACAATAATCTATATCGCCTACATTAATCATTGTGGCTATTTCTTGACAAGTTAAATAGTCCCAAACTTTAACCGTACCATCATCACCAGTACTATAAATATGTGTTGAAATTTTATCAAAAATAACTTTATTAATAGCTCCCGTATGCCCGGTGAATTTACAAACCTCTTTTCCAGATTCTACATTCCAAACAATTACCGAATTATCGGCTTTTGCTACTGCATTATTTCCTGCACCACTGGCCAAAAATCTGCTGTCAGCGCTGAAATCAATTGTTGAAATCATATTGGTATGTCCTTCCAATGTGTGCACTAATTGCCAATCGGCTACACGATATATTTTTATCGTTTTATCCCAAGATGAGGCAGCTAAATACAGTCCATTTGGACTAAATTTTACATCACTTATCACGATGGTTTGGTCTTGCAATTGTTTAATTTGTTTGCCAGCCTTCAGATCCCAAATCCTTACGGTATTATCCATACCGCAGCTTGCCAACAGTTGATTGTCAGGATGAAATGATGTTCCATATATACCGCCCGCATGTCCTTTGAAGCTGTGAATTTGCTTTTGGGTTTTCATGTCCCAAACTCTAACAATCCCTTGAAAACCTGCTCCTGACAGTAGCGTACCTTCTTTATTGAAACTAATATTTTGAATTAATTCTCCTTCTGTAGGTAAAACGGTCTTTTTTTCTCCAGTTGCAGCATCCCACAAAGCCATTTCAATAGCGTTGTGCATACTCACAAATTCTTTCCCATTTGGAGAAAAAGCTACTGGAAAAAATCCGTAAAATGAATGAATGATTTTATTTTGTTCAAGATCCCAAATTTTTAATTTTAAATCTCGCGCAGCTGTAACTAAATATTTTCCTTTTTGGTCGTAGGTCATGTTATAAATGCGTTGACCCAAGGCGTTAAATGATTTAACACGTCTTCCAGTCAATCGGTCAACATAATGTATGGCATTTGACTCACCCAATAAAATAACATCTTCGAAAGGATGTGCTGAAATGGCATAAGAACTAAATACATCACTCAATCGATATCGTGAAATTTCTTTCATTTTTTCGAGATCAAAAACTACTGTAGCACCGTTATGCTCGGTAGCTGTAACAATCGGTTTTCTATAATCAAAACAAAAATCAGTTATGCGTGATTCTCCTAATTTTAATACGCCTATTTTTTTTAAATCGGTGGTCGAAAACACATGTAATTGTCCATCTTTTCCATTTGTATTACCATCAGAGGAAAACAATAAAAACTGACCATCATTACTGCATTGTATAGGACAAGTTGGGTATTTGTAACCATTAAATGGATTAATTTTTTTTGATATTGATTTGGACTTTAAATCAAATTTCATCAATTCTCCTTCTACAGTATAGGCAAATGCCATTGTTTTGTCTGTTGGTAACACCGTAATATTTGTAAAAAGACCCATTTCAGATTTAAAATATTCCTCTCCTGTCAGGTAATTTACTTTTGTAAGAAAGGACTCTTTATCAATGTATAAGATGGTATTGGCCTCATCCATAAAGTAATATTCGCTTTCTTCACTTGGAAAATTGGCAATTAAATTACCCGAAACAACATCATAAACCACAATACTTTCGCCTTCTATATAACCCGAAATGTAACGATTGGAAGGGTCAAATTTAACCGATTGAACGCGTTGATTATGATCGGCAAAAGTTCGCAACTCTTTTCCGGATGCTGCATCGATAATTTTAATGGTTTTATCTATACTCGCAGAAGCAATCCACTTTCCATCGCTACTCATTGATAGGCCCGAAATAAAATCAGTGTGACCAGCCGAGATGACTACTTCTGGTTGCTGCGCGATAAAAAAAGGTTTGAAAAATAAACATACAAATAATGTAACCCATTTAAAGGTCCAATTTAACCATTTTATATTTTCAAATGTATTTATATTCATCAATACAAATTAACTATTAAAAACTTAAACTATCTTTGCAAAATGATAAAATTTGTAAATAGTGTTTCGATTGTACTGCTGATCTTGACGGGCGTTTTACTTTTTTTTATTTATCACGATGAGATGGATATTGAAATTCCCTTCATTAATGAAATTTTAATAGGTATAGCCAGTTTTTTTATTTTCCTACTTATACTTAAATCTAATGTAAGATGGCAGGCCTTATTTATGGGAATTAGAGCCAAAGGATATAACCTTTCGTTATTTGGATTTAAAAAAATTATACTTTCTGAGTTGTTTTCTACGTCCTACTTTTTAGTTTTTGCATTGGTAGTATTTTTTTACTTTCCTAACTACACTTATTTGGGATGGGTATTTTTAATTTTTTTTTTAGAAGGGGTGTTACATTTGGGCATACAATTTTTGAAAAAACCCTATAAAGTTCTTTTAAACGATCGAAATATTTCGGTGGTAACGAACAATTTGACTATGGTTAGATGGTCGGAAATATTAAAAATTGAAACCCGTCATAAAGATGTTCATTTCATCAACAAATTAGGATATCCCATACTGGTTGATACACAATTGATGTCCGAATCGGATAAGCAAGAATTTTTGTATACGGTACAAAAATTAGCACAAGAAAAAAACATTTATTGCAGTGTTGGTGAAATTATAACGGGCGAAAGAGGATAAAAAAAACGGCAACGAGATTATTTTTTATCTCATTGCCGATTTTTCACTTAACCAACCTTAAAATTTAAACCTAGAGAATTTGCTAAAATTTCGCTCTAAGTAGGGTGTCGTTTTACACGAATATATTGTCTCTATCCTCCTATGTTTCCAAAGGTTACACCTATAGAAAAGGGATAAACTGCTTGGGTTTTGTTGGGCTGAAATTGTTCAGTAAATGAATATTTACCATACAATCCAAAAGCACCAAAAGATAATCGCGCTATGGCCTCTAATTTGAATGGATTCACATTAAAATCATCATTAATTTTATCTTTATTATTGGTTCCGTCAACGTTGTATTTTTGCTTAATTACGCTGTTCACATTGAAACTTCCAATAATACCTGCGTGAAAATCAAGATGCTTTTCGTTTACATTACCAATTCGGGTTCCGATTACCAACGGTACAGACAAATAGGTTGTTCTAAACTTATATTTGGTAAAATTGGTAATGGTATCTGACATAAATACTAGGGTGTCAGGTCCGGTTGACATAGTTATTTTTTCATTAAAATGATAATTATTCCAACTAACACCAATACCTGGCGAAACATATAGATGTTTATTAAATAAATCTAAGCCTTTGAGCATAAAATCAAAACCAAATAATCTTGATTTAGAATAATTGACAGCCATATTATTATATGCTGAAGGAAAAGCAGTTTGATTATCGGCAGTTAACCAGCCATTCATGCCCACATTCATCAAACCCGTCAAACCAATGGAACTTTCGTCATCTTCTTCTTCCTCCTCGAAATTAAAATCGTCTTCAGAGATTTTTGTTGAATCACCATTGTCAATGATAATAGTGATGTTACCAATTTTAATTTTTGTGGTATCATCGGAAATTGTTTTTGAATTTTTATCTTCGAAAGATGCCTCTGTTTGAGCAGTAAAATCTGACCAAGAATAAAGAGCGAAAAAAGCACTGGTAAATAATGCTATTTTTTTGTAGTTGAAGTAATTTGTTTCCATAATGTTTAATTATTAAAGTTTTTTATATGTTTCCAGTATTATTGAATTTGAAGGCCTTTTGCAGTAAGACGACTGGATCTTAATTTTGTTACAGGCAGATTAAAAAAGTAATATTTAGTGTTGAAATTATTCTTCAACTTATTGGTTTTTTTTTGGCCTCATTATACTTTATAAAGTGTTTGTGAGTCATACTTATTCACAAATTAGAAATAATGTTGATTAATTAATTAACATAGGAGATTGACAAAAAGCGGTGGTAATAGTTTTTTTATTATTTTCGTGGTGGTTTTTTCAATTTTTGAAAAAAAGGTAAAAGAGTGTACTTAAGCAAAGCAAGAAATGGAGAAAATTAAACTTGATATCGTAGGTTTATCCTACAGTCAAACACAGTCGGGAGCGTATGCATTAGTGTTGGGAGAGGCAAATGGTAAAAGAAGATTACCCATAATTATTGGTGGATTTGAAGCACAAGCCATTGCTATAGAATTAGAAAAAATGCGTCCAAGTAGGCCTTTGACCCACGATTTGTTCAAAAATTTTGCGGATGAATTTAAAATAAATGTTTCGGAAGTAATCATATACAATCTAGTAGAAGGTATTTTCTTTTCTCGATTGGTATGCGAGCGTGATGATGAGGAAATAGAAATAGATTCACGTACATCAGATGCTATAGCTTTGGCTGTACGATTTAATTGTCCCATTTATACCTATGAATTTGTATTAGGTAGTGCAGGGATTTTACTCGATGATGAAAATACAGACGAAAGCACAGAAAGTGAAACGAGTGAAGAAGAGGAAATGGAAGAAAATATTTCGCATCGTTTTACAATGGAAGAATTAAATAATCAATTACAAGAAGCGTTGGAAAATGAAGATTATGAAATTGCTTCTAAAATAAGAGATGAAATTAATCGTAGACAGAGTAATTAACTCATTTATTTAATATTAATTACCCTAAAAAACTGCACTACTTGAAATCAATAAAATTAATAGTATCGTTAGCGATTTTAATCTTCTCGATATTTTTCATTACTTCTTGCGATGAAAAAAAAGTATCCAAATATCAAGGGAAATGGCAATTATCCAGTTTAACAGACCTTGAAACAGGAGCGGTACAAAATTTCCACGATTCCACCGAACTTTTCCTTATCATAAATGAATCTTCAGATAAAAAAGAATTTGTAGACAACAGTATTTCAATCAATACCATAAAGATTAAAGGAGAGTGGATAGAAAATGAAGATTCTAGTACCTTTAAAATCATTTTTGTTGACCCAAATACACCTTATTTTATTGACTCTACCTTTGTTAAAGTGGATGAAAATGGAGATGCCAGTATTATTCATACGGAATATGGGAAAAAAATAGTAGAGACAAAAAACGGTGTTAGTACTGTTGCGCCAATTGATATTCAATTCTCCGTTCTAAAACACACATCTAGTGAACTACAGTTGTATCAAAATGATATGGGCATCTTTACTTATAAGAAAGTTGAAATTAAAGAAGCCAGCATCTCTTTTGTTAATATAGTAAGAGGCATATTGGGCTTGGCCTTTTTCTTATTTATAGCTTGGATATTCAGTATTGACAGAAGGGCTATTGATTGGAATTTAGTAGCTAAAGGAATGGTTTTGCAAATTGTAATTGCTATTTTGGTATTAAAATTCCCCTTAGTAGAAACTATTTTTGATGTTATTAGCCAAGGTTTTGTAGCTGTCATAGGATTTACAGATTCAGGAATCAATTTTTTATTTAAACAAATGGGTACTGATGAAGTTCAAGGACCTTTGATTACTTTTGCCGTAAAAGTATTACCTACCATCATTTTCTTTTCTGCTCTGGTAAGTTTGTTTTATTATTGGGGGATATTACAAAAAGTGGTTTATGTTTTTGCTTGGGTAATGAAAAAATTTATGCGCTTATCGGGTGCTGAAAGCCTAGCAGCTGCGGGAAATGTTTTTTTGGGTCAAACAGAAGCACCCCTTTTGGTTAAACCTTACCTATTAGGGATGACTAAATCTGAAATCATGTGTTTAATGACGGGCGGAATGGCTACCATAGCAGGTGGTGTTTTAGCTGCATATGTTGGTTTTTTGGGAGGTGATTCTCCTGAAGAACGTGCATTTTTTGCTAAGCATTTGTTAACCGCTTCTATTATCTCTGCTCCCGCTGCTATTATTGCAGCTAAAATATTGGTTCCCGAAAAAGAAAAGATTAATGAAGATTTAAGCATATCAAAAGATAAAATTGGGGTAAATGCTTTGGAAGCCATATCAAATGGAACGACTGATGGTTTAAAATTAGCTGTGAATGTGGGTGCCATGTTGCTTGTTTTTACTGCTTTAATGGCTTTAGGTAATGGTGGTCTTGAAAAAATTGGGGAATGGACCGGATTGAATAAACAAATTGCTGCTGGTGGTGTTTACACCTCTTTATCATTTGAATATATTTTAGGAAATCTTTGTAGACCTGTGGTATGGATGATGGGTGTAGAATGGAAAGATTCTTTGTATGTAGGTGAGCTATTAGGCACCAAAACAGTGTTGAATGAATTTATTGCTTATCCACGTTTAGGAGAATTAAAAAATGCGGGATTAATATCTGATCGTTCAGTAATCATCAGCACATATATGTTGTGTGGATTTGCGAATTTCGCCTCTATCGGTATTCAAATAGGTGGAATAGGCGCTCTAATGCCAACTCGTAAAGGATTGCTTTCTCAATTGGGTCTGCTTGCTTTATTAGGAGGAACGTTAGCTTGTATTTTTACTGCTGTGGTCGTAGGAATGATGTATTAATTAAGGACGAATTTTAGTCTTTTCAGCTATTTGTTCAATTATATTCCATACTGCTTCTGCTGAAGCGTTCCAGTTAAAGTGTTGTGCGCGAATTCTTCCTTTTTCAATCCATTCTTTCTTATCTGTTGTTGCCACTTGTTGCATACCTTTTGCTATTTCCTCTACTGAAAATGGGTCAACCAAAAGAGCGGCATCTCCTGCTACTTCAGGCATACTGGTAACATTGCTGGTAATTACAGACACTCCACTTTTCATGGCTTCTATTATTGGAATACCAAATCCTTCAAAGTACGAAACGTAAACCATAGCTTCGGCAGCAGCTACTACATTAACCAATTCGGATTTGGGTAATCTACCTGTAAAAATTACATCCTCTTTATGTTTTAATTGATTGAATACTTTTTCAATCGAATCTTCCTTGAACAACTTTGCTCCAATAATCACCATTTTCATAGAGGAAGGATGAGTTGTTTTGAAAAGATCAAAAGCCAACAACATTCGTTCAATATTTTTACGCTTATGCAATGCTCCTAGGTACACAAAAAATGGAGCTCCTTCGGAATAATGTAGTCTTACAATGTGTTTTGCTTCCACCTCTAAAGGCGCAAAATCATTGTTTACAGCATTATAAACCACCGAAATCTTATCTAAGGAGATTCCATATTGATTGTGAATGTCCAATTTTGAAAATTCCGAAACAGTTATGATATGCGCTGCTTTTTTGGCAAATAAGGGCATGTATTTTTTGTAATACTTGCAATCTTTTTTTGGTAAGTCCTCTGGGTAATGTTCAAAATTGAGGTCATGAATAACCGGAATTTGAGGAACATTTGTACGTGTACTTAAAAAACCATCTGGCGATACAAAAACGTCTATTTTGTATTTCTTTAGTAAACTGGGGATTCTGAAATCAAACCATACTTTATATAGTATAGGATGTCGTGCTTGAGGGGATAAAACAATAGGTGTAACATTTGCACCAAAAATAAAATCGGGATGAAAAGGTCTATCAAAAATAAAGAAAAAATGATGTTCGGGATGCATTTTTACCATTCGAGACACAATTTCGTAGGTAAACCAACCAATACCTTCCAGTTTGTCTTTTAATAATAATCGTGTATTGATAGCGATATTCAATGTAGGTTCTAGTTTTATGTTGGAGTTACATTACCAAGACAAAAGTACTATAAATTAATGTTAGATTCAAAATCCCATTAAATAGGAGATTTATGCTTCATACCAAAACGTATAAAGTTGGTTAACGAAATTAATTTTATAATATTTATGGAATTGTACTTTTTGTTTCATCTTACCTACATACAATTTAAAATATAAAAATTATGAAACACATGTTAACTATCGCCTTAAGTTTGCTTATTGCCAACTTTAGTGCACAGAGTTCTTTAGGAACCATCAAAGGAAAAGTACTTTCAGAAAAAGACAACGAGCCGGTAATCAACGCCAACGTTTATGTTATGGTAAATAGCTATAAGGTGGGTGCTTCAACAGATATGGATGGAAATTTCACCATCAATGCCCTTCCTGCAGGTACCTACGACATTATTATATCAAATATGGAATTTGATTCAGCTCAAGTTATTGGATTTATTGTTAATGCAGATCAACCTAATTTTGTTTCTGATATTAAATTAACTCAAAATGGAACGTCCTTGGATGAATTTAAAAAAATTGTACATCGTGTTCCTCTTATTGACAAAGGAGCATCTGGAACGCGCATTAATATTTCAAGTGATCAAATAAAAATGTCACCTGTGAAATTTGATATTAATAAATTAGCTATGACCACTGGAGCTGTTTCAATGACTGGTGATGGTCAAGAAATTTATTTTAGAGGTTCCAGAAGTGGGGATGTTATTTATATGGTAGATGGAATAAAGATAATTGGACAAGCTCCTTCACTTCCATCAGCTTCTATTCAAAGTATGTCGGTTTATACTGGAGGATTGCCTGCTAAATTTGGAGACACAATGGGAGGTGTAATTGCGGTAGAAACTAAAAGTTACTTTGATTTGTATTATGAATCGTTGAGAAAGCAATAAGTTTATTTGAAATTCCAATAAAAACTGTAATCCATCTCTTTTTATAAAAAGGGATGGATTTTTTTAGGTTAGGGAATTTATTTTATCAATTTCCAGTTGATTCTTAAGAGCTTCTATATTGGAGAATTTTTGTTCACCTCTAATAAAATGTTTTGGGTAAACTGTAATTGGTTGGTCGTAGATCATTTGGTCAAAATCAAAAATGTGAACTTCGATACTCAAATCGTTCAAGCTTTTATTAAGGGTAGGTTTAAAACCAATATTCATCATTCCTTTCAATCGTCCCTTATTAAAAACTACTTCAACACCGTAAACACCACTTTTGGGGATTATCTTATAGGTGTCCTTAACAAATACATTTGCCGTAGGAAATCCAATAGTTCTGCCGATTTGTTCACCTTTAATAACTACTCCATTTAAGGTAAATGGATGTCCCAAATATTCATTAGCTAAAGATATATTCCCCTCCAAAAGTGAATTTCGAACTTTAGTAGAACTTACGTTTATTTCATCAATGGCAAGAGCTGAAATTTCTTCAACTTGAAAATCATAAACAGTAGAAAGTTCTTTCAATAAGGCTAAATTACCCAAACGATTTCTTCCAAAATGATGGTCATAACCAATAACCATCGTGTGCACTCCAATTTTATTCACTAAAAAATCACGCACGTATTCTTGAGCCGAAAGTCGAGAAAATTCTTTTTCGAAAGGTAAGTAAATGACGTGATTCAATCCTAATGAAGCTAAGATATCATTTTTTTCATCGGTAGTAGTAATCAATTTGATGTTTTCATCATCTGGAAAAAGCACCAATCTAGGGTGAGGATTAAAGGTCAACAAAACACTTTCACCGCCAATATTTTGAGCAATTTCATTGATGCGTGCAATAATTTTTTGATGCCCAACATGCACACCATCAAAAGTGCCAACAGTGACGATGGGATTTTTGATGTGAGGAAGAAGTTCTATGTTTTCGTGTATTTTCAATGATAAAATTCAAGAACAGACTGCAAACTTAGGTTATAAGTTTTGAGTTATGAACAAAATCGATAAACATTTTCCTATTTTGTGATAAAAAATTATGAAATTCCTTGTTTGAAAACGGATAAAAAATTCTACTTTTGCACCGGATTTCAAAATTGTTCAACTCATAATACATATATAATGTCTGAAATTAAAGGAAAAATCTCCCAAATCATTGGTCCAGTTGTGGATATTACATTTGAAGGAGCTAGCTCATTACCTAACATTCTTGATGCCATTTCTGTTACAAAACAAGATGGATCAATCGTTATTTTAGAGTGTCAAAAACACATTGGTCAAGATAGCGTAAGAACTATTTCTATGGATTCAACCGATGGTTTGAGCAGAGGAATGGTAGCTACTTCATTAGGTGCACCTATCACAATGCCTACTGGCGAGCAAGTTAGAGGTCGTTTGTTTAACGTGGTTGGTGATGCTATTGATGGTATTGCTAATTGTGATAAAAAAGGTGGAGCGCCTATTCACAGAATGGCTCCTAAATTTGAAGATTTATCAACAGCTACTGAAGTACTTTTTACAGGTATCAAAGTTATCGATTTGATTGCTCCTTATGCAAAAGGTGGTAAAATTGGTTTGTTTGGTGGTGCTGGTGTTGGTAAAACCGTATTGATTCAAGAGTTGATCAACAATATCGCTAAAGCATACGAAGGATTCTCTGTATTTGCTGGTGTTGGTGAGCGTACTCGTGAGGGGAACGATTTATTAAGAGAGTTTTTAGAGTCTGATATTATTCGTTATGGATCAGCTTTCAAACATTCAATGGAAGAAGGTGGATGGGATTTATCAGTAGTTGATAAAGTAGAATTAGAAAAATCACAAGCTACATTAGTGTTCGGTCAAATGAACGAGCCTCCTGGAGCACGTGCTAGAGTGGCTTTGTCAGGTTTGACAATGGCTGAATATTTCCGTGATGGTGGTGAAGACGGACAAGGAAGAGATATCCTTTTCTTCGTAGATAACATCTTTAGATTTACGCAAGCAGGTTCTGAGGTGTCTGCTCTTTTAGGTCGTATGCCTTCAGCAGTAGGTTACCAACCTACATTAGCTACAGAAATGGGAGCTATGCAAGAGCGTATTACATCAACTAAAAAAGGGTCTATTACATCCGTTCAAGCGGTATACGTACCTGCAGATGATTTAACGGATCCAGCTCCTGCTACAACATTTGCTCACTTAGATGCTACTACTGTATTGTCTAGAAAAATTGCTGAGTTAGGAATTTATCCTGCAGTAGATCCATTGGATTCTACTTCAAGAATTTTAACACCAGCAATTATTGGAACTGAGCATTATGAAACGGCTCAAAATGTTAAAAACATCTTACAACGTTATAAAGAATTACAAGACATCATCGCTATCTTAGGTATGGATGAGTTGAGCGAAGAAGATAAATTAGTTGTATCTAGAGCAAGACGTGTTCAACGTTTCTTATCTCAACCTTTCCATGTTGCTGAGCAATTTACAGGATTGAAAGGGGTGTTGGTTTCTATTGAAGATACCATCAAAGGATTTAATATGATTATGAATGGTGAAGTTGATAAGTATCCAGAAGCGGCTTTCAACTTGAAAGGTACCATCGAGGATGTTATTGAAGCAGGTGAGAAAATGATTGCTGCTGCTAAATAAAATTTCACACATTCAAAACTTCACAATACAATAAATAAAGATGAACGTAGAAATAATCACACCAGATAAACAATTGTTTCAAGGAGAAGCTTCTTCTGTAACGGTTCCAGGTAGCGATGGGCTATTAGGTATATTAGATCACCACGCGCCACTTATTTCATCATTGAAAAAAGGAACAGTAAGGTTGACCGCTGCTGGATCGGAAAAACAATTTGAAGTTAACGGTGGGGTAGTAGAAGTATTGAATAATAAGGTTATGATTCTAGCTGAGTAAAGCTTAATCTATCATATCTTTTTAAAATCCCTTTCGAGTAATCGTTAGGGATTTTTTTTTAAATCACTTTTTTTGCCATATTAAATTCTATGCACCATAACAAAACAAACAATAGTTTGTAGAGATCTAATAGAATTATGGAAATAAATGGTAAACAAAAACCACATCATTTTGGTACTTTATTTAACCGAGTTCAGAACCGTTTAGAAGTGAATAAATATTTTCTATAAAGGAATATTTCCGTGTTTTTTCTTCGGCAAATTTACCACCTTATTTTCCAACATTTTAAAGGCTCGAATTAACTTTTCACGGGTTTGGTGTGGTTTTATTACCTCATCCACATAACCTCTAGCTGCTGCATTGTATGGGTTAGCAAATAATTCGGCATATTCAGCTTCTTTTTCTTTCCATTTTGCTTCAGGGTTGGCAGCTTCAGTAATCTCTTTTTTGAAAATGATTTCAGCCGCTCCTTTAGCACCCATTACAGCAATTTCTGCAGTAGGCCAAGCATAATTCATATCTGCACCAATGTGTTTAGAGTTCATAACATCATAAGCACCTCCATAGGCTTTACGTGTAATAACCGTAATTCTTGGAACAGTTGCCTCACTAAAAGCATACAATAATTTAGCGCCATTGGTAATAATAGCACGCCATTCTTGATCCGTTCCGGGTAAAAATCCGGGTACATCTTCAAACACTAATAAGGGAATGTTAAATGAATCACAAAAGCGTACAAATCGAGCTCCTTTTTTAGATGCTTCTACATCCAATACTCCAGCTAATACAGATGGTTGATTGGCTACGATTCCTATCGAGCGACCTGCCAAACGAGCAAAACCCACTACAATATTTTCAGCGTAATCTTTGTGTACTTCCAAAAATGAATAGGAATCTACCGTTCCAGCTATAACTTCTTTAATATCATAAGGCTGATTGGGATTGGGTGGTATAATCGTATCTAACACGTTTCTTGTTTCGTCTCTACCTGTTTCATAAGCTGCAACTGGCGGACGCTCCTCACAATTTTGAGGCATAAATGAAAGCAGATGCCTAACATTATTCAATGCTTCTAATTCATTCTCACAAGCAAAATGAGTAACCCCTGATTTAGTGGCGTGTGTATGTGCACCTCCTAATTCTTCAGAAGTTACTTCTTCGTTGGTAACTGTTTTTACAACGTTAGGTCCGGTAACAAACATATAGGATGTATTCTCTACCATCAAAATAAAATCAGTCAAGGCAGGAGAATACACAGCCCCTCCAGCACAAGGTCCTAAAATGGCAGAAATTTGAGGGATTACTCCCGAAGAAAGTGTGTTTCGGTAAAAAATATCGGCATAACCACCTAAGGAAACTACCCCTTCTTGAATTCGTGCTCCACCACTATCATTTAAACCAATCATCGGAGCACCGTTCTGCATAGCCAAATCCATTACTTTCACAATCTTTTTGGCATGTTCTTCGGCTAAAGAACCTCCCAAAACGGTAAAATCTTGAGAAAAAACATATACCAAACGACCGTTAATGGTACCGTAACCAGTCACAACTCCATCACCCAAAAACTTTTGTTTGTCCAAATCAAAATTGGTAGAACGATGTTCTACTAAAGCACCAATTTCTTCAAAAGAGCCTTTATCCAATAAAAAATGGATACGTTCTCTTGCGGTTAATTTTCCTTTTTTATGTTGCGCATCAATACGATTTTGACCACCACCTAATTTTGATTCGATGATTTTTTTGTCTAATATTTCGAATTTATCTTGCATAATATTATTTCGTTTGAATGTCGGTTTTTAAACTCAATTCCTTTAATTGGGCATCATCTAAAATGGAAGGTGCATCAATCATCATATCTCTACCGCTGTTGTTTTTTGGAAAAGCAATGAAATCACGTATACTGTCCTGACCTCCAAACATAGAACACAAACGGTCAAATCCAAATGCTATACCTCCGTGAGGTGGTGCTCCGTATTCAAAGGCATTCATCAAAAATCCAAATTGATTTTTAGCTTCTTCTTTTGTGAAACCAAGCAAGTCAAACATGCGTGATTGAATGCTACTATCATGAATTCTTATAGAACCACCTCCAACTTCCACTCCATTTATTGCCAAATCATAAGCATTAGCTCTTACAGCGCCTGGGTTGGTATCTAACAATTCAAAATCTTCTTTTTTGGGCGAGGTAAATGGATGATGCATTGCGTGATAGCGTTTGCTTTCTTCATCGTACTCCAACAATGGAAAATCCAACACCCAAAGCGGTTTAAAAATTTCAGGATTTCTTAGTCCTAATAGATTACCTAAATGCAATCGCAATTCACTCATTTGTTTGCGCGTAGAATCTACTCCACCACTTAACACAAATATCATATCTCCAGGTTTTGCACCTGTTTTTGTAGCCCAAGTTTTCAACTCTTCTTCGCTATAGAATTTATCTACCGAAGATTTTAAGGTGCCATCCAAATTGTATTTTACATATACCAAACCTTTAGCACCTATTTGAGGACGTTTTACCCATTCAGTTAGTTCGTCAATTTGCTTACGCGTATATTCAGAACATCCCTCAGCGGCTATACCCAAAATAGATTCAGCATCATCAAAAATAGAAAACCCTTTGCCTTTGGCTAATTCGTTCAATTGGGTCAATTCCATTCCAAAACGAATATCGGGTTTGTCATTTCCATAACGTTCCATACATTCAGCATAATCCATTCTGGGGAAATCTCCTTCAAAAGTTACTCCCTTAATTGTTTTGAATAAATGTTTAATCAATCCTTCAAACGTATTGAGAATATCTTCTTGCTCTACAAATGCCATTTCACAATCTATTTGAGTGAATTCAGGCTGTCTGTCGGCTCTTAAATCTTCATCTCTAAAACATTTTACGATTTGATAATAACGGTCATAACCACTTACCATCAACAATTGCTTAAAAGTCTGAGGCGATTGTGGTAATGCATAAAATTGACCTGGGTTCATACGGCTAGGAACCACAAAATCTCGAGCACCCTCTGGGGTTGATTTAATTAAATAAGGGGTTTCCACTTCAATAAATTGCAAACCACTCAAATAATTACGGGTTTCTAAGCCCATTTTGTGGCGCAATAGTAAATTATTTTTTAAAGGATTTCTTCTCAAATCCAAAAAACGATATTGCATGCGCAATTCATCACCTCCATCGGTTTCATCCTCTATAGTGAAGGGTGGTAATTTAGCCTCTTTTAAAACAGTGAGTTCATTCACCACAATTTCAATTTCTCCTGTTGGGATATTATTATTTTTTGAGTGACGTTCACAAACGGTTCCTTTAGCTTGAATAACGAACTCTCGTCCCAAGGTTCGGGCTTGTTTACATAGATCAGCATTGACATCCATATTAAAAGCAAGTTGTGTAATCCCGTATCGATCTCTTAAATCAACGAAGGTCATTCCTCCTAAATCTCTCGATTTTTGCATCCATCCACACAAGGTAACTTCCTGACCTTGATTACTTAATCTTAACTCCCCATTGGTATGTGTTCTGTACATAATTACTTCATTTTGGATTGCAAATATACGCAAAATGGCTTAATGTAACAGTGGTTCAATTATTTAATGTAACAATTATATTAATGTAACAAATAGTCAATTATTTATTGTAGGAATCTGCCATTTGCTTAGTCAACAGCTTAATTCTTCATATACAATATTCGATGCTACTATTTTAATCTTAGAATAAGTTCAAAAATACTCGATTACATTACATATAAAAACAATACTTTTTGTACTTTTGTTGTGAACAATATGAGCACACCTATTTCTATAAATGATTTTTCACCTCATCTTTTTTGGGATGTAGATAGAAGTAAATTAGATTTTGACAAATCTAAAGAGCAAATTGTTTATCAAGTTGTTGAGTATGGCATGATGAAAGATTGGTTACTGATTCAACAACTTTATTCAAAAAACACTTTAAAAGAAATAGTATTAAATTTGAGAAGTTTAGACAAAGTTACACTTTCTTTTTTAGCACATTTTTTTAAAGTCGATAAAACACATTTTAGATGTTACAAACAAAGTCAGTCCAACCAAAGCTTTTGGAACTCTTAATATCCTTAATGCAGGAAGAAGAGTTTAAAGACTTTATACTAGTTGGAGGAACTTCATTAGCTTTACAGATAGGTCATCGAATTTCAATAGACATCGACTTATTTGGTGCTTGCGAAATAGATGAATTGCTATTTATCGAAACTCTTGAAAAATATGGCAAAGTAAACGTACTGAAAAAGTCAAAAAATATTTTAATTTGCTCTGTTGATGGACTTAAAGTTGATTTTGTTAATTACAAATACCCTTTAATTGATAACTATACAATTATTGACAATATAAGATTAGCTTCTATCAAAGACATTGCTGCCATGAAATTAAATGCTATTGCAGGAAGAGGAGGTAAAAAAGATTTTATCGATTTATACTTTTTGTTAAAATTTCATACTTTAGAACAAATTATTGGTTACTATCTTCAAAAATATTCTGACGGGTCAGAGTTCATGGTTAAAAAGAGTCTAACTTATTTTGAAGATGCAGACCTTGAAGAAACACCCGTATTATTTGAAGAAATGGATTGGCTTGAGATAAAAACAAAACTTATTGAATTACTATAGCAATCCTTAACAAAGCCCTTCATTTACCAAAAGCATTTGCAGTTTTACAAGTAAGTTGCTATTTTTTATTAAAAAACAATTACCTTTGCACCCCTAATATCATTGGATGAGTTCAATTCAATTACACGACAAGCACTTTAGACCCTTCATTACATCCGAAAAAATAGCGGAAGTTATTGGTCAAGTTGCGCAAAAATTACAAAATGATTACCGTGAAAAAAATCCTCTTTTTATAGGAGTTTTAAATGGCTCTTTTTTGTTTGCAGCAGATTTAGTGCGTCATTTTGAAGGGAATTGTGAAGTTTCATTCATAAAATTAGCCTCTTATGAAGGTACTTCTTCTACTGGTATGGTTCAAGAATTAATTGGATTTAACGAAAACCTTGAGGGAAGAGATATCATTGTAATTGAAGATATTGTAGATACTGGAAATACCTTAGAACGTATTTATCTAGACTTAGAAAAAAGAAATCCAAAATCTATTGCTATAGCCACACTTTTATTTAAACCAAATGCCTACAAAAAGAGTTTTCCGATAAACTACGCTGCTTTAGAAGTAGGTAATGAATTTTTGGTAGGATATGGATTGGATTATGATGGATTAGGAAGAAACTTAAAAGATATTTACGTAGTAATTTAAAACTAACACATTTTATTATCATGTTAAACATAGTATTATTTGGCGCACCCGGTTCAGGAAAAGGAACACAATCAGAAAGAATGATTGAAAAATATGGTTTGATTCATCTGTCTACAGGGGATATTTTTAGAGCCAATATTAAAGGCGAAACTGATCTTGGAAAATTAGCCAAAAGTTTTATTGATAAAGGAGCATTGGTTCCAGATGAAGTAACGATTAAGATGTTAAAATCGGAGGTAGAAAAACATACTTCTCCAAAAGGTTTTATTTTTGATGGATTCCCAAGAACCACTGCTCAAGCAGAAGCTTTAGATGTTTTTTTGACGAGTCACAACACATCTATCAAAATGATGATTGCCTTGGATGTAACAGAAGAAGAATTGAAAACTCGTCTTACCGGCAGAGCATTGACTTCTGGTAGAGCAGATGATGCCGACCCAGTTACGGTTCAAAACAGAATCAACACCTATCTAAGAGAAACAAAACCGGTTGAATCCTACTACAACGCTCAAAACAAATTGCGAAAAATAGACGGTATGGGTACTATTGATGAAATTTCTCAACGAATTTACGAACAAATAGAAGGGTAATTTTTACTTTTCTGTATTACTATATTTTTTTAAAACTCATATCGAATGGCCGGATCTAATTTTGTTGACTACGTAAAGATTTGCTGTCGCTCAGGTAAGGGTGGTTCAGGAAGTACGCACTTGCACCGTGATAAAAAAACCACTAAAGGTGGTCCTGACGGAGGAAATGGCGGACGTGGTGGGCACATCATCATAAAAGGTAATAAGCAGCACTGGACATTACTTCATTTAAAATACCGTAAGCACGTAATTGCCGAAGATGGTGAAAATGGACATAAACAACTTCAAACAGGTAAAGAAGGTCCTGATGAATACCTAGATGTACCTCTAGGAACTATAGCTCGAGATGCCGAAACAGGGGAGTTTATGTGTGAAATTACTGAAGAAGGTCAAGAAATGATTTTGGCTCCTGGTGGAAGAGGGGGAATGGGTAATGCTCATTTTGCATCTGCAACCTTTCAAACACCTCGTTTTTCGCAACCCGGTGAAGAAGGAAGTGAAAAATGGGTAATTTTAGAGCTGAAAGTGTTAGCTGATGTTGGTTTAGTTGGCTACCCTAATGCAGGTAAATCAACCTTGTTAAGCGTTGTTTCAGCAGCTAAGCCAGAAATTGCAGACTATGCTTTTACTACGCTCGTTCCAAATTTAGGTATCGTTAAACATAGAGGCTACCAAACCTTTGTTATGGCCGATATACCTGGTATTATTGAAGGGGCTCACCAAGGAAAGGGAATTGGGCATCGATTTTTGAGACATATTGAGCGTAATGCAGCCTTATTGTTTATGATAGGAGCCGATTCTAAAGATATTGCTAAAGAATACGCTGTGTTATTAAATGAATTAGAGCAATTTAATTCAGAATTGTTAGATAAAAAAAGAATGTTGGCTATTACTAAATGCGATATGTTGGATGATGAGTTGATAGAAGAATTGCGTCAAGAAATAACACCTAAGCTTCCTGCAGATTTAGGAGTAGTCTTCATTTCTTCGGTTACCGGCAAAAATATTCAACAATTGAAAGATAAGTTGTGGGAGATGATTAATTAGATTTTAGATGCTAGACACTAAATTCTAGATATATAATAACTAAAAACATATTATGAATCTTACGTCTTGAATCTTTTAATCTTATGTCTTTTAATCTTACATCTTAAAATCTAATTTAATAATTTACTAACTCACTATAAACAATCATTAACTGGTTAGAACATATCGACATTGAATTACTCCTATGGATTAATGGGCATCACAATTCTTTGCTAGATTTTTTGATGTGGTGGATCAGTGACCCTCTTGTTTCTGTACCGTTGTATCTATTTATAGCCTTTTTATTGTTTAAAAACTATCCATTAAGAACGACTCTTTTTTTAATTCTTGTTGCAGGTTTGTGTGTGGCTTTATCAGATTTATCCGCAAAGCATTTGTTTAAAGAAGTTTTTTTAAGATATAGACCGAGTCATCATTTAGAATTAAATCAACAATTACATTTTGTAAATGATTATCGTGGAGGGACTTATGGATTTGTTTCATCCCACGCTTCCAATATGTTAGCCATCGGTACACTCGTTTGGATCACATTAAAAACAAAAATTGGAAAATGGTCGCTGTTTTTTATTGTTTGGGCAATGATTGTGTGTTACAGCCGTGTTTATTTAGGTGTTCATTACCCCAGCGATGTAGTTGTGGGCGGGTTGCTGGGAACAATTATCTCGATGATAATTTATTATTCTATCAAAAGAATAGAATGGTTGGAATTAAAATAATCGATTTTTAACCTTTAATTTACTGAAATAGTGAAAGTTCCATGTTGAACATTCAAAAAATAATCTATATTTGCGAGACCAAATCTAGACCTTAATTTATGAAATCAATTTTACTAACTGTTTTTACAATAATAATTAGTTTAAATTATCAAGCTGCAATCATTACTAGTACAGCAGCAGGTGGAAACTGGAGTTTAGGAGGATCTTGGATTGGAGGGAATGTTCCTGTTGCCGGGGATGATGTAATCATACAATCTGGAAGCACTATAAATCTTAATGTAAATACAACTTGCTTGAGTTTAACTTTGAATGGGATTTTAAATTTTAACACAAACAATAGAACCCTTACAGTTCTTACGTTCTTAACAACTTCTGGAAATGGTTCTACTTCAGGTAACGCTGCTTCTCGGATATTAAATGTTGGATCTGATTTAATTGTTCCTGTTGGAAATTCAATTACCATTTCAGGATTCACTTTAAATGTAAGTGGATCTACAAATATTGATGGTTTAATAAGCTTTAGTAATGGCACAGGTAATATAAACTTTTTAGATTTAAATCTAATGGGTACTGGTGTACTTGATGCGTCAATAGGTGGACTTACATTAAAAATTGGTGGCAATTGGAATAATGTAAGTTCTGACCCTGACCCATTCATTGAAGGAAATAGTAGAATTATTTTCAATGGTACATCTGGTACCCAACAAATAAGTAATCTTATGGGAACTGAAAATTTTTATCAATTAACCATTAATAACACTTCTGTTTCTAAACCTGCTATTACTTCAACAACTAATATTAACGTAACAGAAGATTATGATCATACTTCTGGATTTTTAGATTTATTAGGCAATGATTTTACAACAGCTGGAGCAAGCGCTGGAAATCAAACTTTTTCATTATCAGGTGGTGGATTAATTAGTTCGATTGCAGGTAGCAATGTCACATTTAATTCAAGTGCTGTTAATACTTTGACTGTAACTTTTACAGATTTTTCAATTGGTGAAACAACCTCAGAGGAAATTAATATTAACTTGACTTCTGAAAGTAGTTTTTTTACAAACTCAATTTTTTATGGCCCAATGATAGTTACTAAAATTGGTACTGCAGGAAATGATACACAAGGGGGAAATATTTTTTATGGCCCGATAACTTTTAACACAACTGTTGGAAGCGACCGATGGAGAATGGCCAATACAAATCCTGACATTTTCCATAATCTTACAATAAATCATGATGGTGACGGTAATTTTATATTGGGTAGACAAACATTAGGAAATGAATACCATGGAACTACAACTTTAAATTCATCCACAGCAGGGGGATTATTCATAGGAAGAAGTAATGTTGTAGCAGGTACTTTTTCAAATGAGTTTTTTGGGCCTGTTAATATCAACGTTACCTTAAGTGGAAATGTTAATTTTTCAGAATCAAATTCCACAAGTATACATAATTGTATTTTTAATGATGTAGTAACTTTAAACTCTTCACCAACATCTACAGGTGATGTTCGATTTGGATCGGTTGATTTTGGTTCTACCACCTTTCAAGGTAATGGAACTTTAGCCACTGGAGTCATTGCTGGTGCTACAACAATTACGTTATTAAATGTAACTCAAACTTCTGGATTAGCCTTTACTTTAAACTGTACAGGAACAGGAACTATTACTTGTGGAAATGCCTCAGTAACTACAACAAACCTATTTGATGGCCCTATTTCATTTACCGCACCAACGATGACTGTAAGAAATTCAACTTTTGATAATACAGTTGATATGAATGCACAAAACTTTCTTTTTCAAACAAGTACTTTTAATGATGTTACCTTAATGACCAAAACTAATGGAGGAACATCCAACACTACCAATGGAGGAAATGTTTTTAATGATGATGTAACCTTCACGCATAACGGAACTGGTCAATGGTCATTAGGTTCTTCACCAGCTGGAGATGATTATAACGGTGATGTTACTTATCTTAGAATGAATTCAGGAACATTGAGTATGGCATCTACAAACACATCAACTTTTGCTGGTAATATTTCAACGGTTGGTTCTTCAAGTAATCCTTTGATTGCAACTGTTTTAACAGGTGTTGCCGAATTAGACGGAAATAGTAATCAAATCATTTCTGGAGATATTGCTAGGACACCTCTATTTGGAAGAATGCGAATTAACAAAACTGGTGGTGATGTTACGTTAGCTGTTCCAATTAATATTTCAAGTGATATCAATTTAACCTCGGGTATTTTGAATACAGATGCTACTAATTTATTGATTGTGAATAATGGAGCCACAAGAACGGGAGGAAGTGATGCTTCTCACGTGAACGGTCCAATTAGAAAAGTAGGTACTAACGCATTTGAATTTCCTGTTGGTAAAGGAGGGTTTTGGAGACCTATTTCAATTACAGGTCCGGGAGTTGCATCAGACCATTTTACTGCTGAATTCTTTAATACAGATCCTGACGCTATCGATGCCATTGATCCTGCTCCTATGGATACTCCAATTGAAAACATAAGTGACTGTGAATTTTGGATATTGGACAGAACCAATGGAGCTTCAAATGTTTCTGTGACTTTATCTTACCGTCCTTATGGTGCTAATGGATGCAGCGGTGTGACAGATTTAGCAAATTTAACCATTGCTAGATGGGATGGCACCATTTGGAGAAATCATCCAAGCACAGGAGTTGGTGTACCTTCAGGAAGTATAACAACAAACGCTATTGTTACAAGTTTTAGCCCTTTTGCTTTGGCTACGTTTTCATCTACTAATCCGTTGCCTATTGAGTTAATAAATTTTACAGCAATAGGTACTGACCAAAATGTACTACTAAATTGGCAAACAGCTTCTGAAATTAACAATGATTATTTTGAGATCGAAAAAAGTACTGATGGTGAAAATTTTACATCAATACAAACTGTAAAAGGGGCAGGCAATAGTTCGCAATTGTTGAATTACTCAACCTTTGATAACAATCCTTATGCTGGGGTTAACTTTTACCGACTAAAACAAACTGATTTTGATGGAGCATTTTCTTATTCGGAAGTAAAACAAGTATCATTTACATCAACTGACTTAGTTAGAATCTTTCCAAATCCTGTTAAAGAGGAGGTTTTTATTTATTTTGGCGAATCTTCTAACTTTAACGAAATAGTCATAACTGATTTAACGGGTAAAATAGTTATACTTCAAAACTCTACTGAAAAATCAATGATCTCCATTCCATTATCACATATGGCAAGTGGTGTTTACTTAGTAACTTGTAAAGGAAGTGGGAATACAATAACTCAAAAACTAGTTATTGAATAAACAACGAATTTGAAATTAGTTTAAAAGTATTAATGCGATATTTATAGTTCTATTGAATTGATTCAAACAATAATTCAGAACAATTGGCATAAAAAAACATTATTTCTCAACAAAAGACTTTATCTTTACAGTCTAATATAAATATTTCCGCTGTGTTGATATATTATTGAAACCTTTATATGAGCAAATTTCTACAAGTCATTTTATCAATTATTTTTTTGTTATCCGTTGCTATTGAATTAAATGCAAAAACGTGCACAACTACTGGGACAGGCAATTTTGGCGGAGCTATTTGGAGTTGCAGTCCTGCTGGTTTACCAGCATGTGGTGATGTGCTAACTATTGCAGCAGGGCATGTTGTTACTGTTTCAAATAATTTTCAATGGCACAATGGAGGTTGCGCTGCAAGTCCAACTACGATAATTGTAAATGGTACGTTGACTTTTTCGGGAGGAGGCAAGTTACAGTTAGCGGCAGGCTCTAATGTGATTATTAATCCGGGTGGCGTTTTGTCGGACGATAATTATACTGGAAATAATAACTTAATTGATATAGGAGGAACAAACATTTGGAACGCTGGAGTGGAAGGTGGTCCAGTTACGGGACCCTGGCAAAATGGAAACTCTACATTACCAATTTCGTTGATGTCTTTTTATGGACTTCAAGAAAATACAACTATACAACTATTCTGGTCTACAGCTTCTGAATCAAATAATAACTATTTTACAATCGAAAGAAGCGAGGATGGTGAAAATTGGAAATCTATTGGCTTTCATAATGGAAGTAATAACAGTAATACTGTAATGTATTATTCTTTTAATGATAATAATCCAATTATAGGGTCTTCGTTTTATAGACTTGTTCAAACAGACTATGATGGCGTTTCAGAAACATTTGCTCCAATTAAAATAAATTTTATTGAAAAATCAACTTTTGTGATGTATCCAAATCCTTCCCAAGAAATCGTTACTCTTACTTTTAGTGATGATTTTTTATTTGATCAAATAGAATTTTATGATGTTTTTGGAAAGTTAACTCTTATTCAAGATAATGACAACAGCAAAACTATTACTATTGATATTACCTCTCTACCCAAAGGAATGTATTTTGTAAGTTGCAAAGGTGATTTAACTGTTTCAACACAAAAATTAGTTGTAGAATAACTAGTCCTTATTATAAAAATAATAGCTAGCAAAACAATTTAGTATGCAAGCATACTTTTTTTTCAGTATTCGTTGGCGCAACTCAATTTAATGTTTATTTTTGTATCGAATAACAAAAATAATAAACCCAACAACGATGAAATTATTAGTTTGTATTAGTAAAGCACCTGATACTACATCAAAAATTGCCTTCACTGATGGCAATACCAAATTTGATGAAAATGGTGTACAATATATCGTGAATCCTTATGATGAGTGGTATGCTTTAGTAAGAGCTTTAGAATTGGTTGAAGCCAATGGAGGCTCGGTAACCACCATCACAGTCGGAGGTGCAGGCGATGAACCCACTATTAGAAAAGCCTTAGCTATTGGTGCAGATGATGCCGTAAGAATCGATGCAGAACCAGTTGACCCATATTTTGTTGCAAAACAAATAGCTGAATATGCTAATGGAAAAGGTTTTGATATTATATTAACCGGAAAAGAAACCATCAACTTTAACGGGGCAAACGTAGGAGGAATCGTAGCTGAATTATTGGATTTACCTTTTGCTTCTTTGGTTCAGAAATTAGATGTTTCTGGTTCAACTGCAACATTTGAAAGAGATGTGCCAGGTGGTTCTGAAGTTTGTGAAGTAGCTACTCCATTTGTATTGAGTGCTGCAAAAGGAATGGCAGAACAACGTATACCAAATATGAGAGGTATTATGGCCGCCAGAACTAAACCGTTAACGGTTGTTGCTCCAGTAGCATTCGCTAACACTACATCTGTTGTGTCGTATGAAACACCTCAAGGTAAACAAGCTTGTAAATATTTTACAGCCGATCAAATGGATGAATTAGTAGCCTCATTACATAACGAAGCAAAAGTAATTTAATATGTCAGTAATAGTATTTGTAGAATCGAAAAATGGGAAATTTTCAAAAGCAGCTTTTGAAGCCGTTTCCTACGGAAATAAAATTGGTCCCGTTACCGTTGTTACCTCAGGAAATACTGACCATTCAGTGTTAGCTTCTTTGGGTAATTATGGTGCAAAAAAAGTGTTGGTTAACAAATCCGTTGCCAATCACAACGACCAACAATTAACCAAATTAATAGTAGCAGCAGTAAACCAAGAGGGTGCTGACGTAGTTATTGTTTCTCAAGATCAGTTGGGAAAAGCCATTGGACCTAGAGTAGCAGCCAAATTAGGTGCTGGTCACGTTTCAGGAGCTATTGCGCTTCCTAACACAAGCAATGGATTTGTTGTAAAAACAAATGTTTATTCGGGAAAAGCATTTGCTAATGTAGCCGTTCATACCGCTAAAAAAGTGATTTCATTAATCCCCAATGCATTAGCACCTGAAGCTACAGGTGGAAGTGCCGAAGTGGTTGAGTTTAATACTGATCTAGGAAATGCTGGAATTAAAGTGGTTTCGATGAAAACCCAAGGAGAAGGAGTCCCATTACCTGAGGCAGAATTGGTTGTGTCAGCTGGTAGAGGATTAAAAGGTCCAGAAAATTGGGGAATTGTTGAAGATTTAGCTAAAGCTCTTGGTGCAACTACAGCATGTTCAAGACCAGTAGCCGATATAGGTTGGAGACCTCACCATGAACACGTAGGTCAAACAGGTGTTGCTATTCGTCCGAATTTATATATTGCAGCAGGAATTTCTGGAGCTATACAACATTTGGCAGGTGTAAATGCAAGTAAAACAATAGTTGTAATTAATACCGATGCAGAAGCCCCTTTCTTTAAAGCAGCAGATTACGGTGTCATTGGAGATGCATTTGATGTGTTACCTAAATTAACTGAAGCCGTTAAAAAATTCAAAGCTTCTCAAAATTAATAGATAAATAAACTGTCCTTAAAAAAGCCGCTTTCTAGAATTAGATAGCGGCTTTTTAATTTATTATTTAAAGTGAATTCTTTTAAACATTTAATTATATTTGCTCTATCATTTAGAAATATTTAAAATTATGAAAATTAAAAATTTATTATTATTTATGGTGGTTAGCATATTTGTTAGCACCGCTTCAGCTCAAGATTTAAGAAAAGGAGGTTCATCATTTGGAAAAGTTGAATCAAATGGAGATGTAAGAATTAATGGCAGTGTAAAAGGAAAGTTTGAATCAAATGGCGACATTCGTGTTGGAGGAAGTGTAAAAGGAAAGATTGAATCAAATGGTGATATCCGTGTTGGAGGAAGCGTAAAAGGAAAAGTTGAATCCAACGGTGATGTTAGAATCAATGGAAGTGTAGTTGGAAAAGTTGAATCCAACGGTGACATTCGCAAAAACGGAAGTGTAATTGGCTCTGCCAAAGGAGTAAAGAAAGAGCAAGCGGCTGTTATATTTTTCTTTGATTTCTTTCAAATTTAATAGCAATTAAACTATTTAATAAGTTCAATACATGAATATTTATGTATTGAACTTTTTTATTACAACAAACCAAGATGCTCAAATCATTTCATACTAAAGGACTCGTAGAAGCTGGTTGCGATGAAGCTGGACGAGGATGCTTAGCAGGACCTGTAGTGGCCGCTGCTGTAATCCTGCCGGCCAACTTCAAAAATGAATTGTTGAATGATTCAAAGAAATTAACAGACAAACAACGCTATGCTCTTCGGCCTTTAATCGAAAAAAAAGCAATCGCTTATGCAATAGGTATTGTTAGCAATGAAGAAATTGACGAAATCAATATTCTTAATGCTTCATTTTTAGCTATGCATCGTGCATTGGATGAGTTAAACGTAACTCCTGAATCAATTTTAGTAGACGGAAATAGATTTCATAAATACCGTCAAATTCCGCATCATTGCATTGTAAAAGGTGATGGAAAATATTTAAGTATTGCTGCCGCATCAATCTTGGCAAAAACCTATCGTGACGATATTATGCAGATGCTTCATGAAGATTTCCCTCAATTTGGCTGGAACAAAAACATGGGTTATCCTACCCTTGTTCATCGAGCAGCCATTAAAGAATTTGGAACTACAGAACATCATCGAATGAGTTTTCAATTGTTGCCTAGACAGCTCACTTTTGATTTTTAATTAATTTAATAATTATGAAATAGATACTTTGTTACATTGATTAATTGTAACATTAACCTCATTAAATCCATTGATACATTATATTCATAAGCTACCTTTGTGCTTCAAACTATAATTGTATGTCAAACGAACTCCAACAAGCCACCAGTCCTTATTTATTGCAGCACAAAAACAATCCCGTTAATTGGGTGCAATGGTCGACTGGTGCATTTGAAAAAGCCGAAAAGGAAAACAAATTGGTTATCGTTAGTATTGGTTATTCTGCCTGTCATTGGTGTCACGTAATGGAACACGAATGTTTTGGAAATGAGGAAGTAGCTGCTTTAATGAACCAACATTTTGTTTGCATTAAAGTAGACCGAGAAGAGCGCCCGGATGTAGACAAAGTCTATATGGAAGCCGTACAATTGATGTCTCAACAAGGAGGTTGGCCGCTCAATTGCTTTACTCTTCCCAATAAACAACCGTTTTTTGGAGGTACCTATTTCCCCAAAGAACGCTGGATGAGTGTAATGAACCAAATAGTCAAACTTAAAGAAAATGACTATGACAAATTAGTGGATTTTGCCAATAAATTGACACGTGGATTGGAAGAAAATCTTAATTTTTATTCCCCCGAAGATACAGACCAACCTTTTATCTTAGAAGATTTGATAGGAGCCTATAATAAATGGTCGAGGAACTTTGACAGTGAACTGGGAGGTAATAAAGGTGCACCTAAATTCCCGCTTCCTGCTAGTATAATGAGTATTTTGGATATGGGTATTCTTATGCACGATTCTTCACTTTTGAATCATGTAGAACTTACGCTCAACGAAATGGTAAGAGGTGGGATTTATGACCAAGTTGGAGGAGGGTTTACGAGATACAGCGTAGATGATTATTGGAAAGTACCCCATTTTGAAAAAATGCTCTATGATAACGCTCAACTGATAGAATTGTATGCAAAAGGCTTTGGCTATTATGGTCATTTAGAATATAAAAACTGTGTTGCAGAATGTGTTGCTTTTGTTGAACGTGAATTGGCGCATTCAAACGGTTTATATTATTGTGCTTTGGATGCCGATAGCGAAGGCGTAGAAGGAAAGTTTTATATTTGGAACTGGGATGAATTAGTCTCCATACTTCAAGATGATTTTGAATTTGCAAAATTTTACTACAATTTTAATGCTTTTGGGTCGTGGGAAGACCATTATATTCCACTTAGACAAATGAGCGATGAGGATGTAGCTGCTCAATTTGATTTAACGCTAGATGTTGTTCAAGAAAAAGTAACTAGAATAAAAAAGATACTTTTTGAAAAACGTAAATCAAGAATTAGACCTACCACCGATACTAAAGTATTGTGTTCGTGGAATGCCCTGTTGGTAAAAGGATTTTTGGCAGCTGCTGAGCATATTGATGAAGAGGTGTATTTACCCAAAGCAAAGTCCCTTATGAAGGCAATGCAAACTCATTTTGTTGACCACGAATCGGGTAAAATCATTCGAACCATAAATAATTTAGGGCCCATTGAAGGCTTTTTAGATGATTATGCCCAATATATTGAAGCAAGTATTGCTATTTTTGAATTAACTTCTCAAACCACTTATTTAGATGAGGCAATGCAGTTGACGTATCGCGTTTTGGATCAATTTTATGATGTAAATAGAGGGTTATTTTTGTATTCACCCCTTACACAACAAGAGAATTTTGCGGTTCAAACAGATTGTATTGATGATGTAATTCCTTCCTCTAATTCTGTGATGGCAAACTCCTTGAAAAAATTAGCTGAGTATAAAGCCCATTCATATGCCGATGAAGTCTATTTGAGATTGTCTAAAAATCTCTACAAACAGGCCTTAGATTCTCCTTACAATTTCTCCAATTGGTTGAGACTTTTTCAATGTGAATTGATACCCCATCGAACTATTGTAATTACAGGAAAGGATGCTGGAAACTGGAAGATCAACTTGGAAAAACACAAAAAATGGAACGATGTACTATTGGTATCAACAATAGAAAGTGAATTGCCAATCTTCAAAGGACGTTTTTCAAACGAACTAACCCGTACATTTGTCTGTGAAAATAAAACGTGTGGTGTTCCTTTAGAACAATTAGATGCGGCTATTTTACAGTTAAATGAGTAAAAAACGATCAATTAATTCTTATAATTTTTTCCGAATACTTCAACCAAAGATTTATTGGTTGACAGGGGTTCTATTCTTATTACCGTGGTCATTTAATGCCCAAATGATTGATAATTCATCGTGCCAAGCGTTTACAGATGAACCCTTTTTTGATCCCGTTTTTATTCGTCAAAACAAAATTAAACGAATCAATGGTAGTGTTTCAACAAAAGGAGAACTTCAGGTGATAAAAACCCGAGATTTGGTGTCAAATTATGAGTTCGATACCTTAGGAAGATTAGTGCTACAATTAGGCTCATTCAGTACGATGGGTAACAAAGATACCGTTATCAATTCATATATTTATGATTCCTTAGGTAGAATTATTACTAAAAGAACCAATGATACCTATGGTTTTTTTTCAAACAATTTTGTATACGATACTGAAAACAGGATTCAATCCAATACCTATTGTCGTGAAGAAAATGTGCATTCAAGTCGCTATAAATTTGAATTGGCAAAACAATACATCATTATTAAAGAAACCTACAAATATTCGGTTTATGATAGCACTTTAATAAAATCGATACACAACAATCACGAACGATTGTATCAACAACAAACCTACCACTACAATAAACTTAAATTGTTAGTGGCAGAAGAAAATCAATACATAATCAATCATAAAAGATCATTGATAGAATATACCTATACTGATTTGGGATTAGTTGCATCTAAGACCATTTATAGAGATTATAACAACAGAGAACACTTTGAACGAATAGAATACAAATATGATGCTTTGGGCAACTTGGAATACATTGATGAATTCAAAAATGATCAACATATTTTACATAAAGAAGTGCTGTACGACAAAGTTACCTACATGATAAAAGCTCTTTTGGTTCAAGATAAAACTACCAACATTATTACCATCGTAAAATTTCAAATAGAGTTTTATCCATAATATTAACAATACCTTTTTCTTTTTAAACGTACTATGTCGGCAATTCAAACTCAAAAAAAGATACTCATAATAGGGTTGGTTTGGCCTGAACCACAATCATCTGCCGCAGGAAGTAGGATGCTTCAACTCATCCAACTATTGATAGGTAAAAAGTATCTAGTTACGTTTTGTTCGGCTGCATCAAGTAGTCCCTATCAGGCCAATTTGGCCGTTTTAGGTGTAAAATGTGTGCCAATTGTATTAAATGATGATAGTTTTGATGTATTTCTCAAATCTGAAACACCTGATTTTGTGCTTTTTGATAGGTACATTACCGAAGAACAATTTGGTTGGCGAGTTGCAGCCATTTGCCCCAATGCCTTGAGAGTTTTAGATTCAGAAGATTTACATTGTTTGAGAATTACGCGTCAAGAAGCTCTTAAACGAAAGCATCCATTTCAAGAAAATGATTTACTAATTTCTGAATTTGCCTATCGTGAAATAGCCAGTATTCTTAGATGTGATATTACCCTAGTTGTTTCAGAATATGAAATGGAGATTTTAACTCGGGTTTTTAAATTATCTGCTTCACTTCTTCACTATTTACCACTATTTTTTGATGAGATTTCAGAGGAAATAAGTCAAAATTGGAACACTTTTGAAAATAGGAAGAATTGTGTCTTTGTTGGTAATTTTTTGCATCAACCCAATGCCGATGCCGTTAATTTTTTAAAGACCGATATATGGCCACTGATTAGAGCTAAATTTCCGACTTTAGAAGTGCATATTTTTGGTGCCTATGCCAATTCAAAAATTGAACAATTGAATAGCGTAAAGCAAGGTTTTATTGTAAAAGGCAGAACGGATGATGCACAAAAAACGATGCAAAACTATCGGATTAACTTGGCACCTCTTCGATTTGGAGCAGGTATAAAGGGGAAAATATTGGATGCCATGCTTACTGGTACACCTACCATTTCAACATCTTTGGGTGCCGAATCAATGATTTGGTCTGACACCTGGGCAGGAACCATTTGCGACAAACCAACAGAAATGGCTGAATCTTTCGAAATATTATACAACAGTCCAACACAATGGCAAATTGCCCAACAAAAAGGAAAAGAAATCATCAATAATCGTTTTCAAAGAAGTCAATTTGAAGAACCCTTTTTACAGCGATTGGAAACGGTTAATATTCATTTGCGTCAACATCGTTTGGATAACTTTATTGGAGGACTTTTACAACATCATACCCTGCAAAGCACTAAATATTTGTCGAAATGGATAACATTAAAAAATTCGTAGTTTTTGATTTGGCTATTTTTAGGGTCCTTCTAAAATAGATTTGAAAACTTGAATCCTATGTCAATAACTCAAAAACAATAATTAAAGACCCTCAAATCAACATCTATTTGTACTAACAAAATTCAATATTATAAAAAAGTAGTAGCTTTGCATCCCAAACCAATCATTATGAGCGAAAGAAGAGTTAGAGTTCGATTTGCACCAAGTCCCACAGGTCCTTTACATATGGGAGGTGTGCGCACTGCATTATACAATTATTTATTTGCCAAAAAACATGGAGGTGATTTTTTGTTGCGAATTGAAGATACCGATCAAACCCGTTTTGTGCCGGGTGCTGAAGATTACATCATAGAATCGTTGAAATGGTGTGGTATAATGCCGAATGAAGGTCAAAGTATTGGTGGTGAATACGGTCCTTACCGTCAAAGTGATCGAAAAGAGGCACAAATATATACCCAATATGCTATACAGTTGGTAGAATCAGGCAACGCTTATTATGCTTTTGATACCTCTGAAGAGTTGGAACAAATGCGAGAAATTGCTCAAAAAGCAAAAATGCCCAATTGGCAATACAACTGTATTACGCGATCTTCTATGAAAAATTCGTTGTCCCTTTCAGAAGATGAGGTTAAAGCTAAATTGGATGCTAATGAGCCTTATACCATTCGTATAAAAATGCCCAGAAATGAAGATGTGCGTTTTCATGATGAAATTAGAGGTTGGGTTACAGTTAATACCAACAACCTAGATGATAAGGTTTTGTACAAATCGGATGGAATGCCAACCTACCATTTAGCCAATATTGTGGATGATTATTTGATGAAAATAACTCACGTAATCAGAGGGGAGGAATGGTTACCTTCGGCACCTTTGCATGTTTTGTTATATCGTTATTTGGGTTGGGAAGATGTGATGCCTAAATTCGCTCATTTACCTTTATTGCTTAAACCAGACGGTAATGGAAAATTAAGTAAAAGAGATGGAGATCGTCTAGGATTTCCTGTATTTCCATTAGAATGGCATGACCCGGTTACAGGAGAAATGTCATCAGGATATCGAGAAAAAGGTTATTTCCCTGATGCATTTATTAATATGTTAGCTTTTTTGGGGTGGAACCCAGGTACAGCTCAAGAATTGTTTGATTTAGAGCAATTGGCAGAGGCGTTTACTTTGGAAAGAGTAAGCAAAAGTGGTGCAAAATTCGATCCTGAAAAAACACGCTGGTTTCAGCAACAATATTTAAAAATGCGTACTGATGATGAATTAGGAGAAGCATTGGCCGCTTTATTAGTGGGCAAATATCCGATAGACTATTGTTCTAAAGTAGCCCACTTAATGAAAGAACGATCTGTTTTTGTAGTGGATATGTTGGAAGGAATGTATTTTTTCGAAAAACCTACCAAATTTGATGAAGAAACGGTTTCAAAAAAATGGAATGAAAAATCAGCTAACATTGTCGAAGATTTAATTTCCGTTTTTTCAAAAAGTACTTCTTGGAAAGCTGAAGTTCTAGAAAGTGATTTTAAAAACTATTTGACAGAAAATTCATTGGGAATGGGTGCGGTTTTGCCATTGTTTAGATTAACAGTAACTGGAAAAGGAATGGGACCGTCTATGTTTGCCATAGCAGAGCTTTTGGGTAAAGATGAGACCTTGGACCGGATGAGATATTCAAGACCATAAGCTAAATGGCTTATTTACAGCTCTTTTACATGTGAAATAATTATTGTTATTAAATAGCCAACCTTTTTGTGCTTTTTTACGTCATAAAGTTTGAGAATTAAAATTTTAGCTATTTTTAACAAACGAGTTAAAAATATACTACTTTTGATGCTCAAGTTAATATTATCTCAAAATTTATGAAAGTAAGAATAGTTTCTCTTTTGGTGTTTGTGATGACTGCAATGATCAGTTATGGGCAAATATTTTCAACTAAAGGTACTGATTTTTGGTTCGGTTTTATGGAGAATTACAACTCCCCAACCCTTAGTATATACATAAGTTCTGATATTGCTACTACGGGAACGGTTACAATTCCAGGTCAAGGTTTTTCGCAAAATTTTACGGTTGCAGCCAATGGTACAGCTGTCGTTACCGTTCCAAACAATCAAGCTCACATAACAACCAGTCAGGTGGTTGAAAATAAAGGTATCCATGTGGTTTCAGTTAATCCTGTTACAGTTTATGCCCTGAATTACGAAGCGTATTCTTCAGATGCAGCAATTGTTCTGCCTTTGAATACGTTGGGTGTTGAATATTATGCTGCTACTGTCAATCCGGCCGTAGTAAGTGGTTCACCTTTTCCATCGGAATTATTGATTGTTGGTGTTCAAAACGGTTCTTCTATTCAGATTACTCCTTCAGTAGCTACTCTTGCGGGTAACCCTGCTGGTGTGCCATTTAATATTACCTTGAATCAAGGTGAAGTATACCAAGTTAAAGCCAGTGGCGATTTAACAGGTACTTATATTCGTTCTACAGGAGCGTGTGAAAAATTTGCTGTTTTTAGTGGTGCACAATGTACAAATGTAGGTGGATGTAATTATTGTGATCACTTGTCTGAACAAATGTATCCCGTTACTACTTGGGGTTACAATTATGCGACTTCACCCTACCAAACAAGAAACGGTGATTTATATAGAATTATCGCTTCTCAAGCGGGGACATTGGTCTCTATTAATGGTGGAGCAAATATACCCTTGAATGCAGGGCAATTTACACAACAAAATTTAACAACAGCATCCTACATTACTTCCAACGAGCCTATTATGGTTGTACAGTATAGTAAAGGTGGCGATTGTGATGGAGCAAATGCGGATCCTTTTGCCATAGTATTAAGTCCTGTTGAGCAAACTCTTAATGCCATTACTTTCAATGCATTTACATCTTCAGTAATTTCATCTTATTTTGTAAATATTGTCAGTCCAACTGCTTCTATTGCATCGGTTACTTTAGATGGTGTAGGTATGGCTGGTTTTTTTACACCTTTGGCCTCCAATCCAGCTTATTCGCATTGCCGAAGAAACATAGCTCAAGGTAATCACACCATTCTTGCACCAGGCGGTGTGAATGCCTATGTTTATGGATATGGTTCCTATGAATCATACGGGTATGTTGCAGGAGCCAGTTTAGATAATTTAGGTATTACATTTGATGCTGATGCACAAGGTTCGAATTATGCTTATAGTTTAATTCCAACCGCTCAAATTTGTACTAATTCACCTGTTCAGTTCAATGGACAAATGGGTCAGTTTACTGTTCTTAACTGGACTTGGGATTTTGGAGATGGATCACCAATAGTTACAACACAAAATGCTACTCATAGTTACCCAAATCCAGGGACTTATACGGTGACGATGACGGCTGACGTAAATAACTTATGTGCTGTTGAAACGATTACTATTACGCAACAAATTACAATTGGTAATTTCCCCCCATTAACTACTATTACAAATAGTCCTGTGACCATGTGTCCAGGTGATAATGTAAATTTAGCGGTTACAACTTCTCAACCATCAGCAACACATCTTTGGAGTAACGGAGCCACCGCAAATAATATTACGGTATCTCCAGCAAATGATGAAATGTTTTACGTTACAACATCATGGTTTGGATGTACTCAATTAGATTCAGTTTTAGTAAATGTTAATCTACCAACTGGAGCCCCAACATGTAATGTTATATACGTAAACACAACTGGAGGAGGTCCAGGTACTCAAGCTAGCCCAACTGATTTATTAACAGCTCTTTCGATGTCGGCTTGTAACGGAGCATTGATTAGAATGGCAACGGGGACGTACAACTTTAACAATCCTATTACAACTTTAACTTCTTATACTACTATTGAAGGAGGATTTGACCCAACAACATGGATTAAAACCAGTTCACCAGGTGCCACTACAATCAATAGAACGGCTTTAAATCTAGAAGGGCCAGCTAATGCTCCGAGAATTGTAGTGTTTCAAGCAAATGGTATTCATGATTTTAGATTACAGGACATAACGATTACAACATCAAATCCACCAATAGCGCCATCGGGTTATGGCGTTTCAACTTATGGTTTACATTTAACAGGAGCTTATAATTATGATTTTGTTCGATGTCAAATTTTACCAGGTAATGCATCTAATGGTGATGGAGATAATAATCCCGCAACTTTCAATGCTGTTTGGGATGGAGCAAATGGCGGAAATGGAGGTAATGGAATAACAGGTGGAGGTCCAGAATGTACTTGTAACTTTAGCACTGATAATGGGGGTAATGGTGGTGGAGGTGGTTCTGCTGGAACTGGAGGTGCTAATGCAATAATTATTGGAGGTAATGCTGGTGCTGGATTTAATGGAGGGGCAGGAGGAAATGGGAGACCTGATAGTTCTGGTTCGCCAGGAGATAATGGTAATACAGGACTTGGAGGCGCAGGATGTGGAGGAACAGCTGGAATCGGAGGAAACGCAGATAGTAATGGAGGTTCAACACCTTTTGGAGGTACGGGAGGTGCTGGTAGTGCTGGTACTCCAGGAACTCCGGGTGCTACTATACCTGGAACAATTACTGGAGGATTTTTTATACCTGGTCAAGGAACTAACGGAACCACAGGAACTGGAGGTTGCGGTGGAGGTGGAGCTGGTGGTGCTGGTCGTGATACTGACAACTGTGATGCTGCTGGTGGTGGTGGATCAGGTGGTGGTGGCGGTGGCGGTGCTGGAGGCGCTGGTCGTGGAGGTTTTGGAGGAGGAAGCTCTTTCGCTTTATATTTATTAAATAATGGTATTAATGGAAATGTTATAGATTGTAACGTAAATGGCGGTACAGCAGGAAATGGCGGTATCGGTGGCTCAGGAGGAAATGGGGGCAACGGTGGTACTTCAGCTTTAGGGAATGGATGTACCAATGGAGATGGAGATGGAAATAGAGGTGGTCAAGGTGGTACTGGTGGTCAAGGTGGTGCTGGAGGAGCCGGTGGTAATGGTCCAAATGGTCAAACTCATCAGATTTATTTTGATGGTGTTGTAACGCCTTTAGTGACTAACATTAGTTCATTTAATTTAGCTGCTCAACCTGTAATAAATGCTTCGAATACAACTTGTACAAATGTTAATGCTGTTTTCACAGCTGGTTCAAGTGCCGCTTGGGATATAGGTAGTGGAGGCGCACCTCAAAATGGTGTTGGTGCTGCTCACACAGGACAATATTCAACAACAGGTTTTAAAGACATCGTATACAGCGGTAATACATACACTGGATTTATGAATATTCTTATAAATGGAAGTGCTTTGACACCAGCATTTACAACTACAGCTACTCAATATGGTGCAGATTATCACGTATGTGTTGGTGGAACAGCTGATTTTTTAGCAACTACTTCAGGTATTAACTATACCTATCATTGGAATTTTGGTGGAGGAGCAGTGCCCAATTTAGTTTCAACTAACAACGATGCTCTGTCTGCTGTGCAATTTAATACGCCAGGGACTTATGTTATCAGTTTACAAGTAGAAACTCCTTGTTGTGGACTTTCTCCTATTGCAACTACCATCAATTTAATTGTAGATCCTATTCCTACCCCAACAATAGTTTCATCAGCTCCAACGGTTTGTTATGGTGATGCTATCACTCTAACAGCAAGTGGAGGAACAAGTTTCTTGTGGGACAATGGAACAACTACCGCAACGAATGTTGTAACACCTGTTTTAAACACAACATACACAGTTCAAGTTACCAATTTTGAATGTACAGGAAGCGCTAACTTCACAATAGCTCCAACTATTGCTTCAGTATTTATTTCAGGTCAAGATCAAGTGTGTTCAGGTGATAATACTACGTTAACTGCGAATGGAGAAGTTGGATCAACTTATCAGTGGTCTGGTGGCTCAACTGCTACAACTCCCGCGATAACTGTTGCTCCATCAAGTGATTTAATGTATTATGTAACGGCTACTGTTGGAGGTTGTTCAGCAATTGATTCTTTATTAGTTCAAGTTGTAGGTGTTAATGCATCAGTTACGGCCAGTAGTTTATTGGTTTGTCAAGGAGACCCTGTTCAATTAGTAGTAACAGGTGGTGATTACTTCACATGGAGTACTGGTGAAACAAATGATACCATTACTGTTAATCCTACTGTTCAAACAACGTATGATGTTTTAGTTCAATGGGATAGCATTGGGACTATTTCATGTAATACGCAACAATTGGTTCAAATTACAGTAGATGTTCACCCAACACCAACGGTTACTTCTACCTTTAACGATACAACAGTTTGTCAAAATGCACAAATCACATTATCTGCCAATGGAAATGGAGTATCATTATTGTGGAGTACAGGTGAAACAACGTCTTCGATTACACCTACGATTTTAGGAGATACCATTTTCATTGTTAATTCAATATCTAATTTAGGCTGTTTCAGTTTTAATGATACTATAGTTGTCACTACAATTGCGGGAATAGACGATGTCACTTTAGCTGCTACAAATGCTACGTGTTTTGGATTTACCGATGGTTCGGTTACCTCAACTATTACCGGTGGAGTTGGCCCTTTCACTTATTTATGGAGCAACGGTGCTGTAACTCCAGATATAACCAATGTTGGAGCAGGAACCTATACCGTATTAGTTACTGCCAATAATGGATGTACTTTTAACACTACTTTATTACCGGCAACTGTAACTGAATTTCCTGATGTCAACGCATCTGTTTCTGCATCAAATCTAATTGTTTGTCAAGGAGACCCTGTGGATTTGACAGTATCGGGAGGAACAACGTATTTGTGGAGTACCAATGAAACAACACCTATCATAACGGTTAATCCTACTGTTCAAACTACCTACAGTGTAGTCGTAGTTTATGATAGTTTAGGTATATCTTGTAGCCCTTCTAATTTAACTCAAATTACTGTAAATGTGCATCCTACACCTACCATGAATTTTGTTTCAAACGATACTTTGGCATGTACAGGTAATCAAATTACTTTGACTGCTAGTGGATCAGGAGTGTCTACTTTATGGAGCACAGGTGAAACAACCAGTTCAATCACTCCAACAATATTAGGTGACACTATTTTTATTGTAAATTCAGTTTCTAACTTAGGATGTTTAAGTTTCAATGATACTATTGTTGTAACTACCATTCCAGGAATCACTGACATAACATTAAATGTTACTGACGCTACTTGCTTTAATTTAGCCGATGGTTTAATAACATCCACCGTAACTGGAGGAATTGCTCCATTGAGCTACTTATGGAGCAATGGTGATACTACCGCCAATATTAACGTAACTCAAGGTACTTATACGCTAACCGTTACCGGAAGTAATGGTTGTAGCAATACAACTAGCAGCACTCCAACTGTAGTAGGTTCACAATTCCCAGATATTGGTGCTGATTTTACCTTTACACCGCAATCAGGTATTCCACCCGTTGATGTTACTTTTACCAATACTACAGTAAATGGAACAAGTTATGTTTGGGATTTTGGTAATGGCTCAACAAGTACGGCTCAAGACCCCACAAACACTTATGGGACTGGAGGAACTTTTGTAATTACAATGGTAGCAACTGATATTAATGGTTGTACCGATACAGCAGCCTATACATTAGCATTAACAGGTGAATCTTTAATAATTATACCTAATATCTTCACACCAAATGGCGATGGACAAAATGATTTGTTACGAATTACTCATCAATCAATTGATACCTTCAATATGACCATTTTCAATAGATGGGGTCAAGTAATGGCTCAAATAGAATGGTTAGGTGGAGGTTGGGATGGTACCACAATGGCTGGAGTTGAAGCGGCCGAAGGTGTATATTATTATGTAGTTAATGCAACCGGTTTAGATGGAAAAGTTTTCGAACTAAATGGTCACTTCAATTTGAATAGGTAATTAATTTAAATAAAAAATAAAAATATGAAAATTCTAAAATTAATGCTAATTGTTGCTTTAGGTAGTCCAATAGTAACACTTGCTCAAAAAGCGGAAATACCCAGTGTTGTGACTTCCAATTTTTCTAAAGAATATGATGGTGTTAATCCTGAAACAAATGTTAATTGGGTAATTAAAGATGATAAATTCATTGCTAAATTTAAGCTTGAAGATAAAAAGTCGGAAATAACTTATAACTCTAACGGATTGAAATTGGAGTCACTAGTTGAGATTTCGAAAGAACGATTAAAGCATTACCATTATGATTATGTAAAAGAAAATTATCCGAAAGCGATTATTTTTCATGCTTATCTTCAAAATTCTGAAGTGGCACCTGAAAGAATGGTCTTGGATATTATGGAAGACGGAAAAACAACACGTTTGTATTTTAGACCTGATGGCACTTTTTTTCAAGAAGTAAAGCTATAGAATCACAGTTATCTAAAACTATATTAATTTATATTACAAATCACCAAAACTAATTTTTGGTGATTTTTTAATTTATAATAAGCACTATGAATTTAAACAAAATCACGATATTTAGTTTCCTGTTGATAGGAATTAGCTCTCTTTCGTTCGCTCAATTAACCGTAAATAATTCGGCTCAAACTCCTGCACAGGTTGTTCAAAATGTGTTATTAGGTGCAGGTGTAACCGCCTCTAATATTACTTTTAATGGAGTACCAGCAAATACCGTTTCTCAACAAGTAGGGACATTTAATGGTGCGGCAAGTAATATTGGTTTAACCCAAGGTATAATAATGGGCTCAGGAAATGTCCAAGTGGCTGTAGGTCCAAATAATCAGGGAGGTGCTTCATTGGGAAGTGGAAATGGATATAATGATGCTGATTTGTCGGCTATTACACCCAATACCATTTTTGATGCTGCTGTATTGGAATTTGATTTTGTTCCACAAGGAGATAGTTTGATCTTCCGATATGTATTTGCCTCTGAAGAATATGATGAGTATGCATGTGGAACCGTAAACGATGCTTTTGGATTTTTTATAAGCGGCCCTGGATTTTCGGGCCCGTTTACAAACGGTGGAGTAAATTTAGCTTTGATTCCTGGAACAACAACCCCTGTATCCATAAATACTGTAAATCTAGGAGTTGCTGGAAGCTCAGGTCAAGCATCCAATTGCTCAGCTATAGATCCCAATTGGGCTTCTTACAGTGTTTATTATACTCAAAATACACAACAATCCATACAATATGATGGTAAAACAGTTGTTTTAACAGCCCGTGCATTGGTGCAATGTGGTGAAGAATACCATATCAAATTAGCCATAGGTGATGGTGGCGATGGAGCGTTTGATTCAGGTGTGTTTTTGGAAGGTGGAAGTTTTTCATCCAATGGTGTTGCCGTATCAGCAGGTGTAGCCAATGGCGACACAATCTTATATGAGGGATGTAATTCAGCCTTTTTTGCATTTGAACGACCGACTGCCACCGAAGAATTTGTGGTAAATTTTATAGTAAGTGGTACAGCAGTGAACGGTGGCGATTATCCAATGATACCTGATAGTTTAGTTATGCCAATAGGTACGTTACAAGATACCATTTTTCTTGATCCCTACATTGATGGTTTCCCAGAAGGTGAAGAAACCGTTACCATCCTTATAATTTACGAATTGTGTGCGGGAACATTTGATACCATTAGTGCTTCACTTACCATTAATGATTATACTCCATTATCAATAACATTAGCAGACAGTGTAAATATTTGTCCAGGAGAAGTGGCTAATTTAGTCCCATTATACGGTGGCGGACTTCCTCCCATAAGTTTCAGTTGGAATTCGGGTCAAACCACACCCCAAATAGCTGTCGTGCCTCCTCAAACAACTGATTTTACAGTAACAATATCAGATAATTGTGGTTCTCCTGCATCTGCAACAGGCACCGTTTGGGTGCAATGTCCCATTTTACCACCAAATGTTTTTACACCCAATGGTGATGGCGAAAATGACTTCTTCAAAATTAAGAATTTAGACGATTATCTTAATCCTCATTTGATTGTCTACAACCGTTGGGGTAAAGTAGTTTATGAAAAACAAGATTATACTAATGATTGGGATGGAACGCATTACAATTCAGGAAAAGATTTAGCACCAGGAGTTTATTATTTTATAGTAACTCCCAATTCACCTAAGTATCAATACAACGAACTAAAAGAAGAAGAATTAAAACGAACTGTTTCTGGTTTTGTTCATATAATGAGATAAATTACTTTTTCTCTGGTCTTTTAGGTTTTAGGTATATTTCGGGTTCAGGACAGTTTCCTTCAGGGTTGTTGTTATAAAGTAATGTTTTGTTGCGGTGAACGCATTTCAAAACTATGGATTCCTTTTGATTTAAGTCGATAGGAACTAAAAAACCGCTAGTAGAACCTATTCCTTCAATGAATTTTAATGTTCTTTCATTTTTGGCACCTTTAACTACAGCAGATATTTGTATTCTTTTTACTCCATTAAATTCAATCGTTTCTACTTTGGATACAATTAATGGTTGTTTGAAATTAATTAAAATCACTGATTTTACTGTGTCTCCAACTTTTAATCCGAAATCATAAAGAAGACATTCAATGTTTTCATCAAATAAGGGCCTAATATAAATCCGTTTATTAATAGAATCATTTCTAAGCAAAAATTGTCGTGTTGGGATATTGTTCATCGTAAATTGAAGACCCGAATTTAAACGGTAAAATACATTAGATGTAGAATCAACTTTCCCTAAATAGGTTGATTGTTGCACATAGTCTTTTATAGAAACTGATAATTCTGAGGCGTCAAAAACAGAGCCTTGCATAAACCAACTCATATTGTCAAAGTCAAACCAAGCTTTATTATTGGTTTTTTGAGCAATTGAGGTCGAAAATAATGCGGATATCACCAAAAATAGGGTGCAAGAAATATGGGCTAAATGTTTCATTTATATGGTATTTAGATTTGCCTTTGGCAATTAGCATACCGAAGTTAAACATTTTTTTGTCTTACACGATAGTTCAAATTAATTATTTAAAATTAACACATGAATTCCCACTTCTACCGAATTAAAAAGATTTACAACATCTTCATTACGCATTCGAATGCAACCGTGTGAAGCAGGAGTGCCAATCAAACCTTCTTCGGCTGTCCCATGAATGTAAATATTTCTATTAAAGCTATCATTCGGGTCACCTTTATTTATCCCATCTTCAAGACCGGCTAATGTCATAACTCTAGTGGTAATTTCGTCTCTACCCGTGCATTCTGGTTTTGATTCAATTTGGGCAATTCTTCCTGTATATTTTTTATATTGTAAAATCCCGCCTAACGGTACATTATGTCCATGTTTACTCTTTATATAATGCAACCCAATAGGGGTTTGTTCGCTACCTGCAGTACTTCCAGCTCCATAAATTGAGGTTGATATATCAAATGTGTTTATTATTTTATTTCCTTTAAAATGAAATAACTTTTGCCTCTCTACACCCACATATAAAAATTCAGAAAATTGATAGTTAGGATATTTGATGGAAATATAATCCATTATAAAACTCTCAATAGTATTTTCCTCTGAAATAGTTGTAATTGGATGTTTTTTATGAGACTCCATAAAAGTGAAGCTCAGTAATCCAAGAAGGAAGAATAGCAAAAGAATATGGACGTATTTTTTATTCATTAAACCAAATGAGTGTGATTTAACGGAGCTAATTTTATTTGGTTTCAAATTTAGAGCAAAAAACCACTTATCCAGATTAGATTTATATCAGATTAATTTATTCAACTATTCCTACAGACATCGCAAGGAGAAAGGGAATCGAGCTCAGCTAAAAATAATTAATGAACCCAAAGTGGATTTTGGCTGAACGCAAAAGTAATGGGTTTTGTGTCAAAGCACCTAAGGCATAACTGATAGAAAATATCCCCGGTTTAGTTTGGAAATTTATTCCAGCACCAAAACTGTATAGAGTAGAATTTGAATAGCTACTTTGTAATTTTTTTTCGAGCCAAGCGTTTTCATAAAATGCAAAAAGATTACTGTTTTCTTCTAAAAGGTATCTAAATTCAATAATTCCTATTGCAAATGAGGAAGCAAAAATGGACTCCTCATCAAAGCCTCTAATAGTTCTATTTCCCCCTAATCGGAATAGCTCATTTTCAAAAATGGTTGAATTGATAATGAACCCACTATTGATTCCTAATTTCAGAGTGCTTCTTTTTTTTAGGGGAATAAAGTAGTCGTATATAATTTCGCTACGATAATTGGAAGTGTTTAAGTTTACATTTTCATATACAATTTCGTTTAGATTAGCATTTTTGCGAATTTTTTTTGCTCCTGCACTGGTTGTTATTTCCACTTGAGCCCCTTTGGTAGGGTTGTATTTGTAATTCAAACGACTCCAATTTATAACTACACCATAAGAATTTATCGAGATATCTGCAAAACTCGGCAGAGTAGTATTAAATTGATAAGGAATAGTGCTTAATAAATCTGATCGTCTAGCGTTGTAAAATCCAGTTAATTTAAGGTAAGGATTAATGTAATAAGAGATTCCCAATCGAATGTTCAAATCAATGTAACTGGTGTCCTTTTTATAAAGGTCAAATTTGCTTTCAATACCGAAATTAGTTCGAAATAAAAATGGATAATTGGCTTGAATGTTCAAATTTTGAGTCAAAGGCAATAATTTTCGCCAATTGAGATCCAGCAATTCGCCTTTTCTAAGCGTGTTAACTAATTTTATTCGAGCATCTCCCGTGATGTTTATTTTACCATTGTCGGAGGGAAGAATTCCAAGTATGGCATTAAAACTATTGGCGTTTTTGTTTCGTACATAAACATATAAATTGCATTTCTCACCAATGAACTCATATTCAGCTGGTCTAATTTCTTCTAAATAAGGTGTTTCTTTTATTCGGGTTGAAATATCATTGATGATACGTTGGTTAAAAACATCCCCTTCGTTTGTTTGAATGAGCGTGTGCAACAGGTTTTTATCGATTGCATCATCGCCCTTTAAAAATATGGATTCAATTAGAATTAAAGGTCCTTTATTAATTTTTAGGGAAGCGCTAACAGTAGATTGATGAATACGTATAGAATCCAAATAAACTTGAGCAAAAGGGTAGCCGTTGTTCTCCAAATAGAAAAGTATTTTTTCGAAAAGCACTTTAACCTGTGCGGGTTTAAATGGTTTGTCGGAATATAGTTTGTCAGCATACCCTGATTGCTCAATGAGTTGTTTGTTTTCATCGCTAAAATGCAGATGTGTCCAATTATACTGTTCACCCAAATAAAAAAACAGCTTTAAGTTCGGATTTAAGGAATCTGGACTATGAATGCTGTCTAAAGAGCAGGCTAAGTACCCTCGCTCAACTATATCAGCAATCAGTACATTAGTTTTTTGTCGTACATTGTTTGAATTGATTTGTTGAATTGCTTTTTGATTCAACGTGATTTTTTCCAAACCGCTAATATGAATTGAACCAAACTGTTGAGCCTGCATGCTTGCGCATACCTGTAGAAGAATGATTGATATTATATAAAAGCGCTTTAGCATACAAAACTTTGCAAATAACGTTGATTTTTAGCAATTATTGAACACAGCGAAGACTAAAACACAAAACAAAATTAAAGAAAAGATAATTTTGAGTTGTTAACATCCTAATTCCATAAGACAAAAATGGAGAAAAAACCATTTTATATGAGTTAAGTTTCATAAAATAAAGGGTTTAACCCGTTTATTTGTTTTCGTTAATAAAAAGTAAACAAATTTTTGTTCGTCATTGAAAAGAGTTGTTTAGACTAAAATGTTTATAATTTAATACTAAACTTATTTGTTAAAGTCAAAAATAGTTTTAATTTTGGTTTTCTGTTAATGAAAATTAAGAGAGTTAGCGAATTTCTTACATTTAAAATTGAACTTTATGAAAATTGTTTTAGTTGCATCTTTAGCTTTAATAATCAGTGTTGGTGCTGTGTCTTGCAAATCTCATGGTACTTGTCCAGCATATGGTAATGCTACAATTAAAAAGTCTTCTGAAAAAAATGTTCAATTCCAAGTGAACCAAACAGATAAATCATCTGTTATAGGAAGAAACTAATTTTAATCCTTAATTAATTTAACCATGAAAGCAATTACAAAAATTTTGTGTGTGGCTTCAATAGCCTTTTTATTACCCTCTTGCTTCCTATTTAAAGGTGGTGGAGGTCATAGCAAGCCTTGTCCTGCTTATGGTCAAGAAAACGCATCTCAGGAACGAGAAAACTTTACAAAACAAACTTTTGAAGTAGTTACTGAAGAAAGAATATAATAATTTGCATATTTAATGTTAAAAAAGACCGATTATTCGGTCTTTTTTTTTAAATTTGAATTTCAAAGCATATTTTAATTATTATGTTCCAAACAAAAGCCTTATTTATTTTTTGTTTACTTCTCAGTTTTATTGGGGAATCGACTGTTTACGGTCAATTGCCAGCTAAAGAAGACAATAAGGTAGGTTTTCGTCAAGAATACTATGGAGGATTAAACATACATTCAAGAGGTTGGGGAGTTAATTTTAATTATGCAAAATTTGCCACCTACAAATCAAGCCGCCTTTATACTGTAGATTTTGTTTCAATGAAACATCATAAAGAAGTAAAAACAAGAGGTTATTTGGGTGAAAAAGCACCTGAATTTGTCTACGGAAAATTAAATAATTTTAGTGCTTTACGTTTAGGAATGGGAAAGAAATACACCATTGCACCTAAAATACGTGAAAAAGGTGTGCAAGTATCACTTAACCTTTTGGGGGGTGTTTCTTTGGGTTTTTTAAGACCGGTTTATTTAGAAGTTTTAGAAGCAGATGCCTCCAACAATTTAATTTATCGAATTGAAAAATATAATCCAGAAGTACATAATATTACCAATATTTATGGCAAAGCTAGAGGAAATTTTAAACTTTCTGAATTAAAAGTCCATCCAGGTTTGTATGCCAAAGTAGGCCTACAATTTGAGTATGGTGAATATAGAGAGTTTATTCGTGCAATTGAGGTGGGTGCAGCTTTAGACGCGCATTATCAACGAATTCCAATTATGGCGGGAATAGAAAATCCATTTTTGTTCCCTTCAGTTTACCTCAACCTACATATTGGGTCGAGAAACTTTTAACTTATAAAAAGATCATTTTACCGTATACATTTAATTATGGACACACTATTAGAGGGAGAAGGAACGAAGGAACGAATTAAAAAACCAAGTTGGTTGAAGGTTAAACTCCCAACAGGTGAAAATTACAAGAAAGTAAGAGGTTTAGTAGACGAACATAAGTTACACACCATTTGTGAGAGCGGCAATTGTCCTAATATGGGTGAGTGTTGGGGAGAGGGAACAGCCACTTTTATGATTTTGGGTAATATTTGTACCCGTTCTTGTGGGTTTTGTTCTGTTGCCACAGGAAAACCTTTGGAAGCAGATATTTTTGAACCTGCCAAGGTTGCTCAGTCAGTAAAATTAATGAAGGTAAAACATGCCGTAATTACTTCAGTAGATCGGGATGACTTAGCAGATGGAGGTTCTGAAATTTGGGCAGCCACAATAAGGGCTATTAGAAGGCAATCTCCTGGTACCACAATGGAAACTTTAATTCCAGATTTTGCAGGAAAATGGGAAAATGTGCAACGCATTATCGATGTTGCTCCTGAAATCGTTTCTCACAATTTGGAAACAGTAAGAAGACTGACCAAACAAGTAAGAATACAAGCCAAGTATGATAGAAGTTTGGAATTACTTCTCCGTTTGAAACAAGGTGGCATGCGCACTAAGTCAGGAGTAATGCTTGGTTTAGGCGAAACAGAAGAGGAAATACTTGAAACAATGGATGATTTGCGAAGTGTTAAAGTGGATATTTTGACTTTAGGTCAATACCTCCAACCTACACCTAAGCATTTGCCTGTTGCGGCCTTCATTACTCCAGAAAAATTTGCAGAATATAAAGAAATTGCTTTGTCAAAAGGTTTTCGATATGTGGAAAGCGGACCTTTGGTAAGATCTTCTTACCACGCTGAAAAACATATGTTTTAGATAAAATGCCTACAATGAATTATTTATCAAAAACATTTTCGGTACTGTTTCATCCCATTTTTATTCCTTTGTATGCGTTTTTAATGTACATACAAATTGACCACTTTAGCATATTGGCTTTACAAAATATGGAAACAAGAGGTTTGACGTGGATGATGGGGGTGATTATTGCTTTTACGATTTTGTTTCCTATTGTTAGTGTATTGATAATGAAGAAATCAGGAATAATTGATGATTTTCAAGTGTACACTATAAAAGAACGGATGCCTGTATTGGTGACTTCGTTTATTTATTTAATTGTCTTTTACTTTCTCATTCGTTCGTTGGAATTCAATACTTTTCAAATCCCTATATTTGGTATGTACTTGTCAGTAATTTCGGGAGGAATACTATTGGCATTCGTTAGTGTGGTTATAACTTATTTTTGGAAAATTAGTTTACACACCACCGCAATAGCTGGATTGGCAGGTGCTTTTGTTGCTCTCACTCAAGTGTTGATACCCATTGCTAATATTCAAGAAGTAATTATAATGAATTCATTACTGCTGTTGGTGGTAGGAATGTTAGCTTTTAGCAGATTATACCTCCATGCTCATACCTATTTACAAGTAATTGCCGGAATGGTATTGGGCTTTACTTTAGAGTTTTTATTTGTGAAAAATGCTATCATTTTTTAAATTTTAATCTATTTTAACTGATTTATCACCTATTTTTATTAATATTGAGGCGTGGCACTAAAGCGAAAAAATAGAGAAAACGAGGCTCCAAAAGAAAATTCTCTTTGGGAACGAATCAAAAAAAAGTCGCGGGTTACGATTTCTGATTTAGATTCGTATGAGGTTAAGCGTTTTATCTTGCTTTCTCCACTACAATTAATAATTGGCACCTTGTTTACCCTAATGGTATTTATTACAGCTACTTGGTTTTTGATTGCCTATACACCTTTACGTCAATCGATACCAGGTTATCCCAAAATAAACGAAGTAGACAAAATTAAGAGACAAGATATTGAAAATCTCAAGAAATTAGATTCGTTATATACCAAATTAGAGTCTGTTGAGCAATACAATAAAAACCTAATTACCTTGCTAAATGAAGAGCTAGTAGTAAGTGCTAATACCAATGAATTGGATTCAACGATGCTATTAGATTCTAGCAAAATCACCAAACTCACGTTGGAAAAATCACCAGAAGATTCAATTTTGCGAGTTAAGTATTTCGCATCACAAAAATATGGCGTTCATTATGAAAACACAGCTAATAAAGCGCAATCGGATGTAATGGCTGGTATTTTCTTTTTTCCGCCTTTGAAGGGTAAAGTAATGAGCGAAGTGAACTTCAAAAAAGGTGAATACGGTGTTGCCATTGGTGCAACTAAAGATGAGGCTGTAAAAGCAACCTTAGATGGTACGATTATTTTTTCGGAATGGTCGCCCGAATTTGGCTATTTAGTATATGTTCAACACGCTTACAATTTGGTTTCCGTGTATAAATATAATTCTGTATTGTTAAAGAAAACTGGTGATTTGGTAAAAGCAGGCGAACCTATCGCCATTATTGGTAGTTCTGGAGCCAAATCAGATCAAGGAAATCAATTGTATTTTGAATTGTGGTACAATGGTTTACCTTTAGATCCCCTGAAATTCTTAAGTTTTTAGATTAACAAAAATTAAGCTTTTTAAGGTAACTCAAGTTGATTAAAATAAGTTAGTTTGTCTAAAATTTGGAACAAATGAAACGAATATTTCTTTTATTATTATTAGCACTTGTCTTACACCATAATGCTCAAAATAGTGCTGTAGGAAATTGGATTATGTATTTTGGAAATCATGCTTTTAATTCGCGATTTACAGGACATACCGAATTGCAATACAGGTCTTATAATGCTGGAAATGATTTAGAGCAATTACTCGTAAGAAATGGAATAGGATTTAATCTTACTTCGAATAATAATACTATATTAGTAGGTCACGCATTTATTTATTCAGGTAATTATTTGGTAGGAACTAATGAAAAATCATTTACTAAAGAAAATAGATTATTTCAACAATTTATTACCAAGCAATCATTCAAGAGATTTAATTTTCAGCATAGATACCGAGCCGAAGAACGTTTTTTCGCCCACCACAATCATATTCGATTTAGATATGCACTGTCTATAACTGTTCCATTAAATTCTGCACAATTTGACAAAAACACCTTATATGCAGCTACTACAAAAGAATTATTTATCAATAATCCTTCGCCATCTTTTGATAGATTTAGATTATATGGCGCAATGGGTTATGTTGTGAATACCAATTTAAGAGTTGAATTGGGTGCAATGACACAGTTTTTGAGTCAACACCAACGCACACAATTTCAAATAGCCGTATTCAATACCATAGATTATTCAAAAATGAGCTCAAAGAAAAATGCATCTCCAGAAGTAGTTAACGCATCTTATTTGTTTGAACAAAATGGTATTTTAGATTAAACCCAACTTTTGAATTAATCTATAATTCAAAAGTTGGGTTTTGTAGTTTCTTACAATAGGACGATCTTACAAACTGGCTGGTTTTACAACTTCTACCCATCTGCCTCCTACTCTAGAGGAAATAGATTCGTCATACATCGCTTCAGTTACAATGGTAGGTAAGTAAAATTTACCCATATAGGTAGCGTTCAGTTTTATTTGGAATATAACCGATTTTCCTTTTTCTAATTGGTAGTAGGTATACACCCTGTCATCTCTGATGTCTTGATAGTCGAAGGTTCCAGCATCCACAGATGATTGGAAGTTATCCATACGAGCATTGTGTATTTCCCAACCGGATGGGAACATTTGATTGAGGGTCATTTCTTTTAATTTACCTCTAGTGCCGCTATTATATATGCTTACTTCTGCAATAAAATCTAATCCCTGTTCTAATTTGTCTGGGTTTATCATTTTACCGTTCATATCCTTATATCTCACTTCCATTTTTACGTGATTGGCTGTTGTGGAAACATCTCCAATTACGGGAATCCCTTCAATAACCAATTTTGCATACATAATGCTGGTTCCTTGGTTTTTAATTTCCATTTTTTGAGCAGATGTTCCCATTTCTTTGATTATGTCTCTGTATAAAGGGACTTTTGTAGTTTTTGTAGCAACATTTTTGCCATTAAGATTATAAGCAAATTGCATCGTATTGTTCGTTTTGGAACTTCCTAAGAACTTCGAAACAGCCAATAAACAATAGGCAGAAGTTTGGGTATTCATATAACCGCCCTTATTCATTTTATCGGCCAATCGTTTGGCAACTCCAGCTGCTTGCGGATCATTCATCAATACTAATGTTTCTAAAATCATTGCCATATCACGTGTGTCCGAACCAAATGTGTAGGACAATTCTTGATAGGGTTGAACAGCGGTACTGAGTTTAGCTACCATATTTTTGGCAATATCAAATTGACCCACTAAATGGTAACAAGCTGCCAAACGCCATTTTGATTGGACAGAAAGGTTAGGATATTCTCTCATTCTGTTCATAGCCCCCAGATCAGCTGAACCTGCCAATGCTAGTGTATACAAGCGATAGGCTTGTGTCAATTCTTCATGAGGATAGTAGGTTGGATTAGGATTATTAACCTTTACAAAAGAAAACGCATCTGCTTTTTTCTTCTGATATTTCAACCAATTTTCTTTCAACCCACTAGGTAATTTATAACCCTTAGCTTCCGCCTCCAACATAAAGTGTCCGGCATAGTTAGTTCCCCAATCATTGGCATCTGTATTACCTGGCCAATAACCAAAACCTCCCGAATACGTTTGAAATAATCGTAATTTTTCAAGACCTGCTTTAATATTGTTTTCAATGCTGATTTTGTAATCAACAGGAAGTTCCATCAAATTGTTAAGTGCCAATTGAGGGAAAGCTGCCGAAGTAGTTTGCTCCAAACATCCGTGAGGATAGTTGATTAAGTATTTTAATCGCTGATCCAAATTGAGAGAAGGGAATGGAGTTAATTCCAAAGTAGCCATATTGGTTCCTTCAATACCCGTAAAGGCAATTTCAGGTGACCAACTTTCACCTGGTGAAATAGCCATTTCTTGTACTTCAGTTATTACAGGGTTGGGCGAACGCACATCTACTTCAAAATCGTATTTGGCCGTTTCGCCACCACTCTTAGCCACAATGCTAATCTTTGCAATACCGATTTTTTTAGCAACCTTGAGTTTAAAGTTAACCACTTCATCACCAATGGCTGTAAATTTTACAAACTTAGAACTTTCTCCAACTAACTCCACCAAATCGTTTGTAGTAACTTGTACTGTAACATCTTTTACACTGGTTTCCATAGCAAAAACATTGACAGGCAATGAAACTTCCTCAGTAGGGCTCAATACGCGTGGCAATGTACCCAATACCATCAATGGATTTTTTACAGGCACTGTTTTTTCTGCTGAACCGTATTTAGCTTGATGCCCGGCTACAACCATTACTCTTACCGAACCAACATAATTTGGTATGGCAATTTTGTGCGATTTTTTACCATTGGCAGGTAAATAAAACGGTCCGATGTAACGAACCATCGGCTCGAAACGGTTGGCTTTAGTTGGCTTTTTAACCTCTACATTTCCATCTCCACCTACAGCTAAAATTTTGGTTAATTGTGCATTAAATGCTCCTAGCACTTCATCATACATATCCCAAGATTTTACTCCCAATGCTTCACGTGCATAAAAATGGGTCCAAGGCTCAGGTGTTTTGAAGGAGGTTAAATCCAACAAACCTTCGTCAACAATGGCCAAGGTATAGGTCATTTCTTTACCTGTTTGTTCATTTACAGCTATATCAATAGTGGTATTTGGACGTATGGCATCGGCCATAGAAATTACAGGTTGTAGATGTGTTTTTGGATCTTCTACCATAATTGGAGCTACACCATACAATCGAATAGGTGCATCATTCATAGTGTTGGCGTGTGGTTGCAATAACGTAATGTGAACGAACACATTGGGCGCCATATCATCGGTAGTTACAAATTTAAATTCTGTTTGGCCCGCTTTGGTATCAACAGTGAATTTTTTAATCACTTTTGTTCCCGTTTCCAAGGTAATTAAAGCTCTGCCTTTTTCACTTGAAGGGAAGGTTATTTTTACCGTTTCGCCTGTGTTGTACGTTTCTTTATCGGTAGAAAAGTTTAACATAGTAGCATTTTCAGAATTGGTGCGCTCTAATCGATATTCATAAGGCCAATCGATGTATACAATTTTACCCGTTGTGTGACCACTCAAAGGATCGGTTACTTGCACATAATATCTTCCATACTCGGGTTGATTCACCCTCAGTACAAACGACCCTTTTCCATTAGAAGTGTTGATAGTAGAATTGAATATGGGCAATGTAGAAGTATTGGTTAAGTAACTGGCTACATTGTTATCGTAGCTGTCCCACCACCATTTCCAAGATATTTTATAAACTTTTACAGCTACGTTTTTTTGTGAAATAGCATTACCATTTCCATCAACCGTAGCAACTTCAACAACGTGATCTTTGCCCGTTTCCAATGTATTTCCATACATGGTGCCATCAGGCACTTTTACACCAACATAACTCACATAAGGTGAATATTCAATACTGGTGCGATCAATACTAAAGTCGCCTCCTTTTTCAAAAACTTTTGTTACAAAATTGGCGGTCAACATACCCGGTGCATTTTCACCTACAAAAATTTGAGGATTAAAGGTAGCTTCACCTTGATCATCTACTTCGGCCTCAAAAACTACCTGCTCTTCGGCTGCAAAGTCCTTAACAGGGTCGTCAAAAACAAATTTCGGAAACTTTTCAAAAACCGTTTTTTTCTTGTTAACCGCGAGATCAACTTTAGCTTTTAAGTTTTTGGCAATAGCTCCGTGTAGCCATTTAACTTTTATTTTGGTAAGGTTCGAACCATCATTTATCAATCGTTTTTTACCAAAGTCTAAATATACTTTCAGTCGATTAGGTTTAACCGTCTCAATTTTTATGGTTTTACCATAGGTTCTGTTCCCTACTTTTACATATGCATAATAATTACCCGTAGGATCTTCGGTAGAAGTAGCCGTTCTAAAATCGTAAAGATTATTCAAGTGAGTAGTTACTGTTTTTTTATCTACTAACTGATTTTGAGGATTATAAAGCTCAAATGTAACCGGGTGGCTTTTTGGAAGAACTAAATTTTTATCTTCCAACATAAAGGAAACGAAAATACTGTCACCTGGACGCCAAACACCTCTTTCGGTATAGACAAAACCTTTAACCCCCTTTTGAACAGTGGTACCACCAACATCAAATTTACTTAAGGATAAAGAAAGTCCATCATTTAATTTTAGGTAACCTTTTTGTCCTAAAGCTTCTGCCATTACTACAAAAGGTTTTTTGTCTAATTTCATCTCACACATTCCTTGGGCATTCGTAACTGTTTTTCCAATTACTTGCCCTTGGAAGTCATAAAATTCAACATTGGCAGTAGCTAAAGGAGCTGTAGTAACAATGTTGTTTACAAAAACGTGCATAATTTTATCACCTCCTGCTTTGGCCACAATTCCAATGTCAGATGAAAGTACATTTACCTTAATAGACTTATCTTGATAATAAGTTTGATGACAAGGGTTATTGCGTTCACGATAATCATAAGAATAGTCGTAGTCTTCCTCATATCCATAATCATAGTAATCATAGTCATACCAGTAATCATACGATTGCCAATCATTTTCATTCCATTCTGTTTCAGCAGAAACCGTTAGTGGTTTAAGTGTTTCGTTATTAGAACCCGAACAAGGATAAACACTGTGTTGTTTGTTGAAACGAATCTCAACCGAATAAATAGCTCCAGGGTCTTGTTTTACAATTTCTGAAAGATCTAAACTATAGGTGTTCCATTCACCCAATTTTAACTTCGGATCAGTATTCAAGTAAATCGTTTTTTCAAAAACTTTTTTGGCCACTCGTTTCATTTCATAATCACCCGCCAATTCGTTTACTTGAAGAAATTGGATGATGTTGTTGCTGTGCACTTTACTCACATAAACATCCACAGCTTTTAAATTACAAGCTTTAAAGGGCAATAAAACGGCTTTATTACTATTGGGAATGATGGTGCCAGAGCCCACTAATTTTACACTGGGTTTTAAACCTTCAAATGGCAATTGAATGGATTTACCTTCTTTGAGTTTGGCTTTAGCAGCATTTTGAATACCTGCGTGCACGGTAACTTCATGATTGCCTGTTTTGCGGTTGGTGTAGTACACATTTATCGTATGGCCATCAACCAAAAAAGTTGGATTGTTTGTATTTTCAATGGTTATCAAACCCTTTAAATCTTGTGTAGGCAAAATGGGGTCAGAAAAATGAATTTTTACATACTGGTCGGGGTCTTGAACCACTTCCATATCAGTTACTTTAAAATCACCAATTTCGGGCACGGCAAAGTTTTTAGTAACGGTTTCAATAATGCCCAACGGTTGGCCATTCCATACAATTTTTATATCGCTTGGACTGTCTTTTCGTTCAATGCCCGATAAGGTGAATCGATGGCTGTAATCAAATTTTGAAGAAGCTATATTTCTCCAAGTAATACTGATTTGTTTTCCATCTTGAAAGGCAGAAAGTGATTTATGGACTAAAGCAGTATCTTCATTATCGGATAAATTTAGTACCCCTTGAAACTCTACCATTTTGAAGTTAGAGTAATCGGGCGTTGTAAAGCCATCAGATAGGATGGTAGCTGATTGACCAACGGTAGAAAAATTAAATGAAAAATCAGCTAATTCTTTTTCTACTTCTTTTATTTCGCTCAATTTGAAGGTTACTTCATAAGTGGTTGCTGATTTGAGAGGTGCAGAAGGTCTAAACTCTATCAAATTTCGAGAAATCCAATAGGCATCACCGCTCACTTCTGGTGAAATATAAAAAAGTTGGTTGGGTATGGGATTGTCAAAATCTATGGCGCCTGTGTAGTCTTCCGTTAATTGAATTTTGATGGTTGAATTTTTGGCGATAACACCCGAAGTATAGGCCGAAATGTGTTCTGCAAATTCAGGCCCTACACGATGTTGACTTATTGTTTTTTCGGAACAACTGGTGAGTACGTTAAAAAGGAGAAAAAAACTAGAAGCTATGAGTGTTAACAGGATGCCTCGCATTAAATTAGTATTAGTTTGAGGGTGAAGCGCAGCAGCAACTGCTCGCTTTTGGCGATGAGCGTTGAGTTTTTTCACGTGTTGTGTTGAATAAAGTTTGGGTGATTTTGGCATAGAACGTAATTACATTGATATTATTGTGAGATAATAACTCGAAAAGTACAATTTTTTTTCCTAACTTTACTTTCCGCTCGAAAATTAATATTAATTTATTATGAAAATAACTATTGAAGTAAAAGATGGACAATTTGATGTCTTTCTTGCCTTTATCAAAACATTGGATTATGTTACGGTTTCAAGTGAAATGTATATTCCTCAGTGGCAGATAGATGAGGTGAACGAGCGCATGGTAGAATTAGAAAAAAATCCTGAAAAAGCTATTGATTTCGATAAAGCCATTTCCGATATTGAAAAAAAGTATGGTCTATAATTTAATTTCATCCCCTAGAGCAGATAGAGATATAGAACTCGCTGTTAAATGGTATGCAAATATAAATATAAACTTAGCTAAGAAATTTATTAATGAATTAAAAGCTGTAAAAAGGTATATTTGTGAAAGCCCCGAAAAAATTCAAATTCGTTATGAAAACAAACGAATTGCTTTTTTAAAACACTTTCCCTATGGTGTTCATTTCATATTTGTAAATAACACAGTTATCATATTAGCCATTTTCAATACCTCTGAAAACCCTGAGAAATGGTCTTCTTAAATTAGGATGTCAATTATATGTTTTAAATTTTACTTTCTTTGAACAGTTTTATTTGTAATTTTGTACAACAAGAATAAAAAGTAATTAAACGAATTTATAATTAAAAAATAACATATGTCAAACACCGTAGAAGCCGTAGGGCAAATTGAAGAAGTGTTACACTTATTAGGCATTAAAAACGAAAACAGTGGCGCAGCTGTTGGTCCACATTGGTTTGCAACTAGAGGAGAAAAAATACATTCGTATTCACCTGTTGACGGTAGCATCATAGCTACTGTAAATTCTGCCTCAACGGTAGAATATGAAGCGTGTATTCTAAAAGCTGAAGAAGCTTTTAAAACGTGGAGAATGGTGCCTGCCCCAAAAAGAGGTGAAATGGTGCGCCAATTTGGAGAAGAACTGAGAAGAGTAAAAGAACCACTTGGGAAATTAGTTTCTTATGAAATGGGAAAATCATATCAAGAAGGATTGGGCGAAGTGCAAGAGATGATTGATATCTGTGATTTTGCCGTAGGTCTTTCTCGTCAATTACATGGTTTTACGATGCACTCAGAGCGTCCAAACCACCGTATGTATGAACAATACCACCCACTGGGAATAGTAGGAATTATTTCGGCTTTCAATTTCCCAGTTGCAGTGTGGGCTTGGAACACTGCATTAGCTTGGATTTGTGGTGACGTTTGTATTTGGAAACCTTCTGAAAAAGCACCTTTATGCGCTATCGCTTGTCAAAATATATTTAACAAAATCATTGAAGCCAATAACTTGCCTCACGGAATTTGCAGTGTAGTAATAGGCGGTGCTGAATTGGGAATGAAAATGACAGCTGATAAACGCGTGCCGTTGATTTCTGCTACTGGTTCTACTCGTATGGGTAAATCGGTTGGTCAAGTGGTTGGTGAGCGTTTAGGAAGATCGTTATTAGAATTGGGTGGAAACAATGCCATCATCATCACCCCAACAGCCGATTTGAAAATGGTAGTACCCGGTGCTGTTTTTGGTGCTGTGGGAACTGCTGGTCAACGTTGTACTTCAACCAGAAGATTAATTATTCATGATTCTATCTACGATAAAGTAAAAGAAACGTTGGTTAAGGCTTATGGTCAATTAAAAATTGGTAATCCATTAGATGAAACCAATCACGTTGGGCCACTTATTGATAAAGATGCCGTGAATGCTTTTACCAGCGCTATAGAAAGATTAAAAGCTGAAGGAGGAACCTTACTTACTGGAGGTGAAGTGCTTTCAGGAGAAGGTTATGAAAGCGGTTGTTATGTAAGACCAGCAATTTGCGAAGCACAAAACTCATATAAAATTGTGCAACACGAAACATTTGCACCTATTTTATATTTAATGAAATACAGTGGAGATGTGCACAATGCCATAGCTATCCAAAACGATGTGCCGCAAGGATTGTCATCAGCTATTATGACTAATAATATGCGTGAGCAAGAAGAGTTTTTATCGCACTGTGGTTCTGATTGTGGAATTGCTAACGTAAATATTGGTACTTCAGGAGCTGAAATAGGAGGCGCTTTTGGTGGAGAGAAAGAAACCGGTGGCGGAAGAGAAAGTGGATCAGATGCTTGGAAAGTGTATATGAGAAGACAAACCAATACCATCAACTGGGGAACCAGTTTGCCATTGGCACAAGGTATCAAATTTGAGTTGTAATATACTAATTGTATTTTTTTTGGTATGGTTGAAATTTGAGAATAATCAAATTTCAACCATTTTTTATATTAACCATTACCCTTATTATTATGAGTACAAAAACAATTGTTTTAGATAAAGCCGTTTACGCAGATTACGTTTCATACAGTACTAATAGTTTAAATGGAACCGTTCAGTTGGATAAAATCTGGTTAGAACCCATAACAGAGCTCGGAAAGAACTGGCACTTGGTTCTTAATGGGGCTAATTTAGTAGTTTGTATTAAAAAAAATATCAACGGAATTTTAATAGCTAGCCATTCCTATAAAGTTGAGAGTAAAGTAGACCCTAATCAAAAACAACCGGTTATTGATTTAAACCACGTAATAAGTCTACAAAATGAAACAATAGATAATGAACCCATCTCTTATATTGTTGAAGTGAGCTTACACGCTCGAATTGGAATTGAAGTATATAGGTTATATTTACAAATGAGTTATGATAAGGCCTATGTTGAGGTAATCGACAGCTATGAAATAGATAATCCATTGATAATAGATGGTAAAAACTGCAGGGTAATCAAAGCAAAGGTAAAGCAATTTACAGTAGATCTAGAGTATCATGATATTATTTGGCTGTGCAAGGCACTTGAGAAAAAACAACTCGTTGAAGAGGACCTACCAACGTTAGTCTTGGAAGAATTAAAGGAAACACCTTATTATATTCGAATGTTTGCATAAGGTCTATGAGCAAAAAGTTCCAAGTTTAAATTACCTATTTCCCTTTGTAGTGAATTTTAATGATGTTACCTTTTACTTCAGATTGATAAATCACAATTTCAAAAACTCCCAAAAATTATCTTTATTAACAGCTATAGTATCCTTAGGATGATAGTTTTCTGTAAATGATTTTGAAAACCGGACTTTTTTAGTTGGGTTGAATTTTATTTCATACGCTACCATTTCATTTTCTTGGACTTCTATAAAATCTATTTCGGCTTGTTGCGTGTTACGCCAATAATACGTTTTTCCATAAAAATCGCTATAGTTTAATTGTTTCATCTTTTCGCTGATGAAAAAATTTTCGAATAGAGCACCTACATCAGTTCGTGTAGCTAATGCTCCAAATTGTCCAATTACTGCGTTTCTAATACCATTATCGTAAAAGTATATTTTAGGTTTTGAAGTGATTTCATTTCTTTGATTAGTTGAGTAAGGCAGTAACCTAAATATAACAAACGATTTTTCTAATAAATCAATATAGTTTATTACCGTACTTCTATCTACTCCTAAAATTTTTGACAACTCATTATAGGAAACTTCACTGCCCATTTGGAGTGCCAATGCGCTCAATAACTTTATCAATAAATCAGGTTTTTTGATGTTGGTCAATTCCAAAATATCTTGATAAAGATAACTTCTTGATAATTGAATCAATCGCTTTTGTTTGTTTGAGTGTGTTACTACTTCCGGGTACATGCCGTAAATTAAAAACTCCTCTAATCTAGGGAATGCTTTGGCAAAAGTGTAATGGTTCCTTATTTCATTCCAACTTAAAGGAAATAAAAAATGTTCCCATTTCCTTCCTGTTAAAGGTTCGTTTATTTGATTTCCTAAATCTAATGAAGACGACCCGGTTAGTATTATTTGTTTGTTTAATTTGGCGTCAATAAGCATTTTTATGGCTAAGCCAATGTTTTCTATTCGTTGTGCTTCATCAACTACTATTACGTCATATTCACTGATGAGTTGATTGAGAAATTGAAAGTTGGCATTGGCAAGATTGAGCCTGGTCTGATGATCATTGCCATTTAACCACAATGTTTTCTTGTTTTTCGCTATTATTTCAATTAAAGTTGTTTTACCTACTTGCCTAGGGCCCAATAGTACAATAGCTTTTTTATTGTCCCAATCTTCTTCAACAGTTTTTTGAATATCTCGTAATATCATGCCAACAAAAGTAAAGAAAATAATTATTAAACCTACAAAAAACTATAATAAAATAGGTATATAACCACAAAAAAACTATAATATTATGTGGTTATAACCATAAAAAAATATAATAAATTGTTGGTTTTAATGATAAATAACATCGAATTATACCCTTTTTATTTCCCTTTATAGTTAATTTTAATGATGTTTACGGGGCAAACAGCTCCACATTTATTGGCTTTTTCATCTAATTCATTGTTTACCCTAACGGTATGAAAGCCTCTTTTATCCTCGGCATTGAGCAACACACTTTTTCCATCTTTTTTTGACATGCGAAACAATTCAGGAGCAATTTCAACACAATAGTTACATCCAATGCATTTATCTCGTTGTAAGGTAATGGCTATCATTATAATTAGGTTGAAAAAATAGAAAAGTATATTAGAAGGGCGCGATGGCTAAGACGATTTTGTGCGAAATCGCAGCAGGTCGGCCCTGCAAGCGTTGGATGTGCGAAAAGACCTGCGAAAGATTTGGTAAATCGTCTAGATTTTTTGGTTACTTTTTTATCATGAAAAAAGTAACAATAGAAAAAAATAGGAATTTGAATATTTGATGCTTTCATTTGGTCTTTCCAAATTATTGAATGGTTGAAATTAATCACGAATTATTTTCAACCAATTTATACAACTTATCCGAAGTTCGAATACGTTGAGTAGATTTAAACGTAATACGGTCTCCTTTTTTTGCTTCTTGAGCCAATTGACCATTTATATACAATTCGGTCAATTCTTCTTCAACAACACCTGTTGTTGGACCAGTAATGAGAATGCGGTCACCTTGTTTTATGTTTTGAGCTTCTACTTCAAATTCAGCGATGTGGGTTTTAGGATAATAATGCATGCCTTTGGCAATATATACTTTCTTTTGAGTAGCTTTTGACCCGCTGGCATCATGCCATTCACCCAATTGTTGACCTAAATAATAGCCACTCCAAAACCCTCTGTTATAAACCGTATCCAATCGCTGCATCCAATTAGCCACTTTTTCTTGAGTATAAGCTCCTGTTTCAATAGCATCTAATGCTTCACGATAACATTCAATCGTTGTTTTTACATATTCGGGTGCTCTTCCTCTTCCTTCAATCTTGAGCACATCGATACCTGCATCGGCTACTTGATCTAAAAAGTTGATGGTGCACAAATCTTTAGGAGACATAATGTATTCATTGTCAATTTCTAATTCATAACCCGTTTCTTTGTCGATGACCGTATACGTTCTGCGACAATTTTGAATACAAGCCCCTCTATTGGCAGATGAATTATTGGAATGAAGGGATAAATAACACTTGCCCGAAACCGCCATACACAATGCTCCGTGACCAAAAATTTCTATTTCGATGAGTTTTCCCGATGGACCACAAATGTTTTCCTTTTTGATGAGGTCGATAATTCTTTTTACCTGATTAAGGCTTAGTTCTCTTGATAGCACCATTACATCAGCAAATAGCGCATAAAATTTTACCGTTTCAATATTGGTTACGTTGAGTTGAGTGCTGATGTGTACTTCAACACCACAAGAACGAGCGTAGCCAATGACCGCCTGATCGGAGGCAATGACTGCGGTTATGTTATGTTCTTTTACGGCATTTACTAGGGTCTTTACAATGGACAAATCGTGATCATAGACAATGGTATTGAGTGTAAGATACGTTCTTACCTTATTTTCTTGACACCGTTTGGCAATTTCGGGTAAATCTTTCAAGGTGAAATTCATCGTAGCACGAGCGCGCATATTCATTTGCTCTACACCAAAATAAACACTATCTGCACCTGCGTGAATAGCCGCCATCAGCGATTCCCAATTGCCTGCCGGAGCCATCAATTCAATTTTCTTTGACATAACCATTTATTGTAAACCAACAAAAGTAAAAGGCTTACCGCGATTAAATTATGATAAATCTCAGTTTTTGTTAAGTATAAATATATCTGTACCTTTGCACCAAATAATTTCTTAATCGTTAAAACTTGTTTATAGCATGCAACTGTACAACAAACTAAGCGCTGAGGAAAGAGCGCGGCTCATCGATGAAGCTGGAGAAGATCGATTGACCATTTCTTTCTATAAATACCATCAAATAGGCAATCCTGCTTTATTTCGCAATTTTTTGTTTGTCAACTGGGACGATATGGAAGTCTTAGGTAGAATATACGTTGCTCACGAAGGCATCAATGCGCAATTGTCCGTTCCTGCCAAAAATTTTGAACGTTTCAAAACCTTTTTGGATACCATTCCTTTTATAGAAAATGTACGATTGAATATTGCCATTGAACAATTCAATAAATCGTTTTTGAAACTCAAAGTTAAAGTGCGAGATAAAATTGTAGCGGATGGATTGAATGATGCCACTTTTGATGTAACGAATATTGGAACACACCTAAAAGCAAAAGATTTTAACGAAATAATAGCGGATGATAATACCGTTTTGGTGGATATGCGCAATCATTATGAAAGTGAAATTGGTCATTTCAAAGGTGCTATAACGCCTGATGTGGACACGTTTAGAGATTCGTTGGATATTATTGAAGAAGATTTAAAAGAACACAAAGAAGACAAAAACTTGGTGATGTACTGCACGGGTGGCATCCGATGTGAAAAAGCCAGTGCCTACTTCAAACACAAAGGATTTAAGAATGTGTATCAATTGGAAGGAGGAATTATTGAGTATGTTCGACAAGTAAAAGCTGAGAATTTAGAGAACAAATTTATGGGCAAAAACTTCGTCTTTGATGATAGGAGGGGCGAACGCGTAAGTGATGACGTAATTGCCAATTGCCACCAATGCGGAGCTCCTTTTGATGCGCATACCAATTGTGCCAATGAGGCTTGTCATTTATTGTTCATTCAATGTGATGCTTGCAAAACAGCTATGAACAACTGTTGCAGCGATGCTTGTAAAGAAATACATGAATTGCCCCACGAAGTACAAAAAGAACTAAGAAAAGGACTTATAGTTAGTAACAAAATATTTAAAAAAGGAAGATCGGAAGTGTTAGTGTTTAAAAAGTAAGCTAGACTGGAAGATAAAAGACTTTAAGACAAAAGACTAGAAGATATATGATAAACTTGTTTGAGGTTTGAGATTAGTTGATCCTAAACTTCAAAAATCAAACTAAACAATCGAACAATAGAATAACCTACCAACCAAACAACTCTCTCATGCTCGAACCTTTCAACGATAATTATTTCATGCGATTAGCTCTTGAGGAAGCTAAAAAAGCAGCTGCTCGTGATGAGGTGCCTGTGGGAGCCATTATTGTCACCAAAAATAAAGTAATAGCACGTTGTCACAACCTTACTGAAGTGCTAACTGATTTTACGGCTCATGCCGAAATGCAAGCATTTACCGCTGCTACCGAAACGTTGGGTAATAAGTACTTAAATGAATGTACACTTTATGTGACATTGGAACCCTGTGTGATGTGTGCGGGCGCTGCCTTTTGGACACGCATTGGTAAAATTGTATACGGAGCCAAAGACGAACGAAGAGGTTATCAACGATTATCTGAATATGTTTTGCATCCCTCCACCGAAGTTGTGGGCGGCATTTTGGAAGAGGAATGCAGTGCAATTATCAAAAATTATTTTGCTTCAAAGCGAAACAACTAAGGGTTAATTTTCTTTTGTTGGTTTAAATTCAAAAGTGCATAGACACCCAAGAAAAAGAAAAAATGCACTATAAACAGTACAGGCATAAGGTGTCGGGTCTCCACATAAAAAAACGATTGCAAAAGAGCTAATGAGAGCATCATTAGTGCCATTCCTTTGAATTTTTTGCCCATAAAAAATAGCCCTATAAGTGCACCGCACATCAACAACGCTCTGCCTAATACGTAAAGCCAATAATACCATTGCATGGAGGTTGATTTGAGGTTTTGGGTGCTGGTTTTTGAAAACCAAAAGAAGTTTTTGAATTTAACTCCCCACATAAAAAATAACTCACTTGGGTTTTGTACCCACTTTTTTAAGTACTCGCTTTTGTAGTAGTTCATTTGTTCATCCATGGTGCGATCGACCCACATTATCGGTTCTTGTGGCAAAAGCTCATAATACGTTCCATTACTTCCCATTAGTGTGTTCGTGCCGTTTGTTTCTGGCAAACTGCCTACGTATAGATAACGGTAGGTTCCGCTTGTCAATTGAAAATGACCGGTGAGTTGATGGTTTCTCAGCATCCAAGGCAACACGAATATTGAAAAAGAAAGTATGCTAATTAAAACAAGATTTCCGATTCTTTTAGTTCGATGTAATAAATCATCGGGTGAGCTGTATAGATGGACAATTGCCGGAACTATAGCAACGATTAATGTAGCTCTTTCCAAAAGGGTCAATCCGAATAAAATGCAGAATAAAGTGCCGTTTTTTAGTGTGGGTTTATTTACATAGTTCAGCGAAAAATAAACAGTTGCTAAGGTGAAAAATACATCAAATGTAAGTGGATGTATCTTTGATAGTTGGTAATCCAATAAAAAAGGTTCGGTTAATAGTGCTAATGAACATAGGGTTGGAATCCAAAATATAGTCAAATGGGCGTTTTGTAACAACCGATGAGTTAATTTATAGACGAGCAGAGCACTCAGCGCATTAAAAATAATATGAAAAACCGCAATCCATTTCGGTACAATGCCAAAAAGTTGATACATTAAAATTAAAAAACTGTCATAAAGAGGAAATTGATGATTGAAATCTTGGTGTCCATCTAAATGGTAATACATCGTACCTGATTGAATAAAATTCACAGCGATATCGTGATTTTCAAAAAGTTGGGGCGAAGGCATTAGGTAAAGCAAGAAGAGCTTCCCGGCTAAAATCAGTAAAAATAATAATCGCAACAGAGACCCCATTAATCCATTTAAAGTTAGAGGTCAAAACTAGAATTAATTTTGATAATGAAATGAGAATAAATAAAATAAAGGTTGCTTAAATGCTATTTATTTATATCTTTATGCCACTAAACTAACACATTATGCTCATAGATATACCCAATCCATACAAAAAAAGAGTGGTTATTATTGGAGGAGGCTTTGGCGGTATTGAACTCGCTAAAACATTAAAAAATAAGCCCATTCAGGTGGTAATTGTAGATAAAAATAACTACCACACCTTTCAACCGCTCTTATATCAAGTGGCTACTTCAGTATTAGAAGCAGAATCTATTGCCTATCCTATTCGCAAGATTTTTGCAAAATCTAAGAATGTATTTTTCAGATTAGGAGAAGTGCAATCTGTTGTGCAATCTGAAAATAAAATCATTATGGGTGATGACGAATTACCTTATGATTATTTGGTAATAGCTACTGGAGCAAAGACCAACTTTTTAGATAATGAAGGGTTGACAATAAGTTCTATGCCCATGAAGAGTGTACTAGAAGCATTGGATTTGCGTAGTATGATTTTGCAAAATTTTGAGAAAACGTTATTGAATTCCAATGTGCGCAAACGTCAAGGGATGATGAATATTGTGATTGCTGGAGCAGGACCAACGGGTGTGGAATTAGCAGGCGCATTAGGTGAATTAAAACTCAAAGTGTTCCCAAAGGACTATCCAGAAATTGATTTGTCACAAATGAATATTTATATCGTTCAATCTGGCGACCGTGTTTTACCCATGTTGAGTGAAAAAAGCAGCGAAAAGGCCAAAAAATATCTTGAAAGTTTGGGCGTTACCGTAGTTTTGGGAACACGTGTGTTAGATTTTTTTGGAGATTATGTACAAACCAATACGGGACAAGATATCATTGCACGAACCTTAATATGGACAGCAGGAGTAATTGGGAATCCAATAGAAGGGTTGGGTGCCGAAGCAGTGAATAAAGGAGGTAGGATAGAGGTAGACGAATACAATCGAGTAAAAGGATATACAAATGTTTATGCAGTGGGCGATGTAGCCAGTATGAGTACACCAGCATTTCCCAAAGGTCACCCGATGGTGGCGCCAGCAGCCATGCAACAAGGTAAACAATTGGCCAAGAACCTCTTGTTGGATATAGAAAACAAACCTATGAAACCTTTTCAATATAAAGATAAAGGCGCAATGGCCACAGTGGGTAAAAATAAAGCTGTGGTGGAAATTGGCAAAATGAAATTTGGCGGTTCTCCAGCATGGTTTGTTTGGATGGTGGTGCATTTGATGTCGTTAGTGGGGTTCAGAAACAAATTGGTCACTTTATTTAACTGGACTAAAAATTATTTCAATTCAGACCGAGGTATCCGATTAATCATTACGCCCTTTGACTTATATGAAGAAAAACGAAAACGAAAAAAACAATTGGAAAAGGAAATGCGTCAAGGGGGGTAGAAACCTTATTTGCAGGGATTAAATAGTTACATGAAATTTGTTTAAAGAGGTAGGAGGCGTTAATGGCTAATCAGATTAAAAAATATTTTGACTATTTTGGGTTGCCCGTTACAGCAACATTTGATGATGTTAAGAAGGTTTATAGGCTGATGGCAAAACGTTTGCATCCAGATGTGAATGTGTCTAAAACGGCTAATGATGAATTTGTTGAGTTAGAAAGAAAATATTACTTTTTAACTAATCACATTAGTAATAAGAGTAATCTAAATAATAGTGTTTTTTATCAAAGTGATGTAAAGACAGAATCCAAGAAGGATATAAAAAATTGGGATTCTATTAAATTGAGATTCACCAAAGAACAGCAATTGGATATTCAATTGGCAGAATCGTATCTTGATGATAAAGCTGTCAATAGAAAAATTAAATCAAAGTTTGAAAAAGATAGAATGAATGTCATTGGATTAAAAGGTTTGCGGATAGTATTATTAATATGCATAATAATGATTACTTCCATTCCTTATTCAATTTTTAGCTGGTTATTCCTTGTTGGGTGGTCTTTGGGTATACTACTCATTTCAATGGTTATTGATAAAGCTGAAAAACAATCTTTAAAGAATATGAATTTTGAAAAGTTAGTGCGTTACGTTCAGTTAAACAGGAATAAGTGAAAAAAGTAGATTATAAAATCCTAATGCTATTGTCTAAAATCTAACATCTAAAATCTAATATCTAATATCTAATATCTACAATCAAATCATTCCACCACCGCAATACACTTCAATTCAATGCAAATAGGCGAAGGCAAAGAGTTTACTTCAACGGTTGTTCTACAAGGCATGGCATCTTTGAAATATTCAGCATAGAGTCTATTGTAGGTTTTAAAATCTCTTTTCATATCAGTCAAAAAAACCGTAACATCCACTAGGTTTTCCCATTTACCACCTGCCTCTTCCAATATGTTGCGAACATTGTCAAAAACTGACTTGCATTGTGCCTCAAAATCAAACGATTCATAATTACCGTTTTTGTCGTATTTCAACCCAGGTATATTTGCATCTTCACTTCCACTGCCGGCTGCTCTTGGCCCCACTCCTGACATGAATAATAAATTACCCACTCGTTTAGTGTTGGGGTAAAGACCCATTGGTTTTGGCGCTTTTGATGTATTTTGTTCCATAGTGATATTGTGTATGGGTGCCAAAGATAATGAATTTGTTATTTGTACCCAACATCAAGTGGCTAAGGTGATCAAAAATCGAGTTTTTAACCTGGTAAATTTGATTTTTCTAATTTTATCTAGGTGATTGCATTTCATCGTTTTTGAAAAATTGATCTTTTTCCCATTTTCCAATATTATTTTCGATGTAATTGTAAATACGATGATATGCTGATTCGTTGCGAATAATATGGTCGTGAAATCGAGGTTGCCATACAGGGATTTTCGGAGAATTTCGAAATTCATTAATTCGTTTGGTGGCGGCAGATTTAAACCCCGCAACAAATGATGATATTGATTTTGGTGAACGATAGGCAACGCCTGTATTGGTGGGCGTTTGGTTCTGTTGGGACGCACGGCCATCCTGTTGGGACGCACGGCCATCCTGTTGGGACGCACGGCCGTCCTGTTGGGACGCACGGCCGTCCTGTTGGGACGCACGGCCGTGCGTCCCAACACCAACGATACCATTTTCAATTCGTAAAATAGCGTGAATATGGTTGGGCATTATTACAAACGTATCGCAAAATAATTCGTCTCGCATATCAAAGGATTTGTTCCATTCCTGATAGCCGATTTCTCCAATAGGTGACAGGTGCATTTCGTTGTTTGAAATTTCACCAAATAACCATTCCCTTCCAGCTGTACAAATAGTAATGAAATATGCCCCATCAGCAGCATAATTCCACCAAGATGCACGCGCTGATTCGTTGCGGTATTTGTTTTTGAATTTTGTCATTTGGTATTGATTAATCTACGCAATTCCATTATTCTTCATTTGATTCCAAAAGTAAAAATAAATGAATTACAGCTCACAAAAAAGATAATTCTACCTCCTTTTTCAGTTTCATTTTCTGTGTCAAATTTTTAATATACAAAGTTTTAAACACGTCTTCCTAACTTTTCAGTGTTAAAAAGTTCCCCACAATTTCCCACATACTGTTTTGAATGATTTTTATGAGCTAAACACTTTATTTTACTGAATAATTTGGAGATCAATAAAATTCATATATATTTGCAAAAGGAAAAAGTTATTCACAATCCATAAATGAGTGGGAAAAAGTGGGTAAATATTTTTTAGTTTTACGCCTTGAAACGCGCGAATAGCAAAATATGAAAGGATTTATAGGAGAATATTACTGCAAATTGGATGACAAAGCCCGGCTTTTGTTGCCTTCTGATATGCGTAAACAATTGGCTCCTACCGATTCTGAAAGTTTTGTTGTTTCTCGTGGTGTTGATGATTGTCTTTCTCTTTACACTAACTCAGAGTGGGATAGGGTAATGGAGAAGCTTCGGTCTCTCAATCGATTCAAGGTAAAAGACCGCAAATTTGCTCGTATGTTCCAAAAAGGAGCAACACGCATTTCGCTCGATTCTAACGGGCGTGTACTTTTTCCAAAAAATCTAATGGAGTGGGCTGGTATCCAAAAAGACATCGTCTTAGTAGCTAATGTCGACTTGTGGGAAATCTGGGATAAAAAACGATATGAATCGTTGTTATCTGAAGATTGGAGCGAGTTTGAGAATTTAGCTGCTGAAGTAATGGGCGATGACGATGGGGACAATTAATTATCACATACCAGTTCTTTTACATGATTCAGTAGATGGATTGATAACACACACTAATGGGGTTTATGTTGACGTAACCTTTGGTGGAGGTGGACATTCACGAGAAATCTTAAATCGATTAAATGCCGATGGTAAATTAGTGAGTTTTGACCAAGATTTGGATGCGCAACAAAATTTGATCAATGATGATCGTTTTGTATTTGTGCCCCAAAATTTTGCATTTCTCAAAAATAACCTCCGTATGCAACGCTTTTTTCCAGTTGATGGGGTGTTGGCTGATTTAGGAGTTTCGTCACACCAGTTTGATACAGCTGAAAGAGGGTTCTCCTTTCGTTTTGATGCGCCTTTAGACATGCGAATGTGTGTCAATGCTAATAAAACTGCTGTGGATGTACTCAATGGTTATGAAGAGGCACAATTGTATGAAATCTTCAAATTGTATGGAGAGTTAGATAATTCAAAAGGGTTGGCAAACAGAGTTGTGTACAGAAGAAATCAAGCTCCGATCAAAACAATTGAGGATTTGAAAAATGTGTTCACCGGAATGGTGCCCAAACTCAAGTCAAGTCAATTCTTCGCTAAAATTTTTCAAGCGTTGAGAATTGAAGTTAATGATGAGATGGAAGTGTTGAAAGCATTGCTCAATCAATTGGCTGATACGGTAAAACCAGGAGGGAGAATCGTTTTTATAACCTATCATTCGCTTGAAGATAGATTAGTCAAAAACTTCATCAAAACGGGAAATATCCAAGGTGATTTGCAAAAAGATTTTTTTGGCAATGTTATCCGGCCCTTCAAAGAAGTAAATAGAAAGCCTATAGTGCCTTCTGATGAAGAATTGGAATTAAACCCTCGTTCGCGAAGTGCCAAATTGAGAATTGCCGAGCGCCTCACGGATAAATAAGATGTAAATAATTGAATATATAAAGATAAATAAGATAAAAGGATTTAAAAATAAGAATGAGTATCGAAAACGAAATAGAACAAGAAGAAAATTTCACTGAACCTGAGTCTGAAAAAAAATCAGACAAGAAAAAGTCAGCTAGGAGTTTTAAGAATGTGGTTTCAGGTGATTTCTTAATGGATGGTGTCATTCAAAAGAACTTACCCTTTATTCTATATGTGGCCTTCTTGATGTTGATTTATGTTGCTTATGGTTATTATGCCAATAATACCTTAAGAAGTTTAGCAAAAGAAGAAGTACGATCTGAGGAATTGTATTCACAACTACAGTCCATGATGGAAGTGTTTGATAAAGAGAGTTTGCAAAGTAAAATTGCTGATCGTGTGCAGGTTATGAACTTGGTTGAGTCAAAAGATCCACCTAGAGTAATTTGGGTAAAAACGGAAGAATAAGTAAAAAGAACAGAATAATAAAAATGGGAGTTAATAAAGAACAAATAGTACGCGTATATCTGATTTATATCGGAATGGCAATTTTTGCCATCGCTGTGCTTGTTCGTATATTAACACTTCAGTGGGTTCACGGTGGAGATTTAACAGAAGAAGTGGAGTCGTCTACATTAAAAATGGAAAAAGTAGAAGCGCCAAGAGGTAATATCTATGCTGACAATGAGCAAAAAACTACCTTGGCCTTGTCTGTTCCACGTTATGAAATTCGAATGGATTTAAAAACCGTTGATCCTGAAGTTTTTGACCAAAATGTGCGTGCCTTAGCTGATAGCTTAGCTTATTTATTTGAAACTAAAACTGCCCAACAGTGGGAATCAGACTTACGTCAAGCCAAAACCAAAAATAATCAATATTTTCTTATTCAAAGTAAAGTACGCAATGATCAATTGAATAAATTAAAAGGGTTTCCAATCTATAATTTAGGTAAATATGAAGGGGGTCTAATTGTCTTGGAATCTACTTTACGAACCAATCCTTATGGCAAATTAGCTCAACGAACTATTGGATATGTAAAAGACGAGGGTAAGTTGAAAGTTGGTTTAGAAGGAGCTTATAATGCTTATCTTGAGGGGCAAGATGGTAAATTATTGATGGAGAAAATAGGTGGGGGACTTTGGAAACCAATCGAAAGTGACTTGTCAGAGGAAGCAATTCCTGGTCAAGATATTTATACCTCAATAGATATCAATTTGCAAGATGTGGCTCACTCAGCTTTGTATAAGCAACTAGTGGAGCAAAATGCCGCTCGTGGTTGCGCAGTGGTAATGGAAGTAGAAACGGGCTATATTAAGGCAATTACCAATTTGGAGCGTGATGCCGAAGATGGTAATTATTATGAATCTCAAAATATGGCCATTGGCATGTCTACTGAACCCGGTTCGACATTTAAACTGGCCTCTTTGATGGTTGCTTTAGATGGTCAAAAAGTAAGAATCACCGACAGTGTGAATATGGTGGGTCAATATACCTATTTTGGCAAAACCTTGAATGATCACCACCCTTATGGAAAGGGAACTGTAAAAGATGCATTTGAAAAATCGTCTAACGTAATTTCAAAATTGATTTATGACAATTACAAACTCAATCCACAAGAATATATCGATGGACTAAAGGCGATTGGATTACATAAAATGTTGGATATTCCCATTTTAGGAGAAGGAAAGCCCGTAATTAAAGAAGCAAGTGATCCTACTTTTTCAAAAATATCCTTGCCTTGGATGTCAATTGGCTATGAAGTGCAAATGACACCTCTACAGATTTTAACTTTTTACAATTCAGTAGCGAATAATGGGGTAATGCTTAAACCGCAATTTGTAAAAGAAATACGACAAGGTGCTAAAGTTATTGAATCATTTGAACCCATTGTCATCAATCCTCAAGTGTGTAAACCAACCACTTTAGCCGATTTAAAATTGATGTTGGAAGGCGTTGTACTCAACGGAACAGCTAAAAACATTAAAGCAAGAGGTTTTTCAATAGCGGGTAAAACCGGTACAGCACGTATCGCTAGTGCAGGTGGTTATACCGACAAACATCAAGCTTCTTTTTGTGGTTATTTCCCTGCTGATAAGCCAAAATATTCTTGTATTGTGGTGGTGCAAGGTCCCACCAATAGTATCTATGGTGCAGTGGTTTCAGGAACGGTATTTAAAGAAATTGCGGATAAAATTTATGCCACTGGTTTGCAAGGCAAAAGAGAAGATAATGAGGCTCTAATCGCATCATCTACATTTCCACCAGCTAAAAACGGTAGTAGATATGAACTTACAAGAGTGTATGACGAAATGAAAGTGCCTTACAAATTCAATTTTGTTGAACAATCTTCCAACTATGTTTCGGCTACCACTACTGGCAATAAAGTGGAATTAAAAGATAACAATTTCAACAATAAATTGGTGCCCAATGTGGTGGGAATGGGGTTGATAGATGCCATTTATTTATTAGAAGTACATGGTTTGGTTGTGAAAGTTAAGGGTAGTGGCGTAGTAAAATCACAATCCATAATGGGGGGCTCGGCTATAAAAAAAGGACAAACAATAACATTGATATTATCATAGAAAAGTACGAATGATGAAGTTGCTAAAAGATATCATATACGGAGTGCGCATCGAAGACATCATTGGGTCTACGAATTGTGCTATTGAACACATTGCCTATGACTCACGTAAAGTGACTAAGTTTACGTTGTTCGTTGCTACAAAAGGCACCCTGTCTGATGGACACGATTACATTAATAAAGCCATAGAATTAGGAGCAAATGCTATTATTTGCGAACAAATGCCCTCCACCATTGATAGTAAAGCTACTTATGTTTTGGTTAAGGATTCATCTAAAGCTTTAGGAATCGTTGCAGCCAATTTCTACGATCATCCTTCCGAAAAATTAAAATTAGTAGGCGTTACAGGTACCAATGGTAAAACCACATCGGTCACTCTTTTATACGATTTATTTAAATTATTCGGATTTAAAGTAGGCTTGTTATCAACTGTGGTCAATAAAATTCATAATGAAGTGGTCGTGTCAACCCACACTACTCCTAATGCTTTGGATTTAAATCATTTATTGCATAGAATGGTGGCCAAAGGATGTGAATATTGTTTTATGGAAGTAAGTTCACATGCTGTGCATCAAAACAGAATACATGGGGTAACTTTTGCTGGAGGTGTATTTACCAATATCACGCACGACCATTTAGATTATCACAAAACTTTTGATAATTATATTTTAGCTAAAAAAGGTTTTTTTGATCAACTTCCAGAAGGATCCTTTGCATTGACCAATGCTGATCAAACGCACGGAACTGTAATGGTTCAAAACACGAAAGCAAAAGTGTTTACTTACGGTATCAAAACAATGGCCGATTTTAAAACAAAAATAATTGAAAATCGCTTTGATGGCTTACACTTAGAAATGGATAAAAAAGAACTGTTTCTAAAGCTTATTGGTGATTTTAATGCTTACAACGCTACGGTTGCTTATGGTGTTGCGGTGTTGTTAGGCAAAGACAAGTTGGAAGTATTGGCTGCTCTGTCTAATCTGTCTGCTCCTCAAGGACGCTTTCAACAATTTGTGAGCGAAACAGGTATAACGGCAATTGTAGATTACGCACACACACCAGATGCTTTGGAGAATGTGTTAGAAACGATTAAAAGTTTTAGAACGGGTAACGAAATGGTCATTACCATTGTAGGATGCGGAGGTAATAGGGACAAGGAAAAAAGACCTAAAATGGCGGCTATTGCCACCCGTTTATCGGATAAGGTAATCTTAACATCCGACAATCCACGTAACGAAAATCCCGAAACCATAATAGAAGAAATGAGAGTGGGTGTACCCCCTCAAGATTTCAAAAAAACCTTGGCCATCACCAATCGAAAAGAAGCAATTATGACAGCTTGTTCATTGGCACACAAGGGAGATATAGTATTAATAGCAGGAAAGGGTCATGAAACCTATCAAGAAATAAATGGAGAAACCTTTCCTTTTGATGATTATGAAATAGTAACTGAAACCTTTAAAAACCTAGAGAAATAATGCTATATCACTTATTCGAATATTTAAGAGAAATGAATGTTCCAGGTTCGGGACTGTTTCAATACATATCCTTTAGAGCGGGTATGGCCATCATTGTATCGCTTTTAATCTCCATGGTTTTTGGTGGTAAGTTAATCCGAATGTTGCAACGCAAACAAGTGGGTGAGACCATCAGAGATTTAGGTTTAACAGGTCAAAATGAAAAAGCAGGTACTCCAACTATGGGAGGATTAATCATCCTGGCTGCTATTTTGATTCCAACTTTATTATTCGCCAAATTAGATAATATCTACACCATTACCATGATTATAGCCACCATTTGGCTTGGTCTTATTGGTTTTTTAGATGATTACATTAAAGTTTTCAAAAAGAATAAAAAAGGTTTGGCCGGAAAATTCAAAGTGGTAGGTCAAGTTGGTGTAGGAATTATTGTTGGCTCTCTTTTATACTTCAGCAATGATGTTGTGGTAAAAGACAAAGTTTATTTAAATGAATTTCAATCCATGAATGTTACCGAAACAGCGGTTGAAAATGGTGAAGAGAAAAGCTATACTGTTCAATTGGCCAACGAAACCGAATTGATTGATGTGAAAATGGAGTCTTCAGGTAAGTATTACTATTGGGAAGAACACAAGGCCACCACCACCACCATTCCATTTATTAAAAACAATGAGTTTGATTACACTTGGTTATTGCCAGATAGCTGGAAAGATTACACTTGGTTGATATTTATACCTATGGTAATCATCATTGTTACGGCAGTTTCAAATGGTGCCAATATTACCGATGGTTTAGATGGTTTGGCTACGGGTACCTCAGCTATTATCGGAACTACTTTGGCCATTTTTGCCTACTTGTCGGGTAATGCCATTTTTGCTGATTATCTCAACATAATGTACATACCCAATGCCGGAGAGTTGGTAATTTTTATTTCAGCTTTCATAGGTGCTTGTATTGGGTTTTTATGGTACAACTCTTATCCTGCCAAAGTATTTATGGGCGATACTGGAAGTTTAGCTTTGGGTGGAATCATAGCTGTTTTTGCAATAGCGGTAAGAAAAGAATTGTTGATTCCTATATTTTGTGGGGTCTTTTTAATAGAAAATGTTTCGGTAATGATTCAAGTTGGGTATTTCAAATACACTAAAAAGAAATATGGAGAGGGACGTAGGATTTTTCTTATGGCTCCTTTACATCATCATTATCAGAAGAAGGGAGTTCATGAGGCCAAAATCGTAGCGCGTTTTTGGATTATTGGAATCATATTGGCGGTTTTATCAATTGTAACATTAAAATTGAGATAGTTGGTATGGAAAAGAAGCTTATAGCCATATTGGGTGCTGGTGAAAGTGGAGTTGGGGCGGCTATATTGGCTCAGAAAAAGGGTTTTCAAGTTTGGCTTTCTGATAAAGGGAAAATCAAAGAAAATCACAAAGAAGTTCTTTCACAGTATGGAATAGATTGGGAGGAGGGTAGTCATAATGAAGAGTTGATTATGTCAGCATCGGAAGTGATTAAAAGTCCAGGGATACCTAATAAAGCACCGTTAATTGTAAAATTAAAGGAGGCTAAAATTCCTGTTATATCAGAAATTGAATTTGCCGGTAGATATACTCAAGCAAAAACAATTTGTATAACTGGAAGTAATGGTAAAACCACTACCACATTAATGATTCATCACATTCTTACCAAAGCAGGTTTGAATGTTGGTTTAGCCGGAAATGTAGGGTTTAGTTTTGCTAAACAAGTGGCCGAATGCAATTTTGACTATTATGTTTTAGAATTAAGCAGTTTTCAATTGGATGATATGTTTCAATTTAGAGCTGATATTGCCTTATTACTCAACATCACACCCGACCACTTAGATCGCTACGAATATGATTTAATGAAATATGCTTATAGTAAATTTCGCATAGCTCAAAATCAAACACCAGCAGATGTCTTTATCTACAATGCTGATGACGAACTCATTACTAATCTATTAAAAACAAAAAATATTCAAGCTAAAATGTATGCTTTCTCTCAACAACAGATACTTACAGAAGGAGCTTGGATTACTGAAGAAAATGTAGAAAACAACAACAACAACAACAATAACGAAGGTGAGAGCTTTCAACAACAAACAAACAAACAAATACAATTTAACACTAACAACCAACAATTTAACATGTCAATTCACGAATTAGCACAACAAGGCAAACACAATGCCTACAACTCAATGGCAGCTGGGATAGCTTCAAGAGTATTAGAAATTAGAAAAGAAATCATCAGAGAGAGTCTTTCTGATTTTCAAAATGTAGAACACCGTTTGGAGTTCGTTGCTTCAGTGCACGGTATTGAGTTTATCAATGACTCAAAAGCAACCAATGTAAACTCAACTTGGTATGCATTGGAAAGTATGGACAAACCAACTATTTGGATAGTGGGCGGTGTAGACAAAGGGAATGACTACACAATGCTAGAAGGTTTGGTTAAACAAAAAGTCGTGGGAATAGTTGCATTAGGTTTGGATAACGAAAAAATCCACGCAGCTTTTGGTCACATAGTAGAAAATATTTGGGATGCTAAATCAGCCACTGAGGCGGTTGGATTAAGCTACCGTTTGGCCAAAAAAGGATACGGTGTGTTATTATCTCCAGCTTGTGCAAGTTTTGATTTATTTGAAAATTATGAGGACAGAGGGCAGCAGTTTAAAAAGGCTGTGAGAGCTTTATAATAAACCCTTTTACAGAAAAACGATTTATTAGAATATGGAAAATAAGAAAGTAATACAAAACCAAAGTCTAAAAGACCAATTATTGAATGCCCGTAAAAAAAGCATGAGCCTTTTTTCGAACATTGAACATAGATTGGAAACTGTAGCTACAAAAAATGGGGTAGAGTGGATAAACGACTCTAAGGCCACCGATTTAGACTCAACTTATTATTCGCTTGAACTTATGGAGAAACCCATCATTTGGATTGTTGGTTCTTCGGAGGTAGAACATGATTACAGCGTTTTTAATAAATTGGTGAAATATAAAGTGAAACAAATTATTTGTTTTGGTAATTACGAAACCAAAATTAAATATTCGTTTGCTAATCTGGTAGACACCTATGCTCATAAAAATACATTGGATGAAGCGGTTACGCTAGCTGCCGAATGGGCAAGCAATGAAGATGTAGTATTGTTTTCGCCTGCTTGTTCAAGTTTCGATTTTTATTCAGATTTTAGACAAAGAGGTGATCATTTTAAAGAATTGGTCAATAAGATTAAATAACAGTATTACCTACTAAAGGTTAAAACAAAACGTGCAAGAAATATTAGAGAAATATCTTAAAGGTGACAAAGGAATTTGGGCTGTAGTAATTTTACTCAGTTTATTTTCGGCTGTTATGGCGTTGAGTGCTAGTAGCAATATGGCCTATCGCTTGGCCGATGGTAATGCTGCGCCTTTTTGGATAAAGCACGTTTTTTTCCTTATAATAGGTATTGTTATTATGGTGTATTTACAACACTTTAAATTTAAATACTTTTCGCGCTTATCGCAAGTGGGTTTGTGGTTGGTCATCCCTTTACTTTTAGTAACCTTGGCTTTTGGTAAAAACATTAATTCGGCTCAACGTTGGATTATGGGTTTTCAACCTTCAGATTTAGCTAAGGTGGTATTGATCATTTATGTAGCTCGGATGTTGGCATTGAACAAAGACAAAATCACTAATTTTAAAGAGGGCCTTTTGCCTATTTTAATCCCTATTGCCGCTATTTGTGGACTTATCTTACCTGCTAATTTTAGTACAGCATTTATGTTGGCAGCAGTTTGTTTTACCATGCTCTTTGTTGGTGGAGCGTTGATCAAACATCTGTTGGCGGTAGTTGGTGGTGCCATTGGTGTCTTCGCTTTGTTAATATTACTAAGCAATGTCATTCCAGGTTTTTTACCTAGGGCAAAAACATGGGAAAAAAGGGTAACCTCTTTCATCACCTCTACTCAAGCGGACATTGACGACCCTGAATCAAAAAATGACAACTATCAGGCGCACAAGGCAAAAATGGCGGTAGGATCTGCAGGGATTATTGGAAAACGTATTGGGAGAGGAAATGTTAAAAATGATTTGTACTCCGCACAGTCCGATTTTATTTTTTCTGCTGTAGTAGAAGAATTAGGTTGGTTGTTAGGTGCCATACCCTTGTTGGTATTATACCTTATTTTCTTTTTTAGATCATTGCGTATTATGACCAAATCTGAAAGTTTGTTTGGAAGTCATTTGGTATTTGGCCTTAGTTTTTTATTAATTATTCAAGCTCTTATAAATATGGCTGTTGGTGTTAATTTAATTCCTGTAACGGGTCAACCCTTGCCATTAATAAGTATGGGAGGAACTTCTATTCTTTTTATCTGTATTGCAATTGGAATTATACTTAACGTGAGTCAACATCTTAATGAAGGTGATGAAACTTCACAATTAAAAACAGCAAATTCAGCTAGTTAATGAAAGCACGTGTAATCATATCAGGTGGCGGAACAGGGGGACATATTTTCCCTGCCTTGGCTATTGCTCAAAAAATTAAGGAAACCTATCCAGAAACCGAAATTTTGTTTGTTGGTGCCAATGGTAAAATGGAAATGGAAAAAGTCCCAGCAGCAGGGTTTACAATAAAGGGATTGGATGTAGTTGGATTTAATCGAACCAAACTATGGAAAAATTGGAATTTCCCGTTTAAATTATTGAAGAGTTTGAACGCAGCAAAATCAATTGTTCGCGAATTTAAACCCGATATTGCTATAGGTGTGGGCGGATATGCTAGCGGACCCTTGTTGCGTCAAGCAGGCAACTTAAATGTACCTACCTTATTGCAAGAACAAAATTCGTATGCGGGAGTGACCAATAAAATTTTGGCCAAAAAAGCTAAAAAAATATGCGTAGCTTATGACAACATGGAACAGTTTTTCCCTAAAGAAAAAATTGTGCATACGGGCAATCCTGTAAGAAAGGATATTTTAACTATTACCGAGAAGAGAGAACAAGGCATTGCTCATTTTAATTTAGACCCAAACAAAAAAACGATTTTGATTATTGGAGGTAGTTTAGGAGCACGAACGATTAACAACAGTATCAAATCAAATTTAAAGGAACTGGGTCAAAAGGATGTGCAAATTATTTGGCAAACAGGTAAAATTTATTTTGACGAGATGAATTCAGCTGTTAAAGAATCTAAAATAGAAACCGTTTTTCCAATGGCATTTATTGATAGAATGGATCTTGCTTATGCTGCTGCTGATGTAGTTATTAGTAGAGCTGGAGCACTGTCTGTCAGTGAGTTATGTTTGGTAAAAAAGCCCTGTATTTTAGTGCCTTCACCCAATGTTGCCGAAGATCATCAAACAAAGAATGCAAAATCTCTTGTTGATAAAATGGCTGCATTGATGGTAAAAGATGTTGATGCACATACGAACTTAGTGCCTTGCGTATTGTCATTACTTGATAATGAGGCGCAAATGAAAGAACTATCTCGTCAAATAGCTCTGTTGGCAAAACCAAATGCAACAGAGGATATTGTAAAAGAAATAGTGAAAATTATAGAAGAAAACAGAAAGAATTAAATGAAGGTTAACGAGATATATTTTTTAGGAATTGGTGGCATTGGAATGAGTGCCATCGCTCGTTATTTCAATAATAATGGTGTAACGGTGGCGGGTTATGACAAAACATCAACTCCCTTGACTCAATCATTAGTTGCCGAAGGCATGTCTATATCTTACATTGATGATGTAAATACATTACCCGATTTTGCTAAAAATCCTTCAACCATCGTAGTAATCACTCCTGCTATTCCCAATACTAGCCAATTGTTGCAATTTTTTAAGCAAAATGGCAATCCAATGCACAAGCGTTCGGTTATGTTGGGTATGATTACAGAATCTTCACTCTCTATTGCTGTAGCAGGCACTCATGGAAAAACAACTACCTCAAGTATGGTTGCCTACATGATGAGCGAAACAGTTGGGTGTAATGCCTTTTTAGGTGGAATAGCTACCAATTTTAATTCAAATTTAGTCATTAATGCCACTTCTCAAAATACAGTAGTGGAGGCTGATGAATACGATAGATCATATTTAACCCTTTCGCCTTCTATAGCAGTAATTACTTCTACCGATGCAGATCACTTAGATATTTATGGTGAACACAATGCTTTAAAAACTTCGTTCCAAGATTTTGCAAACAAAATTAAGGAAAACGGAACACTCATATTGAGAAATGGATTAGAAATAAAACATAAAAATACCCTGACCTACGGAATTGAAGATAGCACTGCTGATTATTCAGGTAATGCTATTCGAGTAGAAAACGGCCGATATGTTTTTGATATAAAAACTCCTGAAGAAACCATTCATGCCATTCGAATTGGTCTTCCAGGATTGCACAATGTCGAAAATGGAATTGCTGCCTTTATTGTTGGAAAGTTGATGCATATTCCAACAGCCAATATCGTTGCCACGCTAGAGGGATTTAAAGGGGTTAAAAGAAGATTTGAAAAAATTGTAGATGGAAATGTTGTTTATATTGACGATTATGCTCACCATCCAAAAGAGTTGGAAATGTGCATTAAATCTGTTCGTCAATTATATCCAACCCAAAAAATAACGGGAATTTTCCAGCCACATTTGTTCACCAGAACAAGAGATTTTGCGGCTGGATTTTCTGAAAGTTTAAGCCTTTTAGATGAATTGATTTTACTCGATATTTATCCTGCTCGTGAGTTACCTATTGAAGGGGTTACAAGTGCCATGTTGCTTCCCGCCATTTCAATAGAAAACAAAATGATTATACCTATGGCTAAAGTGGTGGAAGAGCTTTCAACTCGCAAATTGGAAGTGCTTTTAACACTAGGTGCTGGAGATATTGATACATTAGTAGAACCCATTAAAAAGCAATTACAATCATGAAATTGAAAAAAATTGCAAAAATAACGGGTTGGGTGTCGTTTTCCATTACGGTTTTCGTATTGTTGGGATTCGCTAACAGCAGATACACTAGTTTGCCAGTGCAAGAGCCCATTATTGAAATTATTAAACCCGAAAACCATAATTTTGTAAGTCAAGAAAAAGTGGCCGGCATTTTAAATGATTTGGGATATAATTTTCAAAATCAAAAAATGGGTGATATTGAATTGCAGCATATTGAGGATGAGTTAGAACAAATACCTGGGGTAAAATTTGCCGAAGTGTTTAAATATAACAACGGTCAAATTAAAGTAAACATCGAGCAACAATTGCCCATTGCGCGAATTATATTTCAAGATGGCCTTTCAGGATGTTATTTAGATGATGCCGGAAGATTTATTCCTTTATCGGATGAGTATGTTGCTAAAGTACCTGTTTTCAACGGTTTCATTTTTCAACCTACCGAAAATTTAACCACAATTGATGAAGTCATTGCTTCAAACGATGCAGCGGTTTCATTGACTATGGGAAATATTTATTTATTGGCCTCTAAATTAAATGAAGATGAATTTTTTAAATCGCAAATAGTGCAGGTTTATATCAATAACCGAAACGAATTTGAAATGATACCAAGAGTGGGTAACCATCGCATAATGATGGGCAATTTAGACGATATAGACTCAAAATTGTTTCGATTGAAAACGTTTTACACATCTGATCAAATTGATGTAAGAGAACTCAATTTGTACGATACACTTAATGTAAAATATGCCAACCAATTGGTAGCCACTAGCAAACTAAAATTATAAAGAACACAACAAACACACAACATAAATTAAACAACAACAACAGTATGGACGCACCTGAAATTATAGTAGGATTAGATATTGGGACAACAAAGATTGCTTGTCTCGTGGGTAGAAGAACCGAACACGGAAAAATTGAAATATTGGGGATGGGAAAATCGCCATCACTTGGTGTAACTCGTGGTGTAGTAGCCAATATCGAAAAAACCGTTCAATCGATCAAAGCAGCAATTGAAGAAGCAGAAGCTAAATCAGGTGTTGAAATAAAGGTAGTAAACGTAGGAATTGCTGGCCAACATATCAAATCGATGCAACACAGAGGGATGATTACTCGTGATAAAAAAGATTACGAAAATGAAATTTCTCAAGCCGATATTGACAAATTAATTGATGACATGTTTGAATTATCTATACCCCCAGGTGAGGATATTATTCATGTATTACCACAAGAATATACAGTTGATAGAGAAAGCGGTATCAAAGACCCTATTGGGATGTCAGGCGCTAAATTAGAAGCCAATTGTCATATAATTACAGGTCAAACGGCTGCTGCAAAAAACATATATAAATGTGTTCAAAAAGCTGGTTTAGAAGTTGCCGATTTAATATTAGAACCTTTAGCTTCTTCAGCAGCCGTTTTGAGTGAAGAAGAACGTGAAGCAGGTGTTGTGTTGGTAGATATTGGAGGTGGAACAACTGATGTAGCTATTTTTTACGATGGAATCATTAGACACACAGCAGTAATACCTTTTGGTGGTAACATCATTACAGAAGACATCAAAGAAGGGTGTACCATTATGCAAAAACAAGCAGAAGCTTTGAAAGTGAAGTTTGGGACTGCTTTGCCGCATCCAAGTCAAAAAAATGAGGTAGTTTGTATACCTGGTTTGAGAGGCAGAGAGCCAAAAGAAATTTCTGTAGAAAACTTATCCAATATAATCAATGCTCGAATTGCTGAAATCTTGGAACACGTGTATTACGAAATCAAAAATTCAGGTTACGAGAAAAAATTAATCGGGGGTATTGTAGTTACAGGTGGTGGCTCACAATTAAAACACATCACTCAATTGATTGAATACGTAACAGGTATGGATGCACGTATTGGTTATCCAAATGAGCACTTGAGTAGTAATACCAATATCAATGTTACCAGTCCGTTATTTGCCACAGGCGTTGGTTTAGTAGTAAAAGGATTTGAGCAATATGATAGAGTGAATAAAACCCACGAGAAAAATAGAATCAGCGCTAAACCAGTGGCCGAGACGAAAAAAACAGTCGATTCCCAAAAAGAAGAGACGACAAAACCAATCAAGCCAGCAGGCCATTCTGGAAAAACTAAAGGAGGTTTCTTTGATAAAATCAAAAGCTTCTTTGACGAAAACGTAGATTAATATAAGATTATATTATCACCAAATATCAACCACACCAGCCCTCCCAATGGGGGAGGGTAAGGGTGGGGTTAAACAATAACAACAAAACAACAAACACAAAATAAACAACAACAATTATGAAATTCGAATTACCAAAAGATAACTCATCAATCATAAAAGTGATTGGAGTTGGTGGAGGAGGTAGCAATGCCGTAAACCACATGTACCGTCAAGGAATTAAAGGTGTAGACTTTATTGTATGCAACACCGATTTACAAGCTTTAGATATTAGCCCTGTGCCCATGAAAATTCAATTGGGAATTGACTCTACTGAAGGAAGAGGCGCAGGATCCATACCAGAAGTTGGTAAAAATGCCGCTATTGAAAATTTAGAAGAATTAAGAGAAATCCTTTCAAACAATACCAAAATGTTATTTGTAACAGCAGGTATGGGAGGAGGAACAGGAACAGGTGCTGCACCCGTTATTGCTTCATTGGCTAAAGAAATGGGCATTTTGACAGTAGGTATCGTTACCGTTCCTTTTGTTTTTGAGGGAAGAAAAAGACGACAACAAGCTGATGATGGAATCGAAAGAATGCGTCAAGCTGTAGATACGTTATTAATTATTAATAACGACAAATTGCGTGAGATGTTCGGGAACCTTACTTTAGGTAACGCCTTTTCTCAGGCTGATGATGTATTGACTACCGCTGCAAAAGGTATTGCCGAAGTAATCTCGGTTACGGGTGCAATCAACGTTGATTTTAATGATGTAAACACCGTAATGAGAGACAGTGGATATGCTATTATGGGATCTGCACAAGCCGAAGGTGAAGATAGAGCCATCACAGCGGTTCAAAAAGCACTTTCTTCTCCGTTGTTAAATGATAATAATATTGCTGGTGCCAAATATGTTTTATTGAACATAACTTATGGTGATAATGAAGTATTAATGGATGAAATTGCTGATATCACCGATTATATTCAAGATGAAGCAGGAAGTACTGCCGATGTAATTTGGGGTCATGGATATGACGAAACCATGGGCAACAAAATCAGTGTAACGATTATCGCAACAGGATTTAATGCAACGCCTGATGTAGGTTTATCGCCACGTACAGCCGAAAAAGTAAAAGTAAGTTTGGACGAAGAACGCCCAACTATGATAACGCAACCTATCGAAAGGCCCATAACTAGCCCTGTCGAAAACAGTATTAATCTTTTTTCAGCAGCTCCAGTGGTTCCAAACATTTCTTTTGAGGCAGAACCATATATAGTTCAAAAATCAGAGCCTACTTCATCGGTTGAAACTCCTTTAGTAAGTGATTCAGTTGTTGAAACACCTTCTCTTGAAACACCTTCTGTGGTGGCAGAAGTATTGAGTTCATCCAACGATATTGTTTCTTCTATATCTCAAGATGAATTGCCAACCTCAACTAATGTAAATGAGGACATTACTACTGAGTGGGAAATTAAATCAACACAAAGTTCATTCAATGAACCGGTTCAATTTAATGCACCAAAAGAAGAAGAATCAACCATAAAAAGATCTTGGTTAGATGATGCCAGTGAAAATAAAGTAGATACAACTAATGAGTCAAAAAACGAATCATCTACAAACGGTATCATTCGTTACAACTTATTAGATGAAGAAGAAGAAGTGAATACAACTGCTTCAAACAATACTTTTGTTGCATCAACTGAAGAGGAGTCTGGAATTACTTATGCTACTACAAATGCTTCATCTCAGCCGTCTATTGAAAATAATGCGGATTTGACACGTCAACGTATAGATCGTATTCGTCAAAATTCTTTGAGAATGAGAACTCAAAATGGATTAAATGAATTGGAGAACGAACCTGCTTATTTGAGAAGAAACATTCAATTAGAAGAAACAAAATTGTCCTCTCATTCTAATTTATCTCGTTTTTCATTAAACGAAAGCGAAGATGAAAACGGAAACAAAAAAACTGGATTGAGCGGAAACAATTCATTTTTACACGATAACGTAGATTAATCATAGAACGTAACACGTTATACGAAATTCACATTACGTATAACGTGTTTTTTATTCATCTTGAATCCAGAATTTAAAATCTACAATCGTCAATCTACAATCTAAAATAGTTTTATGAGTTTAACAGAAAAAATAAATGCCGATATTAAAGCGGCAATGTTGGCCAAGGAGCGTGAAAAGTTGGAAGCGCTAAGAGCCATAAAAGCAGCCTTGTTGTTAGAGGCAACTAAAGATGGCAGCGGAGTAATCACTGAAGATGCCGAATTGAAAATTCTTCAAAAATTATTTAAGCAACGCGTAGATGCGGGAACCATTTACAACGAACAAAATCGAAAAGATTTGGCTGTTGTGGAAGAGTTTCAAGCGGATATAATAAAAGCCTATTTACCCTCACAATTGTCTGAAGCTGAAATTGCAGCGGTGGTAAAAGGAGTTATCGAAAAAATGGGTGCTAAGGGCCCACAAGATATGGGAAAAGTGATGGGCGGATCTATGGGTCAATTACAAGGAAAAGCCGATGGCAATCTCATCTCAAAAGTTGTAAAAGAGCTTTTGAGTAGTTTATAGTTTTTATTTGTGTGTTGTTTTTTTGGTAAATCTCCGGTGCTGTGTTTGCACTGGAGATTTTTTTTGGTACCCATAACTATTAGGCTAATTCAACCATCCAAAATTTTGAAAACCTTCAAAAGAGGTAATTAATTTGCGTTAGTTTTTAATGAAACGCAGGTTAGAAGTGCGATGGCCAGACGAAAAGGCGGGCCAGTGATGGCTGTGAATGATAGGTTTGTATTATTTTCAAAAAATGTGTGAAGGAAAGAGCGAGGCAGCCAATTTTCAGAAAATAAACAAAACTAGCAGAGCGGGAAGAAGCATCTTTTCGTCTTGATTTTTTGTTACTTTTTTATCAAGAAAAAAGTAAAGAAAAAAACAAAATAAACAATTCTTGATTAGACAGGGTGCTTTTTATAATAAACCCCTTAAATCATCTAATTCCATTTATCCGTGCTTCAACGACCGTTCTCCGGGAAAGCACGTAGTTATTTCCCATTTATTATGGTTGCGATGCAGAAATATATTTAGTTTCCAAGTAGCTACGAGCTCTAATTCTTTGGATTGATGTTCGCCATTATCCCATCCAATACCCATTGGGAAATCATTTTTTGAAAACGTAAACGTCATAATTAGTTGGCGATACTGCTCATTGTTGAAATACTCCAATGTACCCAGTTCTTGTGTTTTGGATATGATTTCGAGGGGCGAACGAGCAAATTCTTCCTTAAATTTGGACCCCAAATAGTTTTTGATGTACTTTTTTTGAGTAGCACTTAGTTGCTCACTGTAGCTATCATCAATATCCATAAAATGCCGTAACACATGCCGCTGACTATTGAGCGGAAAAGCAACACGTGTAAGCAGGTCTTTGTTCATTTATTGGAAAATTGTGAGTGCGGAACTAGTTTTTAACGGCAGATATATTATCCAGATATATATTCTTTTGACTAATAATGTTTATTCTTAGTTCATTAGCGGGGGTTTATATAATAATGTAAATAATTCCTCTGAATGGAAAGTGGTACGTTATTGCTCAACATTTCTTTAACAGAAGGTCCGACATCTCCCTTATAAACAAATTGCCTTAACACTCTTATAAAGTCAAATTTAGATTCATTTTGAAATTCGTTATAGCTATTTATATTATACCCCTTTTTAAGTATAATACTTGAACCAGTTAATGGAGTTATTTTATTCTTTATTAAATTTGATAAAGATGATTGATTTAATAGTTTAAAATAATTCTTAAATTGCTTATTCAACTCATTATTTAAAATTGAATTACTTTTAATAAGTTTACCATTTATACATATCAAATCACAATTATTTTTAATATCGTTTGAATCGATATATCCAAAGTACAAATTATTAATATCTTCTTTTATTTGTTCTCCTAAAATTAAATTTTCAGTTAAAGCCTGAACTAGAATCATATATTTTAACTTTTGACTTTTGAATTCAAAATCGGAGGAATTTTTATAAAAAAAATGTAAAGTATTATTGCTTCCAGAAATACAAAATTCTATTGAATCAAGATAATTAGTTGAACACCAAATTGCAGTTTTAAGATTTGGATTAAAATTGTTTATGAATTTGTCATAGAAAGTAATAATTGAGTCAAAAGTTGATAAACTGTCCGATAAATTCTTTGCAACAGATTTTATTTGTTCATCATTAAAATAATAATCAAAAAAACAATCTTTAAAAGATGGATACACTCGCATTGAAGGCATGCACGAACAATTTAACATGTCATTCTTTGAGTTGTTTAAATTTTTAACCTCTTGAAAATCACATGCTATGATTATAGAAAGTATAAATATTACGAAAATTATTTTTTTCATTTTAAATACTATATTTTAGTTAATTCAGGAGGATTAAAAATACAGGTGAATAGAGTATTAATCTCCAATAATCTCATAATACTCTTTCTGATAATAATCAAAAAAAACAAAAGAATCCTTAGTTGTCCATACCCCCTAACTAAGCTTTTTAGCTCCATATTCAAAAATTATTGAAATATCATTTGTTACCCCCATCCATTCTTTCTGATCAGTTTTACAAACGTTTAATGACATTAGTTTTTTTTGAATTTCATTATTATTGTTATTATAATCTAACAATAAATGCAATAGTTCATTGTCAACACTTACCTCATTATGTTTTTCCACATTAATTCGAACATCTTGATCGATGTTAAAAAACATTACAAAATCAGTACATTCTTTCCTAGAGCAAGAAAAGAAAAGTAAACAAAAAAAGGTTAGAATAATTATTTTCATTTTACAATTCCTTCGTGTGGTTTAACAAATATAAAAATAAATATCTTACTCCTATAGGGTTCTTTATTCTTCCTTTTGTAGAGGATGTGCAACATGTGTCATGTTTTAATGCTGTAAGATTTTATGTAATTTCCTCTAATTGCCACTTATTAACGCAAAATAAAAGGAAGTCAATCAACAATATTGCTCTAAAAGCGTTAACTTTTGTACCGTAATTCACAGAATGACCATGAATAACTAAATGTCGATTATAACTTTTAATTCTGATCTCTTTTGGTTTTAATACATTATTTTTTGAGTTCATAATTAATTCATTATAAGTCAAACCATCATGATTTATTAAATGAGATGAAACTCCAAGATTTAAATCTTCAAGTTTCATAAACAATTTAAGTTTATAGTCTTCATCTTTATCTTTATCAAAAAAGCCATGTGACCATGTTTCAGAGCAAATGCCATCTGCTTGAGAATAGCAAAGAGCAATAACACTTGAATACATTTTTAATTCGTAAGCTTTCCCAATTTCATTTAAGATAGGTTTCCTTTTTGGGAATAAAATACCAATTTTTCTCAGTTTATTATTTATTTCATTTATAGTCCCATGTTTTATCATTAGAAACTCACCTATTTTATCATCTTCAAGGCTCAGTAAATATTGTATTTCATCAAGTCGATATTCACTTAAAATATAATCACTCACAAACCATCCTTTCTTCGTGAACTCTTTTAAGGTATCGAAAAAATCTTTTAATGATTCTTTGAATTTCTTGAACGCTTCGGTAGATTCTAGTATTTTTATTAAATTATTATTCAAAGGCTTAATAGCACTTTGTAATTGATTTTCAATTTTGGTTAGTCTATCAACTTCTAACTTAGAAAATCCATGATTACTATTCTTTTTGATCTTTTCAATGGCTTTAGAAATGTAACCAATTGAATCCTTATGACCTTTTGGAAGTGTTTGAATTTTGACTATTATATCTTCATTTTTAGACATACTAATATTATAATTTTTGGTGTCAGTTACCTCATTAAAATAGTCTAATCACTTCACCACTTTACCCACAAATACCACGTTTTGGTTGGTTATATCTTCTAAATGCACAAAATAAGTTCCTTTTGATAAATAACCTAATTGATCGAGTACCAAAGTATTATTTTGAGTAGAAGGTATTGTTTGATAAACCAATCTTCCGCTTACATCAACAATTCGTATTCTCACCGTGCCTGCTCCATAATGTTGCATTCCCACTAGTGTCAATTGATCTGTAAAAGGGTTAGGAAGCAATGTTATTTGTGTTTGCAAATTAGTTTCTATTCCCACCGCAGCATTCACCGTAATAGTCACCGCCAACGTATCATTGGCGCAGCCTGCACTCATGGCTATTAATACTACTTCATAATTGCCTGCTGCATCATAGCTGTTCCAAGGGTTTTGATCGGTACTGGTGTTCCCGTCTCCAAAATTCCACAAATAACTGGTTGCTAAGCTGCTGTTATTCGTAAATCCTACTATGGCATTGGGTAAGGTTACCGTATCATTATCGGGCACAAACAAAGCAGTTGGCCCTGGATTTACCGTTATTGTAATGTTTTGTGTCAGTTGGTTCGTACCTCCCGGTCCATTAGCTATCAAAGTTACGCTGTGTGTGCCACTTTGTGTAAAAACAATATATGGATTAATGGCTGTTGGTTGGCTCAATGTTCCCGTAGTGCTGCTCCAAACAAAACTGGTGGCTGAAGTGGAGGTATTGATTAATTGAATGCTATCACCTTCACAAATAGTGGTGTTGTTGGCAGAAAAACCTGCAACGGGAACTTGTGTGGGTTCTTCCAACAAGGCTCCATCTGAACTAACAGCCGTGCTCACCAAACCTGCTCCATTAGTAGCACGAACACTCACAAAATAAGTGGTGTTGTAGGCCAATGTCAAACCAGTTGCCGTAAATGAAGTATTGGTTCCGTTGGCTGTCCAATTAAGGGTATTTGTAGCCAAAGGCGAAGTGCCAATAGCATATTCATACAGCACTACTCCTGAATGAGTATCAGTTGAGGCAGACCAATTTCCTGAAAGTTGCGTTGTGGTATTGAATACATCAACATCACTGCTCAGTCCATCATTGAGTGTGGTTGGAGTGGTAGGAACCGTCCAATCAACGTTTACATCAACAAAAGCAATGGCGGAAATATTTTTGGCAACATCAATCGACAAACTTTTTACTCTACCTGAGGGTGTAGTTGGGTTGGTATTTTGAAAACGAATATCTCCCGTTGGTGAACCCACCGTTACCAAAGCAGATGCGGTGCGGTTGTGATATACTTTAAGATTGTTGGCTTCCAAAGTACATTCTCCACTTCTAAAGGAGATGGCATTACCCACTGTGTAGGGTGCAGCATCGGTCCAAGTAGCGGCAAAAACATTATCTAACCAAACATCAATTTCACCCGAGGTTTTATCGTAGGTGATGTTTACGTCATACCATTGATTGGTGTTTATGGCATAAGGAATATCGGCTTCTAAGGTAAATACATCATTGACCACTTTGTAAATCTGAATTTTGTCATTATCAGCTCTAAACCATACAAAATAGGAATTTCCTCTGTTGGGCAAACTGCCATCACTGCACATAAAATGGTATCCTGCTCTTCGGTTAGAACCTGTTCCATTAATGCGCATGGTAAAGTTGTGCAACCATTGGTTGTGAGCATTTTGGTTCAATGCAGCATAAATATTGGTATTTGAATTTACTTGATCAGTTTGTGTCAACACATTATTGGTTAAATTCCAAGTACCCACCATACTCGTCCAATCGGGGTGAATGGCTGTTTGATCAAAATTATCGGAGAAAAAGCCATTGTTGGCATTGGCTCTCCAATCGCTGCCGTCAAAATCCAACACTTGATAGAGTTTTTTATCTACGCCACTGCCTCCACTATTGTCCACATCGGTAAAAGTGCTCGTGAAGTTGGTCGTTTTCCAACCAGTTGGCACAGTAACGGTAGCCGTTGGTGCTACGTTGTCAATATCACACGTGTAGTTGGCAAAAAATCCAGGTCTTGTGGTAGCATTATCAGAAGTGAAACGAAACGTCACTGCTCCAGATGAAGAGGTGAAACTTCCAGGCGAAGTTGTCCCTGTAAAAGGACTTCCCGCTATTTGAGGAGAAGCTGTTGTAGGGCCATCATAAATATAGAGGTAATCGTAGTTAGCTTCAACATCAAATTGGGTAAAGGTAAAATTCAATGAATTAGCCCCTGTGGGAGCAATGGTCCACGTATAGTTTTCTTTGTCGTAATAGTTTTTGGTGGGTCCTCCAAAATCATGTATGCTTCCTGCACAAGGGGATACATAACAATCGGTCATGTAATCATTCATGGCATCCCACAATTCGTTGTAACCGTCATCATAGCCCAATGCCCAAATACCCATTCCGCCAATGCCCGTGTTGTTGATGTGTTCTAATCGTTTTCTAAATCCATCTTCCAATGTTATAAAACATTGTTTGGTGCCGCCACTGTTAAAAACGTAAATATCTGAGTAACTGTCGTTGTCATATTGATGATTGGCGGTGGAATAATTGCCTGAAGTATTGTTTTTAACCGTAACGTAGGTTCTTGAAACACCGCTTCCCGTTGTGGTGGTGGGCACTGTAGTGCTCGAAGTGGGATATTCTCTACCGTAATAAGGTAATCCTAAAATAAGTTTGTTTTTGGGACAGCCTTGACCCAAATAATAGGTTACAGACTTGGCTAGATTATAATTGTATGTTGTAGAAAAATGGTACAACGGATCATTGGGTCCAGACGTAGAACTTCCCGACCAATAATAATCGTAGCCCATTATGATAAATTTATCTACGACTGAGTTCATTATGGTAAAGTCAAAAACATTATTCCAATCCACTGCATACAAAACAGTGCTCACATCTGAACCGGGAATGGCTGCATGCATTTGATTAGAAAGATTGACCATAAAATTGGCGAAATTGGTTTTTTGACTCGAGGGTAAACCTTCAAAATCAATATTTACCCCGTGAGCTCCTCTACTTTGAATGAGGTTAATCAAATTGGTAATCAATGTTTGTTGTGCCGTTGAGCTTGCAAAAAAGGTACTGTGACTCGAAAATAACGTTACACACAAGGTAACTTTTGTATTTCCCGAAGCCAAAGCAGCGGTAACAGCTGCACTGGTGCTCCATCCGTGAGTTGAATTGGCATTTCCAGTAGCGGCATCCACTTCATAACTAAAAAAGGACATATGACTTAACAAATCCCAATCGTAATTTTGATACACATTACCTACCCAATAGGGATGCCAACCGTACACAACTTTATTTAAATCGCACGTAGCTTTTTCACTGGGTGGTTTGGGCGCAGCAACCGTGTTTTGCTCATAATATGCAGCGTCAGCGTTACCCAACGAATTGTAATATTCTAACTGCTCTTTCATTACGCTGTATTGTTGAGCGTTGAAAGTTGCAACCCATCCAAATAAAAGAACAAGTGTGCTAAATTTAGTAAAAGAATGCATCATAAAAAAAGTTTTGAAGGAATAGAAATACATTAAGGTTTGAACACCACAAATTTTTTGGAAACGATACCGCTTTCCGTTTTTATAGTCAATTGATATGTTCCGTTTGCTAAGTCATATTCAGCATGGCTTATAGATAATTGAAGTTTTCCGGCAACCACATTTTTATTCAATACTGTACCTACTAATTTACCGGTAATGTCGAACAATTGAATGGTAATCATTTGAGGTGAATTAATTAACAACGATAAATCAAAATTCCCATCATTAGGGTTAGGATAAATACTGATTAATGATAAACCATCTAACTCTTCAATTGAGCTGGCATCAATTACGGTTACTGTAACATAAGCCGTATCGTTTGGACAACTTCCATTCAAAGCAATCAACATTACTTGATACGTTCCAGCTGTTGGGTATTGTGTCCAAGGATTTTGATCAGTACTGGTTGTACCGTTACCAAAATCCCAATAATATCCATCCGCATTGGTAGAATTATTACTAAAGGTAACGATTTGATTTAATGCTACAGTCGAGCTACTAGCTGATGCGGCAGCATTCGGCTGTTGATCTACAATCACATTCAATACTTGAGAAGTGGTATTTGTTCCGCCTGGTCCGTTGGCCACAAGCTGAATAGTGTAGCTACCCGAAGCAGTGAAAGAAATAGTAGGATTAGCATCTGTAGTAGATGAAAATGTTCCACCTGTAGAAGACCAAACATAAGAAGTTGCATCGGTGCTGTTATTATTTATAGCAATAGTAGAACCTGCGCAAATAGTTGTATTAGTAATGGTGAAATTGGCTACTGGAGGACTCGTAGGACTGGTTATAGTTACCCCATCAGAAGTGACAATTGAAGACAACAATCCAGCACCATTTTCACTTCTTACGGATACAAAATAAGTACTACCAAAGTTTAAGTTCAACCCAGTAACGGTGATACTATCATAAAACCAATTATCTGTCCAATTTACAATATCAGTAGCTCCTGATGTGGAACCTATAGCATACCAATACCTAGCGATATCTGAATTAACATCCGTGGCAACAGACCAGTTGGCCTCAATAACGATATTACTTGTTTGATTATCGATATCAGCAAGAGGGCCATCATTTAAATTAGTCACTGCAGAAGGATTGGTCCAATCTACATTAATTAACTGCTCTGATAAAGCCGAAATATTTTTCGCCACATCAATAGTCAATGATTTTACTTTGCCTGATGGTGTAGTTGGGTTTTGGTTTTGATAACGAATATCACCCGATGCACCAACGGAAACCAAAGCAGAATTAGTGCGAGTGCGATAGGATTTTAAATTATTTACTTGATAAGCACATTCACCACTTCTAAAAGAAATAGCATTACCAACCGTTAACGGAGTGGGGTCTGTCCAAGTGGCGGCTAATGCACTGTTTACCCAAACATCAATTGTTCCTGAAGTTTTTGAGTACCCTACTTTAACATCGTACCATTGATTATCATTTAATGTAAATGGTGTATCTACCATTAAGGTAAAAACATCGTTGGTAACTTCATAAATTTGTACTTTGTCATTATCGGTTCTAAACCATACAAAATAAGAATTTCCTCTATTTGGCAAAGAAGCATCGTCACACATGAAGTGAAAACCAGCTCTTTTGTTGGTTCCTGAACCCGAAATACTCATGGCATAATGATGCAACCAATCATTGTGAGGAGTTTGATTAAGAGCTGCATAGATATTAGTGTTGGTATTAGTTTGGTCAGCTTGATTTAAATAACCTCCCACTAAACTCCATGTACCAACGGCTGATGTCCAATCTGAATGAATGTTGGTTTGGTCAAAATTATCAGAGAAAAATCCATTTGTAGCATTTCCTCTCCAATCACTTCCATCAAAGTCAATCACTTGATATAATTTTTTGGCAATTCCACTTCCACCAGTGTTGTCCGTATCAGTAAAAGTTGCAGTGAAGTTGGTTGTTTGCCAATTTGAAGGAGCCGTTACAACGGTAGTAGGAGCGGTAACATCGCTTCCACCTCCACCTCCTGTACTCGAAGAAGCCCAAGATATATGCCATCCAGCAGCGGTTGTAGCGCAATCGGATCTAAATTCAATAAGCAAACTTCCACCTGTTGAAGTAATGGTCCCAGGATTTGTTGTTCCTGTATATTTTCCAATTAAAGGAGCTGAGGTAGTGGCACCATCATAAACAAAAAGATAATCCCAATTAGCTTCCACATTAAAAGAATTAAAAGTAATCGTCACACTGTTTGCAGCGGTTGGTTGAATAAGATACAATGTACGCTCATCATTAGCATAATTTCCAGATGCTCCACCCGTGTCATAATAATTTCCAGTGGCGGTAGTTGTTGGTGTAATAGTGGGTGAATTATTGATCATTTTATAAAATAATTCCCAATTCCAGTTGATACCCGGATCGGTATGTGAATTATTTGGATAATGTTGATGCCCTTTAATTTTCGTACACGCTCCTAATACATTTATCCCAGTAGTGGCTGTTCCAAAAAATGTGCGCAATGGATTGATGCCATATCCGCTTTGGGTAATATCCCGACATAAATTTGAAGAAGCGGTATACATAGCTGTGGTGTACCAAGCTGGATTGTTGACATATCCTTCGTGTTCAATTCCAATGGTGTAGGGATTCTCTGCTCCAACGTGCCATGCTTTATTAGACTCCAAAACCATTTGAGTGGTTTGCCCGTCAGAACTTCTTACTACATAATGATAAGAAACATTAGAACTACAGTTTTGTGACCAAGAAATGGCTCCAGCATAACTCCCTTGAATGGTATGAATGGTTACGGCAGAAATGGCTGTCCCACTTCTAGAACTGTAATTACAACTGGGAGCTGCATTCCAAATTCCAGCAGGATAATCAGGCGATTTCAATTGATTAGGAACATATTGTACGCCCGAAGCATTGGCAACTCCTGAACCATCGGTAACAACATCTGAGGCGCTCAATACTTGAAAGTTGGCGGAACCAAACACTTCTTCAAAATCAATGTTATAAACCGGTATGTTATAATACGACTTATTATCTTCTTTTTCGATAAAAGCCAAGAGACTGTAAAAATGACTATTGACCGCAAAATTATTTACTACGTTATGTAGGTTAGGTAATTCAGTTAAAGCCAAAAAGACTTGTTTGTGATCTTTAGGATTGGTTGAAGTAATACCTAATTGGATGAGCATTTGATGGTATGCAGCAGCAAAAGCCAAAATATTGATTTGTGGGTCTGATTTTATTTGCGCTACAGAATATCCCGATAATTGGCTGATGATGGATAAATTATTATTGAAATAACCTTGTCCATCTTCCGTTAACCCCATCACCCCATAAACTCTTGGTAAACCTATACACGATGCTTGAATATCATCGCCCAAATGAGCAAATTGAGTCATTGTAAACGACCAAGCTTCTAACATTCCTCTTGGTACAGAAGGATAACTTTGATAGGCCAAATTCATTTCTTGTTGATACATATTGAATATGGGCTGAGCAAATGAAGTAATGGAAAGGCAAAATGTCAATAAAAAAGTAGCAATAATTTTCATAGCTTTTAAGGTTACAAGTATGTAAAAATAAAGGATTAAACTAAAATGAATCACAAAGGTAAATATTAATCGACTATAATGGTATTTTAGTCGAAATATTTTATTCATCTAGAGTAGAAATTAAAATATAAATTTAAAGTTACCCTTTACAATAAAAAAAAATAGTATTTTCGAACCTCAATTTTTAAAAAACGAGTTATTTATTATGAGTTCAATCAAAACAGATTACACAGAGCAACTAAGAGTAATGGGACATCCTGCGGGATTGTTTGTGCTCTTTTTTACCGAAATGTGGGAGCGCTTCTCTTACTATGGAATGAGAGCAATTTTAGTATTGTTTCTAGTAAGTGCTGCCGGAATTGGAGGTTGGGAATGGAGTAATGCAGATGCATTAACATTGTATGGAATTTATACAGGTTTAGTATATGTAACACCTATATTCGGTGGAATAATTGCCGACAAGTTTTTAGGTTATCGAAAGTCAATTATGATAGGTGCTTTATTAATGACCTTGGGACACGGGGCTTTGGCTTTGGAAACAGAGTGGGCATTTTATACTGGTTTAGCGTTATTAATTTTAGGGAATGGAATGTTTAAACCCAATATTTCTTCTATAGTTGGCCGCATTTACAAAAAAGAACCTGAAAAGAGAGATGGAGGTTATTCTATTTTTTATATGGGAATCAACGCTGGAGCCTTTTTAGGAATGATGTTGTGCGGTTTTTTAGGTGAAATTGTAGGCTGGAGCTATGGCTTTGGTTTGGCTGGTGTTTTTATGTTGGTAGGTATGATTATGTTCTATTTTGGTCAAGGTATATTTGATCAAATTGGTTTAAAACCTGAAAAAGAAAAAACTGAAGATGAAAAGGCATTGGATAAGGTAATAAATGAAGGTTCAGAAGATGTTTTAGATACGCCATCTGAGTCAAAAACTATTGGAACTGAAGTTTCTTCAAAAGTAAAAACAGACAGATTATTTGTAGTTGGAGTTTTAGCTTTCTTTACAATATTCTTTTGGTTGGCATTTGAGCAATCTGGGGGTTCAATGACAATTTTCGCTGATAGTTTTACCGATAGGGTTTTAACAGGTCAATCGGCCACTATTTTCACAATTGTCAACACGCTGATTACAATCATACCACTAGGCATCATAACCTATGTTTTATTTATGTTGGCAAAAGTCACCATCAAGAAATTTGCAATTATGGCACTTTCATTATGTTTTAGCTTTTTAATCATTTGGGGTATTGTTGGTTGGAAAGTTAACAAAGAATTAAATACTGTCGCTTACGATGTTTCTTACATTGCAATGGTTGAAGTCGACTCTCGCGGGGAACTTAAAAATGCATCTTATTCAGAATACTTACAATATCATTTTACTTCTAAAGATTTTAAACAGATCGTCCCTACTCCAAGCAACACAACAATTAGGACTGATGCTAAAGTTTCAGTTGGTCAAGAAATAAAAATATTGGACGTAAATAATAAAGGCAATTTCAGAAAAATTACAGATGAAGTGGCTGCCATTACCCCACAAAGCACCACGGGTACAGTAAATGTTGTGCTCGACAAAGAGCTTGAGGTGCCTGCTTCTTGGTTTGGCGTGTTGAATTCACTTTTTATCATTTTATTGGCACCATTGTTTGCCAAGATATGGGAGAGTAAATACAACCCAAGTGGACCTGTCAAATTTGGTATAGGACTAGTTCTTGTGGGATTAGGCTTTCTGGTATTAGCTTTTGGAAGTATGACGATTCCAAACGGAGCGGAAACTGCACAAGTAAGTATGGTATTTTTAATAATCGCTTATTTATTGCATACTATGGGCGAATTAGCTGTATCTCCTGTAGGGTTATCTTATGTGAGTAAATTATCTCCAGCTAACTTGGTTGGATTTATGTTTGGAATTTGGTTTTTAGCTTCATTCATAGCCAATACGTTAGCAGGTTTATCAGGAAGTTTTATTGACAAAATTTCTGAAGACTATGGCTTAACTGTTTTCTTCTTGATATTCACTGCCATTCCAATTATTGCAGGTTTAGTAATGTTTGGATTAAACAAATTCTTACTTAAGAAAATGCACGGAATTAAATAATTCTGAACGCTTATTTTTTATATTGAAGCGTGTCGAACTTTTTCGATGCGCTTTTTTTTATTACTTTTGCACAGCAATTAATTGCACCAATTATATACAACATCCTTAAGTATGGAAACAATGACAAAAATTACATCGGCAGAAGCCATAGCATTAGAAGACCAATATGGAGCTCATAATTATCATCCACTTCCGGTGGTTTTGGCAAAAGGTGAAGGTGTATACGTTTGGGATGTAGAAGGTAAACAATATTTTGATTTTCTATCTGCATATTCCGCAGTAAACCAAGGTCATTGTCATCCAAAAATTGTAGGGGCGTTAGTTGAACAAGCACAAACTCTTACGTTGACTTCACGAGCTTTTTATAATGATGCATTAGGCGAATATGAAAAATACATCACAACTTATTTTGGTTATGATAAAGTATTGCCGATGAATACGGGAGCAGAAGCTGTTGAAACCGCTGTGAAATTATGCCGTAAATGGGCCTATGAAAAACGAGGAATTGCAGAAAATGAAGCCGTAATAGTGGTTTGTGAAGGAAATTTCCATGGCAGAACCACTACCATTGTTTCCTTTTCAAACGATCCAGATGCACGTAAAAACTTTGGTCCTTACACCCCTGGTTTTGATAGAATTCCTTATAATGATGTGGAAGCGCTTAAAAATGCTTTGCAAAATAAAAACGTAGCTGGATTTTTGGTTGAACCTATTCAAGGAGAAGCAGGTGTGTATGTGCCTAACGAGGATTTCTTAACAGAAGCAAAACGTTTATGTTCCGAAAATAATGTATTGTTTATAGCTGATGAAGTACAAACCGGTATAGCACGTACGGGCAGTCTTTTGGCGGTATGTGGTAATTGTACATGTGAAAATCATTGTGAAAAACAAGCTACCTACAACCAACCGGACATTTTGATTTTAGGTAAAGCTGTTTCAGGTGGTGTTTATCCCGTTTCAGCTGTTTTGGCCAATGACAACATCATGAGTGTAATTAAACCAGGACAACACGGAAGCACATTTGGGGGAAATCCAATGGCTGCAAAAGTAGCAATGGCAGCTTTGGAAGTAGTTAAAGAAGAGAATTTAGCTCAAAATGCCCGAAAATTAGGTGTTATTTTCAGAAATGAAATGAACCGCATAATCGCCAAAACAGATTTAGTAAGCAAAGTACGAGGAAAAGGTTTGTTAAATGCCATTATTATCAACGATACTCCACAAAGCTCTACAGCTTGGGATATTTGTATGAAACTGAGAGATAATGGTTTGTTAGCAAAACCTACACATGGGAACATCATTCGATTTGCCCCACCGTTGGTTATGACCGAATCACAATTGATGGAATGTGTAGCGATTATCGAAAAAACAATTATGGAATTTAAGCGTTAATAGTGCTTTAAGTCAAAGAATAGTTGAAAAAACTTCCCAAAAAATTATTGGTCATTCGTTTTTCAGCAATGGGAGATGTTGCTCTATGTGCCCCAGTTATTGACGCTATTTTAGAACAACATCCTAATGTAGAAATCACCTTTTTGACACGGCCCTTTTTCAAGCCATTATTTAAATCAAATAGTCGATTATCGTTTCATTTCGCAGACTTTAAAAAAGAACACAAAGGATTTTTTGGTTTACGAAAATTATACAAAGAATTAAAAGCAGAGCAGTTTGATGCGGTTATCGACTTACATGATGTGTTGCGCACACAAGTGATAAGACGTTTTTTTTCTCTTTCATTTAAACCAACAGCTTGTTACGTAATTGATAAAGGTCGATCGGAGAAAGACGCGATAGTCTCAAAAAAGAAACCGTTAACCCCACTTAAACACACAACCGAAAGGTATCTTGATGTTTTCAGAATGGCTGGTTTGGAGGCCTCATTAAACAAAAAGTTCTGTTTAGAACCAAAAGTAAAATTTGATAAGGCAGAATTAGCAATTTTTAATGAACAAAACTTTATAGTCATTGCTCCGTTTGCAGCACACTCAAGCAAAGAATGGGGTCAAATAAAATGGCACTCGTTTTTAGAACTTTTTTATACATCAACCTTATCAGAAAATGTATCAATTATGTTGTTAGGAGGAGGTGCAAATGAAAAAAAATCGTTGGATGATTGGGTAGCTCATTTCCCAAACGCAAAGAATATTACTGGGTTATTTAGTTTAGAGGAAGAACTATTTATACTTTCCAAAGCAAAAGCTGTAGTGGCTATGGATAGCGGAAATATGCACCTTGCTTCAATTGTGGGCGTTCCTGTTATTTCTATATGGGGTCCAACGCATCCTTATTTAGGTTTTGCTCCTTTGTATAATGAATCATTCATCATTCAGGCTAATATACCTTGTCGACCTTGCAGTGTATATGGGAAATTAAAGACGAAGCAACAAGAACATTGTGCTAGTCAGTCAATGGAAGCCATATTAACGGAACACGTTTTTGAATTAGTTCAAAAATTAGTACGCTGACCAAATAATTTTCGGACTCAAACTGAAAGTTTACGAAAAAAAAAAGCCTAAACAAAATTGCTTAGGCTTTTTTCAATTATTGAACAATAAACTTTTTAAAGGTTGATTTACCTTCTGATGATATTCTAAAGAAGTATATTCCTCTTGATAAATAACTTAAATCAATATTTTCTTGATAAGAAGTTTGGTGTAATTGACCAAGTTCTTTGCTATATACCGTTTGACCTATAGTATTAAGAACATCTACCGAATAATTACCTTCTTTTATTCCAGCAATCATTACTATAAATGTTCCATTATTTGGATTAGGATAAATCTCAAATACTTCTAATAAATCATTTAATTCTATGGCAGAGAAATCAAGTAGAATTTCATTAGATTCTTGAGAAGTACATTCGCCATTTGAATAGGTTACGGTATATGTTCCACTAGATATAGGCGTATGCGTAACACCTATTTCTCCAACTATTGCTTCGCCATCTAAATACCATTGGTTACCACTTGTTTGATTCGAATTAAGAATTCCTCCAACATAAGTAATAATAGGTGCTGCTGGCAAAGGTAATACGTTTACACTAGTTGATGAGGTACTTCCCACTAAACCACATTGTGCAGTAGTAACAACCACGGTATAGCTTCCTATTTCATTAGCCGTGGCATTAAATAGTATTGGATTTTGAACATTTGAAGTGAATCCATTAGGACCTGTCCAAGAATAGGTAGCACCAAACACTGCTGGTGTGGTTAAGTTTAATACACCACCTTCACAGATTGGACTATTACTTGAGGCATTGGAAGGAACAGCAGCGTTTATATCCACTTGTACTGATGAAGTGCTAGAACAAGAACCAATAGTGGTCACAACCGTATATAAACCTGCCTCAAGTGAAGTTGCTGAAGTAATTGTTGGATTACTTAATGATGAAGTAAACCCATTTGGACCTGTCCAAGCGTAAGATGCCCCAACTTGGTTTGTTGTAGAAAGATTCAACGTATTTCCTTCACATATAGGTCCATTGCTCGTTGCATTGGCCGTTGGCGTTTCATTTACAACAACATTTACAGTTGACAAAGCTGAACAATTACCAATGGTTACGTTAACTTCATACATACCGGACATTATTGTGGTAACATTTGAAATACTTGGGTTTTGCTGATTATCTGTGAATCCATTTGGACCTGACCAAGCGTAAGTCGCACCAGTATTGGCTGATGTAGATAGATTTAATGTTTCTCCCGAACACAAAGGCGTGTTAGCAGCAGCTAAAGCTGTTGGAGCCGGATTTATTACCACAACAACTGAAGAAACCGATGAGCAACTGCCTAATGTTACTGTCAAGTTGTATGTACCTGCCATAGCCGTGGTTATTGTGCTTAGAGTCGGGTTTTGAAGTGATGAGTTAAATCCATTCGGCCCTGTCCAAGCGTATGTGGCGGTTGCAACTGTTGGTGTATTTAAATTTAATGTAGCCCCTTCACATAATGGACCATTTGACCCAGCTAGGGCTGTTGGTGATGCATTAACCACAACATTTACAGAAGAAGTTGCTGTACAACTGCCATTAGTAACGGTTACGGTATAAGTTCCTGTCATTCCTGTTGTTACGTTGGTTATGGATGGATTTCTAGTTGAAGAAGTATAACTATTTTGTCCTGTCCAAGCATAGGTAGCTCCCGTTATTGCTGGAGTAGAAAGATTTAAAGTAGCTCCTTCACATAAGGGTGTGTTAGAACTTGCAGTAGCCGTTGGTTGAGTATTAATAACTACGGTTACAGAAGAAGTAGCAGTACACCCTCCATTTGTTACAGTTACTGTGTAAGTTCCAGCCATTGCTGTTGTAACGTTTGTTCTAGATGGATTTCTAGTAGTAGAGGTATATCCTCCTGGTCCAGTCCAAGCGTAGGTAGCACCTGTTACTGCCGGTGTAGATAAATTTAAAGTTGCACCTGTACAAAGAGGTCCGTTAGCTGATGCTGTAGCAGTTGGTGAAGCATTTATTACTACTGTCACCGATGAAGTAGCCGTACATCCACCATTAGTTACTGTAACTGTGTACGTTCCAGCCATTGCAGTTGTAACATTGGTTCTAGAAGGATTTCTAGTGGTAGAAGTATAACCTCCTGGACCTGTCCAAGCATATGTAGCTCCTGTTACAGCAGGAGTTGATAAGTTAAGTGTAGAACCCGAACAAAGTGGTGAGTTCGCTGTTGCAGTTGCGGTTGGAGCAGATGTAATAACCACAGTTACAGAAGAAGTAGCTGTACAACCACCATTAGTCACAGTTACCGTATATGTACCTGCCATTGCAGTTGTAACATTGGTTCTGGAAGGATTTCTTGTTGTAGCAGTATATCCTCCTGGTCCTGTCCAAGCGTAGGTAGCTCCTGTTACAGCAGGGGTAGATAAGTTTAGTGTTGTACCGGTACACAATGGACCATTGCTCGTGGCAGTAGCAGTAGGTGATGCGTTAATTACAACAGTTACAGAGGATGTTGCGGTACAACCACCATTCGTTACTGTCACGGTATAGGTACCCGCTATAGCAGTAGTTGTAGAAGCAATAGTTGGGTTTTGTGCGGTTGATGTAAAGCTGTTTGGTCCCGTCCAAGCATAAGTAGATCCTGCCACAGTAGGTGTGAATAGGTTAAGTGTTGCCCCAGAACATAGTGGTCCGTTGCTCGTTGCTATAGCAGTAGGTTGTGATCCAATTGCTACAGTAACAGAAGAAGTAGCCGTACAACCACCATTTGTTACAGTTACTGTGTAAGTTCCAGCCATTGCAGTGGTTGTAGAAGCAATAGTTGGATTTTGAACTGTAGATGTAAAACTATTTGGTCCGGTCCAAGCATAAGTGGCACCAGTTACTGCAGGAGTAGATAAGTTAAGTGTTGCACCAGCACACAATGTACCATTAGCTGTTGCTGTTGCAGTTGGTGAAGCATTTATAACTACTGTCACCGAAGAAGTAGCTGTACATCCACCATTAGTAACTGTAACTGTGTACGTTCCAGCCATTGCAGTTGTAACGTTGGTTCTAGAAGGATTTCTAGTGGTAGAAGTATAACCTCCAGGTCCTGTCCAAGCGTATGTAGCTCCAGTCACTGCAGGAGTTGATAAGTTAAGTGTTGAACCCGAACAAAGTGGTGAGTTTGCTGTTGCAGTTGCGGTTGGAGCAGCTGTAATAACCACCGTTACAGAAGAAGTAGCAGTACACCCTCCATTGGTTACAATTACCGTATAAGTACCTGCCATTGCAGTGGTAACATTGGTTCTAGAAGGATTTCTTGTTGTAGAGGTATAACCACCTGGCCCTGTCCAAGAATAGGTAGCGCCTGTAACTGCTGGGGTTGAAAGATTTAATGTACCACCCGCACAAAGTGGGCCATTTGCTGTTGCTGTAGCAGTGGGGGATGCATTAATTACAACCGTTACAGATGAAGTAGCTGTACATCCACCATTAGTTACCGTTACTGTGTAAGTACCTGCCATAGCAGTGGTTGCATTAGTTCGAGTTGGGTTTTGAGTAGTGGAGGTATAACCACCTGGACCTGTCCAAGCATAAGTGGCACCAGTTACCGTTGTTGTTGTAAGATTTAAGGTAGCACCTGAACATATTGGTCCGTTACTGGCAGCAGATGCTGTCGGTGCAGCAGATATTACTACTGTTACAGAAGAAGTTGCAGAGCATCCAGCATTGGTAACTGTAACAGAATAGGTTCCAGCCATGGCTGTTGTCACATTACTAATTGTTGGATTTTGAGAAGTTGAAGTGAAGCTATTTGGTCCAGTCCAAGCATAAGTGGCACCAGTTACTGCAGGAGTTGTAAGATTTAAAGTTGCTCCAGCGCAAAGAGGTCCATTGGATGTTGCTGTAGCCGTAGGCGAAGCATTTATTACTACAGTTACTGAAGAAGTTGCTGAACAGCCTCCATTGGTAACTGTAACCGTGTAAGTTCCAGCCATTGCTGTTGTAACATTTGTTCTAGATGGGTTTTGTAAGGTAGAAGTATATCCACCAGGACCAGCCCACGCGTAAGTTGCTCCCGTAACTGCAGGGGTAGATAAATTCAATGTTGCACCTGCACACAATGGCCCATTACTACTAGCTGTGGCAGTTGGTAAGGTATTTATAACAACTGTTACCGATGAAGTTGATGTACAGCCAGCATTGGTAACCGTTACAGTATAAGTACCGGCCATTGCTGTAGTTATGTTAGTTCGAGTTGGATTTTGCACAGTTGATGTGTAACCACCAGGACCTGACCAAGCATAAGTAGCACCGGTCACTGTTGGTGTGCTCAAATTTAATGTAGCACCAACACATAAAGGTCCATTTGAAGAAGCTGTTGCTGTTGGCGCTGCGTTTACCACTACGTTAACTGAGGATGTTGCTGAACAACCTCCATTCGTCACGGTCACTGTGTAAGTTCCCGACATAGCAGTGGTTACGTTAGTACGAGATGGATTTCGAGTAGTGGCTGTATAACCTCCTGGGCCTGTCCAAGCATAGGTAGCTCCCGTTATAGCAGGAGTGCTTAAGTTTAAAGTTGTACCTGCACATAGTGGACTATTTGCTGTTGCTGTTGCAGTAGGATTGGCATTAACGCTTATATAGGCAGTTTTTGTCTCCGTATCACTACCGCTTCCATTAGTTGCGGTTAAAGATACAGCGTAAGTTCCGGCTGAATTATAGGTAATTGTAGGGTTTTGAACAGTTGAAGTATTGGGTGTGCCACCTGTAAACGACCAAGACCAAGATGTTGGACCACCAGTACTTAGATCAGTAAAAGCAACAGTTTGACCAACACAAACAGTTGTTGGTGTTGCACTGAAATCAGCCACGGGAGCAGGTGAACTTACAACACCGGTAATATTTACATTATCTACAAAAATAGCATTTCCATAACGACCTCTATTTTGAAAAGCAATCATAACATTCGCCTGTCCAGTATAACTGTTTAAGCTGATTGTTTCTGTTCTCCATTGAGCTGCTGTTGGTGTAAAAAGAGTTGTTGCATCGGGCGCTGTAGAAAGAGTTGTACCTCCTTTCAAAAATAATTGAGTAAATGTTAATCCACAATCGGTTGAAACAAGCACAGCAAGAGAATCGGAGTAGGTAGCATTATAGCGAGCATATGCAACATCAAATGTTAAAGTTGCACTTGATAAACTGGTAAAAGCATATTTTGGAGTCCAGAATTCATCACGAGCACCTGCCTCATCTGTGTTGTAATTGTCAAAAACAGTACAAGAAGTACTCGTTCCAAATCCTCCTACAGAAGTTGCATGAAGCCAACTAGCACTATTACCATTTACATCATTGATAACCCAACCAGCTGGGGCAAAAGTGCCTTGAAAACCTTCTACTAAAGGCAATACTTGTGGAGAAGTTACTGTTATGTAACCTACCTCTGTTTTTGTGTCACTTCCATTAGCATTTGTAGCTGTTAAAACAACTTGATATGTTCCTGGTGTTGAGTAGGTAACCGTTGGGTTTTGGGCTGTAGAGGTTGCAGGAGTCCCACCTGTAAATGTCCAACTCCAACTAGTTGGGGCAAACGAAGATGCATCAGTAAAGTTTACCTGTTGACCTTGACAAATAACTTGACGATTGGCATTAAAATTAGCTATGGGTGCTGAGGCTCCAGCAGTAAATAAATCCGATTCCCAAGAGCCTCTACCAAAGGTTCCGGCTCTTAATTTTTGAGTTGGATAATAAATTTCAAAATCAGTCACAACAACATTTGGTAAACCTGTCATATAAGGTTGCCATGCTGACAATGTATTATCTCTGTAATATACCCCTACATCTGTTCCTAAGTATAAAGCATCAGGTGTTGAATTTTGATAAATAATACAATTGGCGGGTAAGTTTGGCAAACCAGTAGAATAGTTCGTCCAATTTGTCCCTCCATTAGTTGTCATAAAAACTTTATTACCTGCCGAATATCCAGAAAAGGTAACCCAAACTATATCAGGATTAGTTGGATGAATTTCAACATTAGTTGCTGCTGCACTTGCTGTAGGTAATCCAGTGGTGATGGTAGTCCAAGAAGTTCCTCCGTTGGTAGATTTAAACACGTTATTGGATTTAACAACATAAATGTAATTGACATTTGATGGAGCAACATCGAATTCGACAACTGAACCTGTAGCTACTGGTAAAGCTGCTAATTGTGTCCAATTGGTACCTGAGTTGGTACTTTTAAAAATATGTTGATAACCACAATAAAAAGTATTAGCAGTTACTGGATCTTGATGTATAGGAGCATTCCAAGCAGCTGTCCCCGTTAATCCAGTTGTGATGGTTGTCCAAGTACCACCGCCATTGGTTGAACGCTGAAAATCACCATAAACGTAAGAGGCAATAATTCTATTGTCATTTGTTCTATCAATAAAACAATCCATACCATCACCGCCATAAATTTGTGCCCAGTTGGTACCTGTCATTTTATTTGTTCCATTATCTTGGTGACCAGAAACTAATAAGTTTTGTGTAGCTGTAGATCCACCAATTCGATATTGTTGTGCTATGGTCAGATTGGCGCTTATGTCTGACCATCCTGTTCCACTGTTAGTTGTTCTGAATATTCCTCCATCGTTACCAGAGTAATAAGTTGTTCCACTTCCAGGTAAAAATACAATATCATGGATGTCAGCATGCACATAAGGAGCGCCTGAACCTGTCCAGTGTCCGTTGATGGTCCAATTTGTTCCACCATTAGTTGAACGCCACATATTTACTCCACCCACAACAACTACATCTGCATTTGTTTCAGAAGCAGCAATGGCTAAATCATACCAGCCTTGTCCTCCTGCATCACCACCATTCGAGTTCCATCCTAATAAGTTGGGGGATGTACCAATTCTTTGAGTAAATGTTGTCCCGTTGTCAGTAGATCGGTAAACACCCAATAATCCATTATCTGAACTTCTTGCAACCAGCATATATACATAGGCTGAGTTGGCAGGAGTTACAGCTAAGGCCATACGAGCAATTCCTGTAGTAGGTAATCCACTTGTAACTTGAGTCCAGTTTTGACCATTATTAATGGATTTCCAAAAGGTTGTTCCCGAAACGTAAACAGTGTTAGGATCACCAGGTTTGAATTCCATATCTTTAAAATTACCTGTTCTCACTTGAGTCCAAGTTGCTCCAGCATCAGTAGTTCGGTAAACTCCATTGGAAGTAGCCGCTAAAAGTATTGATGAATTGGTTGGGTGAATCAATAATTTACTGATCGTGCGTCCTTGATTTACGGTCCAAGTTAAACCACTAGGTAACCAAGTAGTTCCGCCATCAGTAGATTTTAGTACTCCAATACTGTAGGTGTCTCCAGCTTCACCATCTCCGGTAGCCAAATACATAATGTTGGTGTTGGCAGGATCAATAGCAATATCGGTACAACCAATTACCGATAGTTGATCCGTATTTGTGGTCCAAGAAGTTCCACCATTGGTTGTTTTCCATAAACCTCCCGCAGGTGAACCAACGAACATGGTAGTTGTGTTACCCGGCATAAAGCGAACGAAGTTGATTCTCCCAGCTCCACCGTTGGTTGGAGCACCGACAGGCCCCATTTGTGTCCAGTTTCCAGTTGAACGCGCTGTATTTGGAATGAAGAAGGTTGGGTTGTTTTTTTTGTAACTTACAAATTCCTCATAGGCCTTTGAAGCAACTTTTACATCCCCTCTTGGAAATACACGAGGCTCCATATAATTCTCCCATCTTCTAAATTGTTTGTACCCTTTCCCTTTTTCATAAGGACGATTATCCCAATAAGCATTAAACTCTTCTTGAGTTTCATAAAAATTAGCATTGGGGTCTTGCATCATATCAACCCAAGTTTGGGCATAAAATGTAAGATTATAGGCAGCAAAAAGCAATAGAAAGGAGAGCTTCTTCATAAAATTGTTTCTTTTGGTTGCCCAATGTTACAAAAAAAAATAGTACACTACTTATTTTTTAAATAACAATTTTTAACAAATTGTTGAAATCCTATTTTTGGATGTATTGTTATACAAGACATTGAAGACCTGAAAGATGAAATTGTTAAGAAACTTAATGAAAAAAATAGACTAATAAAACAATTCTTTAACTCAAATAAATGTAAAACTAGAACACCTTTAGTTTAGTCTTTTGGTTTTTCAATTTTACTAAAGCTTACCGCCATAGAATTGGTGTTTTCTAAAAAATGTTTTTTGAAAATTTGTCTGTCCGTACCTTTGAGATTCAATAAGGCCTCATCTAAATTCATCCAAACGATACTGTCAAATTTGTGCACTTCTTTCAATTCAAAGGATTTTGTGCAATCGCTTAGCAAATAATAAAACTTAGTTAATTCAGGATTTTTCTTACCTCGAAGTTTAGAGAGTAAAAACAATTCATCAACGCTTATTTTCATTCCAATTTCTTCGAATGCTTCTCTAATTAAGCCTTCACGTGGGGTCTCGCCTTCTTCAACAAATCCTCCAACCAATGAATAAGTAGCTGGCTCACCAAATTTCTTTAGCAAAAGCGTTTTGGTTTGGTTGATTACAATTAACCTTGATTTAATATTTTTATTTAATTTAGGCACGCAATGAATGGGTTTTTCAAATTCAAAATTAACATTTGCTTAACACAAGTTGAATAAGGGTGCAAATTAAATTTCTTTTTTTCAATTAGACACATTTGTTGTGAAGTTTTATGAACTATTTTTGTGAACAATCTATAAATACTTGTTAATGCTCCAAAAAGAAGATTTTTCAAAATACAGTAGACAGATTATTCTTGATGAAGTTGGGGTGAAAGGTCAAACGCTCATTTCACAGGCCAAAATTTTAGTCATTGGAGCAGGAGGATTAGGTTGCCCGTTATTGTTATATCTAGCTTCAGCGGGTGTTGGCACCATTGGAATAATTGATTTTGATGTTATAGAACTTTCTAATTTACATCGTCAAATATTATTTGGGGTCAACGATGTTGGCAAAAAGAAAGCAAAAGTAGCCGCTGAAAAGTTGTCTTTTTTGCATCCAAACTGCTCTATTGTTCATTTTGATGAGAAACTAAATAGGGACAATGCAAAAGGTCTAATGATGGGATATGACCTAATTGTGGATGCTTGTGATGACTTTGAAACAAGGTATGTTATAAATGATGTTAGTGATGAGTTAACTATCCCCATAGTTTATGGTGCTATTCAAAAATTTGAAGGGCAAGTGGGTGTTTTTAATTATCGTGGATCGAAAAAGTACAGAGATTTATTTCCCCAAAGGATTGCGGATAGCGAAATATTTAATTGTGAGGTAAATGGCGTATTGGGAGTAGTGCCGGGTTTAATTGGTGTTTTTCAAGCCAATGAGGTGCTTAAGTTGATTTTAGAAGTGCCTGAAAAGCAACTATTAGTCAACCGGATTTTAGTTTATAATTTTATGAATCATAACCAAAGCATAGTAGGTTATTAATAAGTTGAAATATTTAGTTGAATCATTTTGGCAACTACTTGAAAAAAAATAATAATTTAGACCCGATATTTAAATGTTTTCAAAAAGGAGGAAACCTTTATTCAATTATTTTAAAATTATAGGCTGATTTTATGGCAAAAAAAAATACAAAAGAATCTTTAATTGAAGGTATTGACTTTTCATCAGATTGGAGTTATGCTCCTTCTCTAGAAAGTACTTCTCATATTAAATTGAAAAAAAAATATGATTTATTCATTGATGGAAAATTTGTAAAACCAAAATCGAATAAGTATTTTGATACCATAAATCCAGCAACTGAAGAAAAATTAGCGGAAATTGCTGAAGCGGATCAAAAAGATGTGGATGCGGCAGTTAAAGCAGCTCGAAATGCATACAATAATGTGTGGTCTAAGCTTTCGGGAAAAGAACGAGGAAAATATATTTATCGAATTGCCCGTTTAATTCAAGAACGTGCTCGAGAATTTTCGGTAATTGAAACTTTGGATGGTGGTAAAACGATTCGCGAATCAAGAGATATAGATATTCCGTTGGCAGCGGCTCATTTTTTCTATTACGCAGGTTGGGCCGATAAATTAGATTATGCTTTTCCCAATAAAAAACCAAAATCTTTAGGTGTTGTTGGTCAAATTACTCCGTGGAATTTCCCGATGTTAATGATTGCTTGGAAAATTGCTCCAGCTTTGGCTTGTGGCAATACAGTTGTGTTGAAACCAGCCGAAACAACTCCATTAACAGCATTAAAATTAGCTGAATTATTTCAAGATGCAGGTTTACCTCCAGGAGTGGTAAATATTATAACGGGGGCTGGAGCCACGGGTTCTTTATTGGTCAATCATCCTGATGTCAATAAAATTGCGTTTACTGGTTCTACTGGAGTTGGTAAAATGATTATGAAGTCCATTGCTGGATCGGGCAAAAAATCAACTATGGAATTAGGCGGTAAAGCTGCTAATATCATTTTTGAAGACGCACCTTTAGACCAAGCTGTTGAAGGGGTAATCAATGGAATTTTCTTTAATCAAGGTCACGTTTGTTGCGCTGGATCGCGTTTGTTTGTTCAAGAATCGGTTTATGAAGTGGTGATGCGCAAACTAAAAGATAGAATGCAATCACTCATTGTAGGCAATCCTTTAGATAAAAATACAGATATAGGGGCTATCAATTCCAAAAAGCAACTAGAAACCATTAACAAATATATCAAAATTGGTAAGGAGGAAGGGGCAGAAATTTATCAACCCACGTGTACCTTACCCAAAAAAGGGTTTTGGTGTCCGCCAACTTTATTTTTAAATGTGGCTCAATCCAATAGAATAGCACAAGAAGAGATTTTTGGACCCGTTTTAGCCATTCAAACTTTTAGAGATGTTGATGAAGTAATCGCTAAAGCCAACAACACTCCTTTTGGTTTGTCTGCTGGTGTTTGGACGGACAAAGGTTCCAAAATATTCAATTTAACTTCCCAATTAAAAGCAGGTGTAGTTTGGGCAAATACCTACAATAAATTTGATCCTACTTCACCATTTGGTGGTTACAAAGAAAGTGGCTTCGGTCGCGAGGGCGGACTACAAGGTCTGGATGCTTATTTAAAGTTTTAATAATCGATTTTACTACAATTTGAATTAATTATGTCTAGATTAGAAGTTTTGAAAACATACAAATTATATATTGGAGGTAAATTTCCTCGCACCGAGTCGGGGAGATATTACCAGCCAACAATTAATAAAAAACCGTTAGGCAATATTTGCTTAGGCTCCAGAAAGGATGTTAAAAATGCAGTAGTCGCTGCTCGTTCGGCACAAGGTGGCTGGCGTATGGCAACTGCTTATAACCGAAGCCAAATACTATATCGCATTGCAGAAGTAATGGAAGGAAGAAAAGCACAGTTCATTGATGAATTGATGCTACAAGGGTTGAGTAAACCACAAGCTAATAAGGAAGTAGAATTATCAATAGATAGATGGATTTATTATGCTGGATGGTGTGATAAATATACACAAGTATTTAGTTCGGTAAATCCTGTGGCAAGTAGCCACTTCAATTTTAGCACCCTAGAACCTATGGGTGTTGTTGGAATTATTGCTCCTGCTGAAAGTGCCTTAATTGGATTGGTATCCAACATTGCATCTGTTATTGCAGGCGGTAATTGCTGCGTTGTTTTGGCGTCCGAAAATTTACCGCTGTCAGCAATCACCTTGTCAGAAGTATTAGCAACTTCAGATGTGCCGGGGGGTGTAGTGAACATCATTACGGGTCAAAAAAAGGAGCTACTAAACCAGTTTGCAAGCCACATGGATATCAATGCCTTGGTGTTTTGTGATAATTTAACAACCGAAATTGCTGAAATTCAACAGCTTTCTGTTGAAAATCTTAAAAGAATTATCCTAAGAACAGATGGAAATTGGAGTCACGAAACGCACGAGAACCCATATTATATTACTGATTTACAAGAAGTTAAAACAACATGGCACCCTATTGAGGTTATTGGCGGAGCAGGTTCAGGATATTAAATTATTGATCAAAGCCGTAATTTAAAAAAGTTGAATGAAAATTTGGAAGTGATATTTTTATTCCCTTACCTTTGCATCGAATTTAAACTTAAAAACCTATTTAAAATGAAAAAGAACTTAAGAACTTTAGGAACTATCCTATCTTTAGTAGCAATTACTTCTTTCACAATGACATCTTGTGGTGAGAAAGCTGCTGAAACTACAGAAACTCCAGCTGCTACAACTCCAGAAGCTCCAGTTGAAGCTCCAGTTGAGGCTCCAGTTGAAGCTCCTGCTACTACTTGTGGTGGTGATTCTACAGCTGCTCCAGCTGCTGAACCAGCTATGTAATTAAAGATAGTTTCCAAAAGGAAATTTTTTTTAAGCCCTGTCGTTTACGTCAGGGCTTTTTTTGTATCTTTATTTTTTTATATATCACCCAAATGAAATACTCTACTGAAAATGACGAAATACTAACCTCAGAAGAAGAGGAGCTTTGGCATAATTCAAGGAGAGTTTTTATTCGAAATGTTATTTTAGGCGCTACGGCACTTCATTTTCCTTTTTTAACAAGTTGTCAAATAAATGAACAACCTCACTTAGATGGTAAAGGTGTTTTTACAGATAAGGAAATGCACGTTTTATTTTACATTCAAAATATATTATTTCCAGCAGATGGCAATGGACCAAGTGCTGCAGATATTAATGCGCACGGATACGCAGTTGCTTATCTTTCTGATTCGTTGTTAGCTCAATCTGATAAAGAGTATTTTATTGAGGGACTCAAGAAACTCATTTCGTTTTCTAATGAAATTTCTCTGAGTACACCCAATTGTTATGATTACACTCCTCAAGATTGGGAAAAATTAGTGAAGCAAGCTGCTGAAATAAAAGAACATAAGAATTTTTTAGGTAGATTATTGACGTTGATTTTTGAAGCATTACTATTAGATCCTATCTACGGTGGCAACACAAATGAAATGGGTTGGAATTGGCTACATCACGCATCTGGACAACCTCGAATTACAGAAGCCTATAAATACCCTCATTATTTAACAGCTATAAATACCAATCAAAATGATTGATGTGTGCATAATAGGTAGTGGCGCAGGAGCCTCACCTGTTGCCAGTGTGCTTTCAAAAGCAGGATATAAGGTTGTTGTTCTCGAAAAAGGACCTTGGATAAAAACAGATCAATTTTTTAAAGATGAAAACGTGGTAACCCGTCATCAAATGTATGTTCCCAAAGTGGCGGATGAGTACCATACTATTGTTCGTAAAAATGAAGCAGGAGAATGGGTAGAATCAACAGCTGGTTTGTGGAATGGTAATATGGTAGGAGGCTCTTCAAATCTAATGAGCGGCTATTTTCACCGAATGAAACCAACTGATTTTAAATTAAAAAGTACCTACGGAGCAGATGAAAAATGCAACACGGTAGATTGGCCTATTTCGTATGAAGAGTTAGAGCCCTATTATTCAAAAGTAGAAACTGAAATTGGGGTTTCTGGAGAAGTGGTAGGTCATGTGGCTCAGGAACCTCGAAGTGTAAATCAATTTCCTTATCCAAAATTAGGCGAAAACAAGATTACGGAATACATTGATAAAGCTTGTCAAGAACTCGCTATCTCTAGTTTTCCTGTGGCAAGGGCTATCTTGTCGCAACCAAAAGGAGATCGTAAGAGTTGTTATTATTCAAATTATTGTGGAAGTTATGGTTGTTCATCTGACGCCAAAGGAAGTGGGCGAGCTGCTTTGTTAAACGATGCTGTAAAAACAGGTAATTGTGAAATAAGACCGCATTCTAAAGTATTTTTTCTAAAAACAGATGGACAAGGCAAGGTAATCGAAGCGCATTATCACGATGAAGTGGGTGCACTTCAAAAGGTTTCTGCCCGTATATTTGTTGTGGCTGCGCAAGCCGTAGAAACCTCCCGATTATTGTTGTCAAGTAAAAACCCAGAGTTTGAAAATGGATTAGCGAATAACAACGGACAAGTGGGTAAAAACTTACTTTTTTCGGCAGGAGGTGTGGGCTCAGGATTGGTAAACTATGTCCACTATACAAAAGAAGAAGCGGAAGCTTTTCATATACCTGGATTATTTGTAAATAGAGCCACTCAACAATGGTATGAGATCAACGATGCTTTGTTTGGAGAAGGACCAATTAAAGGTGGAACTGTTGATTTTTTGTGGGAACATGCCAATCCTGTGTCAAAAGCGAATAAGCTAAAGTGGGATGGGAGTAGGTTGGTTTATGGAATGGAATTAAAGAATAAAATGGTTTCATATTTCACCAAAAGCCAAAAGTTAAAATTCGAAATATTTGTTGATTGGACACCGCACGATAATTGTTTTGTTGAGTTAGACGAAACGAAAAAAGATAAATGGGGTGATTCCGTTGCAAAAGTTTGGTTGGGAGCCTATGAAAAAGATAAACAAATAGGGGAGTATATTGCACAGAAAGCTTCCAAAATTTTGGAAAAAATGGGATGTGAATCGATAACTTGGAACATTTCAGACTATCCATCTGTCAATTTGATGGCTGGAGGTTGTCGATTTGGCAATGACCCCAAAACATCTGTTTTGGATAAAAACTGTAAAGCCCATGAAGTTGAAAATTTATATATTACAGATGGCAGTTTTATGCCAACGGGAGGCAGCGTAACCTATACTTGGACAATTTATGCTAATGCTTTTAGAGTGGCCGATAATATTTTAAGTGTACTTAATATATAATCTAATCAGACATTTTTTATAACTTACTAAATAAGATTACCAATTTATTTTGTTTTGGATTGAATTATAAATACCTTTTTTCCCATCTTTAACAACATTTATTTCGCCATTATCAAAATTGATATCATCAAATTCAAAATTTAAAAGTTGTTTCCCTTGGACATCAAATAAAGCCCAATTTCCGCCTTCAATAAAATAAGATTCATACACATCCCCTTCAGTTTGAATGCCATTTTTCCAAGTACCACCTTTATTACAAGCATAATAATATTGAAATTCATTTTCGGAAATTTCAAGTGCGTATCCAATTACGCAATTGTGTATTAAAGGTATCACTTCAATGCCCTTTTCATTAATAGCGCCCCATTTTCCTTCATACGTAAGCAATGTTTCAAATTCTTGCCAAACAACTTTTTGTTTAACTCCAATAGCTACCACAGGTGAATTAGCGAAATAGAAATCTCCAATCCAATCATATTTAGGTGAGACCAATTCTTTCCCTTGAGAATCAACAATTCCATACTTTCCCCCTAATGGTAGATCCGCATATTGGGTTAAACTGCATCCGTTATTCACAATGATTAAATCATTAAAAGGTGAATAGGGTAAAATGTAAGAATATTTAGCATTAGTTATAACCTTTGAAAGATTATCCTCTTCACATAAGCCATAAACTTGTCGATCATAATTTGCAAAAACACTGTAATTTCTGTTAGTATTATCAAAAGTTAATACTGCATTTGTTAATTGATTCCCTTTACCTGTTATTCGTTTACCTGTTTTATCAATGTAATAATGCTCTTTCCCAATTCTTACAAAAGCCTCACCACCACTAAATTTATTTGCTAAGTCATATTTACAATCTATAATTTTTTGACCATTAATATTAATGTAGCCCCATTTTTCATTTATTTTAACCGCAAAAAAATCTTCCCCTTTGTCAAGAATAGATTCAAATTGTGGGACGGTTATTTCTTTACCTTCGTGATTCATTAGACCCCATTTAGCAGGAGATTCAATACTTTCTTCTGTTTGGAAAGAAAAGTAACCTTGTCCATTAAAAGTGCCATAGTTCAAACTTTGAATATTTGTATATTTTAGAGGTGTTATTTCTATACCTTTCGAGCTCATTAACTGCCATTTTGATTCTTTTTTAGCAATATAAACACCAGAAACAATATCTTTTTTTATGCTCGTAAAGGTGGCATTAACAAATACTTTTCCGTATTCGTTTTTTATTCCAAAGTAGCCTTTCATATTTTTATAAACTACTAAATTTTCATTACTGGAATAAAATTCTGGTGTAGAAACAAAATCATTTGTTCGTTTGCCCGTTTTATCAATCATAAAAAATTCTCCATTTGATCTGACTTTAATTTTGCCATTTTTAAATCCTTCAGGGTCAACAAAATCAAAATCAAAAGGGATTACCACTTTTCCAGACAAATCAATAAATCCCCAATTGCTTTCTAGATTTGATTGGTATTTTCCTATTCTCACACCAGCCAAACCCTCATGATATGAATAAGCAGCATCATAAATTGGTTCAACAATTTGATCTCCTTTGGTATTGATAAAACCAAATTTATTACCGACTTCAACAATAGCACGTTCTTCAGAAAAATAAGAAGCTAAATCATACTGAAATTTAATGGCTAAATTACCATTTTTATCAGCATATCCCCATTTGCCTCTTTTCCCATCCAAAGATCCATACTTATTGAGTTCGGCCCAATCACAAACGGGAATTAAACCATTAGAATAAAAAACACTAATATAACCAAACTTTTTCATTGGAATTACTAAGTTTCCTGTTTTATCAATTACCATCCAACTTCCGTTCTTATAAACACTTGCTAATCCTTCATTAAAATCATTTGAAATTGCCTCATATTCTGCAGGTATAACTACAGTTATCATACCATTGGTCATAATGCCAAATCCAATTTTATTATCTTTTTTGAATTTTACTAGTTCAGGATCTACTAAATCATCATTTCTGTCTATAAAATAACTGGTATCATTTAATTGAACTTTAATTAAAATTACTTGATTATTAAAATTGACAATTAACTCCATTTTATCATATTTACAAGGAATAACTTTTTTTCTATTTAAATCATTTACTCCCCATCTCCCTTTTTTATCTTGAGTAAGAACTAAATCTTGAGCAAATAGGAGCGAACTTGTAATTAGGCAAAGTATAACTAAGAGCAACTTCATAGTAGATTTGTTTTGATTAGAGTGCAAATCTATGAGTAATTCTAAAAAGCTTAATCAGTATTTTTACGTAAAAAAAAATCCCCGAATATTTTCGAGGATTTTAAGAGGTTAATTATCTAACTAAAGTGACGTGACCATAATATTCACGTTCTTTTTTGGTGTGATCTTTCGTTTTAATTTTCCAAACATAGACGTCTTGTTGGGATTCAACTCCATTGAAAGTACCATCCCACGATGTGTTCGGATTGTAGGATTCAAAAATCAATTGTCCCCATCTATTAAAGATCAAGAATTCATAATTGTCAGGATCAAGACCAATACCGTCTGGACGGAAAGTATCGTTTACTCCATCACCATCCGGTGTAAATGCATTTGATACATAGAATGCATAATCACCGTCAATAACAATTGGATAGGTGTAAGTATTGATACACCCATATTCGGTTGTAACTGTTAATGTAACATCATAAATACCTGTATCTGCATAGGTATGTATTGGTGTAATCATAGGTCCAGATGTGTGGTCAACTCCTAAAATTGTAGAAGAAATTAGTCCATTAACAGTCAATCCATCACCAAAGTCCCAATTATAGGTTGTCCCTCCAATAGAATTATCATTGAAAGTTACATACGGTGTTAAAATTGTTGTTGAACTTGGGTCTGGAGTGAAATTAGCTACAGGTAAAGGATACACTTCAATCAGTTCAGGGTAACTTAATGAAGTCGTACAACCTGCTGCACTCACCACATCTAAACAAATATCATATAATCCTTCATTTGCAAATAGGTAACTAAAGTTAGTGTTTGTAGTAGTTACCTCATTAGTTCCATCACAATTTACATCAAACAAGAAGTTGGTACCTATATCAGTGTTTATTGTAAACTGAGCATTGAATGGCTCGCACCCGTTTGAATCAGCCACATTTAAGAAAGCTACTGGATTATTTAATATGATTACATCAACTTCTTCAATTGCATCGGTTGAACAACCATCTGATAACGTTACTTGATAAGTTGTAGGTACCGTTGGACCTACGGTAATGGTAGAAGAAGCACCTACCTCAACATCGGTTATCGATTGGTTATTTGCCGCATTAATCCAACTGAAAGAATATCCAGTAGGGTCACCTCCAGAGGCAGTAGCAACTAAATCAACATCCAATCCAGTACACAAGGATACTGCATCTATCAAATCAATAGCTAAAGGATCTCTCACAGTAATAGTTATACAAGCATTTGGTGATAAACAGCCATTAGCATCCGTAACAGTGAAACAATAGTTTGAAGTAGAAGTAGGGCTAACAGTTATAGGACCGCCACCTGATAAACCAGCTGTTGTCCAGTTGATTGTATAAGGCGATGTTCCACCTTGACCGCTTGCCCAAAGTTGTGTTGATTCGCCAAAACAAATTGTTCTAGAAATATCTGGAACAGCCCCTAAAACAGATGGTTGTGTCACGTTAATACAATTTGAGGTTGCACAACCATTTTGATCGGTAACCGAAACACAATAGTTACCAGCTGGTAATGCAACTGCATTTGCAACAGTTTGACTGAATGGGTCGTTCCAAGAATAGGTATATGCGGGTGTACCTTGAGAAACAAAAACACTTGCTGAACCGTTACTTGTACCAAAACAAGATGGAGAAGTAAAGGTCATATTATCAATTACAGGCGAACCAGCATCTGGAACGGTGTACGATACATCAAATGTACATCCATTTAAATCAGTAACGGTTACTATTCCATTACCTGGACAAAGTCCTTGGTTGGCAATTTGACCAACTGCAGTTCCTACACCATTCCAATTGTACGAATAATTGGGTACACCACCATTTGGTGATAATGATACCGATCCATTACATGCACTGCAAGTTGCGCCAACAATACTGTTACCAACTGTCAATGGTTGTTGATCTTGTAAGGGAACTTCAATCTGAGCAGAGCATCCGTTTGCATCTGTAACCACTACCGTATGTTGACCAGCACACAAACCTCCATTGGTTAATCCGGACGCACCATTTGTTAACCAAGAAATTAAATACGGTTGAGTTCCACCTGTAATTCCTATTGTTGCTCCACCATTACAATCGCCAAAACACAATGGGCGAACTGTTGATACAATTGTTATTTGTAATTGTTGTGGTTGAGTAATTGTGATGGAACTTTGAGTTGAACAACTGTTAGCATCGGTCACTGTAGCTGTAAAAGTTCCAGCACATAGTCCAGTTGCACTTGCTGCTGTAGTATTTCCAGGGTTGTTCCAACTGAATGAATAAGGAGCAGTGCCACCATTCGCATTAACAGTAGCGGTTCCATTACATCCGTTAAAACAAGTTACATTAGTTGAAGGGAATACAGCTGAATTAATAGCATTAGGCTCAGTAATACAATTGGTTAAAGAAGCAATACATCCAGCTGCATCGGTTGCTTGAAAAGTGTAACAACCCCCGTTTAGATTCGTAAGCAAAGAACTTCCATTTCCAGCAGGAATCACAACACCTAAGTTGTTAAACCACTGTAATGTTAAAGTGCCTGTTCCACCAACCGCATTAAATTCTACTAATCCGTTTTGATTTCCATTACAATTAACGTCTACACTATTAACAAAAGTTACGGTTGGTCCTGCAATATCATTAAGACATAACAAGGTGTCTTTGAAACAAGCATTACCATCGGTTATAGTTAATAAATAACAACCTGCATTGAGTGATGACGCACAAGCTGTGGTTTGTGTAAATGGATCATTCCATTGGTATACATAAGGGAATGTTCCTCCAAATGTATTTACACATATTTGACCGTTATTTTGACCACAATTTGAATTGGTAATTGTTGCTGAAATATTAACATCAGTAGGTTGAGTAATGTTTACGGATGTTGTAATTTGGCAATTATTGGCATCAGTTATAATTACGTTGTATGTACCATTGCATAAATTTGAGATGCCAGAAGTAGTACTAAATCCTGCATTATCCCATTGATAGGTATAATTTGGAGTTCCACCTGAAACAGCTACTGATGCAGTTCCATTACAAGCACCAAAACAAGTTACATTCGTTTTTGAACTAGTAGCCGAGAGCTGTGTTGGTTGAGCAATGAACACATCAGACAAAGAAGTACATCCATTTGCATCAGTAATAGTAACTTCATAGTTACCCGAAACTAAATTGGTTGCAGTAGCATTAGTCCCAGCACCATTATTCCAAGAATAAGAATATGGAGCGGTACCTCCTGCACCCAAAGCATTTGCAAACCCATCATTTAATCCAAAACAAGAAACATTTTGGCTAGTTGGAATGTCTGCCGTTAACAATGTAGGCTCAATGATGGTTCCAGTAACTATATTCGTACATCCATTGGCATCTGTAATGGTGCAAGTATAGGTTCCAGGACATAAGCCTGAAGCAGTAGCTGTAGTTTGGTTAGCAGCAGCTGCTTCCCACTGATAGGTAAATGGTGCAATACCATTCACTCCAGTCGCTGTTATAGTTCCGTCACAAGCTCCAAAACAAGTTACATTTGTCTGAGTAACAGTTCCTGTAACTTGGATTGGATCAGTAATTACATAATTTAATATTTGGTTACATCCATTTGCGTCATTTAAAGTAAGATTATAATTTCCTTGACACAAATTTGATACTGTGGCATTGGTACCTATTATTGCATTTAAATTATTAGTCCAAGAATAAGAGTAGGGTTGCGTACCACCAACTACATTTATTGTTGCTGTAGCATCACATGATTGGAAACAAGTAGGTTGATTGGTTATTTGGAAACTAACCAAAGCATCAGGTTCTATAATCGTTACACTTGTAGATGCTGTACATCCAATACTATCTGTTATAGTAACACCATACGTCCCAGCCGCTAAGTTAGATGCAGTTGGTGTTACTTGGTTGCCCGCGTTATTATCCCATTGAGCAGTAAAGAAACCGTTACCTCCTATCATATCTACGGTTGCTGAACCATCATTTCCTGCATTACAAGAAACGTTAACAGTGTTTAATATTGTTGCGGATGGCCCATTTAAATCTTGTATATTTATACAATGAGTCAATACACAACCATTTGCATCTGTAACATCTACACAATAACTACCTGCAGGAATTCCTGTTGCACAAGAATTTGTTGTTGAATTTGGCCATAAATAAGTATATGGCGCAACCCCTCCTGAAGGAATGACACATCCTTGTCCATTACTTAAACCACAATTGGCATCGGTAATGGCATCTGTTGCAGTAAGAGCAGTTGGCTCAGTTACAGTGGAAGTGGCTGTAACGGTACATCCATTGTTATCTGTTATTATTGCTGTATATGTTCCTGCGCACATATTGTTTGTTAAGGCTACGTTTTGAGATAAGGGATCATCCCATAAATAGGTATAAGGAGCCACACCACCAACTGGGAATACTTGTGTATTTCCATCACAGCTTCCATTACAAAGTGTGGGACTTGAATTGGTGGTAGCTGTTAATTCAGCCGGTTGGTTTATAAGTGTGGTGACACTTGTAGAAATACATCCGTTTGCATCGGTAACTTCAACGTAATAATTTCCTGTTGGTAAATTAGAGGCAGTAATTCCTGTTTGACCTATAGCCAAACCTGAACCATTAAACCAATTATAACTATACGGTGCTGTGCCTGTTCCACTCATCGAAACGGAAACGGAACCAGTACTTCCACCAAAACATAATACATCAGTAATATTAGTTAAAGTGGCTGTTCCTGCGGGAATATCTCCAACTGTAATAGTTGCAGTATTGCTGCACCCATCTGCGTCAGTTGCCGTTACTGTGTAATTTCCTGGAACAAGGTTAAGCGCAGTTATAGCGTTTTGTGTAGAAGGATCGTTCCATGAATAGTTCATAGGAGCAATTCCTCCACTCACTAAAACGGCTGTTGTGCTACCTGTACCTGTGTTACAAAATGCATCAATTGCTGTTGTATTTAAAATTATTTGAGCAGGTTCTGCAATTATAGTGTTTAAACTAAATGTACAACCTTGAGCATCTACAACATTTACCGTGTAAGTTCCAGGACATAAATTTGTTGCAGTAGCTGTGGTTTGAGCAGCACCATCATTCCATTGATAAGTATAAGGAGCGGTTCCTCCAGAAATAGTGGCCGTTGCGCTACCGTCACAATCTCCAAAACAAGTTACATCAGTTGAAGCTGATATTAAACCATTTAAAACCAATGGCTCATTAATGGTAACTCCAACACTAGCCTGACATCCATTAGCATCAACCATTTGACCAGTATATGTACCAGCACAAAGGGTGTTGTTACTTGCTGTTGTTACTCCTGTTGGGTTTCCGTTAGAATCTACCCAAGTATAATTGTAAGGTGCTGTTCCTCCAATTATTTGAATTTGTGCAAAACCATCACAAGCACCATTACATGTTACATCCGTTTGAGTAAGAATATTAGCCGTTGGTGCACCTAAATCGTTAACGCATACTTGAATATTTTCGGTACAACCCGTTCCATCGGTAACCACAACATCATAACAACCTGCAAAAAGGTTTGAAGCAGTTGCGGTAGTTTGGTTAGCTGCATTGGCATCCCACAAGTAAGTAAATGGACCAGCACCAGTAACTATCGAAACTGTTGCGCTACCATCATTTTGATTACAGTTGGATCCTTGGCTTGTTCCTGATAACACTATTGCAGCAGGTTCTGTAATTACTGCTGTTTGGTTCAGTATACATCCATTAGCATCTGTAATAATTGCATTATAGGTTCCTGCACATAATCCAGTTGCAGTTGCAGTCGTGCTTAATGCTGGATTATCCCATTGATAAGTGACTGGTGCAATTCCTCCAATTGTTGAAACAGTTGCAGATCCAGCACATGTTGCATTACACGGATCGTTTACTGAAGTAATTGAACTAGTAAATGTGGGCGGCTTAGAAATAGTAACTTGAAGAACTCCTGTACATCCATTCGCATCTGTTACGGTTACATCATAAATTCCAAAACATAAATTTGTGGCAGATTGAGTAGTTTGATTACCCGCATTTGTTCCCCAATCATAAGAATAGGGCGCGGTTCCACCAAGTGGATTAGCTATTGCCGAACCATTACAAGTTGTTTCGCAAGATACCCCAAAACCGTTATAATTTGAAGTAACAGTAGCAATTCCACCAATTGCTGTTGGAGAAGTAACAGCTGTAACAGCACTTGTGTGTGTTATTCCATTAGCATCTGTAACTACAACGTAGTAATTGCCACTTGCTAAGTTCGTTGCTGTTGCAGCTGTTTGACCAGCTAAAGGCGTATTTGCAGGGCTAACAAACCATTGATACGTATACCCCGGAACACCTCCGTTTGGAGTAACAGTTAATGAACCATCCGCAGAAGTATTACATAATGTTGGTATCATAGTAACTGTAGATGTAATAGCATTTGGAGAACTAATAGTTACACACACATCAGCCGTACATCCATTCACATCCGTTACTATCATACCATAACTTCCAGCACAGAATCCATTAGCAGAAGCTGCTGTAGTGCCAGTTGGTGTTGTATTGGTACAATCGGTAAACCAAGCATAACTGTAAGGTGTTGTTCCTCCTGAAGCAACTACATTCGCTGAACCATCGCATATTCCAGCACCAGATGTTGCGGTTATAGTTCCTGTATTTAATCCTACAACTGTTGGTTCAGTTATCGATATTGTTATTGTTGAAGCACAACCTGCGGCATCTGTTGCTAACAAAGTATAATCATCAGCACATAACCCTCCTATGCTTAAGGTTCCTTGACCTGATACAGGTGCAGGTGACCAAACTAACGTGTAAGGAGCAACACCACCTGTTACGTTGGCAACACCTTGTCCATTACAGTCAGCATTACAAAGTGTATTCACAGCACTTACAAAAGAAGCTGTAGGACCTGTTAAATCGTTTACGTTAATAGTAGCAGTACCAATACAACCATTATTATCTGTTACGGTAACTGTATAACTTCCTGCTAATACAGCATTAGGATTGGCAACCACTGTAGCTGAAGCATCTGTCCAAACAGTTGAAACATACGTTCCACTACCACCGACAATTCCAGAAACGGAAAGGGTGCCATTTGCTTGCGCACAGTTGGAGTTAGTTGAAGCTGGTGTCATTGTAATGGCAGCAGGTTCTGTTATAGTAACGCATCCATTAGCTGTACAGTTATTATCATCAGTAACGGTAACACAATAGGTGCCTGTTGGTAATCCAATAACTGTTGGTGTTGTTCCAACGACAACTGAAGTTGTTTGATTAATCCAACTATAAGTATAAGCAACAGCGGAAGTACCACCAGAAGCTACAGTTGTAACAGTACCGTTAGATCCACCGTTACAAGTAACTGGGGTAAATGAATTTACTAAAGAAACAGTTGTTGGTTGAGTTATGTTTACACTTGCAGTTGAAGAACAACCATTAGCATCTGTAATGGTTACAGATGCATTACCTACACATAAACCAGCTGTTGTTGCAGCTGTTGGTGTAGCACCACTTGTCCAAGAATAAGTGAAAGGTGCTTGACCACCCGTCATTGTTGCAGTGGCGCTACCAGTACAATCACCATTACAAAAAACATTATTATTAACAGCAGCTGTAGCAGTACCTGCGCTATTATCAGAAACGGTAACCGTTGCAGTAGCAGTACATCCATTAGCATCGTTTACTGAAACTTGGTATGAACCTGAAGGAATAGCAGAAGCACAAAGTGTAGTTTGAGTTGAAGCATCATCCCAAACTTGAGAGTAAGGTGCAGTACCTCCTGAAATAACTACACAAGCTTGACCATCCGGTTGTCCACAATTGGAGTTGATAGAATTAGTATTCAACACTAAAGGAGTTGGTTGAGCAACGTTTACGTTACTTGTAACTGTACAATTGTTAGCATCTGTTACAGTTAATGTGTATGGACCAGCACAAACACCAGTTGGATTGGTACCGTTTGCTAAACCTCCTGTCCAAGAATATACTAAAGCCCCAGTTCCTCCATTTGCAGAAGCTGTAATGGTTCCATTACAAACAGCATTACATAAAGCAGGTGTATTGGTTAAACTTGCAATAACAATTGCTGGAGGTTGTGTAATGGTTACACTTTGTGTTCCTGTATTTCCATTAGCATCTGTAACCGTTAAATTGTATGTACCAGCACAAAGTCCGGTTAAGTTAGCTGCAGTTGGTCCGTGGGCCCAAAGAAAGGTATAAGGAGCAACTCCACCAGAAACAGTAGTAGCAGCCTGACCATTACATATTCCGTTACACAATAAGTTTGTTGGTGTAATAGTAATCGTTAAAGAATTAGGTTCATTGATAGTTATACAAGAAACACTTGTACATCCAAAAGCATCTGTCACGGTTGCGCAGTAATTACCTGCACACAAACCACTTACATTTTGCGTAGTTTGAACAGGAGTTGTGTTCCAGCTGTAAGTATAAGGTGCTGAGCCACTTACTGCATTTACTGTGGCTGAACCATTACAAACCCCAGCTCCCGTAGCATCAGATACAACACTTGCCGTAGCAGTAGGTCCTGCAATATTTGCTACAGCTTGAGTTACCGTAGCGGTACATCCATTGGCATCAGTAACAGTTACAGAATAACTTCCCGAAGCTATGTTATTAGCACATTGTGTGGTTTGAAATGAAGCATCGTTCCATAAATATGTGTAAGGTGTTGTACCTCCAGTAGGTAAGGCACATGCTTGACCATCAGATTGGTTACAATGAGCATCTGTAACTGATGATGTTAATGTTAACAAAGCAGGATTTGTAATTGTTGTTGTTGCCGTTGCAATACATCCATCTGTACTTGTAAAAATTACGGTATAAGAACCGGCTGGTACATTGTGTGTTCCAGCTGTAGTTTGACCTGAACTCCAAGAGAAGGATCCAGCAACAGATCCGGTTGCATTTATTGTACCATTGCCTCCATTACATAAAGGTTGTGTTGCGGCTATTGTAACCGTAGCAGCAGGTAATATAGTAATAGGAAGAGTTACGGAATTGGTACAACCATCAGTTGTGGTGGTTAAAGTAATGTTGTAAGTGCCTGGATTTGTCCAAGTTACCCCTGAAGGATTTTGAGAAGTTGAAGTTGCAGGCGTACCACTAGGGAAGGTCCAAGCATATGTACTAGTACCTGAAGTGCCAGTGGAGGTATTTGTAAAATTTACGTTTGTAGCTCCTTGACAAAAGTTACCACTTGAAGTAAAATTAGCAGTAGGTTGAAGGTTAACAGTAATTGTTCCAGTTGTTGTGGCAGGAGGACAACCACCAGTTGTTGTAACAGTGTAATTGAACGTACCAGTTGCAGTAGGTGTCCCACTGATTGTGGCAATGTTTCCAGCCCAAACACCTGTTACTCCGGCAGGTAAACCTGTAAATGTAGCTCCTGTTGCACCAGTTGTTGCCAACGAAATAGTAGTTAAGGCAGAATTGACACATATAGTTTGATTAGTTCCAGTAGCAATCGTATTTATTGGAGTTACCGTTATTGTACCTGTAGTGGTTGCAGGTCCACAAGGCCCTGTTGTAGAAACGGTATAATTGAATGTACCTGAAACGGTTGGTGTACCACTGATGGACGCTATGTTACCAGCCCAAGCACCAGTCACTCCAGCAGGAAGACCTGTAAATGTTGCTCCTGTTGCATTGGTAGTAGCTAAATCAATTTGAGTAATTGGCGAATTCATACAAATTGTTTGATTCGTTCCAGTAACTATTGTTGGAATTGGATTAACAGTAATAGTTCCTGTTGTAGTTGCTGGAGGACAACCACCTGTTGTTGTAACAGTGTAATTGAATGTTCCTGTAGCAGTAGGTGTTCCGGATATTGTTACTAAATTTCCAGCCCAAGATCCTGTTACACCAGCAGGTAATCCTGCAAAAGTTGCTCCTGTAGCACCTGTAGTAGCAAGGGTAATATTAGTGATAGTAGCATTTAAACAAACTGTTTGATTGGTTCCTGCTGCAATCGTGTTTTGTGGACTAACCGTTATTGTTCCAGTTGCAGTAGCAGGAGGACATCCACCTGTTGTTGTTACCATATAATTAAATGTACCAGCAGCGGTAGGAGTACCACTAATTGTTGCAACATTTCCTGCCCAAACACCAGTTACACCAGCGGGTAATCCTGTAAACGTTGCACCTGTGGCACCTGTAGTTGGTAAAATAATATCAGCAATAGCACTATTAATACAAACTGTTTGACTACTACCAGCTGATATGGTATTTAAAGGATTAACAATAATATTCACCGAAGAAGCTGGACTGGTGCAGTTAAGTGAAGTCACTGTAACAGAATAGGAACCGTTATCCGCAGCAATTGCATTAGAAACGGTTAATGTATTTCCTGCAACTGTTGCTGAACTTCCAGCGGGAGAGGTCCATTGAAAAGTTGGTGTTGGAGCACCAGATGTAGCGGTTAAAGTAAAAGTACCTCCCACACAAACCGAAGGTGGATTACCTGTAATAACAGGTGCAGCAGGAGAACCAGGGTTAGTGACACTGAATGGTCCAAAAGTTTGTGGACATCCATTGGCATCTGTTACGGTAAGATTATAAGTACCTGCGGGTATGTTGGTTAAATTAATACCCGTTCCAACTTGAACGTTAGAACTATTAGTCCAACTATATGTCAAAGCTCCAGTACCAGCTGCAACAGCTCCAGTCAAACTTCCAGTTGATAAAGCACATGCGCTTTGAGCCATGGTTGGAGGAGTTGGTAGAGTAGGAAGAGGACTTACAGTGATTGTTCCTGTGGCCGTAGCTGGAGGACAACCACCCGTAGTGGTAACAGTATAGTTAAATGTTCCAGCCGTGGTTGGTGTACCTGATATGGTAGCAACATTGGCTGCCCAAGATCCCGTTACACCAGCGGGCAATCCTGTAAAAGTTGCACCAGTTGCACCAGTTGTAGCTAATGTTATAGTTGAAATAGCGGTATTAATACAAATTGTTTGATTGGTACCTGCTGCAATTGTATTTAATGGAGTAACTGTAATTGTTCCAGTTGTAGTAGCAGGAGGACACCCTCCAGTGGTTGTTACAGTATAGTTAAAAGTTCCAGCGGCACTTGGTGTTCCACTTATGGTAACCACATTTCCAGCCCAAGACCCAGTAACACCTGCTGGTAATCCAGCAAAAGTAGCTCCAGTTGCACCTGTTGTGGCGAGGGTAATATTAGCAATTGCACTAGTTAAACAAACGGTTTGATTCGTTCCAGCAGCAATAGTATTGATTGGATTTACAGTTATTGTTCCAGTAGTAGTTGCAGGAGGACAACCTCCTGTAGTTGTAACGGTGTAATTAAAAGTTCCACTTACAGTGGGAGTTCCACTTATGGTTGCTAGGTTACCTGCCCAAGCTCCTGTAACTCCTGTTGGTAATCCAGTAAAAGTGGCTCCCGTGGCCCCTGTTGTAGCGAGCGATATGTTTGTTATTGCACTGTTCAAACAAACTGTTTGATTGGTACCTGCAGCAATAGTGTTTAAAGGTGTCACTGTAATTGTTCCTGTTGCTGTAGCAGGAGGACAACCACCAGTAGTTGTAACCGTATAATTAAATGTTCCTGCAGCTGTTGGAGTTCCGCTAATGGTTGCTAGGTTACCTGCCCATGAACCGGTTACTCCTGCTGGTAATCCAGAAAAGGTCGCACCCGTTGCCCCTGTTGTATTTAATGTAATGGATGTAATTGGGGAGTTAATACATAATGTTTGGCTAGTTCCGGGAGCAATAGTATTTAATGGATTAACCGTAATCGTACCGGTAGTAGTTGCTGGTGGACAACCACCTGTAGTTGTAATGGTATACGTGAATGTTCCGGATGCTGATGGAGTTCCACTGATAGTAGCTACATTCCCAGCCCAAGAACCTGTTACACCTGCAGGTAATCCAGTGAATGTAGCTCCTGTAGCTCCAACTGTGGCTAAACTAATAGTTGTAATTGGACTGTTTTGACAAACGGTTTGGCTTGTTCCTGCGGCAATTGTATTTATAGGGTTAACGGTAATTGTACCTGTTGTTGTAGCCGGTGGACAACCACCAGTAGTTGTTACAGTATAATTAAAAGTTCCTGCAGTTGTTGGAGTTCCGCTAATGGTTGCAACGTTACCTCCCCAAGTGCCAGTTAATCCAGCTGGAAGACCCGTAAAAGTAGCCCCTGTAGCCCCTGTAGTAGCTAATGAAATAGTAGTAATTGGACTATTTAGACATAATGTTTGGCTTGTTCCTGCGGCAATAGTGTTTTGAGGAGTTACTGTAATAGTTCCTGTTGTGTTTGCAGGAGGACAACCTCCTGTAGTGGTTACTGTATAGTTAAATGTACCACCTGCAGTAGGTGTTCCACTAATGGTTACCACATTACCAGCCCATGACCCCGTTACACCCGAGGGTAAACCTGTAAAAGTGGCACCTGTAGCTCCAGTTGTTGCTAAAGTAATTGCAGTTAATGGGGAATTTGCACAAACCGTTTGATTTGTTCCAGCTGCAATGGTATTCAACGGGCTAGCTGTAATAGTAACTGTAGCGGTTGCAGTACAGTTGTTAGCATCCGTTACGGTTACAATATATGTTCCTGCGCAAACACTGGTTTTGTTTTGACCAGCACCCAAACCACCATTCCAAGAATAAGTATAAGGAGCAGTTCCTCCTGTAGCTGTATTAGCCGTCAACGTTCCATTGCAAGTTCCAACACAAGTGGCATTGGTTCCAGAGGCAGTTATCGCTAAAACGGGAGGCGCTGTAACAGTTGTTGTAGCAGTAGCTACACAACCTGCAGCACTTGTAAAAGTTACGGTATAACTTCCCGGAGGAACCGTGTGAACCCCAGCTGTTGTTTGGCCAGAACTCCATGAAAAAGTACCAGCTACAGAACCTGTTGCTGTAATGGTACCGTTCCCACCGTTACAAGGAGGTTGTGTTCTAGTAATCGAAACAGTTGGAGCGGGATTAATTGTTATGGGAATAGTAACTGTATTTGAACATCCCGCGGTTGTAGCTACCAATGTAATATTGTAGGTACCAGGAGTTGCCCATGTTACACCACTTGGACTTGCAGCTGTTGAACTAGCAGGTGTTCCACTAGGAAAAGTCCAAGCATAAGTTGTAGCACCCGTAGCTAAAGTAGTGGTGTTAGTAAAATTGACACTTGATGCACCGGCACAAAAATTCCCTCCAACTGTAAAGTTAGGTATAGGACGGATAGTTACTGTTACAGTTGTTGATGCTGTTGAATTTGGACAACCCGGTGTACTACCAGTAACGGTGTATACTTGCGTTGCTGCAGGACTTGCCGAAACAGTTGCACCTGTTGTTGGTGTTAATCCCGTTGTCGGAGTCCAAGAATAGGTAGTCATTCCACTTGCTGTAAGATTCACACTGTTACCCTGACAAATAGTGGTAGAGGGAGTAACACTTACTGTTGGAGCAGGATTGACAGTTACAGTGGTAGTGGCTGAAGCAGCACATCCATTTGAAGATGTTGCAACCAATGTATACGTTGTTGTAGTTGCTGGTGTAGCAATGGGATTTGCGATATTGGGATTGCTCAAACCAGCTGTTGGTGTCCAACTATATGTATAACCTGACCCACCACTTGCTGAACCCGTTAAGTTTACACCCGTACCTCCTGCACAAATTGTTTGGTTAGCTGCTGCAGTAGCTGTAATACCATTAGTAATAGTAAAATTTAGACATCCTGCAGGAGCTACGTTTCCACATAAATCGGTAACACTTCCAGCTGCACTAGTTAAACATAATTGATAAGAGCCAGATGCTGTTAATGGGGGAGAAACAGTAGCCGAAAAATTATTTTCTTGACCTGCAGCACCTGAACAAGAAAGTCCTGTGACTCCTGATAAAGTGTAAGGCCCACCTGGTCCTGTTAACGTAAAATCCGCATTAGAAACAGTGGAACATAAAATATTTTCAGTAAAATTGAATGATAATGTTGTTGCCCCACATGCTATAGGTTGAATAACTGATTGAATAGCTGGCGGTACATTATCAAAAATTACGGCCGAAGAAGCTCCAAAATTTAAAGTATAACCACCTGTAGAAACACTAAATTGACTTACATTTAGTACGTAAGTTTGTCCTGCAGTAACAGCTACACATGGATTATTCTGAACACCTGCAGCGCCATTGGCTCCCGTAATACCCGATACACCCGAAAAATTGCAACTCACCTCTAATGCAGCATTGGTTCCTATTTGATTACAGTTGGCTGTTGTCAAGTTATACAACGCCCAATCGTAATCATCAGACAATATGTTAGGAGTAATACTGAAACATAAATTACCTGATTGTTGAACGGTGAAAGTATACCAAACATCATTTTTTTCTCCAGATCCTAAACAAGAAATTAGTGAATTAATTTCATTCGGAATATTACCAGTTCCGCTATAAGCAGTTGCTTGAGAATAAACGTTTTGACAAACTGGAATAGCCCCCGGACAATCCTGATTTGTAGCAGGAGGACAGGCTGGACAAACTCCACCACAATCAATACCTGTTTCATTTTGATTTAAAATTCCATCACTACAAGTTGGAACTATGGCTTGAACACAAATCCCAAAAGTGCCATTATTATCATTTCCATATTCCCAAACACGTATAAAAATGGTTTGACCAGGTGTGCCTGTATAACTAATCAATGGCATGGCACCATTTGGACTAGAATCATCATTACAGCTTATCAAAGTCAATGCTCCACAAGTACCACTATAGATGGCCATTCCACCATCGGTGATAACTCCAGTTTGTGTGTCAATATTAATTTGACCACCTGCAGGTATAACAGTAGAAAACCAAACATCTCCTCCAGAGTAATTAGCGCAACCAGGTGCCGTAACACCTGCAGTTGCAGTTGCACCAGCATTGGTGTAATTAGCATAGGTACAAGTAGTTGATGGTGTCAAAGCTATTGCATTACATGGGTTGTCATTTGATAATGCTGGGGGAGGGGTAATGGTTTGTACACATATACTAAAAGTTCCGTTATTATTATTTCCGAATTCCCACATTCGAATGAAGATGGTCTGACCGGGCGTCCCCGTATAATTAATTAACGGCATTAAACCGTTTGGGCTATCATCGTCATCGCATTCAATTAGTGTTAGTGAACCACAGGTGCCGCTGTAAATTGCCATTCCTCCATCGGTCATTACACCCGTATTCGTATTAATAGTGATTTGGCCTGATGCAGGAATTACGGTTGAAAACCAGACATCTCCTCCTGAATAACTAGCACAACCTGGCGCAGTTACTCCTGCTGTTGCCGTAGCGGCAGCATTTGTGTAGGTAGCAAAAGTACAGGTAGCATTGGGGGTTAAGGCAATTGCGTTACATGGGTTATCATTACTGGGTTGAGCATATATGTTGATTGAGTTTAAAGTAAATAGAATAATAGAAAATATAATTACTTTAAGATTATTGTGTGCTATTTTCATTTTAAGAAAATTATTTTTTAATTGCATATGTAATCGTGTAGTCAATAAAATTCAAAGATTGCTTATAAATACAGTTTTTTAAATTTTCAATCGGTATTTCAATTGGGAAAATTAGATAGAATTTAAATGATTTCTCGTCAAAGAAACAATATGTCAGACCTTCTCCCATAAGCTCCATTTTCATGGAATTTATAGTAGAAGCATCAATTTCTTTTTCTAATTCAAAAACATATGCTGAATAAACAATTGTTTTTTCTGATTCAATTTTAATTTGATTATCGAATTCGATTTTTCTTTTGGATTCGTAATCAATTACAGAATATTCATTTTGAGAATAATACATATTAAAAACGTGTAACACAATTACCAAAAATACTACTTTCATACACTTCTTTTTTTAAACAAAAAACTACTACATAACAAATGTAATAGTTTTTAAAACTTTTTAAATATTTTTTTTTTTTGTTATTTCAACAATAAAACGGCCCCTGTGAATTGTTCGGTTTTACCTTTTGAATTAATAAAACTTACTACCCATTTATAAGTTCCCTCTCCACATATTGTCCCGGTTCGTTGATTGTTTCCATTCCAAGGATTTGATAAACTGTTGGATTCAAATATAACGCCTTCATTAATACTTATTATGGCCATAGTAAATTGAACATCCATTACTTTTAAAGCTTCAGGAATAAAGTAGTCATTAATTCCATCACCGTTTGGCGTAAATGAATTTGGTGCTAATAAATTATAATCTTCTTTAATATCAACTGGTTTTGTAAAAGCTTTGGTGCAACCAAATTCGTTCTCAACGGTTAAAGTCACATTATACTTACCTTTTCTGTAATACAAATGATCGGGATCTTTGCTAGTATAAGCATTACCATCTCCAGTATTCCAGTTCCATTTATAACCTTTGTCGGTAAGATTGATAAAAGAAGTAATAGGAATTCCTTGATTATCTTTTAATTCAAAATTGAAATCTATTTTTGGTAATGGATTCACAACAATTAATTCATCCGTTGCTTTTGTCAAAATATTATTGTCAATAGATGATCGGACGATTAAGCTAACGACATAACTTCCAGCATTTTCATATATATGTTTAGGATTTTGATCTTTACTGTAAGTGCCATCTCCAAAACTCCATAAATAATCTACATCGTTTTGTTTTTGAGTTGTTAATAGAATTTGATTTCCTTCACATACTTCTTTGGTTGAAATTGTGAAATCAGCAGTTGGTTTAATTACAGTCAATTCAACACCCTTTCCACCATTTTGATTGAGACCAGAAAAATTGTTCCCATTAGGGTTAACAATTTCTTTTGGTGTAGTCTCAATCAAATTGGGTGAAGGGTTTTTGGTTTCACTTGATGTGCCTTTATTTGAATTTTCGTTTGAATTGTTTGGAGTAGTATTTCCATCGGTTTTTAATGCATTAAAAACTTCAGCAATTTGATCATTATCAGATGTTTCATTATTGTTGGATGAAACAGTTTTATTTATTTCTATACTTGAGTTTACCTCATTTTTCTCATTACTATAAGCTGAATCTTCAATTTTGGATGTATCGGTAAGGGTGTTTTCTGTTTTGTTCATTAATACCACAGATAAAGGTAAAGCAATACCTATGACAGCAGCAGCCCCCCATAACCAAGGAGATTTGAATAAAGGTGTTTTCGTTTTTGGTAAACGTTTTTCGAGAGCGTCCCAACTTGAGGGAGCATAAGATTCTTGATGGCTATTCAGCGCATCTTTCATCATGGACTCGAATTTATCTAGGTTATTATTTTCCATTACCTATTTAATTTGTTCATTAACATTGTTTTCATATTAGCCTTTGCCTTAAATAAATTGGATTTTGAAGTACCTACAGAAATGTTTAATTCTTCGGCAATTTCTTGATGATTCATCCCTTCCATAACGTACATATTAAAAACGGCTCTATACATAGGCGATAACGTATGCATCGCATTTAATATATCTTCCGGTTTAATGGAGCTGTAAATGGAATCGTTCTCATCTTCCTCTACCTCCTTTTGATAAGGAGTAGTGTCATCAGTTAGAAATTCGTGTTTCTTTTTTCGGATGGCGTCAATAGCAGTATTAACAATAATACGCCTTACCCACCCTTCAAAAACACCTTCATTATTATATAACCCAATTTTTTCAAAGACCTTGATAAAACCGTCTTGTAAAACATCGTGTGCTTCATCTCTACTACTACAGTATCGCAAGCAAACACTCATCATTTTACCATACAACATTTCATAAATCTTTCGTTGACAAGTTCTATCATTTTTCTTGCAACCATCGATTAGTTGTGAAATGTCCGTATGCTCCAATTTCATCTTTCTTAATTGCTTTGACGTGAGGTATTTTTGAGGGTTGCCAAAGGTCAGAAAATAAATTTAAATAAAGATCAATTTTAGTGTTTTTGAAAATCGTTGCCAATGAACTTGGCTTAAAAAGGAATAAGCGTAGATGATATTGAATTATCTTACAACTTGAAGCCAACCATTTAATCGGATGGCATTATCACTAGACTCAATTATATAAAAATAGGTACCATCAGTAACGGGTTCACCTGAGGTCTCATAATATCCATTCCAAATTCGATCGAGGTTATTGTAATTTTCGATATACGCCACACGGTCGCCCCAACGATTTAAAATAGTTACGTTCATGGTTACATTTGCCGCTGTAGGCAAAGCAATTACCCAACCATCATTTACACCGTCATCATTTGGTGAAAATGTATTGGGAGGCGTAAAATCATTTAAATTAATTATTTTGGATGATTGTTCAAAACCTTGGGTAATAAAACTATTGGAAGTTGTAGCTGTATTTACTACAACACCACCTATGTCATACATATAAGTGGCGCTTGTTGTAGACACTGAGACACCTCCTGAACTAACTGTATAACGTTCAGCTGTAGTTTGAGCATTTATATAACCCCAACCTATAAATAATATGTAAAAAAGTATGTTTTTCATTACATTTTTAGAATTTAGAAATAACATACCATTGTGCACCATTACTGATAATTTCTACACCGACACTTACTGCACTATTCAGCACTAAAGTTATTGCGCCATCAACTAATTCAGAACCGAAAGCATCTATAGTTAAAACACCTGTAGAAGCTGATTTAGCTATTTTATATACCCTTCCAGAGCATGTAGAAGCTTGAGGTAAATTAACAACAGTGGCACCTGCTCCTGTTTTAACTAAAACATAATCAGTATTGGTTAGAGTTATTGTTGCTAATGCAGATGTTACAATATTAACACTATGAGATCCTACAGTAGATAAGGTCGAATTCGGAGTTGAAGTACCAATACCTACATTTATGGTTCCATCACCTAGAATCATTGCATTGCTTTGGCCAACTGTAGCATTGTAACCTATTGCGCTGGCATTTGTTAAAGTTGCAACGGTAGGATTGGCGTTATAACCTAAAAAAGTATTATTTGCTCCACTAGCATTAGTAATACCTGCATCGTAACCTATTGCCGTATTGTTTGATCCAGTTGTATTTAATAATGATTGATTTCCAAAAGCTGAGTTATTTCCACCTGCAATATTATTTTGTAGAGATAAATTCCCAAATGCTGAGTTGCTTCCACCGGTGGTATTTGTGCCTAATGCATTAAGGCCGAAAGCGTTGTTATTACTTCCAGTAGTATTTGCTTGTAATGAAGAAGCTCCAACAGCAGTACTTTGGAATCCTGTAGTAAATAACATTGAATTGTAACCAACGGCTGTATTGTTTCCTCCCGTTGTTACAGCAGATAACGCATTAGATCCAACAGCTGTGTTGTTGGCTGCAGTGGTATTAGCGTTAAGGGCATTTGCTCCAATAGCCGTATTATCATTTGATGTATTATTTGACAATGCATTACTTCCGATAGCAGTCATTCTAAATGATGATACCATGCTATTCCCAGAATTATACCCTAAGGCAGTATTGTCCGAACCTGTGGAGTTTGAAAACAATGCTCTATATCCTATAGCAGTATTTTGAAATCCAGTGGTGTTATTTTGTAGAGCTGTATATCCAACGGCTACAATATTACTTGAAGTATTACTCAATAAAGTTCTGTAACCAACGGCTACATTATTAGCAGTTCCTGTACCATTTTGAAGGGCTTGATTACCCAATGCCACATTAAATGAACCGGTTGTATTTGCCAACATAGCATTGCCACCTAAGGTAGTATTTTGTTGTCCTGAAGTGTTCGCTTGCAGTGTTTGAAAGCCATATCCTGTATTGTTAGTTCCTGTACTTACTAAACCAGAATTGCGTCCCATAAAAGTAGAATTATTAGTGTTCAAAACATCAATTCTGCCATTATTCATTGTAAAATATTCTACTCCACCATCATAAAAACGTATGATGTCTTCATCAGCCGCTTGTTCTACCTCAATATACGTATCATTATCTGTATCATTTAGTCTTGTGCCACCACCAGGTGCGGGTTGCCAAGTGGCATTACCCAATCCATCTGTTGATGTTAAAACATAACCTGAAACAGCACTCGCATTTTGATATTGAAAAGTACCTACAACATCTAATGTAGCACTTGGAGTTGTTGTGTTGATTCCTACACTACCATCATTTTCAATTACCATTCTTTCATTACCTGAATTTGACCCATTTGGAGTTGTAGAAAATAAAAGTTTGGCACCTGTATTTGTTGAAGAAAAATTTTCAGTAGCTTCAGCTCTAATACCCGCGGATGGCTGATTAAAACCAGTACCATCGTAACCGATAAAGCCAAATTCACCAAAACTATCACCACTTTGAATGGGTGTAGGTACTGCAACGGTTCCTCTAGAACGACCCATTATAATGCCGCTTTGAATATTTGAAACATTTGAAGCAACTTGATTAAGAATTACCGAATTTGAATTTTCAGCAACGTGTAACTTAGTCATTGGTGAACTAATACCAATACCTACATTGGTATTGTTACCAAGTATTAAACTATTACTCTGACTGACAACAGCATTAGCGCCTATTGCGGTTGCATTAGTTATTGGTGAAACGCCTGCTGATGTATTATATCCTATAAAAGTATTGTCATTTCCTGCATTTAAACTAGTACCTGACCCATAACCTAAACCAACGTTATTATTGCCCACAGAATTAACTAAACTTTGTGTTCCAATTGCTGTATTTGAAATTCCAGCTGTATTGTTTAAAAGTGAAGCATGGCCAATTGCTGTATTGTGTGTTCCAGTGATATTGAATTCCATTGAGCTATTACCCATTGCAGTATTATAAAAACCAGTAGTGTTATTCTCAAATGATCTACCTCCTACTGCTGTATTAAAAGTACCAGATGAGGTTGCATTACCAGACAACTCGCCTATAAATACGTTTCTTGGATTAGAAACTAAATTAGCATTATTCCCTGCACCATTACCAATATGAACTGATTGTCCATATCCCGAAGGAATTAGTTGTTGATTAGTGATGACCCATTTTTCTGTACCTCCCAAACCTATTCTTATTAAATCTTCATCAGGTGATTGTTCAGTTTCAATATATGTGTCATTATCAATGTCGTTTATTCTGCTGGTATTTCCACCAAAACTTGAAGGATCAACCCAAGTCAAAACTCCTGCTCCATTTGTTTGAATGATATAATTGGCAGGTCCATCTGCCATAGGTAATGTATAAGGATCACCACTTGTTGTTCTAATAGTTACACTATCGTGAAATGAACTAGTACCAAATACATCAAACATGGAGCTATTTGCAACTGGAACAAAACCAGAACCATTAATGGCTGTTTTACCATTTCCGTAGGTTAACAAATGGATATTATAAGTTGTACCATTAAAATAATTAATACTATAGCCTGATGAAGCATCACTTGCATCTGTTTCGGCTGCAATTTCCCAGAATTTGCTCGCAACAGGGGAATTTCTAAAATGGATTCTGTTAAGGTTTAAATCTGTTTGTTGTAAGTTTATGGTTGGTGATGCTTGAGTTGCAGCATGTTGAACGGCAAATTTACCTAAGGAGGCGCTATGCCCAACAGCTACTCTACCACCTGTACCTCCATCCAATCGAAGACCTCCTGAACCACCTGTAATTGATCCAAGAGTAACTGGTGTGGTTGATGTGTTATTTCTAAAATTCAGTGTAGTTGATTGCGTAGTAGCGTGGTCAATATTTATAACGCCACCACTAAAACCAGAATGTTCAAAATTAGCTAAAACTGTTCCAATACCAGAAGTTTTGTAGGTAATTGAATTAGCACCTTGTGTTACAATTCTAGGTGCTGTAACTGTTCCATCTGTGTTATAAATATTTTGTGATGTTGAGGCGCTGGCAACCCAAGCACTTCCATCCCAAGTCAAAACATCATTAGTTGTTGCAGATGTTGGTAATTCAATCTCATTCGATGGATCACTATCAGCATCATTGACATTTATTGCATTTGGAACCCAAGCGGAACCATTCCAGACTAACGCTTCTCCAATTGTAGCAGTCGTTGGTAATTCAATCTCATTCAAAGGATCATTATCGGCATCATTTACGTTAATAACTGTTGGAACCCAAGCTGAACCATTCCAAATTAAAGCTTCACCAATGGTTGCAGATGTTGGTAATTCAATTTCATTCAAAGGATCATTATCGGCATCATTTACGTTAATCATTGTAGGGGCCCAAGCTGAACCATTCCAGACTAAAGCTTCTCCAATAGTTGCAGATGTTGGTAATTCAATCTCATTCAAAGGATCACTATCAGCATCAGTAAACATATCTGGGCCTGCGGACCAAGAAGAACCATTCCATACCAATACATCACCAAGATTTGCAGCAGAAGGTAATTCGATTTCGTTAAATGCATCTGTATCTCCATCGATTCCAGCTACCCAATTAGTTCCATCGAAGACCAAAACATCACCAATATTGGCAGTTGTTGGTAACTCAATTTCATTTAACGGATCACTATCCGCATCATTTACTTGATCAACCCCCGACACCCAATTGGTACCATCCCAAACTAACACATCTCCGATAGAACTTCCAGTAACGTTTATAACACCATCTTGTGCTACTGTTTGCCATGCACTACCGTCCCACACAAATGATTGACCTGAAGTAGTGTTGTAATAAGCTTCGTTTAAGTTGGGTGTTGCAGGTGCAGCAGCTAAAGAACCTAACCAAGTAATTGAAATACCATTTGTTCCATTTGTACCGTTAGTTCCAGCAGCTCCAGTTGCACCATCTTGAGCCACTGTTTGCCATGCACTACCGTCCCACACAAATGATTGACCTGAAGTAGTGTTGTAATAAGCTTCGTTTAAGTTGGGTGTTGCAGGTGCAGCAGCTAAAGAACCTAACCAAGTAATTGAAATACCATTTGTTCCATTTGTACCGTTAGTTCCAGCAGCTCCAGTTGCACCATCTTGAGCCACTGTTTGCCATGCACTACCGTCCCAAACAAATGATTGACCTGAAGTAGTGTTGTAATAAGCTTCGTTTAGGTTGGGTGTTGCAGGTGCAGCAGCTAAAGAACCTAACCAAGTAATAGAAATACCATTTGTCCCATTTGTACCAGCTGGACCAGTTGCACCAGTTGCTCCAGCAGGACCAGTTGCACCAGTAGCTCCAGCAGGACCTACGGCACCATCTTGAGCCACCGTTTGCCAAGCACTACCATCCCAAACAAATGATTGACCTGAAGTAGTGTTGTAATAAGCTTCGTTTAAGTTAGGTGAACCTGGTGCTGACGCTAAAGAACCTAACCAAACTAATGATATTCCATTGGTTCCATTTGTACCAGCAGGACCAGTAGCACCCGTTGCTCCAGCAGGACCGGTTGCACCATCATTGCCATTACAAATAAAATAACTACCATCAATTTCTCCTGCATCTAAAATGCTGTTATTATTATCATCAGTACCGTATTGCATTTGATAACCACCATTTAAACAATTGGCACCTGGGGTCTCAACTATACTTGTTAAAATAGAATTACTACCTGCTACACCAGATGGAGCTTGAGATTCCCATTGACCACTAACACCATTGAATACCAAAACATTTCCATTAGAAGGGGTAGTTGTTGAAACAGGAATATTATTAATACCACGCGTACTTTGTGATGCTAAGGCATACGGGACACTAATTAATTGAACAGTACCTAAATCATCTCCATTAACAATCGTGTTTAAAAAATGAGGTTGTGCGCCCCAATTTATTGCTGAAAATGTTCCTGAAACAATTGATCCATTACCAATTTGGTAGTAAAACAATCCAAATTGATTGGTCGTTACCGCGTGTGCTTCTTGATAAACTATAGGGCCAGTAGCACCACCTGATCGTATTATTACTGTGGCTGAAACGGACTGGTTTGCTAAAGGGCCACCATTAGAATTATGAGCTACGGCTTGATAATTAATAAGTTGAGGAATAGATTGAGCTACAAAAATTGGGGTTGAAAGCAATACAAGTGTAATGAATGCAATAATTTTTTTCATATACTGATTTGAATTAGGTAGGATCTAAAAGTAAAAATAAAATGTTTTGACATAAAATATTTCATCACTAATATTTATGTTTTCAACATATTATAATATGCTATGGTTATTTTTTTCTTGCTAACATCAATCCATCTCGTATGGGAAGCAATATATTTTCCCAACGTAAATCATTTTGGATTTTGCTATTGAATTCGATTAATATTTGGGTATCTAAATCTTTTGAATCTACTTGTTCGGCAACTTTTCCACTCCAAAGAACATTATCGGCAATTAAGTATCCACCAACGTTTAATTTTGTGTAAACTAAATCTAGGTAGTTTAAATAATTGGTTTTATCAGCATCTATAAATATAAGGTCATATTTTGGTGATAAAACTGGTATAATATCTAATGAATTTCCTACTTTTAAATCAATGTGATTTTTATAATTCGATCTTTGAAAATACGAATCAGCAAATTCAGCTATTTCTGGATCAATTTCAATGGTAGTTAAGGTACCATTATTATCCAATCCTTCGGCTAAACACAATGCACTATAACCAGTATATGTGCCGATTTCAAGAATATGTTCGGGTTTAATCATTTTAGAAATCATGCTCAAAAAACGTCCTTGTAAATGACCTGATAACATTCTAGGTTGAAGAATTTTAATGTGGGTTTGACGTTCCAATTCATTCAATAATTCACTTTCTGGTGATGTGTGTTGATCAGCGTATTTTTCTATATTGTTTGGCAGGAAATTCATTAGTGAGTTTTTTGGTTTGATGACAAAGATATAAAACTAAATGAATATTGAGTAACTACGAATTTACATAGATCCAAATACAAAAAAGTCCCATATCATTTCTGACATAGGACCTGGTTTTATTAGAATTAATTTTTTAAAAATTAATATCTGTAATATTCTGGTTTGAAAGGACCTTTAACATCTACACCAATGTATTCAGCTTGATCAGTAGAAAGGATGTCTAATTCAACACCAATTTTAGCTAAATGTAAATGTGCTACTTTTTCATCTAAATGTTTAGGTAACATATACACTTGGTTTTCATAATTGTGACCATTTGTCCACAATTCAATTTGAGCTAAAGTTTGGTTGGTAAAAGAATTACTCATTACAAAAGATGGGTGACCATTAGCGCAACCTAAGTTTACTAAACGACCTTCAGCTAATAAGATAATGTCTTTTCCATTCACATTATACATATCAACTTGTGGTTTGATAGTGATTTTAGTAGCTCCATGTTTGTTGTTCAACCAAGCTACATCAATTTCATTATCGAAGTGACCGATGTTACAAACGATTGTTTTATCTTTCATTTTTTCGAAGTGACGGCCAACAATGATGTTTTTGTTACCTGTAGTTGTAACAACTATATCCGCTTCAGTAATAGCATTATCCATTTTTTTAACTGCAAAACCATCCATAGCCGCTTGAAGCGCACAAATAGGGTCAATTTCTGTTACAATAACACGAGCACCTGCACCTCTTAATGAAGCTGCAGAACCTTTACCTACATCTCCATAACCAGCTACTACAGCTACTTTACCAGCAATCATAACATCTGTAGCTCTTCTGATGGAATCAACCAAGGATTCTTTACATCCGTATTTATTATCAAATTTTGATTTAGTAACTGAATCGTTAACATTAATAGCCGGCATAACCAACGTACCATTTTTAACTCTTTCATACAATCGGTGAACACCTGTTGTAGTTTCTTCAGAAAGTCCTTTGATATCTTTAACTAATTCTGGGAAACGGTCAAAAACCATATTGGTTAAATCACCACCATCATCCAAAATCATATTTAATGGTTTACCACCTTCAAAAGCAAAAAGCGTTTGTTCAATGCACCAATCAAATTCTTCTTCGTTCATTCCTTTCCAAGCATAAACAGGAATGTTAGCAGCAGCTATTGCAGCAGCAGCGTGATCTTGAGTAGAGAAAATGTTACAAGAAGACCAAGTAACTTCAGCTCCTAATTCAATCAATGTTTCGATTAAAACAGCTGTTTGAATGGTCATGTGTAAACATCCAGCAATGCGCGCGCCTGCTAAAGGTTTTGATTTGCCATATTCAGCTCTCAAAGCCATTAAACCTGGCATTTCAGCTTCAGCTAATCCAATTTCTTTTCTACCCCACTCGGCAAGACTCAAGTCTTTTACTTTGTATGGCAATTTTTCAGTCATAGTACTCATTTATTTGTTTTTATAAGTTGTTTTCAATAAAAAAAGCATCCACATTGTCAGATGCGGATGCAAAGTTAGGATATAAGGAAATGAAATGCAAGTTTGAAATCTTAAATATCTAATTATTTATTCTTGAGTTCTAATTCTAACAATTCGATGCGTTTTAATAAATCTTCAATTATAGCTTGTTGTTCTTGAATGGCAATAACGGTAAGTGGCACTAATTCTATATATGACACTGCTAAATATTTTACACTTTCAGAATTATTGTTGTTTGTTAATGAACTTGATTCATTAAAGGACTTCTCTTTAACCATGTCAGGGTAGATTTTCATTAGTTCTTGAGCCATAAAACCGTATCTTACAGATGTGCTATCTAAGCCTAAATTTCCAGTTTTGTAGTTATAGGAATATACATTTAATTTTTTAAAATTTTCTAAAACGTTATTTATAGGTTTTATATTCTCCTTAAGTCTTTGATCGGAAATGTTAAAATATCCACCAGTGGTATTTACATCCCCGTTAAAATACCCTCCCCAACCTGCTGCAAAATTAGTAGTCTGACCCCAAATAGCTGAAAATCCTGTTGAATAAACTCCTGTTCCTCCATTTGTATTAGTGTTTGCAAATTCACCTGCACTCCAAGTAGAATTAGTAGGTGTTATGTGAGCATATAGAGACGGACCTGTTGTGAGTGCTGTTGTTATATGAGTCTGTGCGAGAGGGGTATTTTGGTTAACCCCAACGTATCCCGTGCCTGTAATTCTAATTCTCTCGACACCAGTGGTAGAAAAGCCTAATGTATTTGTAGTAATTCTATATATCCCCATATCTGGATCAGCATTCCAAGTAAAAAAAGGAAGTAGAGCAGTTCCGTTTGACATTGCATGAACTTGATTTGCATCAGGAATTCTTAAGCGTGGAAGTGAACCTGTAACAAATTCTAACGTATTAGCAGATGGTCTCCAGATCCCCATATCTGTATCAGCGCTCCATGAATAAAATGGATTAGTAACACTTCCATTATCCATAGCCAACACTTGATAATTAGTATTTGACAATTGTAAACGTTGTAGATTATTAGTTCTAAAAGTCAAAGCAATATTGTCAGTTGTACCTACAAAATTGGTTGCAGCAACTGTTCCAGCATTACCGAGGGTATTCCAAGAATCACCATTTCCAGTAGAGAATCTTCTCCAAACTGGTGCTCCAGATGTTCCACTATTATAATAATATCCTGGAACTACATTATTTGGCGCAGCACCTGCAGTTGCTGTATTGTAAACTAACAAGCCAGTTGCTGGTGTAGTTATGGGACCCGCAGCATTAGTAGCCGTTAACGCAACTCGTGGTGCTAAAATTCCTTTGTCAGTTGCAGTAACATCTAAAATTGCAGAAACATTGGGTGTTGCTCCAATACCTATATCTCCATCTCCTTCAATTCGCATTTTTTCAGTTAATGAATTATTGTCATTGGTAAAAAAACGCAAATCACCAGTTGCATTAGTAGCAGATGCAGCCGTTAAATAACTTTCAATAGTAGCTACTCTTTTTTCATTAGACGTAGCTGTTGAAGCAAAGTTAATAATACCAACTGTTCTTCCTGAAGTTGTGCTTGCAGTACTTAATTGTAAAATAGGATAATCATTTACTGTAGTTCCCCAATCGTGCAAGTGAACAAGGGAAGGTGTAGAGCTGGGGTTTAAATTTGATGTAAATGCCGTTCCCATCCCTATTCTCAATGTTGTTGCATTATCAGTTTTAATTCTAAAACGTTCTAAACCATTAGTTCCAATTGAAAAGTCAACAGCATCGGTTGTACCAATAAAATTATTGTTAATTGCCGTTCCATATCCAGATGTTGGAGCCGTAGTTCCCGCATTACCTATTAATTTCCAATCATCAATCGTATTACTTGCTTGGAAACGAACCCAAGCTGCACCGTCCCAATAATAATATCCCGGTGTAACAGCCGTTAAACCTGCACCTGCAGTAGCTGTATTATAAACTAATAATGAAGTAGTTGGCGCTGCGATAGGGCCCGCAGCATTTGTTGCGGTCAAAGCTACTCGAGGTATCAATAAACCTCTATTAGCAGAAACAATATCCAACATAGCAGAAGCATCTGGTGCAGCACCTGTAGCATTAATACCAACATTTTGAGCCAAGATTTGTGTGCTCAATAGTAGACCGGTGATTAAAAGTAATTTAAATTGTTTCATAGTATTTGTTCACTTAATAATACATTAATTCAAAATAAGTTGTTTGTTGTAGTTTTCGGTTGCTGACTTAACTACAATAAAATAGGATCCAAAGGCAATTGCAGAATGTTGTAATTTAATTTGCTGTGTGCCTTCCACAACCGATCTCTTTCCAAAATCGTCTATTAATCTACCTGCTGCGTCATACAATTGAATGGCTAATTCTTCATCAAAAATGGCCGTATAGTCAATAATTATCTCATTTGCTAAACCGCTGTAAATATGAATGTTATCGCTTGAACTACACGGTAAACTTTGTTTTACTCCGATTTGCTTTGCTGTTCCATCGTAATCGTATTGCATCAACTTATAAAATGTGTAAGCTGTGGCAGGCGTCTCATCAATAAAGGTGTAATTATTTATTGAATTTACAGTACCATTCCCCGGCAACTGTGCAATACTGATAAAATCAATTCCATTATCACTTCTCAATACTTCAAAATAATCGTTATTCGATTCAGCTGCCGTTTGCCAAGTTATTACATTCCCTTTAGTTGTACATTCAGATTCAAATGAAAGTAATGCAACGGGTAATGGAGATGATTTGTCGGAAAGGGTCCAGGTTCTATACAAGTCGGTACCTGCCATTACCACATTAGAAACGGTGGGAATACCCGGCCCATTGTCGGTCCCGAATATTCCGGAAGGAACACCAAAACTAATAATACCTTCCCAATGGCTATTAGAACTATTAAATCGTTGAGCGCCTAAATTACCAACCATTATAGTATTAGGTGCACCTAACTCTAGAGCATTATTCACATATCCAAAGGTCATATTCACATCGGGTCGAGTACCATAATTCATAGCATCAATTATCCAAAATCGATCTACAACAAACAATGAATTATCAATTGTCCCTGTGTTGGCGTCAAACATATGGTTAACAGAAGATGCCCAAGGATTATTCATATCATCTGTACGATAAGTAGAATGTAAAAAATGACCTCCTACTGAACCTGGACTGGTTATGGTAACTGTCAAAGGGATTTTTGCAACAACTGGGGCTGCGGTTGTATAAGGAATTACATAGGTTCCTGTATTATTGGAAACATTCCATTTAACATAATTGTATTCATTTTCCGAAACCAAATTTCCACCCGTTCCTGTTGTAATAATACCATTGGCATGTGGTTGATTGATAACGATATGGGCGGGATTAGCAACCGTGCCCCCGTTAATTACAACAAAAGCATTATCGTTAATTACTAATGCGTTATTTTGAGAAATAATAATTTGGCTTGTTTGTAGTCCTAAAAAGAGTAATATTGCAAAAAATAATTTCATTTAGGGTTAGGTTGTAGTTTAATTGGGCTAAATTAATTAAAATTAGGTTATTGCGAAACTTATTTTTAAAAAATATGACTAAAATTAAAATGAAAGTTGTTTTTAAACCGAATATACCATAATAAAATGATTAAAAATTGGTTATCAGCATTTCGATTGAGAACATTACCTTTAGCATTGTCAACTATTGGAATGGGTATTTTTATATATCTTTCCGAAGAGAGCAAATCATCTAATTCAGTAGATATTAATGCTATTTTTTTACTAATATTAACTACAGTATCATTACAAATCTTATCCAATTTGGCGAATGATTATGGAGATGGTATTAAAGGAACGGATAATGAAAATAGGGTAGGACCCAAAAGAGCGGTTCAATCCAATTTGATTTCAAAGAATCAAATGAAAAATGGCGTAATATTGACATCTTTAATTTCGTTTGCTTTTGGTTTAACCTTGATTTATATTACTCTAGGGAATGCTACTTGGAACCAAATATTGTTTTTTATTCTATTAGGTGTATCGAGTATTTTGGCAGCCATCCTTTATACAGTCGGAAAAAAGGCCTATGGTTATTCTGGCTTGGGTGATGTGTTTGTTTTTTTATTTTTTGGAATGGTAGGTGTAGGCGGTTCTTTTTACCTACTGGCACTAAATTTTGCGCCAATTATTCTTTTACCGGCCTCATTTATAGGGTTTTTAAGTACAGCTGTTCTTAATATGAATAATATGAGAGATGTTGAAAATGATGCTAAATCCAATAAAAATACGTTAGTAGTTAAAATGGGTTACAATAGAGCTAAAAGGTATCACACGTTTTTAATTCTGTCGGCTTTTCTTTCTTGGTTACTTTATTGTCTCCTTACCTCCAATTTTATCGCTCTTTTTGCGCTGATTCCTTTTTTAGTATTATTTAAAAATGTTTTAACCGTTTTTAAAACTAACGAACCGGCTGAATTGGATAAAGAACTTAAAAAAATCGCATTGAGTACTTTTGCAGCAACACTACTTTTTGGGATTACTATTTTAATACGGTAAATTTAATAGTTTGGAGGAATCCTTTTTCATCAGAAACACGTGCAAAATATATACCGTTTGGCAACACTGAAATATCCAATAATTTTTCACTTCCCATTTCTTCTGTGAATAATAATTGACCTTGTAAATTAATGATCTGAACAGTACCTTTCGTAAATTGTTTAGTGACAATATTAAGAACATCTGAAGCTGGATTTGGATATACTGATGCTTCAAATGTAGGGTATTCCAATGCATTTGTCAAAGACATAACATAATCTTTGTCAGAACTAAACACTGGCCGCATCATCAAAGATCCTTCAAAGGCTGTATTTGACCAAGTACTGGATGTTTTGTAAAATATTTTGTCTTGATTGTTAATGTTTTTATCAAATCCAATATTCAATCGTTGTGCCGATGATTGTTTCCAGCCTACATAAAAGGTGCCGTTGACAATCAATTTTTCAGGAAGAACGTATTCGTAAAATCCATTATTGGTAAGTACATATTCTGGTTTAAAAATAATCGGGAAGAAATCATCATCTGATGTATAAAGTATATTTCCTGGCTGCCCATTATTGTCTGACCAAACCTGCAAGAAAAACAATTCATTACTTACATCCGTCACAGAAGGCGAAAAATGCATGGATATCGCTCTTAACGTATCTGAAAGTCCTGATGGCATTGAGAATTTATAAGCTAGTTCAGCTCCAGCCATAACTAAACCATAAGCACCTTCCGCGGAGCCGTCATCATAGCTATAATAATTCCCAAAATACTGTTGTTGACGCAAGGTGTCGTTAACGGTTAAATCATTAAGGGTGTTAGTACCTAAAGTGTAGGTGATATCAAAGGTTGCACAAGTATCGGCCAAAATGGTGTCAAACCAAAATGAAGATGGAATACTATAATTCATGTCAAAGGATGAAAGTCCAGAAACATTGGGTGAAGTAATTACATAAGGAACGGTTTGCAGCAACGTAGAATTAAAAAATAATTCCATCGAACTGGGTTGAATAAAAACCGAATTTATGAAAGAATTGTAGGTGCTTAAATTGGTACTTGTTTTCACAGGATTATTGGGCGAAAACTCATAATGTGGCCAAGGCATTGAAGTATATTGATTGATCAATGAAGGAGCTGGTAATGAAAATGCCCAATCATTCATTAAGGTGTCGTCATATTCTCTAAAGGTATTAAGAAACACATAATCGATATGCCAAACATCTAAGCTACCCGTTAAGGTGCCGTATGATTTTAGTCTAAATTGAAACCCATTTTGAAGATATTGTGCATCTGTAATGCCTTGAAGTTTAATTTTAAAATCATTGTCAGAGCTGCCTCCTAGTGCTTTCCAGATAGAATTCCACTGATTGTTAATGGGCGACCAAAATTCCAACACTAAACTGTCTGTGGCATCCGGTTGCTCACCATATCCAGCTCGTTGATATAAAAAACTCAAGTAAACTGAATCTGAAGGAACTATTCCGCTCATATCAATTGGTTTGGAAGTCAACACATCAGCTAAACCTTTCGAATTGGCGCTTTGAAAATTATAAGGATATCCCTCTCGGTTTAAACCGTCAAAAGTCACCACACCCAAAGTTTGGGGATTTTTGGCATAAGTATAATTGTGATAGGCATGGTCGTCTTGCCAAAGTAGTCTAGAGTCTTGAGCAGTTGGCTGAACAAAATAAACGGTGGCCGAATCTTGAGTGAGTTGAGTGGGGATTACAAAAAATGTTTGATCTGGAGAAGTTCCCGTCCACAAAGAGTCATATTGATTATAATCTGGCCAAACTTCCACTATCGAACTGGAAACTGGGTAATTGTCAATATCAAATACGGTAATGAATTGTGATGGCAACATTACTTTTCCAGTTTCAACAATGGAGTCAAATCCAAAACCCGGAATGGTATCATATAAATAGGTGAAAGTGGTGTCTAACGAAAAATTAGTACCCATTGGAAAAGGAATGCCTCCCGATTCTATTCGAAACCAAGTAGAATCAATAACATTGGGATCATTAATGGAAGCGTTAAATTGTTTGAATTTGTTCTCCGTAAAATCATCAATAAAGGGAAGAGCCACCGTATCGAATAAGTAAATAAAAGTGGAATGAATAGCACCCACTTTTTCCATACTTGACTTTTTTTTCAAGTCAAAATTTCCATATAGTGGGCTCATTTCCTCTTGAGATTGAGCGATAAATGAGCTGCAAAAGAATAGTAATATATAGAGGCTGATTTTCTTCATAAAATAGTCGTATCTTGGGTAAGGATGACTAACGTATAATTGCACTTAATATTGTATTTCTTCATTAAGGGGTTGGTGAGTCGGGTCCAGCAACTACTGTTACAACAGATCCAGAGGCCACCACGCCTTGTTGAACACTTGAAGGTGTTGGGTTTTGGCTGTTTATTTTGAAGTACAAGGAATCGTTGGCATTTTTGGCATCTTTAATAATAATATCAACGATTAATCCCGCTTGTGACATAATTTGATTTGCCTCTAGAATAGTTTTTCCAATGACGTTAGGTAAAGATACGGGAACTCCTCCCGCACCGCTTCCTACAATTACCTCGATTTCGGATCCTTTTAAAAGTTTATCTCCGGCTTGAATTGTTTTTCCTTTATATTTTAATTCAATTACATAATCATTCTTGCTTGGAACAGTTGTGAAAATTGGAACAAATCCATTCATTTCTAACATTTGTTTAGCGATGCTTTTTGGTTTCACAAAATCTCCTGTTAGCGTTGGTACTGTTCTATATTCTCCTCCTAATTTTACAATGGTTAAATAGATTTTTCTGCCCGGTTTTACATACGAATCCAATGAATCAGTATGTGGGTCTGGATCTTGTCGGATAATAGTACCTGGTTTATGTTCATTGCTGAAAACAGAATCGATAACAATACAAGACAATTCTTTATCACCAATAACATTTGAGGTGTCACTTATGTGATTACCATTGAATGTTGGCACTTCAATTTTCTCACCATGATTCGTGTAACCATCCAACCCTTTTAAACTGCAATAGGTAATTCCAAAAGCAACCAATAGAGCTAAAAGTAGGTTTAATAGAAACATTTTGCTAACTAAAAATCTGAAAAATGCCCCTAAATTATGCCGAAACAAATAAAGAATAAATCCAAAGAAGGCGATTACAGCTAGCGTGATCAGAATTGTCATAAGTTCAATTTACAATTACAATTAATGGTTACAAAGCTACATATTTTTTTTAAAACTAAATTTAGTAATTTAAATTGTGTCAAATTAATTTCCGAATGTTATTTTATCCAATACTAAGGGTCTTTTTATTTACATCTTTGGCGATAACATAGTAGCGTTAATAACTCAATGAAAGGAAAATCAAAGCTAAGTTTTAATTGAATAGTTTTGTTTTGAAATTATTAGTTTAAAAGGTTATGTTAAAAATCGCTTTGATAGAGGGAGGATATAGTCACGAAAAAGAAGTTTCATTGAGAAGTGCAACTACTGTTGCAGCCCACTTAGACCCATCTAAATATGACGTTACTAGGGTTCGAATTGATGAAAAAGGATGGTTTGTGTATGAAAATAACAAACCGGTAGCAGAAATTGATCGAAATGATTTTAGTGCAAAAGTAAATGGTGAAAAATTAAATTTTGATTTTGCATTTATCGTAATTCATGGTACGCCAGGTGAAGATGGTAAATTGCAAGCCTATTTTGATATGCTCTCCATACCGTATAATACTAGTAATCAATTGCTTTCAACGTTGACGTTTAATAAATTTGTGTGTAATCGATTTTTAAGTAATTTCGGAATTGACGTGGCAAAAGCTGTTCTCATTTCAAAAGGTCAAGAAATCAACTCTTCTCAAATTATTTCGGAAGTTGGCCTTCCATGTTTTGTAAAACCTGCTGATGGAGGGAGTAGCTTTGGTGTTTCGAAAGTTAAAACTATTCAAGAACTAGAACCAGCTATACAAAAAGCTTTGCAACACGGAACACAAGCCTTAATCGAGTCTTTTCTTAATGGTCGTGAATTTACCAACGGAGTCTATTTGGGGAGGGATGGAATTAAAGTTTTACCCATTACTGAAATTATTACTAAAAATGAATTTTTTGATTTTGAAGCCAAATATCAAGGAGCATCGGAGGAAATAACGCCCGCACAATTAAATGCAGAAATAACAGAGAAGATAAAATCAATAACCTTTAATGTTTTCAAATTATTAAACATGTCGGGAATTGCTCGTATTGATTATATTGTAATGGATACTATTCCTTATTTGATTGAGATCAATACGGTTCCTGGTCAATCGGCTCAAAGCATCATTCCTCAAATGGCTAAAGCCGAAGGAATACCGTTGGGTCAAATATTTGATGAAGTTATTGAGTTGAGCCTCAAAAAGTAACCAACTAATTTGATGGTTTTCAAATCAGGTTATTTATCTTTTTTCTCTTCCAACACTTTTTTCGGAAAAACATTATCAGCTTGATTAACATCAGCTAAGCGGGTTGAAGGATCGATGACAATGCTTTCAATTTGATCTAATGAAGTATTGATTTCAAAACTATAGGCAGGCACTACCCAAGGCCATCCTTGCATGTCTACCCGATCGATTCCATAAATATCGTTTTGTTTTATTCCTCTCATAATGGTCAAAGGGATGTAATACCAAGTTAATGAACCATCTTTTTTCTTGACAACTAAATCAATAGGCATCGGCATTACACCAATGCGTTCCAATTCAATCATTGTTTTTGAACCGCTGGCAGCAACGGTTTTAATTCCGTAATCGATTTTGTTGGTGGTTTCAACAAATTGTTCCCAATACCAATCCAATTCCAATCCTGATTCTTTTTCCATTATGCGTTTTAGAACCAATGGAGTTGGGTGTTTGAATTTCCATTCGTTGAAATAACGCAACATACCTTTCATCAAAGTGGCATCGCCAATTACATAGCCCAACTGCATTAAAAATACAGCCCCTTTATTATACACATTATTCCCATATACACCATTACTAATATAAAAATCAGCATGAGTTGTCAAGGGTTCTTGACGGTCAGAATTGGCTAATTTGATATAACCACCATAGCTTCGTATCAATGGATTAATGGTGGGTTTATCGTTGATGTGTTCAATTGTTTTATATTGAGCAAATGTGGTAAATCCTTCATCCATCCATGCATATTTTGCTTCATTGGTTCCTAATAGTCCTTGAAACCAACTGTGTGCTGCTTCGTGAATGGTTACACTCAACAATCCAGCAAAACTTCCTTCTGCAGTAATCAATGTGCACATAGGATACTCCATTCCACCATCACCTCCTTGAATTACGGAATATTGTTTATATGGATAAACTCCAAAGGTTTTGTTCATATATTCAAATCCTTTTTTAGTCAAGGGAGCTAATTTTTTCCAATTGGCTTCTAATGAATCTTTTTGGTAAATAAAATGAATAATCGTACCGTTGTCTAAGTTGATCTTATCGTGCACAAAATCAGGGTCTGCAGCCCAAGCAAAATCGTGAACATTGGGTGCTTTAAAGTGCCAAGTCAATTTATCTCCAGTAGAAGGAGTAATGGGTTTAGTTGGGTCTTCGTATCCTTTTCCAATTTCTTGTGGGTTTTGCAAATAACCCGTTCCACCAATGGTATAATTTTTATCGATGGTTATTTTTACATCAAAATTCCCCCAAATACCATGAAATTCTCTTCCTATATAAGGATTAGAATGCCAACCTTCAATATCGTACTCACACATTTTAGGATACCATTGGGTCATAGAATAGTCTATTCCTTCCGCGTTGTGTCTGCCTGAACGTCTAATTTGAACGGGAACTTGCGTTAAAAAATCCATTTCAAAAATAGCCTTTTTACCAGGTAAAATGGGTTTGTCTAATTTTACCTCCAAAATGGTTCCTTCCATTACAAATTTGATTTCTTTTCCATCACGCTTAAGCCAATTGATTTTTTGAAATCCTATTTCAGTGGGTGATAATTTGGAAATGCGATCCATTACACGTGGATCTGGGTCAGCGATGGTTCTGGAGCGAATATCCATCATACTTCCCGGTTGGAACGCATTAAAATATAAATGATAAAATACACTCGTCAATGTGTCAGGTGAGTTGTTCGTGTAAACCAGTTTTTGATAACCTTTATATTGATGTTTTTTTACATCCATATCAACCGTGATGGTGTAATCGGCATGTTGTTGCCAATAACCTAAGGTACCGTTACTTTTTTTTGCAGAAATAATGATTGGAAACAAAGCTATAAATACGAGTATTTTTTTCATAAATAATTTTTCAATAATAAATTATGTTGATTATAAAAAACGAGTGGCATCTATATTAAGCCATTCTAGGGTAGCTTTACAAAAAATATCTTCTACCACATCGGTGCTAAAATTATGGTCGGTAATGAATTTTCCAATTTCCAAATCTCCCAAAGGGAAAGGGTAATCAGAACCTAAGGTAACCTTTTTGCTGCCTTGTAATTTCAAAACGTATTCAAGCATCAATGGATCGTGAGTAATGCAATCTACCCAAAATTTCCCTAAATAATTTCGAGGGTTATTTGGATTATCAATAGCCACTAAATCGGGACGACAATTAAATCCGTGTTCTATTCTGCCAATGGTAGCCAAAAATGAACCACCTGAATGACAAAAATTAACCCGCAATTTAGGGAATTTATCGAAAATACCACCAAATATCATGGAGCACATGGCACGCGAAGTTTCAGCAGGCATTCCTACCAACCAAGGTAACCAATAACGTTCCATGTTTTTGGTTCCCATCATATTCCATGGATGCACCAATACTGCTAAATCTAATTTTTCACAAGCTTCCCAAATAGGGTAAAATTCTTCTTCATGAAGATTTTTGTCATTAATGTTTGATCCAATTTGAATACCCACAAGACCTAGTTCTTTCATGCGGTGCAATTCTTTGACAGCTAATTCAGGGTCTTGCATAGGAATTGTCCCCAAACCAATATAGTTTTTTGGATATTTAGCTACTAAGTTAGCAATATCATCATTTAAAAATTCAGCAACTTCCAATCCATCTTTTCCCTTTGCAAAATAAGCAAAAAGAACTGGAATGGTACACACCACTTGCACTTGTGTGTCAAATTTGGCATAATCATTTATGCGCACTTCACCATCCCAACAGTTTTCTTCAATTTCTCTAAAAAACTTTTCACCTTGCATCATACGGGCTCTTCCGGGCACATGATGATCGAGATGAATAAAGCCACCATAACCAAATTTTTTAGCCCATTGGGGTAGTTCTTTTGGCATAATGTGCGTGTGCATGTCTATCTTGAGCATAGAAGTGTCGTTTTTTAAATGAAGGCCTAAAGGTACAAATAATTGTTTTTGTATAACAGAATCTTTAGTTGACTTCTAGAATTTCCGTGTTTTTTTCTTAGCGGATTTTATCAACCTGCTCCATCCAATAGTTCTTTTTTTCCTCTTCCATAAAACTAACTTCAAAAGCATTTTTAGCTAACTGAATCAATTCATCTTTGGTTAGTTGTAAGGATTCGGCTATAGATAAATAATTTTCATTCATATAGCCACCAAAATAGGCAGGGTCGTCAGAGTTAACGGTAGCTTTTAATCCTTTGTTGAGCATAGTTCTTATGGGGTGTTGCTCCATATCTTTTACTACACGCAACTTTAAATTGGAAAGGGGGCAAACGGTCAATCCCATTTTTCGTTGAGCAAGTTCTTCCACCAAAAGCTCATCTTCTAACGAACGATTACCGTGGTCGAGACGGGCAATGTTTAGGTGATGAAGTGCTTCCCAAACATAGTCAGCTGGGCCTTCTTCACCTGCATGCGCAACGGCAATAAAACCTTCTTTGATAGAAGCTTCAAATACATTTTTGAATTTTGTAGGAGGATTGCCTAATTCCGAAGAATCTAACCCAACGGCATGAATCCAATCTTTGTAGCGCAAACCATGTTGAAGTGTTTCAAATGCGGAGTCCTCATCCAAGTGTCGTAAATAGCTCATTATTAACTTGAATGTAATTCCTAATTTTTGTTCTCCCTCTTCCAGTGCTTTGTAAATGCCCTTGATTACCGTGTCAAACGAGACCCCTCTTTCCGTATGAGTTTGAGGGTCGAAAAACACTTCAACGTGTACTACATTCTGCGTATGTACTTTTGAAAGATACGCCCAAGTTAGGTCATAAAAGTCTTGTTCATGCAGCAAAACTCCTGCTCCAGCATAATACAAATCTAAAAACTCTTGTAGATTATTAAATTGATAGGCTTTTTTTAGTTCCTCAACGGAAGAGTAGGGAAGTCGAATACCATTTCTATGAGCAATTTCAAACATCAATTCTGGTTCAAAAGAACCTTCAATATGCAGATGTAACTCAGCTTTTGGCAATTGTTGGATAAAGTCAATCATAGGTTAGGAATATTTGAGACGTATATACAATTATGGGCAATAGAAAACTATTTTGGTTTTTATTTGATTTAATAAACAATAATTAAGTTAAGATTGTCTTTACTGTTTTGTCACATTCTTGGATACCAATAAGCCTCTGTTGAACTCAAATCTTGTCCTAATTTTCTTCCCAAAACAAATAAGAAATCTGAAAGGCGGTTTAAATATTGAATAATCAAAGGTTCAACTACTGCTTGCTCACTCAATTCAATAACTAATCGTTCACATCTTCTGCAAACACATCTTGCAATATGACAATATGAAACTGTTGGATGGCCACCAGGTAAGGTGAAATGAGTCATCGCAGGTAAGGTTTCGTCCATTTCATCCATCCATTTTTCTAATTGAGTGATATCCTCAATAGCGATTTTTGGCATTTTCAATTTGGGCTTGTCGGGGTCTGCGGCCAACTGAGCACCTAAAGTAAATATCCGGTCTTGAACTTCAAGAAGCATTTTTAAATAGTTATCTTCAACCTTTTGATCTCTGATTAATCCAATCCATGAATTTAACTCATCACTGGTGCCATAAGCATCAATTCGTAAATCAAATTTTTTCACTCTTTTCCCACCGAATAAAGAGGTTTCTCCCTCGTCACCTGTTTTGGTATAAATTTTCATAGAAACAATCGTTATTTTCTGGTTTGAACATCGGCAACAGCCACGGTAATCATATTTAGAATTTCTCTTACAGATGAACCTATTTGAAGCACATGAACAGGTTTTTTCATTCCTAATAAAATAGGCCCAATAGCCTCCATTTCACTAATTTCCTGAACCATTTTGTAGGCGGTATTTCCAGCAGACAAATTTGGGAAAATAAACGTGTTAGCGCTTTTATTGGCTAATTCTGAGAAAGGAAAGAAATCTTTCATTAACTCTGTATTTAAAGCAAAATTTGCTTGAATGTCACCGTCAACAATTAAGTTTGGGTGTTCTTCGTGCAAAAATTTGGCGGCATCTCTCATTTTGATTCCGTCTTCACCTTCGTTTGATCCAAAGTTAGAATAACTTAATAAAGCAACTCTTGGTATAACTTTAAATCGTCTCACCATTTTGGCTACTAATAAAGTAATATCAACTATTTCTTTGGATGTAGGATTGTGATTAACCGTTGTGTCTGCGAAAAAGTAAGGGCCATCTTTAGTCATTAAAATGTACATTCCAGCAATTTTGTTGACACCTTCATCTACGCCTATTACTTGTAGTGCGGGTTTAATGGTGTTACCATAGTTACGGGTTAATCCAGAAATCATCGCGTCAGCTTCACCTGTTTCTACCATGGAAGAAGCAAAATAATTTCGTTCACGCATCCATTTATTGGCTTCAAATAAAGTAAGTCCTCGTCTTTTTCTTTTTTCAAATAAAATTTGAGCATAACGACTTCTTCTTTCCTCTTCTGAAGCAGATCTAGGGTCAATTATTGGGCTATCTCCAAAATCTAAACCGTATTCTTTAATCATGGTTTTGATGGTTTTAGCATCTCCTAACAAAATAGGATAAGCTATACCTTCATCATAAGCTAAATAAGCTGCCTTAAGGATTTTATAATTATCTGCTTCAGCAAAAACAACTCTTTTTGGATTTCTGCGAGCTTTTTCAGTAATGTTTTTGATCAGTTTGTTGTCCAGTCCCAATCTTTTTTTCAATGTAGAAACATATCCATCCCAATCGCTAATAGGATTGGTAGCAACTCCTGATTCCATAGCAGCTTTTGCGACTGCTGGTGCCACCCAATAAATAAGCCTTGGATCTAAAGGTTTTGGTATAATTTGGTTGGGTCCAAATGATAAATTTCTTTCATCATAGGCAGAGTTGACCTCTTCAGGAACGGCTTCTTTTGCAAGAGCAGCAATAGCTTTAACAGCGGCTAATTTCATTTCTTCGTTGATACAGGTAGCGCGCACATCTAATGCTCCTCTAAAAATATACGGAAATCCTAATACATTGTTTACTTGATTAGGATGATCACTTCTTCCAGTAGCAATGATGATGTCTTCTCTAGAATCCACTGCATCTTTATAGGATATTTCAGGTTCAGGATTGGCTAAAGCAAATACAACGGGGTTTTTTGCCATTGACTGAATCATTTGCTTCGACACAATATTACCTTTTGAGAGTCCTAAAAATACATCTGCCCCCACAAACGCTTCGTCCAACGTCAACTCCTTACCTTTTTGAGTAAAAGCTAATTTTTCGTCATCTAAGTTGGTGCGATTTTCATGAATTAAACCTTTGGAATCGAACATGAAAATATTGGAACGATTCACACCTAACGAAACATATAATTTGGCACAAGATATAGCAGCTGCACCCGCTCCATTGATAACGATTTTAACTTTATCTATTTTCTTTTTGGCAATTTCCAGGGCATTAATAAGTGCCGCGGATGAAATGATAGCAGTACCGTGTTGGTCATCATGCATAATGGGAATATTTAATTCCGCTTTAAGTCTCCGTTCTATTTCAAAAGCTTCAGGAGCTTTTATGTCTTCCAAATTTATACCTCCAAAAGTAGGTGCAATGGCTTTTACCGTTTGTACAAAAAGGTCAACATCACTGGCATCAACCTCAATGTCAAATACATCAATATCAGCAAAAATCTTAAATAATAATCCTTTTCCTTCCATCACAGGTTTTGAAGCTTCTGGACCAATATCTCCAAGCCCCAAAACGGCCGTGCCGTTGGAAATAACCGCCACTAAATTCCCTTTAGCCGTATAATTATAAACATCGCTTTTATTTCTAAATATTTCCATACATGGCTCAGCAACACCCGGTGAATAAGCCAAGGATAAATCTCGTTGAGTACTGTAGGGTTTTGTCGGAACAACTTCAATTTTTCCTTTTCTACCTTGACTGTGATAATCTAACGCCTCTTTTTTTCTTGATTTCATAAATGTTTTTAATGTAAACAAAAAGTATTTTGTTCAAATTGAATGCTAAAATTACGCATATTGCAAACATAATTAATAGAGAATTTGCATTTTTATTTTCACGGATTAAAAATTTTGGTACTTTAGCATTGCGAATCAAATAAGTGAAGTGAAAAAATTAATTGTATTTACTGGTGCAGGCATTAGTCAGGAAAGTGGATTAAAAACTTTTCGTGACAGTGATGGTCTGTGGGAAAATTACAATATTGAGGATGTCGCAACACCCGAAGCATGGGATAAAAATCCAGCTTTGGTTTTAGAATTTTATAATCAAAGAAGAGCACAAGCACAAGCAGCACGACCTAATGAAGCGCATTTTTGTATTGCTGAAATGGAAAAGTATTTTGATATTACAGTCATTACGCAAAATGTCGATAATTTACATGAGCGTGCCGGTAGTTCTAAAGTGGTGCATCTTCACGGACTTTTACATGAAGCAAAAAGTGTTAAGACAAATGAAATAATTGATGTAACGGATAAATCGATCTCTTTAGGAGATGTTTGTGAAGCAGGAGGTCAGCTCAGACCTAATATTGTTTGGTTTGGTGAAGATGTTCCCAATATGGTTGTTGCTCAAGATCTTGCTTCAAAAGCCGATATTTTTTTAATTGTAGGGACCTCTCTAAATGTTTATCCTGCAGCTTACTTAGTGCACGCAGTTCCCGAAAGGTGCAAAAAGTTTTTAGTAGATCCAGGTCATGTAAAAGTAACCAATACAAAAAATCTTACTTTATTTAAAGAAAAAGCCACTTCAGGTGTTCCTAAAGTGGCTAAATTGCTTATCCCTGAATTCGAATTTCTTCTTAAATAGAAATGTTTCCGTTATATTTTACTTGCTAACTGTAAATTTCTGAGTGCTAATTGCGCTACCGTTGTGTTTAAAACGGATAAAATAAATACCGTCTTTTAAATGTTCAACAGATAATTGCTGAGAATTTGAATTGGATGTAAATGAAGATAACTCCACAACTTCACCCAAAATATTAATTATTTCATACTGTAAAGGCTTGCTGATTAAAAAATCACCATCAATTTCAATCGATAAATTTGAAGCAGTAGGATTAGGATATAGTTTTGTAGGTACAAAAGTTGTCTGTTCATTTATGGAAGCTGTGCAAAGATTGGTTCCGTTATGAATGAATCTTACATACAAGCTAGCCAACGTCACAGAAGGAGCAGCACCGTCAAACCATTCAAAAAGCATTACCGAACACCCCGAAAGATTTTCAGGCGTATAATGTCCTGCAAAAGTTTTGTTCGTATCATTTGGAGCAATAGTTTGAGTTAAGTCCACATTAGAAATATTGGCTACATAGGTTGGTTTTGCACCAGCATTTAAATAAGGAGGGCAAATATTCCAACAAGTTGCATTGGTGGTGCCCGATAAAACATCAATCTCAGTTCTTCTACATTTTAAGGTAACGGCAGACGTACCAAGGTTTACAATCCAAGCTTCATATTTCATATCAAGCGTTGATGCCGGCTGATTTACCTCAACTGTAGTGCCATTAATATCGGTCGTTAAATTACCAGGGTAAACTACCTTTAATTGAGAATAGGCAAATCCACCTATAAAAAGCGTAATTGAGAAAAGTAATAATTTTTTCATAGTGCAATAATTTTATAGTATATAATTGAATGATACAAAAGTAAGTGAAAAAAAGATTCATTCAAACATATATGCATACAGTGTTATTGTATTTTTAAATTAATGTAAATTTTAGGATTCCAAGAAAGGAGGTTTATTTTGAAAGGCAGGCAGATAAAATTCACATATCTTTGGTCTATTAATCAATTTAAATAACGAAAAAATATGAAAAAAGTATTACTATCTTCAATGCTAGCATTAGGCGCATTGACTGCCACGGCTCAGTTGCCTGACGGTTCTGTTGCTCCTAATTTTACAGGAGTTGACTTAAATTCAACTAGCCACACATTATATGATTATTTAGATCAAGGGTACACTGTAGTTCTTGACGTGTCGGCCACATGGTGTGGTCCATGTTGGAATTACCACAATACACATGCTCTAAGAGATTTGTATGTTAATCACGGACCTTCTGGAATGCCAGGTGTAAGTGCTACTACAACTAATACAATTATGGTATTATTCATAGAGGGTGATAACACAACAAATACGCAGTGTCTATATGGTTCAACAGGATGTAATTCAACTACTCAAGGAGATTGGGTTACAGGTACTCCTTACCCAATTATTGATAATTCAACAATTGCTAATACTTTAGGCATTGGTTATTTTCCAACTGTTTACACTATTTATCCTGATAGATATTTAGAGGAGTCAGGTCAAATGAGTACTGCAAATCACGTAGCTAACGTTAATGCTAATATTGCTGCTCACTCAGGAACAACTGGAATTGATCCTTCAGTTTTCTCTTACACAGGCGATGTAACAACTTGTGGAACTATGAATGCAAAAGTAAGAGTTCAAAACAAAGGTGACCAATCTTTACCTGCTGGTGTTACAGTTGAAGTTTTAGACGGTACAACCGTATTAGGTTCAGGTGTTACTACTCAAGTATTAGCTCAATTTGCAATTCAAGAAGTTACTGTGCCAGTTACAATTTCTGCTAACACTACTTTAACTGTAAGAGTGGTAAATGGAACAGATGTTAATGCTAATAATAATACAGTTATTCAAGCAGTTACTTTAGCTAAAACTTCAGGAACTTCAACTGTAACTGTAGAAATTACAACAGATCGTTATGGTTCAGAAACTATTTGGAACTTGAAAAAAGCTAACAACCAAACAGTTGCTTCTGGTGGTCCTTACACAGATGCTTCTTCAAACGGTGCTTATCCAAAACCATCTGTTTTAGTAAGTTTGGCTAACAACGATTGTTACAAATTGACTGTTAACGATTCTTACGGTGACGGTATGAACTCTGGATATGGTGTTGGTTTTGTGAGATTAGTTGATGGAAACAATTTAGAGTTAGTTAAAATTTCTGACTTTTTATCTACTGATTTTGGAAGTATGAAATCAGGTACATATACTGCAATCGAAGAAAACAATGTAGTTGATATGGAAGTTTACCCTAACCCAGTTAATACTACAGCTGTCGTTACTTTCGAAAACTTAGTATCTTTAGAAACTTCAATTGAAGTAACTAACATGGTAGGTCAAGTAGTAATCAACGAAGTATTAGGAAATGTTGTTGGTACTCAATACGTAGAATTAAACGCTTCTGAATTAAACGCTGGTATTTACTTAGTAAACATCAAAACAGGTAACTCTGTTGTTACAAAAAGAATCGTTGTTGCTAAATAATTAGAAACACAATTTTAACCTTTAAAGAGGGATGTCCATAGTGACATTCCTCTTTTTTTTTGACCAATAATTACAATCGAAAATATGTAGAATTTAATTTCATTAAACGGGATTAAAAAATAACATTTAGAAAGTAATTATCAGTAATGGAACTAATTCTATTTATTATTCCAGCAAAACAGAGTACTCTTATTGATGCGCATTTCTTTAAATGATAGGGATAATTGATTAGTTAATTTTCTTTACACAAAATATCAAAATAGGAATCCAAGAATAAATGCAAATAATAGATTAAGGTTGGTAAATGGTATCTGATTTTTTTTTACTTTTGAATGGACAAAAATTCGGCTTGATATTTGAAAAGCAGTATTTTTAGAAACCATAAAAAATACAATTTAAAATGAAAACATTAGTAAGCTTTACATTAGGACTTTTATTAACTTTAGGAGCGGTAGCTCAAACAAAAAAATTACCAGAAATTAAATTAGTAGATATGAACGGAAAAACCGTTGATATATCCAAATTAACAAACAATGGAAAACCAATCGTTATCAGTTTTTGGGCAACTTGGTGTAAGCCTTGTAAAGAAGAATTAAATGCTATTAACGAGGAATATGATGAGTGGGTAAAAGCTACGGGTGTAAAAGTGATAGCCGTATCAATTGACGATGCTCGTTCTACTGGACGTGTCGAACCTATGGTAAATCAATTAGGTTGGGAATATCAAATTTTATTGGATCCCAATGGTGATTTGAAAAGAGCGATGAACGTAAACAATGTGCCGCATACATTTTTGATTGATGGTAAAGGAAACATTGTTTGGGAACACAATAATTATGCTGCTGGTGACGAAGAAGAATTGTATAAACAAATCAAAAAGTTAACAAAATAAACCATTATAGCTTTCCATTTAACCAATGAAATTTATAAAAATTGCTTTAACAACTCAACTTGCCTTGGTTTCAGGGCAAGTTTTTTTTGCTCAAGAAGAATCCAATAACAATCTTGGAAACGTGAGCGGTAACATTCAAACGGTTGCTCAATATTATAATGCCGATTCATTAATTAATGCGGCCAATCCTGATCATAAAATGGGTGTCAACTCTTTTGTGAATCTGAATTATAATAAAGGCAATTTTAATGCTGGAATTCGATATGAATCCTATTTAAATCCTTTGGAAGGCTATCCAACTACTTTTCAAGGTACTGGTTTAGGATACCGCTACGCTAATTGGCGCAATGAGGACTTAGAAGTTACGGTTGGGCATTTTTATGAGCAATTTGGAACAGGTATGATTTTGCGCGTTTTTGAAGAACGGCAATTGGGTATCGACAATGCGCTAGATGGCGTGAAATTGAAATATACTCCTTATAAAGGAATTTACCTGAAAGGAATTATTGGCAAACAACGTCATTATTTTAAAGATGGTTTTGTAAACGGAACAGGAATCGTTAGAGGTTTTGATGGTGAAATTAATTTGAATGAATTGTTGGACAGCGCATTGGGTGAATCAAAATTAAAAATTACTGTTGGAGGTAGTTTTGTGAGTAAATTCAATGATGATAACCGTACACAAGATTACATATTACCCAAAAATGTTGGGGCTTATAGTGGACGTATAAATTTGAGATACGGGAAATTCAGACTTTCAGGTGAATTAATGATTAAAGAAAACGATCCTTATCCTAATCCTACTTACACCGATTTTGATTACATTTACAATAAAGGGAAAGGGGCTTTGGTCAATCTAGGATACTCGACAAAAGGGTTTTCCGTTGACCTTACCGCCAAACATAACGATAATGTATTGTGGCGTTCTACTAACGTTGCAGTAGGCCCAACTGATTTAATGATTGGGTTTTTACCTACTTTATCTGAGCAACATACCTATGCCCTTGCAGGCACGTTATATCCCTATGCTTCCAATCCAAATGGTGAAATAGGATATCAAGCTTTGGTATTGTATAAATTCCCAAAAGATATGCCTGTTTTTGGTGGAAAATATCCTTTTGTGGTATCAGCCAATTTTGCCACGGCTTACGCTCCACAACGTACTTTTTTGAATGATGATACTACTACTCGCCTAGGTTATGACGCCAAATTATTTCAACAAAGCGACAGTATTTTCTTTAGAGATGTGAATTTTACTATCGAAAAGAAATTTAGCAAATCGGTAAAAGCCAAATTCAAATACTTTAATTTCTTGTTTGATGATAGAGCCATATTGGTAGCTAAAAATCACGAATTAATTTTTGCTGATATTTTTGTGTTGGATCTTACCTATAACATCAATAAAAAACATGCACTTAAATTCGAGGCACAAACTCTTTTTACTAAACAAGATCAAGGAAATTGGGTGTATGGAATGATAGAATATACCTATAGCCCACATTGGTTTGTTGCGGTTCTTGACCAATACAATGTTGGAAATCCAATAGAGAATCAACAAATACATTATTTATTGGGAACAGCTGGCTACATCAAAGGCCCGCATCGTTTTTCGGTACAATACGGACGCCAACGTGCAGGTGTATTTTGTGTGGGTGGTGTGTGCAGACAAGTGCCAGCTTCAAATGGATTTACTTTTATGCTAACCTCAAGTTTTTAGTCGTATGAAAAAAATAGTTAAATCAATCGTATTTTTGGGATTAGTTACAGGAGCTTTTGCTTCTTGTGATAAAATCGATAATCCCATACCCCAGAAGTTTGGCACTTTAAATTGGGATTTGTTTCCAGGAGGTGATTCGGCTTCATACCCTTGGCCCACTTGGACGACTAATACCAACACCTTACAAAATGTGTTATTAGAAGATTATACCGGACACACGTGTACCAATTGTCCTTCGGCTGCCATTGTAGCTAAAAATATTGAAGATGCAAATCCAGGTCGTGTTTTTGTGGCCTCTGTACATGCAAGTACTACAGGAGGGTTTCAAGTGCCTAATCCACCTGAGTTTGTAGCAGATTTTAGAACACCCGATGGTGATGCGTATGCCACAGCTATGAATATTGCCTTTAATCCTGCCGGAACGGTAAACAGGATACAAAGTGGTGGGAACTACTTTCAGTTTTTCTCTGATTGGAATAACAGTGTGCAAGCCGAATTGGTGAAATCGCCAAAGGTAAATTTGCAATTAAAATTTAATTATTTCCCTACCACAAGAGGGTTGTTTTTTCATACAGAAACAGATGTGTTATCTAATTTAACAGGCGATTATAATTTAATTGTTTTCTTGATTAAAAAAGTTGTGGTAGCTCCACAAGAAGGGCAAGGAATCACTTTTGAAGATTATGATCACCATAATATGTTTGTGGGCAGTTTGAATGGTACTTGGGGAACCAATATCATTTCAGGTTCAGCAGCTACTGGCGACAAAATTTATAACAACTTTTCAGTTCAATTGCCCAGTAACGCTGCCGACACCACTTACAATATTGATAACTTGCGCCTTATGACTTTTGTATGCGACCGCACCAGCCTTGAAGTTTTGCAAGTTATACAAACGGATTTGGAGTAATTATATGAACTCTAGGTTTTCTATTTGGTATTGCTTTTTTTGCATTAAAATATTACCCTTTAATCTCAAGATATAGTTATTTTTCATCAAATAAAAGTAAGTTTATTTGGTTATGTAGCTGATTTAGTATAGCTTAGCTAAGTAATTACTATTAATGCTTAAACAATGAGGCAAATCATAAAAATATGAAAAATTTGACGTTTTTTTTCTTAAGGATTTTAGCAGTTTTTGTAAATTAAGTTATTTTCTATATGAAAACTAAACTATTCCTTTTTTTCTCAGCTGTGTTAATATGCCTCATAAGTATAAACTCGTGTAAAAAAGATTATCCAAGAGATATTCCTGATTGGCTAAAAGAAATAATAAAAGAGAGGAAAAAGGATTGCAAAGGCCTAGGTCTGTGTTGCGGAAACGAAAGTTGTTGGACTATTTATGAATATAAAAAAAATGGACAGACTTTTTTCGTTAAAAGATTGCCAGCTGATGGAATATCCTTCGGAGTAATTACAGTTTATTCAAATAATGGCCAAATTTTATGTGGACCCAGTTTTTTGCCTGGTCCATCAAGTGAATGGGTTATATGTGATAGTATTTTAAGTTCCGAAAAAATAAGATTAGTTTGGTATCAAGAAATGAAATAATTGGATGTAATAGAAACGTTTTTAAAGTACTTTTTCGAAAATAACACAAGCATTTATATCTTAATTCTTTTATAATTCCCAACTATTTACAACCTCTTCAATTCAGCATTTAACCAATTTTTGTGGCAAAAGCGGTTTTTTTAGATTAAATTCGCCAATCCTAATTTAAATAATGTATCATGTTTAAATCCGTTTGGTGTTTCTTTTTTGCTCTTTCGCCTTTGTTTTACATAGCCCAGCAATCGTCTTCCGAGATATTTGTTCAGGCTCAAAAATTTCAATCACTTAAAAGGGTTTTATACATTGCAGCACATCCTGACGATGAAAATACGCGTGCTCTTGCATGGTTTTCTTTGGGCGAAAAGGCTGAAACAGCTTATTTGTCGCTTACAAGAGGGGATGGTGGTCAAAATCTTATAGGAGAGGAATTAGGAGCTAATTTGGGGTTACTACGTTCTCAAGAATTGTTGCAAGCACGAGCCATTGATGGCTCCACACAATTTTTTTCTAGAGCAGTTGACTTTGGTTACTCTCGTTCTGCAGATGAATCGTTCAAAAAATGGAACAAAGATGAGGTGCTCAAAGATGTTGTAACCATTATCAGACAATTCAAACCCGATGTTATTGTGGCACGTTTCCCTCCAGATGAACGCGCAGGTCATGGTCATCACACCGCCTCTTCATTGTTGGCCATTGAAGCGTTTGAAAAAGCAGCCGATCCCAATTACAATCCTACTCAAATAAAGGAATTGGGTCTTTGGAAAACTACTTCACTCTATTGGAATGCCAGCAATTGGTGGAACAAAGGCATTGATACCTTAGCCAAAAATAACCCCGATTATCTCATCTTTGATATTGGCGGTTACAATCCATTGTTGGGTCAATCTTATAACGAAATAGGAACCTTAGCTCGTAGCCAACACAAGTGTCAAGGTTTTGGTAGTGTAATTGAACGTGGTAGCCGATTAGAATATTTTCAATATTTAGCAGGTGAAAAACTACAAACGTCATTTTTTTCCAAAGCCACGCGCAATTGGGATAATGTGGCCACTAAAAAATTGAGTAAATTAGTAGATAATTTAATTGAAACTTTTGATTTTAGAAACACGGCCAATAATGTGCCTCAGTTGCTGGCCATTTACCCCGAACTGTTGACCATAAAAGACGCTTACCTACGAAATGAAAAACGTAAATTATGTGAGCAGTTAATTGCCAATTGTTTAGGTTTGTATATGGATTTGACAGCCGAAGATTATGGATTTATAAATGGTCAAGAGCTGAATTTAAGTCTCAATTTGGTTAATAGATCTTCCCACACGGTTAATTTTTTGAAAGCTTCAGGAACATCTTTAGAAATTCGAGCCGTGCAACAATCCAAATCCATTCTCAATGAGCAAACAACCATTCCTTTGACGGTAATTCCTTCAAAAGAAATATACCAGCCCTATTGGTTAGAAAAAAACTACAACGACTTGTATGAGGTTTCTAATTCGTCTAATTTAGGTAAACCGGAATCAGCTCCGAGTATACAAATGGAGGTTACCTTGAGTATCAACGGTACACTAATTAATTATTGGGTTACAGGTATTCACAAATGGAGCGATCCTTCTTATGGTGAACGAAAACGCGAATTGATTTGTACACCTAATTTTTCGGTGAATTTTGATGAGGAGGTTTTTTTAGCTACAGTAGGTGCCAAAAAAGTACTTAAAGCTTCGATCCATAATTTTAGCAAAGTTTTGGCAGATACGTTACTGATTACGGCACCCAAAGGCTGGGTAGTGAGCCCTTCCAAAATACCGTTATCTTCTTCAATAAAACATCAAGAACAATGGATTGAATGTACACTTGAAACTACCAATGAGGCCGTTTCAGGGATGTTGTCATTTACGGATGCCAAAGGGAACAACGTGTTTTCATTTGAAGAAATTAAATACGACCACATTCCTACACAAGTACTTTTTCAACCTGTGCGATTGCCAGTAAAAAAATTGGATGTAAAGATTAAACAAGGTAAAGTGGCGTATATCAAAGGGGTACAAGAAGGAGTGCCAAATGCCATTACCCGGATGGGATTTGATGTTACACTGCTGGAATTGAAAGACCTTAGTGAAGTGAATTTGAATGTTTTTCAATCGGTTGTGGTGGGAATACGCGCATTTAATGTCACACCAGAGTTATTAAACTACAACGATAAATTGATTCAATATGTAGAACAAGGTGGCAATTTAATTGTGCAATACAACACCTCCTCGAGTTCGGTTAAACAAATGAAAATTGGTCCCGTACCATTTGAAATTGGTAGAGAACGAGTTACCGAAGAAGATGCAAAAGTTACGTATTTAGAGCCCAAACATCAACTTTTAACAAGCCCCAATAAAATCGAAGAAACTGATTTTGATAATTGGGTTCAGGAAAGAGGTTTGTATTTTGCTGAAAAGTTTGAAAAGCCATTTATACCTATAATTTCGTGGAATGATACCGGTAAAAATCCAGCAAACGGAGGTTTAATTGTTGCCAAATACGGAAAAGGACAAATGATTTATACAGGTATTTCCTTTTTTAGACAATTACCCAGCGGAGTAGAAGGGGCCTATAAATTATTTGCCAATATGTTGAGTTATACAAAATCAGAGTAATGGAAGATACGAATAGCATTGATAAAGAACAAACCGAAGGGAAATCAACCAAGTGGAACGTATTCTATTGGGGATTAGTGTTTTTTTTATTACTTCAAATCATCTTTTTTCTATGGATTACTAATACCTTCAATAATTGATAAAATGATTGTAAACCTTGATTTTAAAAACTCGATAATATGAGTATCATTGATTGGTTGGTATTGAGCTTCACACTATTGGCTATCGTTGTTTATGGTAGTTGGAAAACGCGCAAAAACAACAATTTGGAAAGTTACCTCAAAGGTAATAATGAGGAAAAATGGTTCACCATTGGACTTTCAATAATGGCCACTCAGGCTAGTGCCATTACTTTTTTATCTACCACCGGACAAGGGTATGAATCTGGGATGGGTTTTGTACAATTTTATTTTGGTTTGCCCATTGCCATGATTATTGTTTCGGCATTTTTTCTACCCATTTATTATCGTTTGAGGGTCTACACAGCCTATGAATATTTAGAGCAGCGTTTTGATTACCGTATGCGTTCGGTAACTGCTGGTATCTTTTTGCTTTCTCGTGGTTTGGCGGCCGGTATTACTATATATGCGCCTTCTATTATTTTGTCCAGTTTGTTAGGATGGAATCTTCAATTTACGTGTATTGCTATCGGTGCATTGGTAATTATTTATACTGTTTCGGGGGGAAGTAGGGCCGTTTCTCTTACTCAAAAATGGCAAATGGGTGTCATCATGGGAGGAATGGTGGTTGCCTTTTATTATGTTTTGGATAGTTTACCTGTGGGAATGGGGTTTTTAGATGCGTTTGAAGTAGCGGGAAATTTAGGTAAAATGGAAGTTATTGATACCTCCATTAATTACGAGAGTAGGTATACCATTTGGTCGGGATTAACGGGAGGGTTGTTTTTATCGTTATCTTATTTTGGAACAGACCAATCTCAAGTCCAACGGTATTTAGGCGGTAAAACACTTAGGGAATCTCGTTTGGGGTTGTTGTTTAATGGTGTTTTCAAAATTCCAATGCAGTTTTTTATCTTGTTGGTGGGAGTGATGATTTTTGTTAGTTTTCAGTTTAATCAACCCCCCATTATTTTTAATCCTTCTAATACTACCGTTTCAGTGGATATGTATCCAGAATTAACCGAAATGGAAAATCGTTATAAAACAGTTTTTGAAGAAAAGAAAAAAGTATTGCTAGCAAAAGGTGAAGTGGAAGACGTGCATGCCCTCCAAATTCAACAAGATAATATCCGTAATCAATATAAACAATCATTAAATGAGTTGGATTTAGATTATGTTCAAAAGGACGGAGATTACATTTTTTTATATTTCATTCTGAATTATCTACCTCATGGATTAATTGGATTGTTGCTTGCTGTAATTCTTTCAGCCGCAATGTCCTCCACATCGGGAGAGTTAAATGCGTTGAGCAGTACCTCCACTATAGATTTTTATAAACGATTAAATAAACACACCCATTCTGATGAGCAAGAAATGAAAATCAGCAAATGGCTAACCGTTATTTGGGGTGTAGTGGCTATATTTGTAGCGTTAGTTGCCAATTTATTTGAAAATCTTATTGAATTGGTTAATATAATAGGTTCTCTATTTTATGGCACCATTTTAGGTATATTTTTGGTAGCATTTTTTATCAAAAAAGTGAAATCAAAAGCCATTTTTATAGCAACCATTATCGGACAAACTACAGTGATTACTTTACATATTCTAACCGTGACGAAAGTGATTGAATTGGGCTATTTGTGGTATAATGTCATTGGAAGTGTGCTGGTAATTTTAAGTGCCGTATTGATACAATTGGGTATTAAAAATGAACAAAATGGAGTATTAGATGTTGATACTAACACGAAAACACAATTAAATTAAAAACTATATAATTAAAATAAAAGAAAGATGAAAAACACAAAAAAAACAGTTTTAACTGCATTAAGCCTTTCAATAGGTATTATGGGAATGGCACAAGAATTACCAAAACCAAGTCCAACGAGTAAAGTACAACAAACAGTAGGACTAAACAAAATTAGTATTGAATATTCACGTCCTAGCGTAAAGGGTCGCGTTATTTTTGGTGATGTGGTGCCATTTGATGCTAATTGGAGATTGGGAGCAAATGCTTCAACCAAAATTACTACATCAGAACAAATGATGTTTGAAAAAAATGTATTGGAACCAGGAACATATGCTATGTATGCTATAGTTTCTAAAGATATGACCTTTACCTTAGTATTTTCTAGAGATCTTGAAAAAACGGGAGCTGATGAATACGATGCAAAAGATGAAGTTTTTAGAATTAAAGTAAAAGCTAAAGAAAATCCGTTAACAGAAACGTTGACTATTGAGACCAACAACATTACACCTAATTCAGGTGCTATTACCATAGCTTGGGAAAAAATGAAAGTGGAAATTCCTTTTACATTAGATACCGACAAATCGGCTGAAAAGAATATCGAAGCAGCTATCGCAGAAGGTAAAGAACTTGAAAAAGTATATTACAGAGCAGCGAGCTATTACTTTGATTCAAAAGGTGATATGAAAAAAGCCTCTGAATATGTAGAAAAATCAATTGCTATTAAACCAATGCATTCAAGTGTATTTTTACAAGCGCAAATAATGTATAAAAACGGTGATGAAAAGAAAGCCATTGCTAAAGCTGAAGAAGCTAAAAAATTAGCGTTAGCTGCAGATAGCAAAGGATGGGCTGATTATATTGGTGGCACTATTGAAAAATGGAGCAAAAAATAAAAAGTTTCTTTTAAACTCAATAATTTTGAAAAGCGGTGCTAATAAGTACCGCTTTTTTTTGTCCGTATTTTAAGGATTTGATAAGCTATGTTAATACTAGAATTTACTGCTACTAAGCCAAGGTTTAAATCATATTCTTAAGTCTATGATGCAAACATTCTTTCGACAAGCTCAAGGTAAACTGACTCGTTTACATCATATTCTAACGCCTATGATGCAAACATCGTCAATTTGTTCGTTTACCCCTTTCCAATTTTCAAACTCGGTACTTAAAAGCTGGTGTTGCTCATTCATAGGCAAGTGTGCCATACTTCGAATATATTCTTTCAAATTTTTAATCATATATTTTTTGCCTTTTTCTCCACCAAATTGATCGGGAAAACCATCTGTTAAAGTATAAATACAATCCCCTTTTTGAAGTTCCACCGTCTGTAGAGTAAAGGATTCTTGATCTTTATCATGTTTACCAACCGGCATCTTATCGGCTTTAAATTCAATTAGTTTAAGGTTGCTTGCAACCCCGCCTATCCTCTCCATTGGGGAGGACAAAGGTGGGGTTTGCCGAACAATAAAAACAGGGTTGTTGGCCGCAGAAAAATGCAGCATCGTTTTGTCGTGATTAAAAAGTAATAAAGTGCAGTCCATACCATCTTTACCGCCTTCAGGGCTGCCATCTTTTTTGAGTCGATTTATGATTATCTTTCTTGTGGCATTCAAAATTTGATGCGGTTCACTTTCGGTCTCCATTGCTTTCTCCAAACTAGAAATATTCAAAATACTCATAATAGCTCCAGGCACTCCATGACCGGTGCTGTCCGCACAACAGAAAGCAAATTTTCGATTGGTAGCTGAGCTTTGTCCACTGAGCGAAGTCGAAGTGGTCGAAGCTGCCCAATAAAAATCCCCGCTTACGACATCTTTAGGTTTAAAAAAAACAAAGTAGTCCGCTAAATTTTCATCTAATAATTCTTTTGTAGCCAAAAAGCTACGTTGAATTCGCTCTGCATAATTTATGCTATCAGTAATTTCTTTATGCTTTTCTTCGATGATGTGCTTTTGTTCGGATAATTGATGCGTTCGATCTTTTACTTTTTGTTCCAATGTGGCATACGACTCTTGTAATTCAGAAATCATTGAATTAAAATGTTCACCTAAATCGGTAACTTCATTATTACCCGACACAACAATTCGTTCGGATAGATTACCACTTTGAATGGAATCCATTTTTTCGACTAATGTGCTGATTGGTTTTGATAAAACACGCGCACGCCAAAGAATTAATAGAAAAATAGGCAAACCGAAAAGTAACAAATTGATGGCAAATTTCTTTAATTCCGCTTGGTTTAACGCCCGCAGCATGGCATCGTTGTGCACAATTCGAATCAAATATCCTTTATGTAAAACAGAAGATTGCATATTTATAGCTGAATATTCTGACGTGTATAGTAAATCATTCAGTTCAAAAGTGCTGCGATTCGTTTTTCCACTATTCAATGTTTCTAATCCGATAATACTATCTCTCTTGGGCATAGAATGTTTTTGATAACTGGCAAAACCGCTGGTTCCAAAGAATAGACTCACCGTGTCGATCCCTTTATATTTTTGAGGCATCGTATTCACTTTTTCGGTAAAATAGCTAACTAAATTTTTTGCTGGTTCACTGTAAAAACCTAATTCCACAATAAACAATTTGTCATGGGTGGTTTGGTACATGTATTTCTTGGGCAAATTGGTAGACATTTCAATACTGATTCTATCAGCTACAAATCCAGGTTCATTTCTTATTGATCCAAAATGTCCAATAAAATAATCACTCATAGCATAAAAATCAAGACCTAAATCGGGTGGGTAAGAGGTGTTGACAATCACGCCATTTACATCAATAATATAAATATCTTGAGTTGAATCCATCCCAATAGCATAGCGCAAACTGTCTAAATTTAATTCTAAAATGCGATTGGTTTTTGCAAAAATATCATTCACTAATATTCCTGCTAATCGCTCACCTTCAGTGGCCATTTCTTTTTCTATTTCAAACAAGGTTAAATCAAAAAAGGTCAATAAATCACCTATTTCGGTTTGAATTAATTGGATGGTTTCTTTTCGGTTTTCTTCTATTTGTTCCTTCTTCTCGGTGTAGTTGTAGTAGCTCAAAAACGAAATTAAAAGCACTACCGGTAATAAAACCGAAACAATTAATTGTCTAAAAATGGTAGTTCTTTTTTTCAAAGGAAGGTCGTATTTAATAGGAACAAAACTACTAAATTAACCCGATTTACAGTGATGAAGAAGTAAATATTCAATTGAACTTGTTAGATAGTGTGAATAATTTGGGATTATTAACAATAAAGTAATGGCTCTTTTATTTTTTTTAATTATTTTCGCAATCCCTTAAAAATAAGGCATAAATATGAGTCAAAAATACAGAGAATACAGTGGTTTAAGTCTTCCCAATGTGGCTGAGGAAGTGTTGTTAAAGTGGAAGAATAACAATACTTTTCAAAAAAGTATTGATTCACGTGACAGTAATAAACCATTTATCTTTTTTGAAGGACCACCTAGCGCCAATGGTATGCCCGGCATTCACCATGTGATGGGTCGTGCCATTAAAGATATTTTTTGCAGATACAAAACCCTTCAAGGATTTCGTGTAGAACGCAAAGCGGGTTGGGATACGCACGGTTTACCAGTTGAATTGGGTGTGGAAAAAGAATTAGGGATTACAAAAGAAGATATTGGAACTAAAATTTCGGTTGAAGAATACAATGATGCTTGCCGCAAGGCGGTAATGAAATATACGGATGTTTGGAATGATTTAACCGAGAAAATGGGCTATTGGGTAGATATGGAAAATCCATACATCACCTATGAAAATAAATACATCGAATCGGTTTGGTGGCTTTTGAGCGAAATCTACAAAAAAGATTTGATGTACAAAGGCTACACCATTCAGCCGTATTCTCCTGCTGCAGGAACAGGATTGAGTTCGCACGAAATCAATCAACCGGGTTGTTACCGTGATGTAAAAGATACATCAGTAGTTGCGCAATTTAAAGCTCACGATGATTCAAAGAAAAAAGTTGAATCGTTAGCTAAAGTAGGTATTGATACCGATATATTCTTCTTAGCATGGACCACTACTCCTTGGACATTGCCCAGCAATACAGCTCTTTGTGTTGGGCCAAAAATTGAATATGTTTTAGTAGAAACGTTCAATCAATATACATTTGAAAAAATGTTTGTTATATTAGCTAAAGCGTTAGTGAGCAAACAATTGGGAGGTAAATACGTGCCTGTTGATGAGGACAATGCGATTTCAAATTATACTTCTGAAAGCAAAAAGATTCCATTTCAGGTTTTGCATACTTTTAGTGGTAAAGAATTAGAAGGGTTACATTACGAGCAATTATTACCCTATACGTTACCACACGAAAATCCTTCGCAAGCTTTTAGAGTAATCACCGGTGATTTTGTTACTACGGAAGATGGAACAGGTATCGTTCACATTGCCCCTACCTTTGGAGCGGATGATGCTCGAGTAGCCAAAGAAGCGGGTGTTCCTGCTATGTTGGTATTAGATGAAAACAACACTTTAGTTCCTTTAGTTGACCTACAAGGTAAATTTAGACCTGAATTGGGGGAATTTGCAGGAATGTATGTCAAAAATGAATATTACAATGAAGGTGAAGCGCCTGAGCGATCTGCTGACGTGGCCATCTCGATAAAATTAAAAGAAGAAAATAGAGCTTTTAAAGTTGAAAAATACGAACACAGTTACCCACATTGCTGGCGTACAGATAAACCTGTGTTGTATTATCCTTTGGATTCTTGGTTCATTAAAATTACCGATGACCGAGTAAAATATCAAATGATAGCTTTAAATAAAACCATCAATTGGAAACCTGAATCAACCGGCACAGGTCGTTTTGGTAATTGGTTAGAAAATGCCAATGATTGGAACTTATCACGGTCACGTTTTTGGGGTATTCCTATTCCTATTTGGAAAACAGAAGATGGAAAAGAAACCATCTGCATTGCTTCCGTTGAAGAGTTAAAAAACGAAATAGAAAAGTCGATAAAGGCCGGTTTTATGACCAGCAGCCCATTGTCCAAGTTTACAGTGGGAGATTTCTCAAAAGTAAATTACAATTCGTTTGATTTACATAAAAATTACGTAGATGCTATTGTTCTTTGTTCAGCAGAAGGAAAACCAATGCATCGTGAAGCGGATTTGATTGACGTTTGGTTTGATAGCGGTGCGATGCCCATTGCACAACATCATTACCCATTCGAAAACAAAGAACTAATTGATAATAAAGGCTTTGCACAAGCGGATTTTATTGCTGAAGGAGTAGATCAAACAAGAGGTTGGTTTTACACCTTACATGCCATTTCAACTATGGTTTTTGACCGAGTAGCTTATAAAAATGTTATTTCAAATGGTTTAGTGCTTGATAAAAACGGACAAAAAATGTCGAAGCGTTTGGGTAATGCAGTTGACCCATTTGAAACGTTGAAAAAATACGGTGCTGATGCTACCCGTTGGTATATGATTACCAATGCCCAACCTTGGGATAATTTGAAGTTTGATGTAGACGGCATTATAGAAGTGCAACGTAAGTTTTTTGGAACATTATACAATACATACAACGGATTTTTAGCGGTTTATGCTAATATAGATAATTTCACGTATCGCGAAACAGAAATACCGTATAATCAACGTCCAGAAATTGATAGATGGGTATTGTCTCGTTTGAATTCATTAGTTAAAGAAGTTGGGAAAGCCTACGAAGAGTATGAACCTACAAAAGCTGGAAGATTGATTCAAGATTTTGTTTGTGATGAATTGAGTAACTGGTATGTGCGTTTATGCAGAAGAAGATTTTGGAAAGGGGAGTACACAGAAGATAAAATCTCAGCCTACCAAACACTCTACACGTGTTTAGAAAAAGTGGCCATTCTTTCTTCGCCTATAGCTCCATTTTTTATGGATCAATTGTTCAACGATTTGAATGACGTTACTCAAAAACATAAGGTTAATTCTGTGCATTTAGCTCAATTTCCAATTGCTGATGAAGCTCAAATTGATTTAGATTTAGAACACAAAATGGACATAGCTCAACGCACTTCTTCATTGGTATTGAGCTTGCGCAAACGTGAAAAATTGAAAGTTCGTCAACCGCTTCAGCGCATTATGATACCAGCGTTGGACAAAAAATTCGTTGATGCTGTAATGGCAGTTAAAGAACTTATTTTGTCTGAGGTGAATGTAAAAGAATTAGAATTAATTGATGATACTTCGGGCATTTTAACCAAACGCATTAAACCCAACTTCAAAACCATTGGTAAAAAATATGGTCAACAAATGAAAGCTATTTCAGCTATGGTTGCAGGGTTAACTCAACAAGAAATTGCATTAATTGAAAAGCAAAAAGGTTGGAATGGAACATTGGAGGGTGTTGAAGTGGAATTATACATTGAAGATTTTGAAATCATTGCCGATGATATACCCGGTTGGTTGGTCGCTGTTGATGGAAATTTAACCGTAGCCTTAGATGCCAACTTGAATGCTGCATTGATTGAAGAAGGAATAGCACGTGAATTTGTTAATAGAATTCAAAACCTAAGAAAAGACAATGGATTTGAAGTAACTGATAGAATTTTATTAACAATTAAATCAGATGATAAAATAAACGAAGCGATAAAAAATAATTTGATATATATTTGCTCGGAAACTTTGGCAGAATCACTTCAATTAGTTGATTCTATTGAAGGAACAAAAACAATAGTGGAAATTGATGAAACCATTACCTCTGAAATAGGTATAGCCAAATTAAATTGAACTAAACTAAAAACTAACAATAAAATAAATTACGGAAATGGGAACTGTAAAAAATAGATATAGTGATGCTGAATTAGCAGAATTTAAAGAGATAATCCTTAGAAAATTAGGAGAAGCTAAAGAAGATTACGACATGTTAATTGGTTCTTTGACACACAAAGATGATCACGGAACAGATGATACTGGGCGTTCTTTCAACATGATGGAAGATGGTTCTGAAACATTAATGCGTGAAGAAATGGCAGCATTGGCTATTCGTCAAGAAAAGTTTATCAAAAACTTAGAGATGGCATTGGTACGTATTGAGAATAAATCATATGGAATTTGCCGCGCTACAGGTAATTTGATTAACAAAGATCGATTAAGACTTGTGCCTCACGCTACCTTGAGCATTGAAGCTAAAAATACACAATAGACGGTAGTCTCAAAGTGTGCTTTTTAAAAAAAAAGGTGTTTTGAATAATTCTTAATACCCATTATGTATTTATCCTAAATTGCAATGAAACCTGGTTATATAGCCGTTTTTACAGTTTTGTTAATTGTTGTTTTAGACCAATGGCTTAAACTATGGGTTAAAGCAAATTATATGTTGCATTCTGAAATTGCCGAATTTGGCTTTTTTAGATTGTATTTCATTGAAAATAACGGGATGGCTTTTGGATGGGCCTTTGGTGATGTTTGGGGTAAAATTACCCTAAGTGTTTTTAGAGTCATTGCGGTAACCGGAATAGGATTTATCATCCGCAATTTAGTTGTCAATAAAGCTCCTTTGGGATTAGTTGTTTGTTCGGCTCTCATTATGGCTGGTGCTATGGGCAACATATTCGATAGCGCATTTTATGGATTGTTATTTTCTGAAAGTTATCCTAATGTTGCCACTTTTATGCCCGAAGGTGGTGGTTATGCCAACTTTTTAATGGGCGATGTAGTGGATATGTTTCACGCTGAATTATTTTGGCCCGACTGGTGGCCCGATTTCCTAGTTTTTTCAGATAATAGAGAAGTTTTTCCCTTTATTTTTAACCTTGCTGATGCAGCCATTACTGGCGGTGTTATTGTGTTGATACTTTTTAATAAACGTTTTTTCCCTAATGGGGATTATTCCATATTCAAAAAGAAAAAAGTTCAAGAAACAGTCGAGCAATCATAGTAAGATTGTGGTTTTTTTTAGATAAAATTTGTAATACATAAATAAAAAATAATTCACATTTATGATTACTGTAAATCAAGCTTTGAATCTTGTTGAGCAAACAGCTACTCTTTCTAAAATCATTACAATCCCAATAGCTAAAATCAATAGTCATGTTTTAGCAGTAGATGTTTATTCTTCCATAAATTTCCCTCCCTTCAACCAATCGGCAATGGACGGTTATGCAATTGCCGAAAACGAGTCATCTACTTACCAACAAAAAGGTATTATTCAAGCTGGGCAAGATGCTTCTAAGATAACTATTGCTAAAGGAGAAACCTATCGAATTTTTACGGGTGGTATGGTGCCCAATACTGCTTGGGCTGTTGTGCGACAAGAAGATGCCTTAGTTTCTGGAAATGACATCACTTTTAATGTGTTTCCAAAAGAGCTTGCTAACATCAGGTTTGAGGCTGAAAGTGTTAAAAAAAGTGAGTTAATACTCCCAAAAGGAACGCTATTAACTCCCGCAGCAGTTGGTCTTTTGGTGAGTTTGGGAATTCAAGAAGCTTCCGTTTATGCAAAACCTTCTTGCGCTATTATTTCTACTGGTGATGAATTGGTTCCATTAGGCAATCCATTAACAAAGGGTAAAATATATGAAAGCAATGCACCTATGTTGGCCAATGCATTAAAATCTGCGGGTTTTGATGATATTGCGTTGTTTCACGTAAAAGACGATAGCCAAAGCACCTACAATTTATTGAAAGAAGCGATTGAACATTTTGATTATATACTTATTAGTGGTGGTGTTTCTGTTGGTGATTATGATTTTGTAGCTCAATCGTTAGTAAAAATAGGTGTGCAACAACATTTTCATAAGGTAAAGCAAAAACCTGGTAAACCCTTGTTTTATGGAACGTATCAAAACAAAAAGATTTTTGGACTTCCCGGAAATCCTGCAGCGGCTCTAACCTTATTTTACATTTACATACTTCCTTCCATTCATTATTCTATTGGTAAACGTTTTAAAGGGTTGCGTACAATTCAATTGGAAAGCGTTTCTCAACTTTCAAAACCTGAAAACAGAGCGCAATTTCTAAAAGCTATAGCGGATGAATCTAAAGGAACTGTTGAAATTTTAGAGGGTCAAAGTTCAGCCATGTTGCAAACCTTTGCGTTGGCCAACGCCATTGTGTATTTAGATGAAAATGAATTGATTGAAGTTGGAAAAAGGGTTTGTGTTTATATCATCCTTTAAACCCATAGTTATTGAACTTCCATTTGAATACAATACGGTTACTTTTTCTCCAAACCTTTCACACGTTCATACTCAGCCAAAGCAAATCGTATTTCGGTATAGGTGTAGTCGTCACTCAGTGATTGTTTTATGAGACCAAGAAGCGTTGTGTCCAATGTTTTGATTACGGTAATAATGTTTCCCATACGTTCGGGTGTTACAAATTGACTAACATCTATTCCTTCCTCTCCAATGAAACGGCATAAATGACCTTCAATAGTGGTTTCGGCTAAACCCCTCAGCTCAGCAATTTCTGAAGGTGTTTTCCCACTTTTATAATAGTCAAAAGTAATGTCAAAGGTATTCATTTTCACTACTTTTTCTTCCTTCGGTAATTTTGATTTTTTAGTACGCTTGTTTTTACTGGATATACCCGAAATGGCTTTTTTCTCAATCAAATGCAAGTTCAATTCTTTGCTGTGTACATTTTCTTTTGAAAACTCTTTTTCGGCAATGGCCGAATCAATCATCGTGGCGGCTTTGGCCAATAATTGCAACTGCTTTACAAATCTACTTTCCAATTCCTCAACTTCGGCAGTATATTGTTTTATTTTAGATTCCTCCTGAATGCGCGTTTTGTGCAATCGTACAAATTCCAATATTCCATTCAGTTCCTTCTCAAAGTATCCTTTTGCTGCCTCCACACGTTCTTTCAGTTGAACCAATTGATTGTGCTCTTTATTCACAAAAATGCGATTCAATTGGCTCATAAACTTTTGTCCTACAGATCGCAAAGGTTCTACTTTTTTCTGCAATTCAACCGCCCAATAATGAAACTTGGCTTTATTTGATTTATTTTCTTTGTCGCTGTAGCTCTGAGAATGGGCTGTAATAAGGTCATCTAACGAACTGTAATCAAAACTTTGATACATATACGTTTGCAAAAAAGACATTACTTCTTGTTGCAATTGCTCCTTTAATGTTGCTGAAGCGGCTTGTTGATCAGAAAAATGTTGAATGTTGGCATCCAATGTCAAACTTTTCACATTAACCGTAGATGTCAAAATCAAACCATCCAAAGAGGTTAGACGAGATAACGCCACATAAACCTGCCCTTGTGCAAACGCACTTCCAATATCAATCACAGCTTTTTTGAACGTCAACCCTTGACTTTTGTGTACCGTGATGGCCCAAGCCAATTTCACAGGAAAATGTTTAAATTCGCCTATTTTGTTTTCTTCTATTTCGTTGGTAGCTTCATTCAAAGCATAGCGCACATTTTCCCAAACATGTTCTTCCAATTGCAATTCCCCAGGCTCGTTTTCAAAGCTTACAAAAACTTCCTTAGAAGCATTAATCGATTTTACGGTTGCTATTTTACCATTAAAAAACCGTTGCTGCCCCGTTGGGTCATTTTTGATAAACATCACTTGCGCGCCCACTTTGAGCTCCAATCTGGATTCTAGAGGATAACTATTTTCATTAAAATCACCCTTTACCTCGGCATCAAAAAAATACGATGGACTTTTAATCTTATCCAGCATCATTCTGTTCAAACTGTCCGCTTTATTATTGTGGGTGGTCAACTGGATAATGCCGTCACCTAAAGTCGGTTGGTAATCGGGTTTATAGTAGGTATTAAGCAGCTGTAAATCGGCATCGGTTATTCTATTATTACGTAAGTTATTGAGTAAATCAATAAACGTAGCATCCGATTGACGATAAACGATGTCCAACTCAATGTATATAGGAGGCGCAGATTTCAAAGCGTGTGCTTCAAAAAAATAAGCGCTGGAATAATAGTTTTTTAAATAATTCCATTCTTGGTCTCTAACTACAGGTGGTAATTGCAACAAATCACCAATAAATAATACTTGAACACCACCAAAAGATTGATTTCTATTGCGTCTTACGGTGCGCAAAACTTGATCAATGGCATCTAACAAATCGGCTCTGAGCATACTCACTTCATCAATGATGAGCAGTTCCAGTTCTTGCATTATTTTGCGTTTGGTACCGTTGAGTTGTAAGCCTTTAAATAAGGTATTGGGCGTATTGATTTTTTGTTGCTCTAAGTTGATTTGTTGCGCATTTCTATCCGGAATGTAGGCACCAAAGGGTAATTGAAACATAGAGTGAATCGTTACGCCACCCGCATTAATAGCCGCTACACCCGTTGGGGCAACAATCACAGCGTTTTTAAAAGTGCTTTTAACAATCGACCTCAGAAAAGTTGTTTTACCTGTCCCCGCTTTCCCCGTCAAAAAAACATGACGATGCGTGTTGTTGACATATTTAGATGCTAATTCACTTAATTCATTAATGGAATGGGGCAGGGTTGTCATTCAAAAGTGTTAGTTAAATACTTTAATGAGTTCCACATCAAATATAAGCACACTATTGGCCGGAATACCTGATTGCGCTTGGCTTTCATACCCCAATGCTGAAGGAATGAGCAACTTGCCCGAACCGCCTTCTTTAAAATATGGAATGCCTTCTGTCCAACCTCTGATGACTCCTTGTAAGCCAAAGGTAATGCCATCCACGCTTTCATCAAATTCATTTCCATTGGTGAGGTAACCCCTATAAGCCACTTTCACCGTTGAAGTAGTAGTGGGTTGCAAACCAGTGCCGGGAGTATCAATTACCAAATACAAACCTGATGTAGTTTTAGTGGCATTCAATCCTTTATCCGAAATGTATTGTTGTATTATAGCATCATCTTTCTCTGCCTGCTCACGCGCTTTTTTCTTACCACAAGAGGAAAACAACAAAAGTGCTGAAAATATAAAAATGCCCAAACGAATATTCATAGTTTTCTAATTTGAAGGGTAAAGATAGTGTTTTCCCAAAAGGAATCAAAAACAGTTTGATAAAATTGTATGTTTTATAACTTTTCATCAAATAATTGTCTAAATATTTGGAAATTCAATTAGCTTAGCTTAGCTTAGCTTAGCCAAAAATTTAAACATCTCATTAGATTATGAATAAGCAATTTTTAGCATTAACTATTCTAAGTACAATGCTCTCTTTTTCAACTCAACTTATAGCACAAAATGTATTGCCCACAAATGGTAATGTTGGGATTGGTACTACTACTCCTGAAACAAATTTAGATGTTAAAGGGTGTTCTAAGTTAGATACAGTATATATTAGAGAAACATTTACTGTTGATAAAGCTACTACATTAAGAGATAGTGTAACGATTCAAAAAACGCTAAAAATAGAAGAAAATATAGAAGTTATTGGGGATGCCAACTTTTATGGGCAATTCAGTTTAAAAACTTTCAATACACCTTCTACAGCTACACGGTTATTATCTATTGACCAAACGGGTAAAGTGGAAGCAAAAGGAAGTAGCGATTTATTAAGTTTTTTGTATGCCGAGCCTGCAAATTGTCTTGTTGATGACCAAGGTAATCCGCTTCCACCTACTTGGTATAATAAGCCGGGTGCATTATATACTGTTCCAGTGACCAGTTGCCCAGCACATAAAGTAGGTATTCTTACAGCAAATCCAGAACATACGTTAGATGTAAATGGTGATGCACGGATTTCGAGTACGTTGAAAATTGGTACAAATTCAATATATTTAGCCAGTGTAGATCAAGGCACAGGTACAAATAATAATATTTACGCTACAGGCGATTTATTGATTCAGAGTACTGCCGCCAATTCTTTTAATACGATAATTAATGCCAACAACACAGGCAACGTAGGTATTGGTATTGCCACACCTGCTAATAAACTAGAGGTTGCAGGTACTGTTAGAGCATGTAAGTTTATAGCCGAAGCCAATTCATGGTGCGATTATGTTTTTGAGGATAGTTATGAATTACTTTCAATAGACTCATTAGCTGTTTTTATTCAACAATACAAACATCTGCCAGAAGTGCCAACTACCGAGCAAGCTATGGAAAATGGAGTAGATGTGGTTGAAATGGAAACTATTTTGCTAAAGAAAATAGAAGAATTAACGTTATACATTATCGAACTCAATAAACGAATTACTGAGTTGGAAGGCAATATTAAGTAAATGAAAAATCAGTTACTGATATCAAGTTTAATACTTTTTCTTGCACATAATTTTATGTATGCAATAGAAATAGATGAAAATTATTTATCTCCACTAGACGATTCAACAGAAACAATTGAAAAGAAAAGAAAAAACGCTATAGAAATTGAATTATTTGGAAAAGGTATTTTTTATTCAATTAATTATATTAGAAAAATAACCATATCCAAAGAATGGAATTTAAAAGGTTCAATAGGTTTCAGCGAAATTGGTTTTAGGAAGTCCATGCCTCTGGAGTTAGTATTAGGTTACACCAAAAAAAAAATGCAAATAGAAATTGGAGGTGGAATTTCTTTATTCTACTCTCCTAACGGCACAAACCTTAGTAGAGAAGATTATTGGGCTGAAAATCCAGATTTTTTGAATCGTGGTAGACCAACAATTTATGGTGGAATTTACATGCCTAAAACAGGTTTTGAGTATTATTTTACAACAGGATTGAAGTATAATGTTAATGATAAATATTACTTAGGAATTAATTATTATTATGCGCATTTCTTCAATTCTTATAATTTAGAGAATTATTTAATTAAAAATTACGGAGGCATTAAATTTGGGCTTTTGTTTTAAATAAGAAAAAGCTTTTGTTTACTAACCTATACTTTTAAAACTAAAATTACTGATTATGACTGCTAGAAATAGGACTTTAAATACATTTACATGTCTGTCCGTCATGTTTAGTTTTTTTATCAACATTAAAATGATATGTCAAACGCAAAACCTAGTTGTAAATCCTGGTTTTGAGATAGAGGCAGATGGAAGTGTTGCAACAGGATTTAGAAATAGTTCTGGCTTTACAGATGTAACCGAAGATGTTCAAGCATATTGGGATGAAATTTTAGGGTGGTCAGCTCCAAATGGTGACTGTAATACCATAGGTTCTTCTGACTGTATGAGCAATCAAGTCAGAACAGGGAATAGATATGGGTCGTTAGTTTATCAATCAAGCAACTTTGGTTGGAAGGAGTATATCGTTGCAGAATTAAAAAGCTCATTAATTAATGGGCATATATATTATATTGAAATGTATGTTAAAGGGAAGAGTTTAAACATCGAAGAAGGAAAAGAAAATTATGGTATCAAATTATTTAATGAAATGCCAGAACAGTGTAAAAGAAGTAGGAGGTTAACCCCTGATAAAAATGATAATGCACAAATTGAAATTCCATTTGAATTACTAAATGGAGGTTCAAGTAATCCAGATGATTATCAAAAAGTTACACTATATTATACTTGTGACAATGACTACACGCATATTGCCTTAGGTTTTTTTGGTAAAAAAAGTAATTCAGCATCCTGTGAATTAGACATAGACGACATTCGAATTTTCGATTTAGGATTGGACAAATGTGCGGATGGTGATTGGTATTTTCAAAATACCGATTTGTATAATCATGTTTATACGGCCAATGATAAAATAGTTGCAGGTAGAGATGTGAGTCCCGAATTTTTTATAGGAGATGTTGTCGTAAAAAACAATAATGCAGTTTGGTTCAAAGCAGGTAATCAAATCATATTAGAACCAGGTTTTAGTACAGAGGATGGTGCTTATTTTGAAACGATTATTGAATCGGGCTGTACTGAATTTGATCCTTGTGCGCACATAGCACCTTTTGGGGATGTCTACTATTCTTGTTTTACCAATCCCGTCACCATAGGCCCATCATTTGTAGAAGATTATGTAACGTATTCTTGGTCGCCTACTACAAATTTATCAGACCCAAATTCACCCAATCCAGTTTTTACTCCTCCAACTTCAGGTCAAGGTTATATTGATTACTTTTTAACATTGGACGCAGTATGCGGAGGTTTCCTAAATTTTGATGATGGTTTTTCGCCTAATGTAGACGATCCCTATACTGTTACTTATAGAGTATATTACAATGCTAATCCCGACCCTAATCCTAGTTTTACAATTACCAATTCTAATCTAACGCGATGTAATGCTGATTTTTCTATTGCTTATAATGCTCAAACTGAATTTGTTTATGTGGATGTGATAGATCCATCAAATGGTAATACCATCTTCTCTCAAACATACACCATGAATCCTAATATCTGTTGTAATTTTAGTTGGAATACCGATAACTTATCTCAAACCTTTTGGGATATTTTTAACAGTTGTAAAAATTACACCATTCGAATTCGAACAACTAATTTTTGCTATCCTAATACTTTTGCTACCCAAGAAATTCAATGGAACAATAATGTGCCTTATCAGTTAAATTTGCCTTTAGGCAATTTTATTAGCCCTAATGGTGATGGGGTAAACGATTGGTTTAAGTTTGATGCTAATGGTGTTCAATCGTATTCACTATATATTTATAATAGGTGGGGGAATTTAGTATTTAGAGATGAAGATGTCAATTATTGTTCGAATTCACAATCAGGCAAGTTATGGTCAGGTCAATGTAATACAGCTATTTGTTCAAAGCCTTGTGTGGTAAATGGACAATATATATACATTTTGGAATATACCAAATGTCAAGGTGGTGGAGGAAGCTATAATGGTTGGATAACAAATTTTGCAGGCAACCCAAATGTATATTGTGTAGGTTTAGATCAAAAGAATCTTGAATTTGATGAGGACTACTCAGATGAATTACCTTTGGATGAAGATTTATTTCTTTCGGAAAGTAATTTCTTGTTATATCCAAACCCAACTACCAATTCTTCAACATTGAGATATGCTGTTGAGGAAGAATCAACAATTGTTGTCTCCATTTATGATATAAATGGTGCCCTGTTGAATGCAACTCCACAAAATATAATTAGTGGAGTTGGAGAAATAGAGTTGGAAGTGTCTAATTATGCCAGCGGTATGTATTTCGTAGTAGTGGAGATGAATGGTGAACTTTCACAGCGATTAAAACTGGTAGTGAATAAATAAGTTTGTGTATCAATTTAGAATTGAAAGTAACTTTTTGGGTGTTGAGATTGTTTTAGTATCAAAATAAAGTTAATCATTAATTTATTATACATGAAAAATACGGTAATAATCGTTCTATTTTTATTTGCATATAATGGAGTCTTTGCCCAATACGAAGAGCCCATTCTAACCAATCCCAAACGAGTTAACTTTTTTGTAGCCCCAGAATATTGTGATCGGTTGTATTTACTTAATAAAAATGACCCAAATTCAGAAGCCATTACCAGTTTATTTGATAGCACTTTTGTTGGAAGAATGGGTTACTCTTTAGGTGCCAATTGGATATTTCCATTAAACAAACATTGGAACTTTGAAACAGGAGTCGTTCTCTCAAATAAAGCTTCCCAAACAATTCTTTTTGATAGTTTTACAAGCACTAATCAAATAGACCCTCTAGTTCCGCTTACTTCACATATAAAATACAGTGACTATTTTATTGATGCACCTTTTAAAGTGAATTTTCAATTGTCAAAAAATAAGTTGACGTATTTTGTTGGGGCAGGTATAGTTTTAAATACGCTATTTTTTGATCGGTCTGTAATTACAAATACCTACCCAAATAGAACAGAGGTAAACTCCTATTTTAGTTTCAACTCAGTTTTAGCCATGGTTAATTTAAGTGCTTTAGTGGGTGTTGGAGCAGAATACATTTTTAATAACAAGTTTCGAGTTCGATTAGAACCTAACTTTCAACACTCCATACTTGACTTAAGACGACATACGGTAAAAGTTCATCCATATTCCTATGGTCTCAAAGTCGGTTTTTGTTTACGTTTAGATTAAAAAAACTACTTTTCAAATCCTGCTATAATAACATCCAAGTCTTTTTCTAATCCATAAGGAAAACCATCCAGGTTATGGCAACTGTTGATGATGATAAAAGCATTGGCTTGTTTAAATTCATCGGCCATATTTAAATCCGAAATCGGAAAGGAAGGAGCGTCATTATTGGGGTAAACAGTACTGTAATAATATAAGTATTTTGAATCGGGTGAAAATAAATGGGGTAATTGCCAAGATCCCACTATTGCCCAATAATAACTATCACCAAGAGTCAAAACTCGTGGTTTAAACAGCGTGCCTTTTGGTTTAACAATCTCATATTTGGGATAAGCAAACGTGCCATCATCTATTCGTGTAAATAAATTCAATGTTTTTTCGTGATCACCATCACTTTCTTTAAATGGAGAATAATCAAATCCTGTAACTTTTAATTGAGGCATGGTACCTTTAAAAAAAGTATTCATGCTATCCAACAACATCAAAGTGGTGAAATGAGCGCCATACAATGTCCAATGAACTGAAGTTTTACTGTATACAGGGTGCTCTTTTTCTTGCATCAATTTTTGATAGTAAGGTTTTAAATCGGTATAACTTACCTTGTATTTATTTAATTTAGAAAGCAAAATTTTATAGTCGTTTATTGCCCCTTCTTTTTGATATTCGGAAGGTAAAAAGTGGCTGAATAATTCTTCTTTACTAGGAGGGATTAAAAACATAAAAAATTGATTGTTGGCTTTCATCAAATCTTCTACAAGTTTTAACTTTCGGGCAACTTCATCCATCAAGGAATCGTTTAATGAAACTTCACCCGCTCTAGCTTTCGTCCAACCAAGACTGAACATATAATCTTCTTTTCCGATTAACAAATCACCCATATTGGTTTTGTCAAAAACACTGTAGTCAATTTGATTATACAAACGAATGAGTGTGGGACGAAGGGCTAAATTATATTTAAATGTACTGTCTTTATTGTCTTGAAAAGATCGATCAGACCAACTTTCAACTGAGAATGGTTTTTCCTTTGGTTGAGCATATACCCCATTCAATGGAGCTATACTTTCGGCATCACCCAACAGTTCAAATAGCAAAGGAATGCTAATGATTGCTACAAACAAATAATAGGCAATATGGTGTGCTATTTTTGTCAAAATCGGTAGTAGATAAAAGGGTTAAATCCTTCTGCTATAATGGCCAATGAGGTCCAAATGAGAAGTGTCATTAAAGTAAAAAAGCCAACCAGAAAAATCCAAGTTTTTGATTGCACCAAAGACATACTTATATTAGAAAACCTATTTTCAATCCAAGTAAACCCTCCACTAAAAGAAAAAATTAGGGCAACAATAAAGAAAAAGAGTGTTTTACCGGTCATCTCAAAATGTTGGACTTCTTGAACGTCTATTACAACCATTTTCTTCAATAGAACAATAGCCGTATTGAAATCATTTGCAAAAAATACCCAACCAATAGTGACCACCAAAAAAGTATACATAATGGAAAAAAATGCTGGAGTTTTCGATAAAATTTTATTCAAAAATAATCGCTCAATTATTAGGAATATACCGTGAAAAATCCCCCAAATAATGAAGCCCCAAGCGGCACCATGCCAAAATCCGGATATTAAAAAAACCAAGAATAAATTCAAATACATTCGACTTACTTTTACCTTATTTCCCCCTAGCGGAATGTATAAATATTCTCTCATCCAACTGCCTAATGTAATGTGCCAACGTTGCCAAAAATGGGTAATGGATTTACTACTGTAGGGAAAATTGAAGTTTTCTGGAAATGAAAAGCCCATCATTTTACCCAACCCAATAGCCATATCTGAGTATCCTGAAAAATCAAAATACAATTGAAAACTATAAGCCAAGGCCAGCAGCCAAGCAAGGTACGAGTCCAACTGATCAATCCCATAGTTTTTGAGTTCTAAGACTAACAATCCCATACTATTGGCAATCAATACTTTTTTAGCCAAACCTATACAGAATCGCGCTACGCCCTCAAGCCTTTGTTCAATGGAGTTTTTGCCAGAATACAAAACGATTTGACTGTTTATATCCTGAAATCTAACTATAGGTCCAGCAATTAACTGAGGAAAAAGAAGAATGTATAATAAATAGTCGCTAAATCGTTCTAATTGTTTTTCTCGTTGCCAATAAATATCGAGTAAATAACTGATTTTTTGAAAAGTAAAAAACGAAATACCTATGGGTAATAGAATTTCACTCCATTCAAAGGGGCTTTTAAGAAGTGTATTAATATTGTCTACAAAAAAGTTGGCGTATTTAAAATACAACAGCAAGGCAATATTTACCAATAATGAAAAAAGCAGGTACTTTTTTTTGTGAATACTCTTTTCAAATTGCCGGATGAGGTAAAAATCCAATAAGCAGCTCCCTAAAACGGTAAAAATAAAAATGGGCGCCCCCCAAGCATAAAAATAAAGGCTGGCAAAAATGAGTAAATACTTTTTGTAAGAAGCCGGGGTAATATGGAAAAGTAACAGAAATATCGGCAAAAAGTAAAATAGGAAATGAACTGAACTAAATACCATTTTTACGATTCTTAACCGAGGTCAATAATTAATTTGTTAGGACAAAACTTTGTCTACCAATCCTTTTGGAATAGAATTAATAAGAGTTTGTGTATATTCCTTCTGAGGATGATAATAAATGGCCTCTGAAGTACCTTCTTCTTCTATTTTCCCTTTATTCATTACAATGATGCGGTCACTCATAAATTTAACCACACTCAAATCGTGTGAGATAAATAAATAGGTCAACCCAAATTCATCGCGCAAATTATTCAATAAATTCAAAACATCGGCTTGAACAGAAACATCCAATGCCGAAACCGATTCATCACAAATTATGAATTTGGGTTTTAATGCAATGGCTCTAGCAATACAAATCCGTTGTCGTTGACCACCTGAAAATTCATGCGGATATCGATTAAAATGTTCCTCTTTCAATCCAACTTTTAACAGCAATTCGATTACTTCTTGTTTGCGTTGAAAATCATTGTCACAAATGCCGTGTACTCTCATGGGCTCCATAATAGCTTCACCCACGGTAATTCTTGGATTTAATGAAGAGTACGGATCTTGAAAAATGATTTGAATATCCTTACGCAATTTCCGCATATGATGTTCAGATAATGCTGTAATGTCTTCCCCGTTAAAAATAATTGTACCAGAAGTAGGATTTATTAATTTAAGTATGGTTCTGCCCAACGTTGTTTTTCCGCAGCCCGATTCACCCACCAAACCCAACGTTTCACCGGGATAAATGTCAAAAGTTACATTATCCACCGCTTTAACCCATTTGGTTACTTTTCCAAAAAGTGTTTTTTCTTGAGGAAAATAAGTTTTAATATTTTGAATTCTAACCAAAGGATCCATACCGAAGATGATTTCTCTTCTAAAATCAATTTCTTCTTGAGTAATGGTCAAACTCTTTAATACATCAATTACTTGAACATCTGTAGGTACCAAATTTCCTTGTTCGTCTTCCGTCACAAAACTTTTTCTTGTAGGTAATTCACGCAATAATATTTCCAAAGGTGGTCTACAAGCCAACAAACCTTTAGTGTAAGGATGTTTGGGGTCTAAAAAAACCTGTTCAACGGAACCTTGCTCAACTATTTTTCCTTTATACATTACCGCAATTTCATCGGCCAGTTCTGCAATCACACCTAAATCATGAGTGATGAATATGATACCCATATTCATTTCGTTTTGCAAATCTTTTAGAATCTTTAAAATGGTTTTTTGAACCGTTACGTCCAATGCAGTTGTGGGTTCATCAGCAATTAAAATGGATGGATTGCAGCTCAAAGCCATGGCAATCATTACGCGTTGCTTTTGACCACCTGAAATTTGGTGAGGGTAACTATTAAATATAGCCTCTGGACGAGGTAATTTTACTTTTTCGAATAAATCAATGGTTCTTTTTTTTGCCTCCTTTCTCGAACATTTCTGATGCAATAGAATGGCTTCTTGAACCTGCCAACCACATTTTTCAACGGGATTTAAAGAAGTCATCGGTTCTTGAAAAATCATGGCAATTTCATTACCTCTAATTTTTCGCATTTCCTTTTCCGATAAGGTTAATAGATCTATTGGCTCAGCGCCCTCCTTCGAAAAAATAATTTTTCCTTCTGAAATTTTCCCGGGAGGAGACTGAATTAATCGCATAATGGATAAGGAAGTAACCGATTTTCCAGACCCTGATTCACCCACTATACCAACGGTTTTTCCTTTTTTAATGTCAATCGAAATATGATCAACCGCCTTAGTAATGTTGCCGTCTGATTTAAAATCGACAGTTAAATTTTCAATAGTTAGTATGGATTCGGTTGAATGCATAGTGGTTTTTGATAGTTGAGGGCATAAAAATTCAGTCCGTGAAAATAGATGTATAATTATAACTTTGCAAGAAAAAAATCAGAAATTAAAAACAGGTCACTTCACTTTTCGACTAAACTATAAAAAAGTTGGTATAAATTATTGCATTTTTAAGTGAAGTATGTCATAAGTTTTTTATTTTTACCAAAAATTATTAAAGTCAAGAAAACATGTTGAAAGTTAAAGTTGAAAAAGCATTAAATAAACAGATAGAATTGGAAGCATCTTCCTCACATTTTTATTTAGCAATGGCCTCTTGGGCAGAAACTCAAGGTTTAACAGGTACTTCGTTGTTTTTATATAAACACAGTGACGAAGAACGTTTTCATATGTTGAAATTGGTAAAGTTCATAAATGAGCGAGGTGGTAGAGCTGTTGTTCCTGCTATATCTCAGCCTCCTGCTGAATTTTCAACATTAAAAGATATTTTTGATTTGCTTTTGGAGCACGAATTAAACGTTACCGACAGTATAAATAATGTAGTTGATATTTGCTTGAAAGAGAAAGATTATACTACACACAATTTTATGCAATGGTATGTGTCAGAGCAATTAGAAGAGGAAGCATTAGCAAGAAATATAAAAGACAAACTAAATATGATAGGTAACGACAAAGGTGGGTTATATCTTTTCGACCGTGATTTAGAAATTATGTCAAAAGTAGCGGCTGCACCAGATCCAAGTAAAAAGGCATAATTGTTGATTTTTGAAATGTATATATGCTAAAAACCTTATTTATACTAGTTGTTTTATTGATTGTTGCGCCTGCGGTAACGAGTGTTACTTATGGGCAATATCGTGATCCATTTGCACAAAAAAGTAAAAAAGGTAAAGAGCCAAAAGTAAAAAAAGGAAAAAATAAAATTGTTAAGGAAAAGCGATTAAATAAAAATGATGATCCATTTGTATCTAAAAAAACAGGTACACCTTACAATAAAAAGTACGATAAAGCTAAGAAAAAGAAAAAAGCTGGTTCGCCCGGTAAAAAGAAGAAATTGTTTAATAGAAATAAGAAGAGAGCCGTTAAAGCTGTTGCATAAAGATCAATTGGCGAAAGCCCTTTGATTTGTTAAGAAGGAGAAATAATAAACATATTTTTGTTATTATTTTTTAATGGTTATTGTTAATTTTTTGTATTTTTGGCACGATAATAGAATATAGTTTTGAAAAATTGTAACATTTGTAATATTATTAAGTAAAAGTGAGTCGGATTCTATCCATACTATCAATTATGATGCTCTTGAGTCCATTAGCTTGGTCTCAAGCAGGTGGAGCAGAAGCGGCAAATTTGAAGCTTAAAAGTATGTTTTTATACAACTTTGTTAAAAATGTGGACTGGCCAGAAGATCGTAAAAAAGGCGATTTTAAAGTTGGAATTGTTGGGGATAAGGAATTATATCAACAAATGAATGCTACCTATGCAGGAAAGTTAATCAACGAACAAAAATTAGTTTTTGAATATTTTGATGGGGTTTCTGCAGCAACTAATGTACATATTTTGTATATTTCGCCCGATAAAAGTAAAGATATTGTGGCTAACGCTAAAAAATTTAGAGACAACAAGACATTAGTGGTGTCTGACAAAGCTGGGTTATTGCAAGATGGTGCAATGATCAATTTTGTTGTTTCTAATAATAAGCTAGCTTTTGAGATAAGTAAAACCAATGCTGATAAGGCAAAATTAATTATAGGACCCTCTTTAACTAAAATGGCTACTTCAATAATATAAATGAAAAGATTTGCTTACATATCAGTTGTTTTGATGCTGTTGCAGATTACTGCAGTTGCCCAATTCAATAAGTATTGTAACTATACTCAAGTTGCTGTAGAAAAGTATGGCGAAAAAAATCTTGAGTTAGCACAACAATACATTGATAGTGCATTATTGATGTGTCCAGATTTAGCAACAGATGCCTACACATACCATGTTAAAGGATTTATTTATTACGAGTTATTCAAAACAAAAGAAATTGCTGATTACAATTCTAAGTTTAGAGAAATTGCTTTAACTTCATTTGTTAAATCAAACAACCTAGATACTAAACAAGAGTTCAGCAAAAACAATTTGGTTTCAATTCGCAACATTGCTAAATATTACCAAAAGAATTGTGTTGATTTATTGAAAGCAAGAAATGTTGAATTAGCAACAGAATTCAATACTAAATTTATGGAAGTCATTAAAATGACGGGTAATAATGAAGATTTATCTAAGTGGGAAGTTTCATTTAACAACAGTATTGGAGATATCTATTGGGATTTATATCAAGAAGATACGAAAACAAATGCAACTTATTTTGAAAAAGCCATTAATCAATATGAAGAGGTATTGAAATTAGATAGCCTTGATCACCACGCTGTTTACACAGTTGGAGTAATGTATTACAACAGAGGTTTCCAATACATTCTCGATTTATCTGATGATGCCGATTTGTTGGAAGTGTTGGACGCTCAAGAAAAACAAGTTGAATACGGATTGAAATCTTTACCTTATTTGAAAAAGGCGTATGCTTTAAAACCTAAAAACAAAGAAACAATTAATGGTCTATCAGCCATCTATTATATGTTGCAAGAAAAAGAAAAACATCAGTTCTATCAAAATTTGTTGAATCAACTGACGGAAGAACCAGATGAAGAGTAACGGATTGATAATGAATAAATAATATATAAATTTTAAGGAGTCTATTGTAGATTCCTTTTTGTGTTTAAAAGAAATGAGATTTACGGTTGGAAAGAAAATAGGTTTAGGATTTGCCATCATTGGGTTTTTGATTTTGGTTGTTTTTGGTATTACATTAAATACCGTTAAAGAAGCCAAATCAACGCTTGATGGAAGTATTACTTCAAATAAAGTCTATACCGAAATTGCTCAGCCTACCGTTGATGGATTGGGTAAATTAAAGGAAAGTATTTTAAATGTCAGTACCAACGTAAATAACTGGGTTTTTAATGATACCAAAGATGAGAGTTCTAAAAAAGCGCTCATTTCATTGATAGAAACAGAGGTGCCTAAAATTTTAGTAGGATTAGACACCATTACCAAACTCTGGAATCAAAAAGAAGTAGCCGATTTAGAGACTTATGCTGGAATTAAAAAAGACATTACCTATTTATTCGAAGTAATTGATGAATACATTTTGAATGTATTGGTTGATTTGGAAAGCAGATTAGATCCTACGAATGCCTTTATAGCTCAAAACGCTCTTTCAGACGAAGTTGAGCCTACCGTTCAACGTTTATTGGGAAGTCTAGAAGAATTACTCGAACGTAAGAATAAGGAAACGGCTACTCAAAAGAATGAGATGACCACTTCGTTTACTCAAACAAACGATAATTTCATCTTGTTAATATGGATTATCATTGGAGCTTTAATTATTCTTTTTGTAGGAACCGTATTGATAGCATTGGTTACAAGTAAAAGTATTACCAAACCTGTTCACGAATTAAAAGGGATTTTGATAAATCTAGGTAAAGGGATTTTTCCTAAAACCAAAATAACACCGAGCAATGACGAGATTGGTGAAATGTCGCTTGCAATGAATCAATTGGTGGAAGGATTGAGAGGTACTACAACCTTTGCTAATGAAGTTGGTAAAAGTAATTTTAATTATCCTTACAACCCCTTAAGTGATGAGGATGTTTTGGGTCACGCTCTTGTAAAAATGCGAGATGAATTGGCGGAAAGCGAGCGAATTTTGGAACAAAAGGTAATCGAAAGAACTGCCGAAGTTGTTAGACAGAATGAGGAAATTAACCACCAACGAGAGAAATTAGAAGAGTTATATAAAGACGTTACCGATAGTATTCGTTATGCAAAACGTCTACAAGATTCAATTTTACCAACTGAGCACTATATCGAAAAATCAATTCCTCAAAGTTTTGTATTATTTAAACCTAAGGATATTGTATCAGGAGATTTTTATTGGTTTTCAGAGACTGAAGACAAGATTCTTTTCTCTGCCGTTGATTGTACTGGTCATGGAGTTCCAGGGGCGTTTATGAGTTTGATTGGAGCCAATGCATTAAATCAAATTGTGCAAAGTAAAATTGATCAACCATCCATTATATTAGATGAGTTAAACAGATTGTCATCAGAGGCCTTGAATAAATCTGATGAGGGAAGAGATAAAGTGAGAGATGGAATGGATTTGGCTTTGTGTTCTATAAACAGAGATTTTACTAAATTGGAATATGCTGGAGCAAACAATCCTTTATATATTGTAAGAGGGGAAGAAATTCAAGATATTAAGGCAGACAAATTTGCTATCGCTTCTTTTGAACATGGTGAGATGAACTATACCAATCACGAAATTGAATTGCAAAAAGGTGATGTAATTTATCTATTCTCAGATGGATATGCAGATCAGTTTGGAGGTGTGAAAGGTAAAAAGTTTATGTACAAGCAATTCAGAGATTTACTGCTTTCTATTAAAGATGAATCGATGGCTAAACAAAAAGAAATATTAAACGATAAGATTGAACAATGGAAAGGAAGTTTTGAGCAAGTCGATGATATTTTGGTAATTGGAATTAGAATTTAAACTTACATTTTTACCCCTAAAAACTAACTAAACTATGAACGACTGGTGGCAAACTCTTGATTTATTTTCTCAAATATATTGGGTAGTAGCATTTGTATCTTCACTATTATTTTTAGTTGTAATAGGTATGACCATGTTTGGAACGGATACTTCTGATTTTGGAGATGCAGATTTCGATGGAGGTATTGATTTTCAGTTTTTAAATTTTAAAAATACAGTAGGGTTTTTTACAATATTTTCTTGGTCGGGGTTAGCCTGTATTTACAGTGATGCATCAGGAACCACTACTGTTCTGGTTTCTCTATTTTGTGGTCTAGTAATGATGTTTTTGATGGCTGGTTTATTTTATTTACTTCAAAAAGCTGGTCAAGATTCAACATTGAAAATTGAAAATATGGTAGGTCTTATTGGAGAAGTTTATATTCCAGTAGAAAAAAATAGAAGTTCCATTGGAAAAGTTCAAGTAAAGGCTCAAGGTTCATTAAGAGAATTAGATGCAATTACAGATCTTGATGAGGATTTAAAAACAGGTGCCGTAATCAAAATTAAGGCAATTGTTAGTGATCACATATTATTAATTGAAAAAGCATAATATTATAAATTGAGCATTCCTATTTGTCATATGTTTATTGACCGATCAATTCTATCGATTGCGGTACTTAGTTTAATGACATTTTTTATTGTATTATATTTATTTTACGCCTTGTTTGTTGGATTCAGAAGATGTCCTAAAGGGAAATTATTAGTGATTTATGGGAGAAAAGGTGAAAATGGTCATTATTCAACAATTACCAATAAGAAATGGACATTTATATGGCCAATCATCCAAGCAGGAGCTTACCTTGATCTTACACCTTTTAAATTAGAAATTGATCAAGAATATTCGATTTTAGATGAATCGAAAATTAAAATACAATCTGAAGTTCAATTAGAAATATCACAAGATAAGTCTCTCTTGAAAAAATCAAGCGAATATCTTGCGGGATTAAAATTGGAAGATATCAAAGAAATTGCGATTGATGTTGTCAATGGAACTATTAAATCTGTTGTGTCTTTATTTGAGATAGAAAAGTTGCTGAATAATTTTAAAACAATTAAAATGACCATCAAAGAAAAAATTGAAGCGGAGCTTAACAAATTGGGAATAAAAATTTTACAAATAAATATTTCAAAAACTGAAATTTAAACAATAAAAAAAAATGGAATTAGCAATCTTAGAATCAGAAATGGACTTTCAAGGACTTACTTTTGGAGTCATTGCTGCAATAGCAGGAGTTATACTTTTGGTAATAATCATTTCTACATTTATTCGTAGATATAAAAGATGTCCCGCAAATAAAATTTTAGTCATTTACGGTAGAGGAAACGATAGTGGTAAATCGGCTCGTTGTATTTCGGGAGGTGCTGCTTTTATTTGGCCAGTATTTCAGGATTATGCTTTTTTGGATCTAGCACCAATTTCTTTAGAAGTTGAATTAAAAAATGCACTATCTCGTCAAAATATTCGTGTAGATGTTCCTTCAAGTTTTACCATAGCTATTTCAAATGATCCGGGGATTATGAATAATGCCGCTGAACGATTGTTGATGTTGAGTAAAGATGAAATTAAAAATATTTCAAGAGATATCATTTTTGGTCAACTTCGTTTAGTAATTGCTACAATGGATATTGAAGAAATCAATAGCAATAGAGATAAATTTTTGGCGAATGTTTCTCATAATGTTGAGGCAGAGCTGAAAAAAATTGGTTTAAAATTGATTAACGTTAACATTACGGATATCAAAGATGAATCAGGGTATATTGAGGCCTTAGGTAAGGAAGCTGCTGCTCACGCCATAAACGAAGCTAGAAAAACCGTTGCTGAGAAAAATAGAGATGGATCAATCGGTGAAGCCAACGCTGTTCAAGAACAACGCGTAAAGGTTTCGGAAGCCAACGCACGAGCTAAAGTAGGGGAGGCCAACGCACTTCAAACAGAAAGAGTTCAAGTGGCCGCTGCAAATGCCGAAGGTAGTATTGGAGAGGCACAGGCTCAGCAAAATGAACGTGTTCAAACAGCTGAATCGGTGGCTTTAGCTAAAATTGGGGAAGCCAACGCACTTCAAAATGAACGTATCCAAATTTCTGCTGCTAATGCAAAAGCAATTGACGGGGAAAACAAAGCTAGAATTGAAATTGCTGAATCGGATGCTTTAAGAAGAGAGAGACAAGCGGAAGCTGAAAAACGAGCTATTTCTGCTGAAAAAATTCAAGCTGCAAAAGCGTTGCAAATGTCGTATGAAGCTGAACAAGAAGCTGAGAAACGCAGAGCGGAAAGAGATAAAGCTACCCAATATGCAGATGTTATTATCCCTGCTGAAATTGAAAAAACAAAAATTGAAATTGAAGCTGAAGCTCAAGCAGAAAACATTAGAAGAATTGCCAAAGGGGAGGCAGATGCTATTTTCTTGAAAAAACAAGCGGAAGCAAAAGGTTTATTCGAAATATTAACCAACCAAGCTGCCGGTTTAGACAAAATCGTTTCGGCTGCTGGAGATAACGCTAAAGATGCTGTATTGTTATTAGTAGCAGATAAATTGCCAGAATTAGTAAAAACACAAGCCGAAGCTATTAGCAACATTAAAATTGATAAAGTTACTGTTTGGGAAGGTGGAAATAATGCAAACGGTCAAACGTCTACAGCTAATTTTTTAAGTGGTATGTATAAAGCTGTGCCACCATTAGCAGAAATGTTTAATATGGCAGGTATGCAATTACCCAGTTATTTAGGTACAAAAAATGAATCTGAAGGTCAGTCAACAGACTCAGCCAATACAGAGAATTCTGATGATACTAAGAAGTAAATTATACCATTAACAAAAATGTACAAACCTTAACGTGTAATCTAAAAAACATGTTAAGGTTTTTGTTTATTATGAAAAAGAGCATTTACATACTTATTATTGGGTTATTAGCTTTTGTTCAACCCTTGTTGGCCCAAAATGTAAGATTTGAAAATCTTACCATCAAAGATGGATTATCGCAGAGTGTTGTAAATTGTATTCATCAAGATAAGTTAGGGTATATATGGATTGGAACTCAAGATGGATTGAATCGTTTTGATGGAACCAGTTTTAAAGTGTACAAACATATCGTAAACAATACTGCAAGTTTGTCGAGTTCCTATATCAACGATTTGGAGTTTGATAATAAAGGAATGATGTGGATTGCCACAATGAATGGTGGATTGAATGTTTTTAACCCTTATCGTCAATTTTTTTATGTCTATGACGAAATTCCAGAATTGAAAGATGTTGCCATTAATGACCTACTTTTTTATGACGGTTATATTTATGTTGCAACAGCAAAATCGGGTTTAATTAGAATCAATACTTCTGATTCACAACAATTCGATGTTCTCAATTCAAAATCAAATAAATTCCCATCCGATAAAATAAATTGTATTGCTCAGGTTGACGATAAAATTTGGATAGGTACAGAAGGGCAAGGATTAATCATTATGGATCCTAAAAAACTTGCTTGGACGCATATTTCAACCAATATGGGCAATGTAGGACTTTCGGATAATACCATCAACACCATAACAAAATTTGGTAATCAGCAAATTTACATTGGAACCAATGACGGTATTAATGTGGCTTCTGTGAAAGAAGTCGTTCCTACCTTTAGCAAGCTTTATCTCAAGCACAACAAACAAAATCTTAAGTTGAGTTCTATACTTTCTATCGTACCTGAAAATGATTCAACTCTTTGGATTGGCTCGGGTGGAGATGGTTTATTTAAAGTGTCTTTTTCTAATGGACAAACCTACACAGAAGCTTACTTAGCCAATGATTATTTATTAAAATCAATAGGAAGTAACATCATCAATCACATTTTTAGAGATATTACAGGCTCTATTTGGGTAGGAACTCAAGAAGGGGTTTCTTATTTCGATCCCGTAAAGCAAGGGTTTCAAACCATATCCTATCAATTTGGAACCGATAAGGGTTTATTGGATAAAAATGTTTGGGCCATTAATAGTAATGATACGTTAATTTGGGTGGGTACGCGACAAGGTGTAACGTGCATTGATACGCGCTATGATCGTTATTATCAATATCCTTTCAAAAGCACTAATCTAAACGAACCATCTAATAACAGTGTTTTTAATATCACCATTGATGCTAAAGGTACCATTTGGACATGTACTTCATCAGGATTATTTAAATTAATTATTCAGCCTGATTTTATTGGGTATTCTTATGAGAAAGTACCCTTCAGAACACCCCAATCACCTTGGGATGATGATATCTGTTACAATATCAAATTTCACAATAACATTGCCTATGTAACGTGCAAAAAAGGTTTGGGGTTGATTAATATGAAGGATATGTCGTATCGTTTTTACGAACATAATCCAAGTGATCCTCACTCCATTGCTAGTGAAGCGGTTAGAATGATACATATTGACAAAAGCGGTCAAAAATGGGTAGCTTCAAGCGGTGCAGGATTAGCAAAAATGTATTCGGTTCAGGTAGGTGATTCTACAGTGGAACGCTTTAAGTACTTTTTACACGATGATAATGACCCTACTTCGTTGAGCAGCAATTATTGTCTTTCAATTTATGAAGAGCCAGAAGGCACATTATGGATAGGTACTTATGGTGGAGGATTAAATAAATTTGACCTCAAAACAGAGAAATTTACCCATTATACAGAAGAAAATGGATTGGCAAATAATTCTATTTACGGAATTACTGGAAGTAATGAAGAAAATGTAATTTGGATGAGTACCAACTTTGGTTTATCTAAATTTAATTACCTAACCGAAACATTTAAAAACTATCACGAAAGTGACGGTTTGCAAAGCAATGAGTTCAATAATGGTGCTTATTTTAAATCTAAATCGGGCAAGTTGTTTTTTGGAGGTATCAATGGATTTAATATGTTTTATCCAGAAGATATTCAAATAAATGAATTTCCGCCTCAAACCATTATCACCGATATTTTGGTTTTTAATAGACCAATTAACCAAGAAATCGAAACACTAGATAATGTATCGTATCTCAAAACTTTAGAATTAAACCATAAACAAAACAACCTTACATTTAAGTTCTCAGCCATACATTTTACCTATCCAAAAGGAAATAGTTATAAAGTATTTTTGGAAGGAGTAGACGAAGAACCTCAGCTCCTAGGAAGTTTACAACAGATTAACTATTCTAACCTCAAACCAGGTAAATATACCTTTAGTGTTTGGACCGCTAATAGTGATGGCATTTGGTGTGAGGAACCGGCCAAAATCGATATTATAATTGCTTCTCCGTTTTGGGCTACTTGGTGGTTTATTTCAATCATTGTTTTAGTTGTAGGGATAATGGTATTTGTAATTTATATTTTAAGGGTAAAGGCCATCAATTCACAAAAAGAACGATTGGCATTTTTGGTTGAAAAAAGAACACAAACCATTACAATCCAAAAAGAACAAATTGAAAAACAAAAACGTGAGTTAGAGATAGAAAAAGAAAAAACGGAAAAACTGCTCTACAACATTTTACCTGCCGAAACAGCAGAGGAGTTGAAAAATAAAGGAAAGGCTCGCACTCGTTTTTATAGAATGGTAACCGTGATGTTTACCGATATCAAAGGATTTACACAAATAGCCGAAACCTATAAGCCGGCTGATTTGGTGAAACGATTAGATAATATGTTTAGAGAGATTGATAAAATTGTAGAGAAATATCAACTCGAAAAAATCAAAACCATTGGTGATGCCTATATGGCTGCTGGAGGAGTGCCATTAAGAGATAAAGAAAATCCAGTAAATGCTGTGTTGGCTGCGTTAGAAATTCAACAATACATTGAAAAAGAAAAGTTGAGACATCCGGAGCAAGACCCTTGGGAATTGAGAATTGGACTACACACTGGAGACGTTATTGCAGGAGTTATTGGTACAAAACGAATAGCCTATGATATTTGGGGCAATACGGTCAACGTAGCTCAACGAATGGAGATGGCCAGTGATTGTGGAAAAGTGAATGTTTCTGGAGCTACTTTTGAATACATAAAACCTTATTTTGATTGCACCTACCGAGGGAAAGTAGCCGCCAAGAATAAAGGAGAAATTGACATGTATTTTGTGGATGGAATTAAACCACATTTATCAAAAGCTGGACAAGGTATTTTACCCAACCAAAAATTTAAAGATTACGTTAATCTTCATATATACAGTAGCATCAACTATCGTAAGGCAGAGCGTCACATTATGAAAATTCTTCAAGCCGAGTTAAGTCCTAATTTGCATTACCATGGAATTCATCATACCTACGATGTAGTAGAAGCTGCCGAAAGAATTGCCATTATGGAAGGTGTATTAGATGAAGATATATTTGTATTGAAATCGGCTGCTACCTATCACGATGCCGGTTTTGTGGAACAATATGACAAAAATGAACACATAGGTGCGCGAATGGCCGAGGAAATTTTGCCATTGTATGGATACACTGAAACGCAGGTAAATACGGTTAAGGAATTGATTTATGCTACCATCATTCCACACGACCCTAAAGATCGATTGCAACAGATTATTTGTGATGCCGATTTAGATTATTTAGGCAGAGACGATTTTCATCTTATTGCCGATAATTTAAGGCGAGAATTGCGTGACCATGGCAAAATAAATAGCGATAGAATGTGGGATGAAATACAAGTGAAATTCTTAACCGCACACAAGTATTTTACAAAATCAGCCATCAAACTAAGACAAGCCAAAAAAGAACGTCATATTGAAGAAATTAAGGAACGATTAGCTGAGAATAATTATAAGGATTAACCAACAATAGTCTTCATTATTTTTTGTTTGTTTTCACCATTTCCAAAGTTTTAAACTTTGGGAATGGTAATAGAATTATAACAGCAACCACTTCCAAGCTGGTTTTACTTGTATGGTATAACCATCGATTTGAATCGTTTTTTCTTCATCATATGTTATAATCGTTCCTTCTGCTAAATTTAATTCTTTCATTGCTGAAACTAAACCTTTTATTTCTCTTTGATAGGTTTCAGGATTATTTATACTATACGACACTTGTATTAGCAGTTGCTTTTCGGGTACATAAAAATCAACCTCCGTAGTTCTTTTTAAAAAGTAGCATACATATCCCTTTCTTCTCAATTCAATGTAAACTAGATTTTCTAACAGTTTTGTTGGCTGATCGTTCAAGAAAAGCCCCAAAATACCGTTATCTAAAAAGTAGTATTTTTTGTTGGTTTCTTTTTCTGAAAATTTACTATAAAAATTAGAAATGGTGCCTATCAAATACGATGATTCTAGGTAGTTCAGATACTCAAAGAGTGTATTGCTGCCAATTGTAACACCTGTAGAAGTGATTAAATTTTTAATCCTATTTACGGATGTTTCATTATTGACGCTTTCCGCAATTTTCTTTATTAGTAATTTCAAAACTTGAACATTTGAAACTTTGTATCGGGCAATTATATCACCATAAAATAGTTTTTGATAAACACTGGATAAAAATTCTCGTTTATTGTCAAATTTCAATAATTCAGGAAATCCCCCAAAATGAAGGTAATTAGAATATTCTTTCATTATCAAATGACGATCTTTGTTGTAGATCATTTTTTCAGAAAACGTTATGCCTTGAAATTTTAAATATTCTGTGAAAGAAAGTGGGAGTATTTCTAAATTAATGTATCTTCCCCCCAATGTAGTGGCAATTTCATGACTTAACATTTCCGCGTTACTGCCCGTCACATATACTTGTAAACCTTCATCAGCTATTCGTCTTACATATTTTTGCCAATGTTGCACGTTTTGAATTTCATCAAGAAATACAACGGGTTTTTTATCAAACAATTCATAGTAGGCATCCAATATTAAGTGTAAATCATTATATGTAACCTCAATTAATCGTTCATCCTCAAAATTTATCATAACAATTTTGTCCATTTCATCTTGCTTATATTTTTTATGAATAAGCTGATATAAAAAGAAGGATTTACCTGCTCTCCTAAGCCCTGTAATAGCATAGTTCGCATTGTTTTCAATGAGTATATCTCTTTCAAAAAGAGATACGGTTTTCAACCATTCTTGTTTGGTGACAATAATATTTTTAAATAATTCTTTCATTATTATATCTTTTATAAAAGACAAATATACATAATTATATCTTATATATAAGATGTAAAAGGATTTTTAGATCCTGAATTAAGTAAAAACATGGGTATTTTTGACAAACTTCGATTCACCCCCCAATGGCAGTCATCGTTCTGTTTTCGTGAATGGTGCTTGAGTCAGTGAAATCAATACCCGCGTGTTTTTTGTGTTTAGTGTAAATACTGCTGTGAATGAGCGTTTCCAAATCTTCACCGTTTCTAAGAGCGTTAAGGAGATCGGTTTCTTCATTTGAAAACAAACAATTTTTTATTTTACCATCAGCCGTTAGTCTAATTCTGTTGCAAGTAGCGCAAAACGGTTGCGATATGGTGCTTATAAAACCAAATGAACCTTTAAACCCTGAAATGGTGAAGTTACGGGATGTAGAATTGGGGGCATCATCCAATTTTAATACCGCATCGGCACCAAAATGAGTATTTATTTGGCTCATCAACTCCCGTTGAGGTACTACTTTTTCTGTGTTCCATTTATTATCATCAAAGGGCATAAATTCTATAAACCGAATGCTTAGAAATGTATTTCGAGTCCATTCTATAAAGTCTACCACCTCCAATTCATTAATACCTCTTATTACTACCATATTCAATTGCACATCAAAACCCAGTTGGATAGCTTCTTGAATGTTTCCCATTATTTGTTGGAAGTAATTTCTGCGAGATAAGCTATTAAAAACGTTTTCTTTAAGTGAATCTAAACTGATGTTGAGTTTTTTGACACCAATGTTTTGCAACAATTCAAAATGATTACCTAATAAAATGCCATTGGTTGTAAGAGCCAATTCTACATTTAATAGAGATAGTTGAGTTAAAATATTCGCAATATCTTTTTTAATCAAGGGTTCTCCACCCGTGATTCTGATTTTTTTTACACCCAAATTAACAAAGGTTTTCGCTATACGAATAACTTCTTCACTGGTCATAAAGTGAGATTTATCACGCAACGAAATACCCTCTAAAGGCATACAATATTCACACCTTAAGTTGCATCGTTCAGTTAGTGAAATACGCAAATAGTCATGAATTCTATTGTGGTGATCTTGAAGCATTATTTGATGTAAAAAAAACTTAAATGTGACCAGCAAAAAGTTCTATTCCAAAGGTTACACGAGGTAACTCATTAAGTGAATAGATTTTGTTTTTGAAAAAATCGCTGATTCGGTATTTTGCAAAAAAGGTAAAATTTGATTTTCCATAACGCACCGCCAAACCATAGTCGAGCAATTGAATTTCTTTAAAGTTTTTTAGGTTTATTTTATAATCAAACGGTATAAGGGTTGACTCATTGTAATAACCTGTAAATCTTCTCAAAAAATTCATATTTCCATATCCACCAATATGTAAATAGGTGCCCAATTGATTACCTCTGTTGGGTTTAAAATTGAAATGATTACCAATTGAGAACCCGAAACTACCTAACCAATATTTAGCCTTATTTAAATGTTCTTTAGATAGAGGTAATGGCGTGTCGTTTTCAACCCTTAATCCAAACATACGCATCGAAAGATGTGTATCGAAGGTAATGGAATAAACTCTGCCAATATTTAAGTAACTTCTAGTTCCTGATCCTAAATCTAAGGATTTTAGAAAATAAATTTTGTCTTGATTGTTGCCCGTATGGTCATAAACATTAGCAAAACTTCCATAACTGGCGTAAGGATGACTGAATCGCTTTCTATTAGGTCCGAAATCGTCATCCAATTCTTCAAAATCCTCAGGTACCGTTTCTTTTATAACAATAACTTGCGCATAGCTCAATTGAGCCATTAGTGAAAACACCAAAGCCATCATTAATAGTTGAATCAATCGGAATAAAAGTGTGTGTTTTTTCATCTCAATTATTCATTTGTTGGGTTATTGTTTTCTTCCTCTTCTTTCTTTTCCTCTCCTTCCGGTGCTTTTTCTTCCTCTACTTTTTCCACTTCCATTTCATACGTGTATCCTTTAAAATGAATCCGTAATGTGTTGCCAATGTTTGGTTTAATAGGAATAGAGAGCACATTTCGTTGAAAGGTTTGCAAGGTGTAATATTTCGTCAAGCGATTAAGGTCTGCGTCTTCAAAATGATAATATAAAAAATTATCAGTGTTATTTTTAATTCTACTATCGGTTGAAATAAAATTATCATTGAGATGGAAAAAATCATTTTCTCTCCAAAAATTTCTGATTTTATTGTGGTAATCTACAATCACATTGTCATTATCCTGAAAAAAATCATCCAAAATGGTTACTTCAATGGTTGATTTTCCAACCGAAACGTCAAAAGTTTTGATGGGCTCTAATGCTATTCTTTTCTTGCTCGAATCCTCTTGAACTTCAAACCGAGCACTGTCTAAAAAATAGTTGGCTTGAGGAATTCCAAACCCGTGAGCATAGTCAAAATAGGGATACAAATGTCCTGATTGCTCTATGAGGTCGAATAGTTGCATATTGGTCAGGTTGGGATTCATTTGCATCACACAAGCGGCAAATCCAACTACCAATGGACTGGCAAATGAAGTTCCTTGTGTTTCCGTAATTCCTTCTCTGTTTTCATATGCCATAACGTGCCCAAATGCACTCACATTAGGTTTCATTCTGAAATCGGCTGTTGGGCCATACGAACTAAAGGAAGTATGCACTCCCGTCCAAGGATTTATTCCACCAACCGTCAACGCACTATCAGCATCGGCTGGTGCGGCAATAAATTTCCAAGCGGAAGAACCTTCATTTCCCGCGGCATTCACAACCAAGATTCCTTTTTTTGCTGCCAAATTCGCTGCTTTGGTAATAATGGCGGTTTGTCCGTCCATATTTTCTTTAAAATAAAGCGAAACGGTATATCCCAATGAACTGTTTATAATAGCAGCACCATTTCTGTCGGCCCATTCTACCGCCATTAGCCAATCTTCTTCTTCTGATTTTCCTTCATAAGCAATACGTTCGGTTCGTGCCAATAAAAATTCAGCATCGGGAGCCATGCCTATGGGTTTATCGTTTTTAGTGATTCCTGCAATACAAGACAACACGGTTGAACCGTGCGAATTGTACTTATAAACGGAGGGCTCATTTTTGACAAAATCCCATGTTTTAATGATTCTACTTTCTGTTCTGATGTGAGCAAATTCATCAGCGCTGTTGACTCCTGGGAAACCAGCATCAATGATACAAATTCTAATGCCTTTTCCAGTAATACCGTTTTCTTTAAAAAGTTGGCCTCCCATCCAAGTTATCTGCCCTTCTAATAAGGATTTTTGCCCTTCATGCATGCGTTCTCCAGGCATTGGTGCGAGTACCTCATTAGGATTTTGTAAAACATCGTGGTAAGCATAAACTGGAACTGAAATCATAGGTTGTATGCTTTTCACGAATGCAAATTCTTGTAGTGTTGTGATTTGCTCGTCAGAAAGAATGCAAGCTACCGCATTGAACCATCGGGTGTGTCCACAAACACTGTCAGCAATTTTTGAAATCTGGGCTAGGTAGTTTTCATTTAATGGAAAGTCAGTAGAATCCATTAAGGGAATATTGTTTTTAATTCTACGTTCTATGGCCAATGGATCAAAATACTCATATGGATTAAAACTAACGTTGTTTTTGTCGGTTAGAAATACCCAATATTTGTTTTGTGAATGCCCTATTAAACTGCTGAATAAAAGCAATAATAAGGTAATAGCGAACGTGTTTTTATGAAGTACCATTTTTACACAGCAATGAATTTATAATAGAAGCTATGAAATTAGTAAAAAATAAGATGAAAATGGAACCCAATTTATAAATAAAGTTAAGAAAATGTATATTTTAACATTGTAACGGTGAAATTCATCAAAATTAAATACCTTTGTAGCAACCTTTAATGAGATAAACAATGAATATTTCTTTGTATAAAGTAAGTCTCAACGATAAGCCCTTGTTGGATAATTTACTCCAATTGTATCTTCACGATTTAAGTGAATTTGTTCCTATTGAGATCAATCCTCAAGGTAAATACGATCAAACGATTTCACCCAAATACGTTTCTAGTTTTGATAAAACAGCTTATATTATTCATGCCGAATTGCATATTATTGGCTTTGTATTGATAGAACCCTTTGGTGAATATTTTAAAATCAATGATTTATTCGTGTTGAATATGTGGAGAGGCAAAGGTGTAGGATCGGCAGCTATCAATATTTTGCTCAGAAAAGGTAAACCATTATTATGTGAATACCACACGCGCAATCAATTGGCAAAATTCTTTTGGGATAACATCTCCAAAAATCCACATCATAAATTGTCTAAAACTGAAAATGCTGAAGTTACACGTATTAAAGTAGAGTTTTAATGTTATTTTTTCCTTTTTATATCAACCTTTCGGTCTTTATTTAAATATACTCTTAGAGCAACGTTCAGTTTATTGTATTCTTCAAAAACTTTAGGACCAACCGTAGCATTATAGGAAACTAACCCGTGAAAAATTAAAAATCGAAAACCTATTTGAGGCGCAATACCCCAACGAGTGTATTCAAAATCAGATAAAAAAGCAATCGAACTACCATACGTGAATCCCAATCGATTTGTTTTAATCCAAATGCCTGGTTTAATTCCAAAAATATTAGATTTAAATTGATATTCCATAATAGCATTTACGGCCACCGTAGTGGGATTTTTTACCTTTAGTTTTTTCCAATGTCGTTCACCACCAATTTCAAAGGCGGTATATTTACCATTTTGCAAGCCTAAAATGAGTCCTGATTTTACCGTTTTCACTTTCGGCAATTCAATCAAAAAAGGTTCGTTGGCAACACTTTTTTGGCAAACAAGAACCATGGTAATGACTAAAATTACTGTATTTATTGTTCGCATGTGAAAGTGGGATAAAAGTTACTCAAGGTAATTCTTTTTGAAAAAATCAAGATATTTGTTGATGTCTTTATCTACAAATAAAGCAGCAAAGTTTTTTTCGGTGATCACAAAAAATGTTTGAGATACGTTTAATGACTGAACAATGGTTTTGTTTACTTTAAAGGCCGTATAATAATCCATAGCTGCTTTTTTATTCTCAAATAATTTCACTGAGATAACTTGATTATCGGCATCAATAAAACTGCTTTTTGTTTCTAACGTTTTGGATGAAAAGGAAGCTTCATTAAAATCAGAAACTTTAATTTTAGCTTGATTTACACTTCCTGCCGAATTTGGGAAAACCAAAATGAAAAGATGTTTTGAATCGGAAGAGAAGATGTAATTGCCCATTCCAGATTTGGCATCCATAACCGATTGCTGATTACGTAGACGATCTAATAATAACTTAGCGTTGGTTTTTATTTCTTCATCAGAGCAAAGTTGTATTAATTCTTCCAGTGCCGTTTCAACCGTAGTCAAATCAGCAGGATTTGCATTACCATAAGCCGTAGCAAAGGTTTTTAGATACAAGTATTTACAAAGGTATGGGTTATTTTTGTCCGTAATTTTTACGTTACATTGTTCTATTGTTTGGGCATAATTCCCGTTTTTGAACAAGCCATACACCTGCTCATATTCTTTTTCTTCTTTTTGATTTCCTAAAAGTGTATTTTGAAAATAATTGGGATCCTTAATCATTTTGGCATATTCGGTATCACCATAATCAGCTAGAATTTTTTCCTTATACTTTGTAGCTTCTGATGTATTCCCTTTGCTTTGATACAACAAATACAATTGATACAATGAAGCAATTGATTTTTCGTGAGGTAAATATTTTTCTAGTTTCTTAAAGGCTGCAATGGCTTCGGGTTCGTCATTTAATTGATTTTTATAAACTTGAGCAGCTCCATACCAACCTTGAATAATACGCTCATTGGATTTAGCTTTGGCGTCTAAGTCATTACAAGGTAAATTCTTTAGATAATACTCAGGAGTAAGTTTGGGGTTTTTAACTTCTGTTTTTGTTCCACCATCCCCTTCAAAACTGGCTGTTTTATCACTTCTTCTCCAATCATCTTCGTTTTTTCGATCACCCCAAACCTTTTTGAAATCAGTTTGTCCCAGTGCTCTTAAATTAGGGTCGTAAGGCCAAAAACGGGTACCTCCTCCAGAGTTAGTGTTGGCAGGTATGTTGGCCGTTTCATTTTGCTTTTTTTCTTCCTCTGCTTTGATGCGTTGTTCTTCTGCCTCAATCATAGCAAAAATCTTTTTTTCAAGGTCGTTGGGCGAAAGGTCACACAATCTCAGCAAGCTATCTTGACCTTGAGCCTCGTTTAGGTGCTTTACTAATTCGGTTAAACTCACGTTTCTAAAAGAGATTTCATCATATTTTGGATGTGTTTTTTCCAAAACCGTCATGGTGCTATCGTAGTATTGTTGAGCTTTTACATAATTTTTTTGTTGATAATGTAAGTCTCCTAATTTTAGAAACGATTTAGTTTTTTGATTGGCATTTGAGGTGTTTGAAGCCACCGATTTCTCATAATATTCTAACGCCAAAGGAACTTGATTGTCTCTTAATTCGAGTTCTCCCAAAGCGTAATATATTTGATCTTGAAAAGAAACGTTTTTGGCATCTTTCAACATTTTTAACAACTCTGCTTTAATACCTTTTGTATCGCCACCACTAAAGGCCAATGCTTTATTTATTTTAGCATTAAAAGCCATATCATATTTTGGATTGCGCTTTACCACTTCGCCATATAAATCACTGGCTTCTTGTTTGCCTTCTTGGTGTTTCAATTGGGCTAAAATGAATATTAATCGGGTTTTGAAGGTTCTGTTTTCAACAATTTCAATTGATTTCTCTAATGCTTCGGTAGCCTTTTCGTAATCTTTCATACGTAGATAAAGATCGGCATAAATAGGCCAAATGGTTTCATCAAAATCATCAGGAAGTTCTGCTTTTTTCGATTCATCATCCGTATCTTTTGCAGCAGGTTTTTTACCTTTTACTTTTGTTTTTTTAGTTGTTTTTTTTGTAGAAGTTTCTTTTTTCTTTTTATCCTCTTTTTCTTTTTTCTCGGCCTCTTCTTTCTCCGTTTGAACTTCTAATAGTTGATCCAATATTTTTTTTGCATCGGCATATTGACCCAATTCAATCAACACTTTGGCTTTCCAAACCTTGGCCATAATTGAAGAAGGATTGGCCGGATAGGTTTTTTCTACGTAGTTAAATATTTCATCAGCTTTAACGTAATCTCTTTTGTAAAAATTGGCTTTACCGCGTGTCATCCAGTTTTCATCAATCCACTTGGCCCATTCCACACGTTTGTTTTGACCTGTTTTTTTACCAGGCATAGAATGTTTTACAATTACACGTTCACATTTTGTAGAAGCGGTATCCATGGGAGGATAAAAAGCTTTTGAATCGGTTTCATTCGGATAAATAAATACGGGTATGATGGCATCATAGTTTTCAGCATAATTGGCTTCGTATTCTTTTACTGTGGTGGCAATGATTTCATTGGCATTAAAAAACCCATTGTATTTGGCATGTGTACTGTGAAAAGTACGATTTATCCAGGTGTTTTTTTCTGTTGAACAGCTCGTTTTTATGAGCAGTAAACTCACAGAAATAACTAGGGCTATATGGTATTTATTGAATTGAATCTTCACAAAACAGTTTTATCAAAAACGTACTAACTTAGAAATGCCAAAAATATTTCATTTTTTTCATTTTATCTAGTATAATTTTAAAAAATACCAATTCTGCACTTCCTTTTAGCCCAATAAGTGAAAAAAGAAGGGTTCTAAAGAGCCATTCGGTTTTTTTTAGTTGTTTTGAAAAAAAAGACCTCTTTTCCAGCTAACACAAATTAGAAATCAATATTTCTCAACTATTTCTGTGAGATTTTGAAAATAAATGAGTACATTTGTTATTAATGTTTATGCTATTATGAATGCCAATTTACATATTTTAAATCAAAAGTTAGAGTTAATTCAATGGCTTTCGACAATTGAAGATGCTTCAATAATCGATAAAATCATGAATATAAGAAAAAATGAAAGTAAAGATTGGTGGGATTCCATTTCAGAAAGTGAAAAAGAATCTATTGAACTTGGTTTAAAAGATGCAGAAGCTGGAAAATTAAATCCTCATTCAAAAGCACAAAAACTATATGAAAAGTGGTTATAAAATTCTTTGGACTGACCATGCTCTAAAAGAATTACATAAAACTTTAGATTATTTAGAGGAGAATTGGACTGAAAAAGAACTCAAAAACTTGGCTACTAATCTCGATAAAACGTTACACTTAATTTCACAAAACCCTTATATTTTCCAATCATCAGATTTTAAAAAAGATGTTCGAGGAGCGGTTGTCCTTAAATTAAATACACTGTATTACAGGGTTATTGAAAACCATGTTGAAATTATCTCGTTTTTCTCGAATAGACAGAAACCTAAGAAACAGAAATAACTCATTTATTTTGAATCAATTTGTATTTGTTTCAAAACTCAACCCTTTTTCTTTTGAGGTAAACAAAAGTATTCCTCGATGCTTTGCCTCAGTTTTTCCGCTTCACTTATCCTTGAAGAGGTTGAAACTTCAAAGTAGTAGTTTGGGGAGAGGAAAAAAATATTCATTCATTTTACATTTATTTGCACGGCACTAAAGTAATCTTCTCAAAATAAACCCACCCCTTTAAGGAGGTTTAGGATATTTTAGTATATTTGGGAAGAAAAGTTAAAGTATATTATCCATTTTAAAGTTATTTATTGAGCAAAAAAGTAGTAGCAATTAAGCATATTAATCGATAATTATGGTCATTATCAAAATTCACTCATTATGACAAAAAATCTATATACCATATATCTTGACAACATTCTAATTGGGACGACTGAACTTGAAAAAGCAGACGCACCGATGGGAGTCGTATTTGGAGTTATACACTTTTCAAACATTATTGTGACTATAATTTTATAAAAAGATATTGTTTTCAGAATAACTTTGAATTAGCGTTTGACTATCCAGAAGACAAAGTAATTTCAACTCGAACAATTGAACAATTAAAAGTTGTAAACAAAAGTGGAATTGAAATTATAGGAATGGGAAATCAAATAAGTGGAGTGGATGGAGAAGAATTTGAAATTGCAATCGAAGGTGTGCCGTATCCATTTTTTGAAGAAGAATTTCCTCATCATGTTAAAGTATATCACGAACAATTCAATTGAATCCATTAAGAAATCACAAAATTAATTATGCGAATTTGTTGTGTGTTTCCCTTTTTTAATAGGTTAAATTTTCAGTATGCGGAGAATAAATAGCACTTTCTCCGCAAATAATGCGGAGAATATGTTGTCATGCGGAGAATAAATGCTATATTTGACGCAAATAATGCGGAGAATAGTTATTATGTATCTAAACAATCATCAAAATTGGCCAATATTTGAATGGGATAGCGAAAAGCTATTGCCATTGCTATCGTATGTTAGAAACCAACAAGGTAGACTAATAGGCAAAATGGGTGCTTTAGGATTTGAACTTCGTAATGAAGCGAATCTTGAAATTTTAACAATGGAGATTATCAAATCGACAGAAATAGAGGGAGAAATTCTTGATAGAGAACAAGTAAGATCGTCCATTGCTAGGCGGTTAGGAATAGATATATCGGGGTTAGTTTATTCCGAACGAAATGTTGACGGAATAGTAGATTTGATGATTGATGCTACGAAAAATTTTGACAAAGAATTGAACAAGGAACGTCTGTTTTCTTGGCATGCCTCACTTTTCCCAACTGGGCAAAGTGGATTATACAAAATCATTACCGGTGATTGGCGCAATGATTCCACAGGTCCAATGCAAGTTGTTTCGGGGGCATTGGGAAAAGAAAAAGTTCATTTCCAAGCACCTCCTGCTACGCAAATTGAAAATGAAATGCGTATTTTTTTAGATTGGTTTAATTTGGATCAAAATATAGATTTGGTGTTGAAAGCCGCCATAGCCCATTTGTGGTTCGTAACCATCCACCCATTTGAAGATGGAAACGGTAGGGTTTCACGAGCATTAAGTGATATGCTACTGGCTCGTTCTGATAAACAATCGTATCGATTTTATAGTATGTCTGCCCAAATACGGAAAGAACGCAATTCGTATTACAGCATATTGGAAAAAACTCAAAAAAGTGATTTAGACATCACCGACTGGATAGAGTGGTTTTTGAAATGTTTGTTAAATGCCATTGAAAATTCTGACAAACTTCTACAGAAAATAATTCATAAACACACTTTTTGGATGAGGAATTCAGGTGTAACTATAAATGACCGGCAACGAAAAATACTAAATTTGCTCATGGATGATTTTGAAGGAGTGTTGAATACAGCAAAATGGGCTAAAATAACTAAATGCTCGCAAGATACTGCTCTGCGTGACATACAAGACTTAATTGAAAAAGAGATTTTGGTTAAAAGTGTAGAGGGGGGACGTAGTACAAATTATGAAATAAAACCAATTGAATAAAAGTCAACTTTTTTGTCTTTTGAGTTTAATTTCAAGCTGTTGGACTATTCTTTTCAAAATAAATTCGCCTTTTGAAGATTTGTAAGATATTTTAGTAAATTTGGGGGAAATAAATTATCCCATTATGAGACCTATGAAACATACGTCTTTTAAGTTTGTCGTCAAAATAGGGGCATATATATAAGTTAGCTGCAATTATAAACAACGTATAATGATATTAGGAAAAAGCATTAGAATATATTTAAAAGAAGGAAGTGTAACTGGAATCAAGTTTGCAGAATTAGTAAATCAGACAATTCAATCTCTTTCATGCCCTAGACCGAAAATTTCAGAACTTAACAAGCATTTTCCAGAAGAAATAAACACGCAAGGTGTATATTTTCTTATTGGTTACGAAGAAGAAACAGGCAAACAAATAGTCTACATTGGAGAAGCTGAAAACGTTTGGGAAAGGTTAAAAAATCATGACTCACAAAAAGACTTTTGGAATGAAGTTATCATCTTTACAAGTAAGGATGATAATTTAACAAAATCACATATTAAATATTTAGAGAGCCGATTAATCGAAATTGCGAACCAAACTAAACGCTATGGATTAAAGAATGGAAATTCTCCAGCTTTAAGTTCTCTTCCATTGCCAGATAAGGATGCAATGGAAGAATTTTTGTCAAATATTAAAATCTTAACTGGAACACTTGGACACAAATTTTTAGAAAATCCAATCTCATTTAAAAACTTACCTGAAGTTGAAAATTCATTAACTACAAAAACAGAAAATAACACAATCATTGAAACTATAGGAGAGTTAGAATTGTTTTTAAACGTAAGCGGAATCGAAGCATCAGCAATACAGACCAATGAAGGTTTGGTTGTATTACAAGGTTCAAGCGTATCAAGTAATCCAACAAAGAATTATGGTTATGGTTCGTTGCGAGATACATTGGTAGCTGAAAATGTAATAGAATCAAATCCAAATGGAAGACTATATTTTTCAAGGAATTATTTATTCAACAGTGTTTCTGCAGCTGCTGCGGTTATATTGGGTTACTCTGTAAATGGTAGAAATGTTTGGAAAAACAAAGAAGGGAAATCAATAAAAGAAATTGAAAAAAGTGAGTTAAAATAACTGCTGGTAACAGCGGTTTTGCGCAATGGTTGGTTTTATTTTCCTTAGCTGAAAATACTAAAAAGGAAATTTGCATATCTTTACAACAATGCGGTAAGTTGTCGCCACTGAGGTAAACCCGCAGAACATTAGTAAATCATTAAGATATGAAACTATTCAGAAAGAACTATTCCGTTGATTATTCACGTTTGATTTCTCAATTGGAAAAAGGGGATGAAAGCGATATTCATAACTTACTTTGGCAACCAAAGAATAAAAGGGTCAATTACCTTCCTATAACAATAGAACTCATTCAGAAATTAAAAATTATTGAAAACTCAAATCATAGATTAACAATTCATTCGAAGATTGAAAAGAGTCGATTTGAAATTCTTATATTTAAAACTCCTTGGGTTACCAGTGATCTACCATACAGCCCATTAATAATTGACAAATCCAGTTGTAAAATTGTTGGTGTAATGTTGCCTTTTAATGAGATCATAGAATATCTAAATAGAAGTGAAAATAATGTGATTAACTCCCTTGGGGTCGAATGGACTGGATTTGTAATTAAAACCAGATTTAAACTTTAATTCCCTAAAACCAAAAAAGGCCTTACATTTCTGTAAAGCCTTTTTTTATATACTTTTTGTTTAACTATTAAATTTCTACCGTAACCTCAGTGGTGGTTTCTTCTTCAATTTTTATGATTCCTACTACTACACCGTTTACATAAACATCCAACACCGCAAAACCAGCTTGACCCGATTTGTAAAATTCATTGTAATTAAAAGATACTTTACCCGCACCATCCGTTTTGCCAATTTGTTCTAGGTTTTCACGATTTTGCAAATCCCAATACAAACGAACTTCAGCATTGGCAACAGGTGCTTGAGTAGTTTCGTTCAACACCGTAACGGTGGCTATGGTATCTTTTTTCTTATAGCAAGAACTAAGGCTGCTCATAACAAAAACGATGGCTAATAATGCTAAAAAGGGTTTAAATGTTGTTTTCATAGTGCTAATAAATTAATGAATCCGATTTCAAAGGTAGGTAAATATTTTATAATTATTTACATCAGACGAAAAAAATAGTATTAGGTTGTTTATCTTTGTCACACAATTTTTAATGATCACCCAAAAATAATCACACCCTATGAAAACAAAAATGCTATCTATAGGCTTATTTTCACTGTTATTTTCATTCACCTTGATGTCACATTCGTGCAGCGAAGCCAGCGCCAATGGTGAAAGTAATGATACTACTGTTTCGGAAGCTACCGTACCCACCGATGCAACTACCCCAACACTAACCACCGATGAAATTACAACTCCCTCGGCTACTCCAAAGGGTGTAAAAGTGAAAATGAAAACCAATTTTGGTGATGTTATGCTTTTATTATATGATGACACACCCATTCACCGCGATAATTTTGTGAAATTAGTGGGTTCTAAATTTTATGATGGTTTATTGTTTCACCGCATCATCAAAGATTTTATGATTCAAGGGGGCGACCCTGAGTCAAAAGGTGCTCCTGCTACCAAACAATTAGGTAATGGAGGCCCAGGTTACACGTTGAAAGCGGAGATTATGCCTACCAAATTCATCCACAAAAAAGGGGCGTTAAGTGCTGCTCGTTTGGGTGATCAAATGAATCCAGGAAAAGAATCCAGCGGTTCGCAGTTTTATATTGTTACTGGTAAAATTACACCAAGAGACCAATTATTGCAACAATTGACTCAAGTAAACGCTCAAGCTGAAAACGCTTGTATTGATGGGTATTTGAAATCACCTGAAGGTGCTCCGTATATGGCCAAAATTCAGGAGTTCCAAAAAATGTATCAGCAAGACAATACCAAAATGACCGAAGCACAAAATGGCATCAACGCCATTGCCAACGAAATTAAACCTAAAGCATTAAAAAATTTCAAACCTTTTAGCTACACCGAAGAGCAAATCAAAACCTACGAAACCATTGGTGGAACACCTTTCCTTGATGGGGGCTACACAGTTTTTGGCGAGGTATTAGAAGGATTAGATATTGTTGAGAAAATGGGCGTTGTAGCTACTAATCCTGGCGATAGACCAAAAGAGGATGTGAAAATTATTACGATGGAATTGGTAAAATAACCGCTTTTTATACACATTAGATAACCGAAAAGAATGATTGAAAAAGTAGATGAGATAGGAGCAAAAGTAGAGTCGTTTAACGCGACTTCTTATGAAGAGTTAGAACAATTTAGGGTAGCTATGTTGGGCAAAAAAGGAGAGATTACTGAATTGCTCAATGAGTTGAGAAATGTGCCAGTGGAAGAGAAGAAAGCATTTGGTCAAAAAATCAATGTACTCAAACAAGCTGCTCAAGATAAAATAATTGCGTTAAAAGAACAGTTGGATGCTACCTTGGTTACCAATGCTGAAGAATTGGACAAATCAAGGTCAGGGGAGGAGGTTTTGTTGGGAGCCAGACATCCGTTGTCATTAGTGCGAAAAGAAATTTTAGATATTTTTAAACGCATTGGTTATTTGGTAGCCGATGGCCCCGAAATTGAAGACGATTGGCACAATTTCACCGCTTTGAATTTTCCACCTGAGCATCCTGCACGTGATATGCAAGACACCTTTTTTATCTCAAAAGAAATGGCGTTGCGCACCCATACGTCTTCTATACAAATTAGGGTGATGGAAAATCAAAAACCACCCATTCGTATTTTGGCTCCGGGAAGAGTTTTCAGAAATGAGGCCATTTCGGCTCGTGCGCACTGTATTTTTCATCAAGTAGAGGGATTGTATATTGACAAAAACGTTTCATTTGCTGACTTAAAACAAACCCTGCTTTATTTTGCACGTGAATTGTTTGGTGAAAAAACCGAAATCCGTTTACGCCCTTCCTATTTTCCATTTACAGAACCCAGCGCTGAGGTAGATGTTTCTTGTCAACTGTGCGGTGGAAAAGGCTGTAATGTGTGTAAGCATACTGGGTTTTTAGAAATTATGGGTTGCGGAATGGTAGATCCTAATGTATTAGAAAATTGTGGTATCGATAGCAAAGTGTACAGCGGATTTGCATTTGGAATGGGAATAGAACGCATCACTATGCTCAAATATGGGGTTAACGATTTGCGTCATTTCTTCGAAAATGATTTACGTTTCCTCAAACAATTTACTTCGGCTTATTAATTTTTTTTAATCTTTCAACCAAATCATGCGCATCATATTATTTACAGGCAAAGGTGGAGTTGGTAAAACAACCGTGGCAGCTGCAACGGCACTTAAAAGCGCAAAAGAAGGTAAAAAAACCTTAATAATTTCTACAGATCCTGCTCATAGCTTGAGCGATGCCCTCGACAAAGAATTAACACCCGAGCCCACCGAAGTTGCCGAAAACTTATGGTGTATGGAATTTGATGTGTACTACTCCATGAAAAAATATTGGAGCAGTATGAAAGAAATGATGCGAGCTATTTTCAAATTTCAAGGCGTATCAAATGTTGTTGCAGACGAATTATCCGTATTGCCCGGAATGGAAGAAGGCGCTGCTTTTTTGTGGCTCGAAAAATTTTATAGAGAAAAAACGTATGATGTAATCATCATTGATAGTGCACCCACAGGCGAAACGCTCACTTTGTTGAGTTTACCTCAGGTCACCAAATCATGGCTTACAAAAGCCTTTCCAGGTCAAAAATTTGCCATCAAAACGTTTGGTTCAATTGTAAGAAAAACCACTGGAATACCGTTGGACAAAGGGTATGAAGAAATGCAAACCATGTTTGACAAATTGGAATACATACAACAAGTATTTTTAGACCCTGAGGTTACTTCCATACGTATAGTAGCCAATCCCGAACGAATGGTAGTTCAAGAAGCAAAAAGAGCGTATTCGTATCTTCAACTTTACGGTTATAATGTTGATGCTGTTGTGGTCAATCGAATCATTCCACAGCAAGATTCGCCTTTTTTGAGAACTTATATTGACAAGCAAGCGGAATACATTCAAGATATTGAAGAAAGTTTTGAACCCATACCCATTTTTAAAGTTCCTCATCAAGGAACTGAGGTTTTTGGAACGGACCTACTTTCTCATATAGGTAATTCGTTGTATGAAACTAATTCGCCTTCAACCGTTTTTCATCAAGAGAAGCCCATCGAAATCACCAATTTGGAAAATGGATACCGTGTTAAAATGAAAATCCCTTTTATAAAAAGTAAAGATTTTGAATTGCGAAAATACGGTGATGAGTTAATCATTGATATTGCCAACAGACGAAAAAGCATGTTTTTACCAAAATTTGCCAATTATATGGTTTTATCCAGTTATTCGTATGAAGATCCTTATTTAACGGTAGACTTATTTAAAGAATAATTGATAAATTTGTCTTATGAAGATTCCTTTTGTTAAATCCAAATTCACCAAAGTAATTCAGCCCAATAGGTTTGATTACACTCCAAGGTATTACGACCCTGTGAAGGCCGATTTAGATGAACGAGTAAGTGAATTAAAGCGACAATACGAAAAAGAATCCAACAAAGAAACTGCAGAAGAAGTCGGAGAAGCCCAATTTGATGAAACAAAGGAATTGGAAATGCGTGTTAAGTTTCAAAAACGAATTGAGCAATCTCGAACCACAGGAGGAGTGATGAGTTCGGGTGTGCGATTCATCATCATATTGGGATTGGTTTTGACTTTGGGTTATTTATTGTTCACCAATTTAGATGGAATTTTACGAGTTTTATTGAGGTAATTGATGTTGACACTTTTGTAAAAGAAATTAAAAGTTTAACATTCCTTTGGATTATCTTTGTGGTTGGATTAATTCAATTGTAAAGATGTCGGATATCATTAAGTTACTTTCAGATAATATTGCTAATCAAATTGCTGCTGGTGAGGTGATACAACGTCCTGCATCTGCTGTCAAAGAATTGTTGGAAAATGCTATTGATGCCGGAAGTACTAAAATAGATCTGATAATCAAAGATGCCGGTAGAACATTGATTCAAGTTATTGATAATGGCTGTGGAATGACCGAAACCGATGCTCGAATGTCTTTTGAAAGACACGCCACTTCAAAAATCAGGCAAGCAGATGATTTATTCAACATACGTACAAAAGGTTTTAGAGGAGAAGCGTTGGCTTCTATAGCGGCAATTGCACAGGTGGAGCTGAAAAGCAAACAAGTGGATGCTCAATTGGGCACGCGCATTCAAATTGAAGGAAGCACCATTATGGCACAAGAACCCGTTCAATGTTCTAATGGAAGTAGTTTTTCCATTAAAAATTTGTTTTTTAATGTTCCAGCCAGACGAAATTTTTTAAAATCTAATCCTATTGAAATTCGTCATATCATTGATGAAGTGGAACGTGTGGCGTTGGCACATCCCGATGTTCATTTTGTTTATTACAGCAACGGTGATGAGGTGATGAATTTGTCACCAGGATCATTGAAAAATAGAGTGTTGGGCATTTTTGGAAAAAAATACAATGAACGATTGGTCCCTGTAGAAGAGAATACACCAATTGTTAATGTAAAAGGATATGTCGTAAAACCAGAACATTGCAAAAAAACCAGAGGGGAGCAATTTTTCTTTGTCAACAATCGATTTATTCGCAATCAATACTTGCATCATGCGGTAACAAGTGCTTATAATGAATTACTGGCAAAGGATCAATTTGCATCTTATTTTTTGTTTTTAGATATTGACCCCGCAAAGATTGATATCAATATTCATCCAACCAAAACTGAGGTGAAGTTTGAAGATGAAAAATCAATGTATGCCATTATAAACAGTGCTGTACGTAATTCATTGGGTAAATTTAACATTGCCCCATCCATAGATTTTGAACAAGAATCGGCATTTAATGCTCCCTATATGCCAAAAGATAGGCCTATTGTTCCACCTACAATAAAGGTAAATCCTGATTATAATCCCTTTAGATCCTCCATGAATTCAAATGAAGGGTTTGGAGGTTCAAAAGCAAGAATTCATCAATCTCAAGAGCAAATAGAAGCCAATTTAAATTTTTTTGATGCCACTGAGCAACAAAGTCAATTTATTCAAAAGTCTGCCAATTTTTCCGAGAATCGTGAATTGGAACAATCTTCGATGGCCCCTTCACGTAAAAGTGCTTATGAGAGTTCTAAAACCTTTCAATTACACTCAAAATATATTTTAACTCAATTAGGAAGTGGATTATTAATGATTGATCAACAGCGGGCACATCGACAAATACTTTTCGAAAAGTTTTTGGAGAACAGTGCAAATCAAACCGCAAGCGTTCAAAAATTGTTATTTCCTCAGACTATTGAATTAGATAATAGTAGTTATGCGTTGATGTTAGAATTGTTGCCAGTAATACAAGATATGGGTTTTGAGATGGAGAATTTTGGAAAAAATACATTGGCAGTAAATGGATTACCCGCTGGCTTGGAAGAGAATAACGCAGAAGCACTAATACACCAATTTTTGGAGCAATGCAAAAATTATAGTTCGATTCACGCTGACAAACAATATGAAACGGTAGCTTGGAACCTTGCTATTGGAGGTTCTATTAAAAAAGGTAGAAAATTGACGAGTGATGAAATGGGGCATTTAATTGATGAATTATTCGCGTGTAGTTCGCCAAATTACGATTATAAAGGCAATGCCATTGTAGTGAGACTGGACGAAACAGAATTGGATGAACGATTTGGAAGATAAATAAAAAATAGAAAAAAATGTTTAATAATCCTTTTGCAAATATGTCTTTAGTCGTTAAAAATCTTTTGATTTTAAACGTATTAATGTTTGTTGCTCAATTCCTTTATCCTTGGGTAAATGAAAATTTGGCGTTATATGCTTTTTCTTCGCCTCATTTTCAGCCAGTGCAGTTGATTACTCATTTTTTTATGCACAGTACCTTTGGGTTTTTTCATATTTTTTTCAATATGTACGCATTAGTGATGTTTGGAACACAATTGGAACGCGTATGGGGACCGAGCAGATTTTTGTTGTTTTATTTCGTTAGTGCCTTTGGAGCGGCTATTTTACATGGATTAGTTGTAGAATGGGAAGTAGCCAATTTGGTAGCTCAATTACCTGCGGACGTGCTTCAAGAGTATTATGATAATGGAGAATTAGGAAAATATCCTTCAAATCATTTAGGCATAGTTCAAGAAATATTTAACAAACACTCAACGCCAGTTTTAGGTGCCTCCGGAGCTGTGTTTGGTTTGTTGGCAGGATTTGCTTATTTGTTTCCCAATACAGAATTGCATTTGATGTTTCCTCCTATACCCATTAAAGTGAAGTGGTTTGTACTTATTTATGCTGGTATTGAGCTTTACCTTGGCTTTGCAAATAATCCGCACGATAATGTAGCACACTTTGCTCACTTGGGAGGGGCTTTATTTGGTTTTATTTTGGTGTACTATTGGAATAAAAAAAATCGAGAGACTTTTTATTAAAATTGACACAATCTTCACAAAATGAACGTTATAGATAATCTGAAATATCAATTTAAAGCAGGCGGAATGTATTTGCGTCTGTTGTACATCAACGTAGCTATTTTTTTAGTTATTGGAATTCTCCATGTTTTCAGCTCTTTGATGAATGTAACCGATATTTCCAATTACATAGTGTATTATTTGGGACTCAATACCCAACCTATGCATTTGTTACAACATCCTTATTCTTTGATAACGTATATGTTTATCCACAAGGATTTTTGGCATTTGTTGTCCAATATGCTGATGCTTCTTTTTATAGGTAAATTATTGGAATCGTACTTGGGTCCAAAAAAAATCTTAAGCATTTATGTAGTAGGGGCAATAGTTGGGGGCATACTGCAGGTTTTGGCCAAAAATGTATTCCCCGTTTTTCAAACCGTTGGTGATTACCCAATTATTGGTGCATCGGCAGGAGTTATGGCTTTGGCCGCTGCCTTAATAACCTATGCTCCTCAATTAGAAATGATGCTTTTTGGTGCGGTTAGGGTAAAGATAATTTGGATTATTGGACTGTTTTTGATTGCTGATTTTTTTCAAATGCACAATGTAAATAGCGGGGTGGCTCACTTCGCTCATTTGGGCGGAGCACTGTTTGGATTTCTATTTGTGGTCAATTACAGAAAAGGTAAGTATTGGTTAAAGTGGTTTGATAAATTAATGGCGTTTTTCACTAATTTTAGCCCAAAAACGTGGTTTAAAGGTGCAAAGAAATCTAAAATGAAAGTGAGTTACTCTAAATATCGAGACGAAGGCGTAAAACCTCCACGTGATGATAAAGAGTTTAATGCCGTTAAGAAAGAGCGTCAAGAAAAGTTGGATGCTATTCTCGATAAAATTAAATATAAAGGTTACGAAGGTTTGTCGGCAAGCGAAAAAGAATTTTTGGCTAATTTCAAATGATAAAACGACTTTTTATAAAGCCCTACAGTGATTTGAATTGGTGGAATAAATTTCTATTGACACTTAATTTCATTGTTATTGGACTCCTATTTTTAGCTTACGTATCACCCTTTATTGATCCCAATTTTATAGTGTTTTTTGCTTTTTTGGGATTAACCTATCCTGTATTGTTAATTCTTAATTTGGCTGCATTAATTTATTGGATTGTAAAGCGAAAAAGGCATTATGTCTATTCCTTACTGCTGTTGATTCTTGGCATCGTTCCATTACGGAATTTTTTTCAAATCACTTTTTTCGACACCGAATTAAATACGGAAAAGTCATTTAAAGTAATGACCTTTAATGTAAGGGTTTTTGACTTGTATAATTGGTCTACTAACACAGAGACCAAAGATAATATTGTGAAATTTATATTGAGAGAAAAACCAGACGTGATTTGTTTTCAGGAATATTACAGAGGCGATAAAATACATTTTTCGGTGAATGATGAATTAAAAGATTCATTGGGCTTACAGTATATTTATGAGCATTTTACAGGGTATACCGTTCCAAAAAACAAAAAAGGTAAAAATAATTTTGGTACCGCCATTTATAGTAAATACCCCATCATAAAAGAAGGGTTGATTGAATTTGTGAATGAAAAAAGTAACAATTGTATTTATGCCGACATTGTGGTACATGGAGATACCGTTAGGGTATATAACGGACATTTAGGGAGTATTCGTTTGCAGCAAGCCGATTATGTGTTTTTAGGTGATGATAATGCTGATAACTATGCAAGTAAAAAGGATAAAGAACAAAATATATTGAATAGAATGATACAGGCTTACCAAAAGAGGGCTGACCAAACCGTTCAAATGATGCAAGAAATAAATCAATCTTCTTATCCAGCCGTTTTGTGTGTTGATCTAAATGATGTTCCTTTATCGTATGCATACCGTCAAATTTCTGCGGTTTTGATTGATGCTTTTGTACAAGCTGGAAATGGTGTTGATGGAACTTATATTGGAGATAATTTTTTTAATAGAATTTTCTCTGTTAATAGAATTGATTATATATTTTCGGATGAGCGTTTTAAAGTTGCCAATTTTCAAACCCACACAGAAGATTTATCTGATCATAGAGCAGTGACTGTCGAAATGGAATTAAAAAAACCATAATATTTTTCTGATAACCATAGGATTTGGATAAGGATTCAATTGAATTCCAAAATGGTTGAATTTTCTAAAACTTAAGATAAAATTCCTTACATACTTTTTTGTACTCTTCGGTATATTCGTGTCGCACAATTCCTGTTTCAATTATGAGTTTACTCTTTTCTACTTCATCGTTTGCTGATGTTCTTGCAAACGAAATCAATAACCGGTGAGCTGGTTTTACAGGAATGGGATGTACTTCGCAAATACGGATTGGTTTGAGGTCAAAATCTGAGCTGCATTCAATACATTCATAGCCTTGTTCTGTTGGCAAAATTAAATTTAAGGTTCCATCATCGGTGAGCCATTTTTGAGCAAAACGCAATAAATCAATATAGTGAAGCGAATCGGTGTGTCGAGCTTTAATGCGTGAATCAGTAGATGCTTTCTGACTTTTTTCGAAAAACGGAGGGTTGGAAATGATACAATCCACCTGCTCAGTGATTTCATTGTCATAAGTTTGCAGAGCAGTATGAATTAACACAATACGATTTTTCCAAGGACAATTTTGAATATTTTGATGTGCATCTAAAATAGCATTATCATCAATTTCTATGGCTGTAATTTTTGCTGTTTGATTTTTTTGAGCACTCATAATTGCAATAACACCTGTGCCTGCACCAATATCTAAAATTTTAGTTGCTTTGTCAACGTATACCCAAGAGCCCAACAAAATACCATCTGTGCCAATTTTCATAGCGGTATTTTCATCGGAAATGGAAAATTGTTTGAATTGAAACATTTAAATTTATTTTTAGGCTTATACAATTTGGAGTGAAAGTACTAAAATTAAGGTGAGGTTGATAGTAGAATTTTAAAAAATCTTGTAATAGTATGTAAATCAATGTTTATGGTGAAATTTATTGAGTTACATAAAAGCTTGCCTTAACCTGAGTTAAATAAAATAAATAAGACATCTAATCCAATGGCCTCCAGAAACAAGACAATTAAAAAAATAAAGTTGATTAAATAAAGGGTTGCAAAATTATTTTGGTATAGTAATTGTCTAGCTTTGTAAAAATTAAAAAATATAATTTTATGAAATCAAAATTAACCATCCTATTTTTCGCTCTATTTGCAATGACTTTCACCGTATCAGCTCAAGGCAAAGGAGGTAAAGGCTCTACAGGAGACACATTACAACAAAAAGCTAATCACAACTCAGTAAGAAGTAATAAAGCTACCATAGCTGGTGATTTGGCTACAAATATTGATTTAGTAGTAGGTACAAATATTCATGAAGTTGCTGCAGGAACTGCTTTGACTGCGGTTTCAAAACCAGTTTATCACAACGGAAAATTGTACTCTTTTTCTGGTTCTGATGCAGATTATGCAAAGTTAGGTTCAACTTGTGATTGTTCAGGAGCCTCTGTTAAATTTACAAATAAAAGTACAGATTGTGCCAAAAATTGTAAATTGGTAATACCTGCAGCAGGAAAAGGTAAATAAAAAAATATCCAATACTATAAAAAAGGCTCACTTGATTTTCAAGTGAGCCTTTTTTATGCTTTACTCAACCGTTACAACAAAGTAGTTTTTCTTACCTCTTTGCAACAATAAATATTTTCCAGCAATCAAATCATTTGTGGTAAATAGGGATTCTTCGTTCACTTTGTCTTTATTTACTGCAATTGAATTTTCTTTTATGGCTCTTCTAGCCTCACCATTGGAGGGCAAAAATCCTGTTTTATCGGTTAAAAGTGAAATGATATTTATTCCTGTTTCAAAATCTGAAATGGACACCGTGCTTTGTGGTACACCTTCAAAAATGTCATTGAAGAGAGTTGAACTCAAGTTTTTGAACGCTGCAATGGCATCGTCTCCTTTTTTAAATAGGAGCTCAGAGGCATCGATTGCAGCCTTTAAGTCTTCCGATGAATGAACGCGCTCTGTAAGTTCTTCAGCAATAGTTTTTTGCAATATTCTTAAGTGAGGCTCTAGAAGATGTTGAGCTTCTAACGCTTCAATTTCTTCTCGCGTTTTTAGTGTAAAAATGCGAATATAATTTTTTACATCGTCATCAGAAGAGTTCAACCAAAATTGATAGAATTTGTAGGGAGATGTTTTGGCTCTATCTAACCAAACACTTCCGCCTTCCGTTTTTCCAAACTTGGTGCCATCTGCTTTTTTAATGAGAGGAGTAGTCAATGCAAAAGCTTCTCCTTGCGATTTTCTTCGAATCAATTCTGTTCCGGTTACGATATTTCCCCATTGATCAGAACCTCCCATTTGAATTTGACAATTATGGTTTTTCCATAGGAAGTAAAAATCATATCCTTGCACTAATTGGTAGGAGAATTCAGTAAAGGACATACCCGTTTCCAATCTGCTTTTTACAGAATCTTTAGCCATCATATAATTTACAGAAAGGTGTTTTCCAACATCTCTTATAAAATCAAGGAATGAAAAATCTTTAAACCAATCGTAATTGTTTACCATTACGGCTGAATTAGTGCCGTTATTAAAATCTAAAAACTTTTCAAGTTGAGCTTTTACACAGGCTACATTGTGTTGTAGTGTGTCAAAATCGAGTAGATTGCGCTCTTGTGACTTTCCTGATGGATCACCAACCATACCTGTAGCACCACCAACTAAAGCAAACGGCTTGTTACCCGTGCGTTGAAAATGAACCAATGTCATTATTTGTACTAAATGACCCACATGAAGCGAGTCGGCAGTTGGGTCAAACCCAATATAACCATTTATTGAGTTCGATTTTATCAAATCTTTTGTTCCCGGCATAATATCGTGTATCATGCCTCTCCAAGTTAATTCATCTATAAAATTCATTCTTAAAAATAAGTCTTGTGAATACTAAATAAGGTGCGAAGTTAAACAAAATGTTTGGTAAAATGGATTCAGATCAATGGTCTACCAAAACATTCTTATTATATGCGTATACCAATAATACAAACGTCATCAACCTGCTCGAGGCTGCCTCGCCAATTTAGGAGCGATTGATGCAAAAATTCTTTTTGATCAAGTAGTGGTTTATTTTGTATGGAGATTAATAGATCTTTAAAGGCTTTATACATCATTTTTTTTCCTTTTGGTCCACCAAATTGGTCAGCAAAACCGTCTGTGAACAAATAAAAAGTGTCTCCTTCATTTAACTGGATAGTATGTGTAGTAAAAGGCTTTGGAGAAGAATGTTTTCCGATTGGTTGCTTGTCTCCTTTTATCTCTACTATCTCAGAAGCCCCTTTTCTAATAATCCAGAGTGGATTATTAGCTCCAGACCACGTTAAGTTATAAGGGTAAGGATGGGTTAAATCATTTTGATTTGGAGAAAGTACGGCCAATGAAATATCCATTCCGTCTTTCATTTCTTCCTCACTTTTTTCAAATTCTGATATGACAATATCTCTTGTTTTATCTAAAATTTCATTTGGTTGAGTCAATTGGTATTCTCTAAAGCTCCTGTTAAGACTATTGTTACAAATAACACTAACCATTGCTCCAGGAACACCGTGACCTGTGCAATCTGCTGCCGCTATAAGTACCACCCCCGCTCCGCCTCCAATGGAGACCACCCCCTTAGCCCCCTCCATCGGAGGGGGATTGGGGGTGGTTTTTTCAAACCAATAAAAATCTCCCGCAACAACATCTTTGGGTTGATACAAAACAAAAGAGTTGGGCAATGCATCGGAAATGCTTTTTAAGGGAGGAAGAATAGCGCTTTGAATACGTTTGGCATAATTAATAGAGTCTTGAATTTCGTGATATTGTTCTTTTATTTTATCTTCAGCTATTTTTCGTCTTACAATTTCTGACTTAAATTTAAAATTCCACGAAAATAATCCGATTAGAAGTATAAGTGCTCCAAGATACATTTCAAAATTAGCAAAAGGCCACCATTGAATTTTAGATAAAACACCAATACTTAATAAGGTAATACCAATGTAATCAATGGTAGATAATAAAAGAGATTCGAACTTTGATTTTGAAAAGGGCAACCATTTTTGATACTTATGCTTTAGTTGGATAGGAGAGTAGCTGAAACAAAAAAGAAGAATGCCTACAACTAATTCAATACTTGCAGCTGGTATATGTGTGAATTTTGAAATGAGCCCAAACAATATAAAGCCCAAACTAATTATTAAATACGTGTTTTTAACTGTATTGGTTTTATTGTTCATAGCCAATAAGGACAATCCAAAAGGAAGCCCAACTGAAGAAAGTATCACTAGCGTAACAAATAAAGGTAGAACAATCACCTCATGTTTCCAAATACAAAAAATCAATGTAATGGCAAAAATGAAGATAAATGTTATTCCAATTTTTCTGCTCAATTGCATATTAACTATGGTCTATTATTTTGATTTTAAAAACGCTATGGGTATAATGATTTCTTCTAAAGAAATACCACCATGTTGAAACGTGTTTTTGTAATAATTCATAAAATGATTGTAATTATTTTGATAAACAAAATAGTTGGTATCTTTTGCAAAAACGTAGGTGGTGCTTACATTTAATTTTGGCAAATAGGCATCTTCCGGTCTTTTAATTTCAAAAACATCCTTTTTTTGATAATCTAGGTTTTTTCCTTGTTTGTATCTTAAGTTGGTGTTGGTGTTTTTATCGCCAATAATTTTACTTGGATTTTCCACTTTTACCGTTCCGTGGTCAGTGGTAACCATTACATCACATTTATTTTTTGCAATTAATTTGAAAATATCATACAAAGGAGAATGGTTAAACCAACTCATTGTCAATGATCGGTAGGCAGCATCGTCATCGGCTAGTTCACGAATCACTTCCATGTCGGTGCGAGCATGAGATAACATATCTACAAAATTATAGACAATTACATTAAGGTTGTTTTGTAGCAAGTTGGAAAAATTATCTACTAATTTTTTTCCATTGTTTAAGTTGGTTATTTTATTGTAGGAGAACTTGCCTGAAAAACCATTTCGTCTTAGATTATCGGATAAGAAATCTTCTTCAAACATATTTTTCCCACCTTCATCATCATCGTTTTTCCATTTGTCTGGAAATTTCTTTTGAATTTCGGAAGGCATTAAGCCTGCAAATAAAGCGTTTCTGGCATATTGAGTTGCCGAAGGCAATATTGAAAAGAACGTAGATTCTTTTTCTATTTTAAATTGTTGGTCCAAAATAGTACTTAACATTCGCCATTGGTCTAATCGTAAATTATCAATTACCACTAGAAAAATAGGCTTAGTACTTTCTTTAATATTAGGAAAAATTTCACGCTTAAAAAGGGTATGAGACATGGTAGGAGCATCAATTCCTTTGAGCCAATCCACATAGTTTTTTTCTACAAATTTTGAAAACAAATTGTTTGCCTCACTTTTTTGCATTCTCAAAATATCTTGCATTCCGGGATCCTTACTTTTTTCAAGTTCTAATTCCCAGTACACCAGTCTATTGTATATTTCGCTCCATCCATTCACATCCAAGCGATCTTGCATATCCATGCCCAATTGTCTAAATTCTTGTTGGTATTTTGAATTAGTGGATTCACTCACTAAACGAACACCTTCTAAATTTTTTTTGATAGCCAATAAAATTTGGTTGGGATTAACGGGTTTAATTAAATAATCGGCAATATTACCTCCAATGGCTTCCTCCATAATGGACTCTTCCTCGCTTTTGGTGATCATAATTATTGGTACACGATTTTGCGTTAATTTAATACGCTCTAACGTTTCAAGACCAGTAAGACCGGGCATATTTTCATCAAGAAAAATGATATCGAAATCAAAATTGGAAATTCGGTCTAATGCATCATTTCCGCTTTTTACGGTAGTAACCTGATGACCTTTGCCTTCAAGGAAAAGAATGTGTGGTTTTAATAGTTCTATTTCATCATCCGCCCAAAGTATCTTTGCCATATAAATTTAATTTTTTAAAAAATGAAGTTCAGTTTTGTGCCTCAACTTGTAAACTACAATAATAAACTTATATTTTTAATTGTATGAGAAATTGTGTTAAAATTCTGAATAAAGAAATCTAAGATGTTACATGCCAGAAACTAAATATTAGATTATTGTTAGAATCATTAGGTAGATAATTCTATTAACCCAACAACTGAACAACCACATAACTGAATAACCACATAACTGAATAACCACATAACTGAATAACCTAAAGCTTACCATTTCCCTCCAAAAACACGATCAAAAATATCTTGAGTTAGTTGACGAATGAGTTCATTTAATAGTGCTTCTTCAACGGTACTAAAGTCTCTACTAGAATCATAATCCACGAATGCCGAAAAAGTTTCAACTCCTTCATCATCGAAGGTAGCGTTTTCGGCTTTTTCACCAGTATATTTCCATTCTACAAAAATTGACATGGTAAGTCGGTTTTGAGCGGCAACTTCCGAACCCGCTTGAATACTAATTGGACTTATGCGATATTCCCTTATTTCACCCGATATTTCCCAATCAGCATTGGCGTCTACTAAACTCTTTTTACTTTGGCTCAACATCGTATTTCTCAATCCTTCTGTAAATAAAATGCTTGCTGATGAACTGGATAAAGCTGCTTTATTGTCAAAATAGCTTACTGAAATGGTATTTCCTGGAATTTCTTCATTTGATTTTCCACCCGATTTAAACGAGAAATTAGGTAATTTACATTGAGTAAATGCAATAATGGTAAGTAGTATTGAAATGGAAAGTTTCTTCATATTACTTCTGAATGTCGTATTCTTTTATTTTACGGTATAAAGTACGTTCTGAGATTCCTAATTCTTTAGCGGCATTTTTTCTTTTGCCACGATGTTTTTCAAGGGCTTTTAATATCAATTCTTTTTCACGTTCTTCTAGAGACAATGATTCTTCTATTTCTTCGTGTTCATCAATTACGGGGTCTTGATATATAAATTCAGTATCCAAATTGGCATCAGCATCTGAGTAATGAAAATCATTCATGGTTGGATTAACCATGGAACCCGATTTAATAGGTTCTGTTGCCATTTTTCTAATCAAGGCATTTCGATCATTTGCCTCTGACGATACGCCATCTTGTAATAATTCTACAACAGCTCTTTTTACCTCATTTATTTCTTGTTTGAGTTCGAAAATAACTTTGTATAACATTTCCTTTTCAACCGAATCCATGGTGTTGTCACCTGAATGAATAACGGCAGGAAGGTTCTGGGCATAATCTTGAGGAAGGTATTTTTTTAGTAAATTGGCATCAATTAATCGTTCTTGTTCAATTACCGATATTTGTTCTGTTAGATTTTTTAATTGACGTATATTTCCAGGCCATCGATAGGCTGATAAAATTTGAGCAGCTTCATCCGTCAAGCGTATGGTAGGCATTCGGTATTTGTCAGCAAAGTTGGAGGCAAATTTTCTAAAAATTAAATGAATGTCTTCTCTTCTTTCACGCAATGGTGGCAGTGTAATGGGAACAGTACTCAATCTATAAAAAAGGTCTTCTCTAAATTTACCTTTTTTAATGGCATTTTCCATTTTCTCATTGGTCGCAGCAATGATTCTAACATTTGTTTTTATAACTTTTGACGAACCTACTTTAATAAATTCGCCCGTTTCTAAAACCCTTAACAATCGTACCTGTGTTTGAAGAGGTAATTCAGCCACTTCATCTAAAAATATAGTTCCACCATCGGCTTCTTCAAAATACCCTTTTCGCGCTCCTTGAGCACCTGTAAAGGAGCCTTTTTCATGTCCAAACAATTCAGAGTCAATTGTACCCTCTGGAATTGCACCACAGTTTACAGCAATGTAGGCATGATGTTTTCTATTGCTAAAGTTATGAATGATTTGAGGTATTGTTTCTTTACCCACCCCACTTTCACCAGTCACTAAAACAGAAATATCGGTAGGAGCAACTTGCACCGCCACCTCTAGTGCTCGATTTAATCCAGGTGCATTACCAATTAATCCAAATCGTTGTTTTACATGTTGAACGTCAATCATATTATTGCTTTTCCTAAAAGTGTTGCTGAAGTACTTGATTCAATTATTACATTCACGTATTCGCCTTTTTTGAAGTGTTCTTTAGGGAATACTACCATGGCATTTTGAGAATTACGACCACATAGAAAATCAGGTGATTTTTTGGAGGGACCTTCAATTAAAACTTTATATGTTTTGCCTACAGCAGCTTGATTTGCTGCAAAAGAATTGGCATTTTGAATGTCAATAACTTCTTGAAGTCTTCTTTTTTTAACTTCTTCTGGTATGTCATCCTCATATTTTCGTTCGGCCAACGTTTTTGGACGTTCGGAGTAAAAAAACATATAAGCAAATTCGTACTTAACCTCTTTCATCAATAGTAAGGTATCACCATGATTTTCTTCTGTTTCTCCACAAAAACCAGTAATTATATCTGTAGAAATAGCACAGTCAGGCATTATCCTTCTTATAGCTTTTATTCTGTCCAAATACCATTCACGAGTATAACCACGATTCATACGGTTCAATATTTCGTTGTTTCCAGATTGAACAGGAAGATGTATATATTTACAAATATTTTCATATTTTGCCATAGTGTGAAGTACTTCATCATCCATATCTTTTGGATGAGAAGTAGAAAATCGAACTCTTAGATCGGGTGATACTAAGGCCACCATTTCCAATAGTTGAGCAAAATTAGTTGTGGGTATTTCAGGATCAACAATTTCACCCTTTTTTGAAATATTCCATCGATAGCTATCTACATTTTGTCCTAATAACGTAACTTCACGATATCCTTCTGAAACTAATTGACGTGCTTCAGCTACTATAGATAGTGGATTTCGTGATCGCTCTCTTCCTCTAGTAAAAGGAACTACACAGAAAGAACACATATTATCACAACCTCTCATAATTGAAATAAAAGCGGTAACTCCATTACCTCCTAATTTAACTGGACTGATATCGGCATATGTTTCTTCTCTGGATAAAAGTACATTAACTGCTTTTTGACCGCCATCCACTTCATTAATTAGATTGGGTAAATCTCGGTATGCATCCGGACCAACTACTAAATCAACTAATTTCTCTTCTTCCAATAAGGTTTCTTTCATACGCTCGGCCATACAGCCTAACACACCTACCACCAAATTTGGATTGGTTTCTTTCTGTTTTTTAAATTGTTGTAGACGATTTCTTACCGTTTGCTCTGCTTTATCTCTTATTGAGCAGGTATTTAGCATCACTACATCAGCTTCTTCAGCATTGCGTGTTGTAGAGAAACCTTCTTTTTGAAGTATGGAAGCGATGATTTCGCTATCCGAAAAATTCATAGCGCAGCCATAACTTTCTAAATATAATTTACGACCATTATTAGGTTGATTTTCAATAACCAAAGCCTCTCCTTGTCTCGTTTCGTCAATTACTTTTTCAGTAGAATGTTTTTCCATAGTTGCATATTGAATTACAAATGTACTATATAAACTAGTGTGACAAATTGGCATTGTGTTAAAAAAAATAAAATATCAGGCAATTTTTTACGTTTTATATGTTATATATAATTGTAAAACTGAAAACACTATAAAAAACATTGTTTTGATTACCCTTATTTTTAGTATAATTCCTTTTTTTGGTCAAGAAGTCGATACTTTTATAAAAGAAGTAAGAAGAACCATCGGTTTGAGTTCTTCTATTTTTTCAAATACAACATCTATGGGACGAGCATCCTTTAGTTATACCCAAAGAAGTTTAGTTTATAGACAATGTTGGAAGAGTTATATTTTCTCTACTCAGTTGAGTATGATAAAACAAGAAAACGCACCCATGAACTATTTTTCAAGCGGGCATTTTGCTTATATACGAGATAATTTCTTTGTAGAAGGTAATTCAGTTTCTAAAATGAATGGAGTAAAACTTGGAGTGGCTTTGCATAAAGGATGGACTAACGATAAATTCAATGTTTACTTAGGTATGGGGTTTTCTGGTGGAAAAAGTCAAGGATTTACTCAAGTTCAAAGTACAACCTATACCATACAGCGAGACAGCTCAATCAATGAGAATTCTTATGTGTTTTATGGTCAAAGTGATGAAATACATACAGCTGATTTTTTAACCTTAGATCTTAATTTATCCGCAACATTCGAAATAAAATTGTTTAAACGCATTACAGGAACAGTTTCATTTAATCCAGAGTTTTCTACATTCTTTGCACAAAATATTGAAAAAGATTCCTATTATTATAGACAAAGAGACACTTTTATACAGCATAATGGAATTCAACTAGGGTTGCATTATAGAATACAATAAGGTCTGAGTTAATGGTCGAAATTTTCAATGAACTCAAACCCTAAAAAGAATTCCGTATTTAATAATAACAATAGGTGACTGAGCCTGTCGAAGTCACCAAAATTAAACTAACCTCTTTCTCCAGTTGCCATTTTTAGAAAACCAACTTCTTTTTTTTCAAGCATCCGCCATTTTCCTCTACTTAGTGCTCCTTTTTTGATGCCTGCAAAAGAAACTCGATCAAGTTTTTTTACTTCATAATCGAAATGTTCGAACATTCGTCTTACAATGCGATTTTTACCAGAATGTATCTCTACCATCACTACTTTATGGTTATGCCCTCCATCACCATACTCAATTTTGTCACATTTTATAAATCCATCTTCCAATTCAATTCCTTTTTGAAGTTGTTCAATTACTTCTGGTGGAACTCCTTTTTCAAATTCAGCAATGTAGGTTTTTGAAATGTTATATTTGGGATGGGTCAATCTTTTGGTCAATTCTCCATCATTTGTTAAAAGCAATAATCCCGTTGTATTTCTATCCAATCTTCCTACAGGATAAACGCGTTCATTGCAAGCACCAGCAATTAAATCTAAAACCGTTTTTCTGCCTTGCTCGTCACTTGAAGTGGTAATAGCGTCTTTTGGTTTATTAAGTAAAATATAAATGAATCGTTCTCTTTTTAATACTTTTCGATTGTATTTTACTATATCGGTTGGAGAAATCTTTTTACCCAGTTCGGTAGTAACTTCACCGTTTACAGTGATTTTTCCTTCGGATATTAGTGTGTCGGCTTCCCTTCTAGAACAAATTCCAGCATCAGCAATAAATTTATTAAGACGCACTAAATCATTAGCTTGGTCTGCAGTTCTTGAATTGCTAATAGTTTCTTTAGGATTGTTTTTTTTTGATGAATCGTTTTCCTTATTAATTCTAGGTCTTTTAGAACCCGTTTCTCTCTCGTTCTTTATGTCTTTATCAAGTTTTAAAACAGAAGGTTTTTGAACGTTAAGCTTTGATTTATCAAAGCCAGAAAAGTGTCCTTTTTTGCGATTATTCATGTTGAAACAGTGTGAAATGAAATGTTAGAATGCAAAAATAGTTTAAAATAAGCGAAGTTTTTAGGATTTGAGGAGTAAATAACTAAAAATGAAAAAGTAAAATCTCCGCCACCTATAAAAATAAGTGGCGGAGATTTTAATTATTTGCTACATTTTAAAATTTCTGCTTGCAAATTGGTGTCTTTAGCTCCTTTTTCAACAAAGTCTGAATTGTTTGGATAGGCTTTTTTTACCGCTTCTAGAGCACAAGGGCAATCTATACCACCTGCTTTTTCACAGCTTTCATTAAAAGCATTTTCTTGCGATGCCGACCAGCCTCCACAAGAGGTGATTCCTAAAATTATAGCTGTAAAAGCTATTGAAGTAGTGATTTTTTTCATATTTTTTTATATTTGGTTTTAAAGTAACTAATTTTTTTGTTACCAATATATAGAATTGGATAAATATCAAAGTTATAAGCAAGCCTAAAAGACGACCGTGCAACCGTAAGACGGACAAGAAAACGACCAGACTTTTGACTTCCAAACTAACTTTCGGGCGACAAAAACTCGGTTGACAATTTCGCTGTAACTCGACACCGACCAGACCATTTTGCCGACACTAAAGCCAACGCAAGGTTTTAAAAATTTTCCCACCACACATTTTAAAAAATAATTTTAGCCCGCCCGCATTGGCACATTTGGGGTTTGCCCCCTCACACAACCCGACACACAGGCAAACCCCAAAAGAGCCAATTAACCACCGCACCAAGATGATTTTCGTCACATTTTAAAGTTTTCTCAAAAAAACTTGCAGGAATAAATAAAATAGAACTATCTTTGTGAGCGAATATTCACTTACTTAAAAATATAAGCAAGATGAACGGCAAAAACAACATCGCAATTGGCTTCCTTACAATGGGGCTTTTTATGGCTTACGGATTTCTTTTAATATATTTAAGAGACTTTGCACCAGATAAAGAAGCTTGGGTGGACTCATACAGTATCGGAAAACATTTTGAAAGCAGACTGGCTCACGTTCACGGAAACTTGTTCGCCTTTCTAAACATTCTAATTGGTTATTTGCTTCTACATTTCAAAGACAAATTACAAAACGTGAAAGCTATTTCTTGGTTGGCACTTACAGGCTTATTAATGCCAATAGGAATATTAACAGAGGTCTATTTTGGAGTGCCTCCTGTTTTAGTATTAATTGGTGCAATTGCAATGACCGCATCTGTAATTTGGTTAGGAGTTGCGTTTTTAAAAATGAAATCTATCACTCAATAATTAATAAACTTGAAATACATAAAAATGAAAAATTTAAATTCAATTGGTTTACACCAAGACAAAGCCAAAGAATTGGCAAATAAATTAAACAAGTTACTCGCAAACTATTCCATATTTTATCAAAACACAAGAGGATTTCACTGGAATATTAAAGGTGAAAAGTTTTTTGAATTGCATTTAAAATTTGAAGAACTCTACAATGATTTGTTACTAAAAATTGATGAAGTAGCAGAACGCATATTAACATTGGGACACACACCCGAGCATAGCTATTCTCAATACGCTAAAACATCGACCATAAATGAAAGCAAAAAAGTTTCGGATGGATTGATTGCAGTAGAACAAATTTTGGAAGGATTTAAAACAACTATCGTTATGCAAAGAGAAATTCTTGGATTAGCTTCTGATGCAAATGATGAAGGAACAAATGCTTTAATGAGCGATTACATTCGCTTTCAGGAAAAACAAGTATGGATGTATTCATCATTCTTAAAAAAATAACAAATGACAGTAGGAATTTCTGATAGACAACTTGAAATTATTGAAGCAGCAGGAAAAATATTGACTGCTTCGGGAATAAGTGGGCTAACAATTAAGAACTTGGCTAAGGAAATGAAATTTTCGGAAAGTGCTATTTATCGTCACTTTGCAAGCAAGGAAGAAATAATCATTACATTACTCGAATACCTTGCTCAAAGTATGGATGAACGCTATACAAACGCAATTTTAAGTGAACAATCGCCCGAAGAAAAATTTACAACGCTATTTCAAAATCAATTTTCATTTTTTAACAAAAATCCTCATTTTGTGGTAGCAGTATTCTCTGACGGTTTGATGGAAGAAAGCCAAAGAATCAATGAAACTATATCGAAAATAATGAGTGTAAAAATGAAACACTTGATGCCCATAATTTCTGAAGGACAACAAAAAAACATTTTTACTAATTCAATTACTTCAGAAGAGTTAATCCACATTGTGATGGGAACTTTCCGATTGCAAATGTACAAATGGAGGGTCGCTAACTTTCAATTTGACATAATAAGAAACGGTGAAAATATGATTCAATCAATTTTAAGGTTAATAAAAAATAAATAAAATGAAAACAACTGCGTTGCTACTCTTAGTTTTTTCTGCAAAAATATTTGCTCAAAACCCTTTAAATATTCCAACAACATTATCGGGACAAAACATAAACCTAACCTTACAAAATGGAACGACAATGTTTTATCCATCTTTGGTTACCAATACTATGGGAGCCAATGGTAGTTTATTAGGCCCAACGTTGATTTTATCAAAGGACTCATTAGTTAACATAAGTGTAAACAATCAAATTTCAGAGACCACTACCATACATTGGCATGGATTACATGTGGCTCCAGAAAATGATGGAGGTCCTCACACAACCATACTTCCAAATGCAACATGGAATCCGCAATTTACAATTATGGACAAAGCTGGAACGTATTGGTATCATCCACATTTACATATGCAAACAGATAAGCATGTCTCCAAGGGAATTGCTGGACTTATTTTGGTTAGAGATGCAGAGGAACAAACGCTTGGATTACCTATGAATTATGGCGTGGATGAGTTTCCAATAATTATGCAAACCAAAGGATTTGATGCTGCTGGACAAATAGTAATGCATACTGAATTAGACACTTCAGTAATGGTAAATGGCACTGTTGATCCTGTTGTTGATTTACCAGCTCAAGTGGTAAGACTTCGATTATTAAATGGCTCTTCACAACGAGTTTTTGAAGTAGGTTTTTCTGATAATCGACAATTTAGTTTAATAGGAACAGATGGGGGGTTGTTGACTGCTCCAGTAGTAATGACTCGTTACAGAATTGCTCCGGGACAAAGAGCTGATGTTTTAGTTGATTTATCGACAAGTCTAGGCCAAAACATTCAATTGATGAGTTATGCTTCTGAATTACCCAATGCTATTTATGGTGCCACTCAACCAGGAATGGGAGCGGGAGCAACAGCGTCATTAGTTGGATATACATCAAACCCTTTAAATGGAAATGACTTTCAATTATTAGATATTAGTGTTGTAGCTCAAACAGCCAATCCAGTTTTAACAATCCCTACAAGTTTAGCTACTTTTTCTCATTTATTAGAAGGCACACAAAATACTACTAGAAATTTAACCTTTACTTCAGCTACAATGGGGAATTTGGCAGGTCCTTTTTTAATTAACAATACATCTTTTGATATGGATGTAATAAATTATACTATTCCTTTAAATAATATTGAAATATGGACTTTAACAAATCAAACACCAATTGCTCACCCGTTTCATATACATGATGTTCAGTTTCACATATTAGATATTAACGGAGTTCCTCCTCCTCCTCATTTACAAGGTTTTAATGATGTAGTTTTAGTGCCAGGGGGAAATGGTGTCGTTAGATTTATCGCTGAATTTAATCACTTTTCAAACGACTCTGTTCCTTACATGTATCATTGCCACATGCTAACCCATGAAGATATGGGTATGATGGGGCAATTCTTAGTAGTTTCTAATGCCTCAGCGATTGAAACGGTAGAAACAGAGGAGGGAAACATCACTATTTTTCCTAATCCTACCAATAATCAAATTACTATTCAAGATTTAGATGAAATTACTAAAATTGAAATTTTCACAATAGATGGAGTTTTAGTACAATCAATAATAAGTTCACATACTTCAGAATTGAAAATTGACGCTCCCGAAACTAAAGGATATTATTTTATTGTATTCTCAAACGAAGTAGGAAGACAATATGTTCGAAAAATTATTCGCTATTAGTTATACTTCCATTTTATGAAAAAATACATTTCAAACATAATAGCAACAATCTTAACTGGTTTTGCTTTATTGACCTTATTCTTAAGCACCTCTGTTATTCTTGATTTATTTGGAATAAGAGAAAAGGAAGGCAATTACGTTTTATTTGTTGTTTGGGCTAATTTTATAAGTAGCATACTATATCTTTTTGCTGCCTATGGTTTTGTTAAAAGTAAAAAATGGACGTTTACACTTTTGAGTCTTTCAACGATGATTTTGTTAGCGGCATTTATAGGATTAAAAATTCATGCTAACTCAGGAGGAATTTATGAAAGCAAAACAATAGGTGCAATGATTTTTAGAACGTCTTTAACCTTTGTATTTACTATCATTGCCTATTTCATTATTAATAAACAAAAATCAAATAAAAAGTAATAAACTATGAAAAAGAACACATTAATATTTATCGCTTCATCAATGCTCATAAGCAGTTTTATGAGCAGCTGTGGAAATGCAACGGATAACAATTCGAAAGAGCAAACAGAAGAAGTTTCACATGAAGGACATAACCACGATGAAGAAAATGAAACACTTGAACTCAATAATGGAGAAAAATGGAAAGTTGATGCACCTATGTTAATCCACATACGAACTATGGAAAATGATATAATTTCTTTTCCGAAAGAGGATCCAAAAAACTATGCAGTTTTATCCAAAAAATTACTAGTCAATATTGATTCGCTTACATCAAATTGCACAATGAAAGGCAAAGCCCACGATGAATTGCACAAGTGGCTGTTGCCATACATTGATTTGGTAAAAGAACTTTCAGAAGCTAAAAACGAAACCGAAGCAACTAAGCAATTTGAAAATATTCAAATTTCATTCACAACATTTAATCAATACTTCCAATGAACATAAAAGAATTACATACACAAGAAAAACCAGTTTCAGCAACTTCTCTTTTCAAAAGTGAACTGGGTAACGCAACAGCTATTCAAATTTTGCAAGGCGAAAAATTAAAAGAGCATATCACCAAAACACCAGCACTTTTGATTTGCGTTGAAGGAGAAGTGATTTTTGAAAATGAAAAAGGAATAAAAGAAACACTATTATCGGGCGACTTTGTAAACATTGAACCAATGGTAAAACATTGGGTTGTAGGAACAATTGAAAGTCAATTAATACTCATTAAGTAAAAAAATTTAACCGATGAAGTTAGTGAATATTCACACACAAAGTGTTTTTCTATTACTTATAATAATAGGATTTCAACCTGCTCAGGCACAAACTTGGACCTTGCAACAATGCATCGACACGGCACAGATTCATAATAAAAATCTACAAATGGGGCGAAATAATATTGCTATCGTAGAACAAAAGGCGAAAGAAGCAAAAGCTAATTTAATTCCGAAAGTAACAATCAATGCGGATTATAAATATTTCACAAACCTGCCCTATCAGCTATTGCCGCTTAATGCTTTAAACCCTATAGCGCCCGAAGGAGAGTTTAGAGCAGCACAGTTTGGTGTTCCACACAACATCAATGCAAACTTGCAACTCTCAATGCCCTTGTTTAATCCACAAGTTTATGGAGCTATTCAAACTACTAAAATTACTTCGGAATTGACCGACTTACAGTATCAAAAAACGGAGGAGCAAATCTATTTTGAAATTTCAAATTTGTATTACAATACCCAAATATTGCATCATCAATTGGCATTTATTGACAGTAATCTGATTAATGCAGAAAGACTTCTGAAAAATATGCAATTGCTCAATGAACAATTACTGGCAAAAGGAACAGATGTAAGCAAGGTAAAATTGCAAGTATCACAATTAACCACCCAAAAGGAAACCATCAAAAGCAAATACGAGCAGGTTCTAAATGCGTTGAAATTTGCTATGGGTATTTCCATTGAACAAAATCTGCAAATTGAACCAAACATTCAATATCAAAACACAAATGAATACACATCTTCATCAACTTTAGATATTCGTATCATAAAAACTCAAAACCGATTATTGTCGAGTGAACTCAACACACTCAATAAATCAAGGTATTTGCCTTCGCTTAATCTGGTTGGAATGTATGGATCAACGGGCTTCGGTTATAACGGACAACCTGCTTCCTTTCTTGATTTTTATCCGATTGGTTTTGCAGGGGTTCAGTTATCGTATCCGCTATTTAACGGAACAGTTACTCAACGAAAAATCAATCAAAAAACATTGGAACTTCAAAACAATGAACTTCAGTTTGGATTGCTTACTGAACAAAATAATATGCAGATTGAAAATGCTCGAATGCAAAGAGAAATTGCTAAAAAATCTGTAGAGACAACAACCGAACAAATCCAATTGGCACAAACAATCTATGAGCAAACCATTCTTCAACAGAAACAAGGAACGGCAAGTTTAACAGATGTTTTGCTTGCAGACAATGCTTTGCGTGAAGCACAACAAACTTATCTATCTGCTGTAATTGATTACCTAAAAGCAGATTTAGAACTAAAAAAACTTACAGGAAATATTTCAATAATCAAATAATTATCACAATGAATACAAAATCATCAATCCTAAAAAAAGTGCTATACGTCATCATACC
>CAYQNU010000002.1:214353-267785 GCA_964419055.1 uncultured Flavobacteriales bacterium | reverse complement strand
TTTAAAATTAATAATTATATTTTAAAGTTGTCCTATTTTTGGGGGAGGTTACAAACTGTATCATTCGGCAAAAGAATTCTTTCAAAGCCTTCTTTTAACATTTTATTATCATGATTTAAAATTAAACAAGAGTACAATGGGAGATCTTTTTTAACTTTATTGTTTTTATAGTCATAAAGCATAGGGTTTTCAACAATATTTGCAGCGTATAACATACACTCTATTGGACAATCAAATATATCATCACTGGCAAAAAAAGGAAATCTATAAAATAAAAAATAATCGCTATAATTACCTCCGTATGATAGTAATTTACTTAAATTATTCCATAATGTATCTTTAGGTTGATCTTCAGCATACCAATATTCATAAAATGCTTGTTTTCCATATATCCCCGCACCAGAGCTAACCTCAATATTTTTATAAATTATAGCATCCAAAGCCAATGAATCTTTATTTGAAACAATTATTTTTAGTTGATCAAGAAAAGTTGCCAAACCTATAGTGTCTTTCGATATTGTTGTTGTTTCTGATTGATTTTGAAAAACTTCTTGACTTTCTTGTTCGATAGAATTTTGGTTAACAAATCCACCACAGGATAAAAGCATTAAGTTACTTAATAATACTAAATAGGATATTTTGTTTTTCACATTACACTATTTTTAAAACCATTATACTCCAGCTCCCTTTCTAAATCCGTTCACCTATCTCTACAAATGTAGAAAAATTAGTAATCCAAGAGGGTATTATTTAGAAATACTCAGTTTATGTTCAGATTTAGAGGTGTTAGGTCAGAACTTCTAATAAAGTTAATTCTTTATGGGAGGAGCTTGGTGCTCTAAACCTTCTTTACATCCCATGTTTTATTGTTAAAATCAATGCACTTAATTAATTTTCCTTCATCAATAATAAAAGTTTTAAAATAAACATTTGTATCATAGTTCACTATTTCTAAAGAAACTTCTTTAAGATTTTCATAATATATGATTTTATCTTTTTCTCCTAATTTAAATCGAAATGTTTTTCTATCACCGTCATCAACTAAAAAAAAAGCTGTATACACATTATTTACACTGAAAATATCATCATCAGGATTCAAATCATATTGGTAATGGGAATAATACCCATTGGTACATTCTTCAGCAGTAAATGCACTATTAATGGCAGTATCAATATCCTTTTCATAGACATCAATCAACTCAAAATTTATAGTATCTAAACCATTGACCAAATTTATCTCTTCAAAAAAAGACTTCGTAATGGTTTTTTCGTAATCTGAAAATTTTCTGCATTCGGTAGCAGTTCTGCACGAATACAAAATTAAACTTATTGTGATGATTCCTAGTTTATTAATCATATTATCATTTTTTAGTATTCGGATTCCCCGCTTCAGCGCGCACTTTAAAGGAGCTCCACAAATTTAAAAAAATTAGTAATCCAAGATGGTATTATCTTAATAATACCTTGTTTAAATTAAATTTCAGAGGAGAGAGGTCAGCTTTTTTTAAAAGGTTATTCTTTATGGGGGTAAGGGAATCCATTATAATTTAGATATTTGACAACATATAATTTTATTATTGATGAAAATGAATGTAAATCGATACGTGTTATAATCAAAAAGTACCCTTTTTTTATTGTTAATGTTATTAACTGTTTTTTCAATTCCAGTAAAATCATTTATACATTTTTCATATGAATAATTGAGGTCAATCAAAATACTATCAAATTCTAAAACACCTTTAAACTTTTTACCTAATTTCCTTTCTTCTAGTGTATTCATAACATTTCCTGTAGTTAAATTGTCCTGAAATACAAATTGCAATCCTAATATTGTTGAGTTTGCATTTATTTTTCCTTCGGGCTCCATTACATCTGTAGTCAATAGAATTCCAATATCCTTACATAAAAGCGATTTATATGGTTGAGATTTTTTTAAATCAATATATTTTAGGTTTTCACTGTAATTTTTCCAATTGCCCAAATTACCAAATTTGTTAGTTGTAGTATATAGTATTTCAATAGAATCATTTATTATTAATGAGTTATTATTAAAAGTCAAATTTTGGCTTTTAATAGAAATACATATAAACAAAAAATATATAAATAATTTAATTGTTTTCAATTGATTTATTTCACGATTCGTTTTGTCTTCCCCCGATCCAGTTCGTAATCCTTTCGCGTTGCTCTACAAATTTAGAAAAATTAATAAACCAAGATGGTATTATTTAAAAATACCTCGTTTAAATTTCAGTAAAAGGAGAAAGGTCTGCCTTGATAAAAAGTTTATTTTTTGTAGGGGAAGGAGCTTGGTTTGTTTAGAATACTACCAATCACTTCAAGAACAAATTACTTCCAAAAATTAATTTTTTGAAACTCATTAATATTTTTTATTCCTAACATAGTAATGTTTTCATTTTCAATGTTTTCTCCGGCAAGGAAATGCTCAGCTTTTTTTGTGTCGATATTTTTTGAAAAATAAGGAGTATCATAAGGTAAATATTGGCTTTGCGAAATTTCAGAATCCTCCTTTAATAATAAAAAAGATTCATCACAAACTATCCTTAAATCATATACTTCATCTTTTTGACAAACAAAAAAAATATAATCAGGTAATCTATTTGAATCCCTAAAAATAAAACCCTTTGATTCGTGTATTTTCTTCGTAGAATTGAATTTAATTAATTTATATTCGTGCACTGCAGTAAACAGAATATAGCAGTAATTTACGAAGCCATTTTTTAAATTAGGCAATTCTTCAATCTGAACATTTATAAATGGTACAAGAAGATTGTTTTCAAATGAAAATAATGTTGTACAATAGCTATCATTCAGGTCTACTTGATTGTAATTTATTACTAATTTCTTCAACATAAATTTACTTTTCTCTTAAAATAATTTCTTTTGTAGAATTGTTTCATTTAGGTGGTTCACCACTATCATTGACATATACATACACCACCCACTCCCACGCAAACATTAACGATGCTCTACAAATATAGAAAAATTAGTAATCCAAGAGGGTATTTTCTATAAATACTCTGTTTAAATTCTGAGGAGATAGGTATGCCTTGATAAAAAGTTTATTCTTTGTGGGGGTCGCAGCAAACCTATAACCTAATAAACAACTATTTACCCTGAAACAATTTCATTTCAACATGGTTTCTTATTTTTTCTTTAGTATTATTATTATAATTCCCAGTTACATAAATGTACATATCAAAAACAAATGGACCCTGCACCCCTTTACATATAAAATTTACACCTGGATAATACTCGGTGGTTATTGGTTCTCCTCGAGGTTCACCAAAGTCTTCTTCATATGGACTAATTTTACAATGAAGTTTATATTCACCTCCAATTTTTATGTATGACTCCATATTAATTACACCTCCTTTTTCTCTTTCATTCTGAATTAATAAGATGCCATCATTGGGAATATAATATTCCCATTCTCCTTTGGAGTTTTTTTCTAATTTATCACCACATTCTACACCATAAACTATTACAAAAAATTCAAGGTCTTCATTAAAGTAGAAAATTTCCTTTGTATGAATATTGCATGAAAGAAACAACGTGAAAATTAATGATGTTACAAATAACTTTTTCATATGATTAAAAAACTACCTTACATTAATTTACAAAAATACAGTTTTCGAAAGTATTTTGTCATTTCCAATAATTATTCTAGAATAATCAGGATTATTTGTAGAGAATTCCACTTTGAATTTGGCTCCAATACAATTCGGACAGTTTTGTTCCTTACATAACTTCTCCAAATCTTCAGCTTGTGTTTCACCTATTGACCCACCGTATCGCTTATCATCCAAGTAAAACTCATAATTCAAATCTTTATAAACTGATTTACCTCCAACGCTAAAATCATAAACAACACCCATTGTTTCTCCTCTATGGATATTGATATCTTCATTAGCAATTCTTCTTGCGCGTAGATTAAACATAATGAAAATAAATATCAATATAACGGCTATTCCAATTCCGATCCATATTTTGCGTAATCTAGTCAACGTATTATTTAATCGTTTTGGGGTGATTTATTATTTGAGAAGTTCGTAACAAGTTTTAACTACAACTACTTTGTATTAACAATTTGAAGACAGCTATAAAAATGTTTTGGAATCAATGTTTAACCTAATGCTCATCAATACTTATATTCTAACTGACCATCAAATTTATCGATGTTTAAAATCACCGTATAATCTTTTTCAGTGCCAGGGTAACGCACCTTTTTTAAGTCAAATTGAAGTGTTTCTGTTTTCAGCTCTCTACAAGAATCACCATTGGAGTTGTGTTCTAAAAATAATCCCAATTTTGGAGGCATACTTTTCATATAATTTTTAGTTCCATTTAAGGTAAAGGAGTGCTCTTGGCATCCACCAGAATACGAAACCACCAACGTTAACACATCTGCTTTTATTTCAGCAGAAGTAATCTCAAATGCAGGCGTATCTTTTGGATAATTGTAGGTTTCGTGCACAATAACCTCTTTAATCGTTTTGGAGTCGTTGCTTTTTGAAGCGGTATTTTTTTTAGATTTACATTGTACCAATGTAAAAGCACCAATGACTAAAAGTGTGAAAAGAATGTGTGAAGATTTCATAATATTTTAAATTAATGTATAGTTTCTTGTTTACTTTTGAAATGCCGAATCAAAACTTACGCCAATAAGTGAAAAAGAAGTTTGTTCAACTATTTAAGGATGATTACAACGTTAGTCTTATAACATTTGTTTTCAGCCTTATTGTACCCGTTATTTTGCCCGTATTGGGAATGGTAGTGGGCACTCTTTTTTTTCTGGCGTCTTTTGTGTTGCTTTTTATCTCAAAGAGAAGTTGGATGTTAAAATTAGTTACCTTTTTAGTGCTTGTAGCGTTAGTCATTTTATTATCGGAATACTATTTTAAGTGGTTGATGAATTTTCAAACCACCTCTTTACAGTTTTCAGAATAACAAAAAGAGGTTATTTTTTTATGGCCGAAATACCGGGCAAATCTATTCCTTCAAGGTATTCTAACATAGCTCCTCCACCCGTACTCACGTGACTTACTTGATCGGCCAAATTAAACTGATTTACCGCAGCCACGCTATCTCCTCCACCCACTAATGAAAAAGCTCCATTTGAAGTGGCTTTGGCTACGGCTTCCGCAATGGCAATCGTACCTTTTTGAAAATTACTCATTTCAAAAACACCCATTGGTCCATTCCAAAGAATGAGTTTAGAAGTTAAAATAGCTTCTTCAAATAACTTAATAGATTGATCTCCTATGTCCAACCCCAACCATCCATCTGGAATGTTGTTGATGTCACAAGTTTTCACTTGAGCATCATTACTAAAGCTATCAGCAATTACGGTATCAGTGGGTAACAAAAGAGTTACACCTTTTTCTTTGGCCACTTTAAAAATGGAAAGGGCCGTTTCTAAATGTTCGTCCTCAACCAATGAATTTCCTACTTTACCTCCTTGAGCTTTGATAAAGGTATAAGCCATTCCGCCTCCAATAATCAAATAATCTACTTTATTGAGCAATTGAGTAATAATGGTAATTTTTGAAGAAACCTTTGCTCCACCAACAATAGCCGTAAGTGGTTTTTGATTACTATTCAATACTTTATCAACGCTTTCAATTTCTTTTTCAATTAAATATCCAAACATTTTATCGTTGGGGAAATAATTGGCTAAAATAGTGGTAGAAGCGTGAGCTCTATGAGCTGTACCAAAAGCATCGTTGACATAAACATCTCCGTGTTGCGCCAATTGTTTGGTAAAGGTGTCATCTCCAGATGTTTCTTGCTTGTAAAAACGCAAATTATCTAATAAAATAACATCACCCGGTTTAGCCGCAGCAGTTATGGCAACGGCTTCGGCACCGATACAGTCTCCCGCAAAAATAATCTTTTTTTGAAGGGCCTTTTCCACAGCTGGAATGATGTGTTTTAACGAGTATTTTTCTTCATAACCTCCCGAAGGGCGGCCTAAGTGTGACATAAGTACAACTGACCCGCCATCGTTCAATATTTTTTTAAGGGTAGGAATGGCCGCAGTGATGCGCGTATCATCGGTTACTTCAAAAGTTGTTTTATCTAATGGTACGTTAAAATCAACACGCACCAAAGCTCTTTTATTAGAAAAATTATACGTATTTAATGTTTGCATATGTTGTATGATAATTATGTTTGTTTACCCAGCCGCAATATAATAGACCAATTGGAGTCCTTTTTCTGTTTCTTCAAAATAAAATGAAAAACTGCTTCCTACTTCCGCACCTTCTTCATCCATTCCGGTTATTTCTGCATAAAAAAGTAAGTAGTTTATTCCGTCTTGGTTTTCTACTTTTAAATCAGTAAAGGTTGTTTTTTGTAAAACGGGCAAAACAAAATCTTCGTGAAAAGCTTGTATCACCTGCTCGGCATCCAAGTTGTCTGATTGAAAAAATGCGGCAACTTTTTGCACATCTTTAGCCAGAAGGGCGCTTTTGAAGTTTTCCCAATCTGCGGCAAACGGAGATTCTGCAATAATTTGCGTTGAATCCACAACTGCAACAGTTTGTGTGGTATCGACATTAGCAATGGGTTCTGCTGTAGCAGTTTTCGAATCATTACACGAAACTACTGAAAAACCTAGCGTAAAATAAAGGAGAAGTGCAGCTACTTTCATTTGATTAACCAGCTATTTCAATATGAATGATTTTTAAACCGTTGGGTGTTTCACCAAAGTAAAAAATATACATTGATTCTAATTCTACATCACCTTCGGTGTAGGTCTGAACAATCTTAACGGTTTTAGCAGGAGCACCATTATATTCACCTGTTTCCAGAGCAGAATAGGTTAAATTACTCACTTGAGCTTTAAAAATATCATCAAAGAAATATTCATAATTTAAAGCCACTTCATTTTGCAAATTGGTATTGGTGGAATCAATAAAAGCGATTACATCGTTTTTTGAACCCGCATTAATCGCCTCAACAAATAATGTCCAATCTTGAGCATAATCATAAGCAATTACGGTATCTTTAGACAGAGTGTCTGTAGTTTTTGTTGAAGTATCTTCGGCTCGTTTACCATCACAAGATAATAAAGAAGAAGTGGCAAACGCGCCTAAAAATAAAAAGGTAACTAAATTTTTCATGGTTTTTTTGGTTGTATTGTGTGTTGGGCGCAAAGGTAGTATTTTTATGTTAAATTTATTTTAAGGAGGTTAAAATTTAAAATAGGCTATAGAATTCAATATATATATATGTAAGATACACTAACAATTGGCAAAAAAAAAGGCAATCATTTCGATTGCCTTTTTCTTATAATTGTGTTAAGATTATTTTGTTCCGTTTACTGGTCCTGCTGGAGTTTTTTCTGGTGTTGCACCAGCAGCTGGATCTTTAACTTCTCCTTTGATTCTCACTACTGAGTTTGGAGCATTTGTAGCGTTTGAAGTAATCGTTACTGTTTTGTTGATCAAACCAACTCTTTTAGTGTCATACGTTACTTTAATAGAAGCTGAAGCACCTGGAGCGATTGGAGTTTTTGGCCAATCTGGAACAGTACATCCGCAAGATCCTTTAGCGCTTTCAATGATTAATGGCTCACTTCCTGTGTTTTTGAAAACAAATTCGCAGTTTCCATTTGCACTTACTTCAATTGTACCATAATCGTGAACTTCTTTTTCAAAAGTAATTTCTGGACCATTTCCAATTTTTTGAGCATTCACATTTAACGTGAACATCGCTACTAAAGCTAATCCGAAAGTTAAGATAGATTTTTTCATTTTTTATTGATTTTAGTTGTTTTTAATTTTAATCTGAAACAAAGGTAATTTTAAATTTAATGGTACATTTCTCTTTAACAATTCATTAACAAGAATGTTTTTTCACTCAATTTATTCATTACTGTGCTCCCTACCAATAATTTTGCCATTTTTGAAATGGTTGTCATTTTCTTCCATTTCTTTCCTCAAATCTTCAGAAACTTTGTCGCCTAAAGTTGAAAGATCGGGTTGTCCGGCATTGACCCAAGCCGTATACCAAAAACAACCAGTAATGTAAATAGACTCTTTCATACGTTTTTGCTGCATGTTATTGAGTCTTTTTTGGTATTCAGCTGAAAATTCAGCACTATACACTTGCATTAATACCGCTCCTCGTTGCTCAAAAGAGAACTTTTTGTCCTCAGGAAACTCTTTTGTCAATTCTCTTTCAATGGTAAGTACAGAGTCTACTGCATAGTGACTTTGCAGAACTACTTTCCAAGCAATGTCTAGTGGATCATTTAAATAATAGGCCTGTCCAACCAAGTAATCATAATCTTCAGCGAATAACTCGGGTACTCTTGATTCCCAAAAACCATGAATTCCTTTTTGATTGGTCAACTGACCATTGTAATTTTTTGTGGTATGTAAGGGAACATGTGCGTCACCAACGTAGTGACCTAAATCGGCAGAAAGATTCAATATTTTATCGAGGTCTTGTTCTTTAAATGCTTTTGTCAAACGGTACATCATGCTTTCTAGATGCCAAGGCACAATACCATATGCTTTTAAGGTATCTTCTGTGAATTTGGCAACGGCATCATTCCATTTTTTAGGAACAATATCCAATGGATTTTCTCCTTTTTTGACATAATGATCTAAATCGATGTAATGTCTTTCGGCTTCACCTTTCATAGCGTATCTCCTTTTATCGGGATCAACAGCATGTTCTGTTAAAAATTCAATATGCTTTTTGTAAAAAACAAACAATTCGGGCGGTAAGGTGAATACGGCCATTCGATTAATTCTTTTATGACCATAAAATCCCCAAGTAGACCCATTACATTGATGCGTGTTTTCCGAGCTATCCTTATTTGATGTAGGTGAAAATAGTGGGATAAATGAACTTGAAACAATACCAATTAGTACAAGTGTAGATATGTAAAGGTTTATTTTCAATGCAAATTAGTTTTAAATACGTATTCCAATGACAAGTACATCATCGATTTGTTCGTATTCAAAGGTACTTCCATTTTTATCACGGTAGTTTATCCAATTGTTAAATATTTGTTCCAATTGAATTTTTTGTTCTTCTTCGGGCAGCGGAGCCAATCGAATTAAGACTTCTTTGAATTGTTTGTACATGAATTTTTTACCATTGGGTCCGCCAAATTGATCGGCATAACCATCACTAAAGGAATAAATCATGTCCCCTTTTTGTAGATCAAAAGTTTGGGTTGTAAAATTCGATTTCATTTCATCTAACGGAAATCCGATTGGCATTGTATCTCCTTTTAACACCACTAGTTCCGAACCTCTAACAATATAAATTGGATTTTTGGCTCCGGAAAAATACAGTTTTTGACTTTCTAAATCCAGTGAAACCAAGGCGATGTCCATTCCATCCTTGATTTTGTAACCATCAAAGTCCATGCTGAATGTTTCGTTAAAACCTTTATTTATAAAATCAAGCGCCTGACCAGGTGAGTTGACATCACGCTCGGTTTTGGTTAATTTCAGATAGGTATAACCCAAAATACTTACAAATGCTCCCGGTACACCATGTCCTGTGCAATCTGCTGCAGCATACACAATTAGTTTTTTACTGGTATCGGATGTGGTGATTTGTTCTATCCAATAAAAGTCTCCACTTACAATATCTCTAGGTTTATAAAGCACAAATGATTTGGGTAAAAAACTTTTAAATTTTTCAGTAGAAGGAAGAACAGAGCGTTGAATGCGTTCAGCATATTTAATGGAAGAAATGATGTCTGCATTTTTATGCTCAATTTCTTGTTTTGCCTTTTCAATTTCTCGTGTACGTTCTTTTACTTGAACTTCCAGTTTCTCATTAATATTGAGCATTAAGGCATTTTTACTTTCTAATTCTGAAAGCAGTTGCAATTGTGCTAATTCTTTTTCTTGCTGCAACGAACGATATTTAAACGCCATCAAGATAGATAGACACAATATTTCAATTAATGTCCCTATTTTAAGTGAGTTTTGAGTTAGAGTAGGCATATTAATGATTCCGAAATTGCCCAATATAAATACCACTGCACCGGCTATTAAAAATACCATTCCAAATATGAATAAATAGCTTACTTCATTTCCTTTTACTTTTATATAAATAGCGGTTATTACAATACCAATAGTGGCTATAAAACTAATGCCGTTTATTACTGGATAACTAATTATATATGTGTTTCCAGGGATTAAAGATGCAATTCCAACTACAAAAACGAGAATAGAAAAAATCGTTAATGTTTTATTTAATCCTCTTTTTATTGTGGCTAATTTCAAATAGTTTCGTGCATAAAGAGTGACAAAAAGAACAGTGCCAGCAGCAACAAATAGTATTGCATGCTGAGTGAAATAACCTCCAGCTGGGAAAAAGTACTGATGAATAAATCCATCCAATCCAAATTGAAGAAGTCCTGAAAATAGTACATAAACTGTGTAAAGTAAAAATGAATTATCTCTTAATAGAAAGTAAAAAGTTAAGTAAATTACTATTACAAAAAGGAAAACTCCATAGAAAATACCAACGAAAAAGTTATACGTTTGAGTGCGTTTCGCCAATACATCTTTATTCCAAAATATAATTGGTAAACTAATGGTTTCTCCATCACTCACCAACTTAATTGCGTAGTGTTTTCGTTCCTTTCCATTTAAATAGATGGGCAATAAACTCTTGTATGAATTAATCGTTTTTTCATCAAAGTTTATGTTATCACCACTTTTAGCTACTAATTTAGCTTTATTGTTTCTAATTTCATACAATTCTACCACATTAGTAATAGGCCGAGCTATTTCAATAGTTAGATCTTGAGTAGTGTTAAAATTATTGAAAACCTCAAAAAATAACCAATACGTTTTAGTTGTAAAATCAATATTTTCAACGGGCATTTTTAAGGCTCGTTTAGAGGAAATGAGAAACAAATCAGAGAAATAATCTAGATTCAAATCAATGGCTGTATCTGAAACCTCATACAAATCAAATTGATTAGCAATAGATGTGTTTAAGGTTTCTTCAGATAAGATAATTTTATTTTGACCTCTTACTACTGTAATAGGTAAAATGAAAAGAGTTAGAGCAAAATAAAATAGGTGTTTACCCATTATTTCTTATTTTCTAGAAGGTAGATTACCGCTTTTTCAGTATTTACAAAACCACCTGAGATACACATGTTACTGATGGTCTCCTTTTCTTTTTTCTCACCAGGTATAATCACTGGTTTGGTGTAAGGAGTTACGGTTTTCATCAATACTTCACGAACTTCCTCAGCTGAAAGTTCAGGGAAATAGCCTCTAATTATGGCTGCAACTCCAGCAACTGCAGGACAAGCCATACTGGTACCTGAAGCATTTTTGTATTGGTTATTGTCAGGAACGGTAGAATAGATGTCAACCCCTGGAGCAAATAAATCTACTGTTTTAGAACCATAATTTGAAAAATCTCCCAATAAGGTTTTTCCTGCTTTATAACTAGATGCACCTACTTCAATCCAATTTGAAGCAACGGTTTTATCATCTAAAATACGAGTAGGGTAGGAGTCTTCAATATCTTTATTTTTGCTGTCATTTCCTGCGGCATGTATAAAAAGCACGTCTTTAGATTTAGCATATAAGATGGCTTCGTCTACTACCGATTTGTGATTAGTAAAATATTTTCCAAAACTCATGTTAATAATTGTTGCTCCATTATCAACAGCATAACGAATTGCATTTGCCACATCTTTATCGCGCTCATCGCCATTTGGAATAGCTCTAATAGCCATTATTTTTACATCTACTGCAATCCCATCAATACCAAGGTTATTGCCTCTTGTAGCAGCAATTATTCCCGCAACGTGTGTCCCGTGAAAAGCATCAGGACCTTTAACTCGATTACAACCATAATATTTTTCATTTGGATCATTAGGGTTATCACCTACAATGACAATTCTGATAGAATCGGCATTCATTTTATTATTTTGAAAAGCTTCTGAAAAGTGTTTTTCACCCTCAATGAACTGATCTTCTAATTCTTTCGGAGTACTTTTCCCCATTAATAATAATACATACTTTTTAATGCTTACCTCTGTATCATTAGCAGGTGCGTATTTTTTAGTAGTTTCTTTTGAAAACACACCATTGCTTGATTTTTTAACATTATCAATGAAACCCAAAATAAGTTCACAGATTTTATATTGTTGGAAATTTTGTGTTTGCTCTTCAATATAAGCCTTTCTAACAGTTTTGTAGTATTCAAATTCTTTAAGTGCATCACCTTTTAAACTCAAGGTATCTTTAGTTGAATATTTTGGTTTTAGTTGTTGATAGATACGCGCTAGTTCTAAAGCCTCATTATTAATGTCTTCGGTTTTTCCTCCTAGAAAACTCCAACCATAAATGTCATCTACATAACCATTATTATCATCGTCTTTACCATTGTTTGGGATTTCATCTTCGTTAATCCAAACCTTATCTTTTAAATCTTCATGTTCAATATCCACTCCGCTATCTATCACAGCCACAATAACTGTTTTTGATTTTTTAGTTCCCAGTTTTTCATAAGCTTTTTCTGAGCTTACTCCATATACTTTGTCCGATTTATAGTCTTTTAAATACCAATTGGCAGGAGCTTCTTTTTGACCAAAAGAAAGCGATGAAATAAAAAGAAGGGCTATTAAATTATTAAATTTCATATAAAAGTTAGTTATAAGTTTATAGTTATATGGGGTAAAAATAGTTAAACTAATGTAATGTAGGTAAAAATTAATGTTGAAATACCATTTTTCTAATCTAAAAGGTTTAAATCAACAGAAATATCAAATAATTTAGTTTCAATTTGCTGTCTCTTTGCCAGATATTCTATATAAGTAGAGGAAAAAGCAATGCGCGTTTCTAGGGTTTTTTCAAATAAGTTTAGTTCGGAAATAATGAATTCACAAATTTCCCTAATGGCATGATTTCCTCCATCATTTTGGGTAATAAAATCCGCCAATTCATTTGCAATAATGTAGTTTTCCAGAGGGAGTGATGCGGCTCGTTTTATCAAAAATCGTATTCCACATTCTTTTGCCAAACTGAGGTCTAAAATATCATCGAAAGCAAAAAGGACTTCTGTTTTTTCAATAGCGTAGGTTTTTTTTAGAAAATTGAGTACTCCTTTTTTATCTTTTGCTTTTGAAAATACGGCATCAAAATGTTCTCTTTGAGCAAGGAAATGAGCAGTTTTGTTGTTTTCTCCTGAAATGATAATGGTTTTGGGTATTTCAAGGTTTTGGAGATAATAGGCAAGACGTAACATGTTAATGCCCATACTATCGGCCTCTGAAAAAGAGCTTTCACCCGATGGTGATTTATAACCGCTATGAAAAACACCATCCCAATCAAAAACAAGTGCTTTGATTGGGATGAAATTATTTTTTTTTGAAGAATTAATTTGTTTCAAACCAAGTGATGGACTTTTAAAAGAATCGTACTATAAGTTCGTTGTTTTAATTATTTTGCCATCGTTATATTGCTCTTCTTTATTGGGAGCACCTGTAGTTCCGAAATACAACCATTTACCTGTTTTGTAATAATCAAAAACACCCATGTCATAACGTAATGAACCGACTACTTTTTTGGTACCTGTTTCATAAAATTCATTATGAGTATAGGTTAATTTCTTTTTATCAATAAGTTCCATTAATGATTCTGCTTGACCATTATTATAATAGGATCTTTTGGCTACATGAAATAACATTTTTTTATCGTATTCTTCATAATATTGAATATTACCGTTGTCATAATAATCCGACCAAACTAACGGTGCACCTTCATTATAAGTAACTTGAGATTTGATTTTACCGTTAGGAAAATACAGTGTGCATTTTGAACGATATCCATCCACATTAACGAAATCTCTCTCTAAAGTACCATCTGGATAATAGTTTTTATACACTTTTAATTGACCATCTATATAAAAGCCTTTGTGCAACAATTGACCGTTTTCATAAAAATCTTCTTTCCAATTTTGAACGGCATAACCACCTTCTTTTCTAACGGAATCACCTCCCAAAACCATATTTAATTTTTCATAAATAGTAATCCCAAAAGTTTCATCAACTATAGTAACAGGATATTTTATTTGTTCAGGAAGTTGTTTTTTGAAGTTGGTTTGAGCCGTAATTCCTATTGCAGAAACGGAGGCTAAGATGAGTACAATTGCTTTCATAAGTGTTGCGACTTTTTAAGATGTTTCAAAAATATAAAATAAATCTATGAAAATAAAACTTTAAGTATTATTATTTTTCAACTTTGGCAATTTTGATGCCAAGATAACCAAAAATTATGGTCATTAATGGACTTATAATATTAAAAAAACAATAGAACATATAATCTCCGGTTGCTATCCCTAAAACATTGGCTTGCGCAGCTCCACAAGTATTCCAAGGTACTAAAACGGAGGTTACTGTACCACTGTCCTCCAACGTTCTACTTAAGTTTTCGGGTGCCAATCCTCTTTTTTTATACTCCTCGGCATACATTTTACCAGGTACTACAATGGCTAAATATTGGTCGGAGGCAGTAATGTTAAAACCAATACAAGTAAGGGCGGTACTCGCAATCAATGAACCATTCGTTTTGGCTCGAGCTACAATTGAAGCGGTTATTTTATGTAAAAGCCCTATTCGTTCCATTGCACCACCAAAACACATGGCACAAATGATGAGCCATATGGTATTTAACATCCCACTCATCCCACCGGTTGATAGCAACTCATTAACGGTAGCATTGTTCGTTGTGATTTCTGTATCTACCGTCATAGCATTGATTAATGTTCGATAAGAAGATTCTAAATAATTAGATTTACTATGTGTAATACTTAAATTCCAATCTTCCACCGTAAATCCTTCTTGATATTGCACATTAAAATGACTGTTCGAAGTATCGTTTGGAGCAGGTATAAATATAGAAGCTTTAATTATTTCATTGCTTTCATTAGTAATTAGTAGGTTGTAATAGCCTTCTTCAACATTATATAACTCATTGTCATGGTGCCACTTTTTTATTTCATTACCATCAGCATCTGACCACAAAAAAGTAAGTTTTTCATCTCCTTGACCCCCAACAGTAATTTTGTTTTTTTCACCTAAAGTTGTAATAATATTCGGTTGAAAGATTACAGCAAATAAACCTCCCAAAAGTGCCCCTACAAATAATGCAGGAATAGCATCAACTTTTTTAATGATAAGGAAAATAACTATTGCTGGAACAATGAATAAAATGGGATTAATGTAAAATGAACCTTCTAAAGATGCTAAGATATCTTTTATATCAGCCACGTTATTGCTTGAACTTATGAAAAAACCGATAACTAAAAAAATAATTAATGTCAAAATCATGGAGGGTACTGTAGTAATAAACATATAACGAATGTGTGTAAATAAATCACCCCCTGAAACAGCTGGTGCTAAATTAGTAGTATCACTCATTGGTGACATTTTATCACCAAAATATGCCCCAGAAATGATCGACCCTGCAATTAAACCTGAATGGATATCCATAGCTTGACCAATACCTAATAGTGCAACACCTACCGTAGCTATAGTGCTCCAAGAGCTACCAGTAGCCACAGAAACAATAGCACAGATGACTACTGAAGAAACTAAAAAATAAGTGGGACTCAAAATTTGAAGTCCGTAATAAATCATGGTAGGGACTATTCCGCTGATTAACCAAGTACCTGCTAAAGCACCAATTAATAGTAATATTATCATAGCAGGTAAAGCACTTTGAATAGCAGAGGTGATACCATCAAACATGATTTTCCAACTGAATTTAAGTTTCCAACCAATCAATAACGCCACTGCTGTTGAAAAAAGCAGCGCCATTTGATTAGAGCCATCTAATGAATCACCTCCCCAAATGTAAAATATAGAGGAGAATAATAAGCCAATTAATATTATTATTGGAAGCAATGCAATAAATAAGCTGGGCTTTTCTGTATGATGGTGTTCCATATTATATTATTATTTTGAAAAGAGTAATTGACTAAATTGTTTTTGTTTTTTAATGAAATAGCTCCAAACAACACTTTTACTATAGGTACCAGGTAGTTGGTTGAATGATTTTTTAGGTATTGTTTTGCGTTGTTGATTCAAATAGGATAAATGTTTGTAATAGCTGAAATGAGCTTTTAGGATACTCCAGATGTGCTTAAACTCGCCTTTAAATAGCATTCTAGCTCCGGTAACACCATCTAATGTTAGACGTGTGAAAATGGTTAAAAATACTTTTGAGTCCAAATTTTTATGCAGAGTAAATAAACTATTTCTGAAATTCAAAAAAGTTTTTCTTGGACTGTTATAGTTTAAGGTTCCGCCACCTACATGATAAACTACACTTTCAGGTATACAATATATAGAATAGCCATGGTTGTGCAAACGCCAGCATAAATCAATTTCTTCCATATGAGCAAAAAAAATGGAGTCAAAACCACCTACCTCCCAAAAGGGTTTACTTTTAATAAACAAACATGCTCCCGAAGCCCAAAATATTTCTTCTGTGGAGTTGTATTGTCCGGTATCTTCTTCAACTGATTCAAAAATACGACCTCTACAAAACGGATATCCAAAAGTGTCAATATAACCACCGCTAGCACCAGCATGTTCAAATAACGATTTATTGTGATGTGCCAATATTTTGGGCTGAGCCGCAGCGCAATGCTCATTTTTTTGAAAAAAATCAACCATTGGTGCCAACCAATTTGGGGTAACTTCTACATCCGAATTAAGTAAAACAAAAAGATCGGCATCAACCTTTTTTAAACCCTCATTATATCCACCAGCAAACCCGTAATTTTTGCCGTTAATGATAACCTTTACAGTTGGGAAGTGTTCTTTAAGGATGGTCAAACTGGCATCAGTGGATGCGTTTTCAATAACCACAATTTCAGCAGATGGACTGCATTCAATTACCGTAGGTAAAAATTTTTTAAGCCATTCTGCTCCGTTATAATTTAAAATAACAACTGCGATTTTCATTTGCCAAAGATATTAATTTATGCCGAGTGACCTTATTTTGTTTGTCAAATTTTCAGAGTGTAACTTAAAACTAGGGGTTACCATTGACACATTGTCACAAAATTGGGCTTGGCATATCCTTTGACAAAAGCGATTTCAAAAATTCAAAACAAATTCAAAATATATAATTTTATGCAAACAGGAACGATTAATATCCAAACGGAAAATATTTTTCCAATCATTAAAAAATTCTTGTATTCAGATACAGAAATTTTCTTGAGAGAGTTGGTTTCAAATGGAGTTGATGCCAATCAAAAATTAAAAACCTTGTCCAAAACAGGCGAGTTTACTGGTGAATTAGGTCACTTAATGGTTGAGGTAATTTTGAATAAGGATGCCAAAACCATAACCATTCGAGATACTGGATTAGGTATGACGGCAGAAGAAGTGGATAAATATATTAATCAAATTGCTTTTTCTGGTGCAAAAGAGTTTGCCGAAAAATATAAAGACAAAGAGGCCGAAAACATCATTGGACATTTTGGATTGGGTTTTTATTCAGCCTTTATGGTTTCAAGTAAAGTACAAATTCAAACATTATCCTTTAAAGAAGGAGCTCAAGCCATTCAATGGGAAAGTGATGGTTCGCCAGAATACACTATAACCAATATTGAAAAAACCACTAGAGGTACCGATATTATTTTACATATAGCTGATGACTCTGTAGAGTTTCTAGAAGAAAGTAGAATACGAACTATTTTGACAAAATACTGCAAGTTTTTGCCTGTAGACATTAAGTTTGGAACCAGAACCAGAATGATTGATGATCCAAGTGGTGAAAAAGATGATAAAGGTGAAGTAAAAAAGATTGAAGAAGTTTATGACGATATTCTCAATAATACGGCTCCTGCTTGGACAAAAAAACCAGTTGATTTAACAGATGAAGATTATAAAAACTTTTACAATGAGTTATATCCTTATGCAGAAGATCCCTTATTTCACATCCACTTGAATGTTGATTACCCTTTTAATTTAACCGGTATTTTGTATTTTCCAAAATTGAAAAATCAAATGGAAGTACAAAAAAATAAAATACAATTGTATTCCAATCAAGTGTTTATTACTGATTCAGTTGAAAACATTGTACCTGATTTTTTAACCTTGTTGCACGGTGTAATTGATTCACCAGACATTCCTTTAAACGTTTCACGTTCGTATTTACAAAGCGATGCTAACGTTAAAAAAATCTCTGATCACATCAACAAAAAGGTGGCTGATAAGTTAAACTCAATGTTTAAAGACAATCGTGAAGATTTTCAAACAAAATGGGATGATATCCAAATCTTCATACAATACGGAATGTTATCGGATGATAAGTTCTTTGAACGTTCTGAAAAATTTGCCTTATTGAAAAATACAACGAAAGAATATTTTACTTTTGAGGAGTATAAAGAGAAAATAAAAGCGTTTCAAACGGATAAAGATGGAAAGTTAGTGGCGCTTTATACGCACGATGCTGAATTGCATCATTCATTAATTGAAAGCGCAAAAGAAAGAGGTTATGATGTATTGATTTTAGATGGTCCATTAGCTCCACATTATATCCAAAAATTGGAAATGAAACTAGCTATTTCGTTAGCTCGTTTGGATGCCGACACGCTTGATAAATTAATTGCAAAAGAGGAATCGTTACCTTCCAAATTATCAAAAGAAGAAGAAGAAAAAGTAAAACCATTTTTTGAAACCTCAGCTGATAAAGCTAAATTTACAGTAGCTTTTGAAAGTTTGAGTGAAAAAGACAAACCCGTTATCATCACTCAAAGCGAGTTTATGAGAAGAATGAAAGAGCAACAAGCCATGGGCGGTGGAGGTATGTTTATGATGGGTGCTTTTCCTGAAATGTATAATTTGGTTATTAACAGTAATCATCCTTTGATTTCAAAGATTTTGAAAGAATCAAACAATGACAAACAACAAAGTTTGGCAAAACAAGCTGTTGATTTGGCTATGTTGTCAAATGGAATGTTAAAAGGTTCCGAATTGACTAAATTTATTAATAGAAGTTTAGAATTGATAGACTAAACAAAAGTATATTAGAATAGTTACTCTGTAGAATGATTGTAAACGATACTTTTACAATCATTCTACAGAGTTTTTTAATTAAAAATTCAGTAAAATGAAAAATCGATGAGCAAAAGAGCTCTTCTGATTAACCTTTTGAAATAATAACTTTGTTACCTACTACTTTTATTTGCCAAGAACTGTCGAAGATTTGAGGGAGATATCTTCTGTAAAGGTTGAGTCTTTTTGTCGGAAATTCAGCATTTTCGTCTGCACGGGGTTCACCTACAAATTCATAAGTATGTACGTTAGGATGTTGAGTAAGATAATATTTGAAAATGGATACTATGGTGGCCATTACGCGATAAGCTTCACCTTTATTGGTAAGCGAATATTCTTCACCATCGTATTCTTCATTCAACACACCAAAAGCAATGGTTGTATGTAATAAGTTGTCTTTTTTACGCGCAAACCGCACTTCATACTCCAATTCACTATCTGTTTTGAAGTTGAAAACGGTTCCAGAACTTATTGCTGGAAATTTTATATCATAAATTGGTAAAGACATTTGCGGTACAAAAATATAAAAGTAATTTTACCGCAACAGAAAAAAGTTAACATTCAGCAAATAAAAATATGGTTAGTATATATGGGTTGTTAGGTGCATTCATCGGTTTTATTATATTTAGGAACGTATGGGGTGCATTTTTGGGGTATTTTTTAGGAAGTATTTTTCAAGGATTTGGAAAACAAGTTTCTGGTGGAGCTCAAGGGCAACACAGCGCTTATGGTAGTCAATATCAGGCTTATGGGAGACAATCTGGTAGCTTTTACGGACAAAACCCTCAAGCCCAATTTTCTCGTTCTCTTTTGATTTTATCAGCTGAAGTAATGAAAGCCGATGGAAAAGTATTGAAAGTAGAGTTAGATTTTGTTAAAAATTTTCTAGTAAATCAATTTTCTGAGCAACAAGCAATTATTTATTTGAGAGATTTAAAAGAAATTTTAAATACATCTGTTAATTTGCAACAAACGTGTCTGGACTTGAATAGTTTTATGCCATTGCAACAACGGGCCATTTTAGTTCAATATTTGTTTGGAATTGCTCAATCAGATGGGCGTGTGTCTGATTTAGAATTTAAGGTAATTGAGCGCATTGCCGTCATGTTACGTATTCCAACTAATGAATTTGAACAATTGAAGTCTATGTTTTGGAAGGATGCTGGTAACGCTTACAAAGTACTAGGATTGGACAATACAGCTACCGATGAAGATATTAAAAAAGCCTATCGTAAAATGGCTGTAGCACACCATCCAGATAAATATGCAACTATGGGAGAGGAACATCAAAAAGCAGCCAAAGAAAAATTCCAAAAGATTCAAGAGGCTTATGAAATTGTGAAGAAAGAAAGAGGAATTTAATGTTTCTTTATTACAATTTACCATTTAAGAATTTTCCTGTGTAAGAATCTTTACATTTTAATAAGTTTTCTGGGGTACCTTCAAAAACGATATTTCCACCAGCGTTACCTCCTTCTGGACCTAAATCGATAACCCAATCAGCGCATTTAATGATTTCACCATTGTGCTCAATAACTACAACACTGTGCCCTAACTCAATTAATGAATTTATGGCGATTAATAATTTTTGAATGTCATAAAAGTGCAATCCAGTGGTAGGTTCATCAAAAATAAATAAGGTCTTTTGAGTGCTATTTTTTTTGCCCAAAAAAGAGGCTAATTTGATACGTTGAGCTTCTCCACCCGAAAGTGTATTGCTCGATTGTCCTAATTTAATATACCCCAATCCAACTTCTTGAAGTGGTTTTATTTTTTCAATTATTTTGGAACAGATTCTGTTTTCATTATCCTCAAAAAATAAGATAGCATCATCAATAGTAAGGTCTAAGATATCGGAAATGTGTTTATCTTTATATTTAACTTCCAATACTTCTTCTTTAAATCTTTTTCCGTTACACGATTCACAAGTAAGATAAATATCGGCCATAAATTGCATAGACACTTTTATTTGGCCTTCACCTTCACAAGCATCACATCTGCCTCCTTCCACATTAAAACTAAAGTGGGACGGTTTAAATCCACTTACTTTAGACAACTGTTGTTGAGCATATAATTCTCTTATCTCATCGTAAGCTTTAACGTAGGTAACGGGGTTACTTCTAGAGCTTTTTCCTATCGGATTTTGATCAATAAATTCTACATCTTGAATGAGTTTAAAATCACCCGTTACAGCATCGTGTTGACCTATGGTTCCAGAAATCCCTCCATAATGTTTTTTAAGACTAGGATACAATATTTGTTTAACCAATGTGGACTTACCACTTCCACTAACACCCGTAATTACGGTTAATATCTCCAATGGAATTTTTACGGTTACGTTTTTTAAATTATTTTCTCGAGCTCCTTTAATTTCAAAAAAGTTACGCCATTTTCTGCGTGTTTCAGGGAGTGCAATTTTTTCTCTTCCCGTAAGGTATTTGGCCGTTAAACTTTTTTCACTTTTAATTAAATCATCGTGGTTGCCTTGGAAAACAACTTCTCCTCCATTGGTTCCAGCCATTGGTCCCATATCTACGATTTCATCAGCTGCACGCATAATTTCTTCTTCGTGTTCAACTATGACAACGGTATTTCCTAAATCGCGCAACGACTTTAACACTTCAATTAATCGATGCGTATCTCTTGGGTGTAATCCAATACTCGGTTCATCTAAAATATACATTGAACCTACTAAACTGCTTCCAATACTGGTGGCCAAATTGATTCGTTGAGATTCCCCTCCCGAAAGAGTATTCGATAATCGAGTTAGGGTTAAATAACCCAAACCAACTTTACTCAAATATTCCAATCTTGTTTGCACTTCAACTAACAACCTGTTGGCTATTTGTTTTTCTAATTCTGTAAGTTTTAGTTGTCCAAAAAAAGTAGAGCAATCTTCAATTGTTTTGGCTGTAATTTCCACAATTGATAAGCCACCAATTTTCACATAATGGGCATCTTTCCTCAATTTAGTGCCTTTACAATCATTACAATTGGTTTTACCTCTGTAACGACTTAACATTACTCGGTATTGGATTTTATAAGTTTGAGATTCAAGGTATTTAAAAAAGGCATTTAATCCGCTAAAATACTTGTTCCCATTCCAAAGTAGGTCAATTTGAGATTCTGAAAGTTCGTTGTACGGTTTATGTATTGGGAAATCGAAATGATGGGCATTCATTACCAATTCGTTTTTCCAAAGAGACATGGTTTCACCTTTCCAACAAACAACTGCATCTTCATAAATCGATAGACTTTTGTTGGGTATTACTAAATTCCTATCAATTCCAATTACTTGACCAAACCCTTCACAGGTTGGGCAAGCACCATAAGGGTTATTGAAGGAGAAAAAATCTACAGAAGGTTCTTCATAAACGATTCCATCTAATTCAAATTTATTGGAAAAAAATCGTTCCGTTTTTGATTCATTAAACAAAATGATTTTACAATAACCACTGCTTTCAGTAAAAGAACGTTCAACACTTTCAGCAATCCTTGAAATGTTTTCTTCTGAAGGATTACAAACAACTCTATCTAATATTAACTGAATGGGAGAGGTAAATTCCTTCGATTTTTTGAGTGCATCTTCTATAGAGACAATCTCGTTATTGTGATAAACTCTTGAATATCCTTGTTCTTGTAACAACAATAATTGTTTGAGCATGGTTCTATCAGAAGGAACGGTTAAAGGGGCAATAATAATGGCCTTTTCATCCTCTTTTTGTGCCTTAATAAATTCTAAAACATCACCAATACGTTCTTTTTTCACCTCTTTGCCAGAAATGGGAGAAATGGTTTTCCCTACCCGCGCAAAAAGAAGTTTCAAAAAATCATAAATTTCTGTAGACGTTCCAACAGTAGAACGGGGATTGCGCGAATTTACTTTTTGTTCAATGGCAATTGCTGGTGCAATTCCTTTGATACTCTCAACATCTGGTTTTTCTAATTTACCCAAAAACTGACGCGCATAAGAACTTAAACTTTCGATGTATCTTCTTTGACCTTCTGCATATAAAGTGTCGAATGCCAAACTGGATTTACCTGAACCTGAAAGTCCAGTAATTACGGTTATTTTGTTTCTAGGGATGGCTACATCAACATTTTTTAAATTGTGTACTTTTGCTCCTTTGATAACAATGTGAGTTCGGTATGTTCGTGGCTTTTGGTTCATGAGGTTGCGAAGTTAATAGTAATCGACAAGATGACGTCTATTTTAATGAAAAAATACTATGAAAATTCTGCAATTACTGTTCATTTTGCAATTCTTTATAGTTCATATGTAAAATTCTGCTACATTTGAAAATCTAATTGAAAATGGAACTAAAAATGAATAAAGTGGGATTTTATAAATGGCTTATTATTCCGGTTATTGCGGTATTGATGATTAATTGCAATTCGGGTACAGAAACCAAGTCAGAAACACAAGAAACAAAAGAAGTATCGGAGGACCCAAAAGATTTGATTTTGGGGAAATGGATTTTTATTGACGAGGAGAGTGGCTTGGAGTTTTGGATGTTCTTGGACGAAAATAAAGTTTACAGTGATGGTATGGAAGAAGGAGCCGATTATAGAATTGAAAATAATGTTATGATTACATCAGCTTATGGCACCGAATCTTATACGGTTATAGTTTCTGTTGATGAAGAAGAGTTGATATTGGATACAGATGGAAGTATTGTAACTTGGACACGATCATTGTAGATAAGGATTTTATAATTGCTGTTTTTTTTATTACGAACAGTCATCTTTTTATTAAGAATTATTCCAAATAAGCGTTTTTTTTTCTATCTTTGCAACTATATATGATTATCAAATTACTTATTGCCGAGAGCAGTGAATTGTTTCAAATGGGTTCAACACAGTTATTAAAAAATTGTGAGGAGATTGAGTTATTGGGGTTTGCCAATAGTAATGAGGAGTTATTGTTAAAAATTAAAGAATTTACGCCAGATGTTATCTTAATTGATTATATGGCTAAGAATTTTTCAATTGATGTTATCAAATCGAGTAAAATAGTTCAGCCCTCCATTAAATGGCTAGGAATAACCGGAGAGCGCGTAGGCAATATTGTTACCAAAGGTATAAAGAACGGTATAAAAAGTTATGTTAAAAAAGATTGCTCAAGAAATGAAATTATAGAGGCAATTATTGCCACAGCAGAGGGCAAAAAGTTTTTTTGTGGCGAACTTTTAGAACAAATGCGCAATGAAAATGTGGATATTGATAACATTGAAGATTCATTGAGTTGTGATCCTGTATATTTAAGTGAAAGAGAATTAGAAATTATAAAATTGATTGCTGAAGGATACACCAATGCGCAAATTTCGGTGGTATTGTATATCAGTAATCACACGGTTAATACTCATAGGAAAAACATTATGAAAAAATTGGGAGTGAACAACACAGCGGCTATTGTGATGTTTGCTGTAAAGACTGGATTAGTCATTCCCGAAGAATTTATGACCATACCCAGTTTGAATTAGAAGCAACTTAATATCCTTATTTATCATCTTTTTATTCCTTACTTTTGTTGCTGAAAACAGATAATCATATGGCAACACGTCAAGAAAAAATGGAGGCTTTTGGTCGATTACTCGACATAATGGATGATTTAAGAGCAAAATGTCCTTGGGATAAAAAACAAACATTAGAAACACTTAGATATCTTACTATTGAGGAAACCTATGAATTAGCAGATGCTATATTGGAAGGTGATTTAATTGAGATAAAAGGAGAATTGGGCGATATTCTTTTGCATATGGTTTTTTATGCTAAAATTGCATCTGAGAAAAATGCTTTTGATATAGCCGATGTTTTGAACACTGTTTGTGACAAATTGGTAAAGCGTCATCCACATATATACAGTGATGTGATTGCCGAAACCGAAGAGCAAGTGAAGGCAAACTGGGAACAAATAAAACTAAAAAGTGGCAAAAAATCTGTTTTAGAGGGAGTACCAAAATCGTTGCCCGCCATGGTGAAGGCCACAAGAATTCAAGAAAAAGCTCGAGGTGTAGGATTTGATTGGGACAATGCTGATCAAGTATTTGAAAAAGTACAGGAAGAAATTCAGGAATTAAATGATGAGGTAAAAAAGGAAAATAATGAATTAAAAATTGAAGATGAATTTGGTGACGTTCTTTTTTCGATGATTAATTATGCACGTTTTGTAGGTGTTGATCCAGAAAGTGCCTTAGAGCGCACAAATAAAAAATTCATTAAACGATTTCAATACCTTGAAATCGAAAGCAAAAAAGATGGCAAGGAACTCAAAGATATGACCCTTGAAGAAATGGACCTTTATTGGAACCGAGCCAAATTATTGTGAAATGATTTTTAAAGTTAAAGTAAACGCAATTTTTCATTGTTCATTAGAACGGGCGTTTAAGACACCCATGTTGACCGACCTATCCAAAGTTCATACTGGATTTGGTTTTATGCCAAAAATTTCACACGTTTCTGAGGATGAATTATGGGGGCAGCCCGGATCTAGTAAAAAAGTATTTGCCGAAAAATCAATTACACAAAAAGGAGGATTTATTTCTATGGACCGAGTAATTGAGCGAATAGAAAATACGTATTGGAAAATTCAAGTAGATCAGTTTCAATCTTGGATGTTAGGATTTTATAAGTTTGAAGGTGAATGGAAAACAACCGAATTGCAACCCAACAAAATAGGGATTGAATACATCTATTCATTGCATTCAAAAACTTTTATATGGTATCCTTTAAATTATATTTTTGCCAAAACTTTTTGGAAAATGTATATGAAAAGGGTTGTGGAGAATATTAGAAAAATGGTTGATGACGAAGAACCCTATCTTTATCAATAAATATACCATTATATTACCACACCCTCCAATCCAACACGTTGTTTTCAATACGCGAAGTAGGTTGTTGTTTTCCGTTGGATAATTGGGTTACTTGCGTTGCCACGTATTGTTGCAGTTCAGAGAGCATAATTACACCATCTTTATTGAGGTCGGCAGCTTTGGATTGCAGTCCGTTAATAAAACAGTAGGTAAATAATCCATTTTGCCATTGGCTGCTTTCCATGGCAAACTCCATACCTCCAGCTGAGGAGATCACTGTTGCACCGGTACCTTTTCGGAGGTCTGCAAAGAGTGATTTGGTCAATTCTGAGGTATTTTGCAAACCGAGTTGTCCGTCTTTATTGGCTATGGTGTTTCCTACATTTCTAAACTTTATATCACCTGTTTCTTCCTCAGTTGAGGTGGTTATGGCTACTTCATCTTTATCAATTTCACCACTGTGGCAGGCATCAATCAACAATATTTTTTTGAGAGGAGCAATGCCGTCCAACAAGCGTTCAAGTGATTCATAAGCAATGCCTTTAGCCGCAGGATTGCTGAAATCCATATCATAACTGGCCAAATAATAATCCAATTGAGCATCCAATACGCCATGACCAGCAAAAAACACAATAACTTCATCATTTATATCAGCAGTCTTTAAAAATTCACGCAATTGTTCGATGTTTTCTTTGATCACTTCTTGATTGGTCAATGATTTTGTAAATACCTGGCCATAGTTTTTATTGTTGGCATACACTTTAGCCATATCCACAGCATCTTTAGCAGCAAATCTCAAATTAAAGCTTTTATTTTTGAATTTACTCACCCCCAAGGAAACTACATATAAATTGGGATTGGTTTTTCCTGCTTTGCAATTTACGTTTACCGTTTCTTTATAGCTTTCGGCACCAGCAAGATTTAAAACCGAAATCTGAATTTTATTGTTACCATTAGCAAGTGGAATGGTAAGTTTTGTTTCAATTTCGGAAATATCTTTATCACGAATAGAAATACCACTAGTGCCATAAATAGCCACATCGTTTATCCATATATTAATTTTATCTAATTTATAAATCGAGTCAGTGGCTTTTATATTTAATTCAAGAAAACTTTCATTGGTTGTATTAAGGAGTTGTTCAAAATGTTTAATCTGTAATTCGGGAATATGAAAATCATCCATAAGCATTTCTTCGGTAAAACCAAGTTTACGCAATCGTTTTAGATAGGCATTCTTATAAGCTTCTTTTAATCGTACGTCACCTATTTCCAGTCTCTCCAAAATAATGTCAGGACGATTATATTTTAAATCGAATTGTTCAAAATCATAAAGTTTTTGATTTCTTGCAAAATTGATACTAGACAAGTTCGTTGACTTAGCATAGTAATTATCTGGCGCTAAAAGTAAATATTGGTCTTGACTCAGCGTAATGCTTAAAATAAGTTCATTCGTTTCTAAATTAAACAGATGAAAACTCCCATTCAAAGAATAGGTAAACATATATTTGTTGTTTGGATTGTTGAGATATACTTCAGAAAGTTTTTTGGCATAGATTGAACGATGATTAGAAAAGAATGAACTTCCGACTAAGTTTGAAATAGAAGTAAACACTTCACCAATTAATAGAGGACTTGAAAAAATTGGCAAATGACCAGGAGGAAATATATGGAATTCTCCAGTTTCATTATTGATTTTGTACATTTGACTAACATAAATTTCATCATAGGCCAATGAATATTTACCTTTATTGAGATGAGCGAAATTGTAATTATTTGTTGGCAACTTTATTTCCTTGATTTTATTTCCATTATTCACATCAAAATAAGTTACACTACCCTCATCAAAAATAATTAATCTAAGTCCGTCAAATGTTTTGATGACTTTGTAATCAGAAAATACACTGTAAAAATCATCAGGATCACTTTTCATTTGTGTTTCTTTTAGATCAACAATATCTAAAATTGATAATTGGTCTGATTTAATCACACAAACTTTATTGTGGTCCAATACTCTTATGCTACAATCGGCTCCAATAGTGTATTTTTTGCTTGAATTTGAGGAGTTTATTTGGTTAATATTTAAAGTGTTTTTTTCTTGTAGTAATAAATATTTTCCGGAATGATCTATAGTTCCAACACCTAAGTCTTCTAATTTTAGATTTAAATTTTGTTTGAATATGGATTGGAAACCACTATAATCGATGAAAATATTTTGTGAATTAGGATGCCATTTTATTACAATTCGGTCGTAACCTTGAGTCGAAGATTTGTAATAGTTTTTACCTAAATCTAAGGTGGTTTTAGTTTGCTCATCGAAAATAAAAGTTTTCGTTTGTGTGGTTTCGTTTTGAATATTATAAAGTATAAATTTATTCCCAATTGCCAGTGCTATGTATTTTTCATCAGGACTTATTTGAGAAATATTTATTGACTTTTCCTTCAAATTAACTATCGATTTTTTCTCTCCATTTTTTAAATTTAAAAGTGAAATATCGCTGATCGTCTCAACAACAAGATAGTTTCCATCTGCAGACATACATAAAGGTCGACCTAATTTTTCAGAAATCTGGTTTTTTTCTAAGTAATAATATTTACTTCCTTGTTTTATAGTAGGATTACCATTATCGGTATACGTTTCGGAGTAAAATATGGCTATTTCTAACTCATGATTTACTGAAATATTCAAATCCCTTGCTAAAAAATCAGCTGTAAGTTGAGTTAATTTGAACTCAATGACATTTAGTGAATACAAAGAAGCATCTTCGGTAAAGAAATAGAAATAATTACCCAACAAAAATCCATTCTTTATTTTGGTAATTGACTCTTTAACATTAATGCTTCTGTAAATAGAGTCTAATTTTAAATCATATATCTTAAATGCACCATCGAATTGACTTAAAAAAACTTGTTTATTGTCCTTGCTGGCACTTATATAGGCGATATCATTTGCTATAAATTTACTTTGTTTATTATCTAAAATTTCTACAAATCTGCTAAAGCTACCTGAATATCCTTTGTCTATACCAAATGTCTTGTTGCCGAGAGTTATAATATTGCTTATACCATAACCTACTTCAGGTTGATTTGGTCTGTAATTTTGTATTTTTATTTTTCTGCCATTTTCTACTTTATAAGCCCTGGTGTGATTAATTTGTTTATTAAATAAGTAACTAAATTCATCAAAAATGAAATGGTCATTTTGGATGTAAAAGTTTGTATTAGTACAACACGAAATGAATCGTTCGGGTAATGGTTTGGTCCACTGGACTTTTCCTGAGAAATCCATATTACTGCAAGAGTATCTCCCTCCACCTTTTTTGTTTCGAATATAATTTACAACGAGAATAATGTCTTGATTTGCAACTACATTGTAAGCATCAAATGAATGTATAATATCAAGGGTTTGAGGATTCAATAATACATTACCACATTCGCTGAAATTATTCCTTCCTGAATTGATTAAAAATGCTGTTGAATCGTGTTTCCAAAATAATTTTTCATATGTTGCATTTACATATACTGACTTAACAACGGATAGTGTATCTCTTTGGGTAATACTAACCTCAGAGTAATCCTCTCCAAGACTTTTTATGGTAAGTATATCGCCATTTTTGTTAAATGTGGCATATTGTGCATCGAACGTGCGTAATAAACTCCCTGTTTTAATATTCCATAATTTACAGGTCAAATTATCCGATGTTAATAAGAGTTTTCCGGTTTGATTAGTCGTATAATGCTGAATTATATTTGTATGGCGTGTTTGAACAACAGGATGTAAAGTAAACTTATTTTGGGAAAAAGAAGAAAAATAGGAAATTACCAATAAAGCTATGGTTAGTTTAATTTTTTTTTTTGCTAACATATAGAGTATATTTTATGCCCGATTTTGGCAATAATAAGTTTCAAAATTATTTAATTTATGGATAATTTTAGCTTATTTGAGATTTAATGTGACAATATTTTTGTACGAATTAACAAATTTATTTTTAACAGATTGTTTTTCGAATCTTGTTAAATTATTAGGTTTTATTTAACAATTTCCTACCACACCCTCCAATCCAGCACATTGTTTTCGATACGCGAAGTAGGTTGTTGTTTTCCGTTGGATAATTGAGTTACTTGCGTTGCCACGTATTGTTGCAATTCGGAGAGCATAATCACACCATCTTTATTGAGGTCGGCATCTTTGGATTGCAATCCGTTAATAAAACAATAGGTAAATAATCCATTTTGCCATTGGCTGCTTTCCATGGCAAATTCCATCCCTCCTGCTGAGGAGATCACTGTTGCACCCGTACCTTTTCGGAGGTCGGCAAAGAGTGATTTGGTTAATTCTGAAGTGTTTTGCAAACCGAGTTGTCCTTCTTTATTGGCTATGGTGTTTCCTACATTTCTAAACTTTATATCACCTGTTTCTTCCTCAGTTGAGGTGGTTATGGCTACTTCATCTTTATCAATTTCACCACTGTGGCAGGCATCAATCAACAATATTTTTTTGAGAGGAGCAATGCCGTCCAACAAGCGTTCAAGTGATTCATAAGCAATGCCTTTAGCCGCAGGATTGCTGAAATCCATATCATAACTGGCCAAGTAATAATCTAATTGTGCATCTAACACACCGTGACCTGCAAAGAACACAATGACTTCATCATTTCTATCTGCAGCTTTCAAAAATTCATGCAATTGTTCGATGTTTTCTTTGGTCACTTCTTGATTGGTCAATGATTTTGTAAATACTTGACCATAGTTTTTATTGTTGGCATATACTTTAGCCATATCCTCAGCATCTTTTGCAGCAAATTTTAGGTTGTATTGGCTTTGCTCAAAAGTGCTTACACCAATAGCAACAATATACAGATTAGGCTTTTCTTTACCTGCTTTACAATTTACTGTAAACGTTTCTTTGTAGCTTTCGGCACCGGCTTGGTTGAGCACCGAAACTTGAATTTTATTGGTTCCTTGGGCCAGTTTTAATTTTAAAGATGTTGTATATTCTTGTGTATTTTTGTCACGAATGGAAATACCGTTAGTTCCAAAAATAGCCACATCATTAATCCAAACATTGATTCTATCTAATGGGTATTTAGAATCTTTAATATTCAAGTTCAAATCCAGTTCATCACCTTCAATTATCGTAGGCATTTTCTCAAAATTTTCAATTTTTAATTCTGGTAAATGAAAATCTTCCTTAAGCATATCTTCGGTGAAGTTCATTTTTTTGAGTCGTTTGAGGTAGGCTTGGTGGTAGGCTTTTACTAAAGTGCTATCTGCATAACCCAAACGGTCTAGTATAATATCGGGGCGGTTGTAAAAAGGATCGAACTGTTCGGGAAAGAAAAATTCCTCACCCAATTTAAATCCAAAAGACCCCAATCCCTTACTTGTGGTCATATAATAATTATCGGGAGTAATGTACATGCATTGGTCATAACCAATTGGAATCATAGATACTATTAGTTGATTGTTTGAAGCGTTCCAAACTCGGAGCGTTCCATCTGTCGAAGAACTGAATAATAGGTTGCGTTGTGGAACATAATTAATGGAAGTTAATTGATCTTCATGCCCTACAAATGCAGGGCTTATGTTGCCTTGTGTATTTATTAAATCAACAATAAAAAAATTATTTTTATCATCGGAGTAGGCAATTTTTCCGCTGTCTATATGGAATAGATGCTGTAAATTACTTACTAAAGTGATCACTTTTTGTTGTGTATAAACGTTGTAAAAAAGCAAACTATCTTTATTGGCTCCAGCTATCCATTCATTCGAAACGTAGACAAATTGATTAGCTAGTATAGGTAAGGGGATTATTTTTTGATTAATCTTCTTCACATTATGGTTTTTTACCCTCCAAATTGTAAGTCTTTGTTCATTATTGACAGCTGAAATTAAAGTGGAGTCATTTAGAAAAAAAATAGTAGAATTTTCTCTATGTCCTTGATTGTAAAGTTTAGGTGAATGTTTAAGTTTAGTTCTATTTGATAGATTATATAGTTGAATATATTTAGCCCTTTTAGCTTTTATATCATTTGAAATAGCCAAATACTGTTCAGATGGATTCAATGCCACACTGGTAAAAAAACTGTAAGGTGGTTGATAAAAGTCGAGTTTTTTTGTAAAAAGACTATGTATTATCGATTTAGGACTTAAGGTAATATTTTTTATTTTTTTGTTACGATGTTCTTGGTTTTCAATATGTAATATATTGTCACTTCCGGCTGTAATAATGGTTGAATCTGATAATTGATGTGTAAAAGTTAACGGATATAAGAATTTTCTTTCTGTTGCAATTTCTAATCTTGAATTATCTAAGGAAATTTGTTTTTTGTAGCCAATTTCGTCACCAAACAGAAGGGTTGAACCTGATTTATTTAGTGAAATTCCATAGATTGGAAAGTTTTTACCAGTAAAACGATTTTCCATTTTTTCAGTATTCAAATTCCATTTTATAATGGAACGATCGGAGGATACTGAAAACATATATTGATAATCAGTAGTAAATGCCAAATCATTTACCGCTGAATTGTGATTTTTTAATTGCTTGAGTAGTTTTAGACGTTCATCATATATATAAATAAAACCATCTTCACAACCAGCATATATTTTTTTTGTAAGAGGGTTATACTTAACTACTTTAAAGGGTTGATCAAAGTAATCAGCAGTTTTGGAAACTTCTACTTTGTTCGTTTTGGTATTTAATAATGATATTTTTGCACCTTTTAATTGAATTTCTTTATCATCGATGATCGCCTTTTCTTTATCAAAAATCATTGTGATTGCTGAATTGGCAGGATTAATTTTCATTGATGAAATATTCAAATCCCAAATTTGGTTAGAAGAAGAACTCTTAAATAATAATGAATTTGATTTCAAAGCAAATACCATGTTTTCAATTTCAGATGTTACATAACAAAATGCCATTTGAGATCCTGTTTTATAATCCCAAATAACAATTCGATTATCTTTTCCGTAAGAGGCAAAATAGTTGAAATCTCTTGAAACAGCAATTAATGTAATGTCATCTGAATGACCTTGTTGTATCGAAATAGAAACTTTTTTTTGTTGTGCAAACAAAGAATAGTGACTTGAAAAAAGCACGATACAAAATAAAAATATGATGGGTTTTATTTTAAGGAATTGTGACATAATAGGGTAGATAATTATTAAGTCGATTAGTACCATCACTAAATTTTAAATTGCTTTGATAGGGTTCGTAAACAATATTCCCTGAGCTCCAAACACCTGAATTTTTTAGTAATTTCATTTTTACTCGATACAGATGAATATTTTTAGAATGAGGGCGATGTAATGAGGCCATTAAAGGTGTGCCTTTATCCATAAGTCCACCATTTGTCAATTCATAATCATCAGTTGAACTCACAATATTAATAAAGCCACCGGTTCTGCAAGCAATAGATACCATACTCCAATTAAAATCATTTCCGATAATAATCATATTTATTTTAACTCCATAAGATTGGGCTTTAGTAATAACTTGACTCACTGAATTGGTTCCTAAATTATCAGGATAACCTCTACAAATAAAGGTTAGATACTTGTTGGGATGAGTAGATCGGTTGTTAGCATATTCCAAAAAAGAGTCCATAGCATCATATAGATTAGAAGTTCCACCCATTTCTTCATAGTATAAATCAAATAATATAGCGCCTAAATTTTCTTTTGATTGTTGATAAGCACTGCCAATAGAACGAATGTGTGTGTAGGTTCGGTCAATTCCATTTTCATCTCTTCTAAATGTGCCAAACGCCATTTCATTGGATGGATTTTCCAATGTTTCTAATATCGTTTTATTCAATGCTCGAGTTCTTAAATTCATCAGATCTGAAATATCATTCCAATCGGCACTCATGTCAATGGCAATAAGATTTGAATAGCTTTCATTGTCTTCTCTTTGTATACGCTCAACACTTTCTACAATTGTTTGGTGAGTGGAAAATTGGGTGTTTTTAAAAGTGCTATCGGGGAGATATATATTGTCAATAGCTTCACCACTGTATACAGCACCAATGTCCATTTCTATGTATAATTTATCTGCAGTATGGCTTACATATCTCGACTCTAATACAAAGGCATTATTTATTCCAATACCTACTGCTGGTTTTTCAGATAATTCATAATTTACTTTTTTGCAAGAGAAAAAGGCAAATATTATGAATAAAGATATAAGGGTTGATTTATCCATACTTTTTTAATCTAAATAAATTTTATATCCTTTTTTCAGCTTTTGAAAATTCAATGTTTGTGATACCATTAGATCGAATTGAGAAATTTTGGCTAATGGATAATCTTCGGGTTTTCCTAAAATGCGTTGAGTATATCTAAGGGTGTAATATCTATCGTTTACTTTATATCCTACACCAACAATACCATTCATCCATGTTCTTTTGTTGGTATATAAAATTCCATACATTTCATAATCGCTAATATAAAGCCATACTGCATCTGAAATGTCCGTGTCAAGAGTGCCTCTTACTTCACTAAAAGAATTGATACTGAATTGACTTCCCACTTGTAAAAAAGGTCCATTTGCTTTACTGTTTAATTTAATATTGCCTAAAACATTTAGTTGGAGTGACAATTTGTTTGTTTCAAACGTACTCCAATTGTCATCCAACAATCCTCCTAATCCACTTGGATATAATAAGGGTAATTTTATGGTAGATGTTGCACCCATTAATTCTGTTGTTAACATAAAACGCTTGTAATCAACGTTTACATTAAATCCAGCAATCCAACCACTGATGGGTTTATTAAAAATGGGTTGATAATCTTTTTTTTCATTAAATGTGTAATAAATAAAATATGAATTTTGAGGATAAATAAAATTATTAGGCAACACTATGTGTTGGTTTGCAACAGTTCCTATAGAAAAACCTGTACTCAAACGTTGCCCAAAGAAAGTTGAACTCAATAGAATAATGATGATAAAAAGTTGAATCATTTTGTTCATTTTGTTCTCAATTTATAGGTTACTCGAATAGAATTGAATGTGTAATCAAAATAGCCCACATTTTCGTCATTAAATCGGTCATTCCACATTTGTAACCCCCATTTTAGTTCTAACTTGTTGAATTGTATATCCAACATGTATAAGATGGTATGAAATTCTTTCTTTGCCATGGGTAAATCAAAGGTTACATTGAATTCACCCCCACCTAAAAAACTGGCATACCAATTTTTAAATCCTCCAGCTAGTAATTTAGTGTCTAATTGAATATTGAATTTATAGAATGCATTTGGATAATATTCAGCTTTCCATCCTAAACCAATGTTTTGTGGTTTTTCATCTAAACCAACTTTAAATAAATATCCCACACCTAAACCATAATTTATTCCTGTTCCTAAATTACCGGGTAAACTGGTTTTGTAATCTAAATCAATGGCTAAACTCGAACAAAAAAGCAATTCGTGCCAATAAGTAGTGTAATTTCCCAATCGTTTTTTATTATATTTTTCAAAACCGTCTTCAAAATTTTGTCCTTTTGCTGAAAATAAGGAGAGTATTAAAAAAACACTGGTTACTATTTTGGTTAACAAATTCATTACACTACTGAAAATTGAAATTTCTCAAAAGTAAGAAAATAGAATTGAATGTTATTTTTATTTTGAATAAAGTATTCCTTTAATCTTCAAATGGTATAAAATAATACTTATAATAGGTTGTTGGAATTAGTCCAGTATCGAAAATAGTAACGAGTTGTTTCCTGTTTAACTCAACTATTTCATCATAATAAGTGCCACTAAATCCATTGTATGTATAGGAAATGGTTTTTTCATCAGCACCAATTTGCCAAGTACCATTAATTTGATCAGATGGACAATTGGAACCTAAATTTATATAGAAAGAACCATCTTTTTCAAAAGTCCAAATATCATCATTTTTGCAATCCAACGACTCTTCAACATAAGGGCCACCGTTAACGGATTTTTCTATTTTTTCGAACTTCCATTTTTTAGCAATTAAACGGTCTTGTTTTTTTGTGCAAGAAATTATAGTGATTATAATTCCAAAAACGATTATAAATTTCATAGGACAAGTTTTAAAAATATTTTATTGTTTAAAAAAAAAGCCCTGACGGTAAGGTCAGAGCTTTTGATATAAATCGTTTATTGATTAGTCAGCTTTAGTGTATTCACTAACGTCACCATCAGCATCAGAAATTTTTAAAGTTGTTTTAGTGTATTCAACAATTGTAGATGTTACAGCAGTTGAACCACTAGTATTACTTGTAGTAGTAATTTTTGTATCACCTTCTAATGTGTATGTTCCAGAATCAGTTCCAGAAAGACCACCAAAAGTGAATGTAGTAGAATAAGTACCTACTTTTTTATCTTTTGTAAAAGTAATTGAAGATGAATATCCAGAAGGTAAAGCATTACCGTCTAATTTTGTTAAATTCCATTTACCATCTAATTTTCTGTTCAATTTGCTTTCTTTAGAACAAGAAGCGAAAACAAATACTACAGCAAGCATCATTAATACAAGACCTTTTTTCATTTTTTTAAAGTTTTAATTGTTTATGAGTGCGAATTTAGAAATAAAATGCTTTCATAGTTTTATTTTCATTACTTTTTTAATCAATTTTTCTCAATTCAGTGGTTACCCCATTTCCATTTATAAGAATCAGTTTGTCTTTTGTTTGTTTGTCAATGGTGAAAGAGTAGGGTACATTGCCTTGCAGTGAAGGTGTGTAGGTTATCTTGGTGTTTCCATCTAATTGATAAGCTCCAAACTCAGATTGTGTATCACCGTTAATTATTACTGTAGAAGTATAATTACCACTTCCTTTTGTACCAGAAGAATACGTAATGGTCATAGTTGTTCCAGAAGGTAATACCGCACCACTATAGGTTGTTACATTCCATTTGCCGTCTAATGTATTGTTTAAACGAGTTGCTTTTGTACACGAAAACAAAGAAAATGAAAGAGTAAGGACAAACAGTAATTTTAAATTTTTCATAATTTTTTTAATTGATTTCCTCAATGGTAGTCAATTATTATGAACTCAATATTACATAAATCACTGATTTAACAACAATTACCAGATTTGATAATCCAACTGGATATTTTGAATACGAGTAGTAGGCGTTTGTTTACCTTTTGACAATTGTGTAACTCTATCCGTAGTGTACAATTGCAATTCAGAAAGCATTATTTTACCATCTTTATCCAAATCAGCAGAACCATTTCGCAATCCAAATAGTAGGCAATAGGTAAATAATCCATTTTTCCATTCATTACTTTCCATAGCAAATTCTGCTCCGCCAGCCGATGAAATAACCGTAGTTCCTGTTCCTTTTCTTAAGTCGACAAAAAGCTCTTTCATCATTTTGGAAGGGCTCATACCGCTTACCGTATTGAGTTTTGGCCCCACTGCTCTGAACATAACATCATCACTGCTTTCATCGGTGGTCGTTTCATCTGATGCAGTTAAATCATCTTCTTCTACTTCACCACTGTGACACGTATCCATAATGAGGATTTTTTTCAAGGGTTTGATGCCGTCCAATAAATTCTCCAAACTTTGATAGGCTAATCCTTTGGTTTGAGGTTTCAAAAATTCAATGTCATGCGTGCCATAAAAATAATCATAATTGGCATCTAACAACCCGTGTCCTGCAACAAATACCAATACCACGTCATTAATCTGTGCATCTTGCAAAAAGGATTTGATGCTTTCAATAGTAACACGTGTAGCCTCTTGATTGGTAATGGTTTTGGATTTTATACTTCCATAAGCTGATGACTTTCCTTCGGTAAAAATACTTACTAAATCTTTGGCGTCTTTGGCTGCATAATTCAAATTGTAGCGTTTGTCTTTGTATATTGAAGTCCCAATAGAAAGAATATACAAATTAGGTTTAACTGTTTCGGTGTTTTCTATTTCAATGGTTTGTTTTAAACTCTCAATTCCTCCACTGTTTTCAACCGAAATTTGAATACGATTAATCCCCGAGGCCAAATCAACCGTTATTTCTTTAGAAAAGGTGCTACCCGAAATCGGCATTCCTTTTACGCCATAAATGGGAACATCGTTGATGTAAATGGCTAATTTTCTTAACTGACTGTTTTTCTCGGTAGCATTAATGTTAAACGTAATTTGATTTTTAGAAACCACTAAAGGTATGTCTTGTAAATTGGTAATTTCGACACTGGGTGCTCTGAATGAATTGTCTAAATCACTTTCTTTTAATCCTAGTTTAGCCAACCGTTTGTCGTAGGCATTTTTGTACAATTTGATGGTACCTTCATCTTCACTGTTCATTGCGTGAAGCACAATATCTGGACGATTGTATTTGGTATCAAACTGTTCAAATGGGTAGGCATCTTTTCCTACTCTAAAAATAACCAAATCGTGTCCTTCTTTGGTTACTTTATAATAGTTCTCCGGTGTTTTGAATAAGGCATTATCTTCTTCACCTACCATAATAAAACGTTCTTTGGCAGTTGCAGGGTCATAAATACGTAATTCTCCATTTTTAAGACTCACTCCTGCATATCCAAATTTATTTACTTGAATATCTGTTATTAATTTGGTGTTAAATGTAGTGCTGATGTGCGTTTTATTATTCAATACATCCAAAAAGTTAACGTGGTGATGGTCTATTGAAACCAAATAATTCATCGGCATGTGTGTCATTACGGGATGGCCGTTTACTTTTGCTTTTTCCAAATTCAAGGTTTTTCCTTCAGTTATGGGTTCATCTTTTACTAATTGGTTAAAAACGGTAAAATCATAGGTAATAATGCCTACTGCGGTATTTACAAAAAACTTATTTCCATCCGCACTAAAACCTACAAAGGGACTCATCGTCATGGCTACACCGCTTCTAAAATCACTCACTTTTGACCAATATTGAGTATCCCAAATAACAATTCTACCGGTATTAAAAGCCACCACCAAACGTTTTCCATCTGGACTGAGTGCCATTGCACTGGCCGTTTGAAATGCGCCACCCATTTTTAAATCTTGGGTGTCATCTACATACAATGTTTTGGGTTCAGTAAGATTGGCAATTTGAATCACCGAAACGGGATTTTTACCACTTCCACCAACTACAATAAATTCCTCTTTTGGGTCAATCAACACATCAAAAAATTCCTTTTGACCGGTTTTTACATAACCTACATGTTTGGGCGTGTAATCTTCCATAGTGTACAAACGGATTTCATCATCTTTGAAAGCCGTTACCATAAAGTTTTCTTCTTTACTGATGATGATTTTGTCTTCTTGAAAACCAAAACGTGAAAAAGCCGCTTTACCCAGGTATTTACTTTCTTGAACGGTGGTGGTTTTTATTTCAGTGACTTTTCCTTTTACACCACTAAAGTCACCTCCAGCCATATCTTTTATCGATTTGATTTTAGAAATATTCCCGTTTTTTACATCATTCACCACATCTTCTTTAACATCTTCTTTTTTATCATTTACGGCATCTCCTGCCCGTGCAGAGATTTCTATTTTTCGTTCGTGTAGTTTTACTTTGGTGATGCGCTCTCCATTATTCAAATTCCAAATATCTACTACGTCATCGCGCAACAAAAACAACACATTTTCTTTAGGACTAAACGTAAAACCATCAATAGGATTTACATCTCCTTTTAAAGTTTTGATCTGTTTTTTGTTGGGTAAATTCCAAATTTGTATGACATTGTTGTTGGAATAAATGCGTCCCATCAACAACTTTTTGTAGCCTGATGTAGCCAACGTAATGCCATCCGCACTGTAACTTACCGATTTGATATTTTCGTTGTTGTCCGTTACAGGTATTTCGTTTACCAATTGACCTGTAACATAATTAAATTCCAATAGTTGTTTGCTCCCTTTAGGAAAGGCAATCTTCTGACTTTTTTTATTGATGTCAAATGTAGTCGGAGCATGCGAAAGCCCTGTTGAAAAGGATTTTAGTTCACTTCCATCCGCTAGTTTAAAAGTACTTATTTGACCATTTTGAAAAGCTATGACAGCATTTTCACCATCTGAAAGTATTACGTGTGCTTTACTTTTGGTAGAAGGAATGAGTTTTTTGATTACTTTTTTAGCGTTTACATCATAAAAGTTAACCTCCATATTTTCGGTAGCATACACCATCGAATTGCCCTGAACGGTAAATGTTACTATGGGCGATTTTAGTTTTGTAACAATGGGTGTAGCTACTTTTGAAGAGCGAACGTATTCAAAAATCTCCCGCTCATTTTGAGCAAAGGCTTTTGAAAAATCGCTGTTGATCATCACTTTTTTTACTTCCGAGGGCCAAACAATACTGTCTTTGAGATTCCACGTGTTTAAATCCCAAAGGTAATTTTTGTTTTTGGCATCATACGAAAACAAACCATCCCCCGAAGCATTAAATACCACTTCTTTGATGGAGGCCGAATGGCCCACCAACGTACCGATTAATTTACTGCTTTGTACATCCCACACTTTTATCAAAAAGTCTTTTTCATTGATAGAAGCGATGTATCGTCCGTTTGGGCTATAGGTAATGTGTGAAATAGTTCCTAAATTCTTTTCTTGAGTTATTAAAACGGGTTGTTGTGCGTTTAAAGTAAGTAAACTCAAAAGAAAGCAAAATAGTAGGGTAGAAGCAAAGGTAATTTTCATAGTAATTCATCGTTAATGAACTACAAAATTAAACAAATTTGGCTAATTGAGCGTGATTACCTACTAATTATAAGTGGTGCAGTGTGCTTCCTTTTTTCTACGTCAACGAGTACAATATAAAAACCATTGGGTAAGGTTGAAATATCAATACCAGTATTGTCGTTAGCTATACTTTGAAGAACCACTTTTCCACTAATGTCCAATATTTTGAAAGGTAGATTGGGTTCGTTGAAATTTTCAAGAGAAATGAAGAATTCATTTTGAGTGGGGTTAGGGAAGAAAGAAATATTATCAATTAATATTTCATTTACACTTATTCCAATATTTGAAGAGTCGGTTATCCAAACGATGATATAAGCATCAGTACCATTAGAAATGTCTTCTTCATTAATTCCAACAGATGAATGATGAGCTAGTCGAAAACTCAAATCTGCAATATTTGGAAGATATAATTCCGAGCCTGAAAGTAAAGGTGATGAGAATTGAATTGAATCCCAACTTACCACAAAAGGATATGCTAAACAATGAATATCAATAGTATGGAGTGAAGGTGAATTTCGGATGTCAACTTTTGACTGAAAACTTGGTGTACCATTAGTATATCTGTCAGATCCTCTCACTTCAAAATCATTATTCCAAGGTGACCCTAAAATATCTACTTCACCAAAAGCGGCATCAATACCCGATGTTGCATTATCGTCATAACCAATAGTAACAGTGTCTTTGTTTCCTGTAGCATCTTCAAAAAATAGTTGAAATGAAAATTCTGCTTGAGCTTGTGTTCTAGAAAAAGGATTAAAAAATAGAAAAACAAGACATAGTAAAGCACCCTGACGATAGGTGACTTTGTACTTTGTACTATAGTCCCGATAGTCATCGGGATTGTACTTTCCTTTACTCATCTATTTACTATTAAAGTTTTACTAACAAACTGTTCTCCAACCTGCACCTGCACCAAATAATACCCATTGGGAAGTTTGGAAATATCAACAGCATTGCGTATTAGTGTAATGCCTTGCAATATAGCTTTACCACTTATATCAATAATAGTATAGTTAAGGTTGTTGAATTGGACATCATCTATAGATAAATATACTTCATCTTGTGCAGGATTTGGATAAATTGATACATTAAAAGCATTGATATATTGATACATTGATTCATAAATACCCAACGAATTGGCACATAGTTCTGTTTCACACCCCATACTATCCAGCACCATAAACCATTCATCGGCTGTATTGGTTGGGTTATCTTTAAAAACAAAACCAGCTAAGGCTATAAAACCATTCTCTAATTGCTTATTAAAATAAATATGATTAAAATTTTGTCTTTTTTTATATTCTTTAGACCAAATTAGATTTAAGTCATAATCAAAAAAACTATAATTAAAATTTGAATAATTTACATCAAAATCTTCAAAATAATCTCCTCCCATATAGAAACCGTCATCTTTGAAAATAGGTATAAGATCAGGGTTAAATACATCATAACTCTCAAAAAAATCATACACGGTGTCTTTAAGCACTGTGCCATTAGGAGAGAGCTTAACTAGCCAAGAACGCTGTAAACCACTTTGATAATCACTTTTTCCTCCATAGCACAAAAAATTACCATCAGGCATTTCTGATACTGCAACAACGCTCTCCACAGTAGGTCCTTGAAAAGGCGCTTGATAACCCAATATCTTTTGCCATTGTGTGTTTCCGTTGGCATCAAGTTTGTAGATTGCTGTACGTTGGTAGTTGGTGTTGTTTATTTGGTGTGTTGTAGCCAAAATTCCTCCACCATCGGCAGTATTCTTGTAGGAAATAGGCTGTTGGCTATAAACTTGATTGTAAGTTTTTGTCCATATTACACTACCCGATGTATCTAATAGAGATACAAATGTAAATCCTAATTGAGGTTGTGCTTGATTAATATTGTTACCTAAAATAATAATTTTTCCATCTGGTCTTGATGTTACAGATGCTAATCTAACGTCCTTATCATTTGGAAAATAAGTTTTTTCCCAAATAACATTTCCAATTGAGTCAAATTTGACAAGCACGCTCTTAACAGTGTCTGTTATAAAATTAAACTTAAAGCCAGAAAAATAATATGCAGATTGATGATAGGCAATCTTTCTACCAGTGTAAATATTTAACGAATCTAAATGCCTTGTTTCGCGAATTATATTAAAATTATCATCATATTGTTTAAATTGTAAATAACTCCATCCAAAGTAAACAATATTTGAATCTCTCATTTCACTAAAACTTGTTAGGTAAGTGTGACTCCAATCATAAGCAACGGTATATTCATATTGTGTATCAGTAACATGAACGGTATCTACGTATTGTGCATATAAAGTAGTACTAGGAGCAAACAAATGGCTTACTCCTAAACTAATGAATATAACCGCTATTTTGAACCTATTTAACATAGAGTGCTTTTTGAGTGTTTTGTATCACTCCATTTTTGGTTAAGTGTGCTAAATATATACCGTAAGGTATGTTTATAAACTCATAATTTGCCGCAATTTACAATAAATCAAATGAAAAATACAAATTTTAGAGTAAGAAAAATTAATTTTCATTGTATTATATAACTATTAATGATTGTTTTACGCCTTCAATAATCCACAATTATAAGTTTCTCACATTTTCTCCCTACCTTTGCAACCATTCAACTTATAAAATGGAATTTAAAGAACTCAATTTAAATAAATTTCTTTGGAATGCTTTAGACGATTTAGGTTTTACTGAAGCAACGTTAATTCAAGAAAGAGCCTTTCCGGTTATTATGTCGGGCAAAGATGTTATTGGTATTGCACAAACGGGTACGGGAAAAACGTACGCTTATTTGTTGCCTTTGCTGCGCATGCATACGTTTGCCAAACATCGTTTTCCGCAAGTGCTTATTTTGGTGCCCACCAGAGAGTTAGTAGTGCAAGTGGTGGATGAGGTAGAAAAGTTGAGTGCCTATATGACCTTGCAGTGCAAAGGAATTTATGGTGGAGTAAACATCCGCACCCAAGCAGCCGATATTTTAGGTGGTGTAGACATTATCGTAGCCACACCAGGTCGTTTGATGGATTTAGCCTTGAACGGTTCGTTGAATTTGAAATACATCAGCAAAGTAGTTATTGATGAAATGGATGAAATGCTGAATTTAGGTTTTCGTACCCAAATTACCAATATCATTGATATGTTGCCCGAACGTAGACAAAATCTATTGTTTTCGGCAACCATAATCCCTGAAGTGGAAGATTTTATCAATCAGTTTTTTAACAATCCCGAACGAATTGAAGCGGCTCGCACCGGAACGCCATTGGTGAATATTCAACAAATGGCCTATAAAGTGCCTAATTTTAATACGAAGTTGAACTTATTGAAGCATTTATTTGTCGAAAATGAAGCGTTTAGCAAGGTATTGATTTTTACGGCTTCCAAAAAAATGGCTGACGAATTATATGATTTTGTATATGATCAGTTTGAAGAAAAAGTTGGGGTTATTCACTCCAATAAAGCTCAAAATAATCGTTTCAAAACGGTAGAAGATTTCCACAGTGGCGCTATTCGAATTTTAATTGCCACGGACATTGTGGCCAGAGGATTGGATATTTCCATTGTATCCCACGTGTTCAATTTTGATATTCCTGAAATCCCTGAAAACTACATCCATCGAATTGGTAGAACGGGTAGAGCGGATAAAAATGGTGTTTCCATTTCATTCGTTGCACCGTATGAAGAAACCAGTTTGAAAAAAATAGAATACATCATGGACAAATCTGTAGAAATTATAGAAATGCCCGAAGAAGTTAAAATTTCGACTGTACTTACCGAAGCAGAAATGCCCGTGGTGCCGATGAAAAATGTATTGGTGAAAGTAGCAACGTTGGATGAACGAGGACCTGCATTCCACGAAAAAATTGACAAAAACAAAAAAGTCAACAAAAAAGTGCGCCACGTGGACAAAATGAAAGCCAAATACGGCAAGCCTAAAACAAGAGGGCAGAAGGGGAAGAAGTCATAAGAGTACAAAGTACAATCCGATGGCTATCTGGACGATAGTACAAAGTTTTAGTGGAGTTATTTGGTTGTTCAGTTCTTCAGTTGTTTGGTTAAGAAGATACAAAGTTTTACTAGATACAATTCTTACATAAAGAGGAATACCAAATATAAATTAGTGGAGTAAATCCAAAATGATGGGTCTTTGAAAGAGTTTCCAAAAAGTTACTTTAAACTAAAACCCGTTGTTACCACTTCAATCACTGTGGTGACTGAACTTCGATCACAGTGGTGACTGAGCTTGTCGAAGTCAGCCTGTCGAAGTCACCAACCCTAGCCGAGGTACTAAAAATAACTAGAAGAAACCGAAGTGGAGTTGATGATCAACGAAGGTACGTTGGCCTCATTGGTGATGATGTTTTGATAAAAACGATCCAATTGAGGAATAATGCTTTCATTGTAATATGCAATGGCTACCATATCCGCTTTTTCTTTTTTGACATACGCCATAATTTTGTCAAAATATGAATCACTTCCAGGCACTAATTCCATTTTATATTTTACTCCGGTAGCAGCCATTTGTTTACCTACTACTTGGAAGTTAATGTTGGTCTTATTTTTTAGTTTAGCATCGGTTTGTGTTTCGGCAATGATGTGCATTTCGGCATCAAAAGCTTTTGCTAAAGTACCGGCAAATCCCATAATTTGAAGGCTTTCGGCCATAATACCTAATGGGAAAACTATTTTGTCAAGTTTTTTGATAGTAATGTTGTTTTGCACCACCATAAAAGGAACGGAGCAATTCGTGATTACTTTGATTGCAAAACTTCCGAATACTTTTTGCATCCCTTTTGCACCATGGGTACCCATAATGATCAAACTGGAATTTAATTTTTTGGCTGTTCCGCCTATATCATCAAAAATATTTCCTGCTACAACAAACAACTTTACATCCAAATCAGGAAATTCTTTTTGAATTTTAGATTTTTCAACTTTAAGTTTGGCCTCAGCTTCTGCTTTTAATTTATCTGATTTTACAATGTGTAAAAGAGACAAGGTTGATTGCGTGGCTTGACACAAATACGCTCCTTGTAAAGCAGCAGATTCACCCACTGGGGTAAAATCATGGGGTACTAAAAAATTCCTTTCCATAGCTTTTAGTTGTAATTTTTCGATACTAAAATACTACTTTTTTTATGAAGTTGAAAATTATTTTATAAACAAAATTGCGTTAGGTTTAATCCGAGCACTAAAAAAAATACTTTAAAAACAATTTTTTTAGAGTTTAAGACTTTATCAAAGAGCCATTAAACCAATGATGCCAATTCCATCCAACGCTCAGATTTGCTTTCAATTTCAGTTGAAAGTGTAATTAGTTTTGCTGAAATTTTTTCAATTTCATCATAACTCAAATTACCCGAAGTCAATTCTTCTGAAAGTTTATTTCGCTGCGTTTCCAAAACGGGGATTTCTGAATCCAATTTTTCGAATTCCTTTTTTTCATTGAAAGATAATTGTCTGGTTTTGTTTGAGTTATTTTTAACTCTTTCGGTTTCTATAGCTTTTTCTTTGCGTTTCTCTACAATTTGTTCTTCTCGATAATCTCTGTATTCATTGTAATTTCCTACAATATCTTTAATGGTGCCATCACCATTTAATAGGAAAATGTGATCAACTAGTTTATCCATAAAATAACGGTCGTGGCTCACAATGATTAAACAACCTTCAAAACTCAATAAATAATCTTCCAAAACTTGTAGCGTGAAAATATCTAAATCGTTGGTGGGCTCATCCAAAATTAAAAAATTTGGATTTTTCATTAATATGGTAATCAAATACAAACGTTTACGTTCACCTCCACTCAAAGTTGAAACGTATTGATAGTGAGAAGCTGGTGTGAATAAAAACTTTTCTAATAATTGAACGGCAGTAATTTTTTTTCCTCCTCCAATGGGTAAATATTCTGCAATATCTTTAATAACTTCAACTACTCTTTTGTCTTCTTTCAGTTCCAATCCTTTTTGGTTGTAATACCCATAAACGATAGTTTCTCCAGAGACAATTTTACCAGAATCGGGTTGCAGATTTTCGGTAATTAAATTCAAAAAGGTTGATTTACCAACGCCATTGGCTCCAACTAATCCCACTCGCTCTTTTCTTTTGAAATGATAGCTCCAATTGGTTAATATTTTTTTATCTTCTCCAAAGGCTTTCGAAACTTTATGGAACTCCAAAATTTTGTTTCCCATTCGCTCCATTTGTACATTAATTTGTACTTTGCTGTGATCTATTTTTTGAGAGGCTGCTTCTTTGGTTTCATAAAAATCATCAATCCTAGCTTTTGATTTGGTGGTTCGAGCCTTAGGTTGTCTGCGCATCCACTCCAATTCTTTACTAAACAGGTTTTTTGCTTTATCAATGTTGGCCTGCTGATTTATTTGTCGTTCTTCACGTTTTTGGAGATAATACGAGTAGTTTCCTTTATATCGGTACATTACTCCTAAATCTAATTCCAATATTTCATCACAAACGCGCTCTAAAAAATAACGGTCGTGAGTTACCATAAGTAAGGTAATGGTAGCGCCTGAAATATATTCTTCCAACCATTCTATCATTTCCACATCCAAGTGGTTGGTAGGCTCATCCAGAATCAACATTTGTGGGCGTTCAATGATAACCTTTGCCAAGGCTAAACGTCTTTTTTGACCACCCGATAACATTTTCACCTGTTTGGAAACATCATGAAGTTCAAGTTTGGACAAAACTTCCTTTATAAAACTCTCGGTATCCCATGCGTTTAATTCAGAAATTCTATTGGAAATTTCTTCTAATTCATGATGTCTTTTTTCGTCATCAATACAAATTTGATAATTACGCAATAAATTGAGTTCCTCACTATCGCTTTGAAATACGGTTTCTAATATGGTAGCTTCAGGATTGTAATCTTCTTCTTGTTTTAAATACCCAACTCGGATATCATTTCTAAACACAATTTTACCTCCATCTGGAACATCTTTTCCTATCAAACAATTTAAAAGACTTGTTTTCCCACTTCCATTTTTGGCTACAATGGCTACTTTTTGTCCTTGGTCGATACCAAAAGAGACATCTTTAAACAGTACTTTTTCAGCATAAGACTTGGAAACGAGTTCAACAGAAAAGTAATTCATAAATTGTATTGAAAAATGGTTTTAAGCCGCAAAGATGCGCATAATTATCGGTTAATATATCAGAATCATCATCCGAAATTAAGAGTTGTGGAAAGCTTTGTGAATTAGAAGTGAAAGGATTATGGTTTTTGAAAAGTCGAAATGGAGTTATCGAATAACCGTTAAAGACCCTCTGATATCTTCAAATTTTCCATTTCCTGCGTCAAAAGTAACTTGATAAATATAGACTCCCAATTGCACCATTTGTCCTTTATAGGTTCCATCCCAAGAGATGTTTGGATCGGAAGTTTCAAAAATTACTTCACCAAAACGCGTATAAACACGCACCGAATAGGAGGTGAAATCTAATAAGTTGGCCACAGGTTTCCATTGATTATTAATGCCATCAATATACAAGGCATTTGGGATAAAAACCAAAGGATTCATAGTGGCACAAAATTCATTGCTAAAACTTGATGAGCTGTTTCCAAAAGAATTAGTGGTTTCTATAGCTTCGATTTTATAACAGAAAGATCCATTTGAAAGTGTCCCAATGAAACCAGATACATCGTCTTCAAAATACAATTGACTGGAAGGAACGGTAGCAATAGGCGTTGGGTCAAAAACACCGTTGATGCTTCTGTATATGGAGTAAGCTGAAATTCCCACTTGCCAATTTTCATAAGGGGTCCAATTGAGTTGATTTTTAAGATTGACATCATCCACTTGAACCGTAAGTAATATATTTTTGCCGGTATTGCTAATACGACTTATGTTATCACAACTGTCCTTTAAACTCACTCTGTAAACATATTGCTGATTGTTCACTTCTACATCTACATCTGAAAAAACCATGGTGCTTTGTAAGGCGTTACGTGATTCAATTGTTGAAAAAGTAATTCCGTTGTCGGTGCTTCTTTCCAAAATTACTTGTTTGGTAATTCCTCCCGTATGCGAAAACAAGGATATATCTATTGTATTTCCTACGACTGAAACATTACTTAAATAACTGTAATTAGGAATAGGTGGTTGATTCGAATACCTACAAGAAATATTGGAGAGCGAAGAATCTTGATCGTTACCCGAAATGGCTCTTATTACATAACAATAATTTACATTATAAGACTGATCATCATCAATAAAAACGGTATCCCCGGGAACGGTTGAACCAATTAAATTAAAACTTCCGTTTCCTGATTTTCTAAAAACTTCATATTTGGCAACTCCACTAGCCCAATTGATGTATTTATTCCATCGTAAAGTGGTTTTTTTTGCGCAAACTTGATAGTTATTTTTTACAAAAATTGTTCGTTGAAAGGTGCCCATTGGGCTGGTGTTTGGTCCAGGAGGATTACCGTTTAAACAGCTGTCGAAAGCAGCTATTCCAAAGGGTTCAGAAATTAAATCAGCATTTGAGTTGGAATAGGTAAAGCTCGTATTATTGTATCCATAAAGAGTATCAAGAATAACCCATGCTCCGCTTATATTTACTAAAATAATGTAAGCCACTGCGTCTTCAGAAGTACTCGGATTCCAAGAAACTACGGTGTTTCCTGTTAGTGAATCTACCGTTACATGCTGAATAATGGGAGGAAGTGGAGCAATAAGATCTCTGAATTCATCACCCGGCATATTGGAAAAATGTGAACAGCCACTGTTGGTTCGTAATTCAATGCGATAGTTAATTGTAGCCTGACAAATGGAGATGGTATCTCTTTTATAATTAGGGCCACTGATGAGAACGGAGTCAATTAAATTCCAAGTCCCAGAAGGATATTCTTGATGGATGTAATAATAGTCACCGTAGGTGCCACCGGAAATCAATGGAGTAAAAGGATCATTCCATTGCAGAATGGCTGTTCCATCATTCGGATTATTCAAATTAAGATAAATAGTGTGTAAGGTATCTAATGCAGGTGATTCAATATTGGTAGTACCATTGAAATATACCGCCCTTATAAAATAACTCACAGAAGACAATTGAGCACCAGCACCACCATGAATAAATAGCGAAGATCCAATTGTTGGAATAGTATTAATTAAATTAAAGGCCCCTGATGCATTTGAATAAATGTTGTATTGAACAAAACTACCACCCACATTTGTTGATGGGTTCCAGTTGATGGTAACATTTCCATTATTGGCTACACTTAAACACGTGATTTCAGGACTTAAGACCTGTGCGTTTAGGTTAAAGAAGGTACATAACAATAGCCAACATGAAAAAAATACTTTCTTGGGAAAAAGTTTCTTAGATAAAAAGGTATGTAAACTATTTTTAAGAACCATATATAACTTGATCAGTAACGAGAAAAATAGTAAAAAGTTGCCTTAATTATTAAAGAATTAAGAGTTTTCACTGATTATTAATTTTCTCAATTCATTTAACGCAAAAATAGAAGCCATTTGAATATTACGTTCCCTATTGTTGCCTAATGTATATTTAAAAGTTTTGGTAGTTTTTTGACTTCCTACAGCAACCCAAATGGTACCTACGGGTTTTTCTTCTGTTCCCCCATTTGGACCAGCTATCCCAGAAATTCCGATGCAATAATCAGATTGCAACAATTCAAGTCCACCTTTTACCATTTCCATTACCACTTCTTCACTAACGGCTCCAACGGTTGTGAAATGGTTGTTGTTTACAGCTAATAACTTGTTCTTTAATTGATTTGTGTAGCTTACAATGCTGCCTAAAAAATAGTTGGAGCAACCCGAAACGCTGGTGATTAAATGAGACAAATATCCTCCTGTGCAGCTTTCACAGATGCCCAACGTTTTATTATATTTAAGAAGTATTTCTCCTATTACTTGTTGAATTTCGGTATCACCTTTTCCGTATATATATTGAGGGATAATGTGTTCTAATTCTTCAATGGCTTTTTTTACTAGAATGACATTCTCTTTTTGATCAGAAGTAGTAGCAGTAACTCTTAGTTTCACTACTCCAGGAGAAGGTAAATAAGCTAATTTAAGTCCGTTATCTCTTAATTTGGTTTCCCAATCTCCAATGATTTCAGCTAAGAAGGATTCACCTATGCCAATAGTTCTCACCGTTTCATTATAAATAGCACCAATCTTATTTTTTTCTTTTAGATACTCCAAAACACCCGTTTCCATGATGTGTTTCATTTCATAAGGCACACCTGGCATAGAAACAAAAACACAATCATTTTTTTCGAATAACATACCACAAGCAGTACCTAAATCATTTTTCAAAACAATACAAGCATCGGGAACCAATGCTTGATCAATATTGGTTTGCAACATGGGACGATTGCGCTTGCTAAAATAATCTTCAATACCTTTCAATACTTCTTGATTAACAATAAGTGTACTTTCAAAATATTTGCACAAGGTATGTTTGGTGATGTCATCTTTTGTAGGGCCGAGACCTCCGGTAATAAGTACCAAAGATGAACGTTCTTTAGCAATTTTTAATGCATCTAAAATGGCTGTTTCATCATCCGCTATAACGGTGCTAAAAGAAACCGAAATTCCTAAATTAGTTAAAAAAGAACCCATCCAAGCGGCATTCGTATTTACGGTTTGCCCAATGAGTAATTCATCTCCAATGTTGATGATTTCTGCCTTCATTTTAATGTTATAATTTATTCAAGCGAAATTACTCAATTCAATGGAATAAGTTTCTTCACTTCCGATAAATTAGCTAATATTGTCAACGAAAATAGAACTTTTTAATTTAATTACTTCTTTTGGCATATGACACTCCTCAAACAAGAACCGATAGATCAACTGAAAAAAGATTTCTCGAGTAGTTTTAAGTTTCGATTGGCATTAATGGGAATGCTACCCATGGGATTTTTGAGTGGAATGAAAATCGTGACATTAACTGAGGAGCGATGTGTAGTTTCAGTACCTTATAAACGTTTGAATAAAAATCCCTTTAAATCTACTTTTTGGGCGGTTTTGGGAATGGCTGCTGAAATGGCTTCAGGTGCATTATTGGTAATGTTTACACGTAAACAAAAACCTTCTGTAGCAATGCTGGTAGTGAAGTGTGAGGGACAGTTTCACAAAAAAGCAACCAGTTTGACCTATTTTACGTGTGAAGATGGGCAAAAAATTAGAAATTCAATTGAAGAAACGATGCAAACCAAAGTGCCTGTATTAATTGAAACAACAATAGAAGGCAGAGATGCTGCTGGTGAATTGATAGCAACATTTACTTTTGTATGGTCAGTGAAGGGAAGAGCATAAATAAAGAAACTAACAAACAAAACAACACATTATGTCAAAAGAAAACGTTGGTAAATTGGATAAAGCAATTAGAATTGTGCTGGCATTTATACTTTCGGGATTGTACATTACACAGACTTTAACAGGTGTTTTGGGAGTTATAGCGTTGATTATTGGAGGCATTTTAATAGTAACAGCCATTGTAGGGACGTGTCCCATTTATAAGTTGTTGGGTAAAAATACGTGTAAGGTGAAGTGAGATTTTTTATTTTTGGAATTACTGTTTATTTGTTTCAGTTATTCACATTTAAATCAATTTCATTCATAAGTAGAAGGTATTTGTTTTTATCTAAAAAGATTTTTGTTATAAATTTACAATGCTTATTTTATTACCTATGCAATCAAAATATAAAAAACAATTAATGGGTTTCCCAATTGGATTAATAGTCGTAGGAACTGTTTTATATTCAATCAGAAAAATTTCTGAGTTTTATTATATTGTCGTAAACGACAAATTTAACTTTGACACATTATTTTCTATAATTATATACTTGGTAGTAGTTTTATTGTTGTCGCTTCTATTTAGATTTTTTATTCATCTGTTAAACAGAATTAAGGATGATCCAAAAACGGAAAGAATGTATGAGTGACAATGTAAAAGCTTTTTTCACATCCTCGTTTAACGAAGTGTAAAAATGATGTATGAAAAGGGCGTTTGAGACTCTATTTTTCAATTATTTTTTAATGGGTGGTTATTAAAGGATAATATTTATATTCAGAGGGAAGCCGCACTGAGTTATCTTTTGTTTTTACGGTGTCTAAGAAAGGTTTTTGGGAATAGTTGAAAAACACCTCAAAATTACTTTCTGAGTGTATATCAATTTCTATTTGTTCAATTAAATCAAACTTTCCATTTTCAATCTGATACATTTCTGCACTTCCTCCGCTGCCTCCATAGTAATAAGCCGTAATTATGTTCTTGTCATAAAAAAAAGAAGGGTTCATTAGTTTGAAACTTGTGTCAGAATATTCCTTTCTTAATGGTTCATAAAAAAATATTTCTACAGTATTTTTTTCACCAGAACCTGACAAATTATAATATTCAAAAAATAAATCATCGAATCCATCTTTATTAAAATCAAGAAGACCATAGTTTGGGGTTATTTCATCAAAAAGGTCCTTCATTTCATTTGGAATAGGTAAATTCGAATCGTTGATACGTTTTATTTCATCAGTAAAAACAAATGGGTCTAATTTTTTTCGAGTATTCAAATATTGTTCATTAGAAGTAGAATCAATTTCATCAATTGTCTTAATTGTTTTATTGGATTGGTTAGAATGATTCTCTACAATGTGACTACATGATATATAAATAAATGAAAGCAGAATGAATACAATTTTCATTTTACAAATTATTTAGAATAAGCGTAAAGATAGAGCTTTTTTGGTTGAAACTTCTCATCCTTGTTTAGCAAGGCGTAACGAGGATGCATGAAAAAGGCGTTTGTAACGCCAACTAGAAATCCTAATTTGAAAACAAAAGGAATCCCTGTAGT
>CAYQNU010000002.1:0-214253 GCA_964419055.1 uncultured Flavobacteriales bacterium | reverse complement strand
GAATTTAGTATGGTGCGATGCAATCACACTATACATGCGTCCTCGTTACCGTTACACTCAAACAAGGACGAGAGGAGCTTTTAAACACTTAATAGAATTTTTTTTGAAAACAAAAGGGATTGGCTGCGCAATCTCATCCTCGTTTAGCAAAGCATAACGAGGATGCATGAGAGGGGCGTTTGTAACGCCAACTAGAAATGTTATATAGAAAACGTAAGGAATCCCTGTAATGAATTTAGTATGGTGCGATGCAATCACACTATACATGCGTCCTCGTTACCGTTACTCTCAAACAAGGACGAGAGGAGCTTTTGTAACGCCAACTAGAAATCCTAATTTGAAAGCAAAAGGGATTGACTGCGTCCTTCCATTAGTGGGTGAGGCTTCAAAACTTATAATCTTCAAAACAAAGCTGGCGCTTTTGTTTTTGGTCTTTTTCATATAAATAGTCTTCAAACAAGTTTGAGACTTTTTAAAATGAAAAATCCCCATTCAGCAGAGCTGAATGAGGATTATAAGTTTTGGCGGAGAGTGAGGGATTCGAACCCCCGGTACCTCGCGGTACAACAGTTTTCAAGACTGCCGCAATCGACCACTCTGCCAACTCTCCGTTTTTGATTGGGTTGCAAAAGTAATATGTTTTTGCTTACTTGCAAATATTTATAGCAACTTTTTTTTACAAACGCCTTTTTTTCATTGTTTCAGCACTGATGAAAGGGTTGTGGCCTATTATTTCAATGCCTCATTATGAAAAATTGATATGGATTATGGCAATGGGTGTAATTATCCTTTTACTTCCTCTTTTCCATTGGGATATTTAGCAAAACGTCCTAATTTTTTATCGTGCACATGATCATAGTTACTCCAAGGCCAACCTCCAAATTGGGTGCGTTGATATTCCGCAAATGCTTCATTTATTTCTTGACGTGAATTCATTACAAAGGGGCCGTGTTGCACAACGGGTTCATCTATGGGTCTGCCTTGAAGAATTAATATTTTTGCTTCAGTTGCACCCGTTTTAATTACAATATCCTTGCTGCTTTCAACATCTACGGCATGATATTCCGGTACATTTTCATTGGCAACCATAAGTGCTGTGCCTTCATAAAAATAAAGGCTTCTATTAATTCCTTCTTTTGTGGCCGGTAAGGTAAAAGTTGTGTTTGGTGCAAGTATTAAATTGTAAACGCCCACACAATTAAGACTTTCGTTTGCCCATGAATTTGAGGGTGGTGAAGGTGCTTGTTCGTTAAACAAACTACCCACTAAAACTTCAATGAATACCTTACCCTCTTGTTGTTTTATTTTGGGAATTTCTTCGCTCCAAAACATTTTATAATCGGGTGAAACCATTTTACTTTTGCGCGGTAAATTCATCCAAATTTGAAACAATTCTAACGGATTCCGTTCCTCCTTTTTCAATAAAGGAAACATTTCTGAATGCATCAATCCTTTTCCTGCGGTCATCCATTGTAGGTCACCATTACCATATCTTCCTGCTCCTCCTAATGAATCGCTGTGATCAACCAATCCCTTTCTTACAACAGTAAGTGTTTCAAACCCTCTGTGAGGATGTCCCGGAAAACCAGGAACTTTTGTTCCATGATACATTCGGTATCCGTCTTTTATATTAAAATCAGAACCTATATTTCTACCTGCTAAACTTTCATTTGGACCTAATTCATCATTTCCTTTTGGATAATCATCTTCGTGGTGTACACAAAATAAAAATGGATCAAGAGTTTGCCATTGAAAACCTAAAGCACGAATTTTTTTTATTGCATTCATAATGGGAGTTGTGTTTTGAAGAGGAGAAGCACCAATAATTGGGGCAGCTGCTAAAGCTGTTGTTCCCAAAACTAATTTGCCTAAAAAATTTCTACGGTCATTTGAATCGTGTCCCATACATTTATAATTTTTTATTTGATAACAAATTTACGGAATAAATAATTACCAAAACAATAGTTGTTGTGTAAAATAAAATTTCTTAACCTATGGTAAGAACAGGAGGAAACTTTAACGTAATCAAATAACGATCAGATTCGGAATTCGAGTTCAATTAATCAACAATTTCCCCATTAAATTTTTGAGCAACCTCCTCCTTCGGAACACGCAATAATAGAAGCAGACCAACGGTAAAAAATACTACTAATGACACAATCGAATTGCGCATACTTCCGGTGAGTTGTTCTATCAAACCGTACGAAAGCATTCCTACTACTATTCCTAATTTTTCGGCAATGTCATAAAAAGAGAAAAAAGAAGCGGTATCAGGTGTGTTTTCAGGAATAAATTTAGAATAGGTACTTCTGCTTAAGGATTGTATGCCTCCCATTACCAAACCAACAAATGCAGCAATAAAATAAAATTGTAAGGGTGTGGTTACAAAAAACGCACTCAAACAGATGATGATCCAAATTGAAACCACCAAAATGAGGGCTCTAATATTGCCAATTTTTTCTGATAATTTTGACAAGCCAATGGCTCCAGGAATGGCAATTAATTGAATTAAAATTACACTTACGATGAGGCCTAATTTAGCATGATCAGAGTCGTTCCATTTAATTTCTTTGGAACCAAAATAAACGGCCATAATCATAATCGTTTGCACGGCCATACTGTAAACAAAAAATGATTGTAAATACCTTTTTAATCGTACTGTTTGCTGAACTTGTTTCCAGACATTTTTTATTTCTTTAAATCCTTTGTAAATATTAGACCCAAAAGCATCGTCTCTGTTTTGAATTTTTGGTAGACGAGCAAAGGTAACGTGACTAAAGCCAAACCACCACAAACCTGTGGCAACAAAACAATAACGAGCATCCATTTTAAAAACCATTATTGCTACTAAGCAACTAATGAGTAATAAAACACTACCAAAATAGCCCATTGAAAAACCTTTGGCAGACAGCGCATCATGATCTTTCTCTTCGGCAATTTCTGGGAGGTAGGCATTGTAAAAAACCAAACTGCACCAAAAACCAATACCTGCGAATACAAAGCTTAACATACTCAATTCTAAATGGTTTTTATCAAAAAAATACAAGGACATACACGAGAAAGAACCTAAGTAACAAAAAAAGCGTAAAAAATTCTTTTTATTGCCTGCGGCATCAGCAATACCCGTAAGTAACGGTAATATGAACACAATTAAAACGAAATATACGGCAGTAAGAATTGAAATTAAAGCGGTATTAATTAGTTTAAAACCAAAAAAGTTTACAAAATTCACTTCTTCACCGTTTATAATTTCGGTGAAATGAACTACATAACTTTCATAGAATATAGGAAAAATAGCTGTTGTTATGACTAAAGGATAAACGGAGTTGGCCCAATCATAAAAAGCCCATCCATTCATAACTTTTTTATTTCCTTTTTCAACTATTGCGTGAGACATAGGCATGGTCATTTGTTTATTTTTACAATATGCAATTCAATGCTTCTATCGGTTGGTAATCCATCCAATCTCGATAGACTGTTTTTTGTATTGTGAAGAAACGTAATTTTATTCGATATTCCACTTTTTCTTAATAAATGATACAAATTTAATGAAGTTTCTTTTGCTATGGCTTCACCATTTGGATTTGATTCATACGTGTAAACAACAAAACGCAAGTCAGCGTAGTCAATTTCAGTTAAAAAGAAAATTAAATTATTCAAAAAAACACGCGATTCTGGGCGTATGGCTCCCGTGCTTACATCAAAAAGTATTTCGTTAAGATCAATCCGTTGTCCTTCTTTTACTTCAAAATCAGTCAATGCTTCCAGTTTAGTTAAATTGGGGTCTAATTCTCCTCTCAAGCGCATACAATTGACACAAGAACAATAGGCGTGAGCGGTATCTTTATTATGGACTTGATCGGTAGTTTCATTTCCATCCAAATCAAACACTTTTCCAACTGAAAAGGTTAGCCCGCGATTTGGATAAACCTTTTTTGACAATTGTGTTGATGTATTGCCAGAAGGAACCAGTACAACATTATCAATAAAAAGATAACTCAAAGGAATGGAACCTTCTGAGGCCACTGGATTGGTCATAGCATATAAAAAATTTCCTATGGTCAAAAATCGCTCTTGTCCATTAGCTACAAATGTATGCGTCACTTTGTGCCATTGACCTTTTTTAGTGGAAGGGATACTGATGGCTTGAGGAAAGTTTTTTTGAATTGGAAGAATGCCTTCAGTGTTGCTTTTAATTGCAAATTCACTAAACAAAACCCCAAAATCGGTGGTAATGAACTGACAGTTTACAGGAAAAAAAATATCCAGAGAAAGGGTATAAGAACTATCTTTAATAAGTGATTGGGTTAGTTGAGTTTGCACATATTCTCTATAAAGTGTCTCAGCATTTTTATTGAACGATTGAATAACTAATCCAATGTAGCCATTATTGGTTTCAGGAACACCACCTAACCAATTGGATAAAGTCCCACACATTTTACTACAAGGGTTGTAAGTGTCTGGAGTACCTAAAGTTGGCGACCACCAATTATTGGTTTTGAACTCTTGAGCTTTCTGACTCCAAAATTGGGGGCAATCAGAAATAGAGTGAAAATCACCATTAGAAATTATAGATTGCGAAAAAGCCCTTCCGAATGAAAGGGCTTTTAGCAAAATAAAACAAATGATAATTTTATTTAATAAGTTTAAACTCAACACGTCTGTTTTTGGCATCATCCAAAGGAGTTGTTCCGGTACTAGCTAAGTTTTTATCTTGAGCTGATTTAACTGTAATTCTTGAAGCATCTACTCCTTTATTTACAAGATATTCTTTTACTTTCTCGGCACGTGTAAGAGCTAAGTTAGCTAAGAATTCATTTTCGGGTTCTGCTTTCATTTCTTTCCCTTCAACGGCATCAATGTTACCTGTTAATTCGATTTTGAATTCAGGATTAGCGATTAATGTACCTGCCATAATCTCTAAATCTTTCATCATACTGGATTCTATTTTACTGTTGTTAACATCAAAATAAATTGTAGCCAATTTTATTTGTTCTTCAATGTCAAAACCATCAGCACTGGTGTATTCTTTGTGATAAACAATCGATTCTTTAGATTCTCCTTCTTGTTTGCAAGCACATTCTGAAGCATCTTCCATAATAAACAATTCCACCTCGTCTATATAATAATAGGCTTTTGGAACTTGAGTACCAGGAAAATCCTCTTTCTTTTTCATTTTTTCTAATTTGGTTTCTTTGTTATTGTAGAAGTTTCCAATTACAATATATTGCTCTTTTCCTGTAGCTTTAAAAGTAACACAAATGGTTTCCCATCCATATCTACCCAACATAACCTCATTACTTTTTACCGTTCCTAAACCTTCTTTGTCTTTTTCTTTTTCAAAAATAATGTCTGTTTTTTCAGCAACTGAAAGTGGATCTTTTGAAAAATAAACATTAAAATTATTAACGGCATATTTAGATAAATCAGAAAGGCTCACATTGAATTTCATACAATATTCAACATCTTTTCTAAGAGGAGCCATTAACTTATTTTGAATGTAGGTTCTCGGTTCTTTATTGTTATAACTGTACATTAAGATTCCAGCATAATTTTTACCTTCCATGGGCTCTTCTTTTCCATATGGATTGTCAGGAGCTGAACAAGGAGCAGGTTTTCCCGAAGAAAATAAATCGGCTTTCATTCCAGTTGGACTCGTCCAATCGGTAGCAATATCAATTTGATTTAATTTTTTTAACTTACCTTTTTCTGATTCAAAACTTGGATTTTGAACCAGGTTTTTATCATCTTGAGCGTGGATTGTAGCAGATGCTATCGAAATTCCAACTGCACCTAAAATAATTAAATAGTTTTTCATATAATTTTGTTTTGTCATTAGTACTTACTTGACAGTTGCAAAGATACTTTTTTTTTTAATCTATACAAACTTATGGAAAACGCTTTACATATTTTATTCCAAAAATTATTTCGGTATGATTAAAATGCCCAATTATTTATAAACTAAGGGATTGAATCTTTTGAAAGTTTGATTGAACTTCTAGTCCTGATCTAGGTTTATTTGGAATAAATCTATGCTTTGCCCAAAACGGGATGCTCGGTTTTCATTTTTAAATTATGAGAGTAAACTTCTCATCCAGTTCTATGTATATTTTGTAATTTAAAATGAAATGTGCCCAGAACTGGATTCTCCGTTATTTTTTTTAAATAACGAGAGTAAACATCTCATCCAGTTCAACGTAATTTAGTACTATAAAATGAAATGTGCCCAGAACTGGATTCGAACCAGCACGCACGTAGTGCACCACCCCCTCAAGATGGCTTGTCTACCAATTTCAACACCTGGGCAAAATCTAAATAAATAAGCATATTTATTTAGTGTTAATCAAATTGAATGGCAAAGATAATTATATTTAAATTGGCTACACTTATAATAGTAAAAAAAACTAAGTTAAGTCCTCTAAGAAATTCGCAATTTTTGGTATAATTCCATTACCTGATGAGCCAATTTTATGGAGTCAAAATTTTGAGCATAAATTTTACCCTCTGTTCGCATGTGTAAACGTAAATTTTCATCGTTGATTACTCGATCAATTTGAGTGGCAATTTCTTTGTAATTTTCGGGGTTAATGTATATTGAATTGGGACCTCCAGCTTCAGGAAAGCAACCTCCATTTGTTGTAATTACGGGTGTTCCAGAATACAAGGCTTCAATAATTGGAATTCCAAAACCTTCAAAAAAAGATGGGTATATAAAAACACTGGCCATTTGATAAATAGAAGGCAGTTCTTCAATAGAAACGTTTTTCAAAAAAATGATTTTATCAGGATTGATTTTTAATTTGGTCATTTGAACTTTCAAGAAGTTCATATAACGAGTACTTCTGCCCACAACGACCAAAGGAAGATTGTTTTCCATAAAAGGCATAGCCTGAATAATGGCATTTAAATTTTTGCGTGTTTCAATAGTACCGACATTCAATAAGTAATTTTCAGGCAAGTTGTATTTAACCCGAATATGTTGCTTTACCTCCTCAGTATAGTTTTTTTTGAAGTTCTCGTGACAAGTTTGATAGATAACCTCAATTTTTTCAGGTGAAATACCATAAAAATCAACAATATCCCTTTTTGTTTGTTCGCTAATGGCGATTATTTTATCGGCATTTTTACAAGCATATTTGAATTTGGTGTTGTAAATTCTACGGTCAATAGCTTTGTAATTGCGAGGGAATCGCTTAAATATTAAATCATGAATGGTAACCACATATTTTACTGAAGAACTCTTTTTTCGAATAGGAATTTCATTACTCAACCCATGGAATATTTCAATGCCATCTTTTTTTAATTCTTTTTCTAGATTTATCGACCTCCAAAGTGATTTGAAGGTTTTATCCAATTGAGATTTTGGAGAAATTAAATGAAGGTTATTGCCCTCCTCAAATATTTTGGAAGTACCATTCGATACAATTTTGGGAGCATATAACCAATAATCAAGGTCAGGATATTGTTCAAGTAAGTTTTTAATTAAATCTCGAGAATAATTACCAAGACCCGTAAAATTTTGAAAAGCCCTTTTTGCGTCAAATCCAACTTTCATAGATACCCTTAACAGTTTTAAATCGTTAAATGCAAATATTTATTCAGAAATTGATTCTGTTTTTTGAATGACTTCTTCACCATAAAAAAGAAAGAATAATTTAGGATATTTCTTTTTATATTCTTGATAATTAGGATGCGCATCCATTTCACCTGATTGAAGCAAATACATTACTTCCAATTCTTCTTCAGTTACAGTAACGCCTTCTTTGTTGATTAAGCTTCCTTTTGCCGTATTTGCCTCTTTGTCAAGTTTGTTGGGCACACCATCACCATCATCATCCAATGGACATCCTTTGGTATCTACTTCCCAACCTCGAGGCGTTTTTGCACAAAAGTCATTCACATCAGGCACGCCATCATCGTCTAAATCTTCTAAGTGTATTTTTTCTGCTGCTTTTGCTTGTAATATTTCACTATTAGTGCGTTCGGGTAATCCAAAATACCATAACATACCAGCACTCAAGTATACATATTTATCTTTTCTTGAGTTGGTACTAATACCATCAATTTGATCCGAAAAAGCAAAATTATGTTTGTAAACAAATTGTGCATTAAGATTTGAAGTAATCTTTAATCCAAATCCTAATTCAAAAAAGGAATATAAAAATCCTTTATTTTCGGTTTCAATGGTTGTTTCAAAATCATAGTTTCTGTAAATAAGTTCGGCATTGGCTGCATCTAAGTCTGTTTCAGAATTGTTACGAATGGTGCCATCACTCCAATAATGATACTTTTGATTGTTTTCATCATATTGATCTTCGGACAATGAAAAAAGCGAATAACCCACTCCTGCGCCTATAAAAATAGTAAATGGAACCTGATTATCGAGTAGAATATCGTTGTCAATTCGATATCTAGCACCAGCATCAAAACTAAATAAATTCGCTTTAATATTATGATAATTTCCTGAGGTATCTAACCCAAATTGGCCTAGTTTATTGTAATTAATAGAGCCCTTTGCCAAAAATGAGTTGGAAATAGGATGTAAATAATTTAAATGAGTTCCAAATGAGGCAATTTTTGCACCCGACAACGTTTTATCTTTACTCAAATCACCAAAATAATGACTGGTACCAATTCCAAATCCAATAGCTGGGTTATTGTGTACATATTTATAATCAGCACCAAATTTAGATTGAGCAAAATGAGTTTGGTGTGAGAGCAAAAAAGTAACAAAAACGATGAGAATCGGAATTTTTTTCATAATGAAATAGTTTAAATAAATAGATATTTATTTTAATGTGCGCCACAATATTAAGATAATTATTGATATGTTGTATTCAAAAAGCAGCAAGTTTTATTAAAGAGGGTAGAGAATAGGAAGAACTCTAAATTCGATTTATTAACTTGAGTTCGGGATAAGGATTTTAGTTCAAATTATATAAAAACAATTAGACAAGGCGAATTTGTTGGGCTTTAGCGGGCTAAATCACCACGAGTTCAACGCAGAATAATTGATTTTTATTTAAAGTAGAACAATTAACAGCATCTAAAAGTCATTTTCTTCCCAAAAATCAATTGAAATATATAGAAACTTTGAAGGTTTTCGATAGAAAGATTCATTAGTTTCAGTTATACTCGCATCAAAAAGGGAAATAATTAACTAAAAACTACTGTGATGAGGTATAACCCGTTATTCCTTCTTGTTTTTTAGTCGAAACTGTTCTTTTACATACGTTTTGAACTGAATTTTATCCCGAACTTAGGTTAATAAAATAAATACTATAACTTTGCGTTTCTTTAAAATTGAAATCAATCTTTTATTATTTGAATAGTGAAAAAGATAATTAACGCATTTATTATACTCATAGCTTTTATTTTTTCAGGTTGCGGTTTGTTTGATCGTCCAGAAGTAATACCTGCTTTCGTAAAAGTTGAACAATTTAATTTAACGACTTTATCTTCACATGGCACTTCTTCCAGCAGAATAACAGATTGTTGGGTTTACTTAAACGATAATTTGGTTGGGGTATATGAACTACCTGCCTTGGTTCCCATTCATGCTCAAGGTAATCAAAATATAAAAATTAAAGCCGGGATTATGAAGAATGGAGTAGCTGGAGAACGAGCAGCATATCCATTTTACACGTTTTATAATGAAACAATGAATTTAGTTTCAGATTCAATTTTTAGTATAAATCCAGACATTACTTATGAAGTGAATTACACACCTTGGATTGAAGATTTTGAAGATCCAGGAATTAAATTCGATGACTATCAAAGTGATACTGTAATGTTTGTAGGTACTTCGGCCAACACCCAAGGATTGTTTGAAGGAAACTGTGGCGTTATTAAGATGAATTCCAATCATTTGGTTTGTGAAATGCGCACAGATGAACCTTATTTTGACGGTATGCCTAAAAATATTGATATACCTGCATACATGGAGCTTAATTTTAAATGTAATTATTCATTTCAAGTGGGTATCTTAAGTAAAGATGATCAAATAGCCAGCTTCGTTAGAACACCCCTAATAACCTTTAATCCGACTACCGATTCGAACGGAGTGATGCAATGGAAAAAAACCTATTTGTATCTCACCGATGCAACTACTTTTTATCCCGTTGCCAATGATTTTGAAATTTATATTAGGGTTTTAAATCCTGATGGGTATGATGGAATTGAGGTTTATGTAGATAACATTAAAATTTTCTACAGACAATAAAAGTATTGATTTTTAAAATATTTTAGAAGGATTGACGGTTGAGAGAAAATATGTGATTTTTTACGTAATGTTTGATTGGATAATGGCTGCTTTGACGTGGCTATTGTTTTATTATGCACGTAAGGTTTTTATTGAAGAAGTTGAATTTGTAATCGATGTCAATTTTTATATCGGTTTAATCATTATTCCTATTTGTTGGGTTCTCTTTTACACACTTATTGGAAATTATCACAATGTTTTGAAAAGACATCGATTGAGAGATGTTGGGCAAACCATTATTACTACCTTACTAGGAAGTTTATTGTTGTTTTTTGCTTTGTTATTAGACGATGAAATAAAAGATTACAATGATTATTACAGGCTTTTTGGTTGGCTTTTTGGTTTTCAATTAGGGCTTACAATATTACCTAGATTATTAATTACTTCATACATTGTAAAACAGATTCACAAAGGTAAAATTGGTTTTAAAACCTTAATTATAGGAGGCAATGAAAAAGCATTGCAAATATACAAGGACATTAAAAGTCTAAAAAATAGCCCAGGAAATATATTTACAGGTTTTGTTAGTACTAATGGAGTAGATAGGCAATTGATGGAAACCGGAATTGCTTTTTTTGGTAAATACTCTGAAATGAGAGCCGTTATACAACAGCATCAAATTGAAGAAGTAATTATAGCTGTAGAAAGTTCGGAGCACACCTTATTGAACAAAATAATCAATGAGTTATCCGATTTTCAAGTCACCATAAAGATCCTCCCTGATACCTATAATATGTTGACCGGTTCGGTAAAAATGACGTCTATTTTTGGCGCTCCTTTGATAGAAGTAAATAAGCAACTGATGCCATTTTGGCAACAATCATTTAAGCGAATTTTTGATATTTTGGTGTCAATTATTGCCCTCATCATATTGTTGCCTGCTTTTATTATTTTAGCCATTATAATTAAATCAACTTCAAAGGGTCCTGTTTTTTTCAAACAAGAAAGAGTAGGTCATTTTGGTAAGCCTTTTTTAATATATAAGTTTAGGAGTATGTACACCGATGCTGAAAAAAATGGCCCTCAATTATCCAGTGCCACCGACAGCAGAATTACCCGAATAGGTAGATTAATGCGAAAAACCCGATTGGATGAAATCCCTCAGTTTATCAATGTCATAAAGGGAGATATGTCTATTGTTGGTCCAAGGCCCGAACGCCAGTTTTATATTGATCAGATTATGGAAAAAGCTCCACATTATAAACATTTACAAAAAATAAAACCAGGTATAACTTCTTGGGGCCAAGTGAAATATGGATACGCAGAGAATGTAGATCAAATGGTGGCGCGCCTTCAGTATGATATTTTATATGTAGAAAATATGTCCTTGGCTTTAGATGCCAAAATATTGATATACACGGTGTTGATAGTTATAAAAGGTAGTGGTAAATAATTTTCAGCATCAAAAGATAAATGTAAAAATAAATTAATAATTGTATGATTCAAGATCCCTTTTACATTATTGAACCCAAAGGTAAAAAAGTTCCGATAGTAGTAAGTGTACCTCATTCAGGAACCCTTTTCCCAAGTGAATTGAAAGACTTGTTTAAAGAAGATAAAATGAATCAACCAGATGATACCGATTGGTTTGTTCATCAATTGTATAATTTTGTGAGTGAATTGGGAATAACCATGATTCATGCAAAATATTCTAGGTGGGTGATTGATTTGAATAGAGATCCAAAAAGCAATCCACTCTATACCGATGGTCGCATCATAACCGGTTTGACCACCACAACAGATTTTTTTGGTAATCCAATTTATAAAGATGAACAGTATCAGCCAACGGATTTAGATTTGAAAAATCGAGTTGAAAATTACTACTTACCTTATCATAATAAGATAAATGACTTGCTCACCGAATTAAAACAAACACACGATAGGGTGCTGCTTTGGGATGCTCATTCCATTAGAAGATTCGTACCTACCATAAATGCTTCGGCATTTCCTGATTTAATATTGGGAAATAATGATTTAACTTCTGCTGATGGTGATTTAATTGATATCGCATTGAAAGGACTTTCATCAGCTCAGTTTGAGGTAACACACAACACTCCTTTTAAAGGTGGTTACATTACTAGAAGTTTTGGAAAACCGATGAATGGTATCCATGCTTTACAATTGGAAATGTCTAAGAATTGCTATTTGGAGGATGATGAACTTACTTTTAGCGAGAAGCGTTCGGCAGAAATGCGTAAACTTTTGCAACCTATTTTTTTGAAATTAATTGAAGAGTTAAAATAACTTTTGAATCCGATTGCTATCGGATCACGTTATTTAAAACAAAAAAGCCATTTCAAATGAATGAAATGGCTTTTTTTGAAAACGAATGTTAAGATTATTCAATTTTAAATTCGGAAGATTTTATTTTAGAGTTAACGGTAACACTTTTAGCTACAAATTCAATTACTTGCGGACCGAAACTTTGTGAAAGTTTGTGAGCTACTAAAATTCCACTTACTTCTTTGTAATCTGCATATTCAGCTGTAATGTCCATTGGACCTTGAGGTGTTTCTTTGGTAGAAGAAGTATAAACTTTTAGTTTAGTGGTTGGATCATAGTATTCGTTCTCTACATTTCCAGCTTTATCTTTTGTTTCAATATGATATACTTCTTTCCCATTAATATCAGCATATCCTTTAAAAGTGATTTCGTAGCCTGAAACTAAATAACCTGCTTCTTTGAACATTGCACCGTTAGATTTCATTTCTTCTAATTCGGCATCTTTATATTCTTGATTACCTTGCATTCCACTTGAAACGACTCTTTTGCCATCACACACAATTTTTTGCATGGTCATACCCATAACTTTAATTTCTACTTTGTATAAATTGGGCGCCAATTTTTTATTTTCCATGCTCAATTTTTGACCTTGAATTTCACCTTCGAAAACAGAGCTCATATCTTTTACACTTTTCATTTTTTTAAGTGCGTCTTTCATGGAAGTAGTTTTTGTTATGGTCAATACATAATCAGTAATAATGGTTTGAGCTGTAACACCTGCTGGAGGTGTTTTTACTTCTTTTGGTTTTAATTTACCGTTAAAGTCATAGAATTCAATTTCTCCGTTTGAAGCAAATTTTTTCAATTTCTGAGCAACTTGTTCATTACCTACTACTAGTATAATGCAGTTATTGGGTTTGATGTATTTTTTAGCCATTGCTCTTACATCGGCCACCGTAACTTTATCAATGCGGGTTAAATAATTTTGATAATAGTCTTTAGGAAGACCAAATTTTTCAATATTCAAGGCAAAACCAGCAATGGTTTGATCTCTTTCTAACGAAAGGGCAAAATTACCTGTTGTGAAATTTTTGTTTCTATTAAGTTCATCTTCAGTTACATCAGCATTAATCATTTGATTCATTTCAAATAAAATTTGAGCCACAGCACTATCCGTTACATCATTTCTAACGCTGGCACCAGCTGAGAATTTACCGATGTAACGATCAGCATTAACTCGTCCGCTTGCACCATAGGTATAAGCATTTTTTTCTCTCAAATTCATATTCAATCGGCTAGAAAAAGCCCCTCCAAAAATACCCGTCATTATACTTACAGGAGCTGCATCTTCAGAACCAACTTTATAATCTAAAGGATAGATAACTTTTACAACAGATTGAACAGCACCAGGTTTATTTACAAAGGCAACTCTTACTCCGTTAATACTTTGCGCTTTTCCAAAGTCGGTTTTCACCACATCTTTTTTAACCCAAGATCCAAAATATTTGTCTGCTAATTCCTTAGCTTTTTCGGGTTTAATGTCTCCAACTATAACTAAATAAGAAATATTTGGTCTGAAGTAATCAGAATAATATTTTTTGCAGTCTTCAATTGATATGTTCTCTATATGTTCGGACATTTGGATTTCACCAAAAGGATGATTTGGGCCATACAACAGAGCACTTTCCACTCTACCTGCAATAGCGTCTGCATTAGAACTGATAGATTTAAGATTGGATTGAGCTCTTTTTTTCTTTTTTTCTAATTCATCAGCTGGAAAAGCAGGATTCAACATAATGTCACCCATTAACGATACTACTTTATCTGCGTGTTTAGATAAACATGAAGCATAAATTCCGTTTGAAGTGGTAGTTAAATCGGCACCTATAAAATCTATTTCTTCATCAATTTGAGCTTTTGATTTTGTGGTGGTTCCAGCACCCATCATTTCTCCTGCTAATGCTGAAATTCCTACTTTATTGCCTTCTAAAAATATAGGAATATCAACAGAAAGTTGAAAAGAAACTTTTGGTAATTTAGAATTTTGAACAACAAATACTTTTAATCCGTTGTCTAATGTAAAACTTACAGGCTCTCCAATATTAATTGCAGCGGCTGGAGCAGCGGCTGGAGCTTTGGAGCGATCGATAACTACTGGTTCAATTTTTTTTGTAGTTGATTTCGGATTTTGACCAAAAGCAATTGTACTTGATAGCAATGCTAGTAACGCGAAACTTATATTTTTCATTTTCATTTTTTTCATTTTTGTGGATAGGATTATCTACTTATTGGGTACAATTTATTTTTTAGGTAAATAATACAATGTGATGCTGTTTTCTTTTACAAAATATTTTTTGGCAACACGCTGAATATCTTCTTTTGTAACTTTTAAATAACGATCTAATTCAGTGTTGATTAAATTGGCATCACCAAAATACATATGATAGTTAGCCAAATTTTCGGCAATTCCGATCATCGAAGTAAAATTGTAAATGAAGTCATTTTCAATCATATTTCTAATTTTTTCAAACTCTCTATCAGAAATTAATTCGGTTTTTACTCTGTCTAATTCCTCATTGATTTCTTTTTCTAATGTATGAGGTTGGTTTTCACCATTGGCAATGGCAAACATAAATGATAATCCTGGATCTTCAGAAGAGAAAGGGAAACTACCTACAAACATGGCAGATTCTGAAGTTTCGACCATTTTTTTATGCAATCGACTACTCTCACCAGACGATAATACTTTAGTTAACATTTCCAAAGCGTAAAAATCAGGAGTACCTTGAGCAGGAATTCGGTATGCTTGAATCACAGCGGGAAGTTCAATGTTATCATATACAGTATCTCTGATTTCACCTTTCAAAGGAGGCTCAACAACAGTTACCGTAGGCACTGGTTTTTTGCCTCTAGGAATAGGTCCGAAATAACCTTCAATCAAACGTTTGGTTTTTTCAATATCAATATCTCCTGCAATAGAAAGAACTGCATTTTCGGGAACATAATAGGTTGCGTTAAATTCTTGGAATTCTTCCAATGTAGCTGCATCTAAATGATCCATTGACCCAATTGTTGTCCAACGGTAAGGGTGAACCGTGTAAGCTCTTTTGGCCATTTCTGCCAAAAAGCTAGCATAAGGTTGATTATCAATCCTTAATCTTTTTTCCTCTTTAACTACCTCGTTTTGAGTGTCTACACCTTCTTGATTAATTACAGGGTGTAATAATCGTTCGGATTCTAACCACAATCCTAATTCCAATTGATTTGATGGAAGCACTTCATAATAGAAAGTTCGATCATTTGAAGTGTTGGCATTATTGTTTCCACCTGCGTTTTCTATATATTTAAAAAAAGTTCCACGTTCAATATTTTTTGTGCCTTCAAACAATAAATGTTCAAAAAAGTGCGCAAATCCTGTTCTTTCAGGATTTTCATTTTTAGAACCTACGTGGTACATTACTGATACTCCTACAACAGGGGTAGAATTATCTTGATGCAAAATAACATGCATTCCATTAGGTAAATCGTATTCTACGAATTGAATTCTTCCTGCAGGTGCTTTAGTCTGTGCTAAAAAACTCTGAGAAAAAATGGCTACAGAAAAAAATAAACCAATTTTTTTAGTTTTCATACATTAAATTAAAATTTTCAAGTACAAAAGTAAAAAGAATTAAATGATAATCTAAACTTGCTTTATGAAAGGAAAAATAACCTTAATAATGGAAGAAAAATAGATCTTAAATGAAAATGAAATTAAAATAGAATGTAGGGTATGAAAATGAATAATAACCTATCAACTTAATCCGATAGCTATTGGATTCGGGATAAAAGACCTTAAATAACCCTAATGATTTAAATGTCCATTATTTAGTAAATGAGTTAGCTTGAATGATATAAAACCAATCCTTTTATGGGAGATTTTAATTTTGTTTCTACTCGATAACCATTTTGTTGGGCTATTTCTAAAAATTCTTTTTCAAAATGATACCCAACACTTCCAATTGTATGTAGCGTTGCGCCCCACTTTTTATCGTATTTTTTGATGTGTTTGTTAAAAAATATTTGAAAGTTATTCAACACCAACTGCTCCAGATAAGATCCAAATTCGCCATTAATTTCTTGCTTTATAAAAACAGCGAAAGAGGCCAAATAGCGATTAGGAAAATTTCTTTTATATACATTTTCATAAATGATTTCGTTGCTTAGTGAAAATTCAAGTTTCATCATTTCTTTTAACCCAGCAGGCATTTCATCATTTATAAAGTCGATTAACAACAATTTGCCAAGGTGTGCACCACCTCCTTCATCCCCCAAAACATAACCTGGCGCAGGTCTATTATCTACAATTCGATTTCCGTCATAACAACAACTATTACTTCCTGTACCGAGAATACAAGCTATACCAATATTTTTACCACAAAGTGCTCTGGCTGCACCCAACATGTCATCAAAAACCTCAATAGTTTGAACAGGTATAACCAATTGTAAGGCTTCCTTTACGACCTTTTGTTTTTCTTCTGAACCGCACCCAGCCCCGTAAAAAAAGATCGAAAGTTGTGTTAAATGTAAAACTTCTGTTTGAAAAACGGGCCATACATCCTCTTGAATGATCAAAACTAATTCATTAAAGGAAAGTTGATATGGATTGAGACCTTGGGTGCTGATCTCTTTTAAAACTTTATTTTCTTTAACTAAAACCCAATCTGTTTTGGTCGAACCACTATCTGCAATAATTTGGTAACTCATCGTATTACAATTTAATATACAAATTTTTAAAGTTTTTTGTAAATGAAATACAAATTTTTGTATTTTTGGAAAATAAATTTGCTTTTGTAAGCAACCTATACCAAAACAGCGCATCTATAAATCATTAATAATCTAAATTCTGCCTATAAGATTCACTTCTACTTTTAAAATTCAATTCCAGTATTAACCTAAAGCATTTTGCTTATGAATTTGTCTAAAGTAGAGGACCAAGAATTGGTTTCCTTGTATATGGGTGGTAATGAAGAAGCTTTTTCTTTTTTACTTAATAGAAATAAAAATAAAGTGTTTGGTTACATCTTTAAGTTAGTTAAAGATGAAGAAATAGCCAACGATATTTTTCAAGATACTTTTGTAAAAGTAATCAAAACACTTAAAGGAGGTAAATACAACGAAGAGGGTAAATTTTTGCCTTGGGTGTTGCGCATTTCACATAATTTAGTGATTGATCATTATAGAAGATTGAGCAAAATGCCCATTGCAGGTCGAGGTAATGGAAATGAAGATGATGAGTTTGATATTTTTAATGTATTGCGCCTAAAAGATGATAATATAGAAGATCAGTTAATTCAAACTCAAATTCATAATGATGTGCGTCAATTGATTGAAAATTTGCCTGAAGATCAAAAAGAAATCATTAAACTTAGACATTACGTAGGGATGAGTTTTAAAGATATTGCAGAAACCAAAGATATTAGTATCAACACAGCATTAGGTAGGATGCGCTATGCATTGATTAATTTAAGAAAAATAATTGAAGAAAAAGAACTAATTCTAACTACCGTTTAGTTTATAACCTGAATTCGGGATAAGGATTCTTGTTCAAATTATTTAAAAAATAATTAGAAAAGGCTAATTTGTTGGGTTTTAGCGGGCTAAATCACAACGAGTTCAACGCAGAATAATTGATTTTTATGTAAAGTAGGCCATTTATCCGCATCTAAAAGTCATTTTCTTCCTAAAAAACAATTTAAATATACTGAAACTTTGAAGGTTTTTGATGAATAAATTCATTAGTTTCAGTTATACTCGCATCAAAAAGGGAAGTAATTAACTAAAAACTACTTTGATGCGGTATAACCCGTTATTCCTTCTTGTTTTTTAGTCGAAACTGTTTTTTTATATGCGTTTTGAACTGAATTTTATCACGAACTCAGGTTAATACATTTTTTGCTTTATCTTTGAGGCTTTAATGCTGTTCTAAATAATGATGGATCAGTTGTTACTTTAAAATAAGCGTGTATGAAAACGTCACTATTGGTTATTTTTTTCAGTTTCTTTTTCTCCATAATGGGTAATTCTCAAGAAGTTATTACTTCAGCCCCTATATCAACAAATCAAGAAATTGTTGAAGAGAGTATTAATCTTGAACCAATTATAAAAGATGACACCATTGTTTTTGGATTGTTTGCTTTAATTTTAGGGTTAGTTTTTTATACCAGTTCGCATAAGTCCTTTAAGAAGTTTTATATGATTTTCCCAGCACTTTTGTTGTGCTACTTGTTACCCGCAATCTTAAATACGTTAGGAATTATTTCAAAAGATGTATCGGGATTGTATGGTATGGCAAAAAATTATTTACTCCCTGCAAGTTTACTTTTGATGACTTTAAGTATTGATTTTGGTGCTTTAAAGAAAATAGGAAGTAAAGCATTAATTATGTTTTTAACTGGAACAGTGGGGGTAATCATTGGAGGTCCAATTGCTTTTTTAATTGTTGGATATTTTAGTCCAGATTCTTTTGTTTATTCAGGAGATGCCGCTACTTGGAAAGGTTTATCAACTATAGCAGGAAGTTGGATAGGAGGAGGAGCCAATCAAAACGCTATGCTAGAGACGTATGAATATCCAAAGAATTTATTTACTCAAATGGTAATTGTAGATATTGTCGTTGCCAATATTTGGATGGCGGTATTGTTGTATGGAGCAGGAATTCATAAGAAAATAGATAAATGGTTGAAAGCCGACAGTAGTAGTGTAGAAAATTTGAAAGAACGTGTGAAAAATTACCAACTCTCCATTGCCCGTGTGCCCAATACTACTGATTGGATGGTGCTTATAGGATTGACTTTTGGAGGTGTAGCTTTATCTCATTTTTTAGGGGCCATTTTATCCGACTTTTTTACGCCCTTATATGGAAAAGATTTTCCGTTAAGTAGTAAGTTTTTATGGTTAGTTGTTATTGCCACAACGGTTGGTTTAGTGCTTTCTTTTACCAAAGCCCGAAATTATGAAGGTGCAGGAGCTTCAAAAATGGGTAGCGTTTTTATTTATATATTAGTAGCCACAATTGGTATGCAAATGAATTTAATGGAAATTACCAAAGTGCCTATTTTATTGATTTTAGGGGGTGTTTGGATGATTATCCATGTTTTAATTATGATTGTAGTTGCAAAAATAATTAAAGCGCCTTTCTTTTTTGTGGCAGTAGGTTCAAAGGCAAATATTGGTGGTGCAGCTTCAGCTCCTGTTGTGGCTTCAGCATTTGATCCTTCTTTAGCATCGGTAGGTGCAATTTTGGCTGTTTTGGGTTATGCTTTGGGTACTTATGGGGCAATTATTAGCGCTAAATTGATGAGTTTGATTAGTTTTTAATATGCAAAAATTTTCCCTTACTATTTTTTTAATATTGGTGGGTTCTTTTTGTTGGGGACAGCGTAATTCGAATGAATTGATTATTAATAAAATCATTCATGATTTTGAAGTTGTTTTTGATAATAATGGGTTACTTACCGCTGAATTTATGATTGTAAATCCTACACATCGTGAGTTTTATTTTGTAGGTTCTACCACTTCTTGTGGTTGTACAGTTTTGGAAGTGCCAGATCGCATTGTATTACCAAAAGATACATTGTTTTTAACTGCTTTTTTTGATCCAAAGGGGAGTGAAAAAAAAACAACTAAATCATTAACTGTAACTTTTGTTGATGAGTTTTTAAACGAACAAATTTTCTATCTCAATCTTACTGCAATTGTGATAACACAAAATGAAATCAGCCAGCTCAAGCGAATCTCTGAACAACAAGAAAAAAATGTGGCGTATTATTACCAACAAAAAGAGCATTTAGAGAGCTTTAATTCATCAACTTCCGATTATAAAAAGTTTATTAAGCAGGCAACAAAAACGGCTTTGTTTGATGGTAAGGTCAATCTCTTGATAACAATTTATAATCCAGAGGTAAAATATGCCTTTGAAAAAGTTTTGAAAGTCATTTACAAAAAAGTAACTGCTGATTTACAGAATGAAGGAATCCCTGAGATGAAAATTATATTTGAAAATCCAGTTGTAGAGCTATCTTCAGATGATTCGTACATTCAGCTTTCTATTATCGAAACTGCAAAAGATATTGAAAAAGACATGCTAAAAAGTGTTTCACAAAATAAAAATCAAATCATACAAAACTTACCTGTATATATTCAATATTTTAAAGGAGGAATGAACGATTTGGACAGCAATGCTGTAGAGTATAATCACTTTATTACCGAATTAAAGGAAAAAATTGATTCTACTTCCTCCATCCGATTTTTGGTTTTCAACAGTGCTTCGCATGCTCCGAGCGCAACAAATTTAGACAATTCCTATGTAGTTAATAAACGTCAACAAAGGACTAAAAAAAAGTTGGAAGCCTCTTTTAAAGATACCAACATAAATGAACTCATATCCTATAAAAATGTAATCACTGGGCCAAAATACAGTGAGCGGTTTTATTTTCCTCAATATTATTATAATTTTCAATATGTAAAAATCATTCCCTATTTTGTATCGAAAGACAGTTCCTTAGCAAAACCCAATTTACATGGTTCATTTGAACACAATTTTAGCTCAGAAAATGAATGGATTCCATCAAATACTCCACATTTTATAGCCTTTTTAGACCAACTAATTTATCAAATAGAAACACATGGATATGCTAATATTATTTTGGAAGGTTCCTCTAGTAAAATTCCCAGTGTTGAGCATCGAAATAACGATGTTTTGGCTTATCAACGCATTAAAGAATTGAAAAGAATTTTGGAATATGAGTTATATAAAAAGGGGATTAATCCATTAAAGTTGAATATTGTAGAGGAGCGGACCATAGTGCAAGGACCACCATATGATGTTCAAAAACCTAAAAGTGACTATGTTTCTTACCAATATGTGAGAGTATTTATGGTAGACTAAAAAAGTTCTTTTGGGTAAAATTCCGTTTTAATTGTTTCCTTTAGAAAAAAATAAAATGTTCATTTCTAAAGAATGATTATCTTTGAACCTTAAACAAAAAAAGCCTTCTAGTAATAATGAAACAAGAGATTTTAGAAAAATTACAAGCCTTATTAAATGCTGAAAATATTGAAGAGCAAAAAGGATTGTACAGAGAATTAAATCAAGAATTTTTCGCACTTTATAATGAAGAGCAAAAAGCTCTACAAGAAAAACAGTTGGATTTGGAAGCAGTTATTGAGGTGGATGAAGCCAATGAAGAATTAAATAGGAAAATTTCGGAAACTCTTCAATCCGTTAAAATTAAATTGGCAGAAGTTAAAGAAAAGAAAGCAGAAGAAGAAAAAATAAACCTTCAAAAGAAAAAGGATATCCTTAAAAATTTCAAAGATATTCTTGAAAATGAGGAAAATATTGGAGTGTTATTTACCAAAATTAAAGCTATTAGAGAAGAATGGAATGCTATAGGGAATATTCCAAGAGAGCATTTTGAGGAGATGCAAAAAACCTTTAGTGGGTTTAATGATACCTTCAATTATAATGTAAATATTTATAAAGAATTAAAAGATCACGATTTAAAACGCAACTATTCTTTAAAAAATCAAATTGTTTTTGAATTAGGGAAATTATTGGAAGAAACCAATATTAAAAACCTAGAAAAAGCGGTCAAAAAACTTCAAAATGAATGGGAAGAAGTTGGACCTACGCCTAATCAATATTGGGAAGAGTTAAAAAATCAATATTGGGAAAAAATAAAAGCTTTATATGATAAGATAAGAGCTTACTATGAGGGGTTGAAGATAGAGCAGCAGGAAAATTTATCTAAAAAGAAACAATTAATTGAGGAAGCCTCACAAATTGTTACCAACGTTCCGACCTCTTTCAAAGAGTGGGAAAAAGTTTCGAATCAATTGAATGAATTGATGGATAAATGGAAAAAAGTTGGATTTGCGCCTAAAGAAGACAATGATTTGGTGTGGAAAGAATTTAGAAGTCATTTTAATGAATTTTTTGCTAAAAAAACAGAGTATTTTAAAGCCCAAAATGATGTTTTTGCTGAACATAAAAAAGCAAAACAGGCACTTATTGATAGTATTTCTGAGTTAATCAATCCTGAAGATTGGAAAGGGTCTACTCAACGTTTAATAAATGTTCAAAACGAGTGGAAGAAAATTGGTTTTTCGGGTCGTTCTGATGATAAATTGTGGAAGGAATTTCGATCTAAGTGTGATGAGTTTTTTGCCAAAAAAGATGCCTTTTTTAAGGGTATGGAAGGCGAACAAGTCGATAATTTAAAGAAGAAACTTGAATTAATTGAAGCCATTAAATCGTTTGTTCCTGGTGATGACAATATAGCAAATGTAACTGCATTAAAAGATTTTTCAAAAGCATTTACCGAAATCGGAAATGTACCGATGAAAGATAAAGATGAAGTTTATAATGCTTATAAAACAGCTCTTAATACTCATTATGATAATTTAAAAATGAATCAGAATGAGAAAGAAAAAATGCTTTTTGAAGCCCGAATTGATCAATTGAAAGAAAGTTCTAATCCGGCTCGTTTTATCACTCAAGAAAAAGAGAAAATTAGAAATAGAATCAATGAAATTACCAAGGAAATAGCTAATTATGAAAATAACTTAGGTTTTTTCAGTAAAAGTAAATCGGCTAATCCAATGTTAGATGGGGTTTTAAAAAGCATCGAAAAAGGAAAGTCAGAAATTGAGTCACTTAAAGCTAAACTTAAATTAATTAATAAAACCGAAGAGGTATAGAGTTGCTCTTTCGTTAAGGTTTTGTAACTTCTTATAGTGCCATTAATGTGTTTATGGTGACTTTCTGAATACATGTATAATGGATTCACTTCAGCATTTATATTTTGCTTAAAAAAAGATTAAAATGAAAAAAATAGTATTCTTTGGATTGTTTTTAGTGATTAATACAATCGTTTCGGCTCAAACCAAGGCTCCTTTAACCATTGAGGATGCTGAATTGGGTTTTTCTAAAGGTCTATACCCTAAAAATTTGCGCAATTTGCAATGGCAAAAGGGGACAACCAATTATTCATTCATTCAAGGTGATTCCATCATTATTAAATCAGGAATACCCAATTCGAAGGCAAAAATCACGTACATTACGTTAGATAATTTAAAAGCGTATAATGAAAATCTTAAACGAATACCAAATATTCAGTGGAAAGATGCAACGCAATTTTATTATTTTCAAGGTAATACGGTACATGTGTATAACACCACTAAAAGTTCATCAAGTAAAGTTTTAAGTTTTCCAGATGTGGCTCAAAACAATGATTATTTGGCGTCAAAAAATGTAATGGCTTACACAATTGAGAATAATTTATACATTGCCACTGAGAAAAATGAAAAAATCCCGGTTTTTGAATCTAAAGATAAAAATATTGTAACAGGGCAAACCATTCATCGAAGTGAGTTTGGAATTACCCACGGAATTTATTGGTCTCCCAATGGCAATTTATTAGGTTTTTATCAAAAAGATGAAACTCAAGTGGCTGATTATCCATTATTGGATATTACTACCACTCCTGGTAGTTTACGTTCCATTAAATATCCAATGGCTGGTCAAACAAGTGAACAAGCCAAAGTTGGTGTATTTAATTTGGCTACCAATTCGGTGGTTTTTTTAGAAACAGGATTACCATTAGACCATTATTTAACCAATTTGACTTGGAGTCCAAATGAAAAATATATTTTTTTAGCAGAGATAAATAGAGAACAAAACCATATGTGGTTCAACCAATATGATGCTGCAACAGGAAAGTTTATCAAAACCTTGTTTCAAGAAACCGCCACAGAATGGGTGGAACCTGAGCATCCTGCTTATTTTATTCCTGGCACTAATGATCAATTTTTGTGGTTAAGTGAACGCAATGGTTTTATGAATGCCTATTGGTATAATATTTCTGGTAAATTAATGGGAACCGTTACTGATTTTGCTTTTCCTGTAAATGATATCGTTGGTTTTACGGCCGATAATAAATCGGTTCTTGTAGAAGCCACTGGAACTGATGCACGAGAGAACCATTATTATATGGTAGAAATAGCTACTAAAAAGACCACGCAACTAACAAAATCAAAAGGCACACATAAACTTCAATTTTCTTCAAATAGTTTGTATGCGATCGATTCGTGGTCGAATATAGAAACACCTAGAAAAATTGAAATATACGGTATTGGAACCAAGTCAAAAGGTTCGATTTTATTATTAGATGCACCCAATCCTTTGGCTAATAGAAGTGTAGGTACTTTTGAATTTATTGATTTGAAATCAAATGATGGCACTTTACTTCATGCCAGTATGATAAAACCGAGCAACTTCGATTCTAGAAAAAAATATCCTGTTTTAGTTTATGTATACGGTGGTCCTCACGCTCAATTAGTAACCAACAATTGGCTTGGAGGTGCTCGTTTATGGATGCATTATTTGGCCGAACAAGGTTATATTATTTTTACGTTAGATAATCGTGGAAGTGCTAATCGAGGTTATAAATTTGAAAGCGTTATTCATCGACAATTGGGGGAAGTAGAAATAGAAGACCAAATGATAGGAGTTGATTATTTAAGAACGCTCCCTTTCGTGGATACTAAAAGATTAGGAGTACACGGTTGGAGTTTTGGAGGTTTTATGACTACCTCTTTGATGTTACGTCAACCCGATGTTTTTAAAGTAGGCGTAGCAGGTGGTCCGGTAATCGATTGGAAATGGTATGAGATAATGTATGGTGAACGCTATATGGATACACCGAGTGAAAATCCCAAAGGTTATGAAAAATCAAGTACGTTGAGATATGTTTCTCAGCTTAAAGGAAAGTTGATGATGGTACATGGAACTGCTGATGACGTAGTAGTAATGCAACACAATTATGCATTCGTAAAGGAATGTGTTGAAAAAGGAGTTCAAATTGACTTTTTCCCTTATCCTATGCATGCTCACAATGTGTATGGAAAAGATCGCGTACACCTGATGACTAAAATGTTGAATTACATTCAGGAACATTTATAATTTTTCGATTATTTTTTTATTCTTTAATGGAAATTCTATAATTCTGAAGAGTTATAGAGGTTAATATTCGTTAAAGAATTAAAAAAAAGTAGCTCAATTGATAAAAAATAGTAGCTTTGAAAATGCTTAAGGCATAATAATAAGAATGAAAAAGCACAAGAAAAAAATAATATGGTTACTCCTACTTGGAGGTCTTGGCTTTGGATTATTCTATGTCTACAATCGTTTTGCGGTAATTACTGGTTATGCGGCAAAAAACATGTGTTCGTGCGTTTTTTTAGCTGGAAGGGATGAAAAAACTACTAAGGATCAGGAATTGAATTTTAGTTACATTAAATACGCTTCTGTTACGGTAGATTATAAGGCTCAAAAAGTAACCGCAACCTTACTTGGATTGGGAGAGAAAACGGCTTATTTTCATCCTCAAAAAGGCTGTGCTTTGCTTGAAGAGGATGAGGTAGAAGCCTTTATGAAAAATATTCCTGAGGTTATTACAGATTCAAAAATTCCATCATCAATTGTAGTGAATGATACCTGTGCAGATGTTGATTATGAAAAACTAAAAGCTACTTTAAACAAACAGTTTGAAGAACCCGTGCCTAATGAACCTTTTGGGACGAGAGCTGTCGTTGTATTATATAAAGGTCAGTTGATAGGGGAGCAATATGCAGAAGGTTTTGATACCAGTAGCCTACATTTAGGCTGGTCAATGGCCAAAAGCGTTTTCAGTGCGTTAGTAGGAGTAGCTATCCAAGACAGTGTGGTAGCTTCGTTGGAGGCTAAAACACTTTTTCCAGAATGGTCGGACGATAAAAGAGAAATCACTTTAAAGCAACTTTTGCAAATGAATAGTGGTATTGATTGGGAAGAAAATTATGCTAATTTATCGGGTGTTACTCTTATGTTGTATAAAGAGGGTAATATGGTTGATTTTGTTAAATCGCAAGGAATAGAAGGTAAACGTGGTGAACATTTTGAATATTCATCTGGATCGTCCAATTTATTGTCAGGATATTTACGCACACGTTTTGAAACGTATGAAGAATATTTTAAATTTCCTTATCAACGATTGTTTAATAGAATTGGAGCTCCCACTTTTAGATTAGAAACCGATGCAGCTGGAAATTTTGTTGCGTCCTCATACGCTTGGGCTACAGCTCGTGATTGGGCATCTTTTGGACAATTATATTTGAATAAAGGAAGAGTAGGTGAAGATCAATTATTTAGTGAAGATTGGGTCAAATTTTCTTCTGAACCCTCAAATGGAAGTGACAACAGTTATGCTGCCCAATTTTGGTTACCAACACCTAAGGAGTATCCTGATGCACCCAAGGATATGTTTTTTGCCGATGGATTTCAAGGACAACGAATTTTTATTATTCCTAGTAAACAATTGGTAATTGTGAGGATGGCTGTATCTAGATTTCAACAACCCGATTACAATACACTCGTTAAAGAGATTGTTGCCGCTGTGAAATAAACGAATTCTTTTTGAAATGAAAAATGCTGTATTGTTCAATTTAATTTTTTTGAGTCAAACGGCATGTAAAATAGTACCTTCAAATAATAACGATTATAAATGTGCATCCAAGAATCTGTCCATTTCCGATAGCACATCAGATTCAATTAATAACAATGACAAATTACCTCGTTTAGTTTATGATATTAAATATTCAGGTGAAAATCTGTACATACAAAATCCGTTTTCATCAATTGATACTTTACCATTTTGTGTAACAACCGTATTTGTAAATGACAAAGAATTGGATTTAAATTTTGCAAGTGCATTTGAAATAGACCTGTCTATGTTTCAAGAAAATGATTCCATTCATATAGAAATTTTTCATAATAAGGATTGCTTACCTAAAGTTTTGAACCCTATCCAAAAGCGCACAAAAAAGGTTAAATTCGAAAGCATTGAAATTATTCAAAAATAAGTAGTCAGCAATTATCGAATCAAATTAATGTGGCCAATTTTATTAATTTCTGATAAATCGTATTGATTGAGTCCTTTAATTCTCCAAGTATAAGTGTCTATAGGTGCTGGAATTCCTTGATAGGTTCCATCCCAACTGATACCTGTTGGAGAGGTGGATTCGTATATTTTTGTCCCCCAACGATCAAAAATCATAAAGGTGAATTCCCGCTCTAACAATCCAGAAATGTATGGAACAAAAAATTCATTATCTCCATCTCCATTTGGTGTAAACGAATTGGGAATGTATAAATTAGGTGCGCCAGTAATGGTAATGTCTTTACATGTACTGTCCAAACAACCGTTTATGGAAGCAATATTTAAACATACGGTGTACACACCACTATCGCCAAATGGAAATATATGACTAGGATTTTCTAGGTTAGATGAATCCATATCATAAAAATTCCAATCGTAACTTTCACTTAATAACGAAGTATTGGTAAAATTAATATTGGTTTGATACAATGAAGTAATGTATTTGTCTGCCTCAAAGTCTGCTACTGGTTGGCCAAAAACAGTAACAAAGTTGGGTTGAATTAAGGTGCTTTGACAACCTTGGTCTGTAATTCCTGTTAAGCTTACGGTATAGAATACATCTTGAGGAAGAGTGTTTGAATAACAGTTAGATGTATTTGCCAATTGACTTAAATTGCCGTCACCAAAATTCCAAAACCATTCATCAATGGAACCAGATGCAACAGAAGAATTATTAGTAAAGTTTACGCATAATTCTGAACATCCCTGATTATTGATACTGATAAAACTTACGATTGGTTTTGGGTTAACTGTAATGGTATTTTGAACGGCAGCAATACAACCTCTGTTGGTGGTAGCAGTAAGCGTTACAGTAAATGTTCCCGCATTTGGATAGGTATGGTTGGCAAATTGACCAGAACCAGTAACGGTTGGTAGCACCCCAAAATTCCAAACTAATGTATTGATTGAGTTGGTAGTATTTTGATTTGAAACACTAGAAATACTGGTGAATGAAGCTGATTCATCCTCACAAATATTAGCCAATAAAAATTGGGGATCTGGAAGAGGATAAATTTCCACGGGTTGAGTTAATTGAGCACTGCAATTATTATTGGAAGTGGCCGTTAAAATCACATTAAAAACTCCTTCAAAAGCGTATAAATCCGTTGGTGAAACTTGTGTAGAAGTGTTGCCATTTCCAAAATCCCAAAAATAGCTGCTTATACTACCCGAGGCAATTCCAGAGGTGTTGGTAAAGGAAACAGTATTCCCTTCACAAACATTTTGACCTGTAAATTGAACAATTGGAAGCGGATGAATGGTAATATTTTGCGAAATGGTATCAGAACATCCTTGTAAGGTACTAACTATTTGTGTAATGGTAAATGAACCAGCAGTTGGATAGGTAAATGTGGCATCCGTACCTGCAAAATCAACAGAGCCATTAGAAGTATAGTCCCATTGTGTTAAAGCAATAGCTCCGCCATTGGCATTGGCTGTACTTTGCATAAATGCCGCTGTTTGCAAACATACATTATTGGCTGTAAATCCAGCTGTAGGTGTAGGCGAAACTACCACTTGGTCGGATGTGGAGAATACACATCCTTCATCACTTGTAGCCACTAAAATAACTGTAAAAGTACCATTGGTGGTGTATGTATAAACGGGATTGGTTGCTGTAGAAGTTGCCAATGGTTGCCCAAAATTCCAATTATATCCCGTTATGGTTCCAGAACTAATGGTAGATGTGTTGGTAAAAGACATTTGAGCACCGTCACACACATCAACTTGAGTGAAAGAAGGTGCTGGCAATGGAAAAACAGTTACGGGTGTAGAAACAGAATCCACACAACCGTTGTTACTGGTTGCTACCAAGGTTACTGTATAATTTCCATCAGTTGGAAAGGTATATGTGGGTGAAGTAAGTGTTGAAACACCTACACCATCTCCAAAATTCCAATTGTAAGAGGTTATGGTACCGGAAGGAATAGTGGATGTATTCGTGAAACTCATGGCTACATCATCGCAAACATCAATTTGTGTAAATGAAACAACGGGTAGTGGATAAACGTTTATTGAATTGGTTATTGAGTCGACACATCCTTCATTACTTGTAACAATCAAGGTCACATTATAAGAACCTTCCGTAGCGTAAGCATATAATGGATTTTCGATTAAAGATGTGCCGATTGCATCTCCAAAGTTCCAATTAAAACTTTGCAAACTACCACTGGTTATAGTTGAGGTATTGGTAAAAGCTACATCACTTCCCGGACAAGCACTTACATTAGTAAAAGAAACTTGAGGAAGCGGAAATACTTCTACAGGTTGGACGGTATCATAAACGCAGCCTTCATTAGAAGTAGCAGTCAATGTAACATTATAAATTCCCGATCCACCATATAAATAAGTATCATTTGCTAAAATAGAAGTGCCAATAGCATCTCCAAAATCCCACGTATAATTAGTAATCGTTCCACTTTGAATGGTGGAAGTATTTGTAAATGACATTAAATTCCCTGGACATACATCTACTTGAGTAAAGGAAGGAATTGGTAAGTGATGAACAATAATGGTAACACTGTCAAGATAAGAGCAACCCACGTCATTTGCATCCACTGCATAATAGGTGGTAGTTACAGTAGGCGAAGCAATTACAGTAGCACCCGTAGTTGTATTAAGTCCTTGTGCGGGTGACCAAATATAATCCAAAGCACCGTTAGCAGTAAGTGTAACCGATTCACCTGGACAAATTTTAGGTTTAACTTGGCAATTGGTATCTTGAATTCCAAAAGCAATGTTGCAATAGGCTTCACTTTGAAGGTAATCAAAAGTTATACAAGTATGGGTTCCAGGAAAAGAGATGATCGTAAATCCCTCTGTACCAATAAGTGAGGAAGAATTCGGATAAGTCATACCAACACCGGTCCATATGATGTTATATGGTTCGGAAGTGTTTATTTGAACAGGATTCCCTGGGTTTCCGATACTTGAAAAAGCAATTTGTGGATTTGAAACAGGAGTATTGAAACAAAAGGTTAATAATCCTGCTAAATCATTTCGAATGGAAGTGCTGGTGATGGGAACATTGAATTGAGGAGGAAAAGTGGCGCCACTGTACATATCTGGAGTAGTGGACATTCCTCCAACAGAATGATTCAAAGTCATGCTGATATCACTCGAAATAGTACCGTTGGCATTATTTCCACCAACGTTGGTCCAAGTCACCCAATTAAGCGCATTGGGATCACAAAGTGGATTATTATCTGTTATTTTAACAATAGTTGGAGGAGGAGCATTAACAATAAATGGAGTTGTATGAGAGCAATTGTCTGCATTGGTTACCGTTAAAGATGCATTATAAACACCATTTGTGGCGTATTGATGTGAAGGGTTTTGTAGCGTTGATGTGGCACCATCACCAAAATCCCAAAACCATTGATTAATGATTGCTCCACCATTTACGGTGCTTAAATCAGTAAATTGTGCTAAAAAATCTAAACAACCAACAGTAAAGCTTGATGCCGCAGTTGGAAGAACATTTACAGTTACATTTACGGTATCTTCTGTTGTACAACTGTAACGATCGGTTGTGGTTACAATATATTCGGTATCAATTGTTGGAGTGACGTTATTCGTTTGACCAACTGCACCATCGTTCCAATTGTAGGTGTAAGGACCAGATCCAAAAAGGGTAGTGGAAGCGGTAAGATTGGCTGTAGCCCCATTACAAATGGTCACATCAGGACTAGCTGTAATAACAGGACAAAGATTCACTTCGATAACGGAAACGGCCACACCACCAAAAGCCAAATCATTCCATTGCCCATTGGGATATATTTGAACGTAATTTTCATTACCACCAGCATTGTTGGGTTCGCCAGGAGCCCAGTTGGTATAGGCTACTGGAGATTGGTCATACCAAACAAAGTTGCCTTCAATGGCTTCATCATTAAAACCAATCCAAATTACACCTGCCTGCCCCATATTGTTCAATTCATCGATGATGCATTGATTTTCAGCGGCATCCTGAACGGAGATCAAATTGGCACCTAAATTTTGAGCAAAAGTTTGCGCATCAGTACCAGATAGGGATGAAGGATTTAAAAAGTAAACCGAACAATCATTAGCACAAGCTGGAATTTCAGTACACCCAGCAGCGGTAAATGCTTGTCTTACAGCAGTTACATCACAATTAAATAAATCAGGGTCAGTACATCCATATGGGTTTGTACCAGGATCACACGGACAAAGATCGTTCAAATCTACCATTCCATCATTATCCGAATCATTGGTAGAACCAAAAGTAGAATTAGCAACCAATAATAATCCGTAAGGATCGCCATCACCCGTACTAGCAAGGTTACCACCACCACCGAGGTTATTATTTACAACAAAATCAACATAGTTCACACCAGGAGCCCAAGGACCATCCAATACAATATTTACTTGACCACCTGCCGCATAAGATCCGCCCGGTAAACCAGGAATGTTTTCACTTACTCCGTTAATGAGTACATCTACTAAAATATTATCCACATATCCATCAAAACTAAGTACATAATTTCCTGCAGTAGCTAAACTGTTGCCATTACAATCCGTTGGTAAATTAAGTGTTAGTCTAAAAGCAACATAGGCAAAGGAAATTCCATCACAAGGCATACCTGCTGACGAAATCCAATTTCCATTATTGAGCGGTGGAGCTAAAGATGCTGGATCAATCCATGCACCAGGAGCACAATTATTGGAAATATAAGCAGGATTATATGTCAAACCCATTGTGCCTGTTGGCCACACATTAAACCAATTGGAAACTTGCCAAATAGGATCATTCGTACCATTAGCACCCTGTCCAGTAGACAATGTAGCTGGGTTAGGAAAGGTTTGAGCTTTTGAATTTGTAACAAATAAACTTAGGGCAATGAGTAAAGGGATGTAAAGAAATTTTGTAAAGGTAAGTGGTTTCATAGGATGGGTTAAAATCAAAATCAAATTGTTTTTAATAACTTTTTTGACGATTAAAGTTTGTTTTAGTTGCCAAAGATAAGGCAATAAATAATAGGTAGCATTATCTTGGAGTTAAAATTATGTAGTGAAAAAGTGGAATCCAAGAAATGAATCAAAAATGTAGGACTTATAAATTTACATGTTAACTTTAGCCTTTTTCACCAAAAACATAATGACAAAAAAAAGCCCTGAAGTTTGTTTTCAGGACTTTATATATTGACTTGTCAATGAATTAATCTCTAATTAAATGAATGGCATGTCTGGAATTCACTTCGTTTGGAATTCTTAATCCGCTTACAGGATCATATGAACTACCATAAGAACCATTTATGATGAGGTAGTAAACACCTTCTGCACAATCTTGTTTACCATTGTTTTTACCATCCCATTGAAATAAAGGATCAATGGATTCAAATACTTTTATTCCCCATCTATTGATAATTACCACTTCCATTACATCGTAACATGGATCATTTGTTCCTGCTAATTTAAAATAATCATTTTCTCCATCACCATTTGGCGTAAAAACGTTAGCTACAGGCATAACCACACCAACAGGTGGTTCAATAGAAACATGACTGGTTTTGTAAACGGTGTCAGTACCACAAGCCGTTGAAAAAGCCATGTAATTCATGTCAAATTCAGTTAAATACACATCATCACAATCTGTGGTCCAACAATAACGTAGAGCCACTTGCTGTTGACCTCCAATCCCTGAACTGTTTACTTGTAAATTTGTAATCCAAACGGTATCAATGCCTTGAAAATTAGTGTAATAGTGTAGTGTGGTTCCACCTGCCGAACTGTATAAAGTTGGCATTATGTAATGTTCAGAAAAATTAAAAGCCGAACTGCTAGGTTGAATATAAAGCGTTTCATCTACGTTTACGTTATCTTGTGCAATCATTTCTAAACAGGTAAATTCACCTAATGACAACGAAAGTGAATCAGGAATGTTTAATAAAACGGGTGGAGGAGTATACGTAACCGCAATTGCAACGGCTTGTTCGGATGTGTCTGAACCTGAGCATCCCAATGAGTAGGCTAATAAATTGACGTTATAAATTTCATCTAAATCTTCACACAAAGGTGTCCAACAATATCGAGCTCCAATGGTGCCAACACCTTGAAAAACACCTGTAGTAGGGTTGTAAACATAATGATTGAAAGAGATATTTCCACCTCCATTAAAATTGGTGTACGTATAGGTGGTTCCATTGAAAGTGGGTGCCACATACGTTCCTATTAAATTGAAATCAGTTGAAGTAGGCTGAAAATAAATGGTATCAGTTCCATCAGCATCATTTATTAACATATCCACACATATTTGATCTCCCACATAAACCGTTACAGTGTCTTCTAAAACGATTGATGGGGGAGCATCTAAAACACAAGGTAAACTGGCGTATTGAATATCTCTTCTTACTTCACCTATTTTTGTTCCGTTTCTAAATTCTTCAACTCTTACTGCAAAAACAAACTCACCAATAGTATTTGGGGTAGCTTGAATATCTCCTGTTAGAGCATTAATACCCATAGCTGGTGTTCCACCGCAAATATTGGCTAAACTAAAACCTGCACCTGTGTTCCATAAAACAGGGCTATAGGGTCCAGCAGCTGTTCCATTTGCTGTTCCAACAGAGGCCAAAGGGTCTATCATTGAATACGAAAGTGAATCACCATCAGGATCTATTGAGTTGAAATTAAATGTTTTGGTGTAATTCAAACAAAAATAAGCATCTAATGGATAATTTCCAAATACAGGTGAACTGTTTTGACCCAAAGCTGGATCAGGCATTTCAGCATAAAAGGACATTCCCGTATTGCCTGGATTATCAATGTTGTCGATAATTCCATTTCTTGCAAAAAGTTGTGTATGCAAATAATACCCCGCTGCTAGGTTGGGTATGTTTATCACACCAGAAGTAAATACTCCTTCATCCACGCACAAGGACGTGGGCGAATAACACGAATCTCCAAATGGCAAGTCGTTGGTTATAACAGGATTGTTTAAAGTGACCGTCTGCTGTAACGTGTTTAATCCTTTTCTATATACGCCTAACGATAAAGAAGTTGGCATGGCTGCATTTCCAGGATTACAGTCACGATAAACTTTTACGGTAATAATATAGTTGTTTTGAGAAACCCATTGATAGGTGATTTCACCACCAACTACGTGTGTTGCATAAGATTTTGAATAAACAAAAAATGCTAAAAAGGTAAGTAATAATGAGAAGTTTTTCATGAAAAAGTAGTTAAATTAGTAATTTTCAGATTTCAAACATACTTAAATTATTTTAAATAAAAAAGTTATTAATAATAAATTGTAATGTATGGGTTAAATCGTAATTTTGACCCAAATATCAAATCGTATGTCAACAATAGAAAAAAGCCACATAAAGTTCTCAAGAGAAAATCTAACCGATGAAGAACTAAAGGAATTGTATTTTCAGATAAAATTACCTCGGTTGATTGAGGAAAAAATGCTGATTTTATTACGTCAAGGTAAAATTTCCAAATGGTTTTCAGGATTTGGCCAAGAAGGTATTTCTGTTGGTAGTGCTATGGCAATGGATAAAGATGAATTCATTTTACCCATGCACAGAAATTTAGGGGTGTTTACTTCTAGAGGTTTGCCACTTTCAAAATTATTTGCTCAATTTCAAGGAAAATACGAAGGTTTTACTAAAGGTCGCGATCGTTCTTTTCACTTTGGTACAAAAGATTACAACGTAGTTGGGATGATTTCGCATTTGGGACCTCAATTGGCTATTGCTGATGGAATAGCTTTGGCTAATTTATTACAAGATAAAAAAGAAAGTGCTCTTGTTTTTTCGGGTGATGGCGGAGCTAGTGAAGGTGATTTTCACGAAGCGTTGAATGTTGCGTCTGTTTGGGATTTACCCGTGATTTTTGTAATTGAAAACAATCAGTGGGGTTTATCAACTCCCTCAAATGAGCAATTTAGATGTAACCAATTCATTGATAAAGGAATTGGTTACGGAATGGAAGCTGTTCAAGTAGATGGTAACAATATTTTGGAAGTGTATGAAACCATCAAAAAAATAAAACATTCGCAAGCTAAAAAACCACGTCCGTTTTTGGTTGAATGCATCACGTTTAGAATGAGAGGTCACGAAGAAGCTTCAGGAACAAAGTATTATCCAGAAGGATTGCAAGATAAATGGAGTGTAAAAGACCCTGTAGATAATTATGAATTATTCTTATTAGAATCGGGTATTATCGATGAAGCTCACAAGTTAAGAGTGGAAACGGAAATTAAAAAAATGATTGTTGATGGATTGGATTTTTCTTTTGATCAACCGACCATAACAGCCAATACTCAAGCTGAATTAGCCGATATATACAAACCAATTACCGTAAAATCAATCGCTCCAGCTACTTCTGCTAAAACTGAAATGCGATTGATAGATGCTGTTACCAATGCATTGCGTCAAGCTATGCAAAAACATGATAACCTAGTTATTATGGGACAAGATATTGCCGAATATGGTGGAGTATTTAAAGTAACGGAAGGATTTGTAGCTGAATTTGGTAAAGGCCGAATTCGAAATACACCTATTTGTGAATCGGCCATTGTGGGCGCAGCATTAGGTTTATCTATCAAAGGAATGAAAGGGATTGTTGAAATGCAGTTTGCCGATTTTGTGACGTGTGGATTCAATCAAATAATTAATAATTTGGCTAAATTGCATTATCGTTGGGGTGAAAATGCCGATGTAGTGATTCGAATGCCTACAGGAGCAGGAGCAGGAGCAGGACCATTCCATTCTCAAAGTAATGAAGCGTGGTTTTTTCACACACCGGGTTTAAAAATCGTTTATCCATCTACTCCCAATGAAGCAAAGGGATTGTTGTTGGCTGCTATTGAAGATCCAAATCCCGTATTGGTTTTTGAACACAAAGCCTTGTACAGAAGTATAACTGGAGAAGTAAATGATGATTATTTCACTATTGAAATAGGAAAAGCGAATTTGGTAAAAGAAGGGAATGATGTAACGATTGTAACCTATGGTATGGGGGTACATTGGGCATTAGAAGTTTTGGCCGCTCATCCTGAAATAAAAGCCGATTTAATTGATTTAAGAACGTTATTACCTTTGGATGAAAATGCCATTTATGAATCTGTTCGTAAAACAGGAAAAGCATTGATTCTTCACGAAGACTGTTTGACCGGTGGGATAGGAGGAGAAATTTCTGCTTTGATTTCAGAGCATTGTTTTGAGCAATTGGATGCTCCTGTGGTGCGTTGTGCATCATTAGATACTCCCGTTCCTTTTGCTGTGCCATTAGAGAATAATTTCTTGCCAAAAGATCGCTTTAAAGAACAATTATTAAAATTGGTTAATTACTAATAAAACACCTCATTAGCTATGCTTATTACCATTAAAAAATCATTATTTCTAGTAGTGTTAATGAGTATTCTCCTAGATTCAAATGCACAAAAAGAAAGTGGTGTTTTTGTAACATTGGGAGCAGGTACACACATTGCCAATAAAAAAACGGCTATGATGTACAGTGGCGGCAGTAATTTTACCCCTTTTGGAATTGAAAGTGTATTTTCAAATCCGCAGATTAAGCCCGAATTTGATGCTTTTTTCCAATATCCTTATAGTATTGTTGAGTTGCCTGAAGGGATGAAATATCGACCTTCAGTTGAAGTGGGAGCTATGGTAGGATACCGAAATGAAAATGGAACCGTATTTTATTTGGAAAGTAATTTTTCGAATTTAAAAGTAGAGGATGTTTTTGTGGTTGAAGTACAAAATCCCAATGTTGGCGGACAATATCCTTTGGAACAGTTTGCTGTGTTTGGTGAAGAACGAAGATTAAATTTAAACTTAGGTGTGCAATTAACGGTAAATGAAGTAAATGGTGCAGAAATTTACTTACCTGTTTTTGCCAACATGAACAGCACTCGTTTAGAAAACAATTATTTTGTTGTGAACAACAAACAATACCAAATTAATCATATTGTGCCTGGATTTCCCAATCAAAAACCAGGAGGCATTGGATTTGGTGGAGGAAGTGGATTGGGAGTACGTTATGCACTCAATTCTTCGTTTACTTTTGATGTGGGTTATAATCTTATTTACTCTCGTATAAGAATGACCGAACAATTTTTTGCTTGGGGAATTCACCACAGTGTGATGCTAAAAGTGATTTGGGGGTAGCTTCGACTCCGCTCAGCTACCCAAATCTAATTCTTTCCCGTTGACTGAGCGGAGCCGAAGTCAAAAGGGATTGAGCGGAACTAAAGTATATTTAGCATCAAAAAATTAAATATCTGCAATTTACCATCCATTTGCAATATAGTGTATAAATTTGCAACACTATGAGTAGTGACAAAGGAAAAGCTTGGGATTTTAAATTATTTAAACGAATATTTCAATATTCAAAACCCTATTTCAATCTCGTAATTTTAGCTTTTATTATTACCGTTGTATTGTCTTTCTTAGGGCCACTTCGTCCTTATTTTATTGGAGAGATGATTGAACAATACATCGCCAAAAAAGATGCAGACGGTTTGCTTTTTATGACCATTGTGGTTGTTGTATTGCTAATAATAGAAACCTTTATTCAGTTTTTTGACGCCTATATTACGAATGTTCTCGGGCAAAAAGTTATTAAAGATCTGCGCGTACAGCTTTTTTCGCACATCACTAAGTTGCGATTGAAATATTTTGATAATAATCCCATAGGTCTTTTGGTTACGCGTGCCGTAAGTGATATGGAAACCATAGCTCAAGTTTTTACAGATGGATTTATTTCCATAGCAGGAGATATTTTAAAATTGGCCGTAGTGCTCGGTTTTATGTTTTGGACCAATTGGCAACTTACCTTAATCGTAATAATTCCCATTCCGCTCTTAATCATTGCCACAAACATTTTTAAACGATCCATTAAAAAGTCGTTTCAAGAGGTGCGAACTCAAGTTGGGGCTTTAAATACCTTTGTTCAAGAACGCATCACGGGTATGGCTTTAGTAAAAGTGTTTAATAGAGAAGCTATTGAGGCCGAAAACTTTGCTGAAATCAATATGAAGCATCGCAAGGCTAATATTGATTCCATAATGGCTTACTCCATATTTTTTCCAGTTGTGGAGATTTTAAGTGCCTTATCAATGGCATTATTGGTTTTATACACAACCTATCAATTGAGTTTCCCGACAGCTGAATTTAGTGTGTTGTCAGGTGAAATGGCGGCATTTATTCTCTATATCAATATGATGTATCGACCCATAAGAATGTTGGCCGATCGTTTCAATTCGCTGCAAATGGGAATGGTGGGTTGCGAACGTGTTTTTAAAGTATTGGATACAGACGAAGTAATTGTGGATAACGGAACATTAAATACCACTAAAATTAAAGGGGATATTTCTATCAAAAACGTGTTTTTTGCTTACAATGAACCTAATTTTATCCTCAATGATATATCCATTGAAATTAAAAAAGGTGAAACGGTTGCGTTTGTAGGACCCACTGGTGCTGGTAAATCCTCCATTATTAATTTATTAGGCCGATTTTATGAATTCCAAAAGGGAACCATAACCATTGATGGTGAGGACATACGAAACTATGAACTCAATTTTCTAAGAAGCAACATTGCCGTGGTTTTACAAGATGTGTTTTTGTACAGTGATACCATTCACAACAATATAACCTTGGGTAACGATGCTTTGTCGAGAGAAGCGGTTATTTATGCTGCCAAACAAGTAGGAGCTCACGATTTTATTATGAACCTTCCCGGAGGCTATGATTTTAATGTGAAAGAACGAGGTGGGTTATTATCGGTAGGTCAACGTCAGTTAATTTCCTTTATTAGAGCTTACGTCTACAATCCCAGTATTTTGATTTTGGATGAGGCTACTTCCTCTATTGATAGCGAATCCGAACGATTGATTCAATTGGCCATTGATAAGTTGACCTCAGGTAGAACCTCTATCATCATAGCCCATCGTTTGTCAACCATCAAAAATGCCGATAAAATTGTGGTAATTGATGCCGGTAAAATTGTTCAAATGGGTACGCACAACGAATTAGTGGAACAAGACGGGATGTACCGCAAATTATACGATCATCAAATAATGGAATGATACAAGGTGAAAAAGAGTTCAATTATTTATCTGTTCGTTTCCTTGTTAGCAGTTGTTTCCTGTGTTAAATTACCCAAACAAACGGTTGAATACAGCCATTTTGAAAAAATAAAAGTAGCTCCAGGCCCAGAGGATTTACAACTCTATTTCAATAAAAATACCCAACAATTTCAGCTTTTTGTTTCATGTGATGAACGAAGAGAAGGGGTGACCAACGGGAGTATTTGGATGATTGATTTAACCACTCATAAGTCTAAACCTTTGGTGATTAAATTTACCAACCAATTGGATGAATTTCACCCTCATGGTATGCATTTGTATCAAAATTATTTGTTTGTAATTGATCATTTTAACGACCTTAAAGATTCGCGCATTTTTAGATTTGAAATTAAAGGCGATACGTTAATTGAAGATACACTATTTGAAAAGGGACTTATTGGTTTTCCAAATGATATAGTGGCTATAGATAAAAATACATTTTTGTACACCAACTATGATTTTAAAGGGGGAGTAGTGCGCTACGAAAACAATTCATTCAGCACATTGATTGGTGGATTACGAATGCCAAATGGTATCGATTCTATAAATTTAAACGGCTATCCCTATGGATTGGTATCGTGTACTTGGGGAAAAAAAGTGTATCGTTTTGATACGCAAACAGGCGAGAAAAAAAGAATTGCAAAAGTAAAGGGTGGTGATAATTTTACATTTCATGAAAATAAATTATTGGTAACGGGCCATTTACGCTTTGGAAAGTTTTTTCGACATGTAAAATCCTCCGATAATAAAAGTCCCTCGGTGGTGTATGAATTAGATGTATTGTCCAATTCAAAAAAAGCTATTTATGTTGATAAAGGAAAGGAAATAAGTGCCGTTTCAACAGCCTTGTATTTCAACAATCGAATATACTTGGGACAAATATTTGATGATTATGTGTTGGTTGGATTTGTGAAGTAACCCTCTAATCAAGACCTATTTTGTATTTTTATTAGCTTCATCAATGAATTGTAATATTTCTTCATCTGATTTCCCTAAATAATTTTCTACATAAAACTTAGCATCAATTCCCATTGGGTGATTCGGATATTTTGTAATCAACTCATTGTAAGCCGCTTTTGCATTAGGTATTTTGCCCAATTTTTCTTCAATTACCCGTGCTTTATTCCACATATATTTTGGCGTTTCATCGGTCTCAGGGAATTCATAGATCAATTTGTGCAAAATATTTACTGCCTCATCGTATTTACCCATAGCCTCAGCAGCTTTTGCCGAAACTTCTAAAACAGCAGGTGTCTTGCTATGTTTAGGGTATTTATTGGCAAAACCTTGTGTTTTTTCATACAACATTTTCCCAATGGGCACCAATTCTGACTGAGCGGCTTTCAAAAGCTGATCATCAATTTTTTTAATTTCATCCAAAGCCGCTGTTACTTCTGGTGAATCCACTTCTTCCACTTTTTGAACCTCGGTATCAGTGGTTTTTGGTTCGTTGCCACAGCTGGTCAGTATTAAACTGATCGCAACGGCAAAATAGATGGTAGATTTTAAATTTTTCATAAGTGTCTTTTAATATAATTGGTGGAGTTCGTTTTAAAACTGCATCTAAGATTAATTATTGTTGTGGAAATACCATTCTGTATTTGTGTTCAATTTTACCTTTACTGATATCCCCTAATTTTCGTTGTAACAATCGTTTTTTGAAAGGGCTTATGTGATCGGTAAAAAGCACTCCTTCAATATGGTCGTACTCATGCTGTATGATGCGAGCAGGAATGCCCTCATATTCTTCTTCTTTGTAATTCCATTTCTCATCAAAATAAGAAATTTTGATTTTGTTTCTTCGAGAAACGTCTTCTCTAATTCCAGGAATACTCAAACAACCTTCCGAAAAATTCCATTTGTCACCCGATTCACTCTCAATAATGGGGTTAATGAATACTTGTTTGAATGTTTTTAGTACTGGAAAATCTATTTTTTCACGTTCATCTTCCGGTTCACCCTCTGCAAAAGGAGCTCCATCCACAATAAATAATCGCAATGATTTTCCTATTTGAGGTGCTGCAAGTCCCACACCTAATGTATGATACATGGTGTCGAACATATTTTTTATCAATTCTTTTATATCTGTACCTTCTTCAATTTCAGCACATTCTTCTCTTAAAACTTTGTGCCCATAGGCATAAATCGGTAAAACCATTGTGTTAAATTTTATACAAAAATCTGCAATTCTTACTATATCTGCAAAGGTAATCAGAATAAATAGTAACTTTGAATTGAATTTTACAAAAATTAAATGAAAACTAATTTATTTTTGATTCTTTCCTTGGCTGTTTTGTTTCAAACAGTAAGTTGCCATAAAGCTCCCAAATGTTGGGGTGAAAAGTCACGCAATACGGGAATAATAATTTCAGATACCGTTATTTGTTCCAATTGCAACATGATTGCTGAAGAAGACAAACATTTTGTAATCAATAATCAAACAGAGTTAAATAGATTGATTTATTACAATTATGGTAATAATGGAGGATGCCAATTAAATACATTTGATTTTACAAAACACACCATTTTGGGAGTGAATACCTTGGCAACCTGTAATCACAAAATTGTGAAAGATGTGGTGATCAATGAAGAAACAAAAACCTATACTTACTTAATTCAAATCAATGAATGTGGTGAGTGTACTGAACAGTCTTATTTGCAAAATTTTGTTTTAATTCCTAAAATAAAATCGGGCTACCGTGTTGATTTTATAATTGAACGTTATTAACCATTCATTTTCATGGCAAAACCAATTTTTTTAATTGGCTTGATGGGTTCAGGAAAAACCACTTTGGCTCATTATATTTCCCAACAAAGTAAGGTGTATACAGCTGTTAAGGATACCGATGACATGATTTCGGAATTTGAAAACAGTTCCATTTCAGATATCTTTTTGAATAAAGGTGAGCGCTATTTCAGAAATGCAGAGCGTCAATTGATAGAAACCCATCCATTTGAAAATACGGTGGTAGCCACTGGAGGAGGATTGCCTTGTTATAACGACAATATGAATAAGCTTCTTCAAAAGGGTTGGGTTGTATATCTAAAAACGACACCCTCACTTTTGGTAAACCGCTTATGGGAAAATCGAAACAATCGTCCATTATTGGCTTCTTGTGTTACCCGAGAAGATTTGGAAAAAGAATTAAAACGAATGCAGGATCAACGTTTGGTATATTACAACCAAGCACATCTCATTATTGAGAATAATGGTGATGAGAAAACGGCTTTTGAAGAAATTAAATCAAAAATTACCGACTTAGTTTAATCCAACAATCCCATATGATTGTGGCGAATAATTCCTACAACCTTGCCGGTAAATTGTGTGCCGATAAAAGGAGTATTAAAACTTTTAGATGCAATATCTTGTTTGGTAAAGGTCCATTTTTCGGAAGGATTGTACAGCGTTAAATTAACCTTTGCACCAAGGCTCACGGTAGGGACTTCAATACCCAGCATTTTTCTTGGATTGATGGCCATTTTTTCAATAATTCCGTCCAACCCCAAAATAGTTTGAAGATGTGTCAAAGCAATGGGGAAAGCCGTTTGTAGGTTTATAATACCAAAATTAGCCAAATCAAATTCTTTTAATTTTTCTTCAACATCATAAGGTGTGTGATCAGAGGAAATAATGTCAATGGTACCATCTTTCAATCCTTCTAAAAGTGCCAATCTATGGTTTTCTGTTCGGAAGGGAGGCAATACTTTGAAATGGGTATCAAAATCGGTACAGGAATCGTCTAAAAAAACCAATTGATGAGCAGCAATGTCGCAGCTTACGTTAATCTTATTGTTGCGTGCAGCTCTAATTAAAGCTATACTCCCAGCTGTTGATAATGGACCGATATGAATTCTCGAATCGTTGTATTCAGCAAGATATAAATCTCTCGAAACATGCAATTCTTCAGAAAGTGCGGGAATTCCTTCCAAACCTAATTGCGTGCTTACAATTCCCTCATTAATTTGGCCGTGATGCGCTACCGATTTGTCATACGGAAATGAAAATAACAAACCGTTGAAGTTTTTGGCATACAACATAGCTCTTGAAAGCAACCCTGCATTGGAAAGTGCATTTTTATCATCGCTAAAAGCAACGGCTCCACTTGAGTGCATATCGTACAATTCAGAAAGTTCCTTTCCTTCAAGATTGTTGGTAATACTGCCGATTGGTTTTATTTCAACTAAAGCATCTTTACTTTTATTGATTAAATACTCCACTTGCGATCGAGTGCTCACAGTAGGATAGGTGTTGGGCATTGCACAAATTCCAGTAAACCCTCCTTTAGCGGCAGCATTAGAGCCCGATTCAATATCTTCATGTTGTTCAAAACCAGGTTCACACAAATGCGTTCGAATATCAAATAACCCAGGAGAAATATGAAGATTTTCAATTTCGATTACGTGATCGGCTGCTTCATTTATTTGATTTTCAATAGACGTGATGACTCCGTTTTCTATTAAAAGTGACTTTGTTTGACCGTTGTAAGGTGAATTAGGGTCAATGATTTTGGCAGATTGAATGCGTATTTTCATGAAGTTTGGATTGAAATTTTCCAAAGGTCAAAAGTACATGTTTGTTTTGGAGTTGACAAGAAGAGAAGGAAATTTTATTAACGAGTTTCAAAGCGCGTTATTTCCAAAAAGTGTTGCAATTAATGAGGTATCTATTTTAATGATCATTTAACGGATTTGGGTAGTAGAAAAGCGGTTACTTACCTCCATTATTTGGACTTAAAGAAGCATAAAAAGGAACATTTTTTTAACGAGATAATCAACAATCTAAAATTGAATTAATCTGTTGACAGATAGGTGTATAAAGTTGAGTGACCCAGTGATTTTGTTAATAACTTACCATACAAAAATCCATTAAACAATCAGGTGTGTATAATTGCAAGCGCAATTTCTTTATTGTTAGTGTTGTTGTTTCTAACTTTACAAAGCAAAATTTTGTTCAATCTATGAAAGTTACTTATTTGGGACATGCCACGGTGTTAATTGAATTGAAAGGTAAATCTATACTTTTCGATCCATTTATAACCCCAAATGAATTGGCTAGAGATGTTCGAATAGATGATATAAAAGTGGATTACATTTTTATATCGCACGGCCACGAAGATCACGTAGCTGATGTGGAGCGTATTGTTCGAAACACAGGAGCTAAGATTGTTGCTAATTTTGAAATATGTCAATGGTTTGAAAAAAAGGGTTGTACCAATTTTCATCCTATGAATACAGGAGGAAAGTGGTATTTTGATGGTGTTGGAACAGTAAAGTTGGTTTCTGCAGTTCATAGTTCAACCATGCCCGATGGCGCTAACGGAGGATTGCCTAATGGTTTTGTTTTTGAAACCGAAGAAGGTAACTTTTATTTTGCTGGAGACACTGCGTTAACAATGGATATGAAACTCATTCCCATGTTTACAAAACTAGATTTTGCGCTGCTTCCCATAGGTGATAATTTTACTATGGGTATAGAGGAAGCCATTGTTGCGGCACAATTTGTTGAGGTGAAACACGTTATTGGAATTCATTTTGACACCTTTGGCTTTATTAAAATAGATCATAATAAGGCCGTTGAATCGTTTAAAAGTAAAGGAATACATTTAACGTTAAAAGAGATTGGTGAAGCCATCGAAATAAACGGATAAATACTAAACAAGAAAAGAATAATATAATATAAAATGGGTAAAATTATTTCAATTGCTAATCAGAAAGGAGGAGTAGGTAAAACTACATCAGCGGTTAATTTGGCAGCTGCATTGGGGGTGTTGGAGCAAAAAACATTAATTATTGATGCCGATCCACAGGCCAATGCAACTTCAGGCGTTGGTTTTGATCCAAAAAATGTAAAATCAAGTATTTACAGCGCATTGATAAACGGTGAAGAGATTAAAAACATCATTTTAGAGACCAATAATCCTAATTTGGATTTATTGCCAGCACACATTGATTTGGTAGGTGCAGAAATTGAAATGATTAATCTTCCTAACAGAGAATACATACTTAAAGCGGCATTGGAAGCGGTTAGAGATCAATACGATTACATCATAATTGATTGTTCACCGTCTTTGGGATTGATTACGTTAAATGCGTTAACGGCTTCTGATTCTGTTATAATTCCCGTTCAATGTGAATATTTTGCATTGGAAGGACTAGGGAAACTACTCAATACGATAAAAATTGTTCAAAATAGATTGAATACAGAGCTTCAGATTGAAGGGCTATTATTAACGATGTATGACACTCGTTTACGTTTGGCCAATCAAGTGGTGGAAGAAGTGCAAACTCACTTTCAGCAATTGGTGTTTGATACAGTAATTCATAGAAATACAACTTTAGCTGAAGCTCCAAGTCATGGAGAAACCATCATCATGCACGATGTAAGTAGCAAAGGTGCTGTGAATTATTTGAATTTAGCCAAAGAATTGATGGTTAAAAACAGTGGTTATAAACAAACTAAAGCTGTTTCAGATGAGTGCTAAGAAGTCGGCATTGGGAAAAGGATTGGGAGCATTGTTGGATGTTTCGGGTGTGGAATCAGCCCAAAAAACCCAATCAGAAGTGGTGATGGATAGTGCTGGAAATGAATCACTATCTGTGGAATTGCCCATAAAAAATATTGAGGCAAATCCATTTCAACCCAGAACACATTTTGAGAAAGAAGCTTTAGAAGAATTAGTAGATTCCATCAAAACGCATGGCATCATTCAACCGATTACTTTACGAAAATTAGGTCAGAATCGATATCAGATTATATCAGGTGAACGCAGATTTCGAGCAGCGCAATTAGCTGGCTTGACGAGTGTTCCGGTATACGTACGTGAAGCAGATGATAAAACGATGTTGGAAATGGCCATCATCGAAAACATTCAACGAAAAGATTTGAATGCCATTGAAATTGCTTTGAGTTATCAGCGTTTGATTGATGAATGTGCCATTACTCAAGAAGAGGTGGGCGAACGTATGAGTAAAAGCCGTGCTTCGGTAACTAATTATTTACGTTTATTAAACCTACCTGCCGAAATTCAAGCCGGAATTCGGGACGAAAAAATCAGTATGGGTCATGCCAGAGCCTTACTTTCCTTTGAAAGTGAAGCGGCTATGATTAAGGTTTATCGCTCCATTTTAGATCAAAATTTGTCTGTTAGAAAAGTTGAGGAAATGGGAAAAGAATCTAAACAAGATTCCAGCGCATCAAAAAAGAGTACTACAGCCACCTTACCTAAATCCGTTTTGCGACTTAAAGACAATATTTCGTTTCATTTAGGAGCAAAAATCAACATCACTCAAGATGAAAAAGGAAAAGGTAAAATCGTCATCCCATTTGAAGATGAAGCGCATTTAATTCGCATTATTGAATCTTTAGATAAATAACTTCGATGAGCTACTCGAAGAACATTATTTTCTTTTTTTGGTTTGTATTGTTGCCATTTACGCAAGTAATAAGAGGTCAAGAAGTAAAGGATACTATTCAAGAGTTACCTTTTGATTCAGTTCACTCTCCCAAAAAAGCGGTAATTTTTGCGGCTATTTTACCGAGCTTGGGACATATTTACAATGATGTAAAACGATTGCCCCATCATAAATCCCATTTATGGTGGAAACTGCCCATTATTTATGGCGGTATGGGAGCGGCTGGATATTTTATAATTGATAATAATCGTCAGTTTAAAGCTTTCAAACAAGAACGCATAAATCGATTAAACCCTACCTATGATCCTTTGACGGGCGACTTTGCCTTATATGCCGATTTTCAATTACTACAAATACAAGAACAATATCGTAAATGGCGTGATTTATCTGTTATTGCCACATTAGGAGTATATTTATTGCAAATGATCGATGCAAATGTGGAAGGGCATTTGATGCATTTTGATATGTCTAATGACTTATCTTTTGATTTTCATCCCAATGTGTTATATATCAATGATTACCAAACAAAAGCATTTGGAGCTACTTTGAGATTTAATTTTTAATAATTTGAATTTAAAATTACTCATTGTTAATGGGTAAATTTGTGCTATAAAAAGAATGAATAAGAATATGAAAATAGGTATTATACGAGAAGGGAAAACACCACCCGATAAAAGAGTTCCTTTATCACCCGAACAATGCAGAAGAATATTAGATACGCATAAAAATGTTGAAATAGTTGTTCAGGAAAGTGCTATTCGCAAGTTTTCGGATGATGATTATCGTAATTTGAATATTCCTATTGTTTCGGATGTAAGTGATTGTGATATTTTAATGGGTGTTAAAGAAGTACCTTTAGATATGTTGGTACCTAATAAAAAGTATTTGTTTTTTTCGCATACCTTAAAAAAGCAACCCTATAATAGAAAATTATTGAAGGCCATTTTAGATAAGAATATTCAATTAATTGATTGGGAAACTATTACTGATTCAAATGGTCAACGCCTTATAGCATTTGGCAGATATGCAGGGATTGTGGGGGCATATAATGGTTTGTTGGCTTGGGGTAAAAAAATGAAGTCATTTGAATTAAAGCCTGCACATTTGTGTGAAGACCGAAAAGAAATGGAAAGCGAATTAGCTAAAGTAAAGCTACCAACCCAATTTAAAATGGTCGTTACAGGAAGTGGAAGAGTAGGTGGAGGAGCTATGGAAACGTTCTCAAAAATAGCCATTAAAGAAGTATCCCCTGAAGCATTTCTCAGTCAAACTTTTAATGAACCCGTGTACACTGTTTTGGGGGTAGAACATTATAATAAAACTAAAGATGGTAGCGCTTTTGATAAAAGTAAATTTTACAAAGATCCATCTAATTTTGAGTCTAATTTTTTACAATATGCCTTAGTTGCTGATATGTATACAGCTTGTCATTATTGGGATAATAAAGCGCCCTATATATTTACTCGAACAGATGCCAAACATGCTGACTGGAAAATACAAGTTGTAGCTGATATTAGTTGTGATGTTGATTGTGCAGTAGCTTGTACTATTCAATCTTCAACCATTGCTGATCCAATATTTGGGTACAATCCCGTTACCGAACAAGTAGATGACTATTCAAAGCAGGGCGTGATGGCTGTAATGGCTGTGGATAATTTGCCTTGTGAATTACCTAAAGATGCGTCCGTTGATTTTGGAGAGATGTTTATAAAACATGTTTTGGAACCCTTATTAGGCAACGACCCAACAAATATTGTTTACCGAGCTTCAGAAACGATAAATGGTGAATTAACGCCTCATTTTGCCTATTTAAAAGAATACGTGGAGGGATAATTGATAACTTAACAATTTGAATTCCCCATATGTTTCGTATTTTACTTGAAACACTTTTTTTAGTAGACAAGTTTCTCTAAAACAGTTTGTTTTTCAAATAAAAAGCTACTTTGATTTTTTTAAACCACATAGGAACATAGATTTGGTTGATTTACAAAAGCTTAAACATAGAAAAACTTCGTTTTTATAGATATCTATGTGAAAAGCTAAGCTTCTATCTTAAACTTTTATGTTTCAATTCTATGTGTCTATGCATCGCTATGTGGTAAAAAAAGAAAATCACTATTCTTAATAGTTTGCTAAATAACTAGGTGATTCAGTTAACATATTCCACATAAAAAAAGGTCTAAAGTTAATTTAGACCTTTTTTGTTTATTTATCTTCTTTTCTGAAAACCTTTATTTCGTTGACCTTGAGGAGCTTTTTTCTCAGGAAGGATATTCGGGTCTAAAGGATACGGATGTGATTCTACAACTGGGATTTTTTTATTGATTGTTTTTTCAATGTCCCTTAATTCAGTGCGTTCCTCTACATCACAAAAGGCAATGGCAATACCTTTATTTCCCGCTCTACCCGTTCTTCCAATTCGGTGAACATAAGTTTCAGGTACCTCAGGCAAATCATAATTAAATACGTGCGACAATTCATCTATATCAATTCCACGAGCAGCAATGTCTGTAGCTACCAACACGTTTAAATCACCTGATTTAAAATCTTTTAACGCTTTTTGACGCGCATTTTGACTTTTGTTTCCGTGTATTGCGGCTGATTTGAAAGGTGTTTTTTGTAAAAATTTTACAATCTTATCGGCACCATGTTTTGTTCGTGTAAAAACCAAAGCCGTTTTAATTTCTTTTTCGTGCAATAAGTGAATGAGTAAGTCTTTTTTATCTTTTTTGTTCGTAAAATAAAGGCTTTGCTCAATTTTGTCAACTGTTGAAGAAGGAGGCGTAACTTCAACTTTAGCAGGTTTGGTTAATAAAATGTCGGCTAATTTTTGAATTTCTGCGGGCATAGTTGCTGAGAAAAACAAAGTTTGACGTTTTGGTGGCAATTTAGCAATAACTTTTTTTACATCGTGAATAAACCCCATGTCTAACATACGATCTGCTTCATCCAAAACAAAAACTTGAAGATGACGAAGGTCAACAAATCCTTGATTCATTAAATCAAGTAGTCTTCCGGGTGTAGCTACTAAAATATCTACTCCTTGTCGCAAGGCATTGGTTTGAGGATTTTGAGGCACACCGCCAAATATTACAGCGTGTTTTACTTTTGTAAATTTACCATAGGCAGCAATACTGTCTTTGATTTGAATGGCCAGTTCTCGAGTGGGAGTTAAAATCAATACTTTGATACTTTTTCGTGTATCGGCATTTACGTATAAATTTTGTAAAATAGGAATGGAAAAAGCGGCTGTTTTTCCAGTGCCGGTTTGGGCGCATCCTAACAAATCTCTACCTTCTAATACAAAGGGAATGGCTTGTTGTTGGATGGGCGTAGGAGTAGTGTATCCTTCAGCAGTAAGCGCTTGAAGAATGGGGTCAATTAACCCTAAATTTTGAAATGACATGTATAAATGTAATTGTGTAAATTAGAACCGATAAAGACGTTGCATTTTCTGCATCAGCGAATGTGTTTTATACTTTACCGGCTTACAACTTGCCTGAGATATGGTAAAGAACAGCGCAAAGATACTTATAAAATCGGATATTAACGCATTCTAATCAAAAGAATTCCTAAACCCATCATTCTTGCGATGTGAAACACAATTTATTTTTTCTTAAAAAACTTCCTTTTTCCATTCCCAGAAGGCTTTTTGCTTTTAGCATTCCAGATCGGACTTTCACCTAATTCTTCTGGTACATTGTGTTTTTCCATATCGCGCTCTATCAGTTGTTCAATTCTACTGAATTTAAACATATCGTCATTATTCACAAATGTAATGGCTTCACCCTTGGTCTCGGCACGAGCAGTTCTACCAATACGATGAACATAATCTTCTGGATTGCCAGGCACGTCAAAGTTAACTACTAAATTGATGTCTTTAATGTCGATTCCGCGGCTTAATACATCGGTGGCTACCACAATGCGCAATTCTTTATTTCCAAAGGCTAATAACTTTGATTCTCGTTCACTCTGTTCATAATCTGATGAAATACCCTCAGAAATAAACCCTTTTCGATTAAGTTCTCTCACTATTACATCTACTTTTCTTATGGTAGATGAAAAAATTAATATACTTTTATAATGTGCTCTTTCTTCCAAAAGCTTTATCAAAAGCGGCACTTTTTGTTCTTCAAAGGTCAAGAATATTTGTTGTGTTATACTTTCTGCAGGTTTTGAAATAGATAAACTAATTTCTATAGGATTGTTAAGTAACCCTCTTGCAAAAGTTCTAATTTTAGGTGCCATGGTAGCGCTAAACATTAAGTTTTGGCGTTCCTTTGGTAGATAGGTCAAAACCCTGCAAATATCATCATAGAATCCCATATCTAACATTCGATCGGCTTCGTCTAAAATCAAAAATTTAATGGATGAGGTATCAAAAACCTTCGTAATTAAATAAGAGAGTAATTTACCAGGTGTTGCAATTACTATATCTGTACCGTTTTCAAATGCCTGTTTATGTTCTCTTAAGTCTCCGCTTTTGCCCCCGCCATACAAACATATTGATGTAGCTCCTGTAAAATAGGCTAAACCTTGAATTTGGGTGTCTATTTGAAGCGCTAATTCTCTTGTAGGAACAATTATAAGTGCGGTTGTTTTGGTGCTTTGTAGTTCGGCTATTTTGTGTAAAATAGGTAAGATAAATGCCCCTGTTTTTCCCGTTCCTGTTTGTGCACAAGCAATGATGTCACGGTTGGCCAAAATATGGGGAATTGCTTGTTCTTGAACGGGTGTAGCTTTTTCAAAGTTCATGTAGTCCAATGCTTGGATGATGTCTTCGTTTAAGCCTAATTCTTTAAATGTCATAAAAATGGATACTAATATTAATGTTTATTAATGGAGTTTATTGAATTGATTTCATTAGCAGCTGTTGCCTGAAAAGAATGGTATTTAATGGCCCAAAATAAACATGTGAAAAAAGCAATGAAAATAACGCCACTTTGAGTTTCTAGCATTGCTTCGGTTACAAAGTTAATAAAAACAAGCAGAATGAAGTAGGAACCAATTACAAATTTGGAGTTCCAACAATTTTTGAATAGCACAACAAAAAGGGATAGTAATACTAACAGCCCAATCAAACCCGTTGTTACAAGGGTTTGAAGATATTGATTGTGTGCATTTAAAAAATGATTTTTGAGAGCGCTGTTATTGGCTTTAAAATAGGTTTGCTCTTGAAGGGATTGAACATCACCTTCTCCAACACCGAGTAATAGATGTTCTTTTGCTAGTTCAAAATTTAATTCCCAAAGGGAAAATCGAGTGTTTGAAGCACTGGTTTCATTATCTGATGAAAAATCAAAAGCTCCAATTACACGTTCCTTAAAGGTGGGTGAAATCAACAATAACAGCACAAATGAGAACGTAATGCCTCCAACTGCTAACGAACCCAAAAGGTATTTTTTATGTTTGAATATCCAATATCCTAAAGCAAATAAGTGGATAAAAAATAAGGTAATCAATGCTGTGCGACTTACCAACAGAGCAATACAAATGGAGAAAAATACAATTAAAATAAAATTAATAACGGGTTTGAAATGAAATTTTTTGGAGGGTTTCAACGCGTAATAATATACAATTACTAATGCAAAAGCGAAATACATCCCCGCATAACTGGTGTGGTGAAAATATCCAAAATTACCATAAAAATAGTGTGATAAATCACCTGATAGAGAGTAGAGCATTATGGCATTAATTAGTGATAATACAGCTGCCACAAAGCATCCTTCTACGAAGGAACGCACTATATTTGGAATTATTTTTTTGAATGGAAGGTTAGATATAGCTATTATTAGAGGAAATAGTAACCAACTTAATTTGGTTTCTAATTTTGAAATTCCAGCATTTAGGTCAGTTGTGTAAAGCAAGCTTGTGGCACTAACAACAAAAATTAATAAGGGTAATAACACTTTCCAATCTTGAAATATCATCTTCCAAGGTTTGTGATTGATACATGCGGCAATAAGTAATAGGGCTATGGCAGGAGATGAAAATTCTTTATTTAATGGAATTACAAAAGCCAAAACAAGCAATATATAATAATTCAGTTTATATTTGAAATCGGATTTTACCAAGCCATAAATGTTTAAGGAGCTAAAAGTACTAAAATTGTCACTATTTGTACTCATTTTGATATTGATTATCGTCAATATTAATTTTGAGAAGTATTCAGGTGTGGTTTGGTTTAGTTCACAACCCAGTTATGAATTAGGACAAAAAATTGAAATTAGTGCAGCCACCACTCAGCAATCATCCTTTAATGCACATTTTACCATTAAAGATGCCGAGGGTACCCTTATTAAAGAACAAAATGAATCCGTCAATTTAGAATTGAGCAATCCTTTACTTAGTGTTTCTGATGGTTTTCGGCATACGCATTCTTTTGATATTACTCAATACATTAAAAAAACAGGCATCTATTTTATCAATGATTCGCTACCATTTTTTGTACATTCCAATCAACCTAAAGACATTACCGTCATATATCCGAGTGTAGGTAATTTGTTGTTGAATAAAACCGTGTTGAATAATGAAAACGCCTTTGATCATTTAACGGCCAAAATTTGGAAAAATAGACCTGTTTCTATAGATGAAAAATCGTCCAATTTAATTCATTTTTTGAGTACAACTTTTCCAACTAAAAAGATTGAATTTGTAAGTGATTTAGATCCAATGTTGGGTAATGTTATTGCACAGTCAAAAATGGTTGTAGTGTATGGATATTGCAGATTTGCGACTGAAAGTTATTGGCAAGCGTTAAGAAATTATATCAAAAGCAATGGAAAGATAGTGTTTATGAATTCTTACTTGCCAGAGTATGTTCTTTCAGAAACTTCATCTTCCCAATTGGCATTTTCTATGGATCAATCAAACCATTTTATTTATTTAGGAGATACATTATTGCCCTTTCATTTTAAATACGGTGGATTTGCTGATGAATTGGAGTATAGTATTAATGATAAAACTATTTTGGGCAATACAGCCAAATTAAAAATTCAAGGATTGGGGAATGTATTTGTGGGAAGCGAAAATGCACATTTTTTAGCTGAAATGAAAACCATTTACGAAACGAAAGAGGGAAAAACAGGGTTAATGAGTTGGAATAATCAACTTTTTTCAGTGGGTACCGAAGAATGGTTGTCTTCTGAAAATATGGGTAATTCGGAAATTAAAAAAGTAACTCAACGGTTGTTTGAGTACATCCTCCAGTAAAGAAAAATTATCAATTTTTAATAAACGAATATACTTTTTCAAAATAGGTTGCACCTCCGATTTTCCATACATTCATATGATCGGCACCTTCCACTGGTAAGAAGGTTTTATTAGTCGTTTTTAATGCTTTAAAATTTCTATGTGCATAGTCTATTTTGATTTTGTCATCAACCGTTCCATGGATCAATAATATCGGTTGTTCAATTTTGGTACATGCCTCTTCAGGATTGAGATGTGTAATGTCAAATTCGGCAATTTGAGTGGCACGCCACAAATTGTAATCGGACAAAAATTTGGGCAGTCTAAAACCTATGGTGTGAACCGTGTAATCCTCGGTAATTTCTGCATAATTAGCATAGGTACTTTCTATTACGCCAAAGTCCAATCTAGTGTCTTCGGCTAATGTTAACAATGAAATTGCGCCACCTAATGATTGACCCCAAAGCCCAATTTTATGCTCATTCCCTTTTAATTTTAGAAGGGTATCAATAAAACATTGAATATCTCCCACTTCGTTATATCCAAATGTGCAGTAATCACCTTCACTAGCACCATGAGCTCTTAAATCCATAACCAAAGTTGCCAAACCATTATTGGCCATTTCTTCAGCACGTTCAAAATAATATTCTTTTTTGCTTCTTATTCCATGCACAAAAATTACCGTAGCATAGGTTGTGTCCAAATTCGAAGCACAATAAATTCCCTTCATTATTTTACCATCTTTAGCCTTAATGTCTAAAGGTTGGTAGGTCAATTTAAACTCATCAATTGATTTGTACACATGCGTGTTTTCTCCAATCGTAACAATCATTCGAGGTCCTATAAAAGTGAAGAAAATGGCTAAACATACTATAAGGATAACAACAATCCAAGTAACAATTTTTATAAACTTTTTCATAAAATAATACAACGTAAATTATTCAACATCAAATTGCATTTTACTCATTTTGGCATAAATACCATTTTGTTCAATGAGTTCAGTGTGTCTGCCACTTTCTACAATAGTTCCTTTATCTAACACAATTATTTTATCAGCATTTCTTATGGTAGATAGTCGGTGCGCAATGACAACGGATGTACGGTTTTCCATTAATTTAAACAAAGCATCTTGAACCAATTTTTCGCTTTCTGAATCTAATGAACTCGTGGCTTCATCCAAAACTAATATTTTTGGATTTTTTAATACAGCTCGTGCGATGGCTATCCGTTGTTTTTGTCCACCAGAAAGTTGAATTCCACGGTCGCCTACTAAGGTTTCCATTTTATCTGGAAATTTATTGATAAACTCCATAGCGTTGGCTTGTTCAGCGGCCTTCATTAATTCACTTTCAGAGGCTTCTGGATTACCATAAGCGATATTTTCCTTAATGGTACCTGCAAAAAGAATCACTTCTTGCGGAACAATTGCCATTTGACTTCGTAACTCGCTTAATCCAAACGATAAAGAATCTTTACCATCAATGGTGATTTTACCTGAAGTGGGGTCGTAAAAACGGAACAACAATGAGGCAATGGTTGATTTCCCCGCACCCGAAGAACCTACAATGGCTAAGGTTTGACCTGCTGGAATAGAAAAACTCAACCCGTTTAAAACGGTTACATCTTTACGGGTATCGTAGACAAATCCAACATTGTCAAATGCAATAGCACCTTTAATGGAGTTGGATGAGGCAGTTGTTTCGTGAATTTCTTCTACCTCGTTTTCCAATAAATCCATCAATCGTTCGGTAGAACCTACAGCTTTTTGAATGTTACCCATCATTGTGCCAACGCCACCAAATGAAACGGCCAACATACCAGTAAAGAGTATGAAAGTTACTAAGTCTTCATTATCTAACTCACCGGTTTGCACCATTAAAATTCCTTGCCAAATGACTACAGTAACTGCACCAAATAAACCAAGTATGATGAATCCCGCAAATAAACCTCTCCAAACCGATGCTTTTAAGGCTAAATTACGAATTGCAGCTGTTTGAGTCGAAAATTTAGCAAATTCAAAAAACTCGTTGGTAAAGACTTTTACACTTTTTATACTCGTTAAAGCTTCATTTAAAATAACGTTTGAATCGGCAGCAGCATTCTGAGTCTTAATTGAAAGTTTTTTTATTTTCTTTCCAAACACAATGGTTAAAACTACTACAACGGGAACGATGGCCAACATTATACCCATTAACTTGAGTGAAATAGAAGCAATGATGATGATGGAAATTAATATAGTAATCCATTGTCTGATGAACTCAGCTAAAGTGGTCATTAATAAATCTTGAAGTTGATTGATGTCGGTAGCTATGCGACTCGATAATTCACCCACTTTATTGGCATCAAAAAAACTAATTTTCGAATACGTCAATCTTTTAAACGCATCATTCCTTAAGTTCTGTAATACTGTTTCGGTAAGAGACGAAAAAAGATAAATTCTAAAAAAGCTAAAAATGGCATTGGCCACAAAAACCCCAAAAAGCAACACTAAAATAGAATTAGCATTATTAAAATCAATCAATTGATTATAGTCAATAGATTTAGCATCTGTTGAACCGAATAATTTTCCTAAAAGATAGGGGAAGCCCATAGTGGTAACACTGGAAAGAACTAAAAAGAGGAGGCCTAAAACTAAAAGTCCCAAATGAGGTTTAATGTATTTGAAAACACGTAACGCTTTTTTGTAATTATCTTTGGATAGTTTTGGAGTACCTTCTTTATGTTCGAAATTTTTTCTGGCCATTCACTTGTATTTAGGGTTCAAAATTAATGATAATAATGGATTTTAAAGGTACATTCCCACACCTTACATTAAAATGACAATTCCTTTGAATTTAGGAAGTTTTATTGTAAAAATTCTTTCATCTCTTCCTCTAAATTTTGCCTCAAGTCTTTTAACTTGATAGCGTATTGCTCCATTTTTTTGTCTTTTTCGGTAATTGGATTCCATTTTTGAACGGGCAAGGTTTTTCCATTTTCATCTACGGAAACAAATACTATGATACAATGGGTTTTTTTCTCAAAATCATCATCGGATATTTTTTTAGAAAATACATCTACTGCAATATGAATGCTGGTACCTCCTGTATAAATAACGCTCGCATCTACTCTGATGATTTCGCCAATATGGATGGGTTTATAAAAACGAATTCCACCAACATAAACCGTTACACAATAACTTTGAGACCAATTTCGAGCACATGTGTAAGCCGTTTGGTCTATCCATTTCATAACTACACCACCGTGCACATTTCCTCCAAAATTGACATCGTTGGGTTCGCTAATGAATTGAAAGGTAATGGTATTTGATCGGGCCATAGTTTTTTATTTTTTAAACTGTATCTTATCCTTTTGATTTCCAAATAATATTTGTTGAATACGCGGTAACTGTAAAAATTCATTTGGAAAATGACCTCCAATTTCACAAATGCTGTTCAATTGAGCCATTTGTTCGGTAGTTAATTCAAAGTCCAATGCCGCTAAGTTCTGAACAGCGTGTTTGTGACTTCGAGCACCAAAAATAGGAATACTGTTTGGACTCTTTTGCATAGCCCATCTAATAGCAGCTTGTGAAGGAGAAATATTCCATTCAGCACATAAATCAATTAATTTCTGACATAACTCAAGATTTTTTGCACTTAATCGGGGGGAAGTTCTAACATCCATCCTGCGGGGTTCATCAGAATTTAATAGGTACTTTCCTGAGAGTAAACCAGCCGCTAATGGTCCAAAACCACAAAAAGCCATATCTTGACCTAATGTAGCAGGAATAATTTCTCTATCGGCAGTATGTTCTGTCAAACAATATTCCACTTGATAAGCAGAAAAGGGTGTCCAACCACGCATATTAGCTATCGTATTACATTGACTAACAATCCATGCTGGGGTATCGGAAATTCCAATACTGATGACTTTTCCACTTTGCACTAAATATTCTAAATTACGCATCAATTCTTCAGGATTTATGGTAAAATCCCAAGCGTGAACGTAGTATAAATCGATATACTCTGTATTCAACCTTTTTAATGAAGCTTCCACGCTTTGCACCATGTTTTTTCGATGGTTACCGGCTTTATTAACTTTATCCTCTTCACTCAATGAGTATTTTGAGGCAATGACCATATTTTCACGTTCACTTTGGCAGAATTCACCTAACCATTTTTCAGAAGTTCCTTTGGTATATACGTTGGCTGTGTCAAAGAAATTACCCCCTCTATTGGTAAATTCATCGAATATTTTTTTTGTTTCTTCTTTATCAGAACCCCACCCCCAATCGGTACCAAAGGTCATCGTTCCTAAACATAATTCCGAAACGCGAATACCTGACTTGCCTAATAATTTATAGTTCATACGGTTGTAATATTTTTTGCACTTGTAAAGTTAAGGGACGAAATAATAACCTGTACCAATAATTCAAATAGTAGTACACATTAATCAAAATTTTTGAGAAGAGCAGGACGTTGGGTTATTTCATGATAACAAATGGAATGTTCTCTAAAATAGTGAAAAACAACACTTTTACGTGTTTTATCTTTATTCAGGTGTTTATCACCACCGTGAAAAAGATTAGCATGCCAAATCAGTAAATCTCCTTTTTTGGCGTAGAATTTTTCTTTTGGCAGATGAAGATCTTTGATTTTTTCTGCAATCATATCTTCATATTTATCATACGTTTTATCACCAATTAAGAATTTGCTGCCTTCATTGTCATAATCCTTGTTTAGGTAATAGGGTAATTTATGGCTTCCTGGATAATAATGTAACGCTCCATTTTCATCATTTATATCATCTAATGCAATCCAAACGCCTAATAATCCACCTAATGGAAAAGTGGTCATATGAATGCTATCCGAATGTGTGGCTTGTTCGCTACCATGGATGAAATTGATACTTTGAAAAAGAACGGGATTTCCCTTAATACAGACACTTAACAGTTCCATTAACTTGGGGTCAGTGGCAATTTTTTGTAATAGGGCAGAATGGTGCATAACAAACATTAACTTATTGCCATATCTAAATTTTATGGTTTTATTTGCCAATAAAATATCAATTTCATTATTTATTTGGTCAACTTGTTCGGTACTTAGATAATTCTTTAAAACCGAAAATCCTTTATCTTCAAAGTGAGCTAAACTCGTTTTACTTTCTTCCGATAGGGAATTAAATAAAGTGCAATCAGCAAAATTTTTGGTGTTTTGTACTTGAGTGAGTTTATTTTGTTGTTCTAAAGTTATCGCCTCAAAATCTTTCGAAGAAATAGGGGAGTAGTACTTTTTATTTAATCCCAATTGACGATAAATCGTTTCATTATGAACCAATTCTTTTTTGTGAAAAAAATTGTACAATGCGTATGAAAATTTAATTCTTTTGATGGCTTCAATCATAGAAAAACAAAATTACATTTTTTTTAAGAAGTCTAAAGAAATACCTGAATTTTATTCCGAATCAGATGGCTATCGGATCAGGTTATTAATATTCATAAATGGTCAAACCACTTCGCATTTTTGGTTCCACCCAGGTACTTTTTGGGGGCATTATATTATTAGTATCTGCCACTCTTTTGAGTTGTTCTACCGTAACTGGAAACAACTGAAAGGCAACGGGAGCATTGCTTTTTTGCATGGATTTTACAATGTCCTTAATGGATTTGGTTCCTTCAATAAAATGCAATCTTGGATCTGATTTTGGGTCGTTAATGCCTAAAATGGGTTGCAAAATATAATCCGCTAAGATTTGCGTATCTAATGATTTTATAGGATGATCAGCGTCAACAATAGATGCTTTTGGTTCTACGGTATAATATTGATTTTGAAAAACCATCACCATTTGATGTGGGGAACTAGGTTTTTGATAGTTTTTAAGTAATTCTACTGTAAAATTTTCTTTTAATTTAGCTAAAAACTCTTCATTACTTAATCCATTCAGTGAGGTTACGATTCGGTTGTATTCAAAAATTTTCATTCGGGTTTCACCGATCAAAAAGGCAAGAAAATACTGTGCTTTAGGGTTTGATATTTGTGATGCTGCATAACGTACTGAAGATGCTGAGCGATGGTGGCCATCTGCAATGTATAATCCCTCTATTTTTGAAAAATACTCTTGAAGTAAACTAATTTCATAAGGGTCATTTATCAACCATAAATCATGTTTGATGCCATCGGTTGTAGTAAACTCATATTCAGATCGTTCCTTTATTTTTGTATTCAAAAAACGATTGATTTCCTGACTGTCTTGATAGGTTAACAAAACGGGTTCCGCATTAAATTTACAAACTTCTAAGTAGGTTTTAAACGTTTCCTCTCGTTGTGTTAGCGTATGTTCGTGTATTTTTATTTTTCCTTGGCGATATTCTTCAACTGAAACGCCACAAATTAGCCCTAAAAAATCAAATTCATCGGTTTGTTGACGATATAAATAAAATGAATCTTGCGCGTCCTTTAAGAAATAACCCAAAGCACAAAATTCTTCATATTTTTCTCTTACTTTTTGAAAGCGTTCTACACTGTTTGGTTGTGTTCTATCTTTTTTGTTAAACTCAGGATTAATAACGTGTAAAAAAGAATATTTATTAGACTCTAATTTAGCACCTAACACATTTTTTTTATACGTGTAAAAGGGTCTTGAAGCCACTAAATTTACTTTGTCACGAGTTGGACGGGAAGCTTTAAAAGGTTTAATGATTGCCATTTAATTCGTCAATTAAGTTAGATAGGTTATCAATTTTTTGTTGCAAAGAGTCGATGTCTTGTTGAGTTACTGCGGTCTTTTCAGGCAATGAAAAATCCAAAGCATCCGTTGAAGGAGCCGTAGAAGCCAGTAACAGCGTATCACCAATAGCAACTGCCGTTAGTTGGCTATTGGTATTGTCTAAAACCAAGCCTTTTTCAGAAAGGACCATTTCGGTATCATAAAAAAATAGGTTTTCTTGCCCTAACGAAAATTGGTACACAATAGTTGATTTGCCAACTTTAACATCTGTTACTTCTCCGATTTCATAATTAAGGGCAAAAATTTTTGTACCTTTTTCGATCCCTAAATGTTCAACAGATTCTAGATAATATAAATAACGCTTTTCTTCCTTTTCGTTTTCAGAACAGCTCGAAAAAATGATAAAAGAACTTAATATAAGTCCATATATGGTATTTTTTAGAGACATTTACAAATTGATATTTAGTATTTATAGTAAATAGAAAAGCTCACGCCACGCAAAGATATATAATGAAATGAATTTTTTAGCACATTTATATTTATCTGATTCAAAAAATGAATGGATGGTGGGTAATTTTATAGCAGATGCGGTAAAGGGTAATGCCATAGAAAACTTTTCGGAAGGCATTAAAGAGGGTATTCGGATGCATCGAGCAATTGATTCATTTACTGATCAACATCCCATCGTAAAAGAAAGTGTTCAATTGATTCGATTTCAACAAGGAAAATACGCTGCGGTGGTTATGGATATTCTGTTTGATTATTATTTAGCCAAAGATTGGCACTTGCATCATACCGATACGTTGGAACTATTTAGTAAGCAATCGTATGACATTTTAGGGGCTTATAAAAGCCAATTTCCAGAACCTATGCCATTTGTTTTTGACATGATGTTACGTGACAATTGGTTGTACAACTACCAGTTTAAATCAGGCATACAAAAGTCCTTATATGGAATGCAAAATAGAGTTTCTCATCCCAACGAAATGGGTAAGGGTGTTGAATTGTTAGATTTAAAAGGAAATCAACTCCAAGAAAATTTCAATTTATTTTTTGAAGAGTTAAAAGGAGCATTTAAAAATACTTATTCTTAGAAAAAATAATTATTCTTTGTGATGAACTTTTGTCAAACGTTCTGCCATATAATTGAATAAATTATTCAACGGCTTTTCAACCATCATTTTCAAAAAAGGGTTTATGTCTGCTTCACAAACTAACTGTGCAGTAGTAAGATGATTATTTTCAACTAAATTAGCAAATAAATCAAATGCAAAAGGAGAAGAGGGACCGCTTTTAATATGAATACGTGTGTTTGGAGTACCAGCTGTAAACACCAATTCTAATTTATACATTTTTTGTATTTTGAAAGAACATTTGCTTACATCAGAAGTCCAATCCGAAATAGAATCTTTTGGTAACAATAACTGATAATTATTCATGTCACATAAAAAATCGTAACATTCTTGTTGCGAAGCTGTAACTTCAACTTTTGAACTTTGTATAGTAGTCATAAATAGTGTTTAATTTTGCATCCAAGTAGAAGGAGAAATACTCCAATCTTTCAATGAATTTAATTGACTTTCAGTAATATAATCGGTTGCTAAAGCTTGTTCCAATAAGGTTGAATAATTGGTTAATGTATGCAATTCGCATTTCGCAGCTTTGAAACTATCTTTGGCCACCTGAAAACCATAGGTAAAAATAGCAACCATACCTTTTACATCACAGCCCGCGGCTCTAAGTGCATCAACTGCCACCAAGCTGCTTTTACCAGAAGAAACTAGATCTTCTACAACAATAACACGTTGGCCGGAATGAATTTCACCTTCAATTTGATTATTCATACCATGAGACTTTGCCTCAGACCGAACATAAACAAAAGGGACACCCAAATCTTGGGCTATTAGAACACCTAAAGCAATACCACCTGTAGCAACACCCGCAATAACATCAGGTTTACCATATTGTTCCAATATAAGATCAACAAAACGTTGTCTTAAGTAAGTACGAATTTCAGGATGTGATAATGTTTTTCTGTTATCGCAATAAATGGGTGACTTCCATCCGGAAGCCCAAGTGAAAGGTTGACTAGGTTGTAATTTAACCGCTTTTATTTTTAATAAAAATTCTGCTACCTTTAGCCCGTAATCTTCTTTTAAAACCATAGTGCAAATGTATAAAGTATTTATTGATAATTGGCCAATTCATTTCGTATATAAATCAACAATTTTGACCAGTGTTGAAAAATCATCGATGGTCGTATTTAATGATTCTTTGGAATTACATCTTTTATTATCTAAACATGAAGAGTTTAGGCAAAAAAGTAAAATTCTTATCGTCCTGATCAACAATTTTGATGAAATCATCAATACTATTTTCGTGGAGTATAAAAAAATTAATGCTGCGGGTGGAGTAGTTTTAAATCAGCATAATCAATTACTCATCATAGAGCGCTTAGGATGTTGGGACTTGCCCAAAGGGAAAGTTGAAAAAGGGGAAGACATTCAAAAAGCGGCCATTCGCGAGGTAGAGGAGGAGTGCGGCATTTCAAATCCGATTATTACTTCTGAATTGATAACTACCTACCACACGTATTTCATGAAAAATAAGAATTATTTTAAAACGACTTATTGGTATGAAATGAGGTTTAAAGGTGGAACGACATTAATACCCCAAACAGAAGAATCCATTACCAAAGCAGAGTGGAGATCACAAGATAATTTAATAGATGTTTTTGAAAACACGTATCTTTCTATTTCAGAAGTTTTGAAAACATTTTTAAATAAAGGATAAAAAAAAGTCCTGATGTTTTATCAGGACTTTTAATTATATTTACTATGCAAATTAGTTATCGAACTAAAGTCACATGACCGTTCATAGTAACACCGGTTCCTTTAACAGTATTTGTTTTAAGTAACCATACATAAACATCTTGTTGGCATTTTTCTCCATTAAAGGTACCATCCCATTTATTGTCTGGGTTATGCGATTCCCAAATGATTTCTCCCCAACGGTTGAATACATATAAATCAAAATTATCACGATCTAGGCTTACTCCATCTACAAAGAAGAAATCATTAGTGCCATCACCATCTGGTGTAAATGCATTTGGAACAAAGATATTTTGATCTTCTAAAACAGTAAACGGAATAGTTATAGAATCGACACATCCATATTGATTTGTAACCAATAATGAAATATTATACGTTCCATCTGTTAAGTATTCATAAGTAGCATTTTCCGATGTAGTATCAATTACACCATCACTTTGGAAATCCCAAGCCCATTGGAAAGCTCCTGTGCTGGTGCTGGTTACATTCACATAAGGATTGATAATAGTTGTGGTATCTGGTGTATAAGTGAAATCAGCAATAGGGTTAGGGTAGATTTCCACAGCATCGTTATTTGTCAATACCGAAATACAACCATCTGCTGTTGTTACGGTTAAACAAACATCATATACTCCGGCTACTGGGTAAACGTGAGAGGCTGTTGTTGCAGCTCCTGTTTGATCAATGGTACCATCACACTCAAAATCCCAACCATAACTAACACCTATATCTGAGTTAGCAATAAAGTTAATAGTTCCAGGTGCACATTCGTTAGGATTTACCACATTTAAAAAGGCTACAGGTAGCGCATTTAATCCTACTTGAATTTGAGCAGTATCAGCGTCTGAACAACCATCATTTAAGATGACAAAGTAAGTGGTTAAACCTGTTGGTGTTACGGTCAAATTTGGTGTTGATCCAATAGAAGCGGAGTTTGCAGTACCTTGATGCCAAGAATACGTGTATGGGTTTCCGTTACCACCAGTATAGGTGCCAATAATATCATAACTGTCTCCAGAACATATATTTACGTTTGCTGGTAAAGTTGCTGAAAGGGCAGGAGTAACAACAATATTCACACAAGCATTTGATGATAAACAACCGTTGGCATCAATTACATTAAAGCAATAATCGCTATTTAACAATGGGCTTACATTTATTGGGCCTTGACCTGCGAATGTTGAAGCATTAGCACTAATCCAATCGATTGTGTAGGGAATGGTACCACCGCTTCCACTTGCCCACACTTGTGTCGTTTCACCATAACAAATAGTTGTAGAACCATCTGGTATAGCTACAATTGGGTTAGGTTGAGTAACGATAGCACACGATGTTGCTTCACAACCATTAGCATCTGTAATGGTTACACAATGTGTTCCAGCTGCCAAAGCTACTGCTGTTTGAACGTTTTGGTTAGTTGTTGGCCAATTGAATGCAAATGGAGCGGTTCCACCAGTAAAGTTAGGTGTTGCTGTTCCGTTGCTCAAACCATTACAAGATGGGGAAGTAAAGTTTACAACACTTATGGTTGGGCCGGCAATATTTACAACATTTTCAACTGTATTAAATGTACAACCGTTAGCATCGGTTACTGTTCCACCAAAAATACCAGCACAAACGTTTGTTGCTGCAATGGTTGTTTGACCATTATCCCATACAAAAGAGTAAGGTGTAGTTCCTCCGTTTGGTTCATAAGTAACGGTTCCATTACAGTTGCCACAAGTAGCATCTACTACAGTCAAGGTACCAGTTAGAGGTGCTGGTGAATTGATAGTGGCGCCTACGTTGGTAATACATCCATTGGCATCGGTTGTTTGCACATTGTATCCACCAGCAGCTAAATTCGTAGCAACAGTTGTGGATGAAACAAGTGGATTCCAAGTGTGTAGATAAGGTGCTGTACCACCAGCAACACTTATGGTAACTTGTCCATTGGATAAACCTGAACAAGTAACATCAACCGTAGACACAATAGCAGTCACTAAAGGTGTAGGTTCTGTAATCACTACACTTGAAATACTGGTACAACCATTTGCATCGGTAATGGTTGCTTGATAAGTACCCGCACATAAATTAGAATTAGTTGCAGTAGTAGCAGCATTGTTCCAAGAAATAGAGTGAGGTAAGATACCACCGGCTGAAGCTACCGTTGCAGATCCGTCACAAGCTAAATTACATGTTACATTTTGAGAAGCTGAAATTACAGAATTCAAGGCATTGGGTTGTGTTACACATTGTGTATTTGCAGCTTGACATCCAGCAGCATCGATTAAGGTTAATGTATAACAACCATTGCTTACGTTTGATAATTGATCAGTATTTGGAAGTCCAACAACTGTTCCTGAAGCATCCGTCCATTCGTATGTTGCGTAGGGTAAGGTTCCTCCACCTGCAGTCATATCAATACTTGCATCCGACAAACCGTTACAAGAAGGATCAACTAAGCTGTTGAAAGTAACTGTAGGTCCAACAATATCATTTACGTTTATAATGGAGTCATAAACACAATTGTTGGCATCAATTACAGTAACGGTATAAGTACCTGCTAAGATATTTACAGCACAAGCTGATGTTTGTTGGTTAGGATCATTCCATGTAAAGGTATAGGGTAAAATACCACCTGCAATGTTCACACAAACAGAACCGTTGTTTTGACCGCAATTTGAGTTTACCACATTCACATTGGCAACCATTTGATTAGGGTGAGTGATAGCAGCGTTTTGAGTTAAAATACAACCATTAGCATCAGTTATAGTAGCCGTATAATTTCCAGCAAACAAAGATGTTGCAGAAGGGGTTGATTGGAAGTTTAAATCATTCCATAAATACGTGTAAGGTGCAGTTCCACCGGCAACAGCCAATGTAGCTTGACCATTTTGACCACCATAGCAACTCACATTTGTAGTTATCAAGTTGGTGGTTAGAGCAGTTGGTTGTGTAATGGTAACTGTAAGGTTAATTTGACAACCATTGGCATCCGTAATATCGACAGAATAGTTGCCGTCACAAACATTTGTAATTGTAGGTGTAGTAGCACCATTTGACCACAAGAACGTATAAGGAGCAGTACCTCCAGAAACAGCGGCATTGGCAAATCCATCACAAGCATTATTACAAGTAACGTTTCCAATAAGGTCAATTGTACCATTCAATAAAGTTGGTTCAGTAATCGTGGTAGTAGCTGATGCGCTACAACCAGCGTTATCAGTAATAGTAACCAAATAATTACCAGCACACAATCCACTGGCTGTAGCAGTGGTTTGGGCATTTGCATCGTTCCAAAGATAAGTTACTGTACCATTATTGTTGTTGAATGTAGCCGTTGCTGTACCATTACAAACTGCATTACAAGACAAAGGAGTATTTGCAGTAAAAGCCGCTAATTGTAAAGGTTGTATTACATTGTATTGTTCAAAAGTTGAACAGCCATTTGCATCAGTAATAACAATAGTATAAGTTCCATCACCTAGACCTGCAGCGATTGCAGTAGTTTGAGTAGATGGGTCGTTCCAAGAATAAGTGTAAGGAGTAGTTCCACCTGTCAACGTAACAGCAATTTGTCCATCCGTAAATCCAAAACAAGTAGGGTTAGTTACGACACCTTGAACAACAAAATCATTTGGTTGAGTAATGGTCGTTGAAGTAGAAGCAGTACATCCATTAGCATCGGTAATGGTTAATGTGTAAGTTCCTTGTACTAAATTTGAAGCTGTTGGGGTGGTTTGGCTTGCGGCATTAGCATCCCATTGGTAAGAATAAGGTGCTAAACCTCCAGTGATGAGTGCAGTGGCAGATCCATCACTTCCTCCAAAACAAGAAACATTGGTTTGAGAAGTAATAGAAGCACTAGGTCCTGATAAATCAGAAACGGTTACAGAAATTTGTGCAGCACAACCATTCGCATCAAATCCATCCACCACATAGGTATTAGAAGGAATATTGTTTGCACATAAGTTGGTTGAATTATCAAATTGCCATACCACGTTATAAGGAGCAGTTCCTCCTGCAAGAGTTACACAACCTTGACCATCTGCTTGACCACAACTAGCATCTACAGTGGTAGAAGACATGGTAACTTGAGTAGGTTCCGTTAATAAACCACCTTTAGAAATGGTACATCCATTTGCATCTGTAATGAAAACATTATAAACGGTACCGTCTCCACACAATCCAGTAGCGTTAATACTTACTTGTCCAAGAGGGTCATCCCATAACACCGAATAAGGTGATGTTCCCCCAACAATTTGTGCTTGCAACACACCATCACATACACCAAAACAAGTAGGTTGAGAAATTATAGCCACTTGCACATCCAATAAAATCGGCTGAACCATTGTAGCATTTGCTGTGCTTACGCATCCATTTACATCGGTTACCGTAACACTAAATGCACCATTACAAAATCCAGTAGCATTTTGATTCGTGTTTCCATTAGACCAAAGATAGGTGTAAGGAGCCGTACCTGTTCCACTCATTGAAACAGATGCTGTTCCATTACAATCATTAAAACACAAAGGATTTACAATATTTGTAATGGTAGCTGTTCCAGCTGGTATATTACCAACAGTTATTGCTTGAGTAGCAGTACATCCAGAAGCATCTACTACTGTTGCAGTGATTACACCTGGTCCAACATTAGAAGCAGTGGCAGTAGTAGAGGGATTAGCTGTCCAAGAATAGGTAAATGGTGCAATACCACCAGAAGTAATGGTAACTGTAGCAGAACCATCTGGTAAATTACAATGAGCGTCAACATCGCTGCCGCCTAAAATAAGTTGGGCAGGTTCGTTAATAGTAACACTCGCTGTGGCTTGACAGCCGTTTGCATCCGTTATGGTTACGGCATATCCACCAGGAGCTAAATTTGTAGCAGTAGCAGTAGTTTGAATAGGAGCAGTATTCCAAGATATACCATAGGGAGCAGTTCCACCAGTTGGGTTAGCTTGCGCAGAACCGTTTGTTTGACCAAAACAAGTTACATCAGTTGAGTTTGATATAGTTACGGCTACTGCGGTTGGTTCTGTTATCGTGGCGGTTGTGGAAAGTATACATCCTACACCATCAGTGGCAGTAATAGTATATGTATTTGGACAAAGTCCAGTTGCAGTAACACCTGTAGCTCCATTACTCCAAGAATATGTAATGGGTAAGGTACCTCCCGTTACTGTAGCTGTGGCACTTCCATTACATGCACCGCTGCAAGTAGAATTGGTTGAAACAACCGAAATAGATCCTGCGCTATTATTTGAAATGGTAGCTGTTGCCGTATTACTACATCCACTAGCATCTGTTGCAGTAACAGTATATGTGCCAGCTAATAAATTAGATACGGTTGCAGTATTTCCAACATTCGTTCCTCCACCATTAACCCATGAATAGGAATTTGCACCGGTTCCGCCTAATCCAATTCCAGAAACAGAACCATCAGCTTGACCACAGTTGGAAGGCGTTGAAGATGTTGTTACGGTAACTTGAGTGGGTTGAGTTAAAGTTGTAGTTGCTGTTGCTTGACAGTTGTTAGCATCTGTAATGGTAACGGTATAAACCGTATTAGCTAAAAGCCCTGTTCCAGTAGCTCCTGAACCACCTGTTGGTGTCCAAGCATAGGTAATTGGAGCTGTTCCACCAACTGCCAATGCAGTAGCTGTTCCATTATTCCCTCCAAAACACGAAACATTAGTTGTGGTTGGAATGGATACGGTAGGACCAGCGGTATTGATGACATTAGCAGCTGCTGTTGCTTGACATCCATTATTGTCCGTAACGGTGACATTATAAGTTCCAGCAGAAATTAAATTAATGGTTTGAGTGGTTTGACCAAAAGGAGTCCAAGAATAAGTAAATGGGCCTGTTCCACCAACGGGTGTTGCAGATGCACTACCAGTAGCTGTTCCACAACTTGCGTTTCCAGTTGAAGTTGTAGCGGAGAAGGTAGTTGCATTTACCACGTTAAATGTTCCAGGAACTGTACATCCGTTGGCGTCTGTCACTGTAACATTGTAAGATCCTGCACACAATCCTGTTGCAGTTTGAGTAGTTTGACCATTACTCCATAAATACGAATAAGGAGCCGTTCCACCAGCAGGGGTTGCAGTAGCCGTTCCATTACAAACCCCAGCACATGATGCAGGAACTCCCGTCATGGCAACTGATAAAACAGGAGGATTTGTTAGAGTAAATGTATTTGTTGTAGGACAACCATTCACAGTGTTTATAGTAACATTATAGGTTCCAGCAGGTACGTTAGTTAAATCTTCTGTAATAGCACCATTACTCCAAGCAAAAGAATAAGGAGCATTTCCACCGGAAGGAGTTAAGTTCACACTACCATTACTTTGTCCATTACATAAAGGATTAACACCTGTAATAGTGGAAGTTGGCATTGGGAAAATAGTAACGGTTTGAGTAGTTGTACTTGTACAAGCTCCACTGGTTACTGTATGAGTAACGGTATAGGTTCCAGGAGCGGCATACGTATGTGACGGACTTACAGCAGAACTTGTTTGTCCATTTCCAAAATTCCAAGAGTGTGTCGCAGCAGCAGTACCCGTATTGGTGAAAATAACGTTGTTACCGGTTAAACATTGGTTACCATTGTAAGTGAAAGTTGAAGTAACGGCTCCTGTTAACGCAACAGTTACATTTGATGTATAAGTACAAGGACCAGGTGTAGTTACCGTTAATGTATAGTTTCCTGGAGTTAAATTAGAAGCATTTTGAGTAGTTTGAACAGGAGTACTATTCCAAGAATAACTGTAAGGAGCAGTTCCTCCTGAAATGGTAGTTGCAATAGAACCATTGTTACCCACACAAGTGGCATTAGTAGGTGTTGTAGTTAAGTTTACAGCAGTCGGCTGAGTAACGGTGTAAGAAGCAGTAGCGGTACATCCACCAGCACCATTCACCGTCACGTTATAAGTTCCTGGTGCTAAATTGGTAATTGAAGCAGTTGTTCCACCATTACTCCAAGCATAAGTGTATGGAGCGTTAGCACCATTTGTACTTACGGTAGCTGTTCCATTTGCAGCCCCATTACAAGTTACATTTGTTCCCGTAGCAGAAGCAGTTAAAGAACAAGGAGCAGTAACAGTTACCATTTCACAGTCATTTCCTTGACAAGGAACCGTTCCAACAGTATAACAAACTTGATAGGTTCCTGGGCCAGCTAAAGCTGGATTAAAAACTCCAGTGGTAGCATTAATACAAGCTCCGCAAGTAGCAGACCAAGTTCCACCTCCTGTTACAGCGGTCATAGTATAATTACCACCAGTAGTTGTTAAAGTAGGAGGAGTATTTATTGTACCATTGAAAGGACCAGTTTGAGCTCCTCCACCACACAATTGTAAGTTGTAGGTAGTCATTGTATTGGAATAATCATGAGCTATAATCATAATGGTTTGACCTGCAACTACATTAGGTGCTGGGAGTGATGAAGCACAAGCACAAGCCGCTCCAAATTGTGTACATCCAACACTTGCAGGTGCATAATTACATCCAATTTCATTAGCACTGTTCATAACAGCAGTACAAGCCGGAACACCTGCAGGTACATCATAAACAATAATATCCATAAATCCAGTTGTGGAATTACCATCCACATTCAAGTTTAATGGTCCTGAAGTTGTAATGTATAATAGTATAAATCCAAACTCGTTTGTATTACCAAATAAACCTGTAGAACATCCAACGGGATTAGCATAATCTACTGGTGGTCCTGTTGAAGCCGCTACAAAAGGAAAGTTAGCAGAAATACCGGGAGTACAAATGGATGCTTGAACTGTACATTGCGATCCTGAGGGTGGTGGCGGAGGTGCACCACAAGATGTACAAGTAATAACACTTGTTCCACAAGAAGAGGCCGTTCCACAACCACAGTTAGTGTTATAGTGTATATAATAAGTTCCAGTAACAGTAGCCGTCCAGGAAAGAGGTGTAAGTCCTGAAGCAACAACGGGACCTCCAGGAGTCCCTGATCTGACGGTTATACATCCTCCTAAACTGTAAGTGGATGTATATGTGTTACCAGCCGTAACCCCAGTTACTGTATTATATTCTGATTGAAAAGTACAAGTACTTATGGTAACTGAACCCGTTCCAGTTGGAGCTGCAGCTGTACCAAAAGCACTGGCGTTGGTACATTGAGCAGAAGTTTTATAATTTACTCCAATTATTAAAAGGGTACAAGTCAAAAATGTTAAAAGTGATTTCATATCAACTATTTTTATTTGGAGTTTAATTATTTATTTCACTAAAACCGTTTGAGAGGAAGAAATTATTTAGTATTTCAAGCGGTGTCTCTTTATTGAATACAGCAGTAGTTGTTCCTGCTTCATCATCATATATAATTTCAATTAAATAACCTTTAAAACCAACTAACTGTCTTTCATATTCTGTAAGCATAGTTTCCTTACTAAACGCATTCATTTTAATTACTTTGAAAGTGTAGGATATTGAATTAGAGCTTTCAGTTTTATTCGTAATTATAGGGGAAAAACGATGACCAATTCGACTTAACTTATATTCAATTTCTCTTCTTACTAACCAATTATCCATAACACGATCTCTTTCTAAGAGAAAATCTTTAATAGTACTTTGTCTTATGGCTTCATTTTCTGCTTCATTGAAAATATCTGGATTTTGATTGGGTGTTAAATTCACTAAAGTTATGCCATATGATCCCGCAGCATCCTTAACTTGAATAAAGTATTTTCCTTCGCATAAGTTTTCAAAAATTTTATTGTCATGAAAAGTTTTACCTCCATCAATACTATATTTGAAAGGAGTTATGCCTTCTATCGTAAAAATTTCGAGTGATCCTTTACAATCATTATTTGCAAATTTTACAATTTGAGCTTCAATTTTTATTTCCTTTGAAGATTGTGAAATCCCACTTATAAAGGGGGAGAAACAACATAAAAACAAAAAAGAATGAATGGAAAAGTACTTATTTTTCATACTGAAAAAATTATTTAGTTTAGTTTATGACGATGGTAAATTATATGGTTGCCTTGAAGTTGTTAACAATTTTTAAGAGAAATCAAATTTTTAATATTTTGAACTCTGTTCTTCGATTTTGACCGTGAGCGGCATCTTTTTGATCCTTGGATTTCATCTTTAAAATTTCGGCATCACTTACCTGAGGTTTTGATTCTCCATACCCTTTATGTTCAAAACGTTCACGGGCAATTCCATAAGCAACCAAGTAATCCACCACTGCTTTAGCTCTATCGTCTGATAATTTTTGGTTGTATTCAGCCGAACCTTGAGTATCGGTGTGTCCAGAAATTTCAATCACTAAAGTTGGATTGTCTTCTAACAATTGGAGCAAACGATCTAACTCTGTTTTTGATTCAGGTTTTAATGAGTATTTATCCAAATCAAAAAATATGTTTCGTAAAACGATGCTTTCACCTACTTTTACTTTTTTCATGTAGATTACTTTTTCATATTCTTGATAGCTGGCATCAGCCGGGATATCAAAATTTTCAGAGTGAAAAAGATACCCTGCAGCTTTTACCGCTATCCCATAATTTTTACCTGAGGGTAATGAAATTAAGAATTTCCCATTTTCAGAATCGGTTGTTGCTTGAGATAATTGTTTGTTGGCCGTGTTATCGGTTAAGTCTACAGTAGAATTTACTGGTTGTTTGGTGTCGGCATCGAGTACTTTACCTTTTAATATGGATAGATTTTTTAGATTAACATCCACTTTAGCTTGTACAATTTCTTCTTCTAATGGTTTGGCAATACTGGCACACAAATTATCTTCTCCCGATAAAAGGGGTTCTTTAGGTTTCCCTAAGAAGGTAATCATATATAAATCCTTTTCACCTTGACCACTTTCCGTAAATGAGGCATAATAACCATGTTTTCCACTAGCAGAAATGCTGAAGAATACATCATTATCTGGAGTACTTACTGGATAACCAATGTTTACAGGTGTTCCCCAAGTTCCATCTTCTTTCATTTCAGAATAATAGATGTCAAAACCTCCCATTCCTTTGTGACCATTACTTGAAAAATACATGGTTTTTCCATCGGGGTGCATGAATACACCAATTTCATCATATTCTGTATTTATGGGAGCTCCAACAGGTTTTGAAGGTCCCCATTCTAGTTTCTTTTCATCCCATTCACTCACCCAAATATCACGCATACCCATTGTTCCTTCTTTGTCAGATTCAAAATAAAGTTTTTTACCATCAGGACTTAAACTAGCCCCAGTATCCCACGATTTGTTGGTATTGACATTTTTACCCAAATCTTTTGGCTTTTCCCAGCCTTCTATGCCTTTTTTGGATTGAAATAAATTACCTCCATTTTTTCCATCGTGAAAATAAACAAACAGTGTTAATCCATCACTAGAAAGACCAGCTGTTGCATCATGTTCTTTCGTGTTTATTTTTGTAGATATAGGACGTGCTTTTTGCCATTGACCTTTATCATCTTTTTCTGAAATAAAAATATCTTCATTATACATTCCATCGATCATTACTTCACTGGTTTCGGAAGGTCTTCTTGATGTAAAAATGATAACTGATTCATCAGCTGAAATTAACCCTCCATAATCTGGAAAAGGGCTATTTACATTTGGACCTAAATTATCAACCCAAACTCTGATAGGATTTTTAACCAGTTCTTTAGCATTTTTACATTCACTGATGAGTTTGTTAATTTGTTTAATTTCAGCTGCATCTTTTGAACCTAATTTTTTTAAATGTTGTTCGTAGTATTTTATCGCATCGTCATATTTGGAAGTGTTGTGATAACTGTAACCAATTTTATAGAAAATATCCACTTGAAGCATTGGGTTCAGATCATACGAGCTCAAAAAGAAGGGTAGTGCTTTTGATTTTGTATTGGAATGTAAATAACAATCTCCGATTTTATAGTTTAATTCGGCATTGTTAGGATTAAATTTATAAGCTGCTTCATAGAAAGGAATAGCTTGAGACCAATTTTGCTGAGAAAGAAGGTAAATTTCATTTCCTTTTTCGAGGTTTTCAATTGCAACTTTTAGTTCATCTTTTTTTTCTTTGAAAGCTGATTTTTCAAAAGGAATAGATTTGTCTTGAGCAACAAACAAACCGGATAAAAAAAGTAAAGCATATAAGGAGGTAATGAACTTTTTCATACGTTTAGTATTTCTGTTTTATTGATGTAATTTGAATCAGTTACAAGTTGAATTGTAATAACTTTTACCGGCATCTATACCTAATTCGTAGGCTTTATTCCAATCCGAACAAGCATTAGGGATATCTCGTAACATTTCTCTAGCAATGGCTCTGTTAAAATAAGCATAGGCATATTCAGCATTCAATTGAATGGCTTTATCACAATCGGTTACTGCTTTTTGCCAATCTTCTTTTTTGATGTAAACGGATGCTCTATTGTTGTATGCAAAGGCATATTTTGCATCTAAGGCAATCGCTTTGTCGAAATCTTTAATAGCTTCTTCTAATTTATTCATATCAAAATAATTGAGACCTCTATTATTAAAAGCTAATGTGTATTTTGAATCCAATTCTATTGCTTTATTAAATGAAATCAACGCTTTATCGAATTGTTTGTTTTTTCGGTAGGCAGAGCCCAAATTGTTGTGCATAAAAGCAGATTTAGAATCTAATTTAATAGCATTTTCATAACTCAATATGGCATTGCTTAAATCTCCTTTCTTTAATAAAACACTTCCTTTATCATTATGTGCATAGGCGTATTTTGAGTCCAATGCAATTGATTTATCATAATCAACTAATGCAGAATCCAATTCACCTTTTTGGAAATAAATGACTCCTCTTTGATAAAAATATTTAGCATCTTTTGAATTGGCCATAATGGCTGCATTGAATTGACCTAAAGCCTTATCATATTTTCCTTTGTTGATTGAGGAGAGCCCTAATTCATACCACGATTTATCGTCTAAAGGATTTCTTTTTATACACGATTCAAAATCTCCCGTTGCCTTATCATCTTGCCCCATTAATTTATAACACAAACCTCTGTTATATATGCATTCTCTTAAGGTGGTGTCTAAAGTAAATGCTTCATTAAATGAGCTAATAGCCTCGCTGTATTTTTTAGAAGAAATTAAATCTTGACCTTTATTAAAGAGCATTTTAGCTTTGGTTTGATTGTCTAAACCACCTATACTGTCTAATTGTTTGATGAATGCACTATCCGTTTGGGAAGTACCCATCAAATAAATAAGCATAAACTGTATTGTCAGGAATTTTTTAAAGAGCATATTTAATATTATTAAATTTAACTGACAAATATAGTAAAAAAATGTAATCCAAGTCAAATATCCTTTCCTTGTTCATAATTTGTTTAAAGGTAACCGTTTAATTGAGGTTTAATAGATATTTTTGTACTCTAATTAATTCAATAAAGGATGTTAAAAATAGGTGAACAAGCTCCACAACTAAAAGGGATAGATCAAGAGGGTAATAGTATTGATACGGCCCATTATATTGGTTCAAAAAACTTAATTGTTTATTTTTATCCAAAAGATGAAACTAAAGGTTGTACTGCTCAAGCTTGTTCATTTAGAGATGCTTATGAGGATTTTAAGGAGTTGAACTGTGAAGTTATAGGTATTAGTGGGGATAGTGAAGCAAGTCATAAAAATTTTGCTACCCATCATCGATTGCCTTTTATCTTATTATCAGATAGCGATAAAAAGATTAGAAAAGCGTTTCAAGTACCTAAGGATTTTTTGGGATTAATACCAGGACGATACACTTTTGTAATCAATAAAACGGGAACAATTATCGACATTTTTCATGATGCTATCAATATGCAAAAACACGTTCAAACAGCTTTAGAAAAAATTAAAACACAAGGATGAATTTTAAAAGAGGAGATGAAATAGAAGTCGAAATTCACGACTTAGCATTTGGAGGAAATGGATTGAGTAGAATAGAAACCGAACAAGGTAATTTTATTGTTTTCGTAACCAATACCATTCCTGGTCAAGTGGTGCGCGCAAAAGTAACCAACAAGCGGAAAAAACATGCTGAATGTCGTTTGCTCGAAATTATTAAACATTCAGAATTAGAGGTACCCGTTCCCTATCAATTGATTTCGGGAGCACCTTATATTAATTTGCCCATCGAAAAGCAGTTAGAATTTAAGCAAACAGCTAGTTTGGATTTGTTTAGAAAAATTGGCGGCATACAACAGCCAACTGATTTTTTTGACGAATACATTTATTCTCCTAATGCCTACAATTATAGAAATAAAATGGAATATTCTTTTTCTGTAATTCGACATGATATAAAAAAGAATGAGGAAGTGGATGATTTTGCCTTAGGTTTTAAGCACACGGGCACTTGGTGGAAAGTTGAGAATTTGGATAAAGAATCTGGGTTATTTGATAAACAATGGGAAGATAATTTGCATCTGGTACGCGAATTTTGTCAAAATACGGGATTGCCCGCTTGGCATCCGCCCAAAAAGGAAGGTTTTTTTAGACACATTGTTGTTAGAAAGAGTTTTTCGGATGATCATTTGCTTATTAATTTAGTTACTTCAACAACTCAATCAGAGTTATTTGACCAAAAGGGCTTTGTGGAACTTTTGAAAACCATTTTAGGGAAACGATTAGCGGGTGTTATTCATACCTACAATGACGATGTGGCTGACAGAGCCAAATTAGAAAATGGACCTAGTGGGTTGATTTATGGACTTGATACTATTAAAGAACGTATTTTGGGACTACAGTTTGAAATCAGTATGCAAAGTTTTTTTCAAACAAATCCAGCTTGTGCTGAGAAATTATATCAAAAAGTTGCCGATTACGTTATGCTTGATAGAACTTTTGACGATTGTGTGATTATGGATTTGTTTTGTGGAACAGGTACCATAGGACAATTGTTAGGAAGTAAAATACCTTCAGCAAAAATTGTTGGAGTTGATATTGTGGCTTCTGCTATAGAAAATGCCAATAGAAATGCTGCGTTAAATCAAATAACCAATACTCATTTTTATGCAGCCGATGTGGGTAAATTCTTACTCCAATATCCTGAATATAAAGGGAAAATAGATACCATTGTTTTGGATCCTCCTAGAGCAGGTATCATTCCAAAAGCATTGCAAATGGTGGTGAATTTAGGTGCAAAAAGAATTGTTTATGTAAGTTGTAATCCAGCGACACAGGCTCGTGATAGTGCTATGTTTAAAGATGCAGGCTATGAATTAAAGAAAATTTCGTTGGTTGACCAATTTCCTCATACGGCACACGTTGAAAGTATAATGCTTTTTGATAAATAAGTCCATTCGGCATTTCCTATTCAAATTATTGTTTAATTTGTAACCATTAATTCATTCAAACCTGACTGTTTATGTTTCAAAAAGAACGAATAATACACGTTGTTGAACATGAGAAATTCATTGTAGGCAAACGAAATGATGGTATCATCCACGTTTTTTTTAAGGACAATACTGAAATTGATATCCCATTGCAGGATGATATGGTTTCTGTGTACATTCAGGTATGTGGAAGTCAACATTTCCCATTTATCTTTGAGATGGGTAAACATTGTTCCATTACGAAAGAGGCAAGAGATTATGCCATTGAAATTGAGTCAACTAAACCCATAGCGGTAAGTGCCGTAATAGTGGATAACGCCTTTGATAAATTAATGGCCAACTTTTACTATAAATTTAATAAACCTCAAAAGCCTTATAAAGTTTTTAGAAAATTTGAGGAGGCTATTAATTGGTTGTTGGATTTTGAAAAGGACAAAACCAATCATTGAAAAAAAAAACGTGACTCGATTACTTTCAAGTCACGTTTCGTTAATTTTTTTTTAAATCTTTTAGCAAATGGCTTTTATCATATCTTGGCGAGTAATGATATGGAATTTATCACCAGCATATTTTACAATAACAGCTTGAACATCATTGGTGAACAGTTTTGAAATGTGTTCTATAGATGCATTTTCATCAACTATTGGAAACGCTTTTTCCATTATGTGGCGAACAGGTAATTCTTTTAATTCTGGATTGTTCAACATTTTTTGGAATAAATGTGAATCTGAAAGAGAACCAATAAATTCACCGTTTTCAATTACTGGTATTTGACTAATTTTATAGTGATGCATTAATTGAATAACTTGACTGGTAGGATCATTCGGATTGGCCACTACCAAATGTTTCCCTTGATGATCTTTTATCAAATCCATTGCACGTGTTTTTTCCTCTTCCAAAAACCCTCTTTCACGCATCCAATCATCGTTAAACATTTTACCAATGTAACGAGTAGCGTGATCGTGAAATAACACTACCACAACATCGTTTTCTGTCAATTCGTTGGCCAACTGAATGACTCCTTTTATAGCCGCACCAGCAGAGTTTCCAACCAGAATTCCTTCTTCTTTGGCCAATTTTCTAGTGTAAATGGCAGCATCTTTATCCGTTACTTTTTCAAAACGGTCAATCACATCAAAATCAACATTTTTTGGAAGTATGTCTTCTCCAATTCCTTCAGTGATATATGGGTAAATTTCGTTTTCATCAAAAATACCCGTTTCTTTATATTTTTTAAATACCGAACCATAGGTATCAATTCCCCATATTTTGATGTTAGGATTTTTTTCTTTCAAGTATTTACCTACACCCGAAATGGTACCTCCTGTTCCAACTCCCACTACAAAGTGCGTAATTTTACCATCTGTTTGTTCCCAAATTTCTGGACCTGTACTTTCGTAATGCGCCAAACGATTAGAAAGATTATCGTATTGATTAACGTACCAAGAGTTAGGAACTTCTGTTGCTAATCTTTTCGAAACGGAATAATAAGAACGTGGGTCAGTTGGTTCAACAGCCGTAGGGCAAACCACCACTTCAGCACCAACAGCTCTCAAAATATCCATTTTTTCTTTGGATTGTTTATCGTTCAACACACAAATCAATTTATAACCTTTAATGATGGCCGTCAACGCCAATCCCATACCGGTATTCCCTGATGTTCCTTCAATGATGGTTCCACCTGGTTTTAATCTCCCGTCTTTTTCGGCATCTTCAATCATCTTCACAGCCATTCTATCTTTAACTGAGTTACCTGGATTGGTAGTTTCTACTTTAGCCAAAACAAGCGCTTTTGTATTGTTACACAATTTATTGATTTTAACTATAGGCGTATTTCCGATTGTTTCGAGGATGTTATTGTAATATTTCATATTAAGTTATGTATGATGGTTGATGTATGATGGTTGATGTATGATGGTTGATGTATGATAGGCTAAATACTTTGGACTTAAGACTAAGTACTTTGGAAATTTTCATTCTTTCGTCTTAAAGTCTTGAATCTTCCAGTCTAGCCTTATTTTGCGAAATTCGAAGCCACAATTAAATCCTTAGTTCCATGTGTCCAAGAGTAAAAACCTTCACCTGATTTAACTCCCAATTTACCGGCTGTAACCATGTTTACCAAAAGTGGACAAGGAGCATATTTTGCTGTACCGTATCCATCTTGTAATACTCTCAAAATGGCCAAACAAACGTCTAAACCAATAAAGTCGGCCAATTGTAATGGTCCCATTGGATGAGCCATACCTAATTTCATAACCGTATCAATTTCAGCAACACCTGCAGTACCTTCGTGAAGTGTAATAATTGCTTCATTAATCATCGGCATTAATATTTTGTTCGCCACAAATCCGGGATAATCATTCACTTCAACAGGAACTTTACCTAATTTTTGTGATGTTTCCATAATGATGTTCAGTACTTCGTTGGAAGTGGAATAACCTCTAATGATTTCTACCAATTTCATTACAGGAACAGGGTTCATAAAGTGCATACCAATTACTTTATCTGGACGACCGGTTACCGCTGCAATTTTTGTTATGGAAATAGATGAGGTGTTGGTAGCTAAAATGGCATTTTTTGGTGCGTGTAAATCTAAATCTTTAAAAATTTTCAGTTTTAAATCAACATTTTCAGTTGCTGCCTCAACTACCAAATCAGCTTGAGCTACCCCCTCGGCTAGAGTGGTATATGTAACAATATTGCTCAAAGTATTGTGTTTATCTTGCTCGGTGATGGTTTCTTTAGCCACCATTCGGTCTAAGTTTTTACCAATAGTAGCCAAACCTTTATTCAACGATTCTTGAGAAACGTCCACTAAATTTACTTTGTATCCACTTTGTGCAAAAACATGTGCGATACCATTACCCATTGTTCCAGCACCGATAACAGAAATATTTTTCATTACAATTTTATTTTAAGGTTAAAACATAAAGCGTCAAAGTTAAAATTTACAATCCAATTGAAACGTATTCCGTTCAAAAAATATGAGGTATTTGTTGAAATGTATTTTAATCAAAAGAGAAGGTCTTAGCGATCAATAATATACTTCTTCAATCTGATACAATTCAGGAATGATGGCTTCCCAACCATATGATTCCTTTATTTTAACACGAAAAGCATCGGCAGCAGTAGCTTCACCGTGAATAATATAGACCTTTTCTGGTGCTTTTTCTAATTGACTCATCCAAGAAATGAGTTCACTTTGATCAGCATGTGATGACAGGCCTTGGATGCTGAATACTTCGGCTTTTACGGGCACGTATTTTCCAAAAATTTTTAATTCTTTTGCTCCTTCCAATAAATTTCTTCCTCGAGTACCTTCTCCTTGAAAACCGACTAACAAAACACTGCTTTCAGGTTTGTTTAGGTATTGTTGTAAATAGGTCAATACTCTACCACCACTGATCATACCACTACCAGCAATAACAATTTTTGGTGATCTGTTAGCGATAACTTCCCATGTTTCTTTGTATTCTTCTATTAGTGTAAAGGCATTACTCATAGCTCTGAATTCTTTTTCTGATAGTTTATGCCAATCTTTATACTGTTCAAATACTTTTAAGGTATCGGTTCCCATAGGACTATCTAAAATCATGGGAATGGGTGGAATAGCATTTTGGTCTCTCAATTGCCACAATAGATACATCAATGTTTGAGCACGCTCTACAGCAAAACTTGGGATTATTAATGTTCCCCCTCTATTGATGGTTTGTAAAACAATTTCTTTCAATTTTACTTTTACATTTTCTGAAGGATGCAAACGATTCCCATACGTACTTTCTATAAACAATACATCGGCTTTTTGAGGTATTTTAGGGGCATACATCAACAAATCTTCCGTTCTACCAATATCTCCTGAAAAAACAAATAGTTTACCGTGAATGTTGAGTTCAATAAAAGTCGCTCCAATGATATGACCGTTGTAGTTGAATCGAATTTCTATATCTTTAAAAAGCGTTATCCATTCGCCTTCTTCTATATGGTGGAACATAGAAATAGCTTTCTCAGCATCTACCACTGTATACAAAGGTTTGGCAGGTTGGTGTTTGGTAAAACCATCTGCATTGGCTCTGGCAGCATCTTCTTCTTGAATTTTGGCACTGTCTTTTAAAATAATACTCGCCACATCCAAGGTGGGTGCTGTTCCCATTATTTTACCTTTATAACCCATTTTGGTAAGGCGAGGTAAGTAACCAACGTGATCTAAATGCCCGTGAGTAAGTACAACAACGTCTAATGTTTTTACATCAAAAGGTAAATATTCCCAATTGAGCAAACGTAACTTTTTTAGCCCTTGGAACAAACCACAATCAACGAGAATTTGTTTGCCATCTACTTGAATCAAGTATTTAGAACCGGTTACTGTTCCTGCAGCACCTAAAAAATGGATGGAGATTTTATTAGTATCAGTCATAAGATTATGTACAATTGATTAATTTAGGGATTGTGTGCTCAACGCTTTTGCCTCTGCTATGATGAGATTTTGTTTGGAGGGATTGGTAATCCCTATTTGATGTAAAAGATGATTATTTTTAAATAAGTCAATGGCTAAAACCGTATCTAAATCCAGTAATTTTTTCTTTTCTTGAAGGGTCAACGAAGTGAGACAAGTGATAGGATGTAAACCCGATTTATCGATGCGGTCTTTTAAACTACCTTTTTTTGGGTAATCCCACCCAATTAGCGTTAGGCCAGCACAGTTTCCATATTGTAAGGCATCACTAGTAAAGCGGGTGTTGGTAACAATCCAACCTTTAGTAAAAGGCGTTTTATTGGTTGCTTGACTGTTCCAATGTGCGGCAATATCATTAAAACGTGCGTGAATATACAAAGGTACTTTCACATTGTTTTGGGCATTGGGATCGGTTTTGAATTTGCATTCAATCATAATGATTTCATCATCTTTTTCGGCTACCACATCCACTTCGTGTGTTACACAATTGCCTTGCACCATAACGCCCACATTCACAAAATAGCCTTCATGGCGAAGTAGGGCACCTACAAACTGTTCAAACGGAAAACCAGTAGGTCCCAATTCCATTATCGCTTTTTTGAGTTTATATCTCCCCGCGGTGGGTCGTGAGAATTTTTTGAGCAATTCAAAGGCTTTTTTATAAATGGCGTTGGTTGGAATACCGGGGTATAATTGATTTTTTATTTCGGTGATGATGTCTTCAATCACATACGCATCGGCTTTGGAGCGTTGCAACGAAAAACGTAGTTTACCTTCATCAAAAGCCACTTGATCGCCTGTTGATTTGGTGATGATGATACTGTGTGTGCCTTTTTTATTCATTGCCAAAAAGTATTTTTTACAAGGTACATATTTTTATGATTTCCCAATCATTTTACACATTTCTTTTATTGAAAGTTGGTAGATTCATGCATAAACATAGAGACTTAAAAAGTTTGTTATAATGTTTTTTAAATATTGTCAAGTAAAAACTTGCAAAATGTTATCTAATTAGGTAACTTTGTTCAATGGAAAGAAAATTTATAAGAGAAGTTATCTATTTTGAAGACTATTATCTTGATTTCTTTAATGCTCAAAGGGAAGAGGTTAAGAAAAAATTCAACTAGACTTTACAGCTAATTTCTACTCAAGACAGAATTCCAGAAAAGTTTTTAAAGCATATAACGGGAACCGAAGGAATTTTTGAAATTCGTGTTGAAGTTAGTTCTGATATTTTTAGGGTTTTTAGTTTTTTTGATAAAGGAAACTTGGTTGTATTGGTAAATGGTTTTCAAAAGAAAACTCAAAAAACTCCCAAATCAGAAATCAAATTAGCTGAAAAATTAAAGAAAGAATATTTAGAAACTAAATATAAAAAGTAAAGATTATGAAAAAAGAAAGTAAAAAAATAACATCTTTTTCGGAGCATTTAGATGAACAATATGGCAAACGAGGAACGGAAACTCGACAACGATATGAAGAGGAGTACGAAAGTTTTGAACTTGGTGTGATGATTCAAGAGATGAGAAAAGAACGTGGGTTAACGCAAGAAGAGTTAGCCTTAAAATGTGGCACAACAAAAAATTACATTTCTAAAATCGAAAATAATGCAAGTGATATAAGACTTTCAACTTTGATTAGAATTATAAGAAAAGGACTCGGAGGTGATTTAAAATTAAGTTTAACTTCTTAATGTTTTCGCTTTATTCAGTAAATGAAGTTTAATGAGAATTTAATTGATTAGGATAGGAACTCGTAAATACGTTGTAGTATTTTGGTTAATGGAAGTATCTAAATTAACTTTTCTCAAACTTAATATTAAAGAAATCTAAAATTATTAAAATAGATAGCATTAATTAAATTCATACTTTTCTTACCCCTATAAAATAACTTGGTGGATTGTGATTTTGTTTGTAGGTTTAAAATTATCAAGCTTTGAACAACACATCAAGATAAGAGTTTAAGTAATTTCGGAATATGAAAAATTAAGTGACAACTTAAACTAAACTATCTATTTTAAATTCAATAGCACTATCAAAGAATGCACAAACAAAATGAAAGAATGAGATTATGCCTATTGAGATAAAAATTAAGTTGTTATTTGTATGCACAGTAAACCGAATGAGAAGTGCTACAGCTCATAAAATATACGAATATGATGACCGTTTTGAAGTTAAATCTGCAGGAACTGACAAAACAGCAAATACGGTATTAACAGAAGAAATACTAAATTGGGCCGACAGTATTGTTGTTATGGAGACACATCATAGAAATCATATTAGAAAACATTTTCCTGAAACCTACAAAAATAAGAGAATTGTTTGTTTGTATTTACCAGATGATTATGACTATATGCAAACCGAATTAATAGGAATATTAAAAGACAAAGTAGAAGATGTTTACAGAAGAAAACTTATATGACAGCAAGAAACATTGACTTACTAAGAGCACCTGCAGCAAAATGATAATGTACCTCCTTTGTTTTAAAGCCCTGCTTTCCTTTTACCTAAAAACCGATAAAAAAAATGAAATATTACACTATAAATAATCAAAATGTAATTTTAACAACGCTTAATTCACCTTCTATATTGACACTTTTTTTTACTTTATTACTTTGATTACTGGGGTATGAGAAAAGCACTGTGTCGTTGCTGTTTTTTTTGTTTTTATTTTTGAGTAGAAGAAATACCCATTTTATCCAATCTACTCACGGCATATCCATTTATGACAGTCCAACAAAAAAGTGCAATGCCTAAATTAAAAGAAGATGTATGACAATCTAAAATAAAACCTATGCTGCTTAAGAGTGCAAAAACCAGTATTTCAACAAACAATAAAATCGAACGATTAATCTAAAAACTAAAATCGACAATTAAACTACCACTTTTATAGTGTATAAAAATTCGTTTTTCATTCAATAATTATCAGGTAGATTTACCTAACTAGAGGTAAATTAATTCCCCAATATTCAAATTAACGATTCAATAACTCTTCCAACCAACTTTCTCTAACTTTTCGTATTTGGTTTGCACTTCTTCCAATAGGGAGGTTTTATAAGCCAGCATTTTGTTGAGCACTGTTGTATCTGCCGAACCAATGATTTGTGCAGCTAAAATACCCGCATTTTTGGCTCCATTTAGGGCTACGGTAGCTACAGGTACACCTGAAGGCATTTGAAGAATAGACAACACCGAATCCCAACCGTCTATTGAATTAGAAGATTTGATAGGAACACCAATAACCGGTAGGGGAGAAAGGGAAGCTACCATACCCGGTAAATGTGCTGCACCGCCAGCACCTGCTATAATTACTTTGATGCCTTTAGTGTGGGCGTTTTTGGCAAACTCCATCATACGCTCGGGTGTGCGATGAGCCGACACAATGGTCAATTCAAAAGGAATGGCAAAATGTTCTAATAGCTCAGCTGCTTGTTTCATAATGGGTAAATCTGAATCAGAGCCCATAATGATGCTTACCAATGGTGTGTTCATGCTTTTATTTTTAAACTGTTTTGTACTGATTTGGCTTTGTGTATGGCTTCGTTAATATCGGCATCAAGTACCGTTACATGGCCCATTTTTCGGTAGGGGCGGGTTTCGGTTTTGCCATACAAATGAATTTTCACTCCATCAATATTCATCGATTCTTGAAAACCTTCATATTTAGCCTTTCCTGAATAATTGGGTTCACCTAATAAGTTGACCATTACAGAAGGTAAGGTGATAGAGGTATTGCCCAATGGTAAACCAAAAATAGCTCTTAAATGCTGTTCATATTGAGAGGTGATGCAACCTTCAATAGATTGGTGGCCACTGTTGTGTGGACGGGGAGCTACTTCGTTTACTACCAATTCGTTGGCGTGGGTCAAAAACAATTCTACAGCCAATAACCCCGTCAATTCAAATGATTTCATCACTTTGCGCGCCAACACGTCTGCCTCTCGGGCTATTTCGTTGGGCAGTTGAGCCGGACAAATCAAAAATTCAACTAAATTGGCAATGGGATTAAATGTCATTTCCACCACCGGAAAAGTTTCTATTTCGCCTTGTACATTACGAGCCACAATAACGGATATTTCTTTTTTGATGTCTACAGCGTGTTCTACCATAGAGGGTTCGTCAAACAAATCGGCTAATTGTTCGGTTTTGGTTACCACCAACACACCTTTGCCGTCATATCCAGCTTTACGCGATTTTTGTACAAAGGGAATTTTTAAACGTTGTTGGTTTAAAGCTTCTAAAACTTCAGCTTTATTATCAAATATTTCGAATGGAGAAGTATGTATGGCGTGATTTTGATAATGAATTTTTTGAAGTCCTTTGTCCTTAATGATGTCCAAGGATTTGGGTTCGGGATAGATTCGTTTTCCTTCATTTTGTAATTTGTGAAGGGCTTCTGTGTTTACGTGTTCAATTTCAATGGTAATGACATCTAGGTGTTTCCCAAATTGATATACGGTATCGAAATCATTAAAATCACCTTTTACAAAATGATGAGCCAGTTTTGCACAACTGCAATTTTCGGAGGGATCGAGAATCCAAGTTTCCACATCCCATTGATGCGCAATAGGGAGGAGCATTTTTCCTAATTGTCCACCACCCAGAATGCCTAATTTGGTACCGGGAATGGAGTGATGAGAAGTGTGTGGCATGGTATTGAAATTAGTTGGCAAAAATCGACAAAAAAATTGGAATTATTTCAATTGATTAAAAAAAACTTATGATGTTTAGGTTGCATATCAGGAAATTTGAAATTCTATTTAATATAACATAAAAAAGAGGCTGGGTTTTTCAATTCTTTTTTTATCCTCAAATGCGTAAATGTATTTTATAAAATGAAATAAATCAATTGTTCGAATGATAAAATAACACTTTCATGATTCACATTGTGAATCTTCAATTTGTGACGTTCTTTTCTATTATATCAATTTTTACCAAATTTTTATTCGTGCATTTGTGGCAATTTGAATTTTAAATCTTTGTGCTCTTTGCACCTTCTTTGCAGCTCTCTTTGCGGTTAAAAATAAATAACCACAGAGTTTCACGGAGTTTTAATAATTTAATAAGGAGTAAGTTTTGTCTCTATTATAGATCAATGTACTTTCTATGATTAGAAATTCATTTCTCTATGAAAAGCTTTTTTATTTCAATGCCACTAAGTGTTAGACCTATGTGGTAATAAAAGAAAAACTAACCACAGATTTTCACAGAGTTTTTTGCTTTGTGCTCTTTGCACCTTCTTTGCAGCTCTCTTTGCGGTTAAAAATAAATAACCACAGAGTTTCACAGAGTTTTAATAATTTAATAAGGAGTAAGTTTTGTCTCTATTATAAATCAATCTACTTTCTATGTTTAGAAATTCATTTCTCTATGAAAAGCTTTTTTATTTCAATGCCACTATGTGTTAGACCTATGTGGTTAAAAAAGAAATAACCACAGAGTTTCACAGAGTTAAAAAACACAGAGTTTCACGGAGTTTTTTTTCAAGGTGATCTTTATGCCTTCTTTGAGAACGTTGTGGTTAAAAGTAATAATCAACAATTATCCTAAATCAGCCAATTTAAACGTTTCTTTCAATCGAACACCTTTTTCAGTATGTTGAAGTGTGCAGCATTCATTAACGGGGTCGTGTTCTAAAAACAAAACCACCTCATTGTCGGCACAATAGTTCAAAAAGGTTTTTTTCTCATCCATTGTCAATAAAGGACGCGTATCATATCCCATAACATAGGGTAGTGGAATGTGACCTGTGCTGGGAAGTAAATCAGCCAAAAAGGCAACTTTTTTACCTTTATAATTAATGATTGGAATCATTTGACTTTCTGTATGACCATCAGCAAAAAAAACATCTAAATAAACATCTTTTAAATCAACTTTTGTAAACTGTTGATTGCGGTTGATGAACTTTAATTGGCCACTTTCATCAATGGGCATAATGTTTTCTTTTAGGAAAGAAGCCTTTTCCCGAGGGTTTGGATTTGTAGCCCATTGCCAATGATTTTCATTACTCCAAAAGGTAGCATTTTTGAAAGCAGGTTGCAAAAAGGTTCGCTCTTTATTCGCCCATTCCACACTTCCTCCACAATGGTCAAAATGAAGATGCGTTAAAAAAACATCTGTGATATCATTTCTTGAATAGCCTAATTTAGCTAAATTCCCATCCAAACTATCTTCACCGTGCAGATAATAGTGTTTCAAAAAGTTTTCATCCTGTTTATTACCTATTCCTGTATCAATCAACATTAATCGTTTACCTTCTTCAATCAATAAACTACGCATGGCCCAAGTACATAAATTATTGGCATCGGCAGGATTTGTTTTTTGCCAAATTGATTTGGGTACAACCCCAAACATAGCACCACCATCTAGTTTAAAATAACCGGTATTGATAGCATGAATTTTCATAAGTTTAGAAATAAAGTTAATTATGGGTTCAATTGGTTTTCTTTTTCATCAATAGCTCTTAACTGGGCTTTTAATTGCTCAAATAAAATGGATTCTGTAGTATTGATAATGAAAGAATATTTAAATGATTCAACATTCACCCCATAGGAATTGAGTATAGAATCATTTTGATCAATGTAGGTAAAGAGGCTGTCTCTAAAAATGGCTAAGTCAATAGTATCTTTTGAATGCAGCAACTCATCTGCCAAAGGAGTATGATAAATGATATCACAAATTTGTTGAATTGAAAATGCAATGATGGGTGTAGATTGAGTAATATCCACTGAGCTGTATTCGGTTTCTTTAGCTCTTAACTCTTCCAAAACAAGGTCGTAGATTTCAGACATAATTACCGGGTTTTTACCGTATTCTTTCATGCTAAAATAAAAGTCCTCGCGCGTTACTTCATATTTCTTGAAAATACCCTCATAATATTGGTTCAGACTATCGCGTACAAAAGGCTGTTTGGCAGAAGGAAGTGATCCGTAGGATTCCAAAAGTTGTATTTCAGTCAGTATGGAAACCAGTTGATATTTTGGGATAATGGGAATACCATCTTCATTTTTTTCTTGACAAAAAGTGAGAAAAAATAATAAAGAAGTTAAACTAACAATAAAAAGAACCGTGTGTTTTATCATCTGTTAAAGGTGATTCGCATACCTCGTTTTTTTTCATCAAATTGTCCATTATCATATACCAAATGTCCATTTACAAAGGTTGAGATAATTTTGCTTGAAAATTGATGATCCATAAAAGGTGACCAGCCACATTGATATAACAAGGATGAAGGTGTGACGTTGGTTGGTTCATTTAAATTTACCATAACTAAGTCAGCAAAATAACCTTCTTTAATATATCCTCTGCGGTCAATTTGAAATAATTCAGCCACATTATGAGCTGATTTTTGTACAATATGTTCTAAAGTGAAAACACCTTGTTTATATAAATCTAATAAGGCTAACAAAGCATGCTGAACCAATGGACCTCCAGAAGGCGCTTGCATATAGGGAAGTTGTTTCTCGGCTAACGTATGAGGAGCATGATCGGTTGCTAATACATCAATAGCATTAGAGTTTATTCCAGCCCGGATGGCTGCTCTATCAGAAGCAGACTTTACTGCAGGATTCCATTTTATGAAATTACCTTTGCTTTCATAATCTTCATCCGAGAACCAAAGGTGATGCACACAAGCTTCGGCTGTGATTCTTTTTTCGGACAAGGGTTTTTTTGCATCAAAAAGACCCACTTCTTTAGCCGTTGAAATATGAAGTATATGTAGTTTAGTATTGTGTTTGGTGGCCAATTCTACTGCCATTGAAGACGATTTGTAGCAAGCCTCTTCGTTTCTAATAATGGGATGATACTTTACAGGTATGTTTTCACCCAATGTTTCCGTATATTTTTTAAGGTTTGCTTTTACCGTTGCTTCGTCTTCGCAATGAGTAGCAATGAGCAATTCACATTCAGAAAAAAGAGCCGTTAATGTATTGGGGTTGTCTACCAACATATTACCCGTTGAAGAACCCATAAAAACTTTAACCCCACACACATTTTTTTTATCGGTTTTCAAAACTTCCGATAAATTATCGTTTCCAGCGCCCATATAAAAGGAGTAGTTGGCTAGTGAATCTTGCGCGGCAATATCATATTTATCTTGCAAAAGTTCTTGAGTCAATGTATTGGGAACCGTGTTAGGCATTTCCATAAAAGTGGTGATTCCTCCAGCCACGGCAGCTTTTGCTTCTGAATAAATGGTAGCTTTATGCGTTAGTCCAGGTTCTCTAAAATGCACTTGATCATCAATTAATCCGGGTAATAAATGATGCCCAGTTCCGTCTATTACTTTGTAAGATGCGTTATTGATAGAATAAGGAGGAGCTATTGTTGAAATGAATTCATTTTCAATTAAAACATCATGAAGTGATTGAATTCCTTGATTTACAATCGTTACATTTTTAATTAATATTCCACTCATAAGAATTTCTTTTTTCTTAATTTTAATACGCCCCAAAAAGCTTCTTTAAATATTTTCATATCCATTTTAGAAACTCCTAAAATTCGATCTTTGAAGGTTATGGGAACTTCAACAACCTTAAAACCACTTTTCCAAACCGAATATTTCATTTCAATTTGAAAAGCATATCCCACAAACCAAATATCATTTAAGTTCAGCTTTTCTAAGGCTTCTTTTTTATAACATACAAAACCTGCAGTGGTATCTTTAACACCAAACCACAAAATAAAACGCACATAAACAGAAGCAAAATAAGACATCAATAATCGGTTCAAAGGCCAATTCTCAACCTTACCACCTTTTGTATAACGTGATCCGACCGACATACCCACTTTATCACCTTTACAAGCTTCTAACAAACGAGTTAAATCAGCAGGGTTGTGCGAAAAATCGGCATCCATTTCAAAGATAAAATCGTAATCATTTTTTAATGCCCATTTGAATCCATGAATGTAAGCAGTACCTAAACCCGCTTTTCCTGAACGTTTTTCTAAATGTAAAGAATCATTATTTTTCTGTTGAAGTTCTTCTACTATTTCAGCCGTTCCATCTGGCGATCCATCATCAACAATTAAGATATGAAAGCCTGCACCTAATGCAAAAACTGCATTGATAATGTTGGCAATGTTCTCTTTTTCATTGTATGTAGGTATGATGACTAGTTTCTTTTCCATAGAACGATGCGAAGATACTTTTTTTATTTTGTGATAAGATGGTGTGTGCTTTAATTTTTGTTAAGTAACTCATTTTTTCTCTTTAAATTGAATGCTGTGTACTAAATTTAGTTAATTTTAAAGTTATGAATAAAATCATTCTTTCAACGGTCACCCTTTTTTTCATTTTTTTGAAAATGATGGGGCAGCAAGAGCGAACAACACTCTTGGATGTTTGGCATGATGAAAGTTATGAATTTTGGTTTGGAGATGTTGCCTACAACGAGGTTTGGGGATTTGTGCATGAGAATAAAGAGTATGGTGTTATTGGTCATAGGGTAGGCACTACTATATGTGAAATAACCGATGAGGATAAATTGAGACACATTCAAACCGTTAGAGGTTCAGCCATAGAAGAATGGTTGGTAATTCATAGAGATTATCACGATTATAATGGCTATTTGTATGAAGTTTGTGATGAAAGCACCAGTACATTACGCATTTATGATTTGCAGTATTTACCCGACTCTTTACACATTGTCTATGACAGTGACGATTTGATTTTGAGATGTCACAATATATTCATCGATACCTCTTCTGCACTTCTATACGCTTGTGGAATGACGGATGGGATTGAATCCTATGCCATGCGTGTGTTTTCTTTGGCTGATCCCATAAACCCACAATTGTTATATACCTACTCTTTTGTGAATTATGTGCATGATGCTTATGTGCGAAATGACACGGCTTATTTGAATTGTGCAAATCAAGGATTGCGTGTTGTTAATTTTGCCAATCCAACGATGCCTTTACCGTTAGGTTCGTTGCAATTTTACCCCGATTTGGGCTATAATCACAGTGGTTGGTTGAGTGAGGATGGTAAAACGTATATAATGTGTGATGAAACAACCAGTTCACGTTTTAAAGTATTGGATGTTTCTGATTTGACAAATATTGAAGTGAAATCGTTGACTAAACCTCCCACTTTTGAAGAAACTTTTCCCCATAACGTTATGTTTAAAGATGGGTTAGCCTATTTTTCTTATTACAACGATGGTTTACAAATCTATGATGTAAGAAATACAAACAATCCTAAACGAATAGCATATTATGACACATACGATGGCGAAGATGGGCCAACCGAAATTTTCAACGGTGCTTGGGGAATTTATGCATTTCTTCCCAGTAAACGATTGTTGGTTTCGGATCGTAAAAATGGATTGTTTTTAATTGATTACTCCGCACCTCCTGCTATTGACCCAACTAATGATGAGGTGTTTATTTATCCAAATCCTATTGTAAATGGGTCGGCTTATTTTTATTTCAATCACAAAACCAATTACCCTTATACTTTGAGTATTTATGATGATAAGGGCAGTTTGATTGAGGTCATAGATAACACGATAGATTATTTATATTTAGATGTAAGTCGTTATGCCAGTGGTTTGTATACCTTCAGGTATTTTTCTGAAAATGATGAAGTTTTTAAAGTAGGTAAATTCATTGTAGCGCATCCATAATAATAGAGAGACTTTTTATGTCAGGTAGCAACGAACCCTCTTTTTTTGAAAATGTAGTAGAAGTAGCAATGCTTGTGCCCAAAGGCAGAGTAACAACTTATGGCGCCATTGCAGCTTATTTGAGTACTCCCAAAAGTGCCCGTATGGTAGGGTGGGCGTTGAACGCACAAAAAGGAAATGCTAATGTGCTGGCACACCGAGTGGTGAACAGAACAGGTTTACTAACGGGCAAGCAACACTTTACCACACCCAACGAAATGGAATTGTTATTAAACAGTGAAGGAATTGAAACCCATCAAGGGCAAATAGTTGAGATGCAGCGTTATTTTTGGGATCCAAGTGAGGAGTTGAAGTTGTAATGTTTCATTTTTTGGAAGCATTTAATAATTATTTTTTTTGAAAATAATAGACATTATTTGATCATTCCGAAGGAATGAAATAATTATAAAGATACGAATAAAGCAATGGTTCGACCCCTTAGGGGTCGTATATAAAATGATTTTTTTGTTTTAGATATATATGACCACTTTCGTGGTCAATTCAATATTTATCATGAAGAAAAAAATGAAAGTTTAATCCCTGCTATCGTGGGAATCCTTTCGCGTGGTTCTACAAATATAAAATTAATTAGATTACTATTTTAAAAGAACTTTTTCTTTTTATTTACACCACCACTCTAAAGGATTGGCTCTGCCGAATGTTATTTCGAGCGGCAGCCCTATTTATTTTATTTTTTCTTCGTGCGTGAGAGGGGGAACCTACCCTTAATATCTATTCATTAAGCTATCAATAGTAATACCTTCTTTTTTTGCTATAGAATCAAGTTCCCAAATTGGTGGAATACCAATGTTTTCCTTGTACTTTGATAAACTAATTGTCTCAAAACTAGTATATCCAATTATTTGGTTTAGCAAATCAAAACCACTTCTATCTTTTAATCCTCCGTAAGAATAATAGTAAAGGAGACCCCAGATTTTGTCTATCTCTATATTATTAGGATGAATAAATGATAAGGCCAATAATTCTGAAGTATTATTTATTTTGTATTTTTGAATAATTTCTTGATCCTTATTCTCAATTATGCATAAATCAAAAGAATTAATAATTTTACAAATTGTGTCATTGTTACAGATTATAAACTCCACTGCTTCAAGCCATTTTTTATCCAATATAACATTTTTAATTATTTCATTTTCTGGAGATTTAAAGGTAAAATCAGAAAATTCAAAGTTGATTGTCTCAATTTTAAAATTCTGTTTAAAATTTTCTCCTAAATGAGAAAAATAACCTCTAGTTAAAGGGTAATTAAATTCTTTAGAACTTTCAATTTTGACATATAGATCATTATTAACGAACTTTGATTGAGCAACAAAACAATTTTGACTAAAATATGTATTACTTTCATCTAAAATAATATTCTGTTTTTCATTCATACTTTTTTGATTATTATTTTTTTCTTGGCAAGAAAAGACTATAACAATTAGAATTAAAAAAATAATATTTTTCATTTTGTACGATTTGAATAAATTGAATCTAACTTAACTTTTCCTTCATCGGTTTTTTCACCCCCGCTCCCGCGCGAAATAACTTTCAGTTCAAACAATCCTTTAACGTGGTTATACAAATATAGAAAAATAATTAAACTACAATAACATGAGCTAACGTTACTTAGTATAAATCTCTAGGAAATGGCAATTAAAATGTATAATTTGTGATAAAAATAACTAAATACAATTTTATGAATTGTTACGATCATCAACATTTCGTATAAGTTAATAAACTCTTTACTTCAACCCAAAATGTTTCTCCGCCATTTCTCTGATGTCGTCTCCAATTGCTAATGAGGCTGTAGCAGCAGGTGAAGGAGCATTCAATACGTGAATACTGTTTTCAGAATATTCAATTCTAAAATCATCGCGTGTGTCTCCGTCAGCACCCAATAGCATTGCTCTTACACCAGCTCTCCCGGGTTTGATATCGTCCATGGTAAGTGAGGGAACCATTTCTTGCAACGTTTTTAGAAATAGCTTTTTAGAGAACGCTCTTCTATACTCGTTGATACCAAAACTCATATTTTTGAAAAATAATTTCCAAGTTCCACCATAGCTCAACGCACTTGCGGTATCACGCAGATTAAAATCGGTTTTGCCATATCCTTCACGCTTAAAGGTAAATACAGCATTTGGTCCACATTCTATTTCACCGTTGGTCATACGAGTAAAATGCACACCCAAAAATGGAAATGCGGGATTAGGAACTGGGTATATTAAATTTTTAACTTTGTGTTTGGCTTGATCAGTCAATTCATAATAATCGCCTCTAAAACCAACTACTTTTTCTTTGATTTTTACGCCATCTTTTTTCGCTAAACGGTCAGCTTGTAACCCTCCACAAAAAATGGTTTTTTTAGCTTTGAAATTACCTTTTGAGGTAATCACTAAATTATGGTCAGCGTGATGCTCAAAATCCAATGCTTCCGTATTCAATTGAGCTTTACTATTTTCATTGAGGTTTAAAGCTATATCAATCATTTTTTCGGTTGCACCTCTAAAATCGATAATCCCTGTGCAAGGTACCCAAAGTCCTGATATTCCTTGAACAAAAGGCTCAATTTCTTTAACTTGAGCTGCTGTTATTTTTTCTAATCCTTCTGTGTTATTGGCAATCCCGTTATTGTAAATTTTATCCATAAACGGCAATTCGCTTTCTTTAGTAGCCACCACTACTTTACCACATACATCGTGGGCGATATTGTTTTCTTTTGCAAAAGCTACTAACTCATGACGACCTTTTACACAGTTAACAGCTTTTTTTGATCCCGGTGTGTAATACAAACCTGAGTGAATTACTCCTGAGTTGTGCCCTGTCTGATGATCGGCATATTTACTTTCTTTTTCAATTAAAAGGATAGACAGATGTGGATAAGCTTTTTGTATTTTGTACATTGTTGCGGCTCCAACTATTCCGCCTCCAATAATGGCGATATCATATATTTTTTCAGACATGGGTTATTCGATTTGAGTGCAAAACTACATAAAAATTAACCTGCAAAACGTTTTAAAAACGGAATTTTATGCATAAATTTTATGGTTAAAAAGGAAATGGAAATAGCCAACAGTGTAATGACCAGTTTTGAAATTATAAAATTATTGAAATGATGATCAAGATTTATTTTTAGCACAAATACAATAATTAATGGATGAATTAAATAAATACCATAACTAAAAGTTGAAATAGCTCTAAATTGTTTAAAATCAATAGAAAAGCTACGAATCATTACTAAAATACTTACCGCTTGAATGGCTACATTGATGGTCAAATATTCATAATAACTGTCGTCAAATTCACTTATTTTATTCGAACTATAATAGGTGAGATAAATAGTTGCAAAGCTCCCAATAATGAACAACAGTATTCCAACTGTAAATTCAATGTTGGATGACTTGAATTTTATAAATTGATGTATGAAATAGCCGAGCAAAGCATAGCCAAAGTACCCCATTAATTTAAGTACCAAGACCAATAAATAAGGCAATGAATCTTCATTTAAGAAGTGCAATCCAAGTAATAGGAGTACCCACGAAATGATACAAAGTAATAAGATGTTAAAAGATGCTTTTATAATCCAATTTGAAAACAAATAAATGAGAACATAGAGCGCTAAAATCATATAAATGTACCAAAAGTGAAAGCCAGATCCACTTTGTATCTGAAAAATAAAAAAATCAAAGAAGTTGGTGAACGTATGGTTTTTTAGGGCAATGGCCATATCAAAGACAAAATAAATGACAAACCAAAACATAAACGGAATGACAACTTTTTGGATTCTTTTTTTGCAAAAAACGCCAAAGCTTTCCTGTTCTTTAATCAACAAAACACCCGATATCATAACAAAAACAGGAACACAAAACCGAACCAATCCATCCAAAATATTGGCAAAGTACCAATCATTTGACGTGCTTATGTTGAAATCATACAACGTGTCTGCTGCTACGTGCAATAATACCACGCATAGTGTAGCCACAGCTCTAAGATTGGTTATATAATCTATTGGTTTTATCATAAAACAAAAAAAACCATAAATCTTTCATTGAAGAAGACTTATGGTTTTGTATAATACTAGTGAACTATTATTTCATTAAATCTTGAATGTCTAACATCCCGATTACTTTACCGTTTTCCAAAACAACCAATTCGTCAATTTTCTTTTCAGTAAATACTTTTTGAGCGTGGAAAAGCAGTGCGCTGGATTCAATTGAATGAGGCACTTTTAAATCCAATTCATTGGCTCTTTTGTTGATGGCATCAGCTCCGTGTTTTTCAACTAATCTTCTCAAATCACCATCTGTAAAAATACCGATAGGTTCATTCGAAGCATTGATAATGGTCACCGCACCAAAACCGCCTGCTGTCATTTTAATCAAACAATCAGCAATTGTGGTGTCACCCGTAACTACTGGATTGTTATCTGCAATAACTTGACCTACTGTTTTAGTCATCAAATTAGTATCGATTTCAAATTGACGAGTACCTACAGTTGTAAAGTTATTTTCAGTCAATTGTTTCATCACTTTCCAAGGCACTGTAATCGTATGAACACCCACATTGATAGCGTTTCTTACATGCTCGCTATTACGAACAGAAGAGAACATAATTTTAGTATTGTAACCATAATAATTTACAGCTTCAACACATTGTTGTACCAATGCAATAGCATCGTGACCTTCATCTTGCAATCTTCCAACCAAAGGACAAACATACGTTGCTCCTGCTTGCATAGCCATATAGGCTTGTTGAAGCGTATATACTAAGTGAATGTTTACTAAAAATCCTTCGTTGGTTAATGCTTTACAAGCTTTTACACCTTCCATAGAAATTGGAATTTTATAAACGGTGGTTTTTCTATCCAACCCTAAAGCTTCTTGACGGTAAGCTTCTTTAATAATATCTTCAGCCGTTGACCCTAAAGCCTCAATTTGAAGTACGGGTACAATTTTAGAAAGTTCGATTATCGCTCCGTCTACATCGGTAATACCGTGACGCGCCATAAACGTTGGAGTAGTGGTCAATCCTGTAATGAAACCTAATTTCATTACTTCTTTAATCTCATTAATATCAGCTGAATCTAAATATAATTCCATTTTTTAATATTGTTTAAATTTTATTTTTATTTGAGTTGTATTGATTTTTTAGAAAACTAATCTCGGTATTTTACTTCAATAGCATGAAGTTCAATTAGGGGTTTTAAAAATTCTTCTAATTGAGTCATGTCCAATTGGCTTGCAGCATCACATAATGCTTCACTTGGGCAAGGATGTGCTTCAATAAAAAGACCATCGATACCTGCAGCAACACCCGCTCTAGCCAGTGTTTTTAAATATTGACGAGCTCCACCATTTGGATCAGCACTTGGGATACCATATTTTCGAATACTGTGGGTAACATCAAAAACTACAGGATAACCCGTTTCCCTCATATGATAAAAGCTTCGAGGGTCAACAATTAAATCATTATAGCCAAAAACATAACCTCTTTCTGTAAGGATTATGTTGTGATTTCCCATTGCTTCAACCTTTTGCACCGGTTTAATCATATTTTCGGGAGCTAAAAATTGAGCGTGTTTTAAATTAATAACCGCTCCTGTTTTTGCAGCTTCCGTAACCAAAGTAGTTTGCATAACCAAATAAGCCGGAATTTGAATCACGTCACAAACTTCAGCAGCAGCTTTTACTTGGTCGGGGTAATGTACATCGGTCAATAAGGGAAAACCAAACGAATCTTTAATTTTTTGTAAAATTTTTAATCCCTCATCAATTCCAGGTCCCATATAAAAATCAACCGAACTACGATTGTCTTTCATAAAGGAAGATTTGTAAATTACCGGAACATTTAATTTTTCTGAAACTTGTTTTATTTTTTCAGCAGTACGCATCATAATTGATTCTGATTCAATTACACATGGTCCGCTAATAAGGAAAAGTTCATCCGCACCACAAGTTATGTTACCTACTTTTACTTTTTTTTGACTCATTTGATCGGTTTCTTTTTTGCAAAGGTAATGAATATTCTATGAAGTTGAATTTTTGTTCAACTATTACTACTGTTCCATATGAGAGATAATTCTTCTTACTTTTTCTAAATCATCTACCGTATCCACAGCAATGGTTTCGTGCTGGGTGATTTCAATTTTAATAATACCACCATTTTCTAACCATCTATTTTGTTCTAATGATTCTACTATTTCTAATTTTGTTTGAGGTAAATGGGCAAATTCTTTCAACGAATCTACTCTAAAACCATACATTCCCAAGTGTTTGTAAAAAGTATGATGTTCTAGCCATTTGGTTTTATGCACACCTCTAATATGTGGAATCACTGATCTTGAAAAGTACAACGCTTTTTTGTTTTTGTCAAAAACAACAAAAACTTCTCCTTCATTATACAAATCACTTTCACTGAATACAGGAATGATTAAGGTGGCTAATTCAGTAGTTGGGTCTTCAAAACATTTAATTAAACATCTTACTTGCTCGGGTTCCAAAAGGGGTTCATCACCTTGAATATTGATGACATAATCAAATTGAATGGCAGCATTTTTTTGAATAGATTCATAAGCTTCCAAACATCTATTAGTACCGGTAGTATGTTCCGAACTGGTCATTACAACCTTACCACCAAATTTTAATACTGCATCAAAAATACGTTGGTCATCTGTTGCAACATAAACGTGATCGAGTACTTTAGAAGCTTGTTCATAAACCCTCTGAATCATTGACTTTCCGCAAATGTCAACTAAGGGTTTTCCTTCTAATCGTGTAGAGCCATATCGCGCTGGAATGATGCCTAATATATTCATAAAATATCTTATTTTTTTATAAAAAAGAATAGGGTAACCGTTTATTCATTTTTAATTTAATTCAGCTAACTTATAAAATGAAAATTTATTTCTTTTTTTCAAAAAGGTAATGCGTCAGAATTAGTGAATTACCTTTTATAGTGTACGTTTCCATCAAAATCCAACCATTTTTTTTCATTTCATTAAGGTATTCAACAACTTGATTGTACCCTTCAAATCCTTTACTAATGATTTCTTTATCTTTATTTTTACCGGTAAAAAGAGCAATTCTAGAGAGTCCTTCATTATCTCGACCTTCAACCGTTCTGAATTCATCTTCCATATTTAATCGAACTTCCAAAATGGCGTAACTACCTTTTTGTGATTCTTTTGAAAGGGTAGAAATTTCATTTTGCCCCCAAATAGAAAAAGAAAATAGTGAAATAAAAAGGGTGAAAATAACCGAAAATAAATAGTGCTTCATAAGTTTTATTTTATGCGTCAAAGGTATAATTTTTTAGTAAGTGCGTTGGGAAAATTTATTCAAATTAATTAAATGTCAATATCGTAATTGGTTTTTAATAATGAACGTTGATGTGAAAGTTGCTCTTCAAATTGACGATAGCTTTTTGTAGTTGGATGCTGAGGTTGGTGCGCAAGTGATTTTAATATTTTTTCAATTTCTTGGTTTCCTTCAATTGTTTTTTGATCAAAAAATGTTTCAGAAAAGCGTTGCCAAATATATTCCGTTGCTAATTCATTAGGGTGTAAATAATCGGAGGTGAAGAATCTATAGTCACGCAGTTCATCCAATAGAATTTCATAAGAAGGGAAATATTCAACATTTTTATAGGCGAGTAATTCATGAACAGCTTGATGCAATATACCTTTAGAAACATTATTTTCTCTAACTCCATCTTTCCAATGCCGAACGGGACTTATGGTGAAAATGAAGCGGGTAGTTGGAAAAATTTGGAAAACAGTTTTAAAAGTTGCCAGTATATCAGGAACCGTTAAAAGAATTTTATTAAACATTTCTGCTGGAACTTTATGACAATTGGCAACAATGTTGCCTGAAGATTTGAGTTGATAAGCCCAAGCCGATCCTAAGGTTATAATGATGGTTGACAGCTCATTTTTACGATCTTGTATCGGCTTTATTTCATTGATAATTGTCGTTTCCAACGCTTCTTTAGAAGTATTTGAAAATCGGCTATTATGCATCCAACTGTGCCATATTTCATTATGAAAATAGAGTTGGGATAGATCAGGTTGTGTTTTGGAAATATGTATGAGTGCATCTCCAATTGAAATCGGATTAAACAATACTCCGTGCGGATTGGAGTACAAATGAAATCGATTGTTTTTGAAGTAAGAACTCATCGATTCACTAAAACAAGAGCCAATCAAAACGGTTAGTTCGTTGCGTTGAATTTTTGTTTTTGAAGGTGGAATGGTTATAATTTTCCTAAAAGGGTCCATACAAAATAATGGTTATTTGATGAGCTTAAGTCCAATGCGTTTACGTTCTTTATCAATACTGATGATTTCGCAAGAAACATGTTGATGTAGTTTAATAACTTCAGCAGGATTAGATACAAAACTATCGGAAAGATTAGAAATATGAATGAGTCCATTTTCTTTGATTCCCAGATCTACGAAAGCTCCAAAATTGGTAACATTATTTACAATGCCTGGCAATTCCATTCCAACTTTCAGGTCATCTAGGGATTTAATTTCTTTTGAAAATTCAAATACTTTAACCATTTTACGAGGGTCTCTACCAGGTTTTTTTAACTCAAGAAGAATGTCATTTAACGTTGAAATGCCCACCTCGTCTGTAACAAAAGATTGAGGATTAATTTTAGCAATCAATTCTTCGTTTCCTACAATTTCAGTAATATCACTTTTTAAATCTTTACAAATTTTGTTCACTAAAGCATACCTCTCTGGGTGAACACTGCTGTTATCCAAAGGATTTGAACTAGCGCTTACTCTCAAAAAACCTGCAGATTGTTCAAATGCTTTAGCACCTAATTTGGGCACCTCCATCAATTCTTTTCGCGATTGAAATGTCCCTACTTTTGTTCGATAATCAATGATATTTTGAGCCAATGTGGGGCCAATTCCTGAAACATATTGTAAAAGGAATTTACTAGCAGTGTTCAATTCTACCCCTACATTATTCACACAAGAAATAACAACAGCGTCCAATTTTTCTTGCAATGCTTTTTGGTTCACATCATGCTGGTATTGACCAACACCAATACTTTTTGGGTCAATTTTAACCAATTCGGCTAATGGATCCATTAATCTGCGTCCAATAGAAATAGCTCCTCTAACAGTAACATCATACTGAGGGAATTCCTCCCGAGCTTCTTTTGAAGCCGAATAAACTGAGGCACCTGCTTCATTCACCACAAATACTTTTACGGTTCTATCAAAGTGAATCCCTTTAATAAAAAACTCTGTTTCTCTCCCCGCTGTTCCGTTACCAATTGCAATCGAATCAATTTTATATTGTTCGACTAAGGAGGCAATTTTCTTTTTTGCAACAGCTATTTCTTTTTGCGGGGGATGGGGAAATATGGTTTCATTGTGTAATAAATTTCCGTTAGCGTCTAAGCAAACTACTTTGCAACCTGTTCGATAGCCGGGATCAAGAGCTAGAATTCGTTGTGAACCTAAAGGAGGTTGTAAGAGCAATTGCTTTAAATTATCAGCAAAAACGGTAATAGCTTCTTCGTCAGCTCGGTCTTTAAGTTCGTTAAATATCTCAGAGGCAATGGAAGGTTTAAGTAATCGTTGATAAGAATCTCCAATCACATCAAGAAGCTCTTCTTCAAAATCACCATTAGGTTTTATAACTACAGATGAAATTAATTCAACAGCTTCTTGTTTGGACGGTTCAATTTTGTATTTTAAAAATCCATCCGAATCACCTCTTACTATAGCTAAAAAACGATGAGATTTAATGTGTTTTATAGATTCAGAAAAATCAAAGTAATCTTGAAATTTTTCAGCTTCCACTTCCTTACCTTTGACCAATTTAGAAGAAATAAGAGCTTTGTTCCAGAATAATTTTCTCAATTTATCTTTAACGATAATTTTTTCACTGATCCACTGTGCCGCTATATCTTTTGCTCCTTGAACGGCTTCTTCAGTTGAAAGTACTTTTTTACCAATGTATTTTTCAGCAATGTTAGCAAAGGAAAAACCTTTTTGAGACATCAGTATTTTAGCTAAGGGTTCTAATCCATTTTCGATAGCGATATCTGCCTTAGTTTTTTTTCTTGATTTATAGGGTGAATATACGTCTTCAATAAATTTTTCGTCCCAAGAGTTGGTTATGCTATCTTCCAATTCTTTAGTCAATTTATCTTGTTCTTTGATGGAAGAAAGTATGAATTCTTTGCGTTTTTGAAGATCTACAAAATACTGATATTTCTTTTTAATTTCTTCTACTTGAACTTCATCTAAGTTACCTGTTTTTTCCTTTCTATACCTTGAAATAAATGGAATGGTGGCGCCTTCATCTAGGAGTTCAATGGTATTGGCAATTTGCCAATTTTTTATGTTTAAGACTTGGGCAATTTTGTCAAAAAAAAAGTTTTGCATTGTTCGGAATTTCGTTCAATGCAAAACTAAGAATTTAAAAAGTTACGATGAAAGTTAAACCACTTTATTTAATCACAACTTTTGAAATATATTGATTAGTTGAAGTAATTACTTTGACAAAGTACACGCCTGTTCCCATATTTTCTGTTGAAATAATTGTTTGATTATTATTACTATTTGCAGTTTGAGAATAAACAATTCGTCCTAATTCATCAATCATTTGAATTGAAGAAACCGTTTCATTTAAGTTCGTATAATCAATAGTAAATCGTTGATTATTATCTAATACAGGATTAGGGTATATTGAAATTAGATTAGCGCTGTTAAAGTTCACCACAACAGGATTCGAATATTCAAAAGAACCATCAAAATCGGTTTGTTTCAATCTATAAAACGATTGTCCATTATATGGATTTTCATCAACAGTAGCGTAGGAGAGAAGTGTTGTAGAATTACCTGCACCATCAATTTCAGCTACAAATTCAAAATTTACACCATCATTACTTTTTTCTACTGTAAAATAATCATTATTGATTTCAGAAGCAGTTTGCCAAGTAACGTCAACTGAATTTCCATTAGGTTGCGCATCAAATTTAATTAGTTCTATAGGTAGAGGATTTGCAACTTGATCAGTTGTTGATAATGTAAATGGACTAAATGAAGTTATAGCTGCAGCAGATTGAACAGTTCCAGAAGTAGTTCCTATTGTTCCTCCATTTCCATGATCTTTCCATGTAGTACCGTTCCATCTTGCTACTTTCAATGTTGAAGGATCTGTAACACCACTGCATCCAACTCCGGTGTAAGGTTTAAATGAAAGCGTAACAAATACATTTGAAGCTCCATTCGTTCTATCAATAATCCAATATTCACAATCAGAAATATGTAAAATTGAAGGGTCTTTTTGGGTATCTAGATACCCTGAATTGTGTGGGTCACTCCCAAAATACTCAGCAGTGAAGTGATGTGTTGCTGTAGTAGGAGCAGAAATTCCTGCAGGTCTGTAAAAACCTCCTTTTCCAATAGGGAACGTAAATGCTGTATTTCCTATTTTACGCAATGGACCAGAAATATACGCTGCATCAGAAACCGCGGTCACCGTAGAGCCTGCATTCATTATCAATAAATTTACAGCATCGGTATTAATATTTCCAGATGTTAAATTAAGATTTACACTGTTTGCTATTGGAGTATTTAAGGTAACTGAACCTCCTGATTTATTGGTAGTAATGCGCGTCATAATATGTGTGAAAGCTCCGCCAGTATTGTTGATAGTTTGATTTGCACCACCATCAAATAGAACTCTACCTGAGGCTGCTTCTCCAAATGTAATCACCGTATTACTATTAATGGTAATATCACCTGCATAGGTTGAAGTGGCATTATAAGTAGGGTACATCAATCCTGAACTTGTTTTTCTGTAAGTCACATTTGCATTAAAGTCATTACCAGAAGTGTTTGCAGGCATAAAATAACCTGTTCCACTCACTACAAATTCAGTCGTTCCATTAAATATATTACCACCGACAGAAGCATCATTTACAGCTCCATTTTTTTCTAAATAGTTTATACCATTATAGGTAGTTCCTCTTGTAAAATGGCGAGGCGCAATAAAAGTCACATCACCATTCCAAGTAGAATTATAGTTTTCAAAAATAGTAGATAATCCCGTTAAGGTTATTGCTTGAGCAGTGGAACTTAATTGTGTAAAGTTTCTAAATTGAAGGGTTCCTGCATTAAAACCGCCTGCGCCAATAGTTACAGTTTTGTTTGCCGCTAATGTTCCATTTCCATTGTTGTTTCCAAAGAAAATACCATCAGAAAGAGCATTGGTATTGGATAATAAGATGTTTTCATTATAGAAATTAGTACTTGCAGCACCATAATTAGCAAAGACTTCAGAATTTGTTGCAGTAGCATTATTTAAAATTATTAAATCACCATTAAAGGTAACATCACCTGCATTACCAATCCAAGTTCTTTTGGTTGTTCCAGCTCCGGAATTGGTAAGGGTTGTTGCTCCTCCAACTGTTAAAGAACTACTTCCACCGTTTGCCAATAAAATTTGAGAATTTGCTCCACTTCCATTGTTCACTCCTGTTAAAGTGCCATGAACTGTTGCCATGCCAGTTTCTGGAAATCCTATGTTAGAACTGGTTCCAGTAACTAAATTATTTAGGCTTACATTACCCGTTACAGATAAAGAGGCAGCTACAGTATTGGTAAAATAGATGCTATTATCCGCTCCATTTCCAGTATTATTTACCGTTAAATTACCTCCAATTGTATTACCTGCACTGGCATAAGCTAAATACATAAGATTCGTACCCATATTATTCATAACTAAATCTGAAGTCCAAGAGTCAGCTACTCCATTACCCATTAGAAAATAGGCACTTCCTGTATTTCTCAATTCACAAACACCTTGAAAAGTATTTCCTCCAACAGAAGCATCATTGCTTGCTCCAAATTTTTCTAAATAGGACGTGCCTTGATAAGTTGTTCCTCTAGTAAACATTCGAGCACCCTTAAAACTTACATCTCCTCCCCAGTTTGAATTATAATTTTCAAAGTGAGTTGTTCCAGTAGGATGCAATGTTTGAGCTGTAGCACCAACTTGTGTGAAATTTCTAAAATATAAGAAACCAGCCACAAAACCAGCTCCGCCTATAGTTACCGTCTTAGTAGCCGCTAATGTACCAGCTCCACCGCTGTTACCGAATAAAACACCGTCACCGGAGGCATTACTATTTGTCAAAATAATATTTTCTTGATAAAGGTTTTGACTGGTTGCAGCATTATTACAATAAACCTCAGAATTCGTTGCCGATGCACTATTATTGATGGTAAGGGTGTTATTAAATGTGACATCTCCACCAGCGCCCAAATATACTCTTCGAGTAGTTGAACCGCCTGAATTAGTTACATCCGTTGTTCCATTTATAGTTACTGCTCGTGAAGCACCATTTGCAAGATATATTTCTCCAGTTGTACCAGATGCATTGTTATTAATAATAACATTACCTCCATAAGTTGATGTTCCTGTTCCACCATTTGCTAGATATATAGTGGAATTTGTTCCTGTACTTATATTGTTGGCCGTCACATCACCTGTAACATCAATACCACCACTATTTCCTAAATAGATAACACTTCCTACAGCACTCGAATTATTTGAAAGTGACACATCTCCGCCAATTGTTCCATTTCCTGCGTCTCCATAGTATATGTTGGCTGTTGTGGTCGAAGATGCATTATTAGAAATAGTTAAATTACCACCCACATTTAATGTAGATGCTGCGGTATTAATTAAATAAATTCTACTATCGTTTCCTATTGCTGTATTGTTAATGGTTAAGTTTCCAGCAATAGTATTACCCGCACTATTGTGAGCCAAATACATCCAATGAGTCCCCATGTTGTTCATTATCAAATTTCCTCCCCAAGTATCGGCTGTTCCATTACCCATTAGAAAATAACGACTGCCTGAATTTCTTAATTCACAATCTCCAATAAAATTATTACCACCGGCTGATGCATCATCATTTGCACCATATTTTTCCAGATAAGATGTTCCGTTGTAAGTTGTTCCTCTAGTATACATTCTTGCACCCGTAAAAACAACATTTCCACCCCAATTGGAGTTAAAGTTTTCGAAATGTGTTGTACCTGTAGTTATAAGTGTTTGTGCAGTAGGTCCAACTTGAGTAAAATTTCTAAAATAGAGAAGACCAGAAACAAATCCTCCAGCACCAATTGTTATAGTTCTTGTTGCAGCCAATGTGCCTGTTCCAGTAGCTTCTCCAAATCGTACTCCATCCCCAGATGCGTCTGAATTAGAAACTATAATATTCCCATTGTACGCCCCTACACTCGATGCACCATTATTGCAATAGACTTCTGAATTTGTTGCGGATGATGTATTGTTTATCGTTAAATCACCCATAAAAGTAATATCACCGTTGTTGCCTAAATAAGTTCTTCGAGTCGTTGCTGCACCTGCATTAGTAATAATAGCAACTCCTCCAATGGTTACAACACTATTTGCACCATTAGAAATAAGAACTTGTCCGTTTGTTGAAGTACCTATATTATCAGATGTAAGGTCACCGGTTACAGCTACCGAACCATTGTTACCAAGGTACACCAAACCTTGGGCTGATGTTGTATTGTTATTAATAACCACATCACCACCAACGGTTGCAGAACTAAGATTTCCATCTGAAAAATAAATATTTGAATTTGTGGTAGCAGAAGAAGTATTATTTAAAGTAAGATTTCCACCAATTGAAAGTGATGCACTTGCAGAAGCCATGAAATAATTATCATTGTCTGTTCCTGTACCGGTATTATTTAATGTTAAATTACCTGCAATACTATTTCCTGCTGAATTATGAGCTAAGTACATTCTATATGTTCCCATATTATTCATAACCAAATCACCTCCCCAAGTATCAGCAACTCCATTGCCCATTAGGAAATAACGACTGCCAGTATTTCGTAATTCACAATTACCTATGAATGTATTACCACCAACTGAGGCGTCATCCGATGCACCATATTTTTCCAAATAGGATGTTCCACTATAAGTGGTACCTCTCGTAAACATTCGTGCACCTGAAAATTGAACGTCACCACCCCAATTTGAATTATGATTTTCGAAATAGGTAGTTCCAGTTGTCAAAAGTGTTTGAGGTGTTGGGCCCACTTGAGTGAAATTTCTGAAAGTTAAATTACCTGCTATAAAGCCACCTGCACCAATAGTAATGGTTTTAGTTGCTGCCAATGTAGCTGAACCATTATTTTCTCCGAATCGAATCCCTTGACCAGCAGCATCAGAATTGGTAACAATTATGTTACCATTAAATTGGTTGTTGCTCGTAGCATTATAATTACTTCTAATGAAACTACTGGTAGAACTGGCATTATTTTCAATAGTTAAATCACCGTTGAAAATGCAATCACCATCGTTCCCAATATAGCCACTTTTGGTTGTGCCAGCTCCGTTATTAGTAATCAAACTCGTTCCACCAATTGTTACTGTTGATGTTGCTCCATTTGCAACATAAAAATTCGAAACTAATCCAGTTGAATTATTTAGAAAATTTAAATTACCACTGATAGTTACATTTCCTGAAGCGCCTATAAAATTGGAGCTATTAGCAGATGAAGAAGTATTATTTAAAGTAAGATTTCCCGTAAGGTTTAATTCGGCACCTGCGCTATTTGAGATAATAATTTGACCAACATTTCCAGTGGTTGTATTATTGCCTGTTACATCACCTACTTGAGTTAATACACCATTTAATGGATAATAAATTTGTGTATTACCGCTATTGGAAGAATTCAATAGAGTTGTATTTCCTGTAACGGTTAATGTAGAAGCATTATCCAAAATTCTCATTTGTTGAGAGCTTCCTGTATTTTGAATAGTAAAATCTCCATTTATGATGTTTCCAACAGAATTGTATCCAAAATAAATGGTATAAGTACCACTGTTTATTAATGTTAAATTATCATTATAAATATCGGGATTTCCATTAGCAGTTAAAAGATATCCGGTTCCACTATTTTCGATTTCTGTAATTTCATTAAATGTATTTCCTCCAGCAGATTGATCATCACTAGCACCTGTTTTTTCAATATTCACTGTTCCATTAAAAGTAGTTCCTTGAAAAAATAATCGACCACTAGTTGAAGTTAAATCTCCTCCAATTGTACTGTTTCTGTAATCTAAACGTGTTGTATTTCCTAAAGTTAAATTCATCGGCACATTACCTAACTGAGTAAAGCCGATTAAGTATAGTGAACCAGTATTAAAACCTGCACCTCCTAAAATGATTGTGTTTCCCGCAGACAAAGTTGGTGTTCCTGTACCCGCACCTAAACTTATTATACCCGTATTTGTATTGCTTACAGTAATGTTGCCGAAGAATAGATCATTAGAATTTTCTCCCAATGTAAAGTTTCCAGTTCCTTGAAGATTAATGAATAAATCATCATTGAAAATATTTTGTTGACTACCATTAGTGTTATTCCCAGTACCCGTTTTTGTTAGAGTTGTCACACCATTAAAGATACCGCCTTCTAAAGTTATATTACTCGCTACAACTGTTAAGTCTCCTCCAATATTGGTTGGAGCAGGTAAATTATCTACAACAAAATTGGCCCCGTTCATATTTAATGTTATTGCGGCATTTCCTAATTGAGTAAAACTACCCAATCTTAATTGTCCCAAAGAGTAGCCAGCAGCTCCAACTAAAATTGTTTTTCCAGCAGCCAAAGTTGGGGTTCCAGTCCCATTAACCCAACCCAAATTGATACCACCTGTATTAGTAGAAGATACCGTAATATCTTCCATAAATTGATCATTTGAGTTGTAACCCAACATAAAATAACCGGTACTTTGTTGTCTTATTTCAACCGTTCCATTAAATATGTTCAATTGACCATTATTATGATCATCTCCAGCCCCTGTTTTCGTAAAAATTACATCACCGTTGTAGGTTGCACCTCTTGCATAAATGTTTGGAGCTGTTACAGAAAAATCACCACCAAAGGTAGCGTTAGGGCCTAAATAAATATTGCCAGTACCTGTCAAGGTAAGGTTTATTGGAGCACTTCCTAATTGAGTTACATTTTGTGTATATAAATATCCCACTGAATATCCCAATCCTCCAACGGAAATGTTTTTAGTTGATGCAATAGAAGCCGTACCGGGCCCCCAAGTTAATCCTATTCCAACTGATGAACCGATTTGAGAAACACTTACATTTCCATTGAATTGATTTCCAATGGAATTATGACACATTATAATTCTATCTAAACTGTTGTTGTTTATAAAAACATCATCATTAAAAGTGTCAGGACCACCTAATCCAAATCCAAAATAACCTGTACCCGTTGTTGAAGTATAGTTGATAGTTGTTGTACCGTTAAATACATTATTACCTGTACAATTATTTGTTGATACACCAGATGTTTTAGTTAAAACAACATCATCCATAAAGGTAGATGTTCCTATTACAATTTGAGGTGAAGATAAATTTATGGTACCATTGAAGGTTGAATTTGTAATTTGGACAAGTGCAGTACCAGTAGTTGTTAAACTTTGAGGTGTTGCGCCAATTTGGGTAAAACGATTGAAAATTATTGCTCCCGAACTCACTGTACCCATTTGAAGAGTGTTACCTGCATTTAAATTATTAACTGAAGCTGCTTGCTCACCAAAACGTATATTAGTGTTACTTTGGTTATTAAAAGTTATGGTATTGTTATAATTGGTAGTTCCTAAATAGCCCATTCTTATTTGTGCTGTTGCCGTTGAAGCCAATGTTAAGGTTAGTGGACCATTGTACGTGCTACCGGTTGTTAATTCAAAAAGCATATCTCCAGAACCACTCACTGTGAAATTAGTTGTTCCGTTAAAAGTCATGTTACCATTCGTTCTAAAAAATCCTGTACCCGAATTGGATAAATTAGTAGTTCCGTTAAATGTAGCATTCCCTGTTCCCGTTGTATTTCCCGTTCCTGTTACAGTTAACGATGTTGCACCATTAAAAGTACCTCCATTAATGGTAATGGCATTTGAACTAAGATTTACAGTGGCATTGGCTGCAAATGTAGTGTTTGTAAATATTGATGTTCCAGCAGATATACTCGAAATAGTACCATTAGAAACGGTACCAGCTGTAAAAGTTTGATTGCCAGTTGTGGTTAAAGTAAATCCACCTAAATCTAATGAACCACTGGTCATAGTTATATTTGTAATAGGTGTATTTGCCACTAATGTAGGCACATTGGGAGCGGCTACAATAATTGCGTGGTCCACATTTGTTGGAGGACCCAGTGGTGTCCAATTGCTTCCAACACTCCAATCATTAGATGTGGTTCCATTCCAAGTGTAGGTGACTTGTGACTGAAATTGAAAAGTCAAGAACACTCCAAATAGGATAAATAAAGTCTTTAGGGTAGAAAGTGTATTCATAAAAAAAATGTAAGTATAGTATTATGCAAAATGGTTTAAGCCACAAATGTATAAATTAAAACTATAAATTCAATATTGTTTAATACTGAATTTGATTAAATTACAAAAATACTGGATTAGAATTTATATCGTAAAGATAACGAAGAATTGAAAATGTTTAAAGGCACTTCAATGGGGGGGCTAGAATCATATAGAAATGAAATATGCCCAATAATAGAAAAATGTTGATTAAACCGATGAGAAATGCTGGTTTCATTGGAAACTCGAAAATCTCGAAAGTCCCCAATAAAAGGCTGATAGTAAATAATGGTTTTAAAATCCCACGTTTTTGAAATCGCCCAATTGAAGACCGCAAAATTCGAGTTTCTAACCAAACTACTGTACTCTGGCGTTGTAACTTCTTCATACTCGTAAAAAAATGACCAACCAACACTTAAATTTATGGTATCGTTACCCAATATTTTTATTTTCAAACCGCCCCCAGCAATGGTTCTAAGTTTAATTTTCTGTACCGTATTGTATTGAACTTGTGAAAATCCTTCCAAATGAATATCAGGTTTGGATTGTAATAATCGACTGTATCGATAATGAGCATAACCAAAGTTAATTAAATCACTGTTGTTGGACCTTAGTAGATTCATGTCACCTAAAATGAGGTGTGTGTTTTTGTTTTTTTTGTGTTGAACACCAATTCTATTATTTATTTGCCAAACTGAAGTTCCGTTTTGGGTAAATCTCATATTTAAATCAATATTTCCTTTCCAACCTTCTTCTTCTATACCTAAACGTTTATCTTCTATATTTATGATTTGGCCATAATATACTGAGACAAAAAATATACTGAAAAATGCTCCAAATAAGCGAATCATAAATAAATCTATTTTTGTGTTTTTATTTTATTTTGAGCAAAATCATACCCTTCTTGCCACCATTTTGATAATAAAGATGGTTTGAATACAAACGGGAAATCAGTAAGTAAATAGGGAGTATGAAAATACCTAACCGTTACTTTTTTTGCATTAGAATGCAACGTCCCAATCATCAAATCATTGTAATAAATTTGTTCAGTCATAAACCCAAAAACCCTCATTAACGAACCAAAAGGATTAGCGGTAGGTTCGAAATCTCGGGTAATCACCTCAGGTTCTAAAATAATGACATCAATTTCGGTAGCACCTAAGTCAATGGCTGCTTGAATAGGAGTATGACTTCCAAAACCTCCGTCAGCATATTCGTTTCCATATTTGTTCAAAACACTCATAAAAGGAACGTAGTTTGCCGAAGCCCAAATCCAATCGATAAAATCAGCATGTGAATAATCACAATTTGATTTGAATTCTGTTCTGAATTTAGTAAGATTAGATACCGAAACAACAACTTGTTTATTCATTTTTAAAAGCGCACTGTAATCTTCCTCACTTAAATTTTTAGCAATCATCTTTTTCAAATTTTTACTATCACCAAATGATTGTCTTTTCAACAGGAAGGATTTTAGAGTGTTCCAATGATTAACACTCACTTTAAATTTGTCATTACCTAACTCTTTAATTCGAAAAGGATTTATCCAAAAAATATCTTTTTGCTCAGTAGTGCAAACTATTTCTTTAATTTCTTCAATTTTCCCTAATGCCAAATGGCTCAATAATAAACTACCCGTACTACTTCCCACAAATAAATCATAATTCTGTTGGCAATCCTTAATTAGGTATTCGGCAACGCCACCTGCAAAAGCTCCTTTGCTTCCTCCTCCAGAAATGACCAATGCTTTTGACATAGTTGTTGTATTGAAAAATGCGAAATTCGTAAAAACTGTTCAATCTTTCAATTAAAAATTAAAAAATCATTCAAATTAGCTATTTTTACACACTCAATAAAAAATTACATTTATTATGAAAGGGTTATTTGTACTACTTTTAGTTTTTTCTGTTCAAATTGCAAAAGCACAATTCTCATTATTGCAACAAAATTTATTGGAGCTTCAACAGCAAGTGTATCAAAAAGACTTTTCTAAAAAATGGATTAAAACAACCAAAAAGAATTGGGAGCAAAAGTGTAATTCCTCCAAAACAGTGGCCGAATTGAATACATTATTTAATCAATTTAGTGATTTATTTGCTCAAGTGACTGATTTTTCGATGGGTAATTCCGATGCTAAAACTGAAGTAGAATTAGCCCAGTATTTATTAAAAGTTAAAAGCGTCATCAAAAAAGAATACATACCTAAATGGTCTGAAACAGCTCAAAAGGAATGGGTAGATCGATTGAATAAAATTATTGAAGATGAACGTATTGCAGAAGAAAAAAAACGAATTAAAGAAGAAGGAGAAAAGCAGGTAGCACGATTAATGTTCATCACTAATTTGTTAAAAGATTTTGAAGCAAATTTTAAATCCGTTTTTGAAGATAGCAAAAAAAATGGATTTAAAAGTATACGGTCCGGTGAAATATCAGGTATTCAAAAGAAAAGTAGTTCAACAATCGTTTTTAATTCAGGAAGTAAGCCCATTATTCAATTGGACCAAAACAATACATTGTATTATCAGACTTCATTTGAATGTAATGGCGATCAACAATTAGCAGAAAAAGTATTGAGTGAAATAATGGCGTTAATTGTCAAAAATATACCAACTGACTTCAAAAAGAATAATCAGATGGATGCGTTTTATTTAAATAAAAACAAATATGTTTTTGAATTTGTTGGCGCAAAATTTAGTGATACCGCTAAAAATTCTACCATTACAATTGGCATTGAAGAAGCTACAAAAAATGTAGTGTTGATTATAACAGAACCTGTTTTTGGGAAATAATGGATATAGAAGATTTAATAAATGCTCTGAGTAATGATGTACAAGAGCTGTTTGAAGGCGAAGGAACCGGGCATGATTGGTGGCATATTCATAGAGTCATGCACAACGCTATTTATATAGCTGAACAAGAGGGTGCTGAAGTAGAAATAGTTCAAATAGCAGCTTTGTTGCATGATGTGGGTGATCATAAGTTTCACTATGAGAAAGATGCTTCCGAAAAAATGATTACCAAAATGCTTAAGAAATATAAGGTTTCCAATGATTTTATTGATGAAATTATTGGAATTGTTAGTGAGGTTTCTTTCAAAGGAGCAGAAGTAGCAACTAATCCCACATCTATTGAAGCTAAATGCGTTCAAGATGCTGATCGTTTAGATGCTATTGGAGCTATTGGAATAGCTAGAGCATTTGCCTTTGGAGGCAATCGAAATCGTATGATTTATGACCCGAATGTTGCACCTAAAATGCATGCCGATTTTGAAGCGTATAAATCAGACAAAGGTCATACGATTAATCATTTTTATGAGAAATTATTGTTACTTAAAGGCAGAATGCAAACCGTGACGGGAAAAGTAATGGCTGAAGAACGCCATCAATTTATGGAGACTTTTTTAAAACAATTTTACCATGAATGGGAAGTCGTGTAGTACTTGAAATTAATCACCAATGTTGGACAGAAAAACCCTTTTTATTGATGTTATTTTACCGGTTAGTGTGCCCAATCTGTACACTTACCGAGTGCCTTTCGAACTCAATGATTTTATTAGAGTTGGGCAACGCGTAATTGTTCCTTTTGGTAAATCTAAATTAGTTACGGCCATTGTTCGTGTTATTCACGAATCCATACCGAGTTACACCACAAAGTATCTCGATTTCATTTTAGATGAACATCCCATTGTTACCGAAAATCAACTCAAATTTTGGGAATGGATGGCTGAATATTATTTAGCCAATATTGGAGATGTAATGGCGGCTGCACTTCCTGGTAGTTTCAAATTGGCCAGCGAGACTAAAGTGTTGCTCAACGAACACATGCCCGAAGACACGCGAAAATTGGACGATACCGAAATATTAATTATTGATGCCTTAGAATTAAGAGGTGTGTTGGATTTGAGTGAAATAGGGCAAATTATCGATAAAAAAACCGTGTATCCCATCATCAAAAGATTGATTGATAAAGGATTCGTGGTAGTGGAGGAAGAAATCAAAGAAGTGTTTAAACCTAAATTGGAAAAATACATTCTTTTACATCCTTCCATTCAAACCGAAGAACAAATTGAATCGGTATTTTCTTCTCTTTCACGCTCTGTTAAACAACAAGATGTATTGATGTTGTTTCTTCAAATGAGTAATCATTTTCAAGTAACTGAATCGGTCAAAAAAGCTGATTTAATTGAAAAAGCAAATTGCTCACCCGGAGTTTTAGCATCGTTGATTGAAAAAGGTGTGCTCATAGAGGAATCTGTTGAAGTGGGAAGACTAAAAAGTGGTGATTATGAATTGCAAAACACCAAAAAATTAGCCGATTTTCAAGTTAAAGTGCTTGAAGAAATAGAAGAAAATTTCACTAAAAAAGACGTGTGCCTTTTGCACGGGGTAACGGGAAGTGGAAAAACCGAAGTGTATGTAGAATTGATTAAAAAAGTAATAGCAAAAGGCGAAAAAGTACTGTATTTATTACCCGAAATTGCGCTTACTACTCAAATCATCAATCGACTAAGAAAATATTTTGGAGCCAAAATTGGCATCTATCATTCTCGTTTTTCACCCAACGAACGGGTGGAGATTTGGAACGATGTGCTCAGTGCTAAATTCAACAAATACGATATCATATTAGGTGCTAGAAGCGCGGTGTTTTTACCTTTTAAATCACTGGGATTAATCATAGTTGATGAAGAACACGAAACTTCTTTTAAGCAACATGATCCGTCTCCTCGTTACAATGCCCGAGATGCTGCGTATGTGTTGGCCAAAAGTTTTGGAGCAAAATTGTTGTTAGGTTCGGCAACTCCCGCTATAGAAACGCGCTACAGTGCAGAACAAGGTCATATTGGATATGTAGAAGCTAAAGAACGTTTTGGAGGGATTCAAATGCCCGAAATTCAATGCGCTGATTTGAAAGAAGCCACCAAACAAAAGAAAATGTTTGGCATTTTTTCTGAATTTTTAGTTCTAGAAATCAAACAAGCGTTGGCTAATGGCGAACAAGTAATTTTGTTTCAAAATAGGAGAGGGTATGCCCCTCGTTGGGTGTGTCAACAATGCAATTGGCATCCCGAATGCACGCGTTGTGATGTGAGTTTGACCTATCATAAATTCGGACATTTATTGACGTGCCATTACTGTGGATACAATCAAAAACCACCTGTTAGCTGTCCCGCTTGTGGTTCAAATGAACTCAAAATGGTTGGTATTGGTACAGAAAGGATAGAGGAGGAGATTGCTTTGCACTTGGGTGAAAAGATAAAAGTGCAACGCATGGATTTGGACACTACCCGTTCAAAATATGCCTATCAACATATTATAGATGATTTTGAACAACGAAAAATTGATATTCTTGTTGGTACACAAATGGTAACCAAAGGGTTAGATTTTGATAATGTTTCATTAGTAGGTGTTTTGAATGCCGATGATTTATTGTTTTATCCCGATTTTAGAGCTTTTGAAAGGGCCTTTCAATTGCTGATGCAAGTAAGCGGAAGAGCAGGAAGAAAACATAAACGGGGAAAAGTAATTTTACAAACATATGAACCCAATCATTGGATCATTCAAAAAGTAATGCACAATGACTATGAGGGAATGTACAAACAGGAATTGTATGAACGTAAAAATTATTTATACCCTCCGTTTTACAGAATTATTCGAATCACTATAAAACACAAAGAACAACCCTACACTGATCAAGCTGCTGATGTGTTGGCTAAAGCATTATCGGTAAAATTAGGTAATCGTATTTTAGGACCTGAATACCCTTCGGTGAAAAGAGTAAACAATATGTATCAAAAAATAATCACGGTTAAATTTGAACGTGAAGCTTCACCTAAAAAAATTAAAGAGTTTATAAAAACGACCCTAAATGAATTAATGCAACAAGTGGTTTTTAAATCCTCTAGAGTTAAAATTGATGTGGATCCGTTGTAGGTTTTAGATTATAAATAAAAAGCCGCATCTACCTTTTATCCCGAATCCCATTGCTATCGGATCAGGTTTTTAATAAACCCAGATTAATTAGTAACCAATTTAATTTTTAAACGTTAACTTTGCTTATGTTACTATATACTCACTTATAAATTATGAATATATCAACAAAAAAATTAGATTTAATTGAACGCGTTATGCAAATTCGTGAAGAATCAATTTTAAAAAATTATGAAGATTTATTGACACAGGCAGAACTTCAGTCACGTACAGATGAGTCAATAAAAGCAATACAAGTTGGAGAAGTAATTTCAATAGATGAGTTTAACAATAGCAACAAGAAATGGCTCAAGAAAAATGCTACGAAGTAATTGTTACTATTCCAGCTCGTAAAAGGTATCAAAAAGAAGTTTTATCGTATTTAATCCAACATTTCAGCATAGAAAGAGTTTCTGAAATCGATACAAACATCATTGAAAAGGTAAAAAAGCTATCTAAAATGCCTCAAAGAGGGACTTTACTAAAATTATATGAAAAAAGCAACTTAGAATTTCGTTTTGTTATTTTCAAAGAAAGCGCAATTTGGAAATTAAAATTATCTATTTCATTGATGAAAGTACTTTAAAGGTATATATAACAGATTTTTTTCCTGTATTGATGGAACCTAGTAAATTGAATAAACCAAGTTAGTACCAAATATTTCACTCCCCGCTCCCATTTTAAATTAAAACTAAGGATTATTAGATAAAGTTATCGTGTTTTAATTTTTTGCTATATTTGTAGAACCACACGAAAGGATTGGCTTTGCCGAATGTTATTTGGTTTCGCTGTGCGTTGTTTTGCTTAGGAGCTGTGGCAAACAAATATATGAAGATTATAAACCGATAATATAAAATGAATTACATTGTACCCATATTTATCTTAATTGTCTCAATCTCGTGTAATTCTCAAAAAAGTGAGAACAAAAAAATAGCAAAAAATTTATCAGATTCAACTAGTTTATTCCTGAGCCAATATGCCAGATCTTATCAAGTGTACGACAGTATATGTTTAAAATGTTTTTATAATTCTTTTGATGAGATTGCAATCTGGGGAGAAGAAGATAATAAATCTGAATTAATTGAACTAATAGAATTTAAAAAAAGAGATAATATAATAATATCAGATCCATTAAAGAAATATAATAATGAGTTTCCTTTACTATATTTAGTCATAAAAAGGAGTGACGGAAAGTTTCTACGAAAAGTATTATTTTTTGATATTGGTGTCGAATATTTTGGAGAATTAATTATTGAAAAGAAAAATAAACTAGTTACCAACAACAATATAATTTTTGTTGTGGATTTCTACAATAAAAATTTCAATTGTGGATATTTTAAAGAGTTCAATTTCCATCCAGCGGAAGGTTTGGGTATTTGGAATCCTGTTGATAAAGATCATAAATCGATTATTTATGATAATGATGGTAATGTCATTAAATAAAAAATGAACTACCTCCCGCCCAAAGAATAAACAAAATAAAAAAGTCTTCTTTAAATCAAAAATAAGTAGCCGCATTCACTTTTTTAGCCTCAATGTAAGGATAAGCAACATCCACCAAATACAAACCTTTTCCATCAACCGATTTTCCTGATTTATTGCGGTCTTTGGCTTCTATGATAGCTCTAAATTCTTGTAAAGATATTTTCCCACTTCCTACCAGTAGCATGGTGCCAACAATTGAGCGCACCATATTCCTCAAAAAACGATTGGCTTGAATGGTAAAAACCAACGTATTATTTTCACTATTTTTGGTCCAATAAGCTTGCATAATAGTGCAGTCATTGGTTTTATTATCCGATTTACCTTTACAAAAAGAGGTAAAGTCAATATAATCAAAAAGTGATTGTGCCGCTGCATTTAAGGTGTCGAGATCTAATGGATAATGCACGTATAAAGAACGGTCGTTAAAAAAAGCATTTTTAGTTTGATGGATATGGAAATTATACGTTCTACTGGTTGCATCAAAGCGCGCATGAGCTTTTTCGTGTACTTCAAAAACATCGTGCAAAACAATGTCATGGGGCAGCATCGCATTTACGCTGATTAAACATTTTTCAATATCAATGACATCGTTGTGGTCAAAATGTAAATAAAAATTACTGGAATGTACTCCCGAATCCGTTCTGCCACAACCTGTTGATTTAAAAGCAGGATTTTTTAAAAAAACACTCAATTTATGATTGATTACTTCCTGTACAGATATGGATTTTGGTTGTTCTTGCCATCCATGGTAATGAGTGCCTTTATAAGAAATTTGAGCAAAAAAACGAGGCATAGTTAAAATGAATTATAAGTCAATAGTACGCTCCATTACTAATTGAATGGCTTTATTGAGGGTTTCATCTTTAGTAAGATGTGAGTTGTCAATATCAATTGCATCTGATGCTCTCGTTAAAGGACTTTCGGATCTATGAGAATCTTCATAATCTCTATAAACCACGTTTTCTTTTACTTCTTCAAAAGTTACTTGATGCCCTTTTTCCAACAATTCTTTGTATCGTCTTGCCGTGCGCACTTCAATACTGGCAGTAACCCATAGTTTTAATTCAGCATCCGGAAAAACCACCGTTCCAATGTCTCTTCCATCCATCACTACGCCTTTGCTTTTTCCTAATCGTTGTTGGAAATGAACCAATTTTTCACGTACTTCTTTTATTTTGCTAATACCACTTACATGATTAGAAACTTCCAAGGTTCTGATTTCATCCTCCACATTTTGACCATTTAAAAAAGTATCGCTCATTCCTTTTACTCTGTTGTAGTTGAAGGAAATATTAATATCGTCTAACGCATCAATTACTTTTGCAGCATCAATGTTGTCTACTTCTTTTATGATTCCGCTCATCAAGCAATAATAAGTCACGGCTCTATACATAGCTCCCGAATCTACGTAAATATACTTGAGTTCACGAGCCAAGGCCTTTGCTAATGTACTTTTTCCACAAGCAGAATGACCGTCAATAGCAACAATAATTTTATCCATAGTCAAAAAAAAGGCCGTCCGAAAAGACAGCCTTAAATAAAATATATAATTCTAAGTATTTATTTTTTGGTTAGAAGACTATAATTCTTCTACTTCAATCATTTTGAAAGGTATGTCCACGATAGCTTGGTAATCTTCACCAGCTTCTAACATATCTTCATCATCTTGCTCATAATACCAATTGATGGTAATAGATGTACCACTTAATGTTTCTAATTTTTTAAAAACATCCAAAATACATTTTGAAGAACTTGTGTTGAAATATTCCAATTGAATATTCACTTCTGTTTTACCTTGTGGAGCTCCACCGTACTCACCAATCCAATCGATTAATGGTTTGTAAAACTCAATTGAGTTTTCAGGAATAGAACGTCCTTTGATTAATAATGAACCAGCCGCTTTGAACTCAACTGTTGGCGTTTTTGCAGATCCTTCAATGTTTAAGTTTTCCATAATTTATATTTGTTCAATTTTAACAATTAGCGTAAAAAACGAGTATTTCTCGTCAAGTTGTATAATATTATATTCTAATTTTTCTCCCGATTTTTTTGCAATATCAATAAACCCAAGTCCACCTCCACCTTTAGAACTCATTTCACCGTTGTTTAAAATCGTTTTATAATATTCTTTTAATTCTTCTCTATCAAATGAATTGATTAAATCAATTCTTCCTCTTAATTTCTCAACATTTTCATTTAACAAAAAGTTACCGGTTAAAATACTGTAATCGGTAGGGTTTTTTGCAATTAAAAATATAGCAGACTTCTTTTGAGTAACTTCATCAATTGTTCCCACTACTTCAAAATCATCTATATGATGATATAAGTTTTGTAAACACTCTACTAAAACATTAAAAACCTTTCTTCTCGTTTTCAATGATTCCTCTAAATCTTCCATTTTTGACTCCATAATTTGGAGTACAGAACTCAATAATTCAGAAGTAATGGCACCTTTGAATGAAAGCAAGATATTATTGCTCTCCATTTGTCTGTATAAATCAAAGATATCGAGTGTTTTCAAGTTTTGGGTTTCAATTAGTCATCGCAAAGATAGAAGTTTTATATAATGTACAAATATTTTTACAAAAAAAAAACATTAAATTTTTATAATTTCTTCATTTTGATGATTTTTGAGTGCATTATAAATGTAGTTAGCCGAATTGTAGGAGGCTCCAATTCCTCCGCACAACTCTATAAGATGATCGTATTTTTTTAGTAATTGAGTGCGATGGTTTTCATCCAACAAATCGTTCAATGCTTTAATTAAATTAGCTTCGGTTAAATCATTTTGAATCAATTCTTTGACAACGGGCTCATCAGCTATTAAATTGACCAAAGAAATGTATTTTATTTTTATCAATCTTTTAGCTATTGCGTAAGAAAGCGAGCTGCCTTTATAACACACTACTTGCGGTACTTTAAATAGCGCAGTTTCAAGTGTTGCAGTTCCCGAAGTTACCAATGCTAAAGTTGCATTATTCAACAAATTATAAGTGTCATTGTAAATTATTTTTACACCTGTTTGTGCTATTAATGGCTCATAAAATTCATTACCTAAAGATGGAGCTCCACCAATTATAAATTGAAAATTGGGATAATGTTTTACAGTTTGCAACATTATCGGCAATTTTGTTGTGATTTCTTGTTTCCTACTACCTGGCAATAAAGCTAATATGGGTTGTTCGGAAAGTTTGTGTTTTTCTACAAACTGTTCTTTAGTAAGGGCTCTATTTTTAAAATTTTCAACCGCATCGATTAACGGGTGACCAACAAAAGTTACCTCAAATTGGTGCCTTTCTGAATACCATTTTTTCTCAAAAGGTAAGATCACCAATAAATGATCTAATATCTGTTTCATTTTTTTAACTCTACCTTCTTTCCAAGCCCATACTTGAGGAGAAATGTAATAGAAATTGGGGATGCCCATTTTTTTAGTATGCTCGGCTATACGTAGATTAAAACCTGGGTAGTCAATGAAAATCATTGCATCCGGTTTGAAGTCTTCAATGTGGCGTTTACACAATTTAATATTGGATAGAATTGTACGAAGATTTTTTATTACTTCCCAAAACCCCATAAAAGCCAATTCTTTGTAATGCTTTTTAATAATAACTCCAGCAGCTTGCATCAATTCACCACCCCAACCTTCAATAACCGCTTCGGGATCTTTTTTAATTAATTCCTTTACTAAATTGGAGGCATGTAAATCTCCTGATGCTTCGCCTGCTATAATAAAATATCGCATGGTGAATTGTAAATTAAAAAACGAGGAATAATAATCCTACCCATATTATCGTTGAAAACACTAAACCTTTAGCTGCTTGGTCGGTTCTCCACTGGAAGAATAAGAAATAAAATAACAACATATTAGGGATTAAGGAAAGTGTTAAAATTTCAGTAGAATAATGGGTATTACTCACTAATAAATTCCAATAGGAACTGTAATTGCCAGATGGAAATTTAAAGGGTTTTGAAAGAAAAAATCCTAACAATGGTAATAAAAAACCGATAATTAATCCAATCCATAAATTATTTAAACGTATTTTGAAATCATACCATGTCATAGTGTGTTTGTGTTTTGTTGGTTACTCAAATGAAATTCATTGAACAAAAAAAGATACATGTTTTATTTTTAAATCTTGACAATTTTAAAACGTTGCAAAGATAGTTTTTTTAATTACCACCCTTCCTCAATGCCCGAAATCTTTTTGGTCAAAATGTTAAGAATGTTAGGTTCAATTTTTTAGGGTAATAATGAACCTTCTAAAATTGCATCACAAATTTTAAATTAATTCTTCGAGCGGTTAAATTACTAGGAACAGAATATTGACGGCCTGTAACATCCGTAATCCAAGTATAATTGGTTACATTAGCTATATCCAATAAGTTAAATACTTCGAGTGAAACCCACATGTTTTCAATTTTATGTAACCAAGAAGTTGATTTGTATTTACTTTTATCGGTATCCTCATTAATAATATCCTTAACAAATCCAATGTCCACTCTTCTATAAAATGAAGTTCTTAAAATTTGTTTGTAACGCTCTGCTCCGGGAGGTCCATAGGGTAAAGCAGATCCAAATAATAAAGAAAGATTAACTTTAAAAGTACTCCATTTTATTTTTTCTGTATTCCACTCTTCGGGCATTTTATCTTGGAAAAAAAGCGCAAATGAAACGCGCTGGTCAGTGGGACGAGGCAAATATCCAGGCTCTGTTCGTACACTATCTGTTGCTAAATTATTCAACGTAAAACCTGGTTCAATAATTTTTCCATCTGAATTGTAGTAAGTATAATAATAATCATCTAAAATATCTTCAGCCGTTTTCATTATAGAAAAGGAAGCATAGGATTCTATATCTTTTACAAATTGACCATTGATGCGCAAATCCAAACCTGTGGCATAACCTTTAGCATTATTTTTTCCATAATACCTAACCCGTATATTATCTACTTCATAGGGAATTATGTTGGTGAGATGTTTGTAATAAATTTCTGAAACAAACTTAAATGGTCGCTCCCAAATGAAAAAAGTGTAATCAATTCCCGAAATGAAGTGAATGGATTGTTGAGCTCTAATTTCTGGATTTAATTCACCCACTAAATTCCTCATTTCTCTGTAGAAGGGCGGTTGATAGTATAATCCTGTAGCAAATTTAAAGGTTACATTTCGTCTGTAAATATCATTTTTATGTACAAAAAACCACGCTGGTTTAAAATTTATACTAAACCTTGGAGACACAACTGTCTGACCATTGTAGTCCCAATAATTAGCTCGAATGCCTAAAGTGGCATTAATGTATTGGTTCGATTCAAAGAGGGTGTCAACATAGATTTTTGTGCTGTCATTTACATATATACTATCTCGGAATGAAACGGTTTTTTTAAATTCAACATTTCTTCTGTTTTGAACATAGGCCATTATTCGATTAGAGGAAACAGAATTGTTAGAACGCACACTGTAACGTAAATCTAAATATTGATAAGGCTGTGCTGTAGGATCTGTATATCCTACCGAGTCAATGATTCGAGGGATATTAAATCTTGCGGAATCAATGTAATTCCATTCTTTTAATTGATCATTGATGATTTCGTGTTGATACTTAAAACCCCATTGCCATTTCGAAGTGCCTTGAGTAAATGTTCCATTGTGATAGGCATTCGCTACAAGAGCGTTTAAATCATTCCGAGCATGATTTAAAAATGCACCTACACCTCGGTTGTAGGCAACTTCGCCAAATTCATCGCTACCCAAATCCCTTTCCAATTCATCTAATTTATACTCTCCCAAGATATCAAAATGTTCCGATTCTTTGGTTCTAAAGACCGAAGTGACATAAGTCATCTTAAGTTTGTCTCTTAAGTATTTATTTTCTAAGGACGCAGCTCCTAAAAACGTTTCAAATTGCGTGACTTCTTGCCCTTCATAAAATACGGTAAAGCGCAAAGCTTCATTGATACTACCCCAATTCGTTTCTCTGTTTTCAGGTCTTATACTGTATTTATTGTTGGCATAGGAACCATAAAACGTTAATCTGGATGATTCATTAATATAATAATTATACATCCCTTGAAAATCAACAAATAAAGGTTTGTATTCTCCTTTAGTATCCAATGCGCCAAGTAAATAGGAATTGGTTTGATATCGGGCACCTACAATAAAATTTGATCGCCAATTTAGTGTATCTTGCACAAATAAACTTGCACCCAACAAACTGGCTGTAAATCCAGCATTAAACTTTAAGGGATCTTTGTAGTAAACATCCATTACAGAAGATAGTTTATCACCATATTTGGCATCAAAACCTCCTGCAGAAAACAATATGCTTTCTACCATAGATGGGTTGATGAAACTCAAACCTTCTTGTTGGCCAGCACGGGCTAAAAATGGCCGATAAATTTCTATGCCATTCAAATAAATTAAATTTTCATCAAAACTTCCTCCTCTTACATTATACCCAGCCGATAATTCGCTTCGTTGAGAAACCCCAAGCTGCGTAGGTGCCAATTGACTTTCTAAATTCCCCAATGGAGTAGGCAACCGCTCGGGTTGAATGGGATCAAATCGTTCAGTTGTGCCCGTTCCGGGATCATAAACTCTTTTAGTAAATTGATTCAACATTTTAAACTGAAGCATTACCTCAATTTTCTTTTCAGCATCTTCAATTGGCCAAATATATTCAATGTGTTTTTCGTATTCAGCTGAACTAAATTTTAACGCTATTTTTTTACCAGATGGAACAACTAAAGAAAATTCACCTTTATCGTTGGTAGTGGTCCCAATTCCAGGTAAATTTTGCACTACTACATTGGCATTTTTTATAGGGCTACCCAATTCATTGCGCAACACACCCGTTATAGTTGCTGTTTGAGAAAGCACTACAAAACTGATAAATAGGAACAGTATAAAGCTGATTAAAAATTTCAATTAGACAAACATTTTTTTGGTAAACGAAAATAAATTAAATTTATTGAATTACTTGTCGTTTTTAAAATCACCATTTTTCCAAGCTTGTATGAACTTAGCCCAAGCAATGGGATTTAATAAATTATTTGGAGGTAATTGCCCCGCATAGTACAATTTGTTTTGGACTTGTTGCATTTGCCAATTGTAATTCATGCTACCATCCATAGGAATGGATTGAGCGTAGGCAAACATGGCTTGTGGGTTAAGGTTTTTTTGTGCTCGAGCTAAATCGTCATTTGGAATATCAGTGTTAACAAATACTTTAGCAAACTGCTCTTTTGAAGGCCAAGGGTAAACAACCATTTCTTTAAGTAAAATAGTATCTGCTTGCATTATGTGTATCAATGAATACTTATTAGAGGTCAACGTGTCGGGGATAACAAAATAATTAGTTTTGAATCCAATGGAAGAAAAACGAATGGAATCACCCTTTTGAGCCACAAATGAAAAATAGCCAAAATAATCAGAAACCGTACCTGTGCGTCTTCGAGTGTCGATAATGTGAACAAATGGAACGGGGTTAACACTATCCTGTGAAACCACAATTCCACTAAATTGTATCAAATCTTTGTAATAAGAACTGTCTCGTTGAGCAAAACTTATTAACCCAAAGAAAATAGATACGAAAAAAAAACTAATTTTGACCCACATATGCCTTAAACGTATTAGTAATAGAAATATTTCATCAAAAATACTAAATAATTCCTTCATAAAAAATAACATTTATCACAAGAAATGAAAAAATCAATTGTAGCTCTTACACTATTCGGGATTAGCTTGTCACCGATAGCCCAAATTTCAATCACTCAATTTGATATGCCTCAAGCAGACGATGTTTATTTATATTACATTGATGCAGGCCTAATGGGTGAAGATTTTTCTCAAACAGGAGCCAATCAAACTTGGGATTATTCTCAAACCGCAGCCACTACCGATGACACATTGGCTATGAGTTCTGTTTCCAGCACACCTCTAGCGTATCAATTATATTTTAATAACAGCATTTTATATCCTCAACATAAAGCAAATTATGCCGTTCAAGCTCCTGATTTTAATGGGTTTGGCCAAATAACTATCGAAAATCGTTATGATTTTTATAAAAAAAATGCAGGGTCTCTAGAAATTGTAGGCTTCGGTGCAAATATAAATACTCTTCCTGCTTCCGTGCGGTATGATACCATTGATAAAATTTATCATTTCCCAATGCAATACTTAGATGTTGACCAATCTGTTGGGTATTTCATAACAACCATTCCAACCCTTGGCACTTATGGGTCTCATATTAATAGAACCATCGAAGTTGATGGTTGGGGAAGTCTTACAACTCCTTCAAAAACATATCCAAATGCCTTGCGTGTTAAAACCACACTCTTGATTAAGGATACGGTTTTTGTCGATCAATTTAGTTTCGGAACTGTAGTAAACAGACCTGTTGAAATTCGTTATGAATGGTGGACCAATGAAGATCATACACCCGTAATGGTCGCTACAAGTAATGCTGGTCAAATTACACAAGTAAAATACCTTACCGCTATCGCTTCTTCCGTTTTTGAGAATGAACCGACATCATTTAAGGTTATTCCAACATTAATAGATGGTCAATATCAAATATTGGGTGATAAAATTTCTGATATTCAATCGGTTATGTGTTATGATTTAAATGGTAAATTGGTGAAATATACATTTGACAAACAATCAAATATAGTTACTTTCAATAATTTCAATTCAGGAGTTCTTTTGGTTACGATTCAAATGAATGATACACAATTCACTTATAAATTGATTAAATAATAGTAGAGATAGGAGGATTATGGCAAATAAAAAGGAGGTAATTCTAATTACCATTGAAGATTTATCAATAGAAAACGTCAATTATATATTGCAAAGCAACGCTCATTTAGCGTTGTCCGAAGATGCTAAAAAAAGAATTGTTGCTTGTCGTACCTATCTTGATGATAAAATGAAATCTGGCAAGGAAGTATTTTATGGCATTAATACGGGTTTCGGATCGTTATGCAATACGGTAATCTCTCCCAATGACCTTTCTCAGTTGCAAGAAAATTTAGTCAAATCACACGCTTGTGGGATGGGTGAGGAGGTTAATCCAACTATAGTGAAAATTATGCTATTGCTTAAGATTCAAGGTCTTTCCTATGGTCATTCTGGGGTTAGTTTGGAAACAGTTCAACGATTGATTGATTTTTATAATAATGATGTTTTGCCGGTAGTATTTGAAGAGGGATCATTAGGAGCATCAGGTGATTTAGCGCCATTAGCCCATCTTTCATTACCTTTATTAGGTATGGGTTACGTTGATTATAATGGGCAGCGAATGAAAAGTATGGAAGTTCTTCAAAAACTTGGTTGGAACCCTATAGTTTTGCAATCAAAAGAAGGTTTAGCACTTTTAAATGGAACTCAATTCATGTCTGCACACGGTGTTTGGGCTTTAATCAAAGCGCATAGATTGAGTAAATGGGCAGATTTAATAGCAGCCATGTCATTGGAAGCTTTTGATGGACAATTGGCTCCTTTTGCAACGGCAGTTCATAAAGTGAGAGCTCATAAAGGACAGCTGGAAACAGCAAAAAATATTGCCACTATTTTGAAGGGGAGTAAGTTAATTACAGCTCCAAAAGTAAATGTACAAGATCCTTATTCTTTTAGATGCATACCACAAGTGCATGGAGCATCAAAAGATACACTGCATTTTGTTACGAATACCTTGGAAGTTGAAATTAATTCTGTAACTGATAACCCAACCATTTTTCCAGAGGAAGATTTAATTGTGTCGGCAGGTAATTTTCACGGACAACCCTTGGCTTTAGGCCTGGATTATTTAAGTATTGCTATGGCTGAATTAGGAAGTATAAGTGAGAGACGCACGTATAAATTAATAAGTGGAACTAGGGATTTACCTTCTTTTTTAGTGAAAAAATCAGGGTTAAACAGTGGGTTTATGATTTCTCATTATGCGTGTGCTGCAGTTGTTAGCAAAAACAAACAAATGTGTGCACCGTCAAGTGTAGATACTATAGATTCTTCTCAAGGCCAGGAAGATCACGTTTCAATGGGTGCAAATGCAGCGGTTAAATGTGTTCAGATAATAGATAATTTAGAGAAAATTTTAGCTATTGAATTATTAACGGCAGCTCAAGCATTAGAATTTAGAAAAGTGAAAGATTCCTCAAAAACTATCCAACATTTACATGCTGATTTTAGGCAACTTGTACCTTTTGTTGCAGAGGATATAATTATGCACGAGGCTATGAATTTAGCTATTAATTTTATTCAGGAATATGAACTGAAATCCTAAAATATAACTATTTTATTGCCTGTAATTTTACAAGTATTCTAGTTTTAAATTAATTTTCTACGATTCTATATAAACAAATATATTGAAAAACATAATTAGATATCAAAAATTTAAGAGTGTAATTATTGTATAAATTGATAGAAAACCCATTTAATAGGCTCCCCCGACCTTAAAGAGTTTAATCTAAAAAATCAAGTGGAATGGAAGGTAATGAGACCTTGTTTGAGCTCAGCTGTCAATAATTTCCAAAGAAATTATTGGTAACAGCGTTTGCGAGTTTGGTGGAATGACTGTAATGTACTTTGATTTTTGATTGAACTCTTTACAGTCTTGAACTTTTGTTTCTTTTGGTTCAAGCCAAAAGAAAAATAGAAAATCATTAAAATGCAATTTAGTTAGTTCCTTTCTTGAAATATCTTCCTTGGATAAAAGTAGGTATTTATTAATAGGAGTTCATAAAAGTGATATACACTTTATTAATTCTTCGAACAAGTATAAATAAATGCTGGTGGGATATTGATAGCCGTAAAGTTTATTTTAACTTTTTTGAAATTACGTTCCAGCAACTTTTTAGCGTTCAGTGAATATTGAAATTGAATGTATTTGCCTTCAGGTTTCAAAATGGACTGTGAAACTTCAATTATCGAGGTTTTAATAGGGTCAGGAATTACGGCTAGAGGAAGAGACGAAACTACATAGTCTGCTTCAGAAATGTGATAAGGCAATAAATATTCGCTCATCTTTTCGGCACTATCATTAACTAAAATTAACCGTTTATCTTGGATGGTGGTTTTCATAAATTCATAAAAGGCAGTATTCAACTCAAAAGAAAACAATAAGGCATCTGGCGCCATTTTTTCTAATAAACCTTTTGTAAAAACTCCATTTCCTGGCCCCAATTCAATAATTACTTTTGCTTTGGCAAAATCAATTGGATTGAGCATATGACGCATAAGGTATTTAGAACTAGGCGCTACAGCACCTGTTTGTTTACGTTCCTTGAAAAATTCTTTTAAAAATCCTGATTGTTTTGCCACTGAATACTTTTTTTCACTTCTAATTTGAACGCAAATTTAATTTTATATTTCCGAATCTAAATTTTGATGAAAAAAAGTTTTGCACAATAATTGCCTATGGACTTAAAATAAATTGCATATTTTAGTATATTTGTAGTCGCAAAATAAATTGCCTAACATGAATAATAAAAAGTACCTCAGTATTTTAATTTTCGGAATGCTCGTTTCATTCACCACTTTTTCTCAAGATAGAAAACAAGCTTTAACTTTTTTTGAAGCCGGGAATTTTGAATCTGCTTTAGATGAATATTTAGAGTTAATTAAAAGTGATTCGGATAATATTGAATATAATTATAACATTGCTGTTTGTTATTTAAATACCAATATTGACAAATCAAAAGCAATTCCGTACCTCGAAAAAATGGTGAAAAATCCAAAAATTATCCCAGATGCTTTTTATTTGTTAGGAAGGGCTTATCATTTTGGATATAAATTTAATGAAGCCATCGCTGCGTATCAAAAATTCAATGAATCGGGCAAAGGATCAGAAGAAAATAGATTGAATGTAACCAAACAAATTGAATATTGCGAGAATGCTAAAGAGTTGATGAAATTTCCAAAAAATGTTACCTTTATTAATCTTGGACCAAATATTAATTCAAAATACGCTGATTATTACCCTTTCATACCGGTTAATGAAGGCTTTGTGATTTTTAATTCAAATCGCCCTTTAAGCAAATCTGAAGTGCTACCTAATGGAATTTATCCATCCAATATTTATGTTTCTTATGAAAAAGGTGGTCAATTTCAAAAAGCGCAAGCCTTGCCTGAAACGATTAATACAAATTCAGGTTCGCAAGAAGTGGTTGGATTGAATGCCTCTGGAGATCAAGCCATATTTTATTTTGAAGACTTTAATATGTTTGGTGATTTATATTTAAGTGGGGTAGAAGGTGCCACCATAAAAACACCTGTATTGTTAACTACAGAAATTAATTCCAAATACCACGAAATAGCAGCGTGTGTCTCAGAAGATAATGATCGATTATATTTTGCTAGCGACAGGCCAGGAGGATATGGCGGAGTAGACATTTATTTATGTCAACGATTACCAAATGGTGATTGGAGTTCTCCTCAAAATTTAGGACCTACCATCAACACAGAATTTGATGAAGATTTTCCCAATATTGCTCCAGATGGAAAAACACTTTATTTTTCATCACGAGGACATGCGAGTATGGGTGGATATGACATTTTTAAAGCTAATTGGGACGAAACAAAAAGAAAATTTACGGGAGTTCAAAACTTAGGTTACCCCATTAATACGCCTGAAGATAATATGAATTTCAGAATCTCAGAAGATGGAAAGTTTGGATATGTTTCAGCCCTTAGAAAAGGTGGTTTTGGGGATTTAGATATTTATCGAGTAAATTTCAATGAAATTGAACCTAAGTATTCCGTAATTTCAGGAGTTATTTCGCCCGGTGATGATAAAAAATTCGAAGATGTCTTCATTCAAATAACGGATAAAGAAACCGATGAAATATTTGGAGATTATATCCCTAACCAATTGACCAATCGTTTTGTTATCATTTTACCTCCAGGTAAATACAATATGTTTGTTGGAGCTATTGGTTATGAAGAACAATATCATGAAATTGAAATTTTAGACAAAACTTCGTTTAAAGCATTCATCGATTTTGATATAAAAATGAAGCCCACCGAATAAGAATAGGATGAGTTATACATTAGTCATAATTATTCTTACGGTAATTGTTTCTATAGCGGCATTTAATGACCGTTCTCTAAAATATAATTTAACTTTCAGTGCTTATTCAGTAAAGCATCACAAAAGATGGTGGCTACTTTTCACTCACGGATTTGTGCATGGCGATTATATGCATTTATTTTTTAATATGTTTGTATTGTACTCATTTGGAAATTTAGTTGAAGATCATTTTATTTCTATTGACAAACACTATTTATTTCCAATTTTATATGTTTCAGCATTGCCTGCAGCATCACTACCTTCCCTTATTAAATATTCTGACGACCCTAATTATTTGGCTGTCGGAGCAAGTGGCGCAGTTACATGTGTATTGTTTTATTTTATCGTAATGGATCCCTTTTCCAAACTAACCCTTATGTTCTTTCCATTTCCCATTTATTCCATATTATTTGGAGTGTTGTATATTATTTTCGAATACGTCCAATCAAAAAGAGGAGGAACCATGATTGCACACGATGCTCATATTGCTGGTGCCGTTTATTCGCTCGTTTTTATTGCTTTGTTTAATATTGAATTATTTGTTTCCTTTTATTACCAAATTAAAGGTTTATTGAACTGAAATTATTGAATTTAACTAACTAATTACAGCTAAATTATGCAATCACAATTTAAGGTACTCATAAATGATAACATAATAGATCACATCACTGCTAATAGCATTGACAATAGATCGTTTAGATACGGTGATGGTTTGTTTGAAACCATACGCATCATAAAGGGTAAACCATTTAATGTTGAAGCGCATTATGACCGCTTGATTTCAGGAGCTAAGGTGTTGGGTTTTCAAGGAATTGAATCGTATACTCGTGATAAAATGATTAAAAGCATTCTTAAATTGTTAGAAGTTAATGGGGTTCATGATGCCGCTAAAGTTAGACTCCATTTTTTTCGTTCGGGTGGTGGAACTTATCTTTCCAAAACAGATGCCTTTGATGTGATTTTAACATTGGAGCAATTGGAAAATAGTTTCTTTAAAATCAACAGTGAAGGATTAAAGCTTAATATTTATCCAGATATTAAAAAACCAAAAAACATTTTATCGAATTTAAAAACATCAAATGGTCTAATTTATGTCATGGCAATGAATTATGCTAAAAAAAATGGTTTAGACGAATGTTTTATTCTTAATAATGAAGGTCAAATAATTGAAGCGGCTAAATCAAACATTATCCTAGTTAGTAATGGCGTTTTATACACCCCACCTTTAGCCGATGGATGTGTTGGAGGTACAATGAGAATGAAAGTTATCAATACAGCATTGGAAAATAGAATTAAAGTATACGAAAGCTCTATTACTCCTCAAAACCTCCTCATTGCAGATGAAATTATTTTAACCAATGCAGTTGCAGGATTACAGTGGGTAGGTGAGTATAAAACAAAGGTTTATACCAATCAAATAACTCGAAATTTAATTAGTTTTATAAATGAATCGATTTTTAACGAATCGAATGTCAGTTCAAATTAGGATCCTCTGGGAAGTTGGAAATTACCTTGTATTTACCACCCATTTTGTCCAAAATTTCCTTCCATAAAGACTTTTTATCGCTACACACAATGTCCTTGGTGTCCATTTCAGCAACTATCCAAGAGTTTTCCTCCAATTCCTTTGCTAATTGTCCAACAGACCAACCGGAATAACCTAGAAAGAAACGGATATCTTTATTGCAAATGGTTCCATTGTTAATACCTTCTTTAATGACTTCAAAATCTCCTCCGGTATAGATGCCATCAAATATTTCGAAAGAATTTGGGATTTTGTGACCTAAATTATGGATGAAATAAAGGTTAGAACTGTTTACCGGTCCGCCAAAGCAAATACTGAACTCACAAGAATCAATTCCATCCACCAATTCATGTAAACAAACCGTTAAAGCATTATTGAGTATAAAACCAAAACTGCCATCTTTGTTGTGGCTGCATAAGTAGACAACAGATCGTTTAAAAAAATTGTCCTCCAAAAAAGGTTCAGATACCAGTACCTTACCCCTCTCAGGTTGAAATAAATTGAGTTTGGCTATATTAAAAAATTCTTCCATAATTTATAGCACAATGTTAAGAATTTTGGAAAAATTTAGAAAATAAAATGACAATAATTATTAATAATTAGAATTAATCTAATCTACCGCCAGAATAAAAGTACTTTTTATAATAGGCTTCCTCTAAATGACTAATCATTACGCCACCATGAACGGTTGCATGAACAAAATAACCGTTTTGAAGATAAACTCCCACATGTGAAATAGAACCTTTGGCAATTTTAAAGAAAACTAAATCACCTTCATTTAATTCAGTTTTTTTAAGCGGCTTACACAAAGGGAAAATATCTCTCGATCCTCCTGTCAAGCTGTGCCCGTATGCTTCTTTCATCAACATTTTTGTAAAACCAGAACAGTCAATTCCTTTTCTAGAAGTACCTGAATACTTATAAGGTGTTCCTAACCAATCATAAAAACCTAAATATAAAGGTAAATGAGAACAATCACTGATATCAATGCCTTTTTCACACATTTTTGAGGAAATTTCAATCTCCAAATCATGATTTGACATTTGAGCCAATACAGTACTGTTAATCGAGAACAGTAAAGTAACTAAGAACGCAAAAGGGGTATATTTTCTGATTATTTTTTTCATAACGGTAGCAAATTTACAATTAATAATCCGAACCATTCCTACTCAAAATGTTGATTGAGTAAGATTTAACAAAAAATTAAGATTTTTTTTGATAACTTATATTGAATCCTCGTAACCTTATTCAAAAAGCAGCGTTTTGTAGGTATTGTTAAAATATCCCTAAAAATACCCAATAAATGAGACAATTAAAAATAGCCAAACAGGTTACCAATCGTGAAACGGCATCATTGGATAAATATCTTGCCGAAATAGCTCGAGTTGAAATGGTCACTGCAGCCGATGAAGTAGTTTTAGCTCAAAAAATTAAAGCCGGTGATTTGGAAGCTCTAAATAAATTAGTGCGTTCAAACCTTCGATTTGTTGTTTCGGTTTCAAAACAATATCAAAATCAAGGACTCACCTTACCCGATTTAATTAATGAAGGAAATTTGGGTTTAATTAAAGCAGCTCAGCGATTTGATGAAACAAGAGGGTTTAAATTTATTTCCTATGCTGTATGGTGGATTCGTCAATCTATTTTACAAGCCTTAGCTGAGCAAGCTCGAATTGTACGTTTACCGTTAAATAAAATTGGTACAATAAATCGGATTAATAAAACTTTCTCGGTTTTAGAACAAAAATTTGGAAGATATCCTTCCGTTGAAGAAATAGCAGAGGAATTAGACTTAAGTATAAATGAAGTAAAACAATCACTCGAAAACAGTGGTAGACATTTATCGATGGATGCTCCTTTAAACGAGGATGAAGACAGCTCCTCAATGTATGATGTGTTTTCTTCTGATGAAACGAATAAACCTGATAAAGAATTGATGAAAGATTCGTTGCGTCAGGAAATCGAACGATCTCTGAGTACGTTAACAATGAGAGAAGCAGATGTAATAAAGTTATACTTCGGCTTAAATGGTGTTCACCAGCATACGCTTGAGGAAATTGGAGAACGATTTGATCTAACTCGAGAACGTGTTCGACAAATTAAGGAAAAATCGATTAGAAGGTTGAAACATACTTCAAGAAGTAAAATCTTAAAATCGTATTTAGGATAATATAATTAACTAGGATAAAACAAAAAAAACAGCTTAAAAAAGGGCTGTTTTTTTGTTTTTATAGATCATTGTTAAATAAAAAATTAAAAGTATTAAATCTTATGAGCGGATAGGAATGTAGGTTTTTGTTACTTTGCACCTCATAAATAAAGCTTCATATGAAACATCTTATTGCTCCTTCTTTATTGGCTTCTGATTTTGCCAATTTACAACGTGAATGTGAAATGATAAATGAAAGTCAAGCCGATTGGTTTCATTTAGATATAATGGATGGAATGTTTGTTCCAAATATTTCTTTTGGTATGCCAGTTATTGAGGCCATCAATAAACACGCTAAAAAAACATTGGATGTTCATTTAATGATTGAAAACCCAGATCGTTTTATTAGCCAATTCAAAAAGTCAGGAGCACATATTTTAACGGTGCATTATGAAGCTTGTGTGCATTTGCACAGAACTCTTCAGGCGATTGCTGCTGAGGGCATGAAAACAGGTGTTGCTTTAAATCCACATACACCTGTATTACAGTTGGAACCTATTATTAATAGTATAGATGTCGTTTGTTTAATGTCTGTAAATCCTGGGTTTGGGGGTCAAAAATTCATTGAAAGTACCTATAAAAAAATTGCTGATCTAAAAAAGATAATTACCGATAATAATGCTTCAACATTAATAGAAATAGATGGAGGTGTTACGTTAGAAAATGCTCAAAAACTGTTGGATGCTGGAGCAGATGTGTTAGTTGCAGGAAGTTTTGTCTTTAATGCTCAAAATCCGATTGAAACCATATCAAAATTAAAGAATTTGTAATGCATTGATTTCGCGCATTGGTTCAGTTTTTGTTGGCCTATTTTACTATGAAAAAAACAGTTGCGATAACCCTGATTTGTACACTATTTGCGATAGCTCAAAGTTGTACATCTTCTATGATTTTGAATGTAAAACATCCTGCCAGAATTGACATGCCTGCTGATTTAGATAGCATTATTATTGTTGATAGGACCAATGTAAACAAAGGTAATGGAAGGCAATTTGCCACCGGTTTAGAATCTGTTTTGACAGGTGAACCCATTGGTGGAGATAAATATGGAATTGATGCCTGCAAAAAGGAACTCATAAAAATAGTTTCAAATAATGAACGATTAACCTTGGTATCTTTTAACATTCCTGAATTATCATTTGGAAGTTTGCAGGAAATACAAAAGCCTCTTACAAAAAATGAAGTTGATTCAATTTGCAAACAATATGGTGCCGAAGGGATACTTTCATTAGAATTTTTTGATAGTGATAGAGTGTACACCAATCCTAATGTTGTAACCAATACAGCAAATCAACCAAAAGTAGCTCAAGTATACACTCAATGGAGGTTGTATTATAAAGAGACCGAAACCATTGTTGATTTTCAAGAATTAACCACTAGAGGAACTCATTATCAGTCTATTTCAGGAGTTGGAGCTGGTCAATACAGAGCTATTGCAAATGCAGGAATGGAAGCAGCTGATTTGTATGTGAAAAAAATTGTACCATCCAATTACCGCGAATCGAGAATGTACTATACTTCAGGTTCAAAAGAATTAAAAATGGCAGCAAAAGCCATGCAAAATGAACTTTGGGAACAAGCTAAGAATTATTATTTATTAATGATTGATACCGAAACCGATCAGAAAATTTTAGGAAAGGCAACCTATAATTTGGCATTGATATTTGAGGTGGAAGGCAATTTACCTGAAGCTTATAAATTGGCCAATCAATCCATCCAAGCGGGGAATAAAAACGCTCCCAGATATGCTGGCATTTTAAAAAGACTTATTGATGAAAAACCATTGATTGAAAGCCAAATGCAAAGAAAGTAAAAAAAAAGGTCTAATTCTTTGTAGAATTAAAAACTAAAGTATATTTTTGCAGCCCGAATTACTAAAGAAAAGAAAAATGAAAAGCGAAATACATCCAGAAAATTACCGTTTAGTGGTATTCAAAGATATGTCAAATGATTACTCGTTCATCACTAAAAGTTGTGCCAATACAAAAGAAACTATTGTATGGGAAGATGGTAATGAATATCCAGTAGTAAAATTGGAGATTTCTGCAGCTTCACACCCTTTCTTCACAGGAAAAGTGAAATTAGTAGATACTGCTGGTCGTATTGATAAATTCAACACACGTTACAACAGAAGTAAATAATTACAACGATTTTATACTATTGAAAGCCTCGATTTATCGGGGCTTTTTAGTTTTATTACATTGGTTGTTTCTGAACTATACTTTTTAAGTTAAAAAAAATGTGGATAAGTCATTTTTATATTGATATATGTTTTTTGTATTTTAGTGTAACTTCGTTTCAAATATGAATCTCCCGTCTAAATATCTTCAAAATGCTGTTGACCAAATGGCTTCTTTACCGGGTATAGGTAAAAGAACAGCTCTACGGTTAGTACTTCATTTGGTAGCTCAGACTGAAGAAGATGTAAAAGGTTTTGCTGCAAGTTTCAATGAGTTAAAATCTAAAGTGAAACAATGTAAACATTGTGGCAATTTAAGTGATTTAGAAATTTGCGGTATTTGTTTAGATTCAAAGAGAGATCAATCTTTGATATGCGTGGTGCAAGATATCAGAGATATATTGGCTATAGAAAACACGATGCAATACAGAGGTTTATATCACGTATTAGGCGGACTTATTTCACCTATGGAAGGCATTGGTCCAAGTGATTTGTCAATCGATGAATTAGTTAAAAGGGCTAATCAAGATAGTTCAAAGGAAATTATATTAGCATTGAGCGCTACCATGGAAGGTGATACTACCAATTTTTATTTATTCAAAAAATTAAAAGATGCTGACGTTTCTGTAAGTGTTATTTCCAGAGGAATAGGCATAGGAAGTGAAATTGAATATACAGATGAGGTCACACTCGGGAGGTCAATTATGAATCGCTCTCCATTCGAGATGGCGCTAACTAAATAATTTCCCTTTAAAACATAAGTAGTTTTCGTTTACCGCATTTAGCTTTTGATAAATAAGCAAAATCAAGATTAGCTTCAAAAACCACTTGGATGAACAAAGGGTGTGAAGGCTTATAGGTTTCGTATTTCTTTAAAGTAGGATAATTTTCGTTTATCCCATTAGTACTAATTAAGTCGGTGGCAATATATGAAATTCTCAACCCACTTGTAATACCAAAATTTTCAGTTCCCACAAAGTATGCCCCAAAACCGAAAACAAATCCGGCTTGTATTTTATTTACCATGTCAGTAGTGAAATTTAAATCCTTACCGCCAGTAATTTTACTATCACCTCTTTCAACACGCATCATATTTGAAACCAACGGACCTACTTCAAAATATCTTCCGTCTTCATTATGTCGGTACATCAACATAAAATCTAAACTGGTATATTTAATATTTGAGGTATATGTTGTTTCTTCGGCTGAAGTACTATCAATCAATTCATTGTAGTTGAATTTTTGGTTAAAGTTATTTACCATAACATCAACCGTAATCTGATGATTGGAATTGAAATTTAATCCAATTTTACCACCAAAACATCCGCTCACCCCTAATTGATGATTATATGCACCGTCCCCAAAAATGTTTTGATTTAATAATAACGTTGGTCCAACACCACCTTTAAGTCCGACATCAAGCCAACCTTGACTGTAAATTCCTAAAAAATTAAAAAATACTAGGGCTGTAAAAACTATTTTCATGATTATGTTATTATCTTTGGAGCAAATATAGGTATTAAATAGTAAGTAAATAAAAATTATTGTAAAATGGACTTATTAAAGGGTAAAGTGGCTATTATTACGGGTGCAACTCGTGGAATTGGAAAGGGGATTGCTTTGAAGTTTGTACAAGAAGGTGCCAACATAGCATTCACATATGTATCAAGTGAAGCTCAAGCCATTGAGGTGACTAAAGAATTGGAAGCTTTTGGTGTAAAAGCTAAAGCATATAAATCCAATGCAGGAAGTTTAGCCGACACAGAAGAAATGGTAAATCAAGTAGTTACCGATTTTGGTACAGTGGATATTGTGGTTAATAATGCAGGTATAACCAAAGATGGTTTATTAATGCGTATGAGTGAAGAAAATTGGGACGATGTAATGGACATAAACCTAAAGTCGGTTTTTAATATGACCAAAGCCGTGATGAAGGTATTCTTAAAAAATAGAAACGGTTCATTTATAAATATGTCTTCTGTAGTTGGGGTTCAAGGAAATGCTGGACAGGCCAATTATGCTGCCTCAAAAGCAGGTATTATTGGATTTACAAAATCCGTTGCTCAAGAGTTGGGCTCACGAAATATTCGTTCTAATGCAATTGCACCAGGTTTTATTGCAACAGAAATGACCGGAGCTTTAGATCAAAAAGTAGTAGAAGGCTGGTTAGAAAATATTCCACTTAAAAGAGCAGGTACTCCCGAAGACGTTGCCAATGTTGCGCTTTTTTTAGCTTCTGATTTAGGAAGTTATGTAAACGGACAAGTAATAAGTGTTTGTGGTGGGATGATGACCTAATTTTTTTTGAAATCTGCTTTATATGATTGAATTTAGTTACCCTATCTGGTATGTTTTTATTTGTGCACTACTCGGCATAGGTTATAGCTATTTATTCTACAGAAATGAAAAAAGTTTTGAAGGTATTCATAAGGCTCTCCTATACCTTATGTCTTTTCTTCGCTTTGGGGTTGTGTTTTTGGTAAGTTTACTCTTGTTAGAACCATTAATTCTAGCAGAAAATCAGGAGGTAGAAAAACCCATAATTATTTTCGCTCAAGATAATTCTCAAAGTATTCTTGCCAATACAGATTCTACTTTTTATAAAAATGAATACATAAGTTCTGTTGAAGCTTTATTGAAAGATTTGGAGCAGCAATATGAACTCAAGACGTTTACTTTTGGGAGTGATCTTTCGGATACGTTAAACATCAATTTCCAGGATAAACAAACCGATCTTTCACTACTTTTTGATGAGTTAAATGCTCGATTTTATGGAAGAAATGTAGGAGCTGTAATTGTTGCCAGTGATGGTATTTTTAATAAAGGTTCTAACCCACTATACGGTAAGAAAATAATGGAGGGATCTTCTATTTATACCATTGCCTTAGGGGATACCAATGTTAGAAAAGATCAAATTCTAGAAAAAGTGTTACACAATAAAATTGCTTTTTTAGGTAATGATTTCCCTATAGCGGCCGTTGTAAAGGGCAATTACTTTAAAGGACAAACAGCAACGATTACCCTTTCTAAAGAAAATAAGGTTATTGCTACACAAAACATCACTTTTGAAAATGATGCAGATGTAAAGGAGGTACAGTTTGTAGTTGAAGCAAAAAACGCTGGCAACCAAAAATATAGAGTTGAGGTTGTTAAAAAAGACGGAGAATTGACCTATGTCAATAATGTAAAAGATGTGTTCATTCAAGTAATGGATAATAAACAAAAAGTTTTAGTACTTTGTGCCGCACCCCACCCCGATGTGGCGGCTATCAAAACAGCTATCGAAAATAATATTAATTATGAGGTAGTAGTTGAAAAATCATCTGAATATAAAGGAGATTTGAAAGGATATAGTTTGGTAATTGCTCATCAAGTTCCTTCTAATGTATCCGATGATTTGAAATGGATAAATAGTGCATTTGAAAGTGAAATACCGGTTTTATTTGTTTTGGGTGAACAATCGAATATTGCGGCATTTAATGGTTTAAAAACAGGGCTGAACCTAGTTGGCCCAAAAGGGACTACAGATGTAAAGGCTTATTTAAATCAATCTTTTGTCAACTTTACGGTTGAAACCTCATTTACTAATGTATTAAATGAAATGCCTCCTTTGCAAATCCCTTTTGCATCTGACTATAAATTAGCAGGAAGTGCCGATGTATTGTTTAATCAAAAGGTAGGTTCCACAAACACTAATTATCCATTAATGGTATTTAATGATCGAAATTCTGTAAAAAATGGAGTTATTCTTGGCGAAGGTATTTGGCGTTGGAGAATCCAAAATTTTATTAAAAACAACCGTTCTACCGATTTTGATAATTTGATCTCAAAAATCATTCAATTCTTAGCTCAGAAGGAAGATAAAAGTAAATTTAGGGTCAATTGTTTCACTAGTTTTTTTGAAAATGAAAAAGTAATTTTTCAAGCGGAATTGTACAATGATATTTTTGAATTAGTAAATGAGCCAGAGGTACAATTGATTATCCAAAATGAAAATGGTGAAGAATATCCTGTTAAAACTTTCACCCGGAACAATAAATCATATGTATTGGATGCCGGACAATTTAGTCCAGGGTTATATTCCTATAAAGCTACTACCACTCTAAATAAAGTAAATTACCAACAAAGTGGTGAGTTTATGATAAAATCATTAGATGCAGAATTTACCGATGTTGTTGCAAATCACAGTCTGCTATACAGTTTGTCTCAAAATTCTGGAGGTAAAATGGTTTATCCAACCGATTTAAAAGATTTACTAAATCAACTCTCTAAAGATAATAACGTAGCCAGTGTTTCGTATAATCATACAACCGTGACGGATGTATTAAAATGGAAATGGATATTTTTCTTAATTGTAGGTCTATTGTCAATTGAATGGTTTTTACGAAAAAGAAACGGTGGATATTAGTTTACAATTGGAGTCGATTTTCGGATTAAATAATTACCTACTAATCAGGATATTACAAAAACGCCTTGTTTTTTTATAATAAAATTCAAAAAAGGTCTTTGTAATTCAAAAAACAATATTATTTTTGCACTCCCATTAAAGAAAAAGATCTTTAATTACTGAACCGGAAAAAATTTAGGAGAGATGGGTGAGTGGCTGAAACCAACAGTTTGCTAAACTGTCGTACTGAGAAATTGGTACCGGGGGTTCGAATCCCCCTCCCTCCGCCAGATATACACTTTCGGGGTGTAGCGTAGCCCGGTATCGCGCCTGCTTTGGGAGCAGGAGGTCGTCAGTTCGAATCTGGCCACCCCGACATAAGAATAAAGACTATCAGAAATGATGGTCTTTTTTTTTGACAATAAATTTGAAATGAAAAAAAAAATATGTTCATTTCATGACCTTTCTCTAATATAAATGTCTAACCTCAATTGAATACAGAATACCTAGTTCGAAGGCAATTTAGAGTAATCATTAATTATAAAAGGGGGTACTTTAATTTAATGGTTAAGGTAGGCATCGAATGGGTTTTTAAACTACTTTTGTAGTTCAATTTTAACCAAATTAAACGTTATTCTGTGATAAAAATAGTAACCATTATAGGAGCTAGGCCACAAATTATTAAAGCAGCCGCATTGAGTAGAGCCATTAAAAAAGAATATAGTACAGATATTTCTGAGGTTATCGTGCATACCGGACAACATTATGATAATAATATGTCAGCGGTTTTTTTTGAAGAATTGGGCATTCCAAAACCTGATTACAATTTAAATGTGGGAAGTGGGGCTCATGGCAGTCAAACAGCCAAAATGATTGTAGGTATTGAAGAGGTTTTAGTGGATGAAAAACCGGATGCATTGGTTGTTTATGGCGATACTAATTCTACGTTAGCAGGGGCTATCGCTGCCTCAAAATTACACATTCCTATTGTGCACATTGAAGCTGGGTTGCGATCGTTTAATAAAAAAATGCCAGAAGAAATAAATCGAATTTTATGCGATCATGCTTCGACTTTGTTATTCACACCTACCAAAGCGGGTTTGACAAATCTTGACAAGGAAGGATTTCCAATCAATGCTCAAAAACCCTATACGGCAGATAAGCAAGGCGTTTTTCATTGTGGTGATATAATGTATGATAATTCGCTTCATTTTTCCACAGTAAGTGATTTGCAATCATCCATTCTTAGTGAAAATCAATTAGAACCGTCAAAATATATATTATCTACTATTCATCGTAATGATAATACAGATAACCCACAGAATTTAACCTCTATTTTTGCCGCTTTATTATCATTAATAGAAAATCATAATCAAACAATTGTTTTGCCTTTGCATCCAAGGACAAAGAATTTGATGGAGCAAAATTTACCTTTTGAACTATTGAATAAAATTAAAAATAATACATCCTTTAAAATTATTGATCCAGTTTCTTTTTTGGATATGATTGCACTCGAAAAAAATGCGTCCATAATTGTTACAGATAGTGGAGGAGTTCAAAAAGAAGCCTATTTTTTTAATAAACCATGTATTATTCTTAGACCTGAAACCGAATGGGTTGAATTGGTGGAATGTGGTGCAGCAACTATAGTGGGGTCAAATCCAGAAGAAATAGTTAATGCATTTATGAATTATTCTTCAAGAACCATCGAATTCCCTCCCTTGTTTGGTAATGGAAAAGCTGCTGAATTTATTTGCTCAAAAATGATCGAAACTTTTAGTAACACATAAATTTATGATAACCGTTTATTGCGAACATTCCAGTGCTCGATTAAACTACATTTTAAAGGTTCTTTTTAGTGAATACTTAGATGTTCCCTTTCAAATTGTTCACGAAATAACCCCTTCTATTCACATCAATTATTCAACTAAACGAATAGAAAATACTTTTCAAATAGTTCCTCAAGGTCTACTTTTTGAGAGCGGAATTTCTGAAAAAGAGGTGAATGTTATACAAAGAACAGATAACTATAAATTCAGTTTTTTTGAAACAGACGGCACCCTAAATTTTGATGTATTGAGCGCATCCTTTTTCCTCATTTCAAGATATGAAGAATATTTAAGCAACACTAGAGATAATCACGATAGATACTTGGCTTATAATAGTATAGCCTATAAAAATAATTTTTTAGAAATACCCTTAGTAAACAGTTGGTTTTTGGAACTAAAGCATCAACTTGAAAACTTTTTTAATCGTTCAATTTCACTTAAAACGGAATTCAAAATCATTAACACAATAGATGTAGATAATGCTTTTGCCTATAAATTTAAAGGATTTAAACGCACCGCGGGTGCCAATGTTAAAAATCTTTTACGCTTTAATTTTAAAGAAATCAGAAAGAGACGTTCTGTATTAAATGGAGCGGTATCAGATCCATACGATACTTTTGAATATTTGAAGAATGTAACACAAAATCAATCCATTGAAACGTATTTTTTTATCCTTTTGGGAGATTATGGGGGATATGATCGAAACATTTCACACTCGAATTCCTCATATGCTGAATTGTTGAAATCCTTGTCAAATTGGGCACATTTAGGTATACATCCTTCCTATAAATCTTATTTGAATTCACATCATATTGAAATGGAGATAAACCGTCTTAAGATTTGTGTAAATGAACCAATTACATCTTCTCGACAACATTTTTTGAAATTGCGTTTACCAGATTCGTATAGAATATTGGAGCAACTTGGTATCAAAGAAGATTTCACAATGGGTTACGCAGAATCCTATGGTTTTAGAGCGTCAATATGCACTCCCTACAGTTTTTATGATTTAGAAAATGAAAAAATCACTCAATTAACCATTCGTCCGTTTGCATACATGGATGGGACCTTGAATGAATACCATCATTTGACTGTGGAAGAAGCCATAGGGGTTATTCAAGAACTAAAACAAACAGTGAAGGACGTAAATGGCCATTTTATTGGGATTTGGCACAATGATACAGTAGGAGATAATTTACATTGGAAAGGATGGAAAGCTGTTTTTGAATCATCCTTACCGTCCTAATATAGTATAACAGAAATAATCGATAATGGAAATAGGTTGATATTTATTCCTTTGTTTTGTAACTATCATTCAGCGTAATTTCACCTTCTTTTTTAAAACGGTTTTTTTTGTTGTTTAAATCGTCAATGCTTTCAACTATAGTTACTTTATTGACCTTTACTTGTGGAGTTGATTGAAGCATTTTGTATAACATATAAATGCCACCATAAATAAGCCCACCAGCCAAAATATTCCAATAATTGGTAATGTTGTCAAAAGAAAACAACAGTAACCCAAAAACGGTAAATAAGGTTCCTAAGATTAAAAAAAGATGTCGATAGCTTTGTTTCATTAGTTGAATAAAGGAAATACAAAATTATCAAATTAATTCCATAACCATTGAATATTATGAGAATCAAGGTGTAAATTTGTCCATTGCAATCACAGTAAACTAAACAGTATGTCAATAAGTAGTTCTTCAATAGATGTTTTTAATAAATTTTCACACGAAAAAATGGGTGCTGTTCATCAAATGAATTGGGATGAATTAACCTTAATTATTGAACATTCAAAAGCAGCTTTTGAGAAAACAAAAAAGGTAACTTTCGAGCAAAAAGTTTCGTTTTTGATCGCTTTAGAACAACAGTTGACCATAAATAAGAATTATTTAGCTCAATTGATTTGTGCAGAGGCGGGCAAACCTCTTTTTTATGCTTTGAATGAAGTGGATAGATGCTTAAAAACAGTTAGAGCTGGCATAGAAGCATTAAGTGAAATGGAGCAAAAAGAGTTGCCTCTAAATTTAAGCGGAACGCCACATAATTCAGCTTTTACTAAAAGATTTCCCATAGGTACCCTTTTCGGAATTGCACCGTTTAATTTTCCGTTGAATTTGGCAATGCATAAAATTATACCTGCCATTTGTGCGGGCAATACCTTACTCATCAAGCCGTCTCCGTTAGCACCACTATCTCTTAATTTTTTTATTGAAAATATACTTGCACCACTAAGCCCTATTGAGAATTGGATTACTTTGATTAATTGTTCTGACCAAAATGCTGAAAAAATTGTGCTTCATGAGGCAATTAAAATGATTTCGTTTACAGGAAGCGCTACCATAGGATGGCATTTAAAAGAAATTTCAGGAAAGAAAAAAATTGCCTTAGAATTGGGAGGTAATGCCGCTGTTATTGTGGATAATGATATTGATTTAAAATCGGTAGCTGAAAAATGTTGTTTCGGAGCATATTTGTATGCAGGTCAAATATGTATTTCTACTCAACGCATTTATGTTCATGAAGATGTTTTTGAAGCATTCCTAGGAGAAATGGTTGAAGCAGTTCAAAACATTACTTCAGGAAATCCTAAAGAGAATGTTATTAATAGCCCTATTATCAGCAACGTTCATTTTCTTAGAATTCAAGAATGGGTAAAAGAGGCGCTTAGTCAAGGTGCAAAAATAGTTTTTGGGGCAGAAGTGTTATTGAATGAAAACCACGTTTATGCCCCCACGTTATTAACAAAAACTACCAAGGAAATGAAAGTTGTAACAGAAGAGGTATTTGGTCCAGTGGCTATTATCGAACCCTTTTCAACGTTTGAGGAAGCGATTAATAAAGTAAACGATAGTAAGTACGGTTTACAAACAGGAGTTTTTACTCATTCTAATGTCCATAAAGAACTAGCTTTTAATGAGATAGAGTCGGGTGGTGTGATAATTAATAATATTCCTGGTTTTAGAGTTGATGAAATGCCTTATGGTGGAATTAAAGATTCGGGAATGGGAAGGGAAGGTGTTAAATATGCCGTACAAGAATCGACAGAAATGAAACTTTATATTGATTAAAACGTTGAAAAGGCCTATTAAATTGAAAAATTGTTGAAAAATAAATTCTATTTTAAATTAATTCGTTACTTTTGACCTTTGATACTGAAGAATTTCTATAAGAAAATGATGAAAAAAATACCTGTTATACTTCTATTACTTACCATTATGTTGTCTAATGTTTACGGACAACATTGGAAATTTTTACGTCATGAATTGGTAGGTTCCATTGGCTCAAGTAACTTTTTTGGTGAATTAGGTGGAGCAAATGATATCGGTTCGAATGGAATTAAAGGATTTAAAGATTTAGATTTTAAATTAACTAGACCTGCATTAAGTGCCGGTTATCGTTTTTATATCAGTCCAATGTTTGCCGTAAAAGGAACATTAACTTATGGAAGATTAAACGGTGACGATGCTCTTACAACGGAACGTTTTCGTCAAAACAGAAATTTACACTTCCGTTCTCCATTAATTGAATTTTCAGCTCAATTTGAGTACTATCCCTTAAATGAATATTTTGGTCATTTGTATAGAACAAAAGGAGTTGTTGGTAAAAAGGTGAACCATTTTTCTCCCTATGTATTTTTAGGAGTAGGTGGTTTTTGGTTCAATCCCAAGGCTAAATATAACGGTGATTGGGTTGCTTTACAACCATTACAAACTGAAAATGTTGCTTATAAACGTATTGCTTTGGCTATACCATTTGGAATAGGATGTAAATATGGTATCAGCAATCAATGGAGTATCGGTATTGAAATGGGATTGAGATATACTACCTCTGATTATGTTGATGACGTAAGTAGTGTATATGCTGATAAAACAGGCGCTGATGCAGCTACAGTTTATTTAGCTAATCCAACTATTAATAGTGTTGCATCTTACACAGATGGTAATTATGTTTACAATCCTACTGGTGTTGGAATGCAAAGAGGTGATTCTGAAAATAAAGATGCTTATCTTTTAACTATGGTGAGCGTAAATTATAAAATTCTTAGAGGTAGAAATAATTTACCTAAATTCTAAGCAATTTTTTTAATTACTTTTCGTTCTACTTTCCTATGAGACGATTTACAACATTGTTTTTTGCTATTTTCATGTTACTCATTGCTCGAGCGCAAGCTCCAGAATTGGGCGTTCTTTTAGGAGGAAGTTATTACACGGGCGATTTAAATCCTACCAAACATTTCAACCAAACAAAATTTGCTGCAGGTTTATTTTTTAGAAATCAAATTAGAAGCAGTGATCGATTAACGTGGCGAATGCATTTTATGTACGGTGAAGTAACCGCAGATGATGCCAATTCAACCAATTTAGGTGACGTAAATCGAAATTTAAATTTTAAATCCAGAATTTTAGAATTTGGACCCTTATTAGAAATTCATTTTCTTCCTTATGAAATCGGAAGTAATAAAAGGCCTGGAACACCTTATTTGTTTTTTGGATTGACGTATTTCAAAATGAATCCAATGGGTAAATATAATGATGATTATATTGAATTACAACCCTTAACAACTGAAGGTCAAGGAACCTCTCAAAATTCTAATAATCCTTATAAATTAAATCAATTGTCCATTCCATTAGGAATAGGTATGAAAGTTAATATATCGAATAGATTTGCCTTGGGAGTTGAATACGGTGTTAGAAAAACTTTTACAGATTATTTGGACGATGTGAGCGGAAATTATGTGAATGTAGGTCTATTGTCTGAAGAAGCCGGGAGTTTGTCAGCCTCTATGTCAGATAGAAGTTTGAACACAGAAGGCGCATTTAATTCTAATGAAAATTTGTCGAGAGGAAATCCGAATAATAAAGATTGGTACTACTTTTTTGGTATGACCATCAACTTTAGATTGGTGGAATACACAACTTGCAAACCAAGAAGGCACAAATAGTTAACAAAATTTAAGTTTAATTGTAAAATTTATTCATTCGGTGTGCGTTATTTTTCGAAATTTGCACCTTATTTCAAAAACACATGGATTTTAAAGAACTCATTGACCACGATAAAATACCACAACATGTGGCCATCATAATGGATGGGAATGGGAGATGGGCTCAAAACCACGGAGAATTGCGTGTTTTTGGACATACAAAAGGGGTAGAGTCCGTAAGAGAATCCTTGACAGCTGCCGCTGAAATTAAAGTTAAATACTTAACCCTTTATGCATTTAGTACCGAAAATTGGAACAGACCTCAAGAAGAAGTAGATGCATTAATGGATCTTCTCGTCAGAACTATTTCTTCTGAAGTAGATACACTCAACGAAAACGGAGTGCGTTTGCAAGCCATAGGCGATATTGAAAGTTTGCCAGAAGGCTGCAAAGAAGCTTTATTTGAATGTATTGAAAATACAAAAAATAACGATAAAGTTACCTTAGTATTGGCACTCAGCTACAGTAGTAAATGGGAAATAACCGAAGCCGTTAAAAGAATAGTGGCCGATGTTAATGATTCAAAAATTGACGCCAATGCTATTAACCCCGAATTAATAAGTTCCTATCTTACCACTAAAGGAATTCCTGATCCCGAATTATTAATAAGAACAAGTGGAGAATGTCGAGTAAGTAATTTCTTATTGTGGCAATTAGCTTATACTGAACTCTATTTTACAGATACTCTTTGGCCAGATTTTAAAAAAGAACATTTTTTTGAAGCAATTTATGATTACCAACAAAGGGAACGTAGATTTGGAAAAACAAGTGCACAACTCGCAGACAATGAATAAATACATCCATAACATCATCGTATTTTTGTTGTTATTCTCTTTTTCAATAGAATATACAGCTCAAACTTCGTTTAACAATATCAGTTATACCACACCCAAAACCTACACTATTGGGCGAATTGTGGTTGATGGCCCACGTTTAATTAGCCATGAATACATTATCCAAAAATCAGGTTTAAAAGAAGGACAGGTAATTTCTGTTCCAGGAAATGACATTACAAGTGCTATCAATAAATTGTGGGAAACCAATGATTTTAGCGATGTACAGATTTTAGCAGAAAAAATACAAGGAACTACCATTTATTTGGTTATCAAATGTATTGAACGCAATAGAATTGGTGTTCGTGATGACATCATTGTTTTCAATGAAGAAGTTAGAAAATCGGATGTGACCAGCATTAAAGAAACGTTAGCATTATTGCCCAATCAAGTCATTACAGATGATTTATTAAATAAGATTAACCGAACCTGCCGTAATTACTATACAGAAAAAGGGTATTTTAAAGCTACAGCAACTACCAAGATTGTTGAAGATACTCTTAAAGGTCCACAATTACGTGTCAAAATTACTAAAGGGCCACGCTATAAAATCAACAGCATCATAATTGAAGGAAATGACGTGTTGACAGACGCTCAAATCAAACGTCAAATGAAAGATACCAAAGAAAAAAAGTGGTATAAGATTTTTTGGCGTTCGAAGTTTAACCAGTTTAATTATGGTGAAGATAAACAAAAAGTTATTGCCAAATATGTTGGAATGGCGCACAGAGATGCCGAAATCGTTTTCGATACCGTTTTTGATCACGATGAAAAAACCATCGACATTTTGATGAAAATCAATGAAGGGAATAAATACTACATTAAAAGTATAGAATGGGTAGGAAATATTAAATACCGTTCAACTTTGTTAGATACCATTTTAGGAATTAAACCGGGTGATGAGTACAACAAATCAACGCTTGATACGCGTTTATATATGAATCCAAACGGAACCGATGTAAGCTCATTGTATATGGATCAAGGTTATTTGTTTTTTCAAATTACACCTATCGAAAAAAATGTTGAAAACGACTCTGTAGATTTGCAAATCCGTATTTATGAAGGTAAACAAGCACGTATTAAAGATGTGACGGTGGTTGGAAATACCAAAACGTCCGATCACGTTATCTTACGCGATTTATATACCTTTCCAGGTGATTTGTTTAGCCGTGATGCAGTAATACGTTCACAACGAGAACTTTCTCAAAAAGGCTACTTTAATCCCGAAACATTGGGAGTAAATCCTATGCCCAATCCTGCCGATGGAACGGTTAATATAGAATACCAAGTGGAGGAAAGACCCAGTGATCAAATTGAACTTTCAGGTGGATTTGGTGCAGGTCGTGTAGTGGGAACCTTAGGGGTTTCTTTTAACAATTTCTCGGTAAAACGTTTTTTCAAAAAAGGTGCTTGGACTCCGCTACCCAGTGGTGACGGTCAACGATTAAGTATTCGTGCTCAATCTAATGGATATTGGTTTCAATCCTACAATTTTTCATTCACAGAGCCTTGGTTAGGTGGTAAAAGACCCAATTCTTTTAGCTTTAATGCATTCCGTTCTTCGATGTCAAACAATCCTTGGTTTTTGAGAGACAACAGTGGTAAGTTAATTCGTGATGCTGAAGGTAATAAAATACCTTTTGAAAACCGTGCTTATATGAACATTACGGGTGTTGCCGTAGGATTAGGAAGACGTTTGAAATGGCCGGATGATTATTTTAACTTTTATCAAGAAGTGAGTTTCCAATACTATGATTTGAACAATTATGGTTCTATCTTTAGTTTTGCAGATGGAAACGCCCGAAATTTAAGTTACCGATTTGCTATTTCAAGAAACTCTATTGATCAACCGCTGTATCCTCGCGGAGGAAGTGAGTTATTGTTCTCTTTCAAAACATCCTTACCCTACAGTTATTTTGATGGTGTAAGTGATTACAGTGGCTACACTGACCAACAATTAAATAAATGGTTAGAGTACAACAAAATTAAATTTACAGCTTCTTGGTTTGCTTCATTAAGTAAAGACAAAAAATTAGTCATCAATGCTCGTTTTGGGACGGCTTTATTGAACCGTTGGAATACGGCATTACCGGTTACGCCTTTTGAGCGTTTTTATATGGGAGGAAGTGGATTGACTGGATTTAATATTGACGGTAGAGAGATCATTGCTTTGAGAGGTTATGATGATGGGACTGTTTCACCACAAACGGGTGGAAGATTGATTTCAAAATACAGTTTAGAGTTACGTTACCCCTTATCGCTTAATCCAAGTGCCACCATTTATGTGTTGGGATTTGCTGAAGCCGGTAACACTTGGAACAATTATAAAGACTTTAACCCATTGCAAGTAAAACGCTCTGCGGGTGTTGGTGTTAGAATATTCTTACCTATGTTTGGGTTAATGGGATTAGATTATGGATTTGGGTTTGATGAATTAGACAGAGGGGCACAAGGTGCTGCTGTGCATAATGCTGAAATTCAAAGCAAAGGCTACAGAGGACAGTTCCATTTTACTATTGGTATGAATCTTGGAGAGCTGTAAAAATAAGTTATAAATTAAGTTGAATTGGTATTTATGAAAAAAATTATCGCTTTAGTTTCTCTTGTATCGTTGTTTACTTTTGGTGCTTCGGCTCAGAAGTATGCATTTGTTGACATTCAATTTATTCTTTCTGAATTACCTGAATATGATGCCGCACAAAAAGAAATCAATCGTTTGGCAGAAGAATGGCAAAAAGAGATAGCCGCTATTTATTCTGAAATTGAAAAAAAGAATACGGCTTTGCAACAAGAACAAATTTTATTACCTGCCGAAACACGCAAACAACGAGAAGCTGAAATTCAAAAATTGCAAATGAAAGCTACTGAATTACAACAACAACGTTTTGGTCCAACAGGAGATTTATTCAAAAAACGTCAAGAATTAATAGAGCCTATTCAAGTTAAAATATACAAAGCCATAAAAGATATGGCCAATGAAAAAGGATACGATTTCATATTGGACAAAGGATCAAACGGCAATGTATTGTTTGCCAACCCAAAATTTGACAAAAGTGACGAAATATTAAAAAAAGTAAAAGCGACAAAATAAAAAAATAAAAAAAAACACAATTCTTAATTTAAAAAAGCACAAAAAATATGAAAAAAATAATCACCATACTTACCACCTTACTTTTAACGTTAACTATCGCGCAGGCACAAAAATTTGGTCACATTAACACACAAGAGTTATTGACTAAATTACCTGATTATGCAACAGCGCAAGCCGAATTGGAAGCTTTTGCTAAAGGAAAAATGTCTGAATTTGAATCATATAAAACTATATATGATGAAAAAGAAAAAAAGTATTTAGCTAATGAGATCAAACACAAGGCAAATCCAGAATCTTATCCAGCTGAATTGTTGAAACAAGATTATCAAAAATTAATGGAAAGCGCTCAAAAATTGGAAGAGATGCAATATGAAATTGAAGGTGAAATTCAACAACGTGAATCGTTATTGATTAACAACATCATCAATAAAATTAAGGTAGCTTCTGAGGCAGTAGCTAAAGAAAAAGGTATTCTCTATGTATTTGATGTTTCTACTTTGCTTTATGCAGGAGGTGAAGACTTAAATGAAGCCGTAAAAGCGAAAATGGCTCAATCTACCACAACAGCCGTTACACCTAAATAAAATAAACGTATTTCGTTCAAATTATAAATCCTTCCTCAACCGAAGGATTTTTTTTTGAAAACAAATACAAATCATGTGTACTTTTGAATAAGGACAAAATAATTAACCTATAACAAAATGAAAAAAATTATTACCCTCCTGCTGTTTACTATTATACACTTTTTCTGCACAGCACAGTTGCACGAATTCCACTTCAATACAGACATTGTATTTACAGAAGATAAGAAATTTGCATTTGTATATGGAAGCACAAAAGACACCACCTTTATGGTAATCAAACTAGATGAAAACTTTGATGAAATTGCTAAAATTGAACTTAAAGATGAAAATATTAAGTTTAAAAATAATGATGTAAAGTTAATAAACAACAATTTATATTTTTCAGGTCTTACCATGCTTGGGCAAACACGAATAAAAATCCCCACTGATTTAAGTAAATATGAGATTTTTAGCATGCCAATTTTTGAATATGGCCATTTTGGGAAGAAAATAATTTTTGATAAGTCAAACGATCTAAATTTTGATGTCAATCAATTGGTTTTTAATAATTATAAAATTGTGAAGGACCATGTTTACATTTTGTATTCTGAAGGAAACAGGCATTTAGAAGACGATTCATGGTCTATTGAAAACAATATGTTTTACGTGCCAAAATATAAGGGAGAAATCAAATTAGTTAAATATAAAATTAATGAAAAAATTATAGATAATTATTTATTCTTGCAATACGATAAAATTTGGGAACATGAATTGAATTCACAATTTAAATCTGTCTATAACAATAAGTATCTTAGTTATGAGGAGGGAGCTTATACTTCCCATATTGTGGGTGTAGATGAATCTGAAAATTTTATAACTTTGAGTTTATCTGATGCCAAAACAAAATCGAGAGAGATCATTTGTTTGGATGTCAATACCAATGAAATAATCAATTCAATAGTGTTAAATAAAATCTCCAATCCAAATTATTATTTACCTTCTTTTTCCATTTTTTACGTTAATAACAAAAAGAATATTGTTATGGATGTTGGTTCAATAAATAATGAAAGATATATTCAGTTATATGATACTAAATTGAATAAAATTGGCACTCCTCACGTTGCAATTGGAGTAGCCAAATCTGAAAATGATCGTTTACATATATTTGAATCAGATGACAAAACTTACTACACTCGTAAATTCAATTCATTTTTTCCTACCAACTATCATGGGCAAATAAATCACGGTGGGGCAAGTCCTTCATCTATTACTTCAACAACATCTTATTTCCCTGTTTCTGATGGACCAGATGTTTTGGATGTAATTATTTCTGACACCATAATCTCAACTAATTCGTTTAATAAAACAATAAATGAAAAGTGTACTATTGAAAAATATACCGAGTTTCATAGTCCAAATTTTATCGCTCAAAATGGTGAATTTATTCATCTGGGTATAAGTCACGACAAATTTGATAAAAAGTTGTCGGATGTTTTTCTTAATTTTAAGGATTGCAATAAATGTGTTTTATGTGAGCAAAAAAAAGGAATTGATATTTACACTCATAATTATTCGTCTAATCAAAATGCGGTTATAAAATCTGTTTCGCAGGAGGTTGATAATAATTCAAGATACTACCAATCCAAGAATGAAAAGAAAATATTATACTTTAATAAGGTTGAAAATAAAGAAAGAACCTTTATGCCTGTATATAAAGTATACCTGATAAAAATGTTTGAGTGATCCGATTACAATTGAGCAGAAATCACCTAATTAAATGTAAAAACCCTTTATCGATATAAAAATCTTTTCGAGGCTCGGTATAAGTAATGATGAAATTGTAAACACCTGCAGGAGCTGGTCTGCCATCTGTGAGATTCCCATCCCAAAACATATTGGGGTAAACACTATTAAAAACCTCCTGTCCCCAACGGTTGTATATGACCATAGTGAAATTTAAAATATTGTGTAATTCTGAAGGTTTGAATACATCATTAACGCCATCGCCATTGGGAGTAAACACATTTGAGGTGGCATAACTATGTGAGCAATCTATAGTGTCAATAAGTACAGCATCAAAGCTTTTGCAACCGCCATATCCAATTTCAACAGAATAGGTGCCATACGTATTGACCTCTATATTTTGAGTGGTATCACCTGTACTCCAAAGATAATAATCGGGCGTAAGATTGGGGTTAGCTTTTATTGTTATTGGATCTAAATCACAAATTGTTTTATTATCCGAAAGAAAGTTAGCGGATGGTATAATTTCCTTTAGTGTTATGTTGTCTAAATAAACCAATCCATACGGCCCTCTTTTGGCTGTTGAGTTTACAAGAGGATAATCAATAGCAACAGTAGATTCAATATTTATGAATTGGTTACCTATCATAATGAACCTCTCCCAACCTTGAGCAATATAGGTTACTTCTTCATACACCCATTCGGTTTTGTTTGAAATAAAATTTTGCGCAGATATGTGTACAGGTAATTTTAATGCTTTTTTATGTGATGGATAAATCGTATTGGTGTCTGCCAAAAAAGTAAAATGCAAATCATTGCAGAAGTAGGAGCTGTAATCTGCTAATGAATAATAATAAGAAAACTTATAACAAGCTCCAGCAGTTAATTTTTTTGATAAACATCCCACTATATAACTTCTATTATCATAATTTAAAGTTGAAATAGAATCATGGTAAAGACAAACTCCAAAATAAGATGAGCCTTCTTGCGGTTCTTGAGTACCATTTGAATTTTGACCAGCGTAGTTTGTATTAACAAGATTCTTTGAAAAATAGGCTCCTCTACCTAAATGTCCTCTTGGATTGAACCAATATTTTAATTTGTTTTGGTAATAATACGATGACGCCCAAGCATTGGTTTGGTCTTCAAACCCACCATCTCTAATTAAATTAGGGGAAGTCTGCGCGTGAATTTTGCCTATAAATAATTGAAAAAAAAGAACAACGCTTAAGACTTTTAATAATAGTAATGTGTTGGTTATTTGTGTCATACAAAGCAAAGATAGGAAAAATAAATTAATAAGGCCTGCTAAAAGCTACGATGAGATTTATATTATTATTAAGTTCTAATCAAAGGCCATAAATATTTGGTTATTAATTTAATATCCTTTCTCAAATAACCTCTATTACATTTATTAGAACTAAACAAGAGATAATTTTAAACTGTTTTTACTCAACTTTATCAAATCCATGTTAAGGGTAAGCGATAATGATTTACATTTGTTCAAAATATTCATAAAATGAAAACGATTTTGCTAGGAATCATCTTGCTATGTTCCTTTACCCCCAATTTTTCGCAACAAATAGCTCAATATTCTACTAATAGCGCATCCATCTATTTTACTGAAAATAAAGGTCAGATTCACGATGGAAATTTTAATCCCCGTCCAGATGTTATTGCTATTGGAAACACACCTCAAGCTCAAGTTATTTTAACGGCCAAAGGCATGTCCCACCAATTGAGTCAAACTATTATGAAAAATAATGAAGAAACTCAACAAGAGGAAGTGGAAAAAGTTAACTATTCAAGAGTAGATATGAATTGGTTAGGCGCTAATTCAGAGATAATCACCGAAAAAATTGGCAAAATAGGCTACGTTCATAATTACTTAAACGTTCCCTCTATTCCAAATGGAATAATGAACGTTTCAGATTATTCAGAGATTCGGTTAAAAAATATCTATGAAGGGATTTCCGTTCACTATTATTCAAAAAACGGTTCCTTAGAATATGATTATGAGATTGTACCGGGTCATAATCCAGCAAAAATACGCATTCAAATTACCGGAACAGAGGCTCATTTAAACGAAAAGGGTGAATTGGTGCTTCAAACGCGTTTAGGAACCATCATTGAAAGTGCGCCTATTGCATTTCAAGAAAATCAGGAAATTCCTTGTAAATGGAAACAAATAGCTAAAAACGTTTGGGGTTTTGAATTAGCCGATTACGATGAATCTAAATTACTGATTATTGATCCCATTATTCAGTTATACGGCTCTTATTATGGTGGCACGGGTAATGAATGGAATCACGGTGCCGATACGGATGCGGCTAATAATTTAATCATTGCTGGTTACACCACCAGCACCAACAACATTGCTACCACAGGTGCTCATCAAACTACTTATGCCGGAAATAATGATGCTTTTGTGGCCAAATTTGATGCAGCCGGAAATCGAATTTGGGCTACCTATTTTGGAGGAGCAGATGGCGATTGGGGATATTCATGTGCGGTAGATCAATTGGGAAACATATTTTTGATTGGTGAAACCCAAAGTTTTACAGGAATGACTACCGCAGGTGCTCATCAAACATCTTTTGCGGGTTCTAGAGACGGTTATTTAGCTAAATTTAACTCATCAGGAACGCGTTTATGGTCAACCTATTTTGGTGGATCAGCCTTTGATTTTGCAAAAGACTGTGCTGTTGATAGCAACGGTGATGTGTACATTTCGGGTTATACCAATAGCTCTTCAGGAATAGCAACAGTGGGAGCACATGATGCTACATATGGAGCCTTGTATGATGCCTATTTGACCAAGTTCAATACCAACGGTGTCCGTCAATGGGGAACGTATTATGGTGGAACGGGTAATGATTATGGTCAAACGGTAGCTGTAGACAACAGCAATAATGTGTTTTTATGTGGCGGTACCGAAAGTAGCGCTTCCATTTCAAGTGCGGGTTCTCATCAAGTAACTTTTGGAGCAGGCGGTAGAGATGGTTTTATTGCAAAATTTTCATCGTTAGGTGTGAGAAGTTTTGGTACTTATTATGGTGGCAATGGCGCTGATGCTATTGAAGGGTGTGATACAGATCCTTCAGGAAATATAGTGGTTGTTGGGTATTCTGCCAGCACCAATAACATTTCAACAACGGGTGCTTTTAAAACCACCAATAGTGGCGGTGATGATATTATTTTAGCAAAATTCACCAATGCAGGAGTTCGATCTTGGGGAACGTTTATCGGTAACACAGGATTTGATCGTGCTTATGGAGTAGCAACCGATGCCAATTCAACCATTTTTATCACTGGAGTTTCTACCAGTACAACAGGAATTGCCACCACAACAGGTTTGCAAACAACCAACGGAGGAAATGGAGACGCTCTATTGATGAGTTTTAATGCCAGTGGTGCGCGTCAATATGGAACCTATTTAGGAAGTTCTGGCGAAGAGTACGGTTTGGTAGCTGTTGTGGATGCCAACAATGATTTTTATTCGGTAGGTCATACCACCAGCACATCAAGTATAAGTACTACGGGAGCCTTTCAAGTTACTTTTGGAGGCGGAACACGAGACGGTTATTTTACCAAATTCAAAGATTGTTCATTGTTAACCGCTCCCACCACAATAAACGGTTCAACTGTGGTTTGTAACGGTGTGAATGCGTTATTTGAAACACAGCCAGTGGTTAATGCTACCCACTATTTTTGGAGTTATACAGGAACGGGCAATCCATCAAGTGATAGTTTGTCGGTAGAATTTGCCCCAACCACAAGTGGTATTTTAAGTGTGGTTGCCATTAATGAATGCGATACTTCTGTTGCTTTTGATTTTGCTATTACAGTAAATGATATTCCTCAACAACCCGATACCATTTTTGGAGCATTGGAATACTGTTCAGGACTTACACAAGCTTATTCAGTAACGGTGATACCCAATGCCCTCACCTATGAATGGACCTATGATGGTGTACTTCTTTCAGAAACCACCGAAAACCTTTCGCTAACACCAACACTTTCTGATACTCTTTTGGTGTCAGCTAGCAATGCTTGTGGAACTTCCATAGCGCAACAAATTCCCATTCATATATTAGAAATACCAAGTCAACCCGACACCATTATCGGTTCGCTTCAAGTTTGTGATGGAAATTCAGAAATTTATTCGGTTACTCAACTTCCTGGAGTTGATTCGTACATTTGGGAATTCAGCCCAATTGGAGTGTTATCAGAAATGTCGGATTCATTGAGCTTAACACCTACTGCAGACGGTGTGCTTTCGGTTATGGCAACAAATACGTGTGGTAATTCAGCAGCTCAAGTCATTAACATTACGCTAATTGATATTCCGAGCCAACCTTCGTCAATAGTAGGTGCAACAGATGTTTGTTTAGGAACTTCCGAATCGTATTCCGTTACTCCTGATCCAACTGCCAATAATTATGTTTGGGAATTTACCACAACAGGTATTTTACCCGAAACATTGGAAACAGTAACTTTTTCACCTACATTCAATGGAACACTTTCTGTTATAGCCACCAACGTTTGTGGAAGTTCTATAGCCACCACACAATTGCTTACCATAAATGATGTTCCCGTTCAACCCGATACCATTTTTGGTTTGGATGAATACTGCTCAGGCGCCACCGAAACCTATTCGATAGATCCGATTTCAGGAGCCCTTTCTTATTCTTGGGTATTTGATGGTAACTCATTAGCAGAAACATCAGAAGTCTTAACATTTACACCATCACAATCGGGTTTATTGACGGTTACGGCAAATAATTTATGCGGACCATCGATTTCACAAGTACTTTCCATTACGCTAATAGAAATTCCTTCACAACCCAATGCAATTGTTGGAACAGCTAACTTGTGTGATACACTTTTAGAAACCTATTCAATTGACCCCGTTCCCAATGCTGATTCCTATTCTTGGACTTATAGCGGAAACGGTGATGCCACCAGCAGCACAACTTCAACTAGTTTTGCACCCAATTCCAATGGAACGTTGAGTGTGGTTGCAACAAATAGTTGCGGAACTTCACCTGCAGGAGATTTGGTGATTTCTGTAACGGTTATTGATACAACAGTTACCGATGATGGAAATAATTTAATTGCCTTACAATCAGGTGCAACCTATCAATGGTTCAATTGTGATAATCAACAAAATATGGTTGGTGAAACCAATCAATCCTTTTTATATTATCCAAGTTTCCCTGGTGTTTTTGCAGTTGAAATCACTTTAAATGGCTGTGTAGACACATCAATTTGTAGATTAGTAACAGTTGAAAGCATTGAAGAAAACGATCCGTTCAACAACGTTATTTTATACCCAAATCCAACTAATGGGTCGGTGACCATTAGTCATTTGAGTTATGGAACCCAAGTTGAAATTGTTGACGTTATGGGTAAATTAGTTTTTTCCACCGTTTCTACACAAACCACTGTAACCTATCCAACCACCGCTTGGGCAAACGGAACTTACTTTGTAAAAATCAGTAAAGATTCCGATATCAAAACACTGCCTTTGGTGGTTATTCATTAAAATTATTCTGTTCAACTGATTCTTCTGTCTTTGAAAAGAAAACGTTAAAGACAAGGCTTGTGAAGTTTATATTTACAGGAGTTTACCTATGTAAATGACTGGAAATATAAACAAGCATAACGCAGTATTTGGCGTTTTCTTGCAAAGACTAACTAAAAAGGCTACCTTTGCACTGAATTATAAGAATATTAAATGTCAGTTCACAAAGAAGTAAAAAGAGTAACCACTCATACACTCCACGAAATGAAAATGCGCGGAGAAAAAATATCCATGCTTACCGCCTACGATTTCTCCATGGCAAGCATTGTAGATCAAGCAGGTATGGACATTATACTGGTAGGTGATTCAGCCTCTAACGTAATGGCTGGTCACGAAACAACCTTACCCATCACTTTAGATCAAATGATTTATCACGCCAGTGGTGTCATTAGAGCCGTTAAAAGAGCATTAGTAGTGGTAGATTTACCCTTCGGTACCTACCAAGGAGACAGTAAAGAAGCTTTGCGTTCGGCAATTAGAATCATGAAAGAATCTGAAGCTCATTCCGTTAAATTAGAAGGAGGTAGAGAAGTAAAAGAGTCGATAGATAGAATTTTAAGTGCTGGAATTCCCGTTATGGGACATTTGGGGTTGACACCTCAATCCATTTATAAATTCGGAACCTATACCGTTAGAGCCAAAGAAGAGGAAGAAGCTAAACGTTTAATTGAAGATGCGCATATTTTGCAAGAATCGGGCTGTTTTGCCTTGATTTTAGAGAAAGTTCCGGCAAAATTAGCCGAAAGAGTAGCTACTGAATTAGCCATTCCCGTAATTGGAATTGGAGCAGGTGGTGGAGTAGATGGACAAGTTTTGGTCATTCACGATATGTTAGGCATCACACAGGAGTTCTCCCCACGTTTTTTAAGAAGATATCACAATCTATACGAAGAAATGTTAGGAGCTTTTGGAAATTACATCAAAGACGTTAAAAGCCGAGATTTTCCAAATAAGGATGAACAGTATTGAGGAGGAAGATTCTAGATATTAGACAAAAGATTATTCGACATACGACAATCGAAAAGAAGATGTTTGACTAAATCACTGCAAAATAATCCACCAAACTAAATAACCTTCCAACCAAATAACCTCTTAACTGAACAACCAAATAACCGAGTAACCTCCCAACCTAATAGCAGATGAGTTTAGAAATTTTATACGAAGACAACCACATAATAGCGGTTAACAAAAAAGCCGGTGATTTGTCGCAAGGTGATAAGACAGGTGATGAAACGTTGGCAGATGATGTAAAAGCATACATTAAAAAGAAATACAACAAACCCGGTGATGTTTTTTTAGGTATTGTGCATCGTTTGGACAGACCCGTAAGTGGTGTAACCGTTTTTGCTAGAACCAGCAAAGCGTTGGAACGATTGAATAAAATGTTTCAAGAAAAAACCATCCAAAAAACCTATTGGGCCATTGTGGAAAGTCAACCACCTGCTGAGATGGGAACTTTGGTGCACTACATCAAAAAAGATCAAGAAAAGAATAAATCAAGAGCCTACGACAAAGAAGTAAGAGACAGCAAACGAAGCGAGTTGGATTATCAACTGTTGGGCAGAAGTAAAAATTATTTTTATTTGGAGATTAAACCCAAAACAGGTCGTCATCACCAAATTCGTGTGCAATTAAGCCATATTGGTTGTGTGATCAAAGGAGATGTAAAATATGGAGGTAAACGCACCAATAAAGACGGAGGCATACACTTGTTGTCCAGACAAATTGAGTTTTTGCACCCAACTACATTAGAACCGATTAAAATTACCGCCAATCCAATCAAAGATCCACTTTGGAATGAATTGTTCCAAATATCAAAATACGCTAATATTGATTTGTAAAAACCGATAATCGTGCAACTTCAAAATAAGAAAATATTCAACGATCCGGTGTATGGTTTCATTACCATCCCTTATGACATCCTACTAACGGTAATCGATCATCCCTATTTTCAACGATTGAGAAGAATCAAACAATTGGGGTTGTCTCACTTAGTATATCCAGGTGCTTTACATACCCGTTTTCATCACGCCATGGGTTGCACCCATTTGATGCAACAAGCCATTGACACCTTACGTTCTAACGGTCATGAAATTACCGAAGACGAAGCCAAAGGTGTTTTGTTGGCCATTTTATTACACGACATAGGTCACGGACCTTTTTCGCATGGGTTGGAACACAGCATTGTGCAACACATGAACCACGAAAAAATTTCGTTGATTTTGATGGATGCACTCAATGAAGAGCTCAACGGAGAATTGAATACCGCCATAGCGATTTTCAAAAATGAATATCCAAAGAAATTTTTACATCAATTAGTCTCCAGCCAACTCGATATGGACCGTTTGGATTACTTAAAAAGAGACAGTTTTTATTCGGGTGTTTCAGAAGGAGTAGTGAGTAACCAACGCATCATCAAAATGCTCAACATCGTAAATGATGAATTGGTGATAGAAGAAAAAGGTATTTATTCTATAGAAAAGTTTATTGTAGCTCGAAGATTAATGTATTGGCAAGTGTATTTGCACAAAACGGTCATCAGTGCAGAGTTTTTGTTGGTGAGAATACTCGAAAGAGCCAAATTTTTGGCAGCCAATGATGAGGTATTGTTTGCCACACCCGCTTTTGATTTGTTTTTATATAATGAAATAGGAGAGGAGGAGTTCAAAAACCCAGAGGTGATGGAAGCTTTTGCTCAATTGGACGATTTTGATATCATGACTTCTGTTAAAGTGTGGTGCAATCACTCTGATATTGTATTGTCTACCCTGTCTGAAATGTTGGTCAACAGAGATTTACTAAAAGTAAAGTTGCAAAAAGAGCCCTTTTCGGAAGAAGCCATTCACGATTTGAAAAAGAAAGTTTCGGCTGATTTTGGCATTTCGATGGAAGAAGCCAATTATTTTGTTTTTACCAATTGGATAGAAAACAACGCCTACAATCCCGCTTCCGACAAAATTAACATACGTTATAAAGACGGTTCGGTAAAAGACATTACCGAAGCTTCTGACAATTTAAATATTCAAGCTCTGGCACAACCCGTTAGAAAGTACTATTTGTGTTATCCGAAGAGGTTGTAATTTTTATTTAAAAGTATTGGAATGGTTATTTTGAATGGGTTTATCGACCCCTTGCTAGGCGTTCAGCCCAATTTTTAATTAAATCTTAATTCGGTAGATAGAACTTTTTCTTAAAAATTCATCTTTGTTGCGAAGTATGAGCTTGGGCTGACACTTAAGCGGTTGTTTCTATCATTTACATTTCAAGTGTACTTTCCCAATATGAGGGTATTTCATATGGTATTCCTTCAACGTGTGGTTTTGACGAAATCCCCATAAGAAATGAGTTCTTCTGGATAAAAGTTTTTGAGAATGTAATTTTTGTTATATCAGGTTTAACAATATCAAATACCAATTTAATATCATTTAGTGAACATCTACATCCAAATATTATTTCAACTAAATTACCAGGGTATTCTACGTGTATTCCTTTGTCGAAAAAGATTTGTCGAAATTCATTTTCATAACTCCAATTTTTGGATTTTGTGGTTGTAATCTCAAGTAAACCTTTATTTATTTCTTCATTATCATTTTTAAAATCAATTTTCGGAAGAGTGTCAGCATATCTTACCATTTTGATGCCTTTTTCCTTTTCTTTGGGAATTTCAAATACTAGGCACATTCCTTTATGATTGTCTGCATAATGAGACCAAAGCAATTGATTGACGTCATTATTAGAGTAGCATATTACACCATATCTTTCTAACTGCCTTAGGAAATGTTGTCTTAATTCAATAGATTCATTATCCAGATAAACCAAATTTCCTTTTGAATTTATATCGTAAATATCCCTAATTCTAAATTCATAAGGATCGTTAAATTCAAGTGGATCCGCTACCCAATTTTTCTGTTTTGATAAATTGATTAGGGTTAGTTTATTTATTGGTTGATACCTATACAATTTCATTCTCGGTTTCATTTGATTTTCTATTCTGAACAACGTTTTGTGCTAAAAATGAATAAAAACGGTTAGGTTGGCTGATTTATGCGTTCTACCAACAGTTTTCCTTTTTTAATTTCCTCCATTAGGATTTTTTTGTATTAATTTTTCAATGAATTATTTGTAAATATTACAATCTTCATTTTCATTTTTGCTCTAATTTCAAATTTAATGTTTTGGGTTGACTTTTACATTATAAAATCCAAATCGTTGCTATGTGTAGTTGTTTATTTTTTAATTCCTTTCATGCCACCATACTTATTAGCAATTAAACTAAGTTCGTTAATGGTCGAAAGAATAAAAGTTTGATCAGAATTAAATTCAAATATTAATTCATTTTCAAACTCATTTTGCTCTGAAAATCTACCTTTAATATTAACTTGTCCTTGGTTGTTATACTCTAAGGTGAATTCTAAATTCCCTTCATAAGATATGAACTTGGTTTTGCCACAAAGTTGTTCGTTATTACTTTTAAGTTGTTGAAAGAGCTGATAAATCTCACCAGTTGAAGTATAAAAAACTGACTTTACATAAAAGTTTCTCGATTTAATATCTATTAATGCACGTGAATCGTATCCACCCCAATGACAAGTTGTTTCAGGAAAACCAAATACTTCTGAAATTATCAAAGTTAAAAAATCTGATTCTCCTTTTAATGTAAAGCTTTCCAATTTGTTTTACGATTTAAGTGTTTGTCTTGCGAAGTCATAATTTATCTGACGGTTTGCAAATTGATAAATACAAGTGTTTACAAGTCTTAGGATTGTCAAAATGCTTGGGTGTATTAATTTATCATTATTCTGATTATAACCATTTCTGTGTGCCTCTGCATTATTTACAGAAGTCAGAAAACTACTCAGCATATTTTCTTCTCCGTCTTTCAGGTCATTAAACGTTGCAAATCTGCCACCAATAGATTTTGCATTTATGTCGCCCTTTTTTTCTTTATCAAAATTCAAACCACCCTTAGGATTTGCCTTAATTCCAAGCATGTCAAGTAAAAGTCGACCTTTTATAATGCTTCCAACAAAGACGGCATTCAAAATATCATCGTTACTTTGACCAAGTACTTTGTGATGTTTGTAATGTGCAAGAAGGATTTTTAAATCCCTCTCCAAATCAATATTAATAAATTTATCTATGTCCATTTCCAGTAGCTTAATTCACCTCCAAATATACAATAATATTTCTCAAAACCTAAAATACGGTAAAATAAAAGGCTTCCTTGTTGGTGGCAGTTTTTTAAAGGTTAATGGAATCCGTTTTAACCAAAACCTCTTTTAATAGGTCTAAGGTTTTAGGGTAGCTAGTTAATTTTTTTTAATTCAAATTCATCCGATTCAAATTTCAAAACTCCATCTGCTTCAGTGACTTTAAAGGTAAAGGTTTTGGGTTCTATCATTTTCATGAGCCCCAATGCTGCATTTAGTTTTATATTAAAATAAAAGGTTAACATTTGTGAGGTTGAATCATATTTCCAAATCCCCATATTATCAGAGTAAATGCCTTTTTCGAAGCCCTTTATGATAAGATTGTTAGTAAATTGATCCTCTGAAATTTTCACCTCATAAGATACACTGTCTATTTCTAGTAAATAATCCCCTAAAAACAGATGACAAAAGGTACCATCACAAAAAGGTGGAAGGTGATTAACGAATATTGGACATGTGTAATCCAGTATCAAATCGCAATCTATTGAACTATTTTTTTTCTTTAAATACGGGTCATTAGCCAGCAAACTATCTAATTTTATTTCTTGAACACAATTGTATCGTTCAAGATGATTGGTATTGGCATCAATTGAAAAATAAACGGACTTAATGCTGTCTTTTTTAAGTCGATTTATCGATATCTTCCATTCGTATTCGTAGTTTTCATTGTACTTCAAAAAATGCTGTTCGCTGAAAGGGGTTTCATCAAAAGTGAAATAAATCTTTCTTTCCTCTTTTATACCCACTGCGTAATGATAGACTTTACCAGTCAAGGTAATCTCTTGCGAAAAAGCGAAAAGAGATTTCAAAACAATAACAAGTACTAGAAGGGTTTTATTCATTTGGTTGTATGATGGGGTAACGGTTCGCAGCTACCCGAAGGTGGCGATTTCGGAGCACTTCACTGTCAACCAAGCAGAAACTTTGATAGAAGCATAAAGCTTGATTTAACCACTGAACCGCCACTTTTGGGTAGGTGCTGTTATATGCCGTTGTTCTCTTCATTCGGTATCAAATTTTGAGTAAATGAATTGTATGGAAAATATTTAGGCATTTTGCTATAAATAAATTTGTCTTCAAAGAAACACTGTGCAACACGGTCGTCAAACATTGCTGGATTCAATGGAAACTTAGCATTAGGGTTGTGGAATATAATTACACCTTCTGACCAAGTTTCAATACTAGTTTCATCGACTTTATATGAAATTACATTTGGTTTGTCTGCATTTGGTTCGTGATTATAAAAAGTACCCATTCTTATCAAAGTTACCTTGTTACTACCAAGTCCTGCTTGTTTGCCCATTCTGTTGAATTTTGATAAAGTGCCACAAGAAGAAAAAATAATAGCACTAACATTTTCAGAATCTGGTAAAAAGAAAAATCCACTTGGTATTTCCTTCCCATTTTGTTTCACGTAGTTACCAATTTTAACTGGTTTTACAATCAGTTGTCCTTTTTTGTCAAATGAATGTTGATATTTGTATCCGTAGAGATAATCAGATAAAGCGTTGAAAGTCCATGTCATTGACATTGTATCGTGAAAATCTGCAATTGCAATTACAAAGGGTTTATCTTTTACGTGTTCCTTTTCCCAATATTTTTTCTTCATTTTGTCAAATAGAGCATTGCCAAAGAGTAAGGGAACTTCGTTATTTAGTTTTTTCTGAATTTCTTCTGGACTTTTTGGAATAGTTTCACCAAGTTCAGTTTTTCGACTAACAATTACAGCCTCAACTGCAATTTCATGATTGAACTTCTCAATCATATAATCTGGTGCGTTAAAGTTCCTTTTAAAGGAAAAGAATTGCTCCCTAAAGAAACAAAATAGAAACAGTTCCCAAACTCTGGAATCAAATCCATTTAGAGATTGAAATTGGTCGATAAAATTTCCGTCAATGTCTTTATAGTGATAGGATACTTCCTTTATTACTTCCTTCGCAGAAGACAAACTAATGTGTTCTTTTAATAATTTATAATTAGGGTGTTGCTTGTCCTTTTTTGCAAGGTCTTGAAACAAGTCGAAAAAACCATGTTTATTGTCATGGAAAACGATTGAGTTATTACTCATTTTTTCGTCTATCCATTTTCTTGCTTCTTCAAGAGTAGGAATGCTAGCTTCTATAACTTCGGCTCGATATTGTTTTGATAAATCTCTTGACAAAATGCAACCATAATAGTCGTTGTCTGTCAAATCTAAACTTATTAGCCCCAATAAACCACCATTTCCATTGGAATAGAATTCTAATTCTTTAGTGAAATACTGCACAAAAGGTTCTCTAGTAAAGAGAAGGAAAATATCAAAAAGCTTTTTGTTTATTGGAACTGCCGTCTTCACTATATACCTATATTATTTCTGTTTTCACGAATCCAGTCCATTTTAGACATTTCTTCATAACTGTCTGTATTGTGTATGAACCCAATATTTTTGTTGTGAGATTTGTCAATTACGTCTATTAGTAAATCAATATTTGTTTGTTGAGTAGCCGATAACGCACCGAAATCAGCATCAATTTTTTCTCGTGAACTTGTATTCAAATAGTTAGTTAATTTCCCCATTATTCCGACAAAAACGTCTGAAAGTTGGATTAGTTGGTCTGTTTGCGAATCAACAAAAGTGTAATTTTCAATTTCCTCATCTCCGTCAAGTATTTTGTAATCTTTTAGTGTCTCGGCAATTGAATCTTCATTGTCAAATATGTGTGTTGAATTTTTGAACAAATAAATTGGTCTTAGGTAAAATTGAGATAAGTCCTTGAGCAAAATATGGTCATCTTCATCCATTACAAATGGTAGCGAACCTTTTTTCTTAGCTTCTTTCAGAATCTGTCTTAGCGACTCTAATCCAAAATGATATTCTTGTGTGTCAATATAGCCGGCAAACAATGAAGTCAATTCTTCTATGAAAGGAAGAACAGATTCATTCTTAATATTCGGATATTCATACTTATAAAAAATCTGAATTACCGAGTCAATTTCAAGTCTAGAAAGTTTATATAAGTCGTTCTTTAAATGGTTTGCAAATTGCGGTCCTAATTTTTGAGCAGATTCTGAACTTACGATTGCTGAATCAACAATGTCAACTATTGACCAGTAAAGAATATTGAGACTTGAATAGTGAACATATAAATCACTGTCTTTTACAAATTGCAAGAACAACTTTAATTTTTCTGATTTTAAGCAGTCGAGAAAGTCGCCACTGGCTATGTGTTTGAATTTAACTTCCTTTGCTGTTTTTTGTTGTTTGAAGCTGTCAATAAGAGGTTGCACATTTGGTGCTTGCCCTGAATGAACTAAACCACCTAAAACAAAGTTTGCAGTAAATGTATAATTGAAGTCATTTTCTCTGACGTAAAATTTCTTTATGTTATTTGTTTCGTCATAATAAAATGTAAATGCACTTTCAAAGTCTGCTGTTGGTGCAATCATTTTTGTAAAAGTCCTTATTTGGCTTATCTCAAAATCTATCATTCGTGTCGTTTTTACAATGGCATATAACTTATATATAGGCGCAACAAACCATCGCCAATACAACCAAAATTAGCATGCTTGGCGAAACTATTGTTTCGGTATATTTTTTTTCAAATATACTAAAATATCCTTCATATTTTGAAATACTGAAAAATAAAACAAATTCAATTGTTTACCCTGTAAATAGTGTTGACCTTTTCGATTTTTTTAGCACCTTTGTACTATTCTTAACACTGTTTATGTCCAATAGCCCAAAAAACACCACTTCTTTACCCTTGATGGAACAATTTTATTCCATTCAAGGCGAAGGCAATTATTCGGGTCGTGCTGCCGTTTTTATTCGATTGGGCGGCTGCGATGTGGGCTGCGTGTGGTGTGATGTAAAAGATAGTTGGGAAGCTGCCAAGCACCCCAATACACCCATAAAAACCATCGTTGATTTTGTGTTGGACACCAAATGTGATTTTGTGGTTATAACCGGTGGCGAACCCGCTATGTATGACCTCACCGAATTAACCAATGCACTAAAAAAACACCACATCGAAATAGCCATTGAAACATCGGGCGTTTACCGGTTATCAGGTAAGATTGATTGGGTGTGTTTTTCACCCAAAAAATTCAAAAAACCAACAGATGAAATCTACAGTCAAGCGCAAGAATTAAAAATCATTGTGTTCAACAAAAGTGATTTGGAATGGGCAGAGGGTCACGCTCAAAAAATAAATTCGGAATGCAAATTGTACCTGCAACCCGAATGGAGCAAAAAAGACGAAATGACGCCATTGGTTTTTGAATACGTTAAAGCCAATCCAAAATGGAAGATGTCGTTGCAAACGCACAAATACATTGATGTACCTTAAAATACGTAACTTATGATAGCCTTTTCAAAACACAAATTTGTTTTACTCATCACCTTCATAATAGGAATTACCTCATGTTCCGTTGCACAACCTATGGGTGTGGACGGTTATGGTTCGTCTGACAAAAAAGCCATAAAAGCCTATGAAATCGGAAGAGCGTGTTTTAATGATGTAAACCCCGAAACAGGTAAACGTAACTTGGCTTGTGCCGAAGAAAATTTATTGAAAGCATTGGAGCGCGATCCTAACTTTGTGGAAGCTTTGAGTTTGATAAGTAATGTATATGTTGAAAAATACGATTTAAAAAAAGCCATCGAATACAAGGTGCGCATGATGAATACCGGAAAGAAATTTTCGGAGTCGGAATATTTTTACTTGTCGAGCATGCAAATGGCCATCGGTGACTATGTAAATGCCGAAAAAAATGCCAATCGTTATTTAGAAGTGAGAAATGGCAATCAAAATTTTATTGAAAAATGTCATAAATACGTTTCAGATTGCCAATTTGCTAAAAATGCCCTTAAAAATCCCGTTCCTTTTGACCCTAAAAATATGGGTCCCAATATCAATACTGATAGACCCGAATATTACCCATCCTTAACCACCGATGATCAAACGTTATTGTACACGCGTTTGATTTTAGACCCTGCTGCACCAAGAGGAATGCAAGAAGATATTTTTGTTTCCAAAAAAGCCGAAGATCATTGGAGTTACGGTAAACCCATTAGTCCAAATGTAAATACAGTTTTTAACGAAGGGGCTCCTACGTTTTCTGCCGATGGAAAATACGTTATATTGGTAGGTTGTGAAACCGGCATCAAAGGCGAATACGATTATGGTGAAGGGAGAAAAGGATTTGGAAGTTGTGATTTGTTTTACAGCGAAAAAATAGGCGAAAATTGGACTAAACCAGAAAATTTAGGTGCGCCAGTTAATAGTAAAAATTGGGAATCACAACCTTGTTTTTCATCTGATGGTAAAACGCTTTATTTTATCAGAGGAATGATCAACGACAAATCAAAAAGAAGTGCTCAAGATCAAGATATTTATAAAACCGAAATCACACCTAAAGGGTGGTCCGTTCCGGTAAAATTAGGGCCCAACGTTAATACTGCCGGTAGAGAAGAATCGGTGCAAATTCACCCAGATGGACAAACCTTGTATTTTTCATCAAACGGACACCCTGGTATGGGTGATTTGGATATTTATGTAAGTCGAATGCAAGCAGATGGCGAATGGGGTAAGGCTGTTAATTTGGGTTATCCTATTAACACCTACGGGGAAGAAAACAGTATTTTGGTTTCGGCAAAAGGCAACATTGCTTTATTTGCTTCTGACAGACCAGGCGGTTTTGGTAGCTTAGATTTGTATTCGTTTGAATTGCCTAAAAATATGCAGCCCATTAACACAACCTATATGAAAGGTCATGTGTATGATTCCTTAACGCGTAAACCATTAGCGGGAAGTTTCAAATTGATTGATTTATCTACTCAATTGGTTTATAAAAGTGCTGTTGCCAATAGCGGAAATGGAGAATTTATAGTGGCTTTACCAAAAAATAAAGATTTTGCCTTGCTGTGCGAACATGAAGGGTATTTCTTTTTCTCAAAAAACTACAGTTTGGATAAATTGGTGGCTACCACCGATGGGTATTATGTGAATGTACCGATGTTACCTTTTGGTGATGGCTATACGTTCGTTTTAGAAAATGTATTTTTTGATGTCAATAAATACGATTTAAAACCCGAATCGGTGGCTGAGTTAGAGAAACTAAAAGAAATTTTGACCAAAAATCCAACATTGAAAATCGAATTGGGTGGACACACCGATAGTGACGGAGATGACAAATCCAATCAAGTATTGTCCGAAAATAGAGCTAAAGCGGTAGTCACTTGGTTGATTCAAAACGGAATTGATAAAACACGTTTGAGCTATAAAGGATATGGAGAATCCAAGCCTATTGTAGCCAATGATACAGCAGAGAATAAAGCTAAAAACCGAAGAACAGAAGTGAAAATCACCAAATAGGATTTTCATTTTTTAAAGAAGTGATGAAGAAATATATAAAAGCGATTATTAAACGATTGCCTATCCAATTGACTAAAAATCAAAAGTACGATGCGCAAACCAAAAAAATATTTCAACGGGTTTTAAAAAGCGATTCGGTATTTGTTGATGTGGGCTGCCACAAAGGTGAAGTATTGGATTGGGCCATAAAATATGCCCCTCACACGCAACATTTCGGTTTCGAAGCCATTCCTCAAATGGCAGCAGACCTCAAAACAACCTATCCTAAACATGCTATTTTTAACCTAGCCCTTGCAGATAAAAAAGGTACCATCACTTTTCATCATGTGGTTTCTAATCCGGCTTACAGCGGTATAAACAAAAGAACCTATACCAAAGAAGAGAAGATAAAATTAATTGAAATTGAATCCGATACATTAGACAATGTATTGCCTTCTAACCAAAAAGTGTCTCTCATTAAAATTGATGTGGAAGGAGCTGAATTCGGAGTGATAAACGGAGCTAAAGAGACTATAAACCGAGAAAAACCCATTATTGTTTTTGAACACGGATTGGGAGCTTCAGAATATTATGAAAATTCACCAGAGAAAATGTGGGAATTATTGCACATTCAATTAAAGATGAATATTTCGTTAATGAAAAACTATTTAGCGGGTAAACAACCGCTTTCAAAAGAACAATTCATCGAGCAATACCAAAAGAGATTGAATTATTATTTTGTAGCTTATCCTTAAGCGTTATTCCTTTTGTATTTTGAGGGTAGTATTAAATGCGACAAACGTTAATAGATAGGTTCCCGAAGTTAATTCGTGCACATCAATCTGATTATTCAATAAGTTTCCTGTTTTCACTAACCTTCCAGTAATATCAAAAATGGAGTACGCAGCATTTCGAATCAACTCATTTTCAAAGGTGATCAATCCTTTGGTTGGGTTAGGGTAATAATGCACTTCAATTCGTTCTTTTTCGGAGATGTTTAAGTCAAATACTTCATTTGAAAAAGTTGGAAAATTGGTGGTCGAATCTTTTTTATACACCATAATATTGGTGGGTCCAAAAAGGGTAGAAGTTGTGGTGCCTACTATAATGATTCCCTTGTCATAAGTCGTATCGGCTGAATAAGCTATGTCATCATCCATCCTTCCTGCAGTAAAAACATACGGAAGATACCAATTACCACCCAGGTAAGTATTGTCATGACTTGCCCTAAAATCAAAACCACCTTGTCCAATTGTTTTGGTTGTACCAACAGAAATAGAGTTGGTTGCTCCTGCAAATTGAAGCGATTTTACACCATAATCAACGTTTGATTCGTTAAAATAGTTATGCAAATAGTAGGTTCCATTGGTATTGACTTTCAATAATAAATGGTCATCCAAATAATTGCTGTTGTTTCCAAATGTTCCCGTTACTAAATACCTACCATCGGAGGTTTCGATTACATCTTTGCCTTCATCGGCTAAAGTATCACCAAAGGTATACTCCCAAATTAAATCTCCCAAATAATTGGTTTTGACTACCCAAACGTCTTCACTAAATAAATGTGTTTTTCCTGTCATGACCAGTTCACCAGTGGAAGTTTCAATTACTGAATTAAAACGATCATTGTGTCCGTTATCAAATTGTTTGGTCCAAAGTGTATCACCGTTTTGGTCAAATTTAATGAGCAACCCATCTGTAAAACCGGAGGCATTGTCGTGAATTTCACCCACAGCTACATAGTTGCTATCGGCTGTTTTATGCAAACAATAGAGGAAATTCCATTCGGGTAAATCGATTGTTTTTTCCCAAATCAAATTGCCAATTTTATCCGTTTTGATGAGGTAACTATCATAACCCAAAGAACCACTGTTGGAGTATCCACATAGTACAAAACCTGAATCTGCTATTTCAATCAAATCATAAGCCCATTCAATATTGGGTCCGCCAAATGTTTTTGACCAATTGTAATTGCCTAATGAATCAATATTTAATAAATAAGCATCAACCGATCCATTACCAAAACTCTCTGTGGCACCCACAATTGTATAGGTTTTATCGGATGAATTGATAACACTCAATCCATATTCGCTACCATTGCCACCATAGGTTTTGAAGAAATTAGAGTTTTGTGCATTCACAATATATGAACACCAAAATAGAATGAATAGGCTTACTATTTTCTTATCCATTAATTCTATAGTTTAAGGTTAAACCTAATGACAGTCCGTAGGCTTCTTTGGTAATAAAACCCAATATATGATTGGTAACCAATCCCATTTGTAATTTGCCCCAATCTTTTCTAACCGAAAATCCCCATTGGGCAAGGTAGAAACCACCGAAATTCAAATACGTTGACCATACGGCATTCTTTTTTGTGCGTAAATCCATTCCCACATATCCCGTTGCATTAGCAATGCTTCGATTTATGTATCTAAAACCATAAATCACTTGAAGTTTTTTCCCATTAGGATTGGATGGCGAATAAAAATAAAGCTCAAAAGGTAATAAACGAACCAACCTTCCCGTTTCTGCTACTGGCGTAAGTGAATCAACTTCTGAATCTAAATTAAAAACCGTAGATTCAAAATTTTGAAGTGAATTTATTTCAAAACCATTAAATTGATAATTGGTTCGTAAATCATAGGACATAGCATTTTTAGAAGAAAGAAATACACCAATATTTTTTGCACCGATCACAAAGTGTGGAGCAGAATTAGATAAACTGTCGGCAAATTTCAGCGGAACAGTGGCTTCCAAATCAAACCCAATTCCAATTCCTTTTGATGAAAAATAGTTGTTTAGAGAAGTATCACCTCTCTCATAATTTCCATTTAACGATAATTGCATAGAACTGAACGTATCATTTACTGAAACATAACCGTTTTCAATTTTACCATATTCATATTGATTAAAATTCATTAGAGATAAGCCTATCTTCAATCGATTGTGTTTATTTAATCCAATTCCAAACTTTTGGTAATTATTTAAACTGTATTCTGTAGGTGCTAAATGAGCCGTGTCGCCCAAAAAAGGAACATTTCCTCGCAGCATAAAGGGGACAATATCACGCGCTGCATTTACACCAACAATACCACCCACTTCAACCGTAGCGTAATATCCAAATCGTCCAATTAGGTAGATTCCAGGATCCTGAAAAGTTATGGTACTTCTGTACTCACCACCAACAAAATTATTGTTTTTAATTCGTGCTAACGTTTCTGTTTTTAGCTGTTCGTTGATGGTACCACCTTTATTAAATAATTGCACCATTTTTAAATCCAAGAACGTAGAACCATACATGTAATAAGACGAACTGCTTACTTGAGCCGCAATAGTATCCCAAGATTTCATGAAACGAGCTTCATGACCCAAATTTTGAGCTAATGGATTCCCTTTATTAAGTAGAAAGGATATAAAAAGTAAGGCTACTATTTTCCTAATCATCGAATACTGATTTTAATATTTGATTGTGCTCTTACGTTGAATTTCAAACGATTGTAATCATAAATATAGATATGGTTGTTTTGAGGGCTGTCAAAAGTAAGTTTCAAAGCCAATTTTTTATACCGTTGTAAATTCTCTAAATCTTTGGGCAACAAGGTCAAGGTATGCGCTGAATAAGCCGTTTGTTGCACCGTATTATTAGAATTTAAGATGGCTGAAGGAATAACACCAGGAACTAAAAGTGTGCCCACAGGCATATTATTTCCATCTAAAATAAACAATTGAACTGTGGCACTCATAGGAAAACCATTTTCCAGATCAATGAATAATTTTAAGTCATTTAAAGGACTACTGTCGGCAATATCCAATTCCAACGTGTCTACCAGTTGCAAATTGTTAGCTATTGCATTTAAAGGCATATCTACATTTAGCAATACACGTAAAGGACTATCGGCATAAACAAAATCGTTGAATGCAGCCACATTCCCCAAAGGATTGATGGTTACTTGAGCATCATAACCTACCGAATCGGGAAGAGATTCAAGCATAGTTTCTAAATTAGAATTGGCAGCGTTTAAATTAAAGATCAATGAAGAGGGATAAACCTCGTCAGCAATTTTATAAGCTCTGTTCAATACATTGTTTTCACCAATCAGTTCGTGTTGCAATGCTATAGGTGCATCGGCATCATGGCGTGAGATTAAACTGTTAATTTTAAGGAACGCATCAACCCCTACGCCATTTTCAATTTTAATGGAGGCTATTAAATCAGTTATATTAATCGTTCCAGATACTATTTTTTTGAAAAAACTGAGATAAGTGGAAGCAGGGCCAATTTGAAAATCATGTTGTCCAAAATAACCTAAAGCACTTTCAATTTTGACATCCGAAAGCGTATTACTTATATATAATGTATCGGTGTTGGATACCGTTATTGAACCGTCATTGGTTGGGCTAAGTTTGGCAGTTACGGTGGTCAACAATGTATTGGTTTTATTACCATTTAAACCGGTTAAATCCACTTTATAATTATCTAAATCAAAACTACCTGTTATCAAACTATTCGCAGAACTGCTTGCTTTAGGAATGTTTAACGTTTTTGAAAAAACGACACCATTAGCATCCTTAGCTGAAGGAATGGTGTAGGTGTAGATAATATCTCCGGGAATGGTGCTTTCAATTCGATAATTTACTTTCCCTGATTTTACAACAACTTCGGTTAATTCTGCACCATCAATCGATAATTTGTTTTCTTCTGGATTATTAATGATTTGCTGGCCTGGGGCCACTGTGATCGGGATAAAAAGTGGCAATGCATAAGCTAACTCTAAGGTAGTATCGGGGATGGAAGCCAACGAATCAATAGAAAGCGACAATAAAGCGGTTTCAAAACGAATGCTAATAGAACTATCTGGATTTACTTGCAGTAATGAATCGGGAAGAATGTTTTCAATACCCAACGAGCCATAGGCAAGCGGATAAGCCATATCGACATCCCAATTGATATCGCTTTCTCTTTTTCTGCAAGAAGCAAAAATCAAAAGTAGTATTCCTACAATAAATCCTATTTTTTTCATAGCATTCAAAACTACATATTTTTTTTTAAATCCTTGTTTTTTCATTCAGAACTTCGTTTTTTTATTTATACAATATAATCCTTTTACTTGTAATTTTAAGGGTATTGTCATGAAAATCGGTCATGGAACCACCAAAAAAAGTAACTTTGCATTTTGAATGAATTAATTATTAGTTATGAAACTTTCGCGTTTAGCTATTTCAGCACTATTGGGCGCTTTGGTTATGTTTTTTTTGTCCTACACATGGCACGGTGTGTTACTAAATGATTTCAAATTTCTTCAATATGATAGAAATATTTTCTTAGGGTTGCTTGCTTTGGTATATCTTTTTATTTCGGGTGGAATTTCTTTTGTATTAATGTTGTATAAACCCGAGGAATACAAAACCTTCAAGCATATTAGTATTGGGATAATAGTTGGTTTTATTATTAACCTAATAATTTTTGTATTAGGACTATCCTTAGCAGGCAAGGGGTTAGCTAATAATGTTATCAATTTTACATGGCAAATGTTTGAACAAGGTTTTGGGGCATTAATCATTTCATTTTTCTTAAGTGTGGCTCAACGAAGAGATAAAATTTTATCGTTTGCAGATCCTATTGAGGATTAATCTAACTCATCTGACTTTTTATTTTGTTAAAATATTGCCATTTTCTGTGGATAGATTTGAATTATAAATGTCTACATTTGCCCCAACATTTAAAAAAGAAAAAAATGCAAGATTTACTTCATAAATTTGAAAATAAACGTCCCGAAATTGTATTTGAATGGAAGGATGCTGAAACAGAAGCAGAAGGTTGGGTGGTAATCAACTCATTGAGAGGAGGAGCAGCTGGGGGAGGAACACGTATGCGTGTAGGGCTAGATAAAAGAGAAGTAGAATCTTTGGCTAAAACGATGGAAGTGAAATTTACGGTAGCGGGACCTGCTATTGGTGGAGCTAAGTCGGGAATTAATTTTGATCCAAATGATCCCAGAAAAGAAGGTGTTTTGAGACGTTGGTATGCAGCAGTTACCCCTTTATTAAAACATTATTACGGTACAGGTGGCGATTTAAATGTTGATGAAATACATGAAGTAATTCCGATTACTGAAGATTGTGGTGTTTGGCATCCTCAAGAAGGTGTTTTTAATGGCCATTTTCAGCCACGTGAAGCACAAAAAATCAATAGAATTGGTCAATTACGTCAAGGTGTTTTAAAAGTTATTGAAGATACGCATTTATCACCTCAGGTTGATCGTAAATATGTGGTGGCTGATATGATTACGGGTTATGGTGTTGCCGAATCGGTTAAACATTTTTATGCTATTTATGGCGGTGATATAAAAGGTAAACGCGTCATCATTCAAGGATGGGGAAATGTAGGTTCTGCAGGGGCTTATTACTTGGCACAACAAGGAGCCATCATTGTTGGTATTATTGATAGAGTAGGAGGGTTGATTAACGAAAATGGATTTACATTTGAAGAAATCAAAGCCCTGTTTAATGAAAAGGATGGGAACAAATTGGTTGCCAAAAACATGCTTTCATTTGAAGAAGTGAATGCAAAAATTTGGGACATTAAGGCAGAGGTATTCTTACCATGTGCTGCTTCTCGTTTGATCACAAAAGATCAATTGGATAGGATGATTCATTCGGGAGTAGAGGTTATTGCTGCAGGAGCTAACGTACCTTTTGCAGATCCACAAATTTTCTTCGGACCTATTGCAGAATATGCCGATAATCAAATCAGTGTAATTCCTGATTTCATATCAAATTGTGGTATGGCGAGAGTATTTGCTTATTTGATGAGCAGTGATTTAAAAGTAATTGAAGATAAGGGAATTTTTGAAGACACTTCCCTTACCATAAAAAATGCCTTAAAAGCATCTTATACTGTTTCTTCATCAAAAACAAAAATTGCTAAAACGGCTTTTGAAATAGCCTTAAAACAATTGGTGAAGTAAGCGCTATTAACAATGAATGTTTAATACTATTCAAAAAAATAATTACAAGACTTCGGTTATATACTAATTTTGACCGAAATTAATTAAAATCAGAAAAACTACACTTTATGGAAATGATTATTGTTGCGGTGTTTATTTTAGGTTATTTGGCCATAACCATTGAACACACATTAAAAATTGACAAATTAATTCCCGCTTTGTTAATGATGGCATTTGCTTGGGCATTAATTGCATTTGGATTGGATGGGTTTACCAATTGGTTTGATTCTCACGATAGTAGGTTAATGAATGAAGGATTTACCTCATTAAATCACGAGGGTAGATTGCATTTGATGGAAGGAACATTGTTACATCACTTTGGAAAAACATGTGAAATCTTAATTTTCTTGGTAGGTGCGATGACAATTGTTGAAATTATTGATAGTTTCAATGGATTTTCAACGTTTAAGAATTTTGTTAAAACCAATAAAAAAAGAACCTTATTGTGGATTGTAGCTATTTTAGCGTTTATCCTTTCATCGATTATTGATAACCTAACTGCAACAATTGTATTAATAACCATATTAAGAAAACTATTGCCTGAAAATAAAGATCGTATATGGTATGCAGGTATGATAATCATTGCTGCGAATGCTGGTGGTGCTTGGTCGCCAATTGGAGATGTTACCACTACTATGTTGTGGATGCAAAATAAAGTTACAGCTGTTAAATTAATGGAGTATTTAATCATACCTTCTGTTTTATGTATGGTTATCCCAACATTTATAGCTTCTCTAATGCCTGCATTTAAAGGAACTTTTTCTTCAGAAGTTGATAAAACGGCAGAAAACAAAAATGGTCCTTTTATGTTGTATTTAGGTTTGATAATGATCGTTTTTGTTCCGATTTTCAAAACAATTACGCACTTACCTCCTTACGTTGGTATGATGCTTTCGTTAGCTATAGTCTCATTAGTTGCTGAGATTGTGAGTAACCGTAAATTTAGTATGACTCCACAACATGGTTCCGATTTTAGTGGAGATCAATCTCATGGAGCTCACAGTAGCCCAACTTTTAAAGCGTTGTCAAAAATTGAAATGCCTTCCATTTTATTCTTTTTAGGGATATTAATGACGGTTGCTGCTTTAGAATCATTAGGTTTAATCTTCTCTTTTGGTCAAATGGTTTTGGGAAATATGGATGTTGAGGTATTTGTAACGTTACTTGGAGTAGGTTCTGCAGTTATAGATAACGTTCCGTTAGTAGCAGCCAGTATTGGTATGTTTGCAGATATGCCAATTGATAATCCAATGTGGCATTTTATAGCCTATACAGCTGGTACAGGGGGTAGTATGTTGATCATCGGTTCAGCTGCGGGAGTAGTAGCAATGGGTATGGAAAAAATATCTTTTTTCTGGTACTTAAAAAACATCGCTTGGTTAGCTACAATTGGTTATTTAGCTGGTATTGGCGCATTCCTTTTAATGCATTAATTGAAATATAAAGTTTAAATTTTTAGTTATGAATATTTACGAATTAATCAACAGAATACAATTAGAAACAGGTAGTGCAGCTCCAGGTTCTACTGAAGCTCCAGGTGCAGGTCAACCTCAAACCATTATGGAGGTTATTTTTGACTCGTGGTACATTATGTTGCCATTAGGAATAATGTCGGTTTTGGCAGTGTATATTTTTGTGGAACGTTTTTTATCCATTCGTAAATCATTGCAAGAAGAGCGTGATTTTATGTTGAAAGTAAAAACATTTGTTGAAGACGGTAAGTTTGATGCAGCCAAACAAGTATGTGCTTCTACAGATAATCCTATGGCTAGAATGGTTGAAAAAGGGATTACCCGAATTGGTAAGGATATGAAAGATATTGCAACTTCTATTGAGAACGTTGCCAAATTGGAAGTATATCGATTAGAAGCAAGACTTTCTGTTTTAGCTACTATTGCTGGAGCGGCTCCCATGTTAGGTTTCTTAGGTACCGTTATCGGTATGATGACTACGTTCTCAAACATGAGAAAAAATGGAGTCGAAATTCAAAACCTTTCCGGGGGTATCATGGAAGCCATGGTGACCACTGTGGGAGGATTAATTGTGGGGATTATAGCGTACGTTGCTTACAACTATTTAGTGAGTAAAGTGGATAAAGTAATTCAGAAAATGGAACGCACTGCTATTGAATTCTTAGACATATTGGAAGAACCAGGAAAATAATTTAATTATGGATATCAGACCCAAAAGAAAAGTATTGATAGAGGGCGGTATGTCGTCTATGACTGATTTAGTGTTTTTAATGCTGATATTTTTTGTGGTGCTTTCTACTATGGTTGATACAAGTCATGAGATTGAGTTACCAAAAAGCAGTGAAGGAGATTCGAGTCAAAGTAAAATTGCAAAGGTATACGTAACCAAAGATAACCAATATTATATTGGTGAAAACAGTACTGAACCAATTGCACCCGAAGATTTAGAAGCACAAATGATAGCAAATGTTGGTTTGGATAGTACTTTTGAATTATTAGGAGATAAAGACAGCGATTGGCAATATACTATTGTAGCGTTGGATATCATTAAAAAACACGGTTTAAAGGTAATCATCAAAACGAAGTCATAAATAATTGAACTTTTTGTTTGCTTCGTTGTAACCTTATCATATTTACCAAGTTAAATTGTCAATATGAAAAAGCAGTTTAAATACTTAAGTGCTGATTTGTAGGGTATTTTAAATCAAATTTAGATGTATATGAAACCGATTAGCAAAAAATACAAAAACATTGGATTAACTGTTGCCATCGTTTTAAACGGGGGTTGTTTTATGATGATTCCTTTTATTCCCTCATGCGATATTGAAGCAGATCCTCCTTTTCCCACAGAGAAAGTAGTGATGGTGATGGATTTTACTTCAGCTGGTGGTGGAGGTGAATCGGGAGGTGCTGAATCCATAAGTGAAGAAGTTTCTCAAACAGCCAAAGAAAGTAATTCAGATAGCCAAACCGAAAGTGTAGAAACCGAAAGTAAAGTTACCGATTCAAAAGTCACTCAAAAAGATCCTAAGAAAAATAATACCACCGAAAATGGGAATTCATCTTCCTCAAATAATCCTGCCAACGATTTCTCCAATGTATTTGGTGGAGGAGGCGGAAGTGATGGTGGAGGAGGCGGATCTCAAGGAGGAGGTATAGGTCCAGGCCAAGGACCAAATATTGGGCCTTCATCAGGTGATGGACTTTCTGAAGGAAGAAAAGTTGTTTCTAAGCCCGCATTAACCAATCCCACACAAGAAGAGGGTAGAGTAATGGTGGAAGTAACGATTGATCAAGATGGAAATGTTACAAAAGCTGTTGCCAAAAGATCGCATTCAAAAACAACTACATCTAATGAAACGTTAATTAAACAAGCTGAAAAATTAGCTAAACAGTTTAAGTTTTCAAAAGATGATAATGGACCAGCTTTGCAAACAACCACTTTTGCAATAAACTTTACTCTTGAATAATGACCTATTCTCAAGTTATTGAGTATTTATTTAGTCAATATCCGCAATTTCAAAAAATAGGAGGCCAAGCTTATAAGCCTGGATTAGGTAATATCATTGCTTTGTGCGAAATTATTGGCAACCCACATGAACAACTCCAATTTGTTCATGTGGCTGGTACAAATGGTAAGGGGTCTACATGTAACTTATTAGCATCCGTTTTGCAAGAATCAGGTTACCAAGTAGGTTTGTTTACTTCCCCTCATTTAGTTGATTTTAGAGAGCGCATAAGAATTAATGGTAAGGTAATTCCAGAAGATGAAGTAGTTTCATTTGTAATGCAACATAAGGAAGCATTTGAAGCCATAAATGCCTCTTTTTTTGAATGGTCTACTGCATTAGCTTTTTATTATTTCGCTAAAGAAAAGGTAGATATTGTGGTGTTGGAAACGGGTTTGGGAGGGCGCTTGGACAGTACCAATATTGTAAATCCATTAGTTTCGGTTATTACTCAAATAGGGATCGATCATACGCAATTTCTGGGAGATACCTTAGAACAAATAGCCTCTGAGAAAGCAGGAATTATAAAAGAAAATAAACCTTCCATTTTGGCTTTCGGTAATCAAGACGTAGAAAATGTTTTTATTGAAAAAGCTAAAAAACAAAATAGTCAGCTCACATTAGTAAAGGAAATACCCGCTGTTAATTACTCTAATTTAATGGGGGATTATCAACGAATGAACATTGCGACAGTCGAAGCTACTTGTCGAGTTTTGTCGAAAATGGGATTTATTATTCCGCAAGAAAAAATGAATTCAGGATTAAAAAATGTACTTCAAAACACGGGTTTTAGGGGGCGTTGGGAAGTTTTACAAAACAACCCAACAGTTATTGCTGATATTGGACATAATTTAAATGGACTTTCTCTTATTGTTAAGCAATTGGAACAAGAAAAGTTAAAATATGAAGAAATTCACATAGTTTTTGGAATGGTAGCCGACAAAGATTTGAAATCGATAGTGTCCATATTACCAAAAGATTCAAAATATTATTTATGTTCACCGAAAATTCAACGAGCCTTACCCATAGAAGATTTGGCGGCTAATTTTTATGATTTCCCATTTATAAAAACATATTTATCTTGCGCTGAGGCATTTAAAGAAGCACTGGATAAAGCTTCTCCAAATGATTTGATATTTGTGGGAGGTAGTAATTTTGTAGTTGCAGAAATAATTGATATTTTTTTTAATAAAAGTTTGGAGGTATAAAGATTATATCTATATTTGCACCCGCTTAACAACTATGGGAGCATAGCTCAGTTGGTTCAGAGCATCTGCCTTACAAGCAGAGGGTCGGGGGTTCGAATCCCTCTGCTCCCACATCGAAAAGGTTACTTCATTATTGAGGTAACCTTTTTTTGTTTTAAAAAGAATTTCAACTAAATAAAAAAATGCATCAGCCTTACAAGCAGAGGGTCGGGTGGCTATACAAAACCATAAATTTTAATTTATTTGTTTTGTTAGTCCTCGTAGAGAATAAACAAATCATTTAGAAAAAATCCTGAAAAACGGGGCTCCGTAAAACCACAAATCTTTGATTTGGTTGTTTTACGAGAGTCCTCGCAGAGACTAAGAATTAGAAATTCTTGTCTCTACGGGATTCGAATCCCTCTGCTCCCACATCGAAAAGGTTACTTCATTATTGAGGTAACCTTTTTTGTTTTAAAACAATTTCAATTAAATAAAAAAAATGCATCTGCCTTACAAGCAGAGGGTCGGATGGCAGTTTCAGTATGCTGACTTCGATAAGCTCAGTCAGCTCAGCGACCGAATGTCAAATTCCACGCTGAGGATTAAGAATCAATAATCTACACTCGTAAATCTAATTGGCCATTTCGAAAGGCTGACTTCGACAAGCTCAGTCAGCTCAGCGACTGAATGTCAAATTACAAAATGAGGATTAAGAATCAATAATCTACGCTCGTAAATCTAATTGGCAATTTCGAAAAGTTGACTTCGACAAGCTCAGTCAATTCAGCGACTGAATGTCAAATTCCACGCTGAGGATTAATAAATCTACATTCTACAATCTAAAATCTAAAATCAAAAAACTACCATCATAAAACCCCTCTATACAATTAACTTTTTTGTTATTAAATTAGATTAAGGTTGCATTTCATCTTTTAACTTACTTACTTTGATACGCGATCTAAAAAAAACAATTCTATGGCATCTTTCAATGTATTTGGTGAACCTATTATTACTTGTAGCACAAATCCGTTAACAGGCTATTTTAGAAATGGATGTTGTGATACCGATGATAGTGACTTTGGTATGCATACCGTATGTGCTATAATGACGAATGATTTCCTAGAATTCAGTAAACAGATGGGAAATGATTTATCTACTCCTAGATTGGAATATGGTTTTGAAGGGCTTAAAGAGGGGGATAAATGGTGTTTGTGCGCTCCACGTTGGGTTGAGGCCTATAACGCAGGTAAAGCGCCATTAGTGTATCTTGAAGCAACTAATGAAAATATGCTCGTACTGGTTAAATTAGAAGTTCTGGTTAAATTTGCATTTAAAGGAAATCCTGTAGTTTAGGATTAATTATAAGCCCCCAATCTATTTAATGATTCGTTAAAGTATATTACTAATCGAATATGCTTTCGCCCAATTCCCAGTGTCCAAAACCTAATTTTTTAATAAATTCACTAATTTGTTTTCTAGCTTTTTTATCCAAACCTTCATCATAACATTCGTCACATAATGTTGATTTGTGCAGCTTTTGTGCAGGGATATCAAAACTTGCGTATAATCTATTGCATGCTAAACAAACACTTATATAGTTAACAATTTTGTTGTTTTTATAGTAGACAATTCCAAAATGGGGATCAAAACAGGAAGCGGTACTTCCGCCATAGGTATGTTTATTTTGTATTATTGATTCAAATTCTTTTACTTTTTCTAGTGTTATTTCTTTTTCTTGATAAATTTTTGACTTTTCAATTAATTTACTTCCCGAAACAATATCATTGTCTCCATTACCTTCAAATTCATAAGCAATAATTTTGTCATAAATAACAGTATCATCAATGTTGTTTTCCATAATCAAGGAATCGTGAATAAAATTTTCCTCAATTTTAGGGGTAATTTCTGAAGAATCTATATTCTTATTGATGGAAGGATTTACAATATTGTTGCAAGAAATTAGTACAATCAAAATTGATAATGCAAATGTGATTTTTTTGAGATTCATTTAGGAAAGTTTAAAAGAGTGAAGTTGTATCAAAAACCCTAATTATAAGCCCCCAATCTATTTCCACTTATAGAACGCATCACGCCATCCATGTCAGGTATGGGAACTGTTGTAGTCCCTTTATTGTCTACGGCTGATCCTGAGGATCTGTAGTTCCAAGTGGAGGTGTTTACAAAATTAGGGTCTAAGTTTTTCCAACAACTAAAGTAAAATGATGAGTTGGCAACATTGTTTTCGGTTTTGAATAAACAATGACTAAAAAAGAATTTTGGGGCCACACCCGAGAGTGTTCTGCTCAAAGTATCCAAAACACACTCGTTTTCATTAGGGCCATAAATGATGGAGTTTTTTATTGTGTTTGAAACAAAGGGACGATACTGTATGTTTTCGTTGGCATCCTCATAATAATCTTTGAGTACCAATAAAGCACTGTTTCGTTGGCTCAACCAATAATTTCCAAAGGTGCAATGGTCCACAAATACTTTTCCACCAATGCTAAAAAAACCGCTGTAGGATCCTGCATTTCCAAATACACAGCTTTGAGCAAAAACATTCCCTCCTTGTGTAAGGATAGCTGCATATACCGAATTATCTATTTTTACATTGGTTAAAGAAACAGAATCTTGTCCTGAAAGCGTATCTATTTGAACGCCTATCACAGCATTTTTGATGGTAGCATAATTTAGCACACTGTTTTTGGGCGCATAAAAATAGATGCCTCGCCATTGTCCAGCTACACTATCTGCAGGTGCCAAAATAAAATCTTCATTTCGAGTTTGCGAAAATTCTACTTCATTACCTAAAGTTCCGTTTACGAATAATGAACTTTTATAAATGTATAAAAAAGAACTGTTGTATCCGTGTACTTTAGTTCCAGCAGGAATAGTCAGTGAAAGTCCAGAATCTAAAGCGCAATAACCATAAATTACGTGAGGTTTGTCGTTGAGCCAAGTGGTATTGGTGGTGATGATTTCTCTTACATGAAAATAAGCATCTTGTCCAAAAGCGTGCAAAACAACTTCTTGAGTAGAACCATTTGTAATGAATTTTATTTTGTCTTCTACTAAGAGTGGCGTATTCAAGCCATTGGGGTCGATGGTAACTTGAACAAAAATAAAAATACTATCGTTGGCTGGGATTTCAACTTCTTCAAAACTTACTCCCGATTGTCCATCCACATTAATTCTATAGGGTGATTGAGTGCCTTGTTCAAGAATTATATTGGATATAATGACTTTTTGATTGGACGAATTATAAATGCGGAAGTATTTTGTAGTGCTTCCCATGGTAGTAAATAAAGTGTCGAATAATACGGTATCACTAGAAAAACCTAACCTAAAATTGCTGTTCAAGTTAATTTTATCTTTACGGCAATTGGTGAAAAATACACTCACCAAAAATACCATAGCCATTAGGCTTAAGGTAAAATATTTTTTGGTGTATTGTTGATTCATTGGAGTTATATTAGACAAAGATAAACCGAATATTTATTAAAAAATTGTTTCAAATGCAAAATAATATGTTGAACGGAAGCAACCTTTGAAAAAAAAAGTAGTTCTTTGAACAAATATTTTAAACCTTTTATGATGAAAAAATCTATACTTACTTTTTTAACTTTTTGTGCAGCTACAACTGCTTTTTCTCAAGTTGTTTATACAGAATTACCGTCTCCAATTACCATTAATTCAACCTACGCGGGAGAAGGATATAACGTTGATTTTAATAACGATTTAACTCCCGAATTAACTATTTATGCTAATAAAGCAGATACAGTTATTGGTGGTTTTATTCAAGCTGTAATTACTGGTGTGGCTGTAAACACCTATGGAAATACATACATCGCTGGCACTACTCAATTATTAGGCACCGAAACATTATTGGTTGCTGATTCCATCAATAATGTTCAAAGTATTGGGGCAACACAAAATTATATCAATTCGGCTACTCCCGCATTTTATCCATCTGTTGGTTTAAGCGTTGATGCTGCTCAACCAAGTGGAACACCTATTACGAATGTGGGTAAATTCAGAGGGGTAGGTTATAAATACGTTGGTGTTCGTTTTGAAATTAGCGGAGCTACTCATTATGGTTGGATAAGAGTAAGTTGTACGACTGGGTCAACTTCTGGAACTATTCACAGTTATGCTTATGAAACTACGCCAAATACATCCATTATTGCTGGTGATATGGGAGCAGGAGGTGTAATGTCAATCAATGAATTGGAAATTGGAGCCACATTGTATGCTGCTGATAACAAATTGTTTGTTACCACAACAGAAGTAGTAGCGTATGAAGTAGTTGCCATGTCAGGTGTTGTTATTGCTCAAAAATCTGTAAACGGAAATTCAGTAATTGATTTGAATCATTTAGCTAACGGTGTTTATTTGATTAATTACTCCACTTCAGTTGGCACAAAATCATTTAAGTTTGTTAAAGGATAGTACTTTTTTGTTTGTTTAAATTCACCCCAAAAAAAATCCCCAATCATACTACTATGATTGGGGATTTTTAGTTTACATGAATTTAAATTCAATTACATCTTATCCATAACAGGTGTGGTTACACCAACTGCTGAGAACCCTCCATCGTGGAATAAGTTCTGCATCGTTACATAACGAGTCATATCAGAGAACATTACTACACAATAATTAGCACAAGCCTCGGCAGAAGCATTTCCAAGAGGGCTCATTTGCTCAGCATAGCTAATGAATTTATCAAATCCTGTTACACCGCTTCCAGCTGTTGTAACTGTTGGTGATTGAGAAATCGTATTAATACGAACTTTTTTAGCAATTCCATAGTGGTATCCAAAGCTTCGAGCAATAGATTCTAACAATGATTTAGCATCAGCCATATCATTATAATCTGGGAAAATACGTTGAGCGGCAATGTATGATAAGGCCACAACACTCGACCAATCGTTTAATGCATCTTGTTTCATAGCTACTGCCAACGTTTTGTGTAGCGAAGTAGCTGAAACATCCAATGTCTGTTTGTACCACTCATAATTTATATCTGTATAATGTTTTTTCTTACGAACATTTGGTGACATTCCAATTGAATGCAATACAAAATCTAATTTACCACCTAAAATTTCTTGAGCTTTTGAGAAAAGATTCTCTAAATCTTCTACTGAAGTGGCATCGGCAGGAATTACTTGAGAATTAGTAATGGCAGCCAATTCATTTATTTCTCCCATACGCATAGCAATAGGAGCATTCGTTAATACAAATTGAGCTCCTTGAGCATGAGCTTCTAAAGCAACTTTCCAAGCGATTGATTGGTCATTTAATGCACCGAAAATAATTCCTTTTTTTCCTTTCAATAAGTTATTTGACATACTGTATATTTTTTGTTTTTAGTTAGTTAATTTATAATGGAAAATCAGTTGGATTATACTCATTCATCATACTGTAAATAGCATCATAAATGTCGTCCACACTGGGTTTAGTGAAATAATCACCATCAGATCCATAAGGCGTGCGATGATCTTTTGCAGTCAACGTTTTTGGTTCGGCATCTAAATGATAATAACCATGTTGTTTTTGCAATACTTGTTGCATCATAAAGGCAGTAGTTCCACCTTCAACATCTTCATCAATGAAAATAATTTTATTGGTTTTTTTCAACGATTCTACAATGCTATGATTAATATCAAATGGTAATAACGTTTGCACATCAATCAATTCAACAGAAATTCCTGCTTCTTGCAATTGCTGAGCTGCTATTTCACACAAATTAAACGTTGAGCCGTAACTTACTACCGTTATGTCAGAACCTTCTCTTACCACTTCAGGTATTCCTAGTGGTGTTGTAAATACACCGATATTGTTCGGCATTTTTTCTTTTGAACGATAACCATTCAAACATTCAACAACTAAGGCAGGGTCATCACCTTGAAGTAACGTATTATAAAAACCAGCTGCTTTGGTCATATTTCTTGGAACACAAACGTGAATACCTCTTACCAAATTAATAATACCAGCCATAGGCGATCCAGCGTGCCAAACACCCTCCAAACGGTGACCTCGAGTACTGATGATTAAAGGTGCTTTTTGACCACCTTTTGTACGGTATTGAACGGTTGCCAAATCATCACTCATCAATTGCAAGCAATAAAGCAAATAATCCAAATATTGGATTTCAGCAATCGGTCTTAATCCTCTCATAGCCATCCCAATACCTTGACCAATTATAGTAGCTTCACGAATACCTGTATCAGCTACTCGTAATTCTCCAAATTGCTCTTGCATTCCTTCCAAGGACTGATTTACACCACCAATTTTACCAGCATCTTCACCAAAGATTAATACTTCAGGTCGGTTTTCAAAGATATATTTAAAATTATCTCTTAACACCAATCTTCCATCAACAATTTCGGCATCAAAACTATAGGACGGTGCTACTTCTTTAACTTTAAGTGGACTCCATTCAGACTCAGAATAGAGATATGAACTGTATTTTTCAGTAGCTTCTTTATTTTTTTGATTCAACCAATTTTGTAAAGCAGTTTTAGCAACACTTTGTTCGTTTCTAACATAACGTAATGCTTTTTTTGCCGCACCAAAAATATCTCTTCGTATAGGTTCTATGGTTTTTTGTAAATCTTCTATTATTTTGGTAATGAAAACTTTGTTAGAACTACTTTCGGCTAATTGGTTTAAAATTGGGTAGAGTGATTGCGCATCTTTATTCAAATCTTCAACAAAGTTTGCCCAAGCCTTTTTTTGCTCCGACCTAACTTCTTTTTTCGCATTTTCAGCAATAACATTCAATTCTTCCTCAGTAGCAATGATGCTTCCATCCGGAAATTTATGTCCAACAATCCATTTTTTAAATTGATTTACACAATCATATTCCGTTGTCCATTCCAATTGCTCTTTACTTTTGTAACGCTCATGTGAACCAGAAGTAGAATGTCCTTGTGGTTGAGTAACTTCTTCAACGTGAATCAATGAAGGAACATGGTGTTCGCGTGTATATTCCACAGCTTCTTCATACACTTTAATTAAAGAAGGATAATCCCAACCCTTTACTTTATAAATTTGATATCCGTTTACATCGCCCTCTTTTTTGGCAAAACCTGCCAAAGCTTCAGAAATACTGGCTTTGGTAGTTTGGAAATGCTTAGGTACCGAAATTCCCCAACCATCATCCCAAACACTCATTACCATGGGTACTTGCAACACACCAGCTGCATTGATGGTTTCCCAAAATAAACCTTCACTGGTACTTGCATCACCTATCGTTCCAAAAGCAACTTCGTTTCCATTGTCACTAAAATTTGTGAATGATTTTAAATCTTTTTGTTGACGATATACTTTAGAAGCTTGAGCTAATCCTAATAAACGTGGCATTTGACCAGCAGTAGGGGAGATATCGGCAGAAGAGTTTTTTTGTTGCATTAAGTTTTTCCAACTACCGTCTGCATTCAAATTTCGAGTAGCATAATGCCCCCCCATTTGACGACCAGCCGAAGAAGGTTCTTGATTGACATCCGTATGTGCATATAAGGCAGCAAAATACTGCTGAACTGTTAACGCACCAATAGCCATCATAAAAGTTTGATCTCGGTAATATCCTGAACGAAAGTCTCCATTTTGAAATTGTTTAGCCATTGCTATTTGGGCTAACTCCTTTCCATCACCAAAAATTCCAAATTTCGCTTTACCGGTCAAAACTTCTTTTCTACCCAGTAGAGAAGCTTCACGACTTAAACAAGCCAATTTGAAATCATTGATAATTTCATTTTTTATTTCGTCAATATTTGTCATTTCTTGTGTGATACTTTCTTGTGTTGCAGACATACTAATCAAACTTTATATAAAAATCAATCAGTGACAAAAGTAATGATTATTGCTCATTTGCCAATAGAGAATTTATAAAAAGTATTTTAGATTGAATTTGTGTAACCCAAATTATTCAAAACCAAGCGGTTTGAAAGATATTATAAAGGTAGATTTTTAATAAAAAATAAAAAATAAGTACCTATATTAACGGAGAATAAATTGAATTGATGATTTGAAAATAACCTGATCTTATAAAAATATCTTTCCGGGATTCATAATTCCCTTTGGGTCAAAAACATTTTTAATATTTTTCATTAATTGGAGTTCTACAGATGTAAAGGCTATGTCCATGTAGTGTTTTTGTACAAAGCCAATTCCATGCTCACCCGATAATGTGCCACCTAGACTAACAGTAAGTTTAAATATCTCTCGAATACCAAGGGGTAATTCATCTTTCCAAGCGGCATCACTCAAGCTTCCTTTTATTATATTTATGTGTAAATTACCGTCACCTGCATGTCCATAACAAACCGATTGAAAACCGTATTTAGCGCCAATTTGTTTTACACCCTTTAATAGATTTGCTAATTCGTATCGAGGTACAACCGTATCTTCTTCCTTGTATACAGAATTGGCTTTAACTGCTTCACCGACCCGTCTTCTTAAAAACCACAATGCATCTTTTTGAGCTTGGGAATCAGCAAACAAAATTTCATCACATTCATATTGTTCTAAAACAGCACTCATTTTTTCGCAATCTGAATACAATGTATTTAAATCATTGCCATCCACTTCAATCAATAAGTGAGCTTGATGTTCATCTTTAATAGTAATGCTTGGTGGATTATCTACAAATTTTAATGTCCATAAAATAGCATCTTTTTCCATAAATTCCATAGCAGAAGGAGTTATGCCAGCTCTAAAAATAGCCGAAACCGCTTCACAGGCTTTTTCAGCTGAAAAGAATGGAACTAACAATAATAAATTCTCCTTAGGGTAGGGAAGTAGTTTTAAAACGGCCTTGGTAATGATACCTAATGTACCCTCACTCCCTACCATCAATTGAGTGATGTTGTAACCCGTACTATTTTTGAGCGTATTGGCTCCCGTCCAAATGATGTTTCCATCGGGTAATACAACTTCTAAATTCAAAACAAAATCCTTTGTAACCCCATATTTTACCGCTCTTGGACCTCCTGAATTTTCGGCTAAATTTCCGCCTATCGAACACGTACCCCGACTTGCAGGATCAGGAGCATAAAACAATCCTTTTTCTTGAACAGCGTTTTGCAACACTTGGGTAATAACCGCGGGTTCAACTGTGACTTGGAGATTTTTTTCGTCTATTTCAATTATTTTATTTAATCTTTCTGTAGAAAGTCCAATACCCTTCATAACACTCAAAGCTCCACCACTCAAACCGGTCAAAGCACCAATGGGTGTAACAGGTATCGTGTTCTCAAAGGCATATTTCATTACCAATGCTACTTGCTCAGTTGAATTGGGTTTTACCAAAACAGCTGGAGGAAATGAAAAATCTTCTGTGTGATCACTTCCATACTGTTTCAGCACTTCTGCAGAATCAAAAACAGTATTTTCACCCAACAAGTTTGTGAGCTCGGTAATATGCAGCGGAAGTACAGAAGTATAATTCATAGGTTGTATAAATGAGTTGAAAGGCGAAGGTACATAACTTTACCTAAAACAAACATTTGGTAAATTGATTTTTCTACAGTAAATTACTTCGAATGATTTTTGAGTGTAAATGTTGGTTACATTTAAACACCTAAAAAAAACATAATTTTCATTAATAAATCCTAATAAAAAAGGATTCTTTTCTATAAATGAAAAGGACTCATTGTTCAGCTATCTGTTAATTATGTAACTTATAACAGGATTTATGTACCACTTTTTGCGACTATTCAGCTCAACTTTGCAGCACTGAAAAATGAGTTTCAGTCTGAAGCGCCAGAAGCGTAATGTAGAATCAATTATAAAGAATTGGTTTACATTAATTAGTTACTTAAAATATTTTATGAAAAAAAATTACTATGCATTACTGATGTTAATTACACTTACATCAACCACATTGTTTTCACAAGGACCCATTGCTAAAGGTCAATCACAACTCAATATGGGAGTGGGTTTATCCAGCTGGGGTGTACCTGTTTATGTGGGAATGGATTTCGGAGTTCACAAAGATGTAACCCTTGGATTCGAATTTTCTTACCGAGCTTATCACGATAGATACAATGATTATCGTTATAATCATAATATTCTTGGTTTTTCAGGTAATGCCAATTATCATTTCAATAGTTTATTAAAAATACCTACCAACTGGGATGTGTATGCGGGTATTAATATCGGTTTTTACCATTGGAATTCTTCCAAGGATTATCCTGGTGGATACAGTTCAGGTCTTGGAGTAGGTGGACAAATTGGATTTAGATATTATTTTAATAGTCGTTTTGGAGTAAATCTAGAATTTGGAGGAGGAAATGCTTTTTCTGGAGGAAAGTTTGGTATTTCTTTAAGACTATAATTACTTATTTTTTCAACATCTAATACACTATAAAAATGAAATTTAACAATATAATTCTTATCAGTTTAATAACCCATTTCAGCGCAACTTCATGTTTGGTTTTAGTTGAGAAAGACAGTGGAAAACACAAAGGTTGGTACAAAAACACCAATAATCCACATCATCCTAAGACTACAAAACCTGAAAAAGGAAAATCATCTGGACACGGGAAAGAACATCACAAGAAATAATTTCAAGACATACAGTTTTGGTTTAAGCTCCACTTTCAGCAATGAAGTAGGGCTTTTTTATTTTTAATAAACCCTAAGTATGGTACATTGTGTTTGACAATCAATTAGTTGAAAAAGATGAATTGTTAACTAATTGTTAAAGGATAATCCAAAATTGAGGGGCTAGCCCCCTAATTTTGTTTTTGTTTTTTCGATAATTTTGTGAATTATTATGATAAACTGTTAAATAATGCTTATGAAAAAGTTAACCAGTGCACTGATTTTATTGTTTTCAGTACAGTTATTACATTCACAATCAACATTTAGAATCAACTATGATGTTGCTCTTTTTGATATTCCGGTTGTTTCAACCGAAGCTCTAACACCGGGTAACTATGTGTTTTCAGGTTTTCATGCTAACTTTATTCCATTTGTTTCCTCACTTACAGAGGTGGATGGATCTGGTAATGTTGTATGGTCAAAGAGATATTCGGGAGGTATTGCCTACATGTTTGGCGATGTTAAAAAAGATAATACATTAAATAGATATTATGCTTGCGGTGGAGATGATGGTGGACCCGCATTTTTATTGTTTTTGGATGCAACTGGAAATTTGATTTCAGGAAGAAATTTTTCCATTTCTCAGGCAACGGGTGCGTTTTTTAACAGAGTTCAAAAAACAAGCGATGGTGGTTACATTTGTGTAGGTTATGTAACGGGTCACAACCCAGGAGGAGGAGAAACCAATTTTGTTTCAGTAACTAATAATCAACCAAGTTGCAGTAGTTCAGCTACAGAAACCATTCAATCTCCATTAATTGTAAAGTTTGATGCTTCTGGGAATGTTTTGTGGCATCATGTATTCAGATATTATGCAGGTTCTGTTGCTGCTGGTAATAGAATTTATAATGATGGCGCTTTTGTTGATGTAGTTGAAGTATCTGATGGTTATGTGGCCGTGGGTAATTATGATGTAAATAATGCCTTCTCAACTTATGATTCGGATGACTGTGATGATACAACACCTACAGATGCTATGTTCTTAAAAACAACAACTGCTGGTGCTATTACTTATCATAGACAATTAGATGTGCCAAGTAATTCAACTAGTCAAACAAGTAAATCGATGATGTCTGCTTCGCTTACTTCAACTGGTTTACCGTTGATTTCAGCTACAGATGGGGACACTAGGCCTTGTGTATTAATGCGTTTATCTGGTTCAGGTGGTTGGGCTAATCCTACTTGGATTAGAAAATATGGCGCAAATTTATTAATTCCTGTAATTGGGCCATACGCACCATTTCTTCCAAGTCGTTTTTTTGAAACGAGTGATGGTAATTATGCAGTTTGGCTAAATTACTTAAATGTAACAAGTTTTTCAAATGTCTTAATGAAAGTTGATCCTGCTACTAATAATACAATCTGGGCAAGAAATCACGCTTTTAACTTTGCATCCATCTTTCCACATGGACAACAAGTCTCTGATGGAGGATATATTGGCGTTTCCTATACTTTAGCAGGTACCGGTCATAATATGCATTTTATTAAAACAGATGCAAACGGACAGGCACCTTCAACTTGTGCTGCAACAAACGTAACAGTAACAAATGCATCGGTAACTTATACCTACGGTACTCCAATTTATAATTCATGGAACTCTGGAACAGTTACCAATGGTAATGCTACTCCTCTTGTAACCCCAATTACTCCAACTTCAACCGTTGATTGTATTCAGACCGTTTGTACTCCTCCGGCTGCTCCAGTAGGTGTTACAGCTACTCCAGCAACAATTTGTTCTGGTAGTTCTTCAGTAATTAATGTATCTCCTTTGGTTTCTGGAGTAAATTACAATGTGTATACGGCTGCAACAGGTGGAACAAATTTAGGAGCTATTCCTCAAACTGTTTCTCCAACTGGCACTACAACCTATTATGTAGAAGCCGTAAATAGTGCAGATCCACTTTGTGTAAGTACAACGAGAACACCTATTACCGTTACTGTGAACAATGCTCCAACTGCCACTGTTGGAAGCAATAGCCCAATATGCGCAGGTCAAACGTTGAATTTAACAAATAATACTTTTGCTGGAGCCACGTATGCATGGACAGGACCTAATGGTTTTAACAGTACTTCAGCAAATCCGAGTATTCCAAGTGCAACAACAGCCGCAACTGGAACCTATACATTAATTATTACCAATAATGGATGTCCTTCTGCTCCCGCAACTGTTAACGTGACCGTAGCGGCACCTCCAACCGCTACAGCGGGAAGTAATACTCCAATTTGTGTTGGAGCACCCATTAATTTAACTGCCAATACCGTTGCTGGTGCAACCTACACCTGGACAGGACCCAATACCTTTTCTAGTTCTGTGGAAGATCCAACTATTACCTCTGCAACTACTGTAATGGCGGGAACATATAATTTAACCGTTGCAGTTGGAACTTGTACTGCAACTTCAAGCACCACTGTCGTAGTAAATGCAGCACCCACCGTTACTGTACCTTCATCAGGTTTAGTTTGTGTAGGTGGAACGTTGAACTTAACTCCTTCAACTGGAGGAACATGGTCAAGTAGCAATGCGGGTATTGCTTCCATAACCAATGGGGGAGTAGTAACAGGAGTTGGCGCAGGTACTGCAAATATGACCTTTACTAATTCAACTACAGGTTGTTCTAGCAATCCTACTTCAGGAACCATTACTGTTAATCCAATTCCTACAGCCACTGCTTCAAGTAATTCTCCTGTTTGTGTTGGTTCACCAATAAATTTATCAGGAAGTGCATCTACAGGTACCTATTCTTGGACAGGTCCAAATGGTTTTATTTCTTCTATTCAAAATCCAACAATTGGAGCTTCAACCACTGCAATGGCTGGAACATACTCACTTATAATAACAGAAAATGGTTGCCAGTCAACAGCTGCAACTACAACTGTTGTAGTGAATACTTTACCAACAATAACCGCTTCAGCAACTCCTACAACAATATGTGCAGGTAATACAATAACCTTAACCTCAGGTGGTGGTGCTACTTATACTTGGACCGGACCAAATACTTTTGGTTCATCATTACAAAATCCAACAATCACAAGTGCTACAACTGCGGCCAGTGGAACGTATACGGTAACCGGAGTTGCTGCCAATGGATGCTCCAATTCAGCTACAGTATTAGTGAACGTAACAAATGGACCTACTGTATCGATAAGTCCAAACAATATAGCATGTAATGGAGGAACCACTGGTTCAGCTTTTGTGAATGTTTCTGGTACTGCTCCTTACACTTATTTGTGGACACCAACAGGACAAACGGGTCAAACGGCCAGTAATTTAACTGCTGGAAGTTACTCAGTATTGGTTAGTGATGCTAATGGTTGTCAATCAACGGCCACAACTACTTTAACAGAGCCTTCAGCAATCACGCTTGCATCATCTTCAACTCCTTCATCTTGTACCACACCTACTGGTTCTGCTACGGTTAATGCCTCAGGCGGTGCAGGAGGGTTTACCTATTTTTGGGCACCATCAGGTGGTACAAGTAATACAGCTGTAAACATTGCAGCTGGATCGTATACTGTGACTGTTACAGATGCTAATTTTTGCCAACAAACAGCTACTGTTAACGTACCAAGTGTTAATGGCCCTACAGTTACGCTAACTGGTGTAAATAATGTAACTTGTTTTGGAGGTACCAATGGTTCTGCAACAGCAGTGGCATCTTTAGGGACACCGGGGTATACTTATCTTTGGTCTCCATCTGGAGGAAATGCAGCTTCAGCAACTGGTTTGACAAGTGGTTCTTATACCGTTACGGTAACCGATAATGCTGGTTGTACAACTTCCGAAACAGTAACCATTACACAGCCTAATCAACTTGTAATTAGTGAAACCATTACTGCAGCCGCATGCGGAAGTACTAATGGTGGCATTTCATTGGCTGTTACGGGTGGTACAGGTGCATATACCTACTCTTGGACACCATCTTCAGTTTCTGGTTCTTCGGCATCCAACTTGGCGGGAGGTGCCTACTCCGTTGTGGTTACCGATGCGTTAGGTTGTAATCTTACAGAAAGTTATGTAGTAACCGTTTCTGGTTCACTTAATGTTAGTTTGGATCCTGAAGTTTCAGATATATTACAAGGAGATTCGGTACTTTTAACAACCACTGTTGTTCCGGCAAATGCAGGTTATACATTTACTTGGAATCCTTCAACGGATTTAAGTTGTTTAACATGTGCCAACCCCTTTGCTTCACCAAATGAAACTACCACATACGTTGTTACCGTAACATCTCCTGATGGATGTACCGGCACAGATACGGCTGTTGTAAATGTAGAAATTGTTTGTGGAGATTATTTCTTACCCAATATCTTCTCCCCAAATGGTGATGGAAATAACGATGAACTATGCTTACTTGGAAATTGTATCGAAAAATTCGATTTAAAAATTTATGATAGATGGGGTGAATTAGTTTTCGAATCACAAGACCAAAGTGTGTGTTGGGACGGAAAATTCAAAGGTCAAATCATGAATACGGCAACCTATGTTTATGTAATGGAAATTACTTTAACAACAGGAGAACTAATAAAAGAACAAGGTAATTTAAATTTAGTAAGATAATATTTATTTAAAGAAAGGTAGAATAATGAGAAGAATTGTAGCAGCTTTAACGGTAGTATCATCTTTGTTGATGACTTATGGCCAATCTAACAATTGGTCACATTCTCTAAAAGATGAGAAAGGATTTATCGAAAATAAAGGGCAATTTAGTGTTCGAAAACAAACGGACGCTTCAAAAGTAGCTTTTGCTTATGATGGTGGAACACACAATTATTATTTTACTTCTGAAGGAGTTGTTTTTGAATTTTCAAAAAAAGAACTGAGAGAACGAACTCAAAAGGAGAAAGAAGAACGCAGTGTCAAAAAAAGTCAAGGTTTTAATAACTTAACTGAATGGCAAAAATTTCAAGATGCTGATCGTAAAAATAGAATAGTTGAAACACGTGACGAACTAAAAGCTACTTGGATCAATTCAAATCCAAATGTCAGAATAATTCCATTAGAGAAAACTACCTTTACACACAGTTATTCATTTTATAACGGTGAAATGAATATGGTAAATGAAGCGCAAATTCCTTCCTATTCAAAACTACTTTATAAAAACTTATATCCAAATATTGATGTATTGTATGAGTTTCATCCTGAAATAGGAATAAAATATTCTGTAATATTAAATCCTGGAGCTGATCCTTCAGTAATCAAATTAAATTATTCAAAAAACATCCAACTATTGAGTAATGGAACTATACAAACAAAGACATTGTTAGGGGATGTTATTGATCATAAACCAAGCACTTTTTATGAAAATGAGACTTCCAATTCAATAGAAAGTTCTTACACTGTTCAAGGGAATGTAATCGGATTTAATTTAGGTCATTATGACCCAACAAAAACAGTAATTATAGATCCTTGGACTCAAACACCTACTTTTGCTACCAACTGGGATTGTATATGGGAATGTGAAAAAGATGCCGCAGGAAATGTATATGTAATTGGTGGTGTTATGCCGTTACAATTGATAAAATATAGCCCAGCAGGAGCTTTACAATGGACGTATAACACTCCTTATGATACCACTGAATGGTTGGGAGGATTTGCCACTGATGATTTAGGAAATTCCTATGTCTGCAATGGTTCTTCTGCCAGAATTCAAAAAATTAGTACGGCAGGTGCAGTGGTATGGAACAATCCTTCTCCAGGTGGTTTACTGGCTGGAACAGAGTTTTGGAATATTACCTTTAATTGTGATCAATCTAAATTAATTATTGGCGGAAGTGAGGTGCCATTTGGTATCAGTGTTAATCCAGAACCATGGATTTTTGATGTGAATTTGAATACCGGAAACATAATTTCCAGTGTGCAAGTAACTGCTCCTCCAACAGGTTTTGGAGAGGGACATGAGGTCCGATCTATAACGCCTAGTGGAAATGGTAAATATTATTATCTAACTCACGATACTCTGGGTTTTATTCATTCTAACCTCTCGGCTTGTGGCTCGCTTGGAGCTTCCAATGTCAAATATAATTCTGGATTAGATTTAAGTTATAAATGTGAAAATTATCGTTACAGCAATTCAGGTGTTCAAGCTTTACGTTCCTACGGTTCCTTTATTTTTGTTCACAGAGGTGATATTCTTCAAAAGCGAAATTTTAACACAGGAGCAATCATTGCCACAGTGGCCATTCCAGCGGGTAGTTTTATTAATACCTCAGTTTTTGGAATTTCAACAAGACAAGTAGGTTGCAGCGGAATTGACATTGACAATTGTGGTAATATATATGTTGGGTCAACAAATGGTGTTATTAAATATGATCAAAACCTTAACCAATTAGCTACTTTTCCCACAGCATTTAATGTTTATGACGTACATGTTTCAACAGGTGGTGATGTTATAGCATGTGGTTCTACAGGAACAGCAAGTACCAATTCTAGAACGGGGAGCATTCAATCATTTGCAGCATCGGCTTGTGTTCCAATAACAACAACTTGTTGTGATGCATCAGTTTGTCAAGTTGGTCCTTTTTGTCAAACAGATCCAGCTATTACACTTACTCCAATTACTACTACAGGAGGAACGTGGTCAGCCACTTGCGGAGCTTGTATAAATGCAACAACAGGTTTGTTTAATCCGGCAACGGCTGGTCCTGGAACTCATACGATTACCTACACCTTAGCTTGTGGATCGGAACAAATTCAAATTGTTGTAAATAACTGTGCTACTTTAACAGCATGTGTTGAAACCAATGGAAACTTTACCGTTTCAGGCGGAACGGGCCCTTACACTTGGAGTCAATGGGTTCCAGCAAGTACAGTTACTGTGACGAATGCAGCTACGTGCACCGCTTGTGGTGGAACATGGACATTTGGCACTTGTTTAAACGGATTTACTCCTGTTACCTCTTGTACCACACCAGCTGCATACGCAACTTTTGCTACAGGTACAACCATTACTCCAACTACCAACTTCCCAATACAAGTGGAAGATTCACAAGGTAATATCTTAACCATCAATTCAGCAGGTCAACTATCTCCTTGTGGAGTGAATCCTTGTACTCCATTTACAACCTCTATTCCTTCGCAAACCAATGTTAGTTGTTTTGGTCAGAGTACCGGTTCAGCTACCGTTTCAGCATCGGGTGGTACCGCTCCTTACACCTATACTTGGACACCAGGGAATTTATCAGGAGCATCTCAATCTAATTTGGCTGCTGGAACCTATACTATTTCTATTGTAGATGCTGCTAGCTGTCCAGGTTCTATGACGGTTACGATAACTCAGCCAACTTCTGCTTTATCAGCAACTACTTCTTCGACTAATGCTACTTGTGGTTCTTCTAATGGAACAGCTACGGTTTCTCCAACTGGAGGAACAGGGCCTTATACTTATCTTTGGTCACCTTCTGGAGGAACGGGCGCAACAGCAAGCAATTTAGCAGGTGGATCTTATTCAGTTCTAGTTACAGATGCGTTAGGTTGTACAACAACTCAAAACGTTACCGTAAATACTACTGGTGGACCTACTGTTTCTATTTCAACACAAACCAATGTCAATTGTTTTGGACAATCTACAGGTTCTGCAACCGTTTCAGCAACGGGAGGAACAGGTCCATATACGTATACTTGGTTGCCAGGTAGTTTAACAGGTGCTACACAAAATAATTTAGCAGCTAATACCTACACAGTTACTGCTGTGGATGCAGGTGGGTGTTCGGGATCTGTTACTGTTACAATTACACAGCCCATCTCAGCTTTGAGTGCAACAACATCTTCAATTCCTGCAACTTGTGGTGCAACAGATGGGGGTGCAGGAGTATTATCAACAGGAGGTACGGGCCCATACACATATCAATGGTCACCAGGTGGTGCTACAACACAAGCTATTAGTAATGTGGCTGCAGGTGCGTATAGTGTTCAAGTAAGTGATGCTTTAGGGTGTCAAATTACTCAAAACGTTACAGTTTCTTCAACTGGAGGGCCTACTTTGACTTCTAGTAATATAGTTGGAACTACTTGTTCTAATACTTCAAACGGATCTGCAACAGTTAATGCAACCGGAGGAACGGCACCTTTAACTTATTCTTGGTTACCAAGTGGAGGTAGTGCAGCAAGTGCTTCTGGATTAGCAGGTGGTTCATACACAGTTAATGTAACTGATGGAGCAGGATGTATATCATCTATTACGGTTGTGATTCCTTCTCCAGCACCAATAAATATTGTTGAATCGGTAACAAATACAAATTGTGGTACTTCTACTGGATCAATATCATTATCTGTAACAGGTGGAACAGGAACATATACTTATTCTTGGACACCTGCTTTAGGAACTACAAGTTCACTTTCTAATTTAGCTAGCGGGGCATATTCTGTAGACGTAGTAGATGCAAATGGATGTACTGCTTCAGAAAATTATATTGTTGGTGTTACGGGTGGTTTAACGATAACTGTAAACCCAACTATAGATGAAATTTTAGCAGGTGAATCAGTTCAAATAACAGCATCTGGAGCTACAACTTATACTTGGACACCTACAACAGGATTAAGTTGTACAAACTGTTCTAATCCAATTGCTTCTCCAACTGTTACCACTACTTATACTGTTACTGGTACGGATGCTTCGGGATGTGTAGGTACAGCAAGTGTTACAATTATAGTTGAGCAATTATGTGGTGAAATATTTATACCCACTATTTTTTCACCCAACGATGATGGTTTAAATGATTTAGAATGTGTAATGGGAGGATGTGTAAATACAATGGTTTTTGCCATTTACAATAGATGGGGAGAAAAAGTTTTTGAATCTAATACATTGGATTATTGTTGGGATGGAACTTACAAAGGAAAAAAAGTAAACACTGGTGTTTATGTATATAAATTAAATGCCATTTTAAATGATGGTACTGAAATAGAAAAAGCGGGGAACATAAATGTTGTTAGATAGATTGAATAAAATAATGAAATTAAAAAAATAGTATACTCGTGTCAAAGTAGTTTAAAAATTATGTATTATTGCATAATTATGAATGTGTTACATTAATTTAATTACCTACTTGACATAAAAAAATACAACTATGAAAAAGGCTACCAAAATTTTTAGTTCAGTTTTAGCACTCCAATTAGCATTACTTTCCTCGGATGTCGATGCTCAAAATATGGGTATAAATCTAACAGGAGCGGCTCCCGATGCTAGTGCTATGTTAGATATTGTTTCTACAAATAAGGGACTTTTAATACCGCGCGTTAGTTTGTTAAGCACTACGGATGTAGTGACGATTCCTGCGCCCGCAACAAGTTTATTAGTATACAACACCAACGCTGCTATGACAGGTGGAGGTTTAGGATTTTGGTATTATAATGGAACACTTTGGGTTCAAGCATTAGGTGCAGCGGGTCCGATGGGACCTGCCGGACCTGCCGGTCCTGCTGGCCCAGCCGGTGCTGCTGGAGCAACTGGTGCTACGGGCCCAGCTGGCCCTGCAGGTGCCCCAGGTGCCGTAGGCCCTGCTGGCCCAACGGGTCCAATTGGTTTAACAGGTCCTGCCGGTGCTACTGGTGCTACTGGTCCCGTAGGTCCGGCTGGTCCAACTGGAGCTACTGGTGCTACTGGTCCCGCTGGACCTGCGGGTCCTTCTTGGACTTTAGCATCTGTAACGTATAATGCAAACGGAACGATTACGGTGAATGGAACAGCTGGTTCAGGTGGACCCATTAGTTCAACAAATGCTGCTTGGACAACATTAGGAAATTCAGGAACGGTGGTAACCACCAATTTTTTAGGAACAACAGATAACGTATCTTTAGCTATTAGAACTAATAATTTAGAAAGAATGCGCGTTTTTAATAATGGAACAGTCGGGGTAAATAATATTGCCCCATTGGCTGGAGATTTATTTACAGTAACGGCAAATGCAGCAAATCCTTTCGCAATTGTTGGTGAAACTAATTTTAATGGTATTGGTGTTTATGGTTCTACAAATGCAGCTTCTGCTTCTAACTTTTCATCAGTACAAGGTGAATATGTAGGAACTGGTGGTGGATCTGGTGTTTATGGTGCTTATTTTGGAACTAACGTAGCAAACACAAGAACGGGTGTTTTTGGTTCAATGGAAGGACCAGCTGCCGCTAATGGTGGAGCAGGTGTATATGGTTATAATAATATTGCCAGTGGAACCCAAAGAATGGGGGTATTAGGTAATTATAATGGTGCGGCTTTTGGAATTGGAGTATACGGTATAGCCTTCGGAGGCGGAATTATAACAGGAAATAATGACGTAGCTGTTGTAGGATGGAGAGCTAATAATGCGAATTATAGCGGATATTTTAATGGAAATCACGTCATTGCTAATGGAACTAAAACAGCATCTGTGGGGACATCTCAAGGGAATCAATTATTGTATGTTACTGAATTACCTGAAGTATGGTTTGAAGATGTTGGAACGGCTAAATTGGTCAATGGTGTTTGTGAGGTGAAATTAGACCCATTGTTTTTGGAAACCGTTTTTATTGATGAGACCCATCCTATGCAAGTGTTTATTCAAGAGCAAGGTGAAAGTAATGGTGTTTATGTTGTACCAGGACCGGATGGATTTATCGTAAAAGAAAAAAATGGTGGCACTTCGAATATTACTTTTTCATACAGAATAATGGCTAAAAGATTACATTTTCAAGACCATCGTTTTGGGAATGACCCACTTTGGGGACCTGGAGATACGAGAAAATATAATCAATACGCTACACCTCCTCCTGTAAACTATGAGGAAAATGTAAAATTCCAAGAGAATCAGAAAAAAAACTATATACCTACTCCAATGCCAGAAGGATTTGTTGATTATTTCCAATTGCAAGAAGAGATCAAACTAAAAGAAACAAAAACCAATAACAAATAAAAGGATAAAAAAGATTGTTAATCCAATCGAGAAAAGTTTCTAAATTTTCTAACTAAAATGAAAATCATATGAAAAACATACAGTCCTTATGGTTATTAGTGATACTGCTATTTTATAACGCAGGTTTTTCTTTTGGTCAAAATAATTTAATGGTTCTTAATGGTGCTTATGTCGTAATGAATGGGGGTACTCCTACAAATAACTTGCATTTAGTAATCAATCAACCCAACACCCAAGGAATTGTAAGATTACCGGGAGGAGGTCATATTCATTCCGAAAATCAATACAATTTTGTTACCTGGAATTCAGGAACATCAACAGGGTCTTATATTTTCCCTTTTGGTGTAGGTGCTAATCCTGTTGATTATATCCCTTTTACGTTTAATAAAACCGTAGGTAATAGTCCAATTAATCTTTCTACTTGGTCTACAAATCAGCAAAATGCGCCAAAACCACTTCTGTCAAATGTGGCACCAGTGAGCATTATGCCCGGTGTGACAGATTCTGTTTTGAGAGCTATTGATCGTTTTTGGGATATTCGTGCCACAAGTACTACTGCTGATTTGAGTTTTTCTTACAGAGGTATTGAGAATACAACAGCTTCTCCGACATCTTCTGTAAAAGCTCAACATTGGAATGGAACATCTTGGGATACTCCAGTTAATGCTGCTTCTGTTGGAGTTACTGCAGGAATTGGAACAGCAGGTCCTTACTTGGGTCAAAACACATTTTCACCTTGGGTTTTGATTGTTGACTGTCCAACAGCGCCAACTGCTTCAAGTAATTCTCCCGTTTGTCAAAACTCGTCTATTAATTTAACAGCCTCAACAGTTACAGGAGCTACTTACTCATGGACAGGTCCAAATGGATTTACTTCTTCACTTCAAAATCCAACCATTAGCAATGCTACAGCAGCTATGGCGGGAATTTATAGTGTTACTGTTACCGTGGCTGGTTGTACTTCTCCAGCAGGTACCACAACTGTAAATGTGACGGCTCTTCCAACAACTCCAACAGCCACTAGTAATTCGCCTGTTTGTATCGGATCAACAATTAATCTTACATCAAATACAATAGCGGGAGCAACTTATGCTTGGACTGGCCCAAATGGATTTACTTCTGCATCTCAAAATCCGTCCCTTACTTCAGCTACTGCATTAATGGGAGGAGTTTATAGTGTAATAGCAACAGTAGGAGGTTGTTCTTCTCTTGCTGGAACTACCACTGTAACGATAAATCCAACACCAACTTCACCAATTCCAACTAGTAATTCTCCAGTTTGTGTGGGGTCACAAATTAATTTAACATCTAATTTGGTTCCAGGTGCTACCTACTCTTGGTCAGGACCTAATGGATATTTGTCAGCCATTCAAAATCCGTCCATCCCCAATTCAACAACTGCCATGTCAGGCACTTACTCTCTTACGGTTACAATTGGTGGATGTACATCTTTACCAGCAACAACCAATGTTGTAGTAAATGCAACACCTTCTGCACCAACTGTATCTAGTAATTCTCCCATATGTGAAGGTTCTTCTATAAATTTAACATCAAATACAGTGACAGGAGCAACCTATGCTTGGACAGGTCCTGGTGGATATACTTCTTCTTCTCAGAATCCTTCTATAACAGGGGCTTTACCAGCTATGGCAGGCACCTATAATTTAATCATTTCTGTTGGTACTTGTGCTTCACCAATGAGTTCTACTACTGTGGTGATTAATCCTCTCCCTGCAGCACCTTTGGCAACGAGTAATTCTCCTATTTGTGTAGGATCAGCACTTAATTTATCTGCTTCAACAATTGCAGGGGCTACTTATTCTTGGACTGGTCCAAATGGATTTATATCATCTGTACAAAATCCAACAATTGCCGTAACCGATGCAACAATGGCTGGTTTTTATAATGTTACGGTAACTGTTGGTGGCTGCACTTCGACATCTAGTTCTGCAAATGTTGTGATTACACCGGGTATTACGGTAACTGTGACACCTCCAGATGCATACATAGTGTTGGGTGAATCTGTGCAGTTAAATGCCTCAGGTGCAACGTCATATACTTGGTCACCTGTAGATGGATTAAGTTGTACTAATTGTTCTAATCCAATTGCTACACCAACTTCAACCACCACTTACACAGTAGTTGGAACAAATGCTGCGGGTTGTAGTAGTACAGCATTAGTTACTATTGAAGTAGAAATACCTTGTGGAGACTTGTTTATTCCAACGATATTCTCTCCAAATTCGGATGGTTTGAATGATGAACAATGTGTTTTAGGTGGTTGTATTAGAACAATGAATTTATCCATATTTAATCGATGGGGTGAACTCGTATTTGAAACCAATTCAAGAGCTATTTGTTGGGACGGAAACTATAACGATAAACCAGCTATGGTGGGGGTTTATGTCTATAAATTCTCAGCAGTTTTGGAAGATGGAACTTTAATTCAACAATCTGGAAATCTTAACCTTGTTAGATAATTTAATGAACACTAAATACTATAAAACGATAACTTATAAAGCATGAAAAAAATTGTAGCAACAGTTGTTTTAGCAACTTTAATTATGTCAGCATCCGCTCAAGATGTTCACTTTTCTCACTTTTCTAATTCCCCACTAACATTAAATCCGGCCTTGGCGGGTGCTAATTACCAAATGCAGGGAATCATAAACTATCGAAATCAATGGAAGCAAGTAGCCGAACCTTTTAAGACCACAGCTGCTTCATTTGATATGCGATTAAATGCCAATAAAAGAAATAAAAGTGGTCATTTAGCTGCCGGTATTAATTTCTTCAATGATCAAGCTGGTGAAGCCAAAGTGGTTACTAATAATGTTAATTTAAGTGTTGCCTATCATGTGTTGCTGAATGATGAAAATACATTAGGAGCAGGTTTATATACAGGATTAGGGCAGCGTTATATTGACGCTGAATCAGGTCAATGGGCAAGTCAATATGACGGAATGGCTTATAACCCAGGTCTACAAAGTGGTGAAACTTTTTTAACAGATCGTTTTAGTTTTGCTGACGTTGGAGCTGGATTGGTTTATTCTTACAAAAAATCGGATGGTTATATGACCAAAAATGACAATCTTTGGATTAATGCTGGGGGAGCCATTTATCACTTAAATCGTCCTAAATATTCGTTTTTGAATGCACCTGAAGAACGCATGTATATGAGAGTTTCGGCTTTTGCAAATGCAATTGTGGGTATTAACAATACTCGTTTGTCATTAATGCCAGCTATTTATTACCAGCGTCAAGGGACAGCTCAAGAGTTGTTAACAGGAACTTATTTTAGATATTTAATCAAAGAAAGTTCAAATTACACAGGTTATTACAAAGCCGCAGCAGGATCTATTGGTATATTTTATCGTAACAAAGATGCCGCTATAATCAAAGGTATGTTGGAGTGGGGTGATTTGGCTTTAGGAGTAGCTTATGATTTTAATATTTCCACGTTGAGCGAAGTATCTAAAAGTAGAGGAGGAATTGAATTTTTCTTGAGATACGCAATGATTGGAGGGAAAATGGCTGGTAGAGCTAGAATTTAATATTCCAATTATTCATTTTATAGTAGATAAAAATAAACAGTTATATTAGAAATGATGAAAATTTCTTGTTTTTTAACAGTGCTTTTTGGTAGTTTAAGTGTAATGGGGGTAGCTCAGGTAAAACCTAAGCTGATAGTTTCTGAAAATGATTCCATGCGCATTGAAATTGAACAGTTAGATGCATCTATTAATAGTCCGTTTAATGATTATGCGCCTGTAATCACCGCAGATGGTTCAGAAATGTTTTTTACTTCTAGAAGGCCTGTAACAGAAAAGGAACTGAAAAAAGGTGTTCAAGTTGCAGAACGTATATTTTATTCTACTTTTGATTCTGAAACCAAAACTTGGAAAAAAGCAGAACCATTGTCTGATAATGTGAATGTATTTGGAAGGAATAATTCCAATATTGCTATTTCAAACGATGGTCAACGTTTATTAATTTATCAAGACAGTAAATACGGTGATGGTGAAATTTTTGAGTCCTATCTTAAAGGAAGGTCTTGGTCTGATCCTCAACCCATATCAACAGTAATCAATACTGAATTTCACGAATCGTCAGCGACCATTTCTCCTGATGGACGGACCATCTATTTTGTTAGTGACAGAAAAGGTGGCCAAGGAAAACGCGATATTTGGAAATGTGTTAAAGGAACAGATGGAAAATGGGGAGCACCAGAAAACATTGGAGGTGTGGTTAATTCCAAAGATGAGGAAGAAGCCGTTTATATGCATCCTGATGGAAAAACACTTTATTTTAGCAGCAAAGGACACAATTCCATTGGTGGATATGATGTTTTTAAGACCGTTTTTGAAAAAGGGAAATGGTCAAAACCTGTCAGTTTAGGAGAACCAATAAATACGACAGGCGATGATTTATTCTTCGTATTGGCAGCCAATGGTAAATTTGGATATTATGCTTCAAGTAGAGATAGTGATGTTAAGAATATTTATGAAATACGTTTTATCCCTAAGGATAAAGTAAAAGAAGTGAAACCAAACTTAGCCGTAATTAAAGGTGTTATTCGTGATGCTAAGACCAACGCTCCAATTGAAGCCACCATTGAAATTACCGATAATGAGAAAAACGAAGTTATTGGAACTTATACTTCAAACAGTGAATCAGGGAAATATCTAATATCATTGCCTGCAGGAAAGAATTATGGTATTAATGTTAAGTCCCCTGGTTATTTATTTCACTCTGATAATGTTACTAGTTCAGATACAGCTCAATACCAAGAAATTAAAAAGGATATTGGATTAAAAAAATTGGAAATGGGAAGTCAAATAATTTTGAAAAATATCTTCTTTGATTACAACAAATATTCATTAAAAGATGAATCTAAAACAGAGTTAGATAGGGTATTACAATTAATGGAGGACAATCCATCATTGGTAATCGAAATTGGAGGACATACCGATACACAAGGTTCAGCAGATTACAACCAAGCGCTTTCTGAGGATAGAGCTAAAGCTGTAGTCGATTATTTAGTAGCTTATGGCATTCCAAGAGAACGTTTTGCTTATAAAGGTTATGGCGAATCAAAACCATTGGTGAGCGACACGGAAATAGCCAAATTGAAAACTCCCGAAGAAAAGGAAGAAGCACACGGCATGAACAGAAGAACAGAATTTAAAATTCTAAAGAATTAATTTCTGTTTTGCTAAAGGAAGTAACAATTTTCAAAAATATATAGGTAGTTTGAATTCTGGTTTCGCTCGATTATATCGATAGGAAAAATACTACATTACGTATTTATATTCATTTACTTTTACATTTAAATAACCAGCAGGTGCAACTTTTTTGGACTAAATGACGTCATAAATTATACTTATTTTAGTAAAGTAAATTGCTTTTTCAATTATTATACTATCTTTGCTTTTTTAGTAACTAAAACCGCCTTTTATGAAACCAAATAAATCATTGTTAACAACACTTTTTACATTTCCATTATTGATTTTCCCCTTATTTTTTTCAGCACAACATAAAACAATCAAAGCTACGAACGGTGATCCTTTAACTGAAATTGTTGATGCAAATTCTATGAAACAAGGTGATTGGATCTTTTACGATAATAATGATGAAATTATCAGAAAAGAAGTTTATAAAGATCATGAAATACAAAGTAGGATTGTAACTATTAATGGTAAAGAAATAAATGCTATTAACTATCAAATTGAAGAGGGTTTAAAATCTTTGGTTTCAAAGAATCCTAATTTTAATGGAGTTTTATTTTTAGGTGAAGTTGTTATTGATGAAAATGGTGAAATTCTAATAATATCTTTTTATAATAAAATAGATTCAAAAACGGAAAATTTATTAAAAAAGGAAATACGGTCTATCATTGAAGATAAATATGAAGGTCGTAAAAATTTAATTTTAACATTCTAAAAAAATAATTAATTATGAAAAAGTTAAAACTATTAATTGCAATAGGCTTACTTTTACCATTTGCATTTAGAGCTCAAAATTTAGTTCTTAATCCTAGCTTTGAAACAGTTAATTTGGCTAATTTGGAATGTTCTTGGTATGTTGCCGAGGGAACTTTTACAGCTGCGGTTAGTAACTGGGACTATCCTAATGATGGTTCGACAGATATTTTCCATACAAGTCTTTCGACAACATGTTTTTCAAGTCCATTTTCAACACATATATCGGCAGTAGGTCAACAGGCACCAAGAACAGGAAGTTCTATGTCTGCAATAGTAACATATGGTTCAGGAGGTTGCACACCTTATAGAGAATATCTTCAAGGAGCTTTAAGTACTCCTTTAGTGGTTGGTACAACTTACAATATTAGTCTATATGTTTCTCTTGCAGATTATGGAAATAGAGCAACTAATAATATTGGTTTCAAATTTACCACTGCAAGAATGAATACGGGAAGTATGTGTGTTTGGTCTACTACACCCGATGTAAATTATACTGGTGCCCCAATCACAGATAAGACTGGTTGGACATTATTAACGTATACCTTTACACCAACCGTCCCCAATTTATTATATTTTTCCATTGGAAATTTTTACACAGATGGCGCCACTTCTACAACAGTTGTAGCTGGATCTCAAGGAACAATTCGCTATTTTATTGATGATGTTTCTATTATGACAGCTTGTAATGTCACCGCCAGTGCCGGAGGAAACCAAACGGTTAATTGTTCGTCTCCTTCGGTGGTGTTGAACGGATCGGCAAGTGGCGGTACTCCTGGTTATTCCTATTCTTGGTCTCCAGCCACAGGGTTGAGCAATGCATCTATCGCTAATCCAACAGCTACTCCAGGTTCCAACACCACTTACACCTTAACAGTTACTGATGGTGCTGGTTGTCAAGCAACTTCAGCGGCTACTGTATCTGTTGATAATGCTCCACCTTCAGCAAATGCTGGCGGCAATCAAACCATTAATTGCAGCACTACCTCAGTAACATTAAATGGAAGTGGATCGGGATCCTATTCTTGGAGCCCAGCTACAGGTTTGAGCAGCACTACTATTGCCAATCCAACTGCTAATCCAGGAAGTTCTCAAACCTATACTCTAACCGTTACAGGCGCAAATGGTTGTACAGCCACTTCAGCTACAACTGTTACAGTAGACAATACTCCACCTTCAGCAAATGCGGGTTCTAACGCAACGGTTAATTGCTCAACTCCTTCGGTGGTGTTGGGCGGAAGTGGATCAGGAACGTATTCTTGGAGTCCAGCCGCAGGTTTGAGCAGCACTACTATTGCTACTCCAACCGCTACACCTACATCTAACACTACTTACACACTTACCGTAACCGGTTCTAATGGATGTCAAGCAACTTCGTCAACAACAGTTAGCGTTGACAATACACCACCATCGGTAAATGCAGGTAGTGATTTCACCACCACTTGTATTACGCCAACTGCAACATTAAACGGAAGCGGATCAGGTAGTTTTTCTTGGAGCCCAGCTACAGGTTTGAGCAGCACTACAATTGCCAACCCTATAGCCAATCCAGCTTCAACTACCAATTATACCCTAACCGTTACAGGAGCCAATGGATGTACCGCTCAAGATGTAGCCATTGTCACTGTTGACGAAACACCACCTTCAGCCAGTGCAGGAAGTAATCAAACTATTAATTGTACTACAACATCGGTTACTTTAAACGGTAGTGGAAGCGGAAGCTACTCTTGGAGCCCAGCTACAGGTTTGAGCAGCACTACAATTGCCAATCCAACCGCTACACCTGCTAGCAATACAACCTACACGTTAACCGTAACAGGTTCTAATGGTTGTACAGCAACAAGTGCTACAACAGTGAATATTGATATTACTCCGCCTTCAGTAAATGCTGGAAGTGATTTCACAACCAGTTGCTCAGCACCATCAACTGTTCTAAATGGAAGTGGAAGTGGTACTTATTCTTGGAGTCCTGCTACAGGATTAAGCAGTACTACCGTAGCCAACCCAACTGCAACTCCTTCTGTTAATACTAACTATATATTAACAGTGACAGGTGCTAATGGTTGTACAGCAACGGATGATGTTACTATTTCAGTAGATTTGAATGTTCCAGCAGTTAACGCAGGAAGTGACTTCACAACAAATTGTATAACCCCCTCTACCACTTTAAATGGTTCAGGAGGAGGAACCTTTACTTGGAGCCCCGCAGCCGGTTTAAGTAGTACAACTATTGCTAACCCAGTAGCTAATCCTACCACCACCACAACCTATACATTAACTGTATTGGCCACAAACGGATGTACCGCTTCTGATCAAGTAGTCATTACTGTTGATGAAACAGCTCCTACGGCAAGCGCAGGAAGTAATATAGCCCTAGATTGTGCTACCACAACTGGAACATTTACTGCAACAGGTGGAGGGACGTACTCTTGGAGCACACCTTCAGGAACGGTTTCAGGAGCAACAGTTCCCGTTACTGATGCCAGTACTCCGGGAACATTCACAG
>CAYQNU010000001.1:343872-491002 GCA_964419055.1 uncultured Flavobacteriales bacterium | reverse complement strand
GTTTTTGTTTCCTAATCAGCACCGCAAATTAAATTCAAAATTTGTATATTTACAAACTGTCCTAAAAAAGGGGAGGTTACATTAATCCATCAAGATTTTCAAAATAAATCTGTTTTTTCAAATATAATTTAATAAATTTTATTGTGTAAAAAGTTGAATATTTTCCAAAAGTATCAAAATATTCTAAAGTAAAAAAATATCTGTGATATTGATAGTTTAATTATTAATTTTGTTGAATTAAATGGTATTATTTTAAATTTCAGTGAAGAAAATTCTTATTTTATCTTATCACTTTGAACCTATGAATGTAATAGCATCTCAAAGAACATTGGGCTATGCTAACCATTTTAAAAAATTTGGACTTGAACCAACAATTCTAACTTTTCAGTGGGATAAAATTAAAGATGAACCAAAATGTAAATCTAAAGATATTTATGATCGAACAAAATATGAAAAATTAGACAATTATTCAGTTATAAGGCTTCCATTAGGAACTTTTAAAAGAAGTAAAATCTTAAGTTTTATTGAAAAAAGTAAAATTAATAAATTAGGAATTTTATTTTCTTGGGTTTTTGGTCATATTGATACTACAGCCGAATTATTAGATTTTTCATTAACCGAAAAATATTTTTTAAAAGAGCATTTTAAAACAAATAAATACGATGTTGTTTTAGCAGTGTATTCACCACATTTTCATTTAAAAAGTTGTAAATTAATAAATTCAAAATTTAAAATTCCTTACGTTATTGATTTTAGAGATTTATGGGATAATAGAATTTTACATTTAGTTAGAAAACAAAACCGAACTGAAAAAATAAAATCATTTTTTATACAATTTTGGTGGAAAAAATGGTCTAAAAAAGCCTTATATTTATCAATTACTAGTGAAGTTTGGGCTAAAAAGCTGAGTGCAGTTACTAATATTAAAGCGTTTGTTGTTTCAAATGGATTTGAAGCAACTAAAAACAATACTAAAGAAATTATAAAATCAAATGTTTTTAATATTTCAAGTACTGGGACGATTTATCCTGATCAAAATATTGATATTATTTCAGAAGGAATGGTTAAATTTTTAAATAAAGTAGAAAAAAATACGGTAAGAATAAATTTTATTGGCGTATTGAAAGAAAATTCTGACATTCTTGATAAAATTGAAAAATTAAGAGCCTTGTTTTCAGAAGATGTATTAAATATAACAAAAAGGGTTTCTAAAAGCGATGCATTGAATTATCAAAAAACAGCTTCAGTTTTAATTTTTCCAACGACTCCTAATATTCCTGGAACTCTTTCGGGTAAAATATATGAATATATTAGTAGCAGAAAACCTATTTTGGCTTCACCAACAGATATTGGTGCTGTCTCTGAATTAATAAACATAACTAACTCGGGTGTATGTTTAAATGACTCCGATGAAATTTCAGATTTTCTTTTATTAAAATATAATGAATGGAAAATTTATGGATACTGCACTCAAGATTCAAATGAAAATGAAATTCAACAATTTTCAAGAGAAAATCAAACTAAAATTCAATCAGAATTAATTAATAAACATATTTGTAATAATGCTATTTAATTCGATCGATTTTATTGTTTTTTTACCTTTAGTCTTTATTTTATATTGGGGAATATTTAATAGAAACTTAAAAGCTCAAAATATTTTTATCGTATTGGCTAGTTATGTATTCTACGGATGGTGGGATTGGCGTTTTCTATTTTTAATGTTTTTTAGTACAATTGTTGATTTTGGGATAGCTAATCTGATCACAAAGAATCCCCTTAAATCGAAAAGAAAATTACTTCTAATTACGAGTTTAGTAATAAATCTGGGTTTATTAGGTATTTTTAAATATTATAATTTTTTTATCGAAAATTTTGTAAGTGCTTTTTCTTTATTAGGAATGGAATTAAATATGTCTTCATTAAATATTATATTACCTGTTGGAATAAGTTTTTATACGTTTCAAACTTTAAGTTATACAATTGATGTTCATAGAGGGGTGTTAAAACCAACCAACAGCTTAATTGATTTTATGGCTTTTGTGAGTTTTTTCCCTCAATTAGTTGCCGGCCCTATAGAAAGAGCAACCAATTTACTCCCCCAATTTCATTCAAAAAGAGTGTTTAAACAAGATTTGGCTTCTGATGGTTTGAGGCAAATTCTTTGGGGATTATTTAAAAAAGTAGTAATTGCTGATAATTGCGCCCATTATGCAAATTTAATTTTTAACAATTCGGATGAATTTAATGGCATTTCGCTGTTGATAGGAGCTATACTTTTTTCAATTCAAATATATGGCGATTTTTCTGGATATTCAGATATCGCAATTGGCGTATCAAAATTATTTGGTTTTGATTTAATGAGGAATTTTGCTTTTCCCTATTTTTCAAGAGATATTGCTGAATTTTGGCGTAGATGGCACATATCACTTACAACCTGGTTTAAAGATTATATTTATATTCCATTAGGTGGAAGTCAAGGCGGATTATGGCATAAAATTAGAAATACATTTATTATTTTTCTAATCAGTGGTTTTTGGCACGGTGCCAATTGGACATTTATTGTTTGGGGAGGATTAAATGCTATTTATTTTCTGCCGCTGCTCTTAACGAATAGGAACAAAAAACACATAAATCTTGCAAGTGAAAATCGTTTTTTACCATCTATTTCAGATCTTTACAAAATGGCTTTTACATTTTTTATTGTTGTAATTTCTTGGATATTTTTTAGAGCAGAAAACATGAATCATGCAATGAATTATTTAGCTGAAATTTTTTCGATGAGTTTATTTGAAGTTCCAAATATTGTTGATAAGAGAGGGGTTGTTTTAATATTTGCATTAATTTTATTTATGTTTATTGTAGAATGGATAGGACGAAAGCACCTTCATGCTTTGGTTTTTATTGAACAGATTTCAAAAAGATCTTTTAGGTGGTCAATTTATGCTTTTATTATTTTTTTAATGGGTATGTATATGCATACTGAAGAAATGCCATTTATATATTTTCAATTCTAATTAGTATGACTAAATTCATAAAAGATAGTTTAAAATTTATTTTATTTTTATTGATTTTTTACCCAATTATGATTATTATTTGGGGTGAATTCGCACCTTCAATTGCAAAAAAAAATTTGAATTTTAAAATGGGTTCTTATGGTTCGACAAATATTAGATTTGAGGAATTGAAAAACTTTCAAAATATTGATGTGTTATTTTTAGGTTCATCTCATTCATATAGAGGATTTGATCCAAGAATTTTTTCCAATTATGGGTTTTCAAGTTTCAATTTAGGCACAAGTGGTCAAAGTTTTTTGCAAACAGAAATTTTAGTAAAACGTTTTGTAAATAAATTAAATCCAAAGTTAATAATTATTGAAGTGTTCCCTGGTACATTTGTAAACGATGGAATTGAATCATCTTTAGATATTATTGCTAACATCCCAATAGATTGGGATATGGTTAAATTAACGTTTAGTCAAAATCATTTAAAAGTTTATAACTCCCTTATATTTAGTTTGTATAAACAAAATTTATTTGGAATTGAAAACGTTAATATTCCTGTAAATTCAAATGACCTCTATATTTCAGGAGGATTTAATGAAAAGAAAGTAGAATATTGGAAATCTAATCAAAAGATTGAAAAATCAAATTGGAGACTAAAAAAAGTGCAAGTTGAGGCATTTTTAAGAATAGTACAGTTTCTGAAAAGTATTAAGATACCTTACGTATTAGTTCAGGCCCCAGTCACCAATGCCTTAAACAATTCAATAACTAATAATTTAATTTTTGATTCTTTAATTTCAAAAAACGGACAATATTATAACTTTAACAAATTAGTGAAATTAAATGATTCTTTACATTTTTATGATAACAATCATTTAAATCAAAATGGTGTAAATATTTTTAACGAAAAGTTGATTGAAAGACTATTAAATGATAAAATTTTGAAATAACTATTAATAAATTAATTTAAGAAGATTAATTCAAAAACAATACTTATTTTAGCATTCTTCAATTATAATAAACGTTGAATCCACAAAAAAAAAAAATAGGTCATTTTGTAAATTGGTATCCATCTAAGGAAAATCCAGATGAAGCGATTTGGATTAAACGACAAATTGAAACACTTACACCTTTTTATGATAATGTAATATATCACATACAAGTGCGTTCAGGAAAAAGAGCTATTTGTTTTCGCGCATTATCAGAAAATGAATTTTCATATATTATTTATTTGAAAACTGAAAGATGGTTTTTTAAAGAAATTATTACAACCTTGCTCTTTTTATATGTTTGGCTTTTTAAAGTTAAAAAGAGGAAAATTAAATGTTATAATTTTCATATTGCTTATCCTTTATTAACTTATGCTAAATGGTTTCATTTTTTAACTAAAAAGAAATTTTTTGTAACAGAACATTGGAGTGCTTATCATTATAATTTTGGGCAAATTACACCTCCAAAGAGAATTAAAAATTTATTCAAATTAAAAAAACTAAATGTAATAGCGGTTTCAAAGTCTTTATCAAAAGATTTAAATGTATTCTCATCACAAATAATTAATTCAAAAATTCTTTTTAATACCGTTGACGAAAATTTATTCTTTTTAAATAGGAAAGTATCAAACCAACCTTCATTTTTTATGTTAAGCTATTGGAAATCCCCAAAAAACCCATTTATAATAATTGAAGCATTTCATCAACTAAAGGAAAATCACAATTTGAACTTTTCTATAAGAATTGCTGGTGAAGGACCGCTTTTAATTGAAATGAAACAAATGGTTTCGGACTATAATTTGAAAGAAACTGTGACTTTTTTAGGAACGTTATCAAGTAAAGAAATTGCCGAAGAAATGAACTCAACCACCTATTTTCTTCATAATTCTGATTATGAAACTTTTTCAGTAGTTTGTGCAGAAGCTTTAATGTGTGGAACTCCAGTTATCGCTTCTAATGTAGGAGCAATACCAGAGTATTTAACAGCTGAAATGGGAGTTTTAGTAAATGAGAATTCAGTGGAAAGTTGGAAAAAAGTAATCTTACAATCTCTTGAAGACAAATCTTTATTTAATAATCAAAATATTGCTTCAAAAGCAAAAACCATCTTTTCTAAAGAAATAATTGGTAAAAAATACTATTCGATTCTAAATGATGAAAATTGAAAATAAAACAATAGTAATAATATCTCCTGATTTATGGAATGCTCTACCCGTTTCAAAACATCACTATGCTAAAGAATTAGCAAAGACTAATAAGGTGTATTTTATAAATCCACCAAATAATGATAAAGATTTTAAAGTTGAAAAATTATCTATAATTAATGAATATAAAAAAGTCAAAGGGCTACGTTTTTTTCCAAAATTTTTAAGAAAACTATTCATGAAGAGGGAGGTTTATTCAATAATTAATAAAATTGAAAATAATCAAGTTGATATAATTTGGTCTTTTGATACCTCGCGATTGTATTATTTAGATTTATTTAAATCTAAATTGAAAATCGCCCATATAGTTGATTTATCTGAGAATTTTTATTTTAAAGAACTCGTACAGAATGCTGATTATTGCTTTGGAATTTCAGATGCAATTATCAATAAAATGAAAATATTTAACAGCAGATGTTTTAAAATTAGACATGGTTATTTTTTATCCGAAAATGTTGGATTTATTATAAATAATCATCAAAAAAAATGTTTATACATTGGTAATCTAACAATTAAATATTTAGATTGGGAAGCAATTTATAAATTGATTAAACATAGAAGTGATGTATTATTCAGTTTTATTGGGACAAAATCAGGTACGCTAGACAAAAATCAAGAGCTTTTTTATAAAAAAGCCCTAACTGCAAAAAACTCAATTTTTAAAGCTGAAGTGAAACCTGAAGATGTAATTAATGAAATGTTAAACTCAGATTTTTGTCTACTTGCCTATCAATCAAAGAAGTATCCCAAACAATTAGAAGATTCTCACAAAATTATGCAATATTTAGGTAGTGGAAAACCAGTTTTTGCTTCATATACACACGAATATAAAGACACTGATTTAATTTTTATGTACAATGATGTGGAAACTATTGAAGAAAGTTTTGATGCTTTTTTAAATAATCAAAACAATCATTTTTCTGAAGAATCCAGACAAAAAAGAATTAATTTTGCATTGGATAATACCTATCCCAAACAAATAGAACGAATTGCTCAAATTATCCAAAACAATAAATAAAGCCCATTTTGAACGTATTATTTGTAAGTATTGCTTTTCCACCAAAAGGTGACCCAGAATCACTTCAGGTGTTGAAATATTACACAGCTCTTAAGAAAAAACCAGATCTTAATTTTTCGATCATTACCTCCCAAAACCCAACTTTGTTTATGGAGCCTAATGCTGACTTGAAACCCTATTTATCAGGGTATAAGGAACTTATTGAATTACCTATAAGAGAAAATAAATATATAAATTTTATCAAAAGAAAACTAAAGTCTAACATCCTAAATTACCCGGATTCAAAGTTTTCATTTCACAAACAAGTGCCCTATGCTCTTTCCAAAATTAAGCATATTCCTGATGTTGTTTATAGCCGAAGTTTTCCTTTGAGTTCTACCCTATTGGCTTATAAACTTGCTGAATACTTTAATAAACCTTGGGTGCTTCACCTGAGTGACCCGTGGATTTTTAAGTCAAAAAATGACAATGATTTGCAGAATTCAGAAGTTTGGAATTTGGAATGGGAAGAAAAATGTTTTCATAAAGCATCCGTTATTTGTTTAACATCAAATAAAACGATTGCCTATTATAAAAAGAAATACCCTCAGTTTTCTGAAAAATTTCAATTTTACCCAAACGTATATGACTTATCTGAATTAGGCCCAAAATTAAATTCTCAAAATGAAAATAGAATTTGGAAGCAGTTTTTATATACGGGGGGGTTAACGCACGAAAGAAATCCTAAGTTATTATTAGAATGCTTGCAGGAATTATTCAACGAACAACCTGAATTGATGATTTCCAGTTCCTTTAAGTTCATTGGGCCAAAAGATTCGTATGTTACCAATCTTTTTAAAGATTTTTCATTACCTTTTGTGGAAAATAAGGGGCCTATCACCTATTTTGAATCAAAAGAAATTCAAAAAGAAGCTGATGTTTTGTTGATTTTGGATGCTCCAATATCCGACCCAAATAAAGCTGTTTTTTTTCCTTCCAAATTATTAGATTATATGATTATTGGCAAGCCTATTTTGGCTATTTCCCCTCACTTTAGCACGACTTCTGAAGTTATTAATGAATATAATCTTGGGGCCGCATTCAGCCATTCAGAAAAGTCAGAGATTAAAACTTTCATTACGGATTGTCTAACTGGTCAAAAAGAATTTTCAATTGATCCTTCTAATCTGCCAAAAGATTTCGATGTCAATTTTAATGTAGATAGATTATATAATCTATTTTTGCAACTGCATGCAAAATCCTAAAAAAATAGTCATTATAATTGGTACTCGTCCAGAGGCTATCAAATTGATTCCCTTATTTTTAAAGTTTAAAGAACGAAAGCAATTTGAACCCATCATTATTTCTACCGGTCAACATAAAGAAATGTTAACTCAAGTATTTGATTTTTTTAATGTCGAGCCCACTATAGAGTTAAATTTAATGCTTAAAAACCAAAAACTAGCAGGTATTACTAGTTTATTGTTTTCGGCTATTCAAGAAAAATTTGACTATTTAAAACCCGATTTAATTATTGTACAAGGAGATACACAATCAGCTATGGTTGGTGCATTAGTAGGATATTATAATCAAATTAAGGTAGCTCATGTTGAAGCAGGATTAAGAACAAATAATAAGTTTTCTCCTTTTCCAGAGGAAATAAATCGACAAACAATTGGTTTAGTTGCTGATTTTCATTTTGCACCTACGCAAGAATCAACGAATAATTTACTTACTGAAAACAAATCAAATGTTTTTACAGTAGGAAACACCGTTATTGATGCATTATTACTTTGCTCAACAATCATTGATAATAATATTGAAAAATATAATTTACGCTATCAAAAATTTCTGTCTTATGACAAAAGAATCTTGATTACAGGTCACCGAAGAGAAAATTTTAATGGTGGTTTAGAGGAAGTGACTCAAGCTATTGCACAATTAGCATTATCTTTCCCCAATTGTTGTTTTATTTATCCGGTTCACCTTAATCCTATCGTTCAAGATATGGTTAGACCACAATTAAAAGATATTTCAAATGTTTTTTTAATTGAACCTGTTGGTTACGATGATTTAATTTATTTACTCCGCCAATCATTTTGTGTGATTACAGATTCAGGAGGAATACAAGAAGAAGCACCCAGTTTAAATGTTCCGATCTTAGTTACCCGTGATACAACAGAACGACCTGAAGGAATTGAAAGCGGTTGTGCTTTATTGGTAGGAACAAATAAATATGAAATTGTTTCAAAGTTCACTATTTTGATGAATGATGAGATGCTTTTAAATAGAATGAAAAATGCTCCCAATCCTTATGGAAAAGGGAATTCATCTGAAGAAATTGTAACCATTATAGAAAATCAACTTTTTTGAACATCATTTATATTTCATATTGGGGAATAAATGAGGGATTGACTGAAAGTACTGTTCTTCCTCATTTGAAATTATTGGAGGATGATTCTAGAGTTACAAACGTATTCTTTTTTACCTTTGAAAGGTCTGCCTTTCAATTCATTAGTTCGCTTTCTAAAGTTAAACACTATCCAATAATTGAGAAACATTCCCCCCCTGGATTCAATAAATTTTTGTCCTTTAGAAATGGATGGATTCAACTTAAAAAATTGGTAAATACAACTCCAATTGACTTAGTTATTTGTAGGTCGGTATTTGCTGGGATATATGGTCATAAGCTTTTCAAAATAAAAGCTATTCCTTTCATAGTTGAAAGCTATGAGCCCCATGCAGACTATATGGAGGAAAGTGGTGAATGGAAACCAAATGGTCTTAAATCAAAAATCATTAGGAAATACGATAGATTGATTAGAAAGACAGCTTTTAGATTGTATCCCGTTTCAAATCATTACGCTGAAAAACTTCAAAAAGAAGGATTAGACAAAACCCAATTATCCGTAATTCCTTGCAGCGTGGATATTCAACGATTTCAGTTTAGTCAAGATATAAGATCAAAAATCAGAACAGAACTAGTAATAAATGACGAAATAAAAGTAGGAATTTATGTAGGTAAATTTGGAGGAATTTATTTAAAAGAAGAGGCTTTTGAATTGTTTAAGTCAACATACGAAGCTTTTGAGTCCAATTTTTTTCTTTTTATAATTTCACCCGAAAATAAAGATGAAATACGGAAACAATTAATTGCTGTAAATTTCCCTATTGAAAAGGTTTATATTAATCGAGTAGATCATAAAGATGTTGCAAATTACTTGTCTGCATCCGAATTCGCTTTTAGCACAATTAAACCTGCTCCAAGTAGGAGTTATTGCAGCCCCATTAAAGATGGCGAATATTGGGCAAATGGATTACCCATTTTAATTACAAAAGGTGTTGGTGATGATGACGCTATTATTTCTGAAAACGAAATAGGAGTGGTATATGATGTGGCAACAGAAAATCCAAAAAGTGCTTCAAAAAGAATGGTAGATTTAATGTTGCACTTTGATAGAAACAATGAAAATCAGCGTAAAAAAATTGTAGATATTGCCAAAAAGTATAGAAGTTTTGAAATAAATAAAACGATTTATTCAGATTTATTGAATTCCATCGATAAAAATCGTCAACCTTAAATCATCCCCCTAGATTTAATCTCCAAATACTTATTTATGGTATTTACTGATAAATCTTTAGGGCGTGTTAATATACTTTGAATTCCATATTTATGAAGCTCCTGAACGATTAGCTTTTTTTCAATAGCAAATTTTTGTGCAATGGTTTTATAATACACATCCTTCACATTTTTGGCCTCCAAATGTGTCGTTTTTTCTAGTTCCGTATTTTCAAAGAATATGACCACTAAAAGATGGTTTTGATTTATCTTACGCAACAGAGCAATATTGCGCTCTAAAGCATACATACTTTCAAAATTGGTAAACAGAAGAATCATACTTCTTCCTTTAATGGAAGATTTTATGGAATAGTACAATTTTTCATAATTGGACTCCATAAATTGTGTTTTTTGACTGTACAACACATCCATTATTTTGCGTAAATGTCCCGTTTTACTTTCGGCATTTAACTGAGCTCCTATTTTGTCAGAAAATGTAATGATTCCCGCCTTATCCCCTTTTTTCAAAATGATGTTTGAAAGCACCAATGATGAATTTATGGCATAATCCAACAATGTTAAGTTATCAAAAGGCATACGCATCGCACGGCTTTTATCAATAATACAATACACTTGTTGCGATCGTTCTTCTTGATATTGATTCACCATTAGTTCGTTTTTTCTACTGGTAGCTTTCCAGTTTATTGAACGAATGTCATCTCCTTGAACATAATTCTTGATTTGCTCAAATTCATTATTGTTCCCTAATCTTCGCACTTTTTTAATGCCCGAAAAAATAGCGGTTTTTGAAAATACCTGCAACTCATATTTCCGCATTTGGAATATGGACGGGTAGACTTTTACTTTATCATTGGCATTTATAATTACTTTTCTTTCAGCAATTTGTAATACACTGGATACAAAAATATTGATGTCATTAAATTCAAACAAGCCACGCTCTTCAGGTTTTATAGTATAGTGTATTTCTTTTTTTTCAAGAGGTGATAAATGCAACTTTACTTCAAAATCTCTAACTTGAAGTTGATAGGGTAATTCGTCAATAACACGAATACTTATAGGCATTTTATACCCGTTTTCAATTCTTAGTTTGACTGTGTTTTCGTCCCCTAAAGAGAGTTGAGAGAGCATATTTCTATACGCGTTGACTTTTGTTTTGGATAAAAACAGAATGAAAACATCTAAAAAAGTTAGTCCTATTAAAATCATAAGAGCCAATTGGGCCACAATCATCATAAAAGGCACTGCATAGGCAAAACAAAACAAGACAATAATAATCATCCAGTATAAGAAAAAACGCTTTCTTAAATAAAACTGTTGGTAAAAAGTCATGTTCGTATTTAAGAGAAATTATCTAGGAACTTCAATTTTTTTGATGATGTCTTTAATGATCAAATTTGCATCTAAACCTTCCATTTCTGCTTCAGGAGTAAGTATGATTCGGTGATTCAAAACATGAAACGCAACGTATTGAACATCATCTGGAACCACAAAATCCCTTGAACGAATTGCCGCCATAGCCTTGGACGCTTTTAGCATTGATAACGAAGCTCTAGGAGAGGCTCCTAAATAAATTTTACCGTGATTTCGAGTTTCGTGCGTGATTTCGGCAATGTATTTCACTATTGAATTGTCAACTCGAATGTTTTCGATTGCTGTTTGAATCGTTTTTAAATCGCTAACTGAAAAGATGCGTTTGATTTTATCAAAATCAATAAAGGTATTCGTTTTAAATCGCTGTAAGATTTCCTTTTCTTCTTCTAAAGTAGGGTGATTCAAAATAATTTTGAATAAAAAACGATCCAATTGTGCCTCAGGCAATCTGTAAGTACCTTCCTGTTCTATAGGGTTTTGAGTAGCAATAACCAAAAATGGGAAGTCCAATTTATAGGTATTTCCATCATAAGAAATTTGTCGTTCTTCCATTACTTCAAACAATGCTGATTGAGTTTTAGCAGGGGCTCTATTGATCTCATCAATTAAGGCTATGTTTGTAAAAATGGGTCCTTTTTTAAAATCAAAGTCGCTGGTTTTCATATTAAAAACCGAAGTACCAATGATATCAGAAGGCATCATATCTGGAGTAAATTGAATTCTTGAAAACTGCACCGAAAGCGTTTGAGCTAACACTTTAGCTGTCAACGTTTTTGCAATTCCCGGAACACCTTCTAATAAAACATGACCTCCACTAAAAACACCTATAAGCAACAAATCAACCATTTCATATTGCCCAATAAGATACTTGGCAATTTCTTCTCTAGCTTGAGTTACTTTTGAATGGACCAAGCTTAAATCTACCCTGCTTTGACCAAAATCAGAACCTATGGTTGCATTATAAACGGGCACTTCAGGTATAGGAGTACTCAAAAATTCATTCTCTGTAGTTTGATTCATCGTATTCTCAGAATCATTGTTGGGCAAACTGTTTTCGTTAATCTCGTTATTTTCGTTTTCTAAACTCATAAAATGTAATTTTTGAATAGGAATGAAACAAAACTACATATTTTTTTTAATTGAGCAAGAATCCTTTTTTTGAAATTAAGCGAATAACTTAAATATAATTTTTTTTAATACATTTGGAGATCAGAATGCTATTAATAAATAAATATTGTTATGCTTACAAAACAAAGTGAACTTCGAAGTGAATTTTTAGCAGCTGATTATATTTCTTTTACTACCCACTCTATTGAATCCTTCATCAAAATTGATAAAATATGGTTGCAGCCCAAAACAAATGAAAATTCAAATTGGTCATCTGTTTTAAATAGTGCTATTGTTAGAGTGCACATCTATAAAAATCCTAACACAGTGGATCAAGTGAAAATGCATTATGATGTTGATTTTAAAGTTGACCCTTATCAAAAACAACCATGTATTGAATTAAATCACGTCATTAAATTTGACGCTTCTATTATTAATAATGACACATCATCCAATTATTTAATAGAAGTGGTTTTTAAATTAAAAATAGGATTAGGCATTTATAATGCCGCACTTCAATTGAGCTATGACGAAAATACGGTCGTGTTAGTAGATTTCAACAAAGCATTAGATGAAATGGCAACAAATCAAATAAGTGATCAACTATCTAACTATCTTAGAACTCGAAAAATAAAAACCTATCTAAAATTAGAAAGTAGTTCTAATGCACCATTTGAAAGTCATCATTTTCTCATATATACGTGCAATTCATTGTTGTACAATCACATAAAAGAATCAGATGTGCCATATGAATTATTAACTCAGTTGAAAGAAACGGCCTATTACAAAAGGGTTCTTGAAATTGAATAAAACCCACACCCTTTGATGTGAAATTCTCATGAAGTAAACTAATTTTTTAATTGAACTATATCTAATTCAATTAGTTCTGTTCTAATTTAGATAAATAGTCAAGTGTAGCAGTATAACCCGAAGTAACTAATAGTTCGACCTCAGATTTTTTTAGTTTCTTTACTTTTGGGCCAATGTTGCAGGTGCTTATAAAAACACTTCTCTTCCAATCGTCTTCTGTTAGCTCTATTCGGTTCAAACTTTCCAAAACGAGGGTATAAAACGCACCAATATAATCTCTAAAGTCATTTATTTCATAAGGAGCCAATTGGTATTTTGTTGAGTCATTATTTTTAATTTGATTGTCATTATCTAACCTCAGCCCTAATGTTTCAGACTTTTCGTATACATCATCAAATAATTGAATAGGGTAATTGGCCAAAAACCCACCATCGGCCATTATACTTGTTTTTACATTCTTTTGAGGTTTGTTGTATAATGTGCCATCTTCAGCCATAAATATGGCAGTGTAATAAATCGGGATTGAAGCTGAAATCCTCAAGGCATCAGCAATGCGCATTTGCGGAAATGTTTTGTAGTTTAATGTTTGCCAATTTTGTTTGGATAAATTGGTTGCCGTTACATACAAATTTTTATAACGGTTGTCTTTCTGTGTCAACTCAAATAGTTGCTGAAAAGTAATATTTGTAATCCCTGTTTTTTTATGTAATAGGTTATTTATCCAATCGGTTATCTTTTCGCCTCTGTACCACCCATATTTTTTTGAAACCCGATAAAACCCTCCAAAGAATATTCCTCTCCCATCATTGAAATTTTGAAATTTTATGGAGGATAATTCTTTTTCTAATTCATCTGCCGAATATCCTACACATAGTAAAGCTGCAGTAATGGCACCAACCGAAGTTCCTGCTATATTTTCTATATTTTGCAGCAGTTGTTTTTCTTCTAAGGCTTTTATAACGCCTACATAAGCAATGCCCCTAATCCCGCCCCCTTCAAGAGCCAAATTTTTGTAATTGCAAAAAGAAATCAACTGAAATCCAGCAATAAAAAATACGGTAAAAAATATTTTCATCATGTCCTTAAACTAAAAATGCGTTTTAATATAACGCATTTTTAGAATAAAATTGTATGTAAATAGGTAATTATCCTTGATACAAAAACAACATTGGAATTTTTAATTCCTTGGCCAATTTTTTACTCACACTGGGGTTGAACAATCGTTCAAAAAACCCGTGTTTTTTAGCTACTAAAACCAATAAATCTACTTTATTCATATTTAAATAAAACTCCAATCCTTCTTCTACATCATCCTCGTAAACAAAATCTACTTCGTTGCCAAAATCTTTTTCAATAGAGCGTAAATCTTGTGCAGATTCTTTCGTTGTGATATGGACAAAACGAACTGTTGAACCTAACAAATTAGCAAACAACTTTACAGGTGCATAAACTTCCGCATTGTTAGCTGTTTTCAAATCGGTTGAAATCACAATATTATTGGGTTTTGCAATGGCACTTTCAATCGGAACAGCAATAATGGGGCATTTTACCGAACCTATTAGGTTAGCCGTATTACTTCCAAATAATTTTCCTTCCCAACCACTAGCACCTGTAGTTCCCATTACAATAAAGTCAATAAGATGATCATTACAAAAATCACTCAAAACAGTATCTATTGAACCTGGATAACAATAAGAGGAAACTTCCAGCTCAGGAAACAATTCTTTTATACGAGCCTCTTCTGCGTTTAAATTTTTAACTGATTCGTGTTTCAACAAGTCATCAATACTCACCATCATAGTGGCCCCCGCATGTGGAACAGCATAAGTATTCATCAAGTAAATTTTGGCGTTAGTGAGTTGAGCCAAATTTAATGCATAATTAACTGCTTTTGTGGCGGCTTTAGAAAAATCAGTTGGGATAAGTATTTTTTTCATAATTGTACTGTTTTGTTGAATAGTGCAAAGGTACACTTTTTTCTGTGTATAAAAATTACACAATTCTCACAATTAAAGATGATATTTATCATAATTTTGGAAAATGGATACTTTGAGCGAAAACATATTTGAGATTGGATTCAACAATGCCTCGGAAGGTTTGGTATTGGTAGATGCCGAATCGAAAATTGTTTTGTGTAATCCTCGTGCTAATGAATTGTTTGGTTATCAAAAAGACGAATTAGTAGGAAAACACATTGAGGTATTAGTTCCCAGAAAAACAAGAGAACAACATGTTCATCATCGAAACGGTTATCAGGAAGCCCCAAAAACAAGAAGAATGGGCGGCACTCAAAGTGAGTTGATGGGTGAAAAAAAAGACGGAACACTTTTTCCTGTCGAAGTGAGTCTTAATCATTTTCAAATGAATGAAAATCAATTTGTATTGGCCTTCGTAACGGATATTTCTGAGCGAAAAAAAATAGATGACGAGTTAAAAGCAGCAAGGATAGAGCTCTTCCAAATAAATAAGGAATTAGAAAATATTGTGCACGATAGAACGGTTGAATTGGTAAAAATGCAGCAATTGTATATGCTCATTGCACGAAATTTTCCTGATGGCACTATCAATGTAATCGATAATGAATTGAATTACGTGTTTGTTGAGGGTAAAGATCTTTTCAAATATGGACTAACGAGCCAGCTACTTCTTGGAACAAGTTACCTAGAGCGTATGCCAAAAGCTATTGTGCCTCATCTCAAAGACAAATTATTTAAAGCCTTTTTAGGTGAAAACTCAATTTTTGAAATTTCCATTAATAAAAATTACTATGAACTAAATATTGTCGGACTTAAAAATAATGACAATACCATTGCTCAATTACTCATTGTTGAACATAATATTACCAAAAAACGATTAGCTGCAATAGAACAGGAAAAAGCCCTTCAAAAAGAAAAAGAAATTGGAGTACTTAAATCTCGATTCGTTTCGATGGCATCGCATGAATTCCGAACACCTTTGAGTGCCATTTTATCTTCCGCCTCTTTGATTGAGAAATATCCAAATACTGAACAACAACCCCAACGTGAAAAGCATACCAAAAGAATTAAAGATTCAGTAAACAATCTTACCAATATTCTAAATGACTTTTTGTCTTTGGATAAATTATCTTCAGGTAAGATAGAAGTAAACTTGAGTTATATTCAACCAAAAAAATTAATTGAAGAAACGCTGGTTGAAATTGAGGTTTTAAAGAAAGACCAACAAATAATTGAATATACGCATATTGGAAATAACGATTGGGTTGAAATAGACGAAAAAATATTTAAAAACATCATTATCAACTTCATCTCAAATGCTATCAAATACTCCAAAGAAAATGGTGTAATTAGAGTTATTTCTATGTTGGAAAATGCTCAATTAAAAGTAAATGTAATTGACAATGGTTTAGGAATCCCGATGGACGAGCAAAACAATGTGTTTGAACGTTTTTTTAGAGCTCAAAATGTTACCAATATTCAGGGAACCGGTTTGGGACTGAACATCGTAAAAAAATATGTTGAGCTGCTTGGTGGAACCATTGATTTTAAAAGTATTCCAGATGTAGAAACTGAATTTACTATTATCATACCTGTTATCATAGCTTCAACAAAAAAATAGAGCCTTCAGATAGTTAAAATGCCCATTAAACAAACAAATTCAAAATCTTATGAAAAAGATTCTCATTATAGAAGATAATACCGAATTAAGAGAAAATACAGCTGAAATATTAGAGCTTGCAGGTTTTGATGTTATTACCGCTCCACATGGTAAAGAGGGTGTACGTTTGGCTAACTCAGAATCACCTGACCTAATTGTTTGTGACATAATGATGCCTGAACTAGATGGATATGGTGTAAAACAACTTTTGGGTCAAAATGAGCGTTTAAAAAATGTACCTTTTATTTTTCTAACAGCAAAAGCTGATCGCACTGATTTTAGAAAAGGCATGAGCTTAGGAGCAGACGATTATTTAACCAAACCTTTTGATGAGTCAGACCTTTTGAATTCTATAAAAATACGTTTAGAAAAATCTGAAAACAAGAATAAAAATGTAACTTTATCTGGGTTCAATTATTCAACCCTTATTGCGAAAGCGATAGAAAATAAGAAGACACTAAACTATCAAAAGAAAGACATTCTTTTTAGAGAATATGACAAAGCCTACCACGTTTATTACATAAAAAAAGGAAAAGCCAAATCGTATAAAATCAATGACGATGGTAAAGAGTTTATTTTTGAAATATTTTCACAAGGTGATATCATTGGAATGTGGGACGTATTAAAAGGTGAAGACTTTTTCATGAGTGTTGCAGCTATTGAAGAGTTAGAGGTAGTTCGTATTTCGAAAGATGAAATACAAAAGTTATTGGAAAATAATTATGACGCAGCCATTAATTTGATTCAAATAATGTCAAAAGACATCCAAGACAAAGAGGAACGCATTGTACAATTGGCTTATGATACGGTTCGAATGCGGGTAGCATCTGCCCTAATAAATCTGTATGATTTATTTACTGATGAAAAAGGTAACAGTACATTTAAAATTGCTCGTGAAGATTTAGCAGCTATGGTAGGTACCAGCACAGAATCAGTAATCAGAACGCTTTCTGACTTTAAAAAAGAAGAGTTGATTAATATTAGTAACAACGAAATTTCAATCAAAAACATTCAGGCGTTGAGGGATTTTCGGTTTTAGATTTATAAGTTTATGTTAATCGTTTAAATAGTTAATAAAAAACACCGACCTTGAATACTCCCTTACATCTAGAGGACATGCTCCCTTTAACATGTTCAAGAAAAGGAACCTGCTGTCACGGGAATTTGGTTTTACTAAATCCATGGGAACTACATCAAATGGCGGCCGAAAAAAAACTTTCTGCTCGCGAATTTCGAGATCAGTTCTGTGATTGGAGCGGTATACGACTGAAATTTGAAGGCCCAAAAGATGCCAGAGGAAAAAAAGCATGTAATCAATATGTAGCCAATTTTGGCTGTTCGGTTCACGAAGGTCGGCCACTGGCATGTCGGCTATTTCCACTAGGAAGACAAATTCAAAACGAAGAAGTTCATTACGTCCATCAAGGCTCCACATTTCCATGTTTGGAGGGTTGCTCAGAAGTGCTGCAATTGCTGCGATTATCCGTTAAACGCTATTTAAAGGAGCAAAAAACAGGTTTGTATGAAAATGCACAAGACGGTTATTTAGAAGTAATGCAAAACATGGCAGATATTGCCTTTATGCTCTTTTTAGATACTGGATTAGCTGAATCAGGTGACACCGAAACCCTTTTAGAATGGAATAAAATCGGATCTGAAACCCCCGATGAAATGGCGCTGAGGATCGGTGCTGTTTGGATGGATTATATACTCCTTCCTCCTATACAGTTTAGCGCTACTAATCCTACAAAATTTAGTAGGGAGCACCAAACCTTTTTACAAGAAAAAGCGCAACAAAAAATAGATACGCTGACTACACTATCAGCCGTTAAAGAAGCGTCTATTTGGATGATGGCTATTGCCTTGTTATTAGCAAAATCGATTGGTGCTGACACAAAAGAGTTGTCAGAACTTTGGGTAGAAATGGCTAAGGAACATATCTAAAAATAAAATACGCCATTATTAATATAAAGCATTTATTATTAGTGAACTAAAACTATTCTGTTGATTTATTATTACTACGCAAATTTAAAATTGAATGTTGCTAGGTCCATTTTTCTTTGGCACCTTTGACCCAATCAAATTAGAAAGTTATGTTGTATTACATTTTAAAATACCTTGTTAAAGCAACCTTGTGGGTCTTCTTTAGAAAATTGACTACCGTTTATCAATCGGCCATTTCCGAAAAAGGTCCGATGATTATTTTAGCCAATCATCCCAGCACTTTTTTAGAACCTTTAATCATTGCTTCGATAACTAAACGTAAAGTTTATTTCTTAGCTAAAGGAAGTATGTTTAGTAATTTTTTGGTTCGCTTTATTTTTAAGCAGTTTAATATGATACCCGTTTATAGGGCTCAAGACGATGCTGCACAAATGGGAAAAAACACCGAAACATTTGTTAAATGTTATGAGCATCTTGAAAAAGGAGGGGTCATTCTACTATTTCCTGAAGGAGTAAGTATAACCGAAAAAAAATTAAAACCCATCAAAACAGGTGCCGCACGAATTGCATTGGGAGCAGAAGCTCGTAATCAATTTACATTAGGTGTAAAGATTATTCCGATTGGTTTGAATTATGAAAATCCGCATCAATTTAGAAAAAATGTGGTTGTAAATATTGGTGATCCCATTGAAGCATCTGCATTCAAAAATGATTATGAAAAACACCCACATCAAGCAGCTGCACTATTAACCGAAACCATCAAAACAAAACTTGAAGAGCTGATTATAGATATTAATGAAAAGGAACACGAACAATTGGCAGATGACCTTTTTGAGGTTTACCGTCACACCTTAGATAAAGACAAAAAATCGTTAGAAGAAATAACTCTTGCCGATTACGATCTTCAAAAAAAAATTGCCGTGGGTGTACAATATTTTGCTTTTCATCAGCACGAACGCTATCAATCTATGCGGCAGAGGGTGCTGAATTACCAAACCATGTTGAAGCAATTAAATATTTCCTCAACAGAGTTTTCTTCGACCCAACAATCTAAATCCACCTTTTGGCAAATCGTCTCGTTAATTGGCCTACTTCCTTTATTTATATATGGTTTTATTTTTAATTATCTACCTTTTATTGTGGCTCCACTCATTGCAAAAAAAATAAGTAACGACCTCGAATACCAAGGGCCAATAAGCATGATTGCTGGTATGTTTTTGTACCTCATCAACTACGGTGTTTTGGCGTGCTTATTTTATACCTATATTAACTCAAGCTGGTTGGTTTTGCCTTTTATTGTTAGTCTTTTTGTATCAGGATTGGTTGCCTATTGGTATGCTCAAACCTTTTTAGTAGTTCACAATAAATGGCGTTTGATGCGTTTGTTTTTTAAGAAAAACGCCCTCATTGCTAAACTTATTGTAGAACGCGAAATGATTATTGAAGAAATTGAAAGAGCAGATAGGGAAATGACGAAAATTTATTCGAATTAAATATTTTAAACATAATCGTTGAACAACCTCATCTTTATTCGGTATTTTTGAAGTCAAAATTGTACAACAACTTCATGCAACTGGACTCACAAAGCGGAAAAGATTTGGAATTTGATAGTGTACTCTATCTCCTTTCTTCTTATTGCAAATCTCAGAAAGCTAAAGACAATGCCTTAAAATTAAATTACTTCGCCTCACCTCAATTAGTGAGTCAAGAATTTGACCTGCTATCTGAAATTAAAACAATTTATGAAGAGGGTAAAACAAGTTTTCCGCTATTGAATGCTGAAGATATTGATCACGCACTTACCTTATTAAGGATTGAAAATGGAGTGTTGATTTTGCCCGAAGTTATCAAAGTGTATACGCTGTGTTTGGGCACAAAACAACTCATAGACTTTACTAATGCAAATAAAATTGAATGCCCAAATCTATTTGCCGCTTGTCAGCACATCGATAAAGTAGATGCCGTATTAACTATGATTAGAACGGTTCTCGATGATAAAAAACTAGACATCAAAGACACGGCAACACCTTATTTAAAAGAGTTGCGAACTAAAATAAAACACAATTGGTTTGAAATAAACAAGAACTTTGATGATGCACTCAAAAAATGCAAAAACGAAGGCATTTTGGGTGATATTGTAGAAACCTTTTTAGACAATAGACGCTTACTTTCCGTTTTTTCGCAACACAAAAAACAAGTCAGAGGTAGAGTTAGAGGAATTAGCGCTAAAGGAATTTACGCTTATATTGAGCCTGAAGAAAACATAAAATTGAACGAAGCTCAGGAGCAATTGCGTATTGAGGAATCGAACGAAATTTATAAAATACTTGAAAAGTTAACCAACGACTTGCGTGCTGAAAAAACAAATTTAGCTGCCTTTCAACGCTTGTTGGTACGTTTTGATTTACTTAACGCAAAGGTTGTTTTTGGAAGAAGTTATGAGGGTGTTCGTCCAAAGCTACACAAAGACAAAAAAATGCATTGGCAACATGCACGTCATCCGTTGTTGTTTCTTAAAAACAAAGAACTAAAAAAACCTACCTTTGGACAAGAGATAAACTTACATCGCCACCAACGATTTTTAGTGATTTCGGGGCCAAATGCTGGTGGAAAATCCATCACTCTCAAAACGATTGGTTTGTTGCAAATGATGTTTCAATGTGGGTTGTTTATTCCCGTTGAAGAAAACAGCACTTGTTGTTGGTTTGAACAAATTTTATCCGATATTGGCGACAACCAATCGATAGAAAATCAATTAAGCACGTATAGCTACCGACTGCAACGTATGAATTTTTTCTTGCAGCATGCCAATCAAGAAACATTGTTGCTCTTAGATGAGTTTGGAAGCGGTACTGATCCAGAATTGGGAGGAGCACTAGCCGCAGTTTTTTATGAAGAATTGCATAAAAAAGGTTCGTTTGCTGTCATTACCACGCATTATACGAATATTAAAATCCTCACCTCATCAACTCCCGATGCCGTGAATGCGTGTATGCTGTTTGACACTAAAAGTTTGGAGCCTCTTTACCAACTTTCAACAGGTCAACCGGGGTCATCATTTACCTTTGAAGTAGCCAAATACAATGGCATTCCCAATGCATTGATTGAAAAAGCAAAAGCTTCGGTTTCAGAGTTTAAGATTTCATTGGACGAACTATCTGTTTCATTGCAAAAGGAGAAAGCAAAATTTGAAAAAATCAACACGGAATATTATTTAGCCAATCAAAAAGTCAATCAAAAAAGTGCTGATTTTGAAGAGCGTTTATCACAATTACAAGAAAAAGCTGAAAGACAAACGCAGTATTTTGAGCAACAAAATAAATTCATCACCACCGGTAAAAAAGTGTTTGAACTCATTAAAAAATTCAAACAACACAAAACGGACAAAGCCTTAATCGAAGAGCTTAAAAAAGTAGTGGCCATTGAAAAAAGTAAAATTTTAGCCAGCGAAAAACCATTGGTATTTGATAAAAACTTGGCTTTACCCAAATTACCTGTTCAACAGAAAAAAAGTAGCGTCAAAAAAGAAATGGAGGAAGCGTCTGCTCCAATTCCTGTGGTGGAACCCATCATAATCCAAAAAACATACAAAATAGGTGATATAGTTACCCTAAAAAACAAAACGGGTAAAGCTACCATTCAAGAGATAAAAGGGAAAAAACTAACTGTTATAATAGGAAACTTTATACTGAACACCACCTTAGAGGAGATTGAATAAAAAATGGAAGAGTTGATTCATTTTTTTTTATTTTTGAATTCAAATTCCCCTCTATTTCAAATGAAAACTATAACGCTACTTTTTATCCTTGTTATATTATCAAGTAATATATCTGCCAACGATGGTGCTTTTTTTGCTCGAGGCAATCAATTGATTCCCATTTTTGAAACCGACATTAGTGTACAAAAGGAGATTTTGACCATCAAAAAAGTGCGCAATGAGTGGATTGAAGTAACGGTTTATTATGAGTTTTATAATCCAGGAAATGAAAAATCGGTAACTGTGGGTTTTGAGGCTTCTTCTCCCGATGGCGATGTAGATGCTACACCCAAAAAAGGGCTTCACCCGTATATGCGAGACTTTACAGTAAATTTTAATGGGCAACTGCTACCCTATTCGGTAGCCTATGTGGAAGATTCCTTATATGCCCGAGCAGGAAAGATTACCTCCATTGGTCTTACTAAAGCCTTGGAACGAAGTGCAGGAAATGAAAATTATGTAGATTTTAATTATGTCTATCATTTTGATGCCCGATTTAAAAAAGGAATCAATGTAGTAAAACATACGTATGCATACACCGTTTCAAGTGGTGTTGAATTCAACTATTTATTCGATTATGTGCTCACAGCTGCTAACAGATGGGCCAACCATCAAATTGATGATTTTACGTTGATTATCGATATGGGAGAGTTTGAAGATTTTTATATCAGCCATACCTTTTTTGGAAGAGACTCGGAATGGATTATAAACGGAATTGGAAAATCCTCTTTTACTAAAGCTCAGGATTATTATGTTATTTCAAAAGATGCTACTCATTTTTTTATGCAAAAAGGTACCTTAGTTTTTCAAAAAAAGAACTTTAAACCAAGGGGGGAAATTGATCTTTACTCCTTACAATATTACCCCAATTTTGAAGGATTTGATTACAAAACCGATTTACTTCCCTTATCTATTTATGCTCAAGATAATGTAAGAGAACCCAAAGATGAAATGAGTAAAAAGGTGCTCAAAAATTTACCCTTTGCCCGAAGAGGTTACGTTTTTACTTCAGAAGAATTAAAAAATTACTACGCAAAGATGCCTTGGTATATTCCCAACCCAAATTACGATGCCTCTGTTGATTATCTTTGGGAAGAAGAAAAAATATGGATCGAAAAATGGAAATAAAATTATGAAAACACTCCTCACAACACTCTATTTTTGTCTCTTATCGGCAATTATAGTGGCTCAAAACACTAATCCCAATTATGATTCTACCTTAGCCAAAAAATTAGGGTCGGATGATTATGGTATGAAAAGTTACATTTTGGTTATCTTAAAAACGGGCACAAATACCACCGCTACAAAAACAGAAATAGACAGTTGTTTTAGAAGTCACATGAACAACATCAATGCTTTGGTTAAATCAGGCGATCTCATTGTGGCGGGTCCAATGGGAAAAAACGACCATTCCTATCGAGGGATTTTTATCCTAAATGTAACTTCAATAGAAAAAGCTAAAGAATTACTTAAGGCCGATGCCGCTGTGAATTACCAAATTTTAGAAGCTGAATATTTCAATTGGTATGGTTCTGCCGCCTTACCCGAATATTTAGAAAGTTCGGACAAGATTTGGAAAGTTCAACCGTAAGAAATTTACTTCATAAAATGCTTACGAATAAGATAACTTACCGGTAAATAAGAAGAAATTACCCCTACAGAAAATACGGTTAAAAACACCAATCCTACGTCTTTCCATTGAATGATAACCGGCCAATGATCTACTATAGAATTTTGCATTGTGATTACTTTAAATTGAATTTGTATCCAACAAATCAATAACCCTACGCCAATGCCTACCAATCCTCCTATGAAGTTAATCAACAAACCTTCTAAAAAGAAAATTTGACGAATTAATGTTGGTGTAGCCCCAAAGCTCAACATCGTGTTGATATCTTTTGTTTTGTCAATGATCAACATTGTGAGCGATGCAATAATGTTGAACGTAGAAATAATCATAATAAAACCCAAAATGATAAACACCATCCATTTTTCGGTTTCGTTGGTTTTAAATATCATTTCATTTTGTTCATAGCGAGTTTTTACCGTAAATCGGTCTCCCAAAATCTCCATCGCTTGCATTTTAACTTCTTCATCACTGAAGCCTTCTTTTATTGAAATTTCTAGGGAACTTCTGTGATTATCGTAGTCCAATAATTGATTAGCAAAATCCAAGGGTACCAAAAAGTATTTTGAATCATAATCAGGATTTATTCTAAAAATACCGGTTGCTGACATTGACTTCGGAGTGAAAGCACCTTGATTAGTGGTACTCAATTTTTTATTTCGCGATAACCCAAAAACAGTAAACGTGTTTTCGAAATCCATGGTCGAATATATTTTCAATCGTGCTTGAATGCCTTCACCAATAATGGCATGGGGTTCATTATTTGGTAAAACACTTTGCCCTTCTACTATTTTTGATTCAACCAAGTCAGTTTTAAAGAAATCAGGCCCAACACCTTTCATAGATGCAAAAACGTAATTATCTTCCTTTTTAAGCATGGTAATTTCTTCAATCACATCATACACACCCAATACGCCATCAATCTTTTTAAGTTCATCTAGATTTACCGTTTCAATAGCAAATGATTTTCCTTCTTTTGGAGCGATAACCAAATCGGCATTGAAATCACTGTAAAGATTTTTCACTAACTGTTCAATACCGTTAAATCCACTGAGAACGATGATCATTGCTGATGTGCTTACAAACATCCCTAAAACCGAAATCATGGCGGTAATATTGATTACGTTTTGTGATTTCTTTGAAAAGAAATATCTTCGAGCTATATAAATGGCTGTTCTCAAGCTAATTCGTATACTTTACCGGGCAGTTGTTTTACTAATCCTTTCATTTCGAGCATCAATAATTGTGTAGAGGTTTTACTCATTGCAAATCCCGTTTCAATCGAAATTTCATCAATTGATGCTGGTTTTGCATTCAATACACTAATAATGGGAGCTTCATCTTCCGATAATTCAATAAATAATTGTTTTTGAATAGCTTTTGCTTTTTGTTCCATTTTTTTCCATCCCAAAGCAAGCGCAATATCTTCAGCCGATGTGAGTAAATGCGCTTGATTATTTTTGATGAGTGAATGACACCCTTCGGATTGTTTGTCACTTATTCTTCCGGGCAATGCAAAAACATCTCTATTGTAATCATTTCCCAAACGAGCCGTAATCATGGAACCTCCTTTAGTGGATGATTCTATCACAATAATTGCGTCCACCATTCCTGCTACAATGCGATTTCTTTTGGGGAAATTTTCTTTATCAGGATTGGTATTGATTACGTTTTCTGTTAGCAAAGCTCCTTTTTCAACTATTCGTTCGGCTAATTTTCGGTGATCGGGAGGATAAATTCGTTCGAGCCCAGTAGCCATAACAGCCACCGTATCTAAATTATTATCTATAGCAGATTGATGAGCACATTGATCTATTCCAAAAGCCAGCCCACTCACAATGGTTGGATTATATTGCGCCAATTCCTCCACCATATTCTGACAAAAAGAAGAACCATATTGGGTATTTTGACGAGTACCTACAATAGCAATAACTTTTTCGGCATTGAGATTTACTGTGCCTTTTTGATACATAATAAGCGGTGCATCGCCACAATTTTTTAGTCTATTGGGAAATGCGCTGTCGTAATAACTCAATATTTCTGTTCCGTTTTGTTCGGCATATTTCAATTGTGCATCAGCTAATGAAAGTAAGGAGGCATCTTTTATGCCCAAAGCAATGTGTTGACCTACGAATCCCAAAGTCGCTAATTCTTTTTTGGATGCCTTAAAAACTTCCTCGGCTGAACCAAACGTGTCGATTAATTTTCGAGCAACAGTGTTCCCAACGTGCTCAAATTCAAGCAAGGCAATTTGATAACGTATTTCGTCTTGGGTAGATTTCATTTGAACTTTCAAAATTAGTGTTTTTGATTGAAATGGGCTTTATGAAAAATAAAAACCTTTCGTCATAAATATTGTTAATGTTGACCACTGCAATACTAATAGAAATGTATCTTCGTTCTCATAGAAATAGAAACACACTATTTATGGAATTAAAAGAATCTGTTCAAAAGGTTTGGCAAGGCAAAAATCTAAATAAGTCATTTGGGTCGGGGCAGTTTGAACTAAAAAACATTAACCTTTCCATTTCGGAAGGTGAAATCACAGGAATTGTTGGTGAAAATGGCAATGGTAAAACCACTTTGTTGAGAATAATTGCTGGAGACTTAGGTGTTAATAGTGGTGAAATTTCTGCTTGGGGAAAACCTATTTTACCCTTTCAATGGAGGACATTTAAAGAGCAAGTAAGTTATATTCCACAAAGAATTCCTCGTTGGTTTGGATTCTTGAGAACCAATCTACTGTTTCAAGCCAGTACCCATGGTATACCGCCAAATGAAATAGAATCAACCATTGATTTTTTATTAGAAGAATTGGATCTTACTCAATATTCACACTTAAAATGGACTGAAATTTCTACGGGTTATCGACTTCGATTTGAATTAGCTCGAACATTAATTGGAAATCCAAAGTTGATTATTTTAGATGAGCCTATTGCCAATTTGGACATCAACGCACAAGAAAAGTTTTTGACCGATTTGAAGAAAATAGTGAGTCATCCGAAACACAAAACAGCTGTAATTTTAAGTTCACAACACCTGCATCAAGTAGAAGCATATTCGGATAATATCATTTTTATTAAACAAGGAAAAATAGAATACAGCGGTAAATTAGATGCCATAGGAAAAGATAGAAAAGTAAATACTTTTGAAATTTCTGGAGATTTCACTAGCATACAATTACTAAGCTTGTTTTCGGCTCAATTGATCCATGAAAAAGGAAAAGTTATACTTTTTGAAACCGATTTAACAGTGAGCTCGCAAGAAGTTTTGATAAAAATTATCGAAAATGGATATACAGTCGATTACTTCCGCAACATCAGTTCATCCACTAAAAAATTATTTATTTAAATCCTTTTTTTGTTATGACATTAGCAAAATTTATACCTCCATTCTTAAAAAAAATTGACCGTTACCTACTGTTAAATTATCCAACTATTTGGGTTACTAATATTCATTTTCTTTTATTTTATGGATTATTGTTGGACGTCTCATTATTTGCCTTTTCATATATATTCACCGAATATCAGCCTTATGATTTGACTTTTAGAATGGAAAATTCGGTTTTGTTAATGGTCATTCCTGTTATAGCTTTGTTTGTCTTCTGGTTTATCCATCAAGCGCGCTATAATGTGGATAAAAATTATGGTAAATTATCATTAAGACAGGATTTCATAAATTTTTTAATGTATTGGTTGAGTACTATCCTAATTTATTCTTTAGTGGTTATCATTCCATTTGGAAAAACCGAAAAAATAAAACATTCAATTAATGAGGAAGAACTGAAAACAGATATAAAAACTTATAATGATTTAAGTGTTTTCGATGACTACATTTCAAACGTTTACTACAACCCCGAATCCTACAGTTCAAGCCTGATCTCTTATGATCCCACTACTAAATTGTATGAAGTAAAAAAAAGTAATGCTATTACTAGTTCTAATTTGAATTGGGATAATGAGGGTATTTCAGAAAAACAACTTTCAGAATTAGATCAACAAATTACCATACAAGAACAACTTGTAAAGCTCAATGAAACTGAGTTGAAAGGAGAGCTAAATCAACTATTATCCTTGTATAAGAAGTATACCAGAAGCAGTCAATTTGATGTTGAAGAGGTTTTAAATACTATAAAAACAGGTACTCCCTTACTTAATTATTCGAGTGAAAATATTGACTATGTGTTGGAATCAAATTACAATATAAAATATGAAAACCGAGGATTTCATATCTTCTCTATGGAATACATACAAATTATGCTAATCATAACTTTATTGTTTTCAATGTTAGTTTGGTTATTTAAAAATGTGCATTGGAAAAACTTTGTTGCTGCAGCGGTCTTTTTTGTTGTAAGCCCTTTGATATACGGTATACTTTTTTTAATCTTTGACTTATTAAGGATATTAGGTCCTAACGAAGACACTATTTTTATTTTTTTATTCAGTATCTCTCAAATTCTTTCTTTGGTTATAGGATTAAATGCTTATTTGAATAAACGTTATTCAGCAATTGGAGTTATAAGTATCATTATTTTTCAATGTGCTACACCCATATTATTTATCTTTTATCACGATATATTGAACCTTAATTTTGCAACAACAGATGAACTTTTTTGGTTTTGTTTGCTATTTACCATAGTAACTTTGCCCATCTATAAAATATTTTACAGTCAGATGTGGGCTTTTCCTCGAAACAAATAATTCCATTAATATTTCATAAATAATTGTTCTCAATAAAGTAGAATACTGTATTTTTATCGAATTGTATGATGTGGATTCAATTCGATAGAATAACTAAAAAGCAAACTCAGATTTGTTTAACTCTTTTAGTGCTTTTTGGTGCTGTAATGTCTTTTGGACAATCGGCCAATATTTCCTCAAAAGGAGTAGGGCTTTCACAACTAAACTGGGTAAAAACAACACAACCAACTTCTGTTTTTTTAAATACGAATTTTCATTTAATTCTACCATCAAAAGTGGTCATACAACAATTATTAATTGCCGAAAAAAATCTGAATAAAACGGAAGTTTCTTTAAAAAACGTAGAATTATTCGCTGTTCTAGGTTCCTATTATGAAAGCATTAGTAATTATGAAAAAGCGTTATATTATCTTCAGGAAGCCAATAAGCTTAATAATCATCAATCCATTGAATGGGAAGTTTTTACACAAAATTATATTGGCTATGTATATTGGCACAAAAGTCAATATGATAGTGCTTTGCATTATCACAATAGCGCATTTGAAACGATAAAAAAAACGGGTATTTCTTCAGCCAACGCGGCATTTAATTCGTTAATGTTGGGAAATGATTATTATGACCTGGGTGACTACATAAAAACTTCAGAGTATTATTTTGAAAGTTTGGCTTCATTCGAAAAACTTCAAGATACCATTGGTCAAGTGATGGCTCTCAATAGGTTGAGTAAATTGTATTCAAAATTAAATGACATTGAAAGTTCTCATTTATATGTTAAAAAAGCTCTAATACTCAATGCCAACGCTGACCATTTGAGAGAAATGGGCAATTCAACCAATTGTTTAGGAAACATATACATTGAGAAAGGCAAACTTGATACAGCGCTTTATTACTTTACCAGGACCCTCGAACATTTCAATAATTGTGGAGACATAATAGGACAATCCATTGGGTGTATAAACCTTGGCGATACCTATTACGGTTTGGCAAAAAAAGAAAATGCTTCCTTATTTCTGTTAGATTCAAGTTATTATTATTACGAAAAATCATTTATCCTAAATAAGTTAGTTGACAATAAATTTGGGATGATTTATGGAATTTGGGGAATGGCAGATACTGAGTTCAAACAGAATGATTTTGATAATGCCTTGCTCAATTATAAAAATGCCTTGCAATTATCTCTATCCATTAATGCCAAAAGCGAAGAATACAATTTATATTGGAAACTGTTTACGGTTTTTGAAGCTAAAAACAATGTAGACAGTAGTTATTATTATCTAAAAAAATTCGTAGAGGTTAAACATTCTCTAGAAAATGAAGAACAAACAAAAGAATTATTGCGTCAAGAAAGCAAGTATGAAATAGAAAAACGTATTTCGGAACAAAAAGCCGAAATGGAGAAAGAAAAACTTATTGAAGCAGAAAAGAACAAATGGAAAAATTATCTGATCGTTGGGATCATCATTGTTGCAATAGCCTTGCTTTATTTAGTCTTAAATGCCATTCGAAAGTTAAAAATCATTGCTCAAAAAAATCAACTCATTAACACCATTAACAATGAATTAAGTCAACAAAACCGAGAAATATTAGATTCCATTACCTATGCTCAACGTATACAAAATGCCATCCTTCCTTCTGAACGAATAATAAAAGAACATTTACCTAATAGTTTTGTCCTTTACCTTCCCAAAGATATAGTAGCTGGTGATTTTTACTGGCTTGAGACGACCACCTCCCCCATTCCCCCTCCAATGGAGACCACCCCCTTAGCCCCCTCCAATGGAGGGGGAACGGGGGAGGTGGTCTATTTGGCAGCAGCAGATTGCACGGGTCACGGAGTACCGGGAGCTATGGTAAGTGTGGTATGCAACAATGGACTCAACAGAAGTGTAAGAGAGTATGGAATTTTGGAACCAGGAAAAATATTGGATAAAACTCGTGAAATAGTCATACAAGAATTTGAAAAAAGTGATGAAATAGTCCAAGACGGGATGGATATTGCCTTGATCTCCTTATGTAAAAAAACACTCGAATTAAAATTTGCAGGAGCAAATAACCCGTTGTGGATCATCACTACTAACGAACAAAACGAAGCTGAATTAAAAGAAATAAAACCTGATAATCAACCCGTTGGGAAGTATGACACGACCATCCCTTTCAAAACAAACGTTTTACAATTAAAGAAAAATGACCTCATCTATATATTTACCGATGGTTATCAAGATCAGTTTGGAGGTGCTAAAGGTAAAAAATTCAAAACTGCTGCTTTAAAAAATTTACTATTAACCATTCATTCGTTATCAATGGATGAACAACAAAATGAAATCCTAAAAACATTTAACAATTGGAAAGGTTCTACTGATCAAATCGATGACGTTTGTATAATAGGCATTCGTGTTTAATCTAAAATATTTAATAAAAGTGAATAAAACCTTCGGTCTTAGTTCATAAAAATACGATAAGTATTCGTTTATTACTTAAAATAATTTATCTTCGCTTTATGACAAAAATTACCCAAAAACTCTTGCCCCTATTTTTATTGGTTTTTAGCATTCATTACTTTTCTGCTCAAACAAAAAAAACCATCCAAACAGAAGACTATTTTATATGGAAAACCATAGAACAACCTCAAATTTCTGATAGCGGAAAAATAGTTATCCACCTACAAACCGTATTGACAGGCAACAACCAACTGATTGTGCGTAACATGATTAATGATTCAGTAAGAACGTTTGTTAGAGGGAAAAACGCCAAAATTCACCCTTCTGAAAATACAGTTGTTTTTATGATTTCTCCCGATTATGATACTATTAGAAAATTAAAATTGGACAAAGTTCCTGAAAAAAAATTTCCAAAAGACTCCTTAGGAATTTACAGTGTCTCGGCCGATACATTGATTAAATTTGCCAAAGTAAGCGGATTCAAATTACCAAAAGAAAATTCAAGTTATTCAAATGATTGGGTAGTTTTTTTAAGATCGGATGATTACAAAATAAAAAAAGCAACAGCTGCTATTCCCGCAAAAAAAGGTTGGTCTTTTTGTAAGAAAAAAACTCCTTCAAAAACTCCTGAAGAACAAATCAAATTTTCAGGTAAAGTGTTATCCTTCTACCATACACCAACCCGAAAATTAACTGAATATGAAGGTGTGGAAGAATACATACTCAGCGAAAACGGTGATTATTGTTTGTTTTCAGTAACCAAAACCTATTTCGATTCAATTGATTCGTCCTATCTTATGAAATATGACTTTAAAGAAAAAAAAGTAATACAATTAAATGCTGTAAAAGGTGAAATTTCTAAAATTAATTGGACAAAAAATAGTGATCGAATTACCTATTTAACCTCTGCTGACACAGGTCAATATAAAAACTATCAACTGTATTTGATAAGCAAAGAGTTTGCTTCACCCAACTTGATTCTCGATACTGTATCAAATATCCTAAAACCACATCAAACCGTTTCAAATGATTTTACATCCTACTTTTCAGAAGATGGCCAAAAATTGTTTTTTGGTATTGGTAATAAATCCATTGACCGAGGTAAAGATACCTTAACAAAAGATGAAAAACCAATTGTAGATGTTTGGCATTGGAACGATGGTCGTATACAACCACATCAGTTAAAAACATTAAAAAACGACAAAACAGGATCATCAAAATGGGTTTATGTAATCGATACAAAAAAATTCGTTGCTCTATCTGACACTTCTTTGGATGTGCTTCAATTTCCAGAGCAGGATAACCCGAAGTTTGTTTTAGTAGCCAGTCAATTACCTTATTTAAAAGAAATGACTTGGGATTATTGGTATTACGATTATTCAATGGTAGAAATCGAAACAGGAAATCGAAAAAAATTATTGACTCATTTTCATGGAAATAGCTTAACCCTTTCTCCTTCTGGAAATTATTTGCACTACTGGAATCATGCGGATTCATCTTGGATTTTGCTGAATACGAAAACCATGAATACGCTTAATTTAACAAAAAATATTTCTGAAAATTACTATAAATGGCACCATGACATTGCCGAAAAAATTGATCCAGAAGGTCGGGTATTTTGGATTAAAGAAGACTCGCTATTTATCATTGAAAGTCAACATGATATTTGGCAGTTTGATATTTCAGGTAAAGCCACCAAACTTACTAATGGGAAACCGAATAATCAACAATTTAGCATACTAAAACTGGATAAAGAAACGCCCTACCTCAACCTTTCTGTGGATTTGGTAAAATCCTTTAATCATAAAAACAAGAATGAAGGATTATGGAAATGGAAAGGTTCTGCCATTGAATTACTTTTTGATGAGCCTCAATACATTGCATCCCTAATAAAGGCAAAAAATAGTGAATCATATCTTCTTCGTCAAAGTACTTTAATTAATTATCCTGAATTGCAGTTTTCACAGAATTTAAAAACCTCTAGACGTGTAATTACAAGCACCAACCCTCAGCAAAAAGACTACAATTGGGCATCAGTTGAAATAGTGCATTGGAAAGATTTTAAAGGCGATTCTGTTTCTGGATTATTATACAAGCCTGAAAATTTCGATTCTAGTAAAAAATATCCAATGATTGTTTATTTTTATGAACGATACACCAATAATTTACACCGTTATTATGGACCAAAGCCTACAGCTTCTATCGTGTTCCCTACAGAATACGCTAGCAATGGGTATTTGATTTTTATTCCTGATATTAAATATGAAATGGGGAAACCTGCCAAAAGTGCCTACAATGCGATTATGAGTGGCACCAACCATTTGACAAAAAAGTTTACTTACATTGACTCCACTCGAATGGGATTGCAAGGTCAGAGTTGGGGAGGCTATCAAACGGCTCAATTGATAACCATGACAACAAAATTTAAATGTGCTATGGCAGGAGCACCTGTAAGTAATATGTTTAGTGCCTATGGAGGAATACGATGGGGAACAGGTTTAAGCCGAACATTTCAATACGAAACAGGGCAAAGCAGAATTGGAAAAACGATATGGGAAAGCCCCGAATTGTACATCGAAAATTCTCCTCTTTTTCACTTGCCCAAAGTTCAAACCCCTTTATTAATTATGCATAATGATCAAGATGGTGCGGTACCATGGTATCAAGGTATTGAACTCTATAATGGATTGAGAAGATTAGAAAAACCTGTTTGGTTACTCAATTATAATGGTGATGATCATAATTTGATGAAACCTGCCAATAGAATTGATTTGAGTATTAAAATGAAAGGTTTTTTTGATCATTATTTGATGAACCAACCCGCTCCAATATGGCTTGAAAAGGGTGTTCCGGCAGTGGATAAATTGCACGGTAATTAATGTTTATCCAATAAAATATCGATTTTGGAAAAGTTTGATTACGCTGTGAATTTTATAAAATAAGATCAGATGTACGCTTAACGATATATTTATTCATCATCATTAAATTGATGTATATCATAGTTAACAGTGTATTCATTAAAAAAAAGTCACCTTTCGTTCTTCATTCAGTCTTATTGTTGTTAACTTTAACCAAAATTAGTCACTATGAAAAAATTACTAACCTTACTTTTAATTTCAAGCTCCTTTCATTTTGCTTTGGCGCAACCTGTTACTTCAATTTGTGTAGTTACAGTAACCGAAGCAGGTGCCAATGAATATCCTCTAATTGTTTGGGATCGAAATGATCAAATTTCCGTTGCAGCAATTGACAGTATTTTTATTTATCGTGACGATATGAATGGAGTAGATTCGTTAATCGCCAAAGTGGATTATGATGATTTAAGTGAATACCACGATGTGAACTCTAATGCTGATATTAGAGCATACCGATACAAAATACAGGGAAAAGATATTAATGGACAATTGGGACCTTTGAGTATTGAAAAGAAAAGCATTCACTTTTTTCTTTATGAAAATACTCAAAATCAACTAATGTTGGAATGGACACCTTATATAAATTCAACTTTTAATATGTATAATTGTTGGGATAATGCTAATTTAGTAACGCCCATTTTTCAACAGGTTAATACTGCAAATGCTTGGTCATTCACTGCAGCAGTGCCTGGTACAACCTATGAAATGAAAGTTGATTTGGATGGATTAACACCATGTATATCAACTCTTAAAGCCAACCATAATACAGCAAGATCTAATAAATCAACAATTGCGTTTGGTGGTGATCCATCGTCTTCAATAAACGAAAATGACATTCAAGAAATAAAATTATTTCCTAATCCAACAGATGGAAATGCTACATTAACCTTCAGTTCACTATCTTGGAAAGACATCAATATTAGTATTTTTGATGTATCCGGAAGACTCGTTAAATCAGTTTCTACAATGAAACTTATGGGTCAATATACATTACCTCTTGATTTGGAATCACTTGATGCTGGCTATTACAATGTTGTGATTGATAATGGTGTTATTTACTCTCAAGGAATAATAAAAAATTAAGATACTTTCAAATTCTTTTAAAAATGCGACTATATTTGCAATGAATGAGCAAATTAGTCGCATTTTTAGTTTTATCAATTAGCTTTTTGAGCTCCTTTTTAGTTGCTCAAGTAACTAACTTCGGCTCATTGCCTTACAAAAATTATTCTCAAAAAGAATACAACGCCAATCCTCAAATTTTCGATATCTTACAAGATGCTAAGGGTTTAATGTATTTTGCCAATCAACGGGGTGTTTTAGAATATGATGGAGTTTCTTGGAGAACAATTGAAACTCGCCATGTTGAAGAGGCTAGATGTCTAGAACTGCTGAATAACGGTACTATTATAGTTGGCACAACAGCTGGTTTTGGTATTTTAAAACCAAATAGTAAGAATCAACTTACTTTTATAAGTTTAAGTGAAAATTTAAATCAATTCGCCAATTCTGAAATTTCGGATATAATTGAATTCAATAATCAAATAATACTTAAGTCAGGAAGTAATGGAATTTTTATTTTAGATAAAGACTTCAAAGTAGTTAGTCATGTAAAATATGACAAACCAAGAAATTTTTCCAAAATAGCAAATTTTGTTTACTTTCAAGTTATAGACAAAGGGGTAATGGTATATGATGGCAATCAATTTACATCTTTGCCAAATAGTGCATTTTTTGACGACAAACGCATCGTAAATTTTTATACTAAAAATGATATACTTCATATCATTACTGAAAACCACGGTATTTTTCAATACAATAATGGTTCGTACTTACCAATCTTTACTGATGAAAACGACACCTTTGTCTCGGCTGTAATGGTTGGAGATAACCTTATTTCTCTTGGAAGTTTTACGAATGGAATTAAAGTCTATGATTTCAATTTCAATAAAATGTATTGTATTGATATCGAAAAAGGATTGATGGATGGATTTGTAAAATGTCAATTTTTTGATAGAGAAGGCCACCTTTGGTTAGGAACTAACAATGGTATTTCAAAAATTGATGTTTTATCTCCCATTCTGAAATTCGAAAATATCTTTAAAAAAATCTCAATAGAAGATATTACCAGATTTAATAAAGATTTGATAATCAGCTCACAAAGTGGTGTCTATCGTTTTACCTCTGATTTTGAAATTAAAAAATTTAATGAGATAAACGCTGACTCATACGGGTTGAATGTATTACCATTTGGAACCGATACTATGCTCTTTATTTCTGAGCTTTCTGACGTTTTTATGAGTACCAGTGGATACAAGTTAACGTCTATTGCTCAAGGAGGTCCCTATAATGTTAGAAGTAATCCTCTAAATCCAAATCAACTCATAGTGCTGCATTATGATGGTATTCAGTTATTAGAGTACAATGCCAATTCAAAGACTTTTAAAGAAATAAAGTATCTACAAAATTTTGCAGAAGGTGATTTGTTTAATTTCATCATTACTCAAGATGGAACACTTTGGGTTGGGTCTAATAAAGATGGCGTTTATAAGCTTCACGTAAATGAGCTTGTCAAAAGTGAACCCAATATTTTTAGATACTTTACAACACAAGGGCTTCCCGAAAGCCAAGCTTATTTATTTGAATTAAACAATACCATTTATGCAGGGACAGATAAGGGATTGTATAAATACAACAATGAAAATTTTATTGCCACAAACGAATTTGGAAAAGATTTTACCAAGGAAAATAAAGGAATTCATCGCATTTCTTTAGATCCAAATGGAAATATTTGGATGATTCTTTTTAATGATATTGACAATACTTTTGAAATAGGGTATGCTTCGTTGAAAGATGGTAAATATACCTGGCAGTCAAGTGAATTTAGTGCTCAAACAGATTATATAATACATGCTGTTTATCACGATAATGATGGTGTTACTTGGCTAGGCGGTAATGATGGCTTAATAAGGTACGACAGTAAATTTAAGCAAAAAGTGAATTCGAAATATTCTGCTATTGTTAGATCTGTAAGTGTAGGTGATTCAACTGTTTATATGGGTGCTGAAACCAAAATTCCAAACTTTATTTTTGAATACAATCCCAAAAAAGTCATCCTGTTCAATTTTGCTTCTAACTCATACATAGCTGAAGATAAAATGAAATACAGCTACTATTTAGAAGGCTTTGATGCTGAATGGTCAGAGTGGTCAAACAAAACATCAAAAGAATATTCGTTAACTGAGGGAATGTATGTGTTTCATGTTAAAGCAAAAAATATTTACGGAATTGAATCCGAAGTACAAACCGTAACTTTTGAAGTATTACCGCCTTGGTACCGCACCTGGTGGGCGTACATTGTGTTTGTAATTGGTGGTTTAATTGTTTTGTTTGTTATAGTAAGATTGAGTCTTCGTCAGGTAAAATTGCAGAATATAAAACTTGAGGCCATTGTGCAAGAGCGTACACAAGAGGTTGTAGCTCAAAAAGCTGAAGTAGAAAAACAACGTGATATTGCTGAGCATCAAAAAGATTTGATTGAAGAAAAAAACACTGAGATTCTCGATTCCATCAACTATGCTCGAAGGTTACAAAGAGCTATTTTACCACCTTTCAAAATGGTGACAGAATTATTGCCCGAAAGTTTTATTTACTATAAGCCTAAAGATATCGTTGCGGGAGATTTTTACTGGTTAGAAACTACTTCAAATTTCAATTCTGAAACAGACTGTCTTGACCAAATCATTTTACTAGCAGCAGCCGATTGCACTGGTCATGGGGTGCCAGGAGCATTGGTAAGTGTTGTTTGCAGTAATGCTATGAACAGAGCTGTAAAAGAGTTTAAATTATTTCAACCCAACCTTATTTTAGATAAAGTAAGAGATTTAGTTATTGAAACCTTTGAAAAAAGCGAAAGTGAAGTAAAAGATGGAATGGATATTTCACTGGCATCGCTCAAAACCGCACTTTGTAAAGACACCGGCATACCCATAACTCAACTAAACTGGTCAGGGGCAAATAACCCAATTTGGATTATCCGCAAAGGTTCCAATGAAATTGAAGAAATAAAACCTGACAAACAACCGATTGGAAAATACGAAAATCCTCATCCTTTTACATCCCACACAATTGATCTTTATAAAGGAGATACCTTTTTTATTTTTACCGATGGTTTCCCGGATCAGTTTGGCGGTCCTAAAGGCAAAAAGTTTATGTATAAAGCATTTAAAGATTTATTGCTTGAAATCAATCACCTTTCTATGAATGAACAGTTAGATCGCATCAAAGCTACGTTCCATAAATGGAAACATTGGCCCAGTGACAATAATGAAATTCTTGAATATGAACAGATTGACGATGTTTGTATAATTGGTGTACGAGTATAAAAATTGTTCAAGGAATTTGGACAGATTACCAAAAACGCCATTAATTTAAACCTCTTTTTGCTTATTTAATTGACGACAATAAAACTAACTTCTCTTGTTTAATGGCCTCTAATGAAAGTTCGAATTCTCGTCTATAATTTGACAAATATGGTTTTAAATGTTTTCCATTAGCTAACACCCTATTGATAATTTCTAAAGCATCTTGCTTATTACCACTGATTAAAAGAATTTTTTCACCACTTTTATCAATCAGATGCACTCTCCAACTTTCTTGCTTGTTGTATTGACTATTATAGAATCTTCCCGACATTGGAAATATGGAGGTTAATCCTCCGCCAACTTTATCATACCCTTTGTCAGAAAGCAACGTATATTTGATGGTAATCGCAGCATAATGCTCCAATAATTCCCAAACACCCCATTTTAAACCAAATAATGACGTGACAAATTTAACTTGATGATTTACATTATCAATCCAAATTTCAGATCGCAAAAAACACATATAAACGGCCAACAACATTAGCATTAGGCCAAAAAATTGGGCAAAACCGTAACTAAATATAAGCAAAGCTATGCCAAACAAAAGGATAAACAACCCCATTGTCAATACGGCAAAAGGAAAGGGATAACCTAACTTTTTTTTGTATATAGTCATACATCAAAGTTACAAAATTTCTTACTCCAAACCTCATTAGATATTACCTCAAAAATAATCTGTACTTTTGCGGGCATACAAAATTCAATTCTTAGGGAGCAAAATGAGCGAATACAATCACATCGACATCGAAAAAAAGTGGCGCAAAGAATGGCGTGAGCAAAAAACATATAAAACTTTTGACGATTACACTAAAGAAAAATACTATGTATTGGATATGTTTCCTTATCCTTCTGGTGCGGGATTACATGTAGGACATCCACTTGGATACATAGCCAGTGATATAGTGGCGCGTTATAAACGTAACAAAGGTTTCAATGTGTTGCATCCAATGGGATATGATTCATTTGGATTACCAGCTGAACAATACGCTATCCAAACAGGACAACATCCTGCCATTACTACCGAACAAAACATAGCTCGATACAGAGAACAGTTAGATAAAATTGGTTTTTCATTTGATTGGGACAGAGAAGTGCGTACTTCCGATCCGAATTACTACAAATGGACACAATGGATTTTCAAAGAAATTTACAATTCTTGGTATAATAAATCAGCAAATAAAGCGCAACATATTGATACGCTTATTCAACTTTTTGAAAAAGAAGGTAATGCCAACATAGAGGCCGTATGTGAAGAAACAGCTCCTTTTACTTCTCAAGATTGGAACAGTTGGGAGGCTAAAAAACAACAATCGGTTTTGATGAATTACCGTTTGGCATTTTTGGCGGATAGTTGGGTAAATTGGTGCCCCACTTTAGGTACCGTATTGGCCAATGATGAGATAAAAGATGGTGTAAGTGAACGAGGAGGTCATCCTGTAGAACAAAAATTGATGCGTCAATGGAGTATGCGCATTACAGCCTATGCCGAACGCTTATTAGAAGGATTAGAAAAAATAGATTTTTCAGATTCTCTCAAAGAACAACAACGCAACTGGATTGGAAAATCTAAAGGTGCAATGGTGCGTTTTGAAGTTGATGGTATACATTCTCAGAAACCTCAAACCTCAAACCGTGCACTGAGTGGAGCCGAAGTGCAACCCTACATTGAGGTTTTCACTACACGCCCCGATACTATTTTTGGTGTTTCGTTTATGGTGTTAGCTCCTGAGCATGCATTAGTAGATGTGATCACTACTGCTGAGCAAAAAGAAACCATAGAAAACTATAAAAAACTAGCTGCAGCCAAATCAGAACGCGATAGACAGGCCAATGTAAAAAACATAACCGGTGCTTTTACGGGAGCTTATGCCGTGCATCCTTTTACTGGAAATAAAATACAAATTTGGATTGGCGATTATGTATTAGCAACCTATGGAACAGGAGCTGTAATGGCTGTCCCAGCAGGAGATCAGAGGGATTGGGATTTTGCAACACATTTTGGCATTGAAATCCCTAACATTTTTAAAGATACCGATATCAGCAAAGAAGCTTGTTCAGATAAAACAGTAACCTTAACTCATTCTGAATTTTTAAACGGATTAACTGCTCAAGAGGGGATCGAAAAAGCCATTGAAGCTATTGAGAAAAAAGGTATTGGAAAAGGAAAAATTAACTACCGTTTGCGCGATGCTATTTTCTCTCGCCAGCGTTATTGGGGCGAACCTTTCCCAGTGTATTATCAAGATGATGTGCCCCATTTGATTGATGATGCCGATTTGCCTGTTACCTTACCCGAAGTTGATAAATATTTGCCTACCGAAGATGGCGAACCACCATTGGCACGGGCAGAAGGTTGGGTGTATAAGACCTCACCCCATCCCTCTCCAATGGAGAGGGGGTACGAGGTCTTTGACGAAGATGAAGGGATAGACTTAGTTGAGGAGGATAGCCCTGAAGGTTTTTACAAAACTACAGACCAAAACACCTGGTTCAGGCTAAAAGAAAAAGCAAGAGATAATAGAAAAGAGCAAACTCCTGCTGAGAAAATAATTTGGCATCAAATAAGAAACACTAAATTTGGAGTTCGCTTTAGAAGACAACAAGTAATAAATAATTATATTGTTGATTTTGTGGCCTTTTCATCTAAGTTAGTAGTGGAAATTGATGGCGAATACCATAATTCACCTGAGCAACAAGAATATGATGCCAAAAGAACAGCCGTTCTTGAAGAATTAGGTTTTAAAGTTATTCGATTTACAAATGATCAAGTTTTTGAAAACCTTCACTTTGTAATTGAAACTATAAATACAGAACTAAAACTAAATAACCCACAACCAACCCTCCCAAACGGGGAGGGACAGGGTGGAGTATTTAGAATGGAATACAACACCATGCCAGGCTGGGCTGGTTCATCTTGGTACTTTTTGCGTTATATGGATCCTCACAATGAGCAGGCCTTTGTGAGCAAAGAAAAAGCTGACTATTGGCAACAAGTAGACTTGTATATTGGTGGGGCAGAGCACGCCACCGGTCATTTGTTATACTCTCGCTTTTGGACCAAGTTCCTTTTTGACATGGGCTACATCAACTTTGACGAACCCTTCAAAAAATTGATCAACCAAGGAATGATTTTAGGGAGAAGTAGTTTAGTTTATAGAGTGAATTATTCTGTTTCAGAACAAACTAAAGGTGGAGTTTTAAAGGAGTTTCACGAATTCTCGCCAGTATTCATAAGTAGTGGATTTAATGATTGGGATATTGAAAAGTTAGAACAATACATTACAGATAATTTTTTGGAAGATTGGATATCAAAATCTAGTAAGTCCTTTATAAAACCTGTAGTTGCGGTAATTGGTAAAAAAACAATTTTGCACGTGGATATTTCAATGGTCGACAATGACATTCTTGATGTAGAAGCGTTCAAAAATTGGAGAGAAGAATATAAAAATGCCGAGTTCATTTTAGAAGATGGTAAATTCATCTGCGGTCACGAAATTGAAAAAATGTCCAAATCTAAATACAACGTGCAAACGCCTGATGAGTTGGTAGAGAAATTTGGAGCCGATACCTTACGTTGTTATGAGATGTTTTTAGGTCCATTGGAACAATTCAAACCTTGGGATGTAAAAGGAATTAATGGTGTAAACAACTTCCTAAAAAAACTGTGGCGCTTGTTTCATCAAGGCGGAAGTTTTACAGTGAGTGAAGGAGCTCCAAGTGCAGAATCATTAAAAACAGTGCACAAAACCATCAAAAAAGTAACGGAGGATATTGATAGATATTCATTCAATACGGTAGTGAGCACCATGATGATTTGTGTAAACGAACTCACCGATCAAAAATGCAATAATCGTCAAGTATTAAGTGATGTGGTGGTTTTGTTGTCGCCTTATGCATCGCACATGGCTGAAGAAATATGGCAATTGTTGGGCAATACCACTTCAGTAACCAAAGCACCTTGGCCGGCTTTCAACGAAGCTTTTTTAGTGGAATCGAGCATCAATTACCCCATTTCATTTAATGGGAAAGTTCGTTTTACACTGAGTTTACCAGCCGATATGCCTAGAGAAGAAGTGGAGAAAGTAGTGATGGCAGAAGCTAAGACACAACAATATTTGGAAGGAAATGCCATCAAAAAAATGATTGTTGTGCCGGGTAAAATTGTGAATATTGTTGTTTAATTACGATCAAAACTTTTCTAAAGTTCTAAACTTTAGAAAAGTTCTTTGAAACCTTTATCCAATTTCGAAGTTACATACACACTTAAATCTATTAAAATGAGAATTGCACTTTTTCCCGGTTCATTTGACCCCATCACCTTGGGACATCAATCGTTGGTGATGCGTGCTTTGCCCATGTTTGACAAAATAGTTGTAGCTGTTGGCACTAACACTAGTAAAAACTACTTGTTTGAGGAGACCAAACGGTTAGAGATGGTTCGCAAAACATTTGAAAACTTACCTAAAATTGAAGTAGTTTCCTACACGGGTCTCACTGTGGATTTTTGCAATCAAATAGGGGCTCAATTTATTTTGAGAGGGTTAAGAAACTCTAATGATTTTGAATACGAGCGCGCTATAGCCGATATGAATCAAGCATTGTATCCACAAATAGAAACGGTTTTTTTAATAACTCAACCCCAATACAGCAGTATTTCGAGTACCATCGTTAGAGAAATTATTAAAAGTAATGGTAATGCGGTTCAATTTTTGCCTAAAGGCATTTTATAATTAATTCAACTAAGTATGCATAGAATACTATTAATAGTAGTGGCGTTAAGTTTTTTTGTTGGCTATACAGCACAGCAAAAATCAACTATTACTTGCGTTGCCAGTGCATTCAAAAATCAGCGAGCCATTTTATACACTTATGACGATTACTTCAGCTACGAACTTAAAGAATTGGACATTCAAAAAGTGGATGAAAAAGGGCAATGTGTCTTCACTGTAGAGCCCAAACGAGGATTTAAATCCTTTATTCAAATACAAGATAAAAGAGGTTATATTTATATTGACCCAAAAACACCAAATTATAAGGTATATTTTCCAAATGAACTGGATTCAACAGTCGTTAAAAAGTTGAATAACAATACGGTTCGTTTAGTTTTTGATCAACTCCCCAAAAATGATTTGAATACATTGATATTGGAATTTAATCTAAAATTTGACTACTTCCTTTATGGAGACACGCTAAAAGTTCAGCGATTGATGATGCAAAATCAAGCTTTCCGAGATAGTTTAACGGTTTTCACGCGTGATGCTTACACGTATTACAAAGATGTCGACAATCGTTATTTCAGCGATTATATGAAATATTCTATTGCTACTATTGCTCTTTTTAGTGATCGAGAAGACCCTTCAAAAAATAAGTACATTACTTTTGAGACGTTCATTAAAAATCAACCTCTTTTATATCACAATGATGCCTACATTAATTTTATAAAAGAATTTTATCAAAATGTGCTTTCCAACCCTTCGATGTTGCCACGTGATAGAGTGACTTTTGCAATTAACAATTTAAACAGTTTAGAAAAACTGAACGAGGCAGGTGAAGCCAATTATTATTTGAAACATCCCGTTTTTAGAGAGTTTGTTTTTTTAAATGGATTAGCTGAAGCCTATCATTCCGGGTATTTTAATAGAGAAAATTTAAAATCATTGATTACAAAAATTGGTCAAGAAACTACTGTTGAAGAACATAAAATAATTGCAAAAAATATTTTATACAGTCAAAATAAATTGTTGCCTGGAGCTGTTTGTCCGCCATTTGAGGTTACCAACTCCAAAAAGGAAGTACTCAACTTGTCAAATTTCAAGGGGAGATATGTTTATATTAATTTTTGGGCCACTTGGAACCCAGCAAGCGTACAAGACTTGTTGATTATTAAAGGATTGCAAGAAAAATATGGTAAATATATAGATTTTGTAAGTATTTCTTTAGATGAAAATGAAGAGGACTACCAACAGTTTATGGCCAAAAACAAAGGTCTTAATTGGCATATTTGTCATTACAACAGTAGTGCTCAGTTGCTCAACAATTTTGATATTCGCAGCTTGCCTCTATATGTATTGGTAGATGATAAAGGTAACTTGGAACAATTCCCCGCTTTGGCCCCTAGTCCGAGTAGTTCGGGAAGGTCTATTGATGAAACGTTACATTATATTACTCGAAAATTTGAACCAGTTGATCCCTTTAAAGTAGGTAAGGGTTGATGGTTTCACTAAAAATCTAAGCTAAATCCAACCCCGTGAATATTTTTAATGGTCACTGTAGGATCTTCAGTTAAATATTTTCTTAGTTTGGTTATGAAAACATCTAAACTCCTGCCGTTAAAATAGCTATCGTCACCCCAAACCATATTTAAGATTAATTCACGTTCTACAACTTTACCTTTTTGCTCACACAATATTTTAAGGATATCCGCTTCTTTTTTGGTTAGGGTTTTACTTTCGCCATTTAATGTTAGGGTATAATTAGCCGAGTCAAAATGATATTTGCCCAGCGGGAAATCGAATTGCGTTTCAACAGAGCTACCGGATCTTTTAAGGATGGCTTCAATTCTTAAAATGAGTTCGTCCATATTAAATGGTTTGGTAACGTAGTCATCGGCACCCACTTTAAATCCTTTAATTTTGTCTTCCGTTAGGGATTTGGCTGTCAGAAATATAATGGGGATTTTTGAATTTAATTTTCTTACATCTTCGGCCAAACTAAAACCATCTTTTTTGGGCAACATAACGTCAAAAAGGCACAGGTCAAATTCGTTTTCGCTAAAAACTTTTAACCCTTCTTTACCGTCTTGAGCTAGAGTAACTTTAAAATGATTCATTTTTAAAGCATCTTGAATTACAAAACCTAAATTTAGGTCGTCTTCAACTAATAATATGTTTCCGTTATTTTGCATGACTTACTGTTTGGTATGTAAAAATAGTGATTAATGGAACGGTGATTAAAATTATTTTGTCAATTATTTGTTAAACTGAACGGTAAGAAAAACATTAGAGCTTACAGGTTTTACTCTAAAGGTAGCCAAAATTGAAAAGTACTGCCTTTATTTACCTCACTTGTAACACTTATTTTTCCTTTATGAGCTTTTATAATTTCCTTCACATAATAAAGGCCCAAACCAAACCCTTTCACATCATGAACACTTCCCGTGGGAACGCGATAAAACTTATCAAAAATTTGTTTTGTTTGATCTTTCGTCATTCCTTTTCCATTATCGTGAATGTAAATGGCTATTCCGTGATTAAAGTTCTCCGTTTCAATTTTAATTTTTGGCTCGTCATTGCTGTATTTTACAGCATTGTCCAACAAATTATACAGTATGTTGGTTACGTGCACTTTATCCGCATAAATTTTAACAGCATTGGCTCTTAAATCAAAAGTAAGTTCTCCATTTAGTTGTTCAATACTCAGCTTAAATGTTATGGCGGATTTTTTAATTAACTCGTGAATATCAAAAAGCTCTTCCTTGAGGGTAATTTTACCATTTTCTAGTTTCGCCAATTGTAATACGCGTTCAACTTGCGATTCCAGTCTCGAATTTTCAGTGCTGATGATGTGGGCATATCGAGATAAACGCTCAGGGTCAATATCTCCTTTTTTGAGCACTTCACTCGATAATGATATAGTGGCGATAGGCGTTTTGAGCTCATGAGTCATGTTGTTAATAAAATCGGTTTTGACCTCAGATAGCCTTTTTTGTTTCAAGATGGTTATAAGTGACAAAAAGAAAACAGCTAAGACAATTCCTATTAAAACTGTAGACCAAACATAAGCCACAGATAGATGATCGCTTTCATCGATGATTCGGTCTTCACGGTAAGGGAAATAAACTCCAAAATAATGTCCGTCATGTTCCCATTTTTCTTGAGGAACTTTGTTTTCTGATTTAGAAACTTCTTTTTTACTTAAATCAACATATTTATCAAAAATTATAGAATCAATATAACAATCATAAATACCGTATTCGAATGGTTCAGAAATGTTGTATTCTGTGAAGTTGCTCACCAATAAATTTTCTAATAAACCAGGATTCAATGTGTCATAAAAACTTACTACAAAATAGTTTTTAGCAATTTGTTTTACCGGCTCCAAATAAGCTCCCGCTGCTTCAATGTTCAATGAAATAAGCTCATCTCTTACCCCAACCAATGATAGAATAACTTGGTTGTCAAATTGCTCGCGTTCTACTGTAATATTCTTCTTCTGAATTTCAATCGTTTTATATTGAATTTCGAGAGCATTTTTCACTAAAAAATATTGATTAATAATAACTCCAATAATGGCAATGATTGAAAAGATTATTATTAAACGAATGTTCTTAGTTTTCATGTTTTAATTAACTATTGATTTTATATGAACGATTTATTGTTCGAAAAATATCCGACCAAATTAGTGGTTTTTTCCTTAAACATTCCTTTTTTACTGACAAAATATTTTGATGCTACTGTTTAAAAGTTTAATTTCGCAGTTTAAAACCTACCAAGTTATAAAAAACCAATTATTTTTTCAACAAAATTACCTCCTTTATTTCACAGAAATTTCCTTTTATGATAAAAAATTTACTAAAAATTGGTCTGTTGCTTTTGAGCTTTGCTCCATTAAGTTCAACAGCACAGATAGATACTGTATTTTGGTTTGCAGCGCCTGAAGTGTCCAATAGCTTAGGAGATGACCCCATTTATTTGCGTTTTATGACGTATCAAAACCCCGCTACCATTACCATTACACAACCTGCCAATGGTGGTTTTACCCCAATTACTTTGACCATTCCCGCCAATCAAGTTGACAGTGTAAATTTAACACCTTTTATTGCTCAAATTGAGAGCCCTGCTGCCAACGTGATTTCATCAAACGGACTTAAAATTACTGCTACTTCTCCTATTAATGCCAATTATGAAATTAGAGCCGCAGGTAATCGCGCCCTTTTTTCTTTAAAAGGAACTAAAGCAATGGGAACTAATTTTTACACCCCTTTTCAAAAATTTTGGAACACGGGAACCACCACTCCTACTTCAACAAATTCCATTGATATTGTAGCCACTGAAGATAATACAACCATTCTTATAACGCCTAGAGCTAATGTTGTTGGCGGCAGCGCCAATGTTTCTTTTTCACGTGTTTTAAATGAAGGTGAAACCTATAGTGTGAGAGAGGTAGATGCTGTTGCTAGCACAAGTTTAGCTGGTTCAATTGTTTCTTCAAACAAACCTATTGCTATAACGGTTCATGAAGGAGGCCTTACAAATACAGGTTGTTTAAGTACGATCGGTGATCAAATAACTACCTCTGAATTTGCAGGTACTGATTTTATAATTAGAAAATCAACCGCTACAAATGAGCGCGTTTACATACTTGCTACACAAAACGGAACAAATCTAACCATAACAAGTTCTTCAACCACCACATCCTTAATTAGTTGGAGTGAAACATACGAATATGTTTTGACACAAGGTGTAAACTATATAAAAACCAACAAACCGGTTTATGTATACCACACATCAGGGAATGGATGCAGCATGTCAAGTGCACAAGTACCAAACGTGTATTGTGCAGGAACCTACAACACGGCATTTACGCGCTCATCAAGTGATTCGTTGGGTATAATACTTTACACACGTTCCGGATTCGAAAATCAATTTACCCTAAATGGAAATACCTCTTTAATTAATCCAGCGCAATTTCAAACCGTTCCTGGAACTTCTGGGGCATTTAAAGTGGGGTTATTTTATTTCAACACTACCGATGTACCCGTAAATTCTTATAATGAGGTAACCAATAGTGGTGATGTTTTTGGATTAGGAGTATTGTCCGGTTCACACGCCAATGGAAGTAGTTATGCCTATCATTCTGAATTTAATTCGTATCCTTTTGTGGATGCCGGTGTAAGTGACACTGTTTGTGCTAATATACCCTTTTCAATAAGTGGTGTAGTAGGCGGAGGTTCGGTTACTGGAATATGGAGCAGTAATGGATTTGGGTCTTTCCAAAATGGACTGAGTTCACTAACCAATAATTACATTCCCAGCAATTTGGATACGATAATTAGCCCTATAAAAATTATTTTAAGCTCTACTGGACCTTGCCCTGTGCAACGAGATACCATTGAATTGGTGGTTACTCCAGCTCCAATTGTTAATGCCTCTGTAGATCAAATAGTTTGTGAAAACAATTCAGTTGTTCAACTGAACGGGAACGTATTTGGTGGAGCTACCACTGGAGAATGGTCAACATTGGGTACAGGTGCATTTTCTCCATCAATCACAGATTTAAACGCTACCTACATTCCTTCACCAGCAGATATTTTAGCGGGTTCGGTTAAACTAGTTCTAAGTTCAACCAACGAAGGGGCTTGTTTGGGAACCACAGATACTATGCAAGTTACCATTACTGTTGCTGCAACCGTTGACGCAGGACCGGTTACTGTAAGTTCTTGTTCAAATAATCCCGATGTTCAATTGAATGGTTCGGTTACGGGAGTTACTACTACTGGAAAATGGATCACTGCAGGTAATGGGATTTTTTCACCAAACAATCTAACATTAAATTGTACTTACAGCCCTAGTGTGGCTGATGTTGTAAACGGTTCCGTGATGCTGTATTTGGAATCTACTTCAAACGGTACTTGTGTTTCGGTTATCGATAGTATTTTGGTTACTTTCACTGATGCCCCAACAGTAGATGCAGGTCAAACGATAATTGCTTGTACCAACGTTCCTTTTGTGGATTTGGCAGGCACAGTTTCAGGCCCAACTTCTACGGGTATTTGGTCATTAGGAACAGGCACTTTCAACCCTAACAACACCAACTTACTTACTCAATATACGCCAAGTGCCACTGAAATCAGTAATGGAAGTGTATTTTTGACACTTACTTCAACTAACAATGGAAATTGTAACGCAGTATCAGACAATGTTCAAATATTGTTTGTTGCTCCTCCATTTTCTAACTTCAATTACAATGAAATTTGTTTAAACAACACGACTGTTTTTACTGATTTTTCGCTACCTGGTTATGGATCAATTAGTAATTGGAATTGGGATTTTGGTGATGGAACTACCTCCACCAATCAGAACAACACTCATGATTACACAGCACCTGGTGATTACGATGTGGAATTGATTGTCACCACAAATGTTGGTTGTGTCGATACGATTAATCAATCAGTAAGCGTATTTCCTTTGCCAAATGCTGATTTTGATTACTCCGTAAATTGTGATGGGTCACAAATTACCATTGATTTTAACGATCAGTCAACAGTTGCTAATGATGTTATTAACTCTTGGTTTTATGATTTTGGCGGACAAGGTTCTATTTCTGCTCAAAATCCAACGCAATTATTCGTAGGATCTGGAACATTTGTAATTTCTCAAATTGTATCTACCATAAATGGTTGTGTAGATACTACTATTCAATCTATTGTTATTCCTCCTAGACCAGATGCAGGGTTCTTTTACAATACATCAAATGGATTGAACATTGGTGCTGTTTTTAATTTTGTTGATACCTCTTTCAACGCTACTTCTTATTTATGGAATTTCGGAAATGGAAATACATCTACCACTCAGAATCCAAGTTACACCTATTTTGACAATGGAAATTATATTGTAACACTTTATGTGGAAGGAGATTTTGGATGTGTAGACAGTGCACAAGCACTCATTTCAATAAACACCATTACAACTGAGATTATTGAATTAATACCCAACGCCTTTTCTCCCAATGGTGATGGTAGTAATGACACATGGGAATTGGATTTTTTGAACTTATTATATCCTCAAGCTCAAGTGGAAATCTATAACAGATGGGGTCAACAGTTGTATTTAACAGATGGTTCATACACAGCTTGGGATGGAACTTATCAAGGAGAAATGGTGCCTGATGGAACCTATTATTATATTATTAACTTAAACGACAGTGCAAACACACCTCCATTCAAAGGTGCGCTTTTATTGTTACGTTCAAAAAACTAATACAACATGATGAAAAGAATAAGCTTTATAGTGTTGTTGCAAGTTGTATTGAGTTCATCGTTAGAAATAACAGCTCAAATGCAAGCTACGTATACCAATTTTTTAATGAACGAGTATTATTACAATCCTGCCATTGCCGGAAGTAAAAATGTGCATACCGCTAATATGAGTTACCGCAATCAATGGACGGGTTTTGAAGATGCTCCCGTTACCTTTATGGGAAATTTTAATGGCTCCATTAAAAACAAGGGTAAACATGGATATGGTATTTCGTTAATAAGTGATCGTTTGGGATTGATGCAAAATACGGGTGTTTATCTTAATTATGCTTATCATGTAAAATTAGGTGAAAAACTTAAATTGGGATTGGGAGTTCAACCAGGATATGTGCAATACCGAATTAGATTATATGATGCCCGAATTGTTGATGCTGCAGATGCTGTATTGACGGGCAATGTTTATGCTGCGAATGCTGTGGATTTAAATTCTGGAATTCATTTATATTCCAAAAAATTCTTTTTGATGGCTTCTGTTCATCAGATTTTAGGAAAATCTATCGAATTCACTACGTTTAATTCAAGTCTACAAATGCATTATGTAGGTATAATGGGATATACGTTTGAAAAGGAAAAAAGTAAGTGGTCGTTCCAACCAGCTATTTTAGCCAGACAAATGGGAAGTTTCCCTTTGCAGTGGAATGCTATGCTAAAAGTGGCCTATGATAAAAAATATTGGGGAGGAACGGTTTACCGTTCCAATGATGCTGCTGCTATTTGCGCAGGAATTCGTTTAAAAGATCGTTATGAATTAGGTTACAGTTTTGATTATTCGTTATCAGGAATAAGCCAATATCAGAATGGAACACACGAAATTACTTTGTCTTTTGTGACCACCAAACCTAAGCCTTCTTTGGAAGAAGAGGACGAAAAGCTGAACAACAGCATTATGGAGGAAATGAAGAAAAAAGCTAAAGAAAAAGAAACTAAATAAACTGCCCTTTCCAATACAAAAGCCTTACATTATGAATTATATCAAATCCATATTAATTTTCGTTAGTTTGATTTCACTTTCGGTGAGTCAAGTTAACGCACAGATTGACACTGTGTTTTGGTTTGCTGCACCTTGGGTTACCCAAGATCACGATAACAATATTCACATGGCGTATCGAATTTCTACATTCAATAATCCAACTATCGTTCGGATTCAGCAGCCTGCTGCCAGTTATGATACCACTTTTACCATTCCTCCAAATACGGTTTTTTCAAAATCGATGTCCCATTTAGTTGCATCACTTGAAAGTAAACCCGCTGATGTAGTATTAAATACAGGATTTAAAATTACTTCGAATGAACTTACTACGGTTGTGTATGATTTTATCTCCGATACAGTGACCATTTCTCCAGGTACTCCCAACAATCCTGAAACCTATTCCTTAAAGGGAACGAATGGTATGGGGACAGAATTTGTAACACCCTTCCAAACAAGATGGAGAAATAGAACGCTAACGGGAGATGTAAATGGAGATGGGGTAATTACACAGCCCAAACAATTTTTCTCGGTTGTAGCTACTCAAAATAACACTACTATTTGGATTACTCCAAGATGTGCTACCATTGGTGGTCACCCTGCTAATGTTACCTATTCAGTATTTCTGCCATTTGCGGGAAGTGTATATACTTGCGAAAACACTACTCAAATAACGAATGTAGTGGGAAGTAATTTATCGGGATCTATTGTGGTTTCGGATAAACCCGTAGCTATTACAACCAATGACGACTCTGTAAACCCTTCTGGCGGTGGAGGATGTTATGATTTGATGGGGGATCAAATTGTGCCTACTGATGTAATCGGTAATGAATACATTGTAAATAGAGGTTTCTTAAATACAGGCTCCGAAGAGTCTATATTTGTAGTTGCTAGCGAGAATTTTACAACATTAACCATAGATGATGGTACAGTAAGCACCTTCATACTCAATCAAGGAGATACAAGAATGTATAATATTACTCAAGCGTTGACCTACATTAGTTCAGACAAGCCCGTTTATTTAATTCATATGTCAGGATATGGTTGCGAATTGGGGCAAGCTATATTACCTCCATTAAATTGTGCTGGCTCTGATCAAGTTTCTTTTGCACGAAATAATGGACAACAGTTTTTATTGAATATTCTATGTCAAAACGGGGATCAAGGAAACTTTCAATTAAATGGAAATCCATTATTAGTTCCTGCTGCTGCCTTTAACCCTGTTCCTGGAACTGGCGGAGCTTGGGTTGGTACTCAAATAGCCTACAATACAACAGATGTTCCGGTCAATTCGGCCAACATTATTACTAATTCTACAGGCTTATTTTCACTTGGTGTTATTAATGGTGGTCCAGCTACAGGTTGTTTGTATCATTATATGTCATCATTCTTAAGAAGAGTGTATACCAAGGCTGGAAACGATACCATATTGTGTAATGGGGAACCTTTTATTAACCTGAACGGTTCGGTTGAAGGAGGTTCTACAACAGGTGTTTGGACTGTTTTGAATGGAAGTGGAACGTTGAATAATCCCACAACATTGGTTACTAATTATGTACCCAGTACAAGTGATTATGCGCAAGGTGAGTTGACTTTTGTACTTTCTTCAACGGGAAATTGTACACCTGTTAGAGATACTATGAAAGTAAGTTTTATTCAATCTCCGATTGTAACAACCACGTTTACAGATTCTTATTGTAAAAACAACATTTCACCATTACCTATTAATGGTACCTTTTTATATGCTGCTGGTTCTATTTGGACTGGAGGTGCAGGGGGTGTTTTTGCAAATGCTGGTAGCCCTAGTACAACCTATACTCCTTCACCAACTGACCTTGCTAATGATAGCGTAGCATTATTTTATAGCTCACAAGGAAGCTTTTTTGCATGTCCAAATGATCAGGATACAGTGGTCATCTATTTTGTGGATCCACCATCTGTTTTTGCGGGTGCCAATCAAGTTATTTGTGCTAGTTCGCCATCCGTTTCGTTGAGTGGATCGGTGGTAGGTGGAGCAGGTACAGCAGAATGGACAACTACCGGATCGGGAGTTTTTGATGTTTCTGCTACCGATTTAAATACCGATTATTTAGTTACTCCTTCTGACACGGCCGTTGGTTCATTTACTATTTATTTAACAACAACCAATAATGGCGGCTGTTTGGCCGTTACCGACAGTTTAGAAATTACCATTGTTGATAGTCCTCAAATTACTATTACTTCATCCGATTCTATTTGTTCAAATGTAAACGTTTTGCCGCTAGAAGGTACGGTTACACTTGGTTTTCCAACTTCTTGGAGCACAACAGGGATAGGAACCATAGTAGCTCCAACTGCTTTGAGTACTTTTTATAATATTCATCCTTTGGACACAGCCATTGGTTTTATAGATGTATTTTTATCTACAACAGGCGGTATTTGTCCAGTGGAACAAGATTCTATGAGAGTTTATTTTGTAGCTCCACCAACACCCGTTGCAGGAAATGATTTGTCGTTTTGTAATAATGAAGTTATTGGATTAAATGGAACAGTTAGCGGCCCAAATGCTGCTGGAGTATGGTCTTCAACAGGTACAGGTACCTTTAATCCAAGTGCCAATTTACTTTCAACCTTTTATTACCCTTCTCCATTAGATGTAGCTAATGGGAGTGTCAATCTTATATTATCTACATTAGGTGAATTTGGTTGTGCGGTAGAAACCGATCAACTCACAGTGACTTTTAAAGCATCACCAAATGCCAACTTTAGTTTCACTAATGCTTGTCAGGGTGATAATACTGCTTTTTCAGATTTATCTACAACTACAGATGGTACCATTAGCAGTTGGGCTTGGGATTTTGGAAATTCACAAACCTCCATTGCTGATGACCCGCTCCATCCCTATTCAGCACCAGGAAATTACATTGTAACGTTAATTGCAGGAGCAAGTAATGGCTGTTATGATACTATCCAACAAAATATTACTGTTAATCCATCACCTATTGCACAATTCACGCCTTCAATTGGATGTGTAGATGCTCCCGTGCAATTTGTCGATGCTTCTTTTATTTCTACTGGTACCATTGCAGCTTGGGAATATGTATTTGGAGATGGAACACCTAACGCATTTGTTTCTAATCCAACCCATACGTTTAGTCCGGCTGGAATCTATAATGTAACACTTACAGCAACTTCTAATTTGGGTTGTAACAGTAGTGTAACCGTTCCAATTGCCATTCAAAATGGTCCTGACGCAGCATTTGACATCAATCCAAATCCAGCATTTGCATTGGAGAATGTGTTCTTTACTGATGAAAGTACATCAAATGTGAATTTAGTTTCATGGTTTTGGGAATTTGGTGATGAAAGCGGAGATAACGCACAAAATCCTGTTCACAATTATGCTGATGGTGGAGAATACACCATCATAATGACGGTTACTGATGCCAATGGATGTTCGGATACTGCGATTAGAAATTTAACGGTTGCTTTACTTCCAGTACTACCAACAGCCTTTACACCTGAAGGGGATGGAGAAAATGATGTGTTTATTATAAGAGGAGGACCTTTTAAAGGTGTTGATTTTAGAATTTATAATCATTGGGGTGAATTGATTTTTCAAACCCTTGACCCAAATGAAGGATGGGATGGAACATTTAAAGGAACAGATGCTCCTCTTGGAGTATACACTTGGACTTTTGAAGTAGAATTAGCTGACGGTAGAATCATTAGGAAATCGGGGGATGTAACCTTGATTCGATAATTCAAACGTGAAAAATAGTATGACAAAAATATTAATCATAGCAACTTTAGTATTGCTTGCATGTAAAAATGCGAAAGCTCAAGATTTTCATTTATCCATGTATGATGCAGCGCCTTTATTCCTTAATTCTTCGATGACGGGTGTTTTTGAAGGTGAATGGCGTGTACATATGCATTACAGAACACAATGGAAGGCTGTCAACTTTAAACCGTATACCACTGGATTGGTAAGCTTTGATTTGCCCTACAAAAAATGGGGATTTGGAGCGCAAATTTCCAACTTTAGAGCTGGTATAGGTAATTATAATGCTTTACAAGCAGTGGGTTCTGTGGCGTATACCGTTCCTTTAGATGGCAACAAAGCACATAATTTGAGTTTTGGAATTCAAGGTGGTGTTACTCAAAAATCAATTGAATATCAATTACATACTTTTAATAATCAATATGTAACCACCAATGGAGGGGGATTTGATAATGGATTAAATTCGGGTGAATCATTTGCTGGAAATGCCATATATGTTCCGGTGACTAATGCGGGTGCGATGTATTATTATGCCAAACAACAAAGTAAATTAAATCCCTTCGTTGGAATTTCAGCTTTTAACTTAATTCAACCAAAAGAAACATTTTTTGAAGGTTCGAATAATCTTCCCCTTCGAGTTTTTACGCATATTGGAACACGCATCAATGTCACGGAATTATTTTATTTATTACCAAAAGCATTAATAATGAATCAGGCTACTTTTAAAGAGCAAACGTTTGCCTTGGATGCAGGCTTCTTTCTAAAAGGTTCGGAATTATATCTACTAGGTGGAGTTATTTACCGAAATGCCGATGCGATGATTTTAACCTTAGGTGCTAGAAGAGATAATTACATTGCCAAAATTGGATACGATATTAATACTTCTTCTTTAGCACCATCAACAACTGGTAGAGGAGGTTTTGAAATCTCTTTCACCTACATGAAACAGAAACCAAAACCTTTAGCTGAGAAAATTTGTCCTAGAATTTAATTGTGAGCTGTTGCTTATATACACTATAACCTTATTTATGAGAACATTACTATTCTTACTTTTTATATTTAGTACAACAATTGGTTTGTCGCAATCTAAAAAAATGTGGCAACACCAAGCCGATGAGTATTATGGCAAGGCAGATTACAAATCAGCGTTAGTCAATTATCTTAAAGTATTAGACGATTCATTAGGACTTTCAGAAAGAGTATATCCTTATGAAATCGCTATTACCAATCAAAAATTAAAAGCAGAAAAGTTAGTTGATGCCGACACTACTAAAAAAGTGCCTTTATTGGAATACATCAATCATCAAATAGCTATGTGTTATAAAAAAACATATGACTATAATCACGCTGCAGAGCATTTTAAAATCACAGCCGAAAGTACTTATTACCCAGAAGATATTTTTTATTTGGCAGAAGCTCAAATGAATGTTAAAGATTATACTTCGGCAATGGGTAATTTTGAAAAATTCATTAAGAATGATGTCAAAATAGATTCATTAATGAAAAAAGCTCAAGTTAATCTTACCGGTTGCTTTTATGCTCAAGATCCAAAAAATGTGAAAAAAGACGCTGAAGTTTGGTTAGCCGACACAGCTGTTTTTAATAAAGGAACTTCTTCATTTGCTGCAATGTATTGGGGATATGAAGAACGTTTGATTTTTTCTAGTGCACGCAAAGGCGGAGTAATTTTAGATCCTGTAAAACAAAATTCTGAATTTTTGAGTGATTTATATTACACAGAAAAAATTGATGAAGAACAATGGGGAACCGCCAATAATTTTGGAAGACCTGTAAATACGGCTCAAAATGAAGCTGCAGGCTGTTTTAATAATGGCAATGTAATGTATTTTACCCGTTGGTCAGATGAAAAAAGAGATGAACAAAACATCTATTTGGCCAGAATGATTGACTTAAAATTCTTCGAAGCATTAAAATTACCTGCATCTGTTAATGTACCTGGCTATAAAACCATACACCCATTCGTATCTATGGATGGAACAACGTTATTTTTTGTATCAAACCGACCAGGAGGCAAAGGTGGTTTTGATATTTGGAAAATACAAATTGATGAGTCAGGTATGCCCGTTGGAGATGCTGAAAATTTGGGCGCTCCCGTTAACTCGCCTTACGATGAAGTTACACCTTTTTATCATCAATACTCTACTACCTTGTTTTTTAGTTCAAATGGACACAATACTACTGGTGGTTTAGATGTTTTTAAAAGTACCCACGAAGTTGATTTAGACATGTACAAAGATCCCGTGAATATGGGGTTACCCTTTAATTCGAGCAAAGATGATGCTTATATGATTTGGGACAAATACTTGAAAAGAGGTTTTATGACCAGCGATAGAGAAGATTGTCCAACTGGTCATTGCTATAAAATTTATGAGTTGAAAAACGAACCCATTAAAATTATGCTCGAGGGGTATGTTTTTGATGGAAAAACCGAAGAGACCATCCCTAATGCAAACATTACTTTTAAAGATGTTCGCTTTTCATTTGAGCCCTTTACTATTCAAACCGATGCAGAAGGTTTTTATGAATTAGAATTACAACAAGATTTAGAAATATTTGTAAAAGCAACCAAACAAGGCTATTTTGCTGATGCCGCTAACGTAGACACGCGAAACATAACGGAAACAACAACTTTAATACAAGATTTCACACTTCAACAAATCCCAACTCGAGAAATTGAAATTGATGGTATTGAATACGATTATAACTCAGATGCTTTGAGACCTGCAAGTATGGCTGTTTTGGATAAACTGTATGACTTCTTGATGATAAATGATAACTTAATTGTAGAAATAAACTCACACACTGATTTTAGAGGGAGCGATAAATACAATCAAGATCTTTCCCAAAGAAGAGCAAAATCGTGTGTTGATTATTTAATTTCCAAAGGAATTCCTGCTGATCGATTGGTGGCGAAAGGGTATGGAGAAAGCGATCCAAATATTCTAAAAGACGAAAAGAAAGAACCTGTTTTGGATAAAAATGGAAAAAATGTCATTTTAAGCGAAAAATTTATTGTTGCTGAAAAAGACAAGGTGAAACAAGATGATTATCATCAACGCAATCGAAGAACAGCCTTTAAAGTGGTTGGTGAAGGCTTTAACATGGAGAGCAAGTAAGGATTGGTTTGAGGTTTTGAATTTTAGATGGTAGATTTACGATTTTAGATTTGAGGATAACAGACTAGAAGACTAAAGAGTTAATTAAAAGACATTCCATTATATCAGTTTCACAACCTTTCTATTTCCTCAAAGTTAAACTCCTCCATAGAATTTAATTTTAGATGAGCTCGCTGAAACCAATCGAAATGAGCATTTGGAAATTCAGGAATTAATACTACTTTCATACCTGCGTTAATTCCGGCTAACATACCATTTTTACTATCTTCATAAACTATGCAATCTTGTGGCTTGCTTTGAAGCATTTTGGCCGTTGAAAGAAATACATCCGGATGCGGTTTTCCTTGTTTTTCGAACTCTGCAGAATGAATTACCTGAAAATAGTCACGAAAATTCAACGCTTCAACTACTTCATTAATTATTCGCATACTGGAAGAAGAGGCTAATGCACATTTTCGTTGATGAATTTTTATCGTTTCCAGTGTGTTATAAACCCCACTCAGCGCCTTACCTTCACTTTTAACCAATGCAATTAATTCATCTTGAATTTCGTTACTAATTTGTTCAATTTTATCACCAATAAAGGGATATTCTTTAGACCAATACATTACCACCTCATCAATACGCATTCCAACCGTTTGTCTGCACATATCTTCAGTAAATGGAATTCCATAATGATTAAAAACCTGTACTTCTGACTTTCGCCAAAAGGGTTCTGAATCGATAAGCAATCCATCCATATCAAAAATATGTGTTATAGAGGTAAGCATATTATCTTCTGATATTAATTTTAAACAAACGTAGTTAATTTTATTCTATCTATTTTTAAATAAACTAAAATATCTTTTCTTGCGTTAGTGCTCAAGCATGAAAAAATTCCTTCTTTTATTTTTTTTAGTCGAGTGCTTTAAACTTACTGCTCAAACATGGCAATCTGCGCCTTTCTATTTAGGTGGCGAACGGGATGATGCCGTGGGATTTAGTATTGATTCTATTGGATATGTGGGCACAGGAAGAGATGCTGGTTTTCAATACCGAAGTGATTTTTACCAATTTCAAAATAATCAATGGTCACCCATTGCTTCGCTGTTGGGTATTGAAAGACAATATGCGTGTTCTTTTTCGTTGAACCAAAAAGGTTGTGTACTCACGGGAGTTGCTCCCAATGATTCGCTGCTCAACGAAATGCAATGTTATGATCCCATGACCAATCAATGGACTATCCAACCACATTTTCCCGGTGTTGCTCGACTGCAAGCAGCTAGTTTTTCGATTGGCAACTATGGCTATTGTGGAGGTGGGCGCACCCTAACTTCTGACTTTAACGATTGGTATTGTTATCATGCCGCCACTAACAGCTGGAATGCTATTTCACCTTATCCAAAAGCTTGTCATGAATCGGTGGCATTTTCGATTAATGGAATGGGTTATGTAGGATTGGGAAAGTCATTATCTACTACTTATTACTCTGATTTTTATAGCTATAATCCTATTACCAATGAATGGAAAGCTTTAGCTTCTTTTCCAGGGGCTGTAAGAACGTATGCCACTGCTTTTGCTATTGGAGAAATGGGTTATGTAGTAACCGGACAAGATGAAAACGGTGTTTTTACAAATGAGTGTTGGCAATATAATCCTCAAACAGATAGTTGGAATCAGCTTTCCGACTTTCCATTTGAAGCCAAAAGGGGCGTTGCCCATTTTACCGTTGATCATTGCGCTCATATAGTAACAGGATTGGATGACGCTTTTCAGCGGTTAAATACGCATCAAACGTATTGTGAAGAACTAGCCGAAATTTCGCCTTCGGTTTTGCTCTATCCCAATCCGAGTACAGGGATTTTTGCGTTGCACGTTAAAGGTGAACAAATTGTTTCATCTCTTTCTATTTACAACCTTCTTGGAAAATTAGTTTATCAAAATGAACTCCATACTCCATACCAATTGATAGATTCTAGTATAGATATTGGCTGCTATCTGCTTCACATAAAATTCAAAACTGGTGAAGAGGAAATAAAAAAACTCGTTATTATAAGAAGATGAAAAAATTAATAATTCACCATATCAATATTTAATTGAATATCTTTTTCTTTCCACAAAACCACACAATAGGTATCGCAACTATTGTTATATCCGAACCATAATTCGCCAGCCCCTTGTTTAGAAGTAGTTAGCGTAACCATACCGTTTTCAAGATAGGTTCTTTTGTAATAGGAATCATTGTCCGTACCGTAATTATTGCATTCATAACTTCTTAATGGTGTTTGAATCTCAGCAGAAAATGTGGCCCCATCAGAATCAGTAGCTTCAAAATCGCCATATAGGTAGTAATAGCCTTTAGGAAAAGTGGAGTTACCAGCGAGAAAAACGTTACTCATATTAAATTGAAAAGTAGCTACTAATCCTGTTAAATAAGTAAAGGATAATGTACCTTGAAAACGATACGTGCCCGGAGTACTTGTATTGAAATATTGTAAATTGGCTTCTACTCGTAAACTATCTCTGTAATAATTAGTTGAAACATTGAAAACAGTAGCCGTATCGATTGATAATCCATAATGCGTAATCAGCAAATCTCCCACTCGATCTCTACCATCATTATTAAAGGGTCCTGTGGGCAAATAAATGGTATCTAAAGTAGCTGAATCTGCATCTACATTCGTTTGAAACAATGCCACCTCGCTTCCGTTAAAATAATTACCAATGCATTCTGTGATGGTGCTTAATTCCATATAGAAACGAATAGTGTGACGTGTTTCGCTGTAATCATCTAACTTGAGCGATTGTTTTGTACAACTGCATACTACCAGAATAGAAATACAAAATAGGTAAACTAATTTTTTCATTTTGCTTTACTTTAATTAAAACACTCTAAAACCTAATGTCATATTAAAAAACACCCCTTCTTTAAATGGTTTTCCTTCCAATTCTCTTTTTACATATTGAGTTGGTCTAAATCCTACATCTACGCCAAAGTTAAGTGCATTTAAGAAATACATATTCCATACTAAGCCAAAACCTTTGGTGGTGTGTGCAAGGCCTTCTATATTATATCCAATTGGCACATTCACACCATAATAACTAATTGGTGAGTAATAGTAAGGTTGCTGAGGCATATTGGTCCAGCAGTAATAAAAATAGAATTCTTGCAAAGTCCCTTCTTCGGGTTGCGATGAATACATCATTAAACCAGCTTTGTAATAGGGAATTTTACCGTTATAAGCAATGCTTAAATCCTCATTAGAGGATCCTTCATATCGCATATAATTATATTTAACTCCCGTTTCTGCATCGGTCAAAAAAAGTTGTTTTGCTTTTTTATTTCGATTACCATCGTTGTATCCAACAAAAATACCACCTTTAAACTCTTCGTTCTTACCAAAAAGTACCGCAGCATTAAAATATAGATTATTTACAGCTTCAGTAGTGTTTAAATCTGAGGTTCCTCCACTCCATCTATTTAGACCAGCATTTACCAAAACAATGTTGTGAATACGTGCTTTTACTTGAGCATTTAAACCGGCTGTGATGCGTTCGTTTGATACTTCGCCTATTCCATTTGCAAAAGCCATTACTCCCGTTTTTTTAAACTCCTTATTTGGATATAAAAACTGAAATTGCGCAATTGTTGACGAAAAACAACCAACAAATAAGAAGCTATAAAAAATTCCTTTTTTCATCTTTATTGTTGTTATAAATTAAAATTCTTTTCTTTTTTCATTCAATTGAACCAAGGGAAGTGTATAAGAAATCACAAAATTTCTTGCTCCCATACTCAAAGGCGATTTAGCTAGCCAAGTGTAGGACATTTCAAAAGATACCACACCAAATTCAAATGAAAAAAATCCGTGATATAGCAATCCGTTTTCTGTTCTGCGTGCATCATTTATTGGATTTCTCCACAAATCGGGCATACTGTTCATTTGCTCGTCTTTTGCCAAATTAGCCGCTTCATTTATGTAAGTGGGTGCAGATGTAAAAGCATAACCAATTCCTCCCCCTCCCATTACACGTACTAAGGGTGTTGGTCTACTTACCGATTCTGGAACGCCCAATATCAAACGTTTTAAAAAATGGTGCACATCGATTCCCGTTCTAACAAATATCCTGGTTTGTTTGGAAGTTGCGTTAAATTGTGAAGAATCTTTGTTGATTGGATTGTCCTCTATTTTTGGTTTTTGTATAAATACAGGCTTTGTTAATTCAGATGCGTAACCTTGTGTGCCGGTTTCCAAAATTCCGTCAAGCATAAATTGGCTGAATCGATAATAATATCCAATACCATACATTTGTGTTTTTCCAGCATACTTTTCATCAGAATAGGTAAATCGTGGTGTTATACCGGAAAAAGGATTGATGGATTTATACACATAACTAAATGTCTTGTATTCGGTTTCGTAGAAGGAGGTAACAGTGGTTGTTCGCATATAGCCATTATCTGTTGTGCTTCTGGTTTCACCTACTTTGGTGGTTACAAATTTCCCATAATTACCAGCATTGGTTAATTCAGGATCCAACACTTCCAATAAACCGTCCAAACGAACACTTAGCGTGGGAATGAAACTAAATTTTCCTTGACTCGTGTTGTTTTTGAAGTAAAAATTGGTTTGTGCACCCAATTCAAAAACACAAAATGGTAGTGTAAAATTGAGACTGGGTGTTGCCGTCAACCCCCAAGATTTGGATAGTTTATTGTCCAATGCATTTCCTTCTGAAAAAAGAGTAAGGCCACCAGCTATTTGTGGATAAACTGACCAACCTTTGAAGCCCGCGAAACGGGTTCCTTTAGATAAATTTTCTTGTTGAAAAGCATAACGAATTTCAAAATTGTGCTTAAACAATTTGGCATCTGCATTTTCTGGCGCAAAAAGCAAACCGTATCTAAAGTTTTTAGACTCCATTAAAAATCCTCTTCCCAAAGTGTTCACTTGAAAACCCATAGAACCTTGGGGGGCAATTTGAGCCGTTCCAAGTATTGGAATCAAACAAAACAGTAAACATTTAATTTTCATACATAAAGAAATAAAAACGACTTATGAAAAAGTATAATTTTCATAAGTCGTTATATAGCTGATGATTAATCTAACATTACCTTTCCAAAATATAAAGTTCCTCGATCACCTTGTGTTCCAAAAATGGCTGCAAATTCACCTTTTGGACCTTTAATTAAAGGTGTTGATGTGCTTATTGAAATTTTATCTCCTGTTCCCATTGTAGTCATTGCACCAATTGTATTAGCTGACAAATCAATAGAAGCCATACGCGCAATAGGTTTTACATACTCATCTTTTTTACTTGAAACAAAAACAAACCAATGTACTTTGTTTCCACTTTTTCCTAAAAACGCATAATTTTTTAATGGTTTGTCGTAAGGCATTCCATAATAAGAAACAAATTCACCTTTAGCATTTAAGCGCATTAAAACAGCGTCTTGTTTAACTTCTGTTAATCCTGTGTTAGTGTTTTTCATTAAATAGTTTTGTCCACTCAAAAACAAATCTCCATTGATGACTTCAAAATAATCATATTTAATAAAAGATGAAGGCACAAATTTACCTTTAGATCCGGCAGGCATTTGAAGTTTTGCAATCATATCTTTAGCTGTAATAACTGTTATATATTCAGCTTTGGTTTTGGAGAACTTACCAATACCTAAATTTGGGAATGTTTTTGTGGTATATTTTGCAGCAATGTTATAAAAACCTTTTGTTTGAGCTGTGATTGGTCCTGCAAAATAAACATCATCACCTGCTAAGTAAAATTCTCTAATTCTCCAATCGACCGCGGGAGATTGAAATTTGTAATTCTTTTTAATTTCTAATGTTTGTCCATCCACATGAAGCATAATGCAATCCATACCAGATTGAGCGCTATTGGTGCCTTTATATGCCTTTATCGGTTGTAAAATATATAAATAATCAAATGTGCCATTTTCATTTTCTATTAATGAACCCACTGGTTGGACAGCATAAGGCACCTCAACTTTAATTCGTTTTGTTACATTCAAATCAAAATCCAAAATCATAAATGTATATGTAAAACCACCAACATTACTTGGATCTATGGATCCACTCGAAGCCATAATTGACAAATATTGTTTGTCATTAACCTCAAAATCAAATGAATTAAACGCGGACATTCTATTATCGTTTTCATCTTTTAATTTTACTTTATCTAATACTTTTACTGTTTTGTAATAACCTCCAGAAAACCAATCCCATTTATAGGTTGTTAATTTTTTCTTTACAACTAACTGTCCAAATCCTCCTACTGTTAATCCTTCACTTTCATAAGTTTCACCTTTAAATGAAAATCCTTTATATTTGGTTCGGGCTTTTTCTAAATCAATTACCGGGGTTTCTAAATCTTTGAAATTAAAGTCTTTATCGAAATTATAAATTTCAAATTGTAATTGTTTTGGATCACCAAAGAAATCTTCTTTCATTTTGGTAAAATACGAGATAGAGAAATTTTGACCACTTTCATCAAATCCCATATCGATTATAGCCCCACTATTTTTGGCTCTTTTTGAGATTTCATGTGTTTTTGGGTTGACTGAAATTTCTTGGGCAACATTTAAGCTTGCTATGCCTAAGAACAAAGCTAAAGAAAGCATGTTTTTTTTCATAATTGTATTTTTTTATTTTATTAGTTTATTTCTAAAAGCCATGGCCACCATTTGAGGTGAATTAGAAACTCCAAATTTTTGAAGTAATTTGTTTTTATGGGTTTCGACCGTGCGCGAACTCATATTGAGCGTATTACCTATTTCTTTTGAATTTAGGCCCTCACAAATGAGCAACAAAACATCCATTTCTCGTGGAGTGATTGCAATATCTACTACAACTGATGCCATACTTTTTGCGCCTTTATATTATTATGTGGCGCAAAGTTGCATTAATAAAAAAAGATGGTTATCCGTAGAATTACGTATTTTAATGAGTCGTTATATAATAAATGGGCAATAAAAATTAAATAAACGTCTGTATTATTGACTTGAATTATATTGAATTCACCTTCTTTAAATGTTAGATTCAAAAAAACTTATGAGTAATTCAAATTCCAAAATGACTATCCTTATAGGTACTTTTATAATTTAATGCCTAAAATGCAGATGTCATCTACCTGTTCAAAATTTGATTTCCAATTATTGATGGTTTGTGACAAAATCAATTTTTGTTCGTCCATCGTTTTATGAGAAATTTCTACTAATAATTCCTTGAGTTGTTTGGACATAAATTTTTTACCTTTTTCTCCCCCAAATTGATCCGGGAAACCATCAGTGGAACAATAAATAATATCACCTCTTGTACCTTGAAAAGTTTGTAATGTAAAAGGGACTTCATCATTGTCGTGTTTCCCAACCGGCATCTTATCTCCTTTAAATTCAAGTAATTCTTTGTTTCTTACTATCCAAATATGATTCTGAGCACTAGCCATTTTTAATATCCCATTTTCATTATTAATTGAAATCAAAGCACAATCCATTCCGTCTTTTCCTCCTTTCTCACTACCATCTTTCTTTAATCTATCAATAATTATTTTTCTAGCTTCATTTAATACAATATCGGGTGAACTACTTTTTTCTGAGGCTTTTTCTAAACTCGAAATATTTAAAATACTCATAATAGCACCCGGCACTCCATGACCGGTACTATCTGCAACACAGATCATAAATTCATTATTGTCCATTTCCCTTGCCCAATAAAAGTCCCCGCTCACTACATCTTTAGGTTGAAAAAAAACAAAATAATCTGATCCCCATTTACAGTCTGAATATGCTGACTTAAGATTAGATTCTAGTAATTCTGTAGAGGCTAAAAAACTCCTCTGAATCCGTTCAGCATAATTTATACTGTCGGTAATTTCCTTATGCTTATGTGCCAATTCTGAAGCCTTTTCCTCTACTAATAATTTTTGTTTACTAATTATGTTATTCTGATGCTGAGTTTGTTTTTCTTTAATTTCAATAATCCTTTTTTGTTTTTGAGTAACTTTTAGCCTGTTGAACAAAACGAATAAAAACAATAAGATCAAAATTATGCCCCCTACTAAACCATATTGAAAAAGTCTCCTTGAATTTAATTCTGCTTTTTGCTTTGCTATTTCTGCATCCTTAATGATTTTGTCTTTTGCATTGGCAACGCTATCTGCTGCAGCCTTTTTCTCATACTCATATTGTAATTCACTTTTTATCGCTGCTTTGTCCGTTTCAATATTTTTAATCTCATCCCTTTTTTCTATATATAATTTATACATCTCTAAAGAAGCTGTGGCATTCCCAAGTTGCGCATATATTTCACTCAAACACAAAGAAGAACCTCTAATTTCAGCTGGAAAATTAATTTCTAATGCTATTTCATGTCCTTTGAGCGCAAACTCTAAAGCTCCTTCCTTGCCTTTAATTTTACCTTGTTGTAAGAGAATTTGTGCAATACTGGTATAAGATTGCGAGATATACATCCTATCATTTAATACTAATCTTATTTCTAAACTTTTGAAAGCAGACTCCAAGGCCATTTCTAATTTACCTTGTTTTTTGTAAATAGATGCTAAATTATTAAAAATCAAAGATTTTTTTCTATTATTATTTATTTTATCTAATATATCCAAACAATTATTATAGTAGTAAAGGGCTTTATCTAAACTATCTAAACTGGTGTAAGAAGTTGCGATATTATTATAAGAGTAAAAAATTAATTCCGGGTCATTTTGAATTAACCGTAATTTTAAACTTTTAAAATAATAGGTTAAAGCTTTTTTAAAATCACCTTGATTATGAAATACTAAACCAATATTATTAAACGAATTGGAAATACCACTTGTATCGTTTTGCGCTTCTCTTATTTTCAATGCTTGATGATAATAATCTAAGGTAAGAGGAATATTTCCTTTAAATTGAAATAAATATCCAATGTTATTAATAGCATCACTTTTTTTTATTTTTAGAAATGACGTTTTGGAATTTGGTTTATTTTTTAATAACCCTTCAATATAATCTAAAACCCATTTGTTGTATTTTGGCCAAACGTTTTCGTCATAACAATTATCAATTATAGTAAAAATTATTTTGACTTTTAAGGTATCTATTTTAGTAGCATGGAAATGCTTTAAATTAGTATCTATCAAAATTTTATCATCATTAGAAAGGTCTTTGATTAAAAGTGAGTCCACTAAGTAATAATTTTTATCGGCAAACTGTTGAGCAAACAGACTTGGTAAACTACAAGTAATCAAGCAAATTGCATAAATTATTTTTTTCATTGCTTATAATGATTTTACTGTAGGTTTACCTTCTATAAAAAGGTTTTAGGATAACGGTATTTTTACAATGGCCATGGTGCCACTACCCTCATCTGTTTCGAATTTTATTTCGCCATTAACCATTTTTACACGGCTGTTTAAACTGGTCATTCCTATGCCTTCATTTTTTTGATTTGAAGAAAATCCTTTGCCATTGTCCTCAAATATCATGGTTATAAAATTGTTGCGTTTGGTGAGCATTACGTTTACCGAAGAAGCCTTACTATGTTTTACAACATTGTTTATTAATTCTTGAGCAATTCTATATAAACTAATTTCAATCATTTGCGGCACACGTTCCTCCATTTCAACCTCTTCAAAATCAAAGAATATGTTGCTAGGTGTAAGCATTTTATCAAGCACATCTTTTAGCGCTGCAGACAAACCTAATTCTCTTAGAGCCAATGGCATCATTTGATGTGAAATCGAACGTACTTCTTTCGATGCTTTGTCTAATTTATTGGCAATAATCGGTAACTCTTCTTTCATTTCGTTTTCGGAACCCCCTTCCAATTTAGAAATGTTCATTTTTAATATCGTTAAGTCTTGCACAATGCCATCATGCAAATCTCTTGCTATACGCTGGCGTTCTTCCTCTTGAGCAATCAAGGTCATTTGCAATCCTCTTTCTTGTTCTGCCGCTAAATTTTCGGCAAATAATTTCTCGCGTTGCAATCTTTTTCTATTGTAAAATGCGGCTAATCCAACAATAAGAACAAGGGCTAATCCAATAAATATGGCCAATAATAATTGAGTTCTACCCAATTTGGCTTCCTTTTCTAATTTTTCCTTTTGGGCAATTGCCTTTGCTTCTTGTTCTTTAGCGATAGTAGCTTCTTGTTCCAATATTTTTTGTTGATTTACGGTATTTTGAAACAACGCATCGGCCTGGGCCATGGCCTTTTGAGTTTCTTCGCTGGTGATTTTTTCGTGCAGCTCTTCATATTGTTTTCTGTATCCTAAGGCTTTCTTAAAATCTCCTTTTTTCTCATAATAATTGGCAAACCCATCGTAACATTGTCTTTTTACCCGCTGAATGTCTTTTTCTTCGGCATATTTTAGAGCTAATTCGTAATTTTTAAAGGCGTCTTCTAACAAACCTAAATCAATTTGAACCGCTGCCATGTTTGCAGCATATTGACAAATGCTGGGCATATCATTTTCCAAAACAGCGTAATCGTACGCGTTTTTATAATGGACTAAACCTTGCTTGCTTTTTCCCATCTTACGGTAAATAACGCCTAAAGCATTTTCACAATTGGCAATTTCAACATTGTATCCTAATTCTAAAAACACCAGTCTTGAAGCATTGTGATAATAAATCGCACTGTCCAACAAGTTTTGCTTTTCGAAGTTAATACCCTTATTGGCGATGGCGGTTGCTTTACCATAGGGGAAATCTATTTCTTCGTATATTTTGAGACATTTGTCGGCATAAAAAATGGCCATTTCATAATTATTAAGGTAATTATAAATTTGGCAAATATTATTATACGTTTGTGCTTCAGCACCTTTATCATCCGTTTGTAAAAAATAGTCTAAGGCTTTTAATTGTATTTCAAGGGCTTTTTGAAAATAGCCTTGATCGGTATATACTAATCCCAATTTGCTGTAAGATCCACCTAATCCTCTTATGTCATTTAGTTTTTCTCTGATTACAATGGCCTTTTCACTATACAAAATGGATTCGGAGTAATTTCCTTTTCTATAATGAGTAGTTGAAAGGGTATTGTAAGCTTCTGATAAATCAGTATCTATTTTAAACTTTTCAGCAATCTCAACCGATTTAAGGGCGTATTCATGAGCTTTGGAAACATCATAAAACAAATGTTCCCATGCTAATTCTGAATATAAAATAGTGTGTCCTGACTCTTTAGTAGTTTTTAATGCGTTTAGTAAACTATCGATAACGGGCTTGTTTTGAGAAAACGAAACAAAAGATATTCTAATTAAAAGTAAAAGAACTACGAATTTCCTCATTATTATTATTTTACGAGTTTACTTTTTATAGCGATAGAAATTAATTTACCCGTTGAATTAACATTAAACTTTTGCATCAAATGCGTTTTATGCGTTTCTACCGTTCTAGGACTCAAAAACAAGCTTTCACCTATTTCTTTTGATGTTTGTCCATCGCAAATCAACTTTAGAATTTCTAATTCTCTTTGAGTTAAGGGCTCCGTTAATTCCAGAGCTGCGTTACTTGAAATTCGTATTCCTTCAATAATTTTTTGAGCTTCAGATGATAAAAAAACCTCACCTCTCAAAATAGCATCAATAGCTGCTTTAAACTCATATTTATCTGAATCTTTGTGCATATATCCTTTTGCTCCTATTTTTAAACACTCTTCAATGATGGAACGTTCTTCAACCATCGAAAGCATCAAAACAGGTATTTCTGGATAATTTTTTCTAATTTCTTTTAATGTAGTGATTCCATCCCATTCGGGCATTTCAATATCCAAAATACATAAATTTGGTCGTTGAGTATTGAATTCTTTGAAAAGAAGTTTACCATTATGAAAAATCTTTACACTTTTAATCATATCAATATCGTTAAGCAAGGTAGCTATCCCTTCAGCTATTAGATGATGATCATCTGCAAGGTATACGATTACTTTATTGTCCATAGGGGTAGATGGAGCTTTATTTTATTTAGTATATATGGTTCTTGTTGGAAACGCAAACTCTAACCCGTTTTCATTAAATCGTTTCAAAATTTCAAGATTTACTTCATTCTGTATTACAAAGTAATCATTTCCAGCGTGAATGTAGTAAATAAATTTAATTATCAAGTTAAATTCTCCAAACATCAAAAAACTAATGACCGTTTCATCGGTTAACACGTCCTTTTTTTGTTCTACTATTTGCTTTAAAATTGAACGAGCTAATTCAATTTTTTCGGGTGGTGTATCGTAAGTAAGTCCAAGGTCTAAAACTACTCTTCTTGTAGGTTCAGATACAATATTGGTTATGGCATTATCATTAAATTGGCTATTTGGAATAGTTACTAATCTTCCTTCCAAGGTTCTCACTCTTGTGCTTCTTAATCCTACTCGTTCTACTACCCCATCAAATTCATTTATAATAATACGTTCTCCAAGTGAAAAGGGTTTATCCAAGAAAATCATAATACCACCAAAAATATTTTTGACAATATCTTGAGCCGCTAGAGCTAAGGCCAAACCTCCGATACCCATACCGGCCAACATAGCTCCAATATCAAAATTGAGGTTATCTAACCCTACTATAATTCCTATTATCCAAATGATTATGGTAAAACTGGTTTTTAAGATAGGTAATAACTGTGCATCAAAATTGGTATCTTCTCGCTTAGCATAAGGAAAGAAATAAGCTTGCAAAATCCCATTTAACACTCTAGAAATAAGCCACGTAACATTAATTACCACCAAGAATAAATGTAGCTTATGAAGTAATAGATCAACTTTAACATTTGGGAAATTAATGATTTCAATGGCCGACCAAAAACCTGTTATCGTTATGAAAAATACAGCTGGTTTTTTAACGGCTTCAATCAAAACATCGTCTAAATTGGTTTTTGTTTTGCTCGTTAATTTTTTGACAATTTTCTCTAAAAACCAAACAATCAATTTTCCCACAATAACTCCACCTATCACAAATAAAAGGGCTTTTCCCCAAGTTTCAAGGTCATTGTTCCAAAAGGTAATTGCTAAAAATTCATCCATTTTTTTTAATTTTTTTAATTTTCAGCACAAAAATATTATATTTTTAATGACTTCCATCATACTTTTATTTCTCTTTTTAAATTACTTTTGGACATCATAGGGAGAATAAATGAAGAAAAAAGTTTGTTCTAAAAAAATAAGACTCTCAGCGAACTATCAACTCTTATTTGCGTCTTATGTGAGAAGTGCTATCCAAATAGATATCAAAAACAGAATGATATTCTCATTAAATTACAATTTTTAAGCGATTAATCATATTAATAAAAATAAAACTTATGAAAACAGTTAAAACACTTTTAGTATTGACGATAGCAGGTGCGTCACTGGTAACTTCTTGTAAAAAGAAAGGATGTACAGACCACCACGCACAAAATTATGATGCTAAAGCTAAAACAGATGACGGCAGTTGCACCTATGCTCCTGTAGATGATACAGAAACAGATTTCAAATTAATGTTTCATCATATGTCAGGAACACAGGCATTCGCTTTAAATACAACCTATGTGGATGATTTTGGAAACGATTTTCAATTTACTAGAGCACAATTGTATCTTTCCAATCCATCATTTTTTGATGATAATGGGAATGAATTAGGAAGTAGCATAGCTCCCGCATATGCTTTGGTGAGTAGTGCAGTAGAAACGTATAATTTTGGTGAAGTTCCGGTTGGTCATATTCATTCAATGGAATTTATAGTAGGAATTGATTCAGTAACTAATCACTCAGATCCATCATCTTATGCAGCAGGACATCCTTTAGCTAATCAATCCCCTACAACACATTGGTCTTGGAATTCAGGGTATATTTTTATAATGTTAGAAGGTGTTGTGGATGTTAATGATAACGGAACCTATGACGCTGGTGAAACATTTCTATTTCATATTGGTTTAGACAACTATAAAGTAAACGTACCTTTAGCCACTGTTTTTAATACTGAATCAGGCATTGCTAGCACAGTTCACTTAAATTTAGATTGGTCAAAATTTTTGTCTAGCATTGATTTAAGTATCGATAACAGCACTCACACCATGGGAACTGGGGCTGCTTTAGCCGACAGAGTAAAAGCTAATGTTGCTTCTGCCTTTTCATTACATTAATCAAAGAAATGAATCATTTATGGAAAATAGGGGTGTTGGTCTTGCTACATTTGAGCATTCAATCATGTTCGAAAATAGAAGACTTGCCAGAAGAAAAATTTGAGGTAGTTATACCTTCTCATTTTCCTCAGCTGCCCTTTCCATCTGACAATCCCATAACAAAAGAAAAAGTGGTCTTGGGTCGAAAATTATTTTTTGACCCAAGACTTTCTTATAACAATACGGTTTCGTGTGCCTCATGTCACAAAGCATCCTTTGCTATGAGCGATGATGATCAATTCAGCGAAGGTGTAGACGGTAAAGTTACGTTGCGCAATTCCACTCCTTTGTTTAATCTTGCTTATCACCCATCCTTTTTTAGAGACGGTGGATCACCTACTTTAGAAATGCAAATAATCGGTCCTATCGAAAATCCTTTGGAAATGAATATTCCCATTATCGATTTAGCCTCTAAACTCAACCAACATTCCGAATACAAAGCTTTAACAAAAAAAGCCTTTGGTACAAGTGAGGTTACACCTTATACCCTAACCCGCAGTTTAGCGGCTTATATGCGCACTTTTATTTCGGGCAATTCCAGATACGATCAATATCTACTGGGCAATTCTTCTGCACTTTCTTCTCAAGAAAAGCAAGGTTTGGCACTTTTTGAAGGCAAGGCCAATTGTATTTCTTGTCATAATGGTTTCAATTTGACCAATTTTCAGTTTGAAAATAATGGAATATATGCCAATTATGCCGATCAGGGAAGAGGAATCATTACTTCCAATCCATTGGATAATGGTAAATACAGGGTAGCATCATTGCGCAATGTGAGCATTACCTATCCTTACATGCATGATGGAAGCCTGGCTACTCTAGAGGATGTACTCAATCATTACAATACTGGCGGAGCCAATCACCTCAATAAAAGTAATAAAATAGTACCTTTAAATTTAACAGAACAAGAAAAAGATGCAATAATTAGCTTTTTAGGGAGTTTAACTGACAATTCTTTTTCAGAGTAACCTGTTCCTTTTTTTTACGAATTACTAGTATCTTTGTTTAACGTATGAAAATATCTTATACATATATTCTAATTATATTCCTTTATTTCATTTCGATACAATGTCGGAAAAAAGAGGGGGAATTTCAATATGTTTATGACCCAAAACCCTATGATTTACAGTTGCCCAGCAACTTTCCTCCAATGGTTATTCCTGCCGATAATCCTTTGACAGAAAAAGGAGTGCTTTTAGGTCGTCACTTATTTTGGGACACCCGATTGAGCGGTAATAATTCCATTTCTTGCGCAACATGTCATCTACCAGAACATGGATTTGCTGATACTGCAAAGTTCAGCATCGGTATTGATGGTATTGCAGGTAAGCGACAATCGATGCCTTTACAAAACTTAGCTTATGCAAACTCCTATTTTTGGGATGGACGATCGGCTACCCTTGAAGAACAGGTGTTATTGCCCGTTCAAGATCCTGTGGAAATGCATACTACATGGCCTTCTGTAATTTCTAAGTTAAAATCAGATGAACGTTACGTAAAATTGTTTTATGAAGCGTTTGGAGTGACCCAAATTGACTCCGTGTATGCCGCTAAGGCAATAGCTCAATTTTTGAGAACTATGGTTTCGGGAAACTCAAAATACGATAAAGTAATTCGTGGCGAAGCAGTTTTTACACCTCTTGAATCCAGTGGTTTTGATTCGTTTAATAGCCTTAATGGTGGCGATTGTTTTCATTGTCATGGTGGCACATTAACAACCGATCATAGTTTTAAAAATAACGGTTTAGATGCTATGCCGATAGACAGCGCTCATGGTAAAGTAACGGGGTTGGCTGCTGATAATTTCAAGTTTAAAGTTCCCACGCTGCGCAATCTTATTTATACGACACCCTATATGCACGATGGTCGTTTTCAAACCATTGACCAAGTAATTAATTTTTATAGTTTACAAATTCAACCCACCTCTCCTAATATTAGTCCATTAATTGAATTTGCTAGTCAAGGAGGTGTTCAACTGGATCCTACCGAACGTCTTGCTCTAAAAGCATTTTTGTTGACCTTTACGGATGAAGAATTTATCAATAACCCAAAATTCCGTAATCCTTGGTAGGATTATTTTACGGGGGTTTCAAAAGCTATAAATGACACAAGAAATAAAATATTGGCACCTCAAGAACCATATTCTTTTTGATCATTTAACGGATGATGAATTGGAGCAATTATGCTTAATTACTGCTTATAAAAAAGGGAACAAAAACGATATCATTCACTTCTCACAAACGGATTATAAACGATTATATACTCTAAAAGAAGGGTCAATAAAAATTTGTTTTCAAGATGAAAATGGTAGAGAAGTAATTACCGAAATTCTAACAGAGCACGACATTTTTGGGTACACCAATTTATCAGATACAGAGCCTCAGAAAATTAACGAATACGCTCAGGTATTGAGTGAAAGTGTAAAAATATGTAGTTTTGAAATTGATAAATTTAAATCCGTTTTACAAAATAACAACTCACTTTCAATCAAGTATTCGGCTCTTATAGATCAAAAATTAGTAACCTTTCAACAGAAATATGCCGACTTAATTTTCAAGGATGCACGAACACGAATTCAAGAGTTCTTTAAAAAATATGCTTTACATCATGGTAAAGAAACTTCGTTAGGTTGGGAAATGGAAATGTTGTTGACCCACCAAGAAATTGCTGAATATACCGCCACTTCTCGTCAAACAGTTACCAGTATAATCAATGACCTCATTCGTGAAAACAGAATCGTTTATGACGGTAGAAAAAAGGTGTTGATACCTCATCTGGATGTATTATAAGATTAAATAAAACACCTACCTTTTTCAACTATGCTTATCTCAATTATTCGATAACTAATTTTCCAGTTTGTTCTATTTTTGAATCCTTTTGTATCGAATAAAAATAAATGCCTGTAGGGAATGAATTTACATCCAAAATGGTTTCATGTTGATTCAATTCTGTTGATCGAATTACTCTTCCAAATACATCAAACAATAAAAACTCAAGCTGATTGGTAGTATTTGAATTTATAATGTAGATTTTGTTTTGCTCACCGTTTGCAACAAATACTTTAAATAAAAGATCTTGTGGACCGTTTTCTATAATCGTTGATATAATGGACTGATCAGAAGCTTTAGCTGCTCCACATTGAACGACTTCTTTGTTGCTAGTTTCTTGAAGAATAGCAAGGGCAAAAAGATGATTTACATCCCAAACATTGTTTATTGGAGTTGTGAAGTTCAGCACTACTGAGTCACCGAGTGTAGCGGGTATGGTTACATTAGTTCCTTGAGTAGAAGTAAGTGCTTTTCTGAAAACATCATAATGTTGGGATTCGCCATTTGGAGCGTTGTAAATCAACGTGTCTTCAGCCAATGCAACAAACAATGATGTGGCTCCTAAACTATGTGAGCTTACTGTTTTTACCACCACTTGAACACGGATAGAATCGTCATTAAACTTTTGCTGATAAACGATTAATTCAACAGGTGATGTTTGTCCTATATAAGGGTTGAATAAAGCGGCAGCACTGTAATTGGCATTAGGTGAAATGACCTCTCCTTGTATTACGAGGCGTGGTGTAGCTCCATAAATACCATAAAAATTAGTGCGGGCATCATTTTCTGCTGTGTTGTGTTGGTTTAGTATACAACTACTGTAAGGTGAACTGGGGTGTATGGCGAGATGAATCACTTCGTTTTGATTCGCCAAATTACTATAGAAACCCGGATTTCGAGTGGCACAAACACTGCATACTGAGTTGGTAAAATGTTCCACCACTATCTTTTTTGGTACTTGTGCCCACAAAGAAGTTACCGTACTCAACAAGATAATCACAAGTAAAATTAACGTTTTCATAGTTGATGATTTTTGTACAAAGTTAACGTAAGCTGAATTTACCTATTGTCGTGTGGGTGACATAAAACAAAAAAAAGTCCGAATAGCAGTTATTCGGACTTTTTTAAATGATATATGAATAGGGTTTTGCTTATCCTACTATTTCGTTATTGCTAAAGTGAAAAGCGCTTTCAATAGCAGCATTTTCATCGCTATCACTTCCGTGAACAGCATTTTTAGCTTTAGATTCAGCGTATTTTGCTCTAATAGTGTTAGGCGCAGCTTCTGCAGGATCGGTAGCTCCGATTAATGTACGGAAATCAGCAACTGCATTTTCTTTTTCTAAGATAGCAGCTACGATAGGACCAGAAGTCATGTATTCAACTAATTCCATGTAAAAAGGACGAGCCGAATGCACTTCGTAAAATTTCATGGCTTGTTCTGTTGTTAATCTTCTCAATTTCATTGCTTTGATAGTAAAACCAGCGTCTGTAATCATTTGAAGAATATTGCCGATGTTGTTTGCTTCTACCGCATCTGGCTTAAGCATAGTAAATGTTCTATTTCCTGACATAATTAACTTTTTTAGTCTTTATTTTTTTATTGCCTCATTTTTAAGGGGCTGCAAATGTACTACAAATTTTTTGTTATTGTCAAAAAAGATGCATTTTGTGATGGGAATTTTAAGGTTGGTTTCGTTATGAATATCAAAATAAACGACAACTAACTCGAATGATCGCTAATAATAACCCATTTACCGTTTTTTTGTTGCCAAATTAGGGAGTAATGACCTTGGAGGTCGCCTAAGGTATCGTTGCGTTGCAAATGCCATTTTCCAATGACCTGAAACGTATTGGAATCTAGAAGGTCCATGATTTGATTATCGAATTTCAAAATCCCCATTTCTTCTTTTGAACTGTAGGATTTTAGGTAGTTGTCCAATGTTTTTTGCCATCCGTAGTTGATGCCAGATTTTCCAATAAAAAGTAATGAATCTGATTTCCAATAAGCTTCCATAAAACATGGAATATCGCCCTCATTCCAACAAACAATTTGTTGTTGCATAATGCTGTCAATTGATTTTGTTAACCCCGCTTCATTAATGGTTACTGGTTTTACTGCTTTTTTATCGTGCCTTTTATCAGTTATGGTACATCCCTCTGTAGTATAACTGATGACCGTAACGAACAAGACAAAAACGATAAAATTTTGAAGGTATTTAGGTGAATTTTTCAAAGCTATCTTTCTAAAATTTTTACTTCTACACGCCTATTTTTTCGTTCATCTTCGGGTGTAATTTCTTTTACTACAGGCTGTTTATTGCTATACCCTTTGTAGCTGAGTCGTTTTTTGTCAATTCCTTGGTTTATCAAAAACTGGTATACGGCTTTAGCTCTTTTTTCAGACAACTTCAAATTATCGACACAACATACATGACCTGCAATTTCAATTTTTATGGAGGGCATAGAATCGAGAGCATACGCCAAATAATACAACTCGTTGGGTGTTTTGTTGTGCAAAAACTCATCACTACCGGGTTCGAAAAGCACATTATTAAAAACAATCACGTCTTGTGTAAAGATTTCGTTCATTTTTTCATCTTTGCTCGGATCTGTTGAATTCGCCTCAATAACTTTGACGGGTAGAATAATTTTGGTTTTTACTACTTCCTTTTCAACTTTAACTTCTGTTATTTTTTGTTCTTGTTCTTTAGCTGGGTTTTTATAGAAAACAATGTCTACCCTTCTTTGATTGGAAAGGTCTTTTTGCTCTGTATGTTCTTGTCCCTTGTAGGTCCATTCAATATTGTGATAGCCGTGTTTGATTTTAATGTAATTGACTATTTCTTCGGCTCTTTTTTTACTGAGCTGCATATTGTATTTTACATTTCCGGTGCTATCGGCATATCCTTCTAGATAGATTCTATCAAAAGGTACTACTTTCATTAAACTATCTATTTTTTGCTCGTTTTTGGGTGTTAATTTATGTTGATTGGTTTCAAAATAAATAGCCACATAGGTTTCTTTAGCCTTTTGAGCAAAGAAACGTTGACCAAACGCAAATAAAAAAAAGAATGCTATAAAAAAAGATACTCTCATTTAATTATCACTACTGTTTTGGTTTATTTGTACCAATCAGAATACATCACATAATTGTTGGCAATGCGCATCACTTCCCCTTCAAACAAAGCCGGGTCAAGATCTTTGACTTTTTTGGCAGGCGTGCCTGCATATACCGAACCACTTTTTACCACAGTGCCTTGTGTTACCACAGCACCTGCTGCTATAATGCAATTAGCTTCTATCACACAGTCATCCATCACAATAGCGCCCATTCCTATCAGCACATTATCGTGAATGGTACATCCGTGCACAATGGCTTTGTGACCAATAGATACATTATTGCCAATATTGGTGGGTGATTTTTTATAAGTACAATGCACTACTGCGCCATCTTGTACATTTACTTTATTGCCCATTCTGATGGAATGTACATCGGCTCTTACCACCGCTTGAAACCAAAAACTGCATTGATCGCCACAAATCAAATCTCCAATAATTGTAGCGTTTTCTGCTAAATAACAATCGGCACCAAATTGAGGTGTAGCGCCTTGAACTGTTTTTATAAGTGCCATATTAAATTTTGTTATATACCTTTGCAAATGTACTAAAATTTTGCCATTATGTTAAAAAGAGCTGTTACTGTATATGCTGAATTGACTCCAAACCCCGCTACGATTAAGTTTGTAGCCGATATTATGTTGCTCAATGGTGGAGAATCTGCTGAATTTTTAACCGTTCAAGAAGCTAAAGGTCATTCTTCAATGGCTGAAGCGTTGTTTGGATTTCCGTTTGTAAAGTCGGTGTTTATTGCCAATAATTTTGTTACTGTTACAAAAAACAGCAACATCGATTGGGTTTTAATATCAAAAGATTTGCGTGATTTTGTTAAAGATTGGTTGGAAAATAACGATGCCGCAGTAGAAAAAATGCCCTCACACAGAGAAATTGCTATTGAAAATGTTAACCAAGAAAAAGTGGTCATTTCTGAAAAACCTCAGTTGAATACTGAAATGGATAAAAAAATCTTTGACTTATTGGAAGAATACGTGAAACCTGCTGTTGAAAGCGATGGTGGCGCAATTGATTTTCACTCATTCGAACCCGAATCAGGTATCGTTAATGTGGTATTGAGAGGTTCGTGTAGCGGATGTCCATCATCTACAGCAACTTTAAAAGGAGGAATTGAATCTTTACTTAAATCACAAGTGCCAGGAGTGAGAGCTGTGGTGGCTATGGAGGGTTAGGAAAGTTAATATGTTCAATCCTATTTAAAACCTCATCAATCAATAATGTTCCTTCCAAATTTCTCTAATTAAATTTGATTGTAAAACATTATCGCATTGAGCTAAACTATTTGGGTAAGCTATAACGGTTGTATTACAAATTAGATTTCCATCATAGCTATAAACTTGCATTTCTACTGTTCTTGCAATATTTATACCTCCTTTTATTATTACAAACTTTGTTTCACCATTTTGATTAAACTCCTTTATTGTCCAACAAAGTCCAGAGCCATCATTGCATTGACATTGAATATCACACTGTTTTTTTCGTTGCTTTATCTTTTCCTTTAACCATTGAGGGATATCTCTTGGGAAATCTTTTTTACAAGAATTTACACTGATAAGGGTTATTAGTACTAAGCAGAATAAGAGGAGTAGTTTTGTTTTCATTTTAGTTATTTTTAATGATAATCATTTACGTTCTCTTTCCAAATTGATCTAACTTTTGTTGATCTTAAAATATTATCACAACGTGTTGAATCTAGACTATTATTACTTATAGATTCAGGACCACAAATTAAATTTCCTTCAGTATTATAGACCTTTAAAGTGCCATGAGTAAAACTAAGTGATGATTCCAACACAACATATTTCAATTCATCATTTTGAATAAATTCAATAATTTCCCAACAATTTGATCCATCTTGTGCGCATCGGCAACGATCTTGATCTTTACAGTCTTGTTTTTTAAACCTTATCATTTTTTTTATCGCTCTCGGTATATCTCTTGGATAATCTTTTTTACAAGAATTTACACTGATGAGTGTTATCAGCACTAGGGAGAATAAGAGGAGTAGTTTTGTTTTCAATTTTTTTCTACTAAAATTGGATTTAAGTAGTTCAAATGTAATTCTTTTTTTATTAAAACCACTAAAGAATCCGAAGGATTCAAATAATTATAAACTACTATCAATCAACTACTATACGACCCCTTCGGGGTCGAACAACTTCGGGAATAACCTTTTCAATAATTATGTAATCCCTTCGGGATTATAAAAAAAAGCCTCATTTTTGTCTATTAACCTGATCCGATAGCCATCAAATTCGTGATAAGAATTCTAGTTCAAATTATATAATAAACATTTAGCCAAGCCGAATTTGTTGGATTTTAGTCTGCTAAATCACAATGAGTTCAACCCAGAATAATTGATTTTTATGTGAAGTAGAACAATTAACCGAATCTAAAAGTCATGTTCCTCCTAAAAGTTCATACTTTAAAATCGAAAAAGCCTTAACAACTCAATGCTAAGGCTTTTTCTTTTTTTGTGTATGCTACCTCATAAAAGGTATGTTAAATGATATCAATCTACACGTGATTATTTAGTAAGGATAGTAAACTCAACACGTCTGTTTAAGGCTTTTCCTTCTTCAGTTCCGTTATCAGCAACAGGTTTGTCTTTTCCATAACCTACGGCTTTTAATCTTGAAGCATCAATGCCTTTGCTTTCTAAATACGCTTTACAAGCGTTGGCTCGGTCTTGAGATAATTTTTTGTTTGAGGCATCATTACCTACGTTATCAGTGTGACCTGATAATTCGATGGTCATAGATGGGTTTTGAGTAAGCATTTCTACTACTCTATTCAACTCATTGTAAGACTCTGATTTTAATTCTGATTTACCTGTTTCAAAGAAAATGTTGTTCAGACGTACAGTTGATCCTACTTCAATTGGCACTAAGTATAAATCTTTAGTGATTTCTTGGTAACCTCCCACACTTGTCAAATCCATTGTTTCAGATACCCCAATGAAGTTGGCAGCATTAGCGCTAAAGTCATATTTTACACCGTAAGGCAATACTATTTTGTATTCTCCTGTAGCAGGGTTTGTACGAGCAATACCATAGTTTTTACCATCCACCAAACCGTTATAAGCAATATTTGCTTCAAGAGGCTCGTTGGTTTTAGCGTTCAATACACGTCCTTTGATTAATACAACTGGGTCTGGTTGTGCTTCTTGAGCCAATTTAATTCTTACGATATCTTCTTGGCCTTTTGAGTTTTTAGAAGAAACCATATAAGCATATTCTCCTTTGGCGTCAATAGTATAGTAAGCGTCAAAAGCATTGGTGTTTACTTCGCTACCCATGTTTACTGGTTTTGACCATTTTGTCCATGAATCATCCATTCTTTTTGAGTACCAAATGTCGTAATCACCTTGACCTCCTTCTCTATTAGATGAGAAATACAATGTTTTACCATCAGAAGCTAAAAACGGAGAGTGTTCACCTTGTTTGGTATTGATTTCTTCACCTAAATTCATAGGTCTTGACCAAGAACCATCTGGTTGTTTATGAGACACATATAAATCTTGTAAATCGCTTGTGCTGCTTTCAGAGAAACACATTACTAAACTTTTACCATCTTGTGTCCAGTAAGCACCTACGTAACGACCTTTGGTCATGTTTTTGTAATCTTTGATGTCCATCGCTTGTGGTTTACTCCATCCATCTTTAGTTCTATAAACCATAGAATATCCACTTCCTTCATACACGCCATTGTTGTAGGCATTTTTGATAATTAAAGTATTTTCATCCGGACTTACACCACACACACTGTTGTATTTTTGATCGTTAAAGGGTAATCCCATTCTTGTAGCAGTGGCATTTGCTACTCCATTAGAAACATCACTTACCCATACATCTTGAGAACCTGCTGCACCATTAGTATTCAATGGGTGACCATCTCTTACAAAATACATCGTACGACCATCTGGTGTAACCATTGGCAACAACTCACTGTAAACAGTATTCAACCCTTTATCCATTGTTGACATCAATTCTTCTTGGAATGTTGGGTATTCTTTTGGTTTTTGAACTTTACCAAATTTGTAGATAACGGATGCCTGAATTCCTACATTACCAGCAGACGATTGAAACTCTTCTCTAGAAGGAGCGCTAAATCCTTGAGGACTATATTGCCACAAAGGATAAAAATCTAATTTTTTTAAATTTAATTGCCAATAAGGTAAAATGGTAAAAGCAACAGGAAGTTTTTCTGGGTTTATGATAAATCCAAATTTGTAATTTACACCATACGTTGAATTGTTGGTGCTATCAATTTTTTCATATTTTCCTGAATTACTGCCAAAAGAAACTCTATTCTTTACATTGGTAAAGGTATATTGAGCGCCAAAACCTTGTACAAAAGAAATCGTTTTAGCTTCTTTCATTTTCATAAAATCAAGGTTAAAAGTGGTCATTCCAAACTTCAAGTCTTTTGTCCAATTATCACCTCCACCAGAGGCTACAGAAGACCTCTTTTGGAATGTAGCGTCTAAATACCAATATTTGGATAATTTAATCGCCCCTGTTAAGTTAAAACCTTTAATTTTATTATGTCCTGTTAAAAAATTTGTCAACGTGTAAGTTGATAAATCTGTTGTATCTAAGCTATTTCTTTTATTGGGAGTATTGTTATATGCTTCAATATAAGTGTCTAAACCTGCCAATGGAGTAAATCCCAAGTCGAAACCTAGTCCAGCATACAACAAACCAAATGTACCCACATCTTTCTTTAATAAAAATTGAGATGTGCCAGGTTTATAGTTTTTTAACGCTGGCAACGCTGGCGCAATGTTTTGATAGGTTTCTCTATCTAAGAACCAAGCAATTTCTACTTGCCAAGGATCTTTAATCAATCCCATTACTTTTACAGCATATTCAGCACCTGCTTCTTTAAGTCCTTGTGCTACTTTTTCACGGTCAGCACTTGACAAAATACCAATGATGTTGGTTTGAAGCTCACTGTCTTTTGTGTATTCATCATACAAATAAATTAATGCCGCTCCATATTTACCATTACCCATACCGTTGTAGGTAGTAACTGGTCCCCATGTTGGCGAAACTTTTTCGTAGTGAGGTTTATACACTTCTTTAAACTCTTCATAAGAGAGTTGGGCCATAGCCCCAAAGCTAATGAACAATGCCATTAAGCTCGAGATCATTTTCATTTTCATTTTTTTAAAATTATTAAGGTTAGCAATACTTGGGGACAAAGGTGAGTACTTTAAAAAAACTGTTTGTACGTATAATTACGTATTTATAAAAAAATAATTTAATTTACTTTTGAGGCAGAAAAACCAATTACCCTATGATACATCAAAGCAACGTTTGTCATAAATCTACTCTACATCCCCTATGTATTGCGGTATTTATTCTATTTATTTTCAATGGATTTAACTGTTTTATAGCCCAAAACAATATGTTTCTGCGCATCAACCCAAATGGACATATGGGGCAAATTAGAGATTTAGAACTTTCAAATGATGGAAAATATGCTATAACGTGCAGTTTTGATAAAACCATAAAAAAATGGGAATTAGAAACCGGAAAAATAGTGATGGAATATCGAGGCCTAATAGGTCAAGGAAGCGATGGAATGGTTTACCACATTGCTTTGTCGCCTGATAACAAGTATTTGGCTGCAGCGGGTTGGTTTGGAGCCAACGATGAATCAGAAATTATTGGTGATGTTAGAATATATGATTATAAAACCGGTAAAATGGTTCGTGTGCTCAAAGGATTAGAGGGAACACCCAAAGGTATGGGATTTTCTAATGATTCCAAACAATTTATTTGTGGAGATGAAAACAGCAACATCATAAAATGGGATATTGAAACGGGGAAAAAATTAGCAAACTTCATCTATCATATTAATGAATATGGTAAAGAACTCTTTCGAGTAGAAATCGTTAATGACAAAATGCTTACCATTGATTGGCGCGGACATTTATGTTTATGGGACATTCATTCGCCCAATAAACCACTCAAAATTGAAAAGAAAATCATTCGTAAAATGTTGTACAATGATATTGGCCCCATTACCTTTTCATCCAATTTGGAAGATGTGGTCGTTTCACTCAACATGTTTATCGTTATTTTAGATAAAAACCTAAAATATAAAAGTCATATTCAACGAAAAAGTGATCCAGGTTTTATAAAATTTAGCCCTGATGGGCAAAAAATGTTAGTGGGTACGGTTGCTTCGGGAGATGAAAACAGGTATTGTTCGGTTTTTACTAAAAATGCCGCAACGGGCAAATTTGACCAAGAAATAACTTATACCATGCATCAAAACACGGTTATTGCAGGTGGAATACTCTCCAATAATGAATTTGTAACTGCTGGTGGTGAAAATGATGAATTACATGTGTGGCGCATAAATGCTGATAAAACTACTCAATTACTGAAGGAGTTTATTGGGGTTGGTCAAATCATTTATGCTTCGGCATTAGATAATCAAACTGTGGGGTATACTGGCACGTGGACGGCAAACTTTGGAAAATCAGACTTGCTGCATACATTTGATTTATTTTTAAAGGAATTTAAGCCAGTGGCTGATGTTTCTATTCCCTTTAGAAAATCAAACGAAACTTGGCAAAACTATTCATTTGGTATTCATAACACGGGTGTGGCTACTAATATTTTCAGTGGTCTTATCATCAAAAGAAGTGATCGAGTGGTAGATACCATACATAGGGAATATTGGAATGGAAGTATGCATAACTCCTATACCTTTACCGACAATGGTTTTATCATTTCGGGAGGAAGTTATGGGGTTCTCAAAGCTTATGATAGAAATACGGTAGAGACCAATACATTTATTGGTCATGAAGGGGATATTTGGGGTTGTGCTTTATCTAACAATGGAAAGCGATTAATTACTTGTGGAAACGACAAAACCATTCGTATTTGGCCTTTAGAAAAGATTGGTATTGTAAATTCTAAACCCCCAACAGTTTCGGTGAGAGAGGCTATGCAAGAATTAGAAGTTCCCTTAGATGAAACCGTTTATAAAAAAATATTTACCCAAATTGGGGTATATCATTTGGCCGATACACGCACTTATGAAGCTTGGGAAACCATTATTAAAAAACTGAAAGAAGGCGATTGGCCTTGTACTTTTTTGGTGAATGCATTAAATAACATGAAAACGACCAATATCTACCCCATTGTTTCCATGTTTTTTACAGAAGCTGGTGAATGGGTAATTTGGAATGAGGAAGGGTATTTTACCTCTTCAAAAAATGGAGCTCAATATGTAGGATATCATATCAATCAAGGGAAAGACAAAGAGGCTAAATTTTATCCTTTTGAGCAGTTCGACCTTAAGTTTAATCGTCCGGATATTATATTAGAAGATCTGGAAATTGGATATGAAGGTATCATAGATTTTTACAAACAATCGTATATCAAGCGATTAAAAAAACATGGGTTGACCCTTGAAAATTTGCAAAATGACATTCATGCGCCTGAAATGGAAATTGTATCGCATACAAAACCTGAAAAAAGTGATTTTGCTTCTATTACTTTTCATGCTTCAGATAGTAAATATCCTTTAGACAGAGTAGTAGTGCACATAAACGGTGTGCCTATTTATGGTAAAAAAGGAATGGCTATATCTTCAGCCCAAAAGGTAACCAAGACTTTGGAAATTGAATTAGCAAAAGGGAAAAACAAAATTGAAATTTCTGTCTTTAATGAAAAAGGAACCGAATCACTAAGAGAATATATCGTTATTGAAAATGGAGAACCAATTGAGAAACCGAATTTGTATATCGTTTCGATAGGCACTTCCAATTATAAAAACAAAAAATTTAATTTAAAATATGCGGCAAAAGATGCCCAAGATGTGGTAGAAACATTTAAAAATGATCCTTTATACAATCAAGTCTATAGCAGAGTTATTGTAAATGAAGAAGTTACGAGTGCTAGTATTGCTCAATTGAAAAACTTTTTGGGTGGTGCTACTCGAAATGATGTAGTTATGGTGTTTGTGGCAGGCCATGGTCTTTTAGATATTAACCTCGATTATTATTATGCCGCTTATGATGTAGATTTTGACAATCCTCAAATTAATGGAATACCCTACGAAAATATAGAAAACTTATTAGAGGGAATTAGAGCGTTGAAAAAGCTTTTGATAATGGACACCTGCCACAGTGGTGAATTGGATGCTGAAGAGGTAGAAACAGCCGCAACTAGTGAAGTTGAAAATGGGGATATTCAATTTAGAAATGTTGGAAATGGTATTCGCAAAAAACAAGGAGTTGGTGTAATGAATACCTCTGAAATGGTTAAAGAACTTTTTGTTGATTTAAGGAAAGGTACAGGAGCCACCGTAATTTCAAGTTCAGGAGGGGCTGAATATGCTATGGAAAGTGCAACTTGGAAAAACGGTTTGTTTACCTATTGCTTGTTAAATGGGTTGAAATCGAAAAAAGCTGATTTAAACAACGATGGTTTGATTGTGTTGTCTGAATTAAAAAACTATGTTCAAAGCGAAGTAAGTGTATTGAGTAAAGGAAAACAAACACCTACCTCACGTATTGAAAATTTAACGCTTGATTATGGTATTTGGAAATGATTGATTTTGTTTGAGGTTTGTTGGTTTAAGGTTTAATTGGTTTAATTGGTTTGAGGTTCAACCAACTGAGTAACCTACCAACTGATTAACTGTATAATTTATCAAACGAATAACTGATTACCCGTCCTTCTCGATACAAAAATCTATTTTTAATCAATCGCTATGCTTGTTGATAAAAATGTACGATTTTCTTCCGATAGCTATCGGAACGAAGTGACTACTTACCGAACAATGCAGATTCTTGTTATTTTTTCTTGGTTCCCATACATTCAATAACAATATTATCAAAAGTGAGTCGCTGTGATTCGGAAAGGCTGATATTTCCATATTGGTCCTCCCATCTTTTGAAGCAAACCTCAGCTTCTTGAGGAGAAAGCGCTTTGCATTGGCACAACTCTTCAGCTATTTTTGTAACATTAGGTGATGAGCAAGAAAGCATAAAAACGCTAGAAATAAGTGCAAAAAACAGACTTTTCATTTGTACTTGGTTTTGATAAAATAACGTGAGTTCGACCTAAGAATTTTGTCAAACCACCTATATTATGGAATTTATAAATCTTAAAATTCAAGAAAAGTTATAACTATTTAAAAAACAAATTGAAATCGTATTTTTTGAGAACATTATGAATGTTAATCATCGTCTTTGTCGTTAAATTTTATCGTGATAGCCTGCTATCCCTCTAAAATTTGCCTAAAATCCAATAACTACCATTCATTTTAACTTCATTCTTAAGTCGAACTCACGTTAAAATAAAAAAACCGATACGTAGCGCATCGGTTTTTTGTTTCAAATAGTATAGAATAAATTATTCAGCTATTCTCATGATATCATCAACAGCTTCAAAACCGTTGCAAGTTCCCATGATTTCACCCATTTTTTTACCTTCTTCTTCTGTACCTCTTGCTCCTTTGTATTTTTCTACCCAAGCATCAACACATTTTGTTTTTTCATCTCCTTCTTTTTCGATGCAAGAACAATACTCTTCACCTGCAGCTTTTCCATCAATACCACCACAAGAAACCATTGATAATGAAAGTGCCATAACAGCAACTCCAATAGACATTTTTACTTTTTTCATTTTTGTTAGTTTGAAATTAAACGTTTGTTATTAACCACGAAATAAGTTATTTTAAATTAAAATTCAAAATTTTCTTTGTTATTTTAATATGATAGTTATTTGAATGTTGAAAAAACAAGGATAAAAATTATTCAGATACTTCTGCACTTGTCGATTTTTCTAAACAATCAGCTGAAACTAAAATTTCGGCCATAGCTTTTTCATCATTGTTGATTTCAGCCATACTACTGTATTGGGTCATTGCTTTTTCTAAAACGCAATCACAATAAGCGCGTTCCAAATTCAACACCTCACACGATTCAATAAATTGGCTTTTTTCTTTTTCAGTCCAGCCGCCACAAGAGGTCAAAAATAAACTACTCCATGTGAAAGCAAAAGCAACAGAAAACAATTTTTTTTTGGAAGCCATGATTTGAATGTTTAATCAGATTAGGCTACAAATATATAAAAATTGATCTTTGAGATTCAATAACATGGATTTTTTTCAATCATATTGACCAATTAATTTGTCTAACTTTGTAGCGCGCTTTAAAAACCATATAAAATGAACACTTTTTTTAACGAATTCAATTGGCAGGAACTAGGGGTTACATCCATGGTTTTATTTGCTGTAATTGATATAGCCGGTTCGATTCCATTAATATTGAAGATAAAAAAAGATGCCGGTGAAATAAGTCCTTTACGCACTTCTTTAGTTTCGTTAGGCATCATGATTGCCTTTCTTTTTGCTGGAGAAAGCATTTTACATTTTATGGGTGTAGACCCTAAAGCATTTGCGGTGGCAGGTTCTTTTGTATTGTTTGCATTGGCTTTGGAAATGGTTTTAGGTATAGAAATTAACAAGAAAAAAGAAAAAATAAACCCAAAAGTTGCTACTATTGTTCCGTTAGCTTTTCCTATTATTGCAGGTGCGGGCACCATGACTTCTTTGGTTTCATTAAGGGCTGAATACCATATGATCAATATTTTAGTAGCCATATTGATAAATATGATTGTGGTGTATTTTGTATTGCGCTTGACCAAACGCATCGAAAATTTATTAGGGCCTGGAGGTATAGCCGTGTTGGAAAAAGTTTTTGGAATAATTTTACTAGCCATCGCCATCAAATTATTCAGTAGCAACGTAAAAGAATTATTTTAATGACGATCACCATGTATACCGATGGAGCGGCTACGGGCAATCCAGGACCTGGAGGTTATGGAACTGTTTTGATGGCTGGTAAACACTACAAGGAATTGAGTGGAGGGTTTAAAAAAACAACCAACAATAGAATGGAACTATTGGCAGTAATCATTGGTCTGGAGTCATTAAAAACACCCGGTTGTACCGTCACTATTTATTCTGATTCAAAATATGTGGTAGATTCTGTAGAAAAAAAATGGGTTAATAGTTGGGTAATTAAGGGTTTTAAAGGAAAAAAGAATAAAGATCTTTGGTTGAGATACCTAAAAATTGCTGCACAACATTCCGTTTCTTTTGTATGGGTAAAGGGACATGCAGGCAATCATTACAATGAAATTTGTGATCAATTGGCGGTTAAAGCCTCACAGGAAAAAGAGTTACCTGTTGATGAAGGATACATGGCTTCTTTGGCTGAAGATGATGGGTTGTTTTGACCTAACAATCTGGCCATTTTTAATTTCATTTTCCGTCTGAAACTAAATTTAAATCATACTCTTTTACCGTTTTTTTCATCCATTTATCAGCCAACCAAAGCGAGATAAAACTAAATATGGGTGCGGCAATAACATCAATGGTAAAATGCACTTTTTGTAATACCAATAAACAAGATACGATTATTCCTACTAATAAATAAGCCCGTTTTATAATGGCATTTTTAAAGCATCCATAAAAAGAAAAAACCATGGCGGCATGTCCAGAAAAAAATAAATCTCTTTCAACGTAATAGTTGGGATAAATTAATGTATTGACAATTGGATCTTCCAATTTCACAGCGTTAGGATCACAATAGAGAGGAAGGACCAATAAAGCAATCATTCGCATAAAAAGAATGAAAATGTAAGACCAAACAAACCTAGATAAAATAAGCGGTTTCTTGATATTATAAAATAAGAAAAAACCTACCGATGCATAAAGCAAAAGAGTTATTGAAAGCGAATAATTTCGGGCAGTAAAATACTCAAATAAGGGGTCTTCATAGTAGATGCCCTCTCTAAATTCATTCCAAAGCAAAAAACGATTGAAAAGAAAAACAGTGAACAGTAAAAATAAAAAAGTAAGGGTAAAGTATTTCCAACCTTTAGTCATAACACTTCCGTCAAATAATGTGGAAACAAAGCTACACTTTTATTCTTTTTACTTGTTAATCAACAACAGCGTATTCCAAATTTTTTGTTGGGTTTGTACATTCACCATATAATAACCTCCTGAAAATTGCTCATTTGAAATCATAAAAGTTTGATTAGATTGACATTGTGTTGAAAAAACTTCTTTACCAGAAATATCCATTATTTTAATCTTAGCTATTTCGTTTTCTATTGTGGTTGGAAAATCTATGGTTAATTGTGTACCTTGCTGAACAGGGTTGGGATAAACCCTAAAAGCTGTAGCGGATTCTTCTTTAATTCCGTTAAAAGTGCTCAATAGATTTACGTTATCAATGTATACATTGTTTCCCCAATGACCCCAATTTCTGAAAGCAATCATCACTTGCGCTTGATTCATATAGGCAGCTAACGAAACCGTATCGGTGCGCCATTCATTTGCAGCGGGTGTGAAGGCATTTTGATTGGTAGGTGCTGTTGCCAATTCTGTGCCTCCTTTTCGATAAAGAAGGGTAAATGTTTGACCGCAATCAAGAGAAACCAAAACTTCTAATGTGTCTGAATTTACGGTTCCCCAAGGAGTATACGCCACATCAAATGTTAGTTCTGACGATAGCGCAGATTGAGTAGAAAATAAAAAACGTAAATCGTCAAAAGAACCTTGCGAATCAATATCATAATTATTAAAAATGGCACTTTGGGATGACTGACCAAACCCACCTGCACTTGAAGAAGATGACCACTGACCACCTCCGTTATCATCATAAACAGACCATCCATTTGGAACAAATGATCCTTGAAAATCCTCACTTACAATAGCTGTTGGATTATAAAAATTAACCGCTACTCGCAACGAGTCAGTACTTTGATTTCCGTTTCCATCGGTGATGATTAAGGTTGCTTTGTGTTGTCCCGCTGATGCAAAATGAACAATAGGATTTCGAAGTGAAGAAACTGCAGGGACTCCATTCTCAAAGGTCCATTGCCAAGTTGCGTTTTGGTGATTCAAAAAAGAAAAATCTTCAAAATAAAAAGAATCCACTTCACACGTTACGTTTTGGTCTAGTTTATCTACACTTATGCGGGCAATGGGTAAAGAAGGGTTTTCATATAAGTCACTTTCCCACAATCCTTTACCATAGGTAGCAATACGTATTTTACCATCTCTATAAAATGGTCGTGCTATATTGGTATTGCAATAGGTTGGCAAACCACTGTTATCAATTACCCAGTCGGGCATCGAAGCGTTTCGGTAATATACAGCAAACTCTGTAGCATAATACACTCCTCCATTGGTTCCAGCAATGTGTACAATAGATTGTACCGACTCGTCATTCAATGTGGCGGTAGTTAAATTTGTCCATGAACCCCCACCATTGGTGGTTTTGAAAATTTTGCTGCCATTTGCTCCACTCGGATACCCCAACCAAAGTTCATTCTCATTGGCAGGGTTAATTGAAAGCACCATTCTTCGGCTATTGCCCGATGGAATAGTAAGTGCAACCCAAGTTGTTCCCCCGTCAGTAGATTTCCACAAAGTACCCGTATTACCTGAATTGGGTTGTTGACTTACATACATCACATTGGAATTGGAAGAGCTTATTTCGATGTACTTCACTTCATTGGCTACAGTAGTTCCAAATTCCTTGAGCAAACTATACGAAGCGCCTCCATCGGTTGTTTTCCATAATTTGTTTTCTTTTCCAATAAAAGCTATTGAATAACAATTGGGATGAAATTCCATTTCACTGGATTCAGCTGCATAGTAGGATTGATTTGGAAATTTCCCAACTGAAAAATAAGAAAGTGGGTCAGTAAAAGATTGAGGTAAAACTACCCCTCCTAAATCAGAATAATAGGTTCTTTTGTTGTTTCCAGGATTTACATATCCGGTTGCATCTTCTCCTCCACCCAATCCAATATAATTTCCAAAACCATAATTTTCGTGATACGCTAAATTACCATTGTGATACAATCCTCCAACCAACACGTCTTCATTCCAACCGCTTCCAAACCCCCAATAGTCGCTTCCTCTTAACCCTGTCATTGTGAAATTGGGTTGAGTGTTATAAAAATCGGTTGATTTATAAATTCCTCCATCTGTGGTTGCCCAATAGGTTCCATTAATGGCTCTAAAGTCTTGCATGTCCACATGAATGTCTAAAGGACCGCCAACATATCCTGCTACAGAAGTAAACGTTGCTCCACCATCGTTTGAACGCCACATATTTAATCCCCCAATTAAAATGTCATCCGCATCGGTATCTGAAGCCATCAAAGCGCAATTATAAAATCCTTGATGATAGGTCCAAGAAGGATAGCCATATGCCAAATTAGGATGCGATGCGGTATAAGGTCCACCCGTTGGCCCATTGGGTAATGCCCATGATTGCCCACCATCATTGCTTCTAAAAATTCCTATATAACCATAATCATTGGTTTTAGCTTCCCCAATCAAATAGGCATATACTCTGTTGGGATCGGCTGGTGTAACGGCAATTCGTGCTCCTCCATCCGAACGACCAGCACTGGTAGAGTTATACCAACCATTGGATTGTAAAATCCACGTTGCTCCTGAATCTGTTGATCTATAAAACTCACAAATGATTAATGATGGATTGTTTTTAACCAAATACATTTCGTTGGCATTGGCCGTATTGCATTTAATATCGTAAGCTCGTTGTGAATATTGCTGCGTCCAGGTTGTTCCTCCATCTATCGAACGGTATAGTCCTTTTTCTGTGGCTGCAAAAATCAATTGACCATTGGTTGGATGAACAAGTAACTCATTTACACCAAAACTGTTTTGCACCAACACATTAGACCAATTCAATCCACCGTCAGTACTTCTAAATATTCCTCCATCACCTCCTACAAAAACCACATCTGGATTGGTGGGATGAATGGCCACTGCAGAAACCCCTATTCCCCAAATTTGTGATCCTCCACTACCAAAATAGCCTCCCATAGAAACACAATTCCAAGAATTTCCGCCATCCGTGCTTTTATAAACTTCGCCCGGTTCTGTGCCACAATACAAAATAGCGCTATTTGATTTTGATTGATCAATACAGTATACATTGGTTTGAGTACTGCCTTGTGTTCCTTCGGGTCCTGAAACAAAAAAAGGTCCCACTGAGCTCCAAGCAGACGATCGTGTAGATGTCTGTTTTTGAGTATAATTAGTCATTTTTGTTTCAAATTCAAGTGGAGTAGGATATTGAATAAAACCCTGTTCATTAATATAATTTAAGGCATTTCTTCTCCACCTTTTATAATATTGTGTATGATAACTTTTTGTAAATGAGTGAGTTGAATAATAGTTTTTATAGAGTGAATCTACTTCAAAAACATTCGGATTTTGGTCATACATTTTTTGCATCCAAGTAGGCAACGTACTAATTTCTGATGCTGAAGGTTTTAATTGCGCTTGAAACGTCACTGACATCCAAATTGATGCAACAAAAAAGAGTGATTTTTTGGTGTTCATTATGATAAAAATTATTCCTCTTAAAACAGAGTGACGACAAATATAAACGAATCTACTCTGCTATAAAATAAATATATGTAAACTATTGAAAACCTAAAACCCTAAAAATCTGATCCGATAGCTATCGTATTCGGTATAAAAAATAAAGTAAGAGGTTTTATTCAATTATGATTTTTTTAGTGTAGGGTTTATTATCAATAAAAACCGTAACTAAATATATTCCTGCTGTGTAACGATTATCTAATTCAAAATTGTGAGCAAAAACCCCTTTGGTTTTTAATCCAAAATTATGATAGTCAATTTGTTTTCCTTGCAAGTCTTGTAAATAAACATAAATGTTTGCAGATGTTGTAAGTTCGTAAGCTAAGGTTACGTTTCTATTATTTTGATTAATTACGAGCTTATCCTCAGCGTTGTTTGTGTTGGTATTCGTTTCTGTAATTGCGCTTGCAATATCTTCGGTAATGGTAAAATTTCCTAGATAAATAGCATCCCCGTTGTCATTTCCACTGCTATTAGATCTATTGTAGGCGTAATAAAAAGTAACGTCACCTGTTCCTTGTTCTGGAGCATTCCATTGAAACAGCCATGAACTTATGCCATTTGATGCGCTGTGTCTGATGTAATTTCTTCCACCCGTAGTTGTAAGACTTGAGTTTTGACCGGCTGTAAATGTTCCAGCAGCTGTATTGTTGCTTCTCAAGGCGGTCATTTGAAAACCATTTTTATTATTGCCCGTTGAGGATATTTCAATATCATAGGTTTCATTAGGAACATACATATTATTATTGCCCGAAAAGGTAAAATCAATGACTCCATTAGCTTGTAGGGTAGATCCCGAATGGCATTGAACACAACTGTTTTCACCCGGTGCTCCCGTTTTTCCTCCTGATGGATTAGCACTTTGCTCCAGTCTCAAATGGGGGTTATCATCAAATTGATTGATAACTACAGTAGTTTCATTTTTGAAAAATACAAATGACATACTTGCAAGTAGGCCACCAAAAAAAATTGAATTTTGTGCGTTCATTCTACAATTTAATTACTTTTGTTATGCTAAAAAACAAAATTATGAAACACACCCTAACACTAGTACTTATTTCCGCTATTTTTATTACAACAACACAATGCTCTAAAGAAAAAGCGGCAGCTCCAACAGTATTGGATACCAGTTGTGATTCTATTCCGAAATCTTTCAGCGTAGATGTTTTACCTATATTTACGGCCAATTGTGTAACTTGTCATAATGCAGCAAATAACGTAGCCAATGGTCAAAACTGGGAAACTCATGCCGAGATTACTGCCAATTTATCAATGATTCTTACTGCTATTAATCATGAAGGAGGTGCTGAGCCTATGCCTTATCAAATGCCAAAATTATCTGACTCATTAATTCAAGTTATTGAATGTTGGGCTAGTGATGGAGCTCCAAATAACTAGTAATTCACTTCTTTTTTCTAGCTTTGTGGTCTTCTTAAATAATTAACTTATGATTTATTACCACAATGAAGATGTTTCTTTCCAACTCAAAAATAAGCTATTGCTGCGTGATTGGATAAAAATTACGGCACAGCAAGAATCAAAAATAGTGGGTGATATCAACTATATTTTTGTATCAGACGAATATTTATTGAAGCTGAATAATGAAGCCTTAAATCATGATTTTTATACCGATATCATCACTTTTGATTATTGTGAAAACAATAGAATAAGCGGTGATTTATTTATATCTGTAGATCGAGTAAAAGAAAATGCCGAATTACTTCATACTACCTTTATTGATGAATTACACAGAGTAATGATTCATGGTGTATTGCATTTATGTGGATATGGCGATAAATCCAGTAAAGAAGAAAAATTAATGCGCTCTAAGGAAGAATATTATCTAAATTTGCGTAAATTTTAAAAGCTTAGTTATATTTACCTAAAGTTAAAAAGCTTTATTTTAAATATAAATAATTGATTTTAAATTACTTAACAATAATTTTGTTTCACGTGAAACAAAAAATATCAAAAAACTATGCTTCAAGAATATGATGTAATAGTGGTGGGTGCAGGTCACGCTGGCAATGAAGCCGCTGCAGCTGCCGCCAATCTCGGATCTAAAACGCTGCTCATAACTATGAATATGGAAACCATAGGACAAATGAGTTGCAATCCTGCCATTGGTGGAATTGCCAAAGGGCAAATAGTTAGAGAAATAGATGCCCTTGGTGGACTCACGGGTATCATTACGGATAAAAGTGCCATTCAATTTAAAATGCTCAACTTAAGTAAAGGACCCGCCATGTGGAGTCCAAGAGCACAATGTGATAGAATGTTGTTTTCACGTACTTGGCGTTTAGCATTAGAAAACCTTCCTAATCTTGACTTTTGGCAAGACATGGTTACAGGAATTATTGTAAAAAACAATAAAATAGTTGGCGTAAAAACAGGTATGGGTCTCGAAATAAAAGGTAAAGCTGTAATTCTTAATAGCGGAACTTTCCTAAATGGAATCATACATTTAGGTGAAAAACAATTTGGTGGCGGAAGAATGGGTGAAAAAGCTTCTTTCGGAATCACTAATGATTTGGTTGAATTGGGTTTTGAGGCAGGTAGAATGAAAACAGGAACTCCTCCAAGAGTAGATGGAAGAACATTGGATTTTTCGAAAATGGAAGAACAAGAAGGTGATGTAAAACCTAATAAATTTTCTTATTCAAGAGAAACTAAACACCTAACTACACAAAAAAGTTGTTGGATTACCTACACCAATGCTGATGTTCACGAAACGTTAAAAACAGGTTTTGATCGAAGCCCTATGTTTAATGGAGCCATCAAAAGTTTAGGTCCGCGTTATTGTCCTTCAATTGAAGATAAAATAAATCGTTTTGCTCATCGTGAGCGTCATCAAATTTTTGCGGAACCTGAAGGATGGGATACCATTGAATATTATGTTAATGGGTTTAGCACATCTTTACCAGAAGAAGTGCAACAACAAGCATTGCGTTTAATTCCTGGTTTTGAAAATGCAAAAATGTTTCGTCCGGGATATGCCATCGAATACGACTATTTTCCACCAACACAATTAAAACATACGCTGGAAACAAAATTGGTAGAAGGCTTATTCTTTAGTGGACAAATCAATGGTACTACTGGTTATGAAGAAGCTGCCTCTCAAGGATTGATGGCGGGTATTAATGCGCATCAAAAAGTACACGAAAAAGAACCTTTTATATTAAACAGAAACCAAGCTTACATAGGTGTATTGATTGACGATTTAATTACAAAGGGTACAGAAGAACCGTATCGTATGTTTACCTCTAGAGCTGAATACAGGATTTTATTAAGACAAGACAATGCTGATGTTAGACTAACACCATTAGGAAACGCATTAGGTTTAGCCAGTAATGAAAGACTGAAAGCAGTAGAATATAAAAACAGTGCAACACAAAAATTGGTATCGTTAATTAATACAACCTCGGGAGATCCTGAAAAAATAAACCCACTTTTAGAAAGTATTGCTAACTCACCTATCAAACAAAAGGTAAAATTAAATACCATCTTAACAAGACCTGATGTAACATTTGAATTGATTAAAAAAGGTAATGAAACGTTACAAGATTATATTGAAACATTGAAACTAGACATCAGTCAAGATGAAGTAGAAGCTATAGAAGAACAAGCAGAAATTTTGATTAAGTATAACGGATACATTGATAGAGAATCAGACACAGCTGACAAACTAGTACGTTTGGAATATGTGAAAATACCAGCCGATATTGATTACTCAACCTACTCTACATTATCAATTGAATCTAGAGAAAAACTGAATAAAATACGTCCTGAAACCATCGGTCAAGCATCTCGAATAAGCGGAATAAAACCATCGGATATATCCATTTTATTAATCAGTTTAGGAAGATAAATAAGTAATGTTCCACGTGGAACATACTCAAAATAGAATATAAATTAATACATTGTTTCACGTGGAACATCAACTTATACCAATCGAAAACTGCCCAATTTGCCAAAGCACACATAATAAATTATGGAGAAAAGGAATAGATCATAATGTATCTAATGATACCTTTAGTATAGTACAATGTGAAGATTGTGGTTTTCGTTTTACCAATCCAAGGCCAACCGAAAACACAATTGGTGATTATTATAAATCGTCAAATTACGTTTCACATTCGGGTACAAAAAAAGGTGTTATTAATAAAATATATCATGCCGTTAGAAAAAAAGCCATCGTTCAAAAAGAACTGTTGATACAAAATCACAATACAACGCAAGGAAAAAAATTGGTAGATATTGGTTGTGGAACAGGTGACTTTTTAGCCTATTGTAAAACAAAAAATTGGGATGTTTTAGGTTTAGAACCTGATTCAGATGCTCGATCAATTGCATTAAAAAATAATGTAATGGCACATCCATTAGATCATATAAAATCAATAGAAAATGAAAGTATTGATGTAATTACTATGTGGCACGTTTTGGAACATGTTTATCATTTAAACGATGATATAAAAGAATTCAAAAGAATATTAAAACCTAACGGAACATTAATGATTGCTGTTCCTAATTGTTCATCACACGATGCTGATCATTATAAAGAACATTGGGCAGCTTTAGATTTACCTATTCACTTATATCACTTTCAACCTAAAAATATAGAAGATCTTTTTTCACGTCACAACATGAAATTAGAAAAAATACTCCCTATGAAATATGATGCCTATTACATCAGTATGATATCTGAACGATATAAAGGAGGAAATATACTTTCTGGTTTTTGGAGAGGGTATATTTCTAACAGAAAGGCTAAAAAAGTAAAAAACACCTTTTCGAGCCAAATTTATGTGCTAAAAAAGTAAAAAATCAATTTTTAGGCGTTTTAAGCGTTTTTTAAGCTTCTCTAGTATATGATGTATATTTTTTTTAGAAAGTAAATAAGAAGTGTTTTATTAAAGTTTTTTATAAATAACTGTATTTTAGTTATTTAAAATCTCAAAACACTAATTAACTAAAAAATAGTACAAAAAATCAAATTTTTAGTTGGTACACATCATCCAAATCTGTGTCACAACTAAAATTCACACCAAGGTCTTTTACCAAACCTGATTCCAAACCATATACCCAACCATGTATGTGTAATTCTTGATCAGACTGCCAAGCAGATTGAACAATCGATGTTTTAGCTAAATCAAATACTTGTTCCATTACATTTACTTCTACAAATCGATTAGCCTTAGTTTGAGGATCTTCAATAGCATCTAACTCGTCTTGATGAAAACGATAGACATCTTTGATGTGGCGAATCCAATTATCAATAATACCTAATGAATTATTAGTAAGTGCAGCTAACACACCTCCACATCCATAATGTCCACAAACTATTATGTGTTTTACCTTTAAAATATTCACAGCATAATCCAATACACTGAGCATATTCATATCGGTATGAATAACCATATTAGCAATATTTCTGTGCACAAAAACTTCGCCTGGTTCAGCTCCAATTATTTCGTTGGCCGGAACTCTACTATCCGAACAACCAATCCATAAAACCGGTGGCGTTTGTCCTTGAGACAATCTTTTGAAATACTCGGAATCTAATTGCAGTTTATCTTCAACCCACTTTTTATTGTTATCCAATAAACTTTTATAAAAATCTGTTTTTGTGCTATCTATCATTAAGCAAATATATAGGTTTATATACTACCGTGTCATTAAAATTTAGAACCTATCCCTTCTACCTTTTATTCCATAGCTGGTTTAATTTTATAACCATCTATTTTAATTTCTAAACCTAATTTATATTCAATAACCATTTCTTGCACTCCCTCCTCATTGTATTTTATCCATTCACCATCCTTGAGTCCATTACGGTATTTTCCCACCCATTGTATTTGACCATTTGTATAATAATACTTGTGTTTTTCTACTGGCAACCCATTTACATATTCGCCTTCAAAAGCCAACTTTCCGTCTTTGTATTTATAATACCAAATACCATGACGTTCATTATCTCTGTACTCACCCTCCTCGGTATATTCATTCAAACTATAGTACCATTTACCTTCTCGCATACCTTCCACAAATTCACCTTGTGTAATGATAACACCCAACGAATCATATTCTGTTACGGTTCCGTCTTCTTTACCCTTTCTAAACGTTTCTTCTCTCAATAACTGGTTGTTAGCATACCACCACTTCCAGGTACCTTGCGGTTTACCATTGCTATACGTTCCTTTTTGCTGGGTTTTTCCGTTTTTATAATAAAAAATCCATTCTTTATCTCGTACGCCTGAGTTGTAAAAACCTTTTACTTGAAGCTCACCTGTTTCATAGTAATAAGTCCATACACCATCTTTGTTACCTAACGAGTCTAACAATCCCTCTCCAGTCTTAATATCATTTTTATAACTGTAGGTAGCTTTTAATTTTCCGGTGCTGTCATACTCTCTAAAAACCCCTTGTTTTTTTCCCTCATTATAACCACCCACCAACATGCTACCATCGGGTTTTATTTCTTTTTGTAATTCAAAGAATTGTACATCTGCACTGTGATCATCCACTACACCCATTTCAAATTTTTCCATCAGTTTCAAACCTCCCTTTTGGGTATACTCTTTCACTACACCATCCAATTCTCCTGCATTATACTTTCCTTCCCATTTTAACTTCCCATCTTCATAAAACTCTTTCCAAACACCTTGTTTTTTGCCATTCTTATCATATCGGTTAATAGCTTCTTCATTTCTTAAAAATCCTCCCGTATATTCACGTATGGTTATTAACATACCTGTAGTATCGTATTCATAACTCAATCCTTCTTTTTTGTCGGCTTCATACTGATCTACCCAATGTTTTTTGCCAGATGGATAATAAACTATACCTTCTCCTTGTTTTATATTGTTTTGAAAATGAATACTTTCCTTAATTCGTTGTGCCGTATCATACCATACACTCAATCCATTTTTCAAATCTTGTTGATAAGCTATAGTATTTACTAAAAGTCCTTTGTTATTATAAAACTTCCAAACACTATCCAATTTAAAGTCTTTTCGATTACCTTCGGTTTTTAGTTGCGCATTTTCATAATAGGTTTTCCAATACCCATTAGGTTTGCCGTTTTCTAAATAACCTTCACTACTTTTGACACCGTTGGCATAATAAAAGGTATTATATCCATTTGGATCTACTTTTCCATTTTGCGAAAAAATTGTTTGTAAACATAAGAAATGAACAAACAATAAAAATAAAAATAAATTTGATTTAAATATATTCTTTTTACTATTACTATTAGCGTGTTGATATGGTTGAAATATAGTTATCAATTTACTTGTTTTACTATTTAATGAATACTTAATAACATTCTATTAACATTCTGTTAATACCTAACTATTTGATTATAAAATTAATCTTTAGTTCATTAACAAAACTATAAAAAATGCTAAAAATACAAAACGTTTATTTCTATTTTTTGTTTCATCAACATGGAATGTTTATATGTTATTAATAAAAGGTACCATAAGTTCTTGTTAACTTTGTAGCATATAAACAATAGCTCTGTGTATGGTCAAAAATTTATCTTTTGCAAGTAGAAGTTGTTAGAACATATACACTTTTATACACATAGATATGAATAATTGATGTTAAAAGATTTATTTTGCAATTAATTAGCTTTATTAAAAAATAGGCACTATAAAAACACCCTTGTAAACACATAAATATCCACAAAAACTATAATATAAAAAGAGCACATATGAAAATAGCAATAGGCTGTGACCACGCAGGATTTGAATTAAAAGGAAAAATTAAAAATTATTTAGCTGAAAAAGGACACGAAATAGAAGATTTTGGTTGTTTTTCTGCAGAAAGTGTTGATTATCCCGATTATGCTCATGCAGTATGCTTGAGTATAGAAAGTGGTCAAAATACACGAGGTATATTGATTTGTGGAAGTGGAAACGGCATCAGTATAGCGGCCAATAAACATCAAGGTATACGTGCAGCATTGAGTTGGACACCCGAAATAGCACAATTAGCCCGTCTGCACAATGATGCCAACATTGTTTCTTTACCTGCACGTTTTATTGATGAACAAACAGCCTTGTCGATTGTTGATGTATTTTTTACCACTGATTTTGAGGGAGGAAGACATCAAAAAAGAGTAGATAAAATAGCTTGTATATAATAAATAATTTAAATACACTTCACTGTGAATACCAAACCCATTTCGATTACTCTTTTTTTAACCATTATAACCGTAACAGGTTGTACACTTTTTAAAAATAACCAAGTTACCTTAGAGCACATTCCCAATGAAATAGCTCAAAAATATGGACAAAGTATAGCTGTTGCTGATCTAAACAAACACCTTTCTATATTAGCTTCGGATGAATATGAAGGAAGAGAAACGGCTATGCCAGGACAAAAAAAAGCAGCGGAATATATCAAAAATCATTTTGAAAAAATAGGATTGACTCCCGGCAACAACGGATCCTATTTTCAATCGTTTCCTGTAGAGGTTAAAGATCCTAAAAAGGTAGTTGTTACATTAAATAACACCTCACTCACTTTTTTAAAAGAGTTTTATTACTTGGGAAATATTGCGGATACTACTTTTGAAAATAGAGAGTTGGTATATGTTGGTTATGGAATAGACCAAGAGGGGTATTCTGATTATAAAGGTGTAGATGTTTCGGGCAAAATAGTAGTGGTAAAAAAAGGAATACCTGAAGGTAAAGTGGAGAGCAGCTGGAACAATTGGAGAAAAAAATTGGAAGCTGCTACAAAACACAATGCTGTGGCCATGATTTCTATTGAAGAAGAGTTTGACAAAACCATTGAAGTGGTACGGTCATTTGTAGAAAACCCAAGAATGTCATTGCATAACAAAGGGAAAAAACCCGCCACGCTCATTCCAAATTTATTTATTTCGGTTGAGGCGTTACAAAACAACACTTCCTTTAAACTGAATAAAGGTTTTGAAAAAGCAGAAAAAGCTTCGTTGTTTTTTGAAACTACACAGTTAATGAACAGCGAAAATGTGTTGGGTTACCTCGAAGGAACCGACTTAAAAGACGAAGTATTGGTTATCACTGCACATTATGATCACATTGGTTATGATAATGGGCAAATTTGTAATGGTGCTGATGATGATGGCTCAGGAACAGTCGCCTTGCTCGAAATTGCCGAAGCCTTTGCTATGGCCAAAAAAGAGGGAAAAGGCCCTCGTAGAAGTATCCTATTTATGACCGTGAGTGGTGAAGAAAAGGGATTGTTAGGGTCTGATTATTATTCACAAAACCCTGTTTATCCGCTTACCAGCACACTGGCCAACTTAAACGTAGATATGATTGGAAGAAAAGATTCATTGCACGATAATGACCAATATGTATATTTAATAGGTGCCGATAGAATAAGTCGTGATTTGCACGAAATAAGCGAGCAGGTAAATAAGAAAACCGTAAATTTTGCGTTAGATTATACTTATAATAAACCGTCTGACCCAAATATGTTTTATTACAGAAGCGACCATTATAATTTTGCAAAACATGGAATACCGGTAATATTCTACTTCAGTGGCGTTCATGAAGACTATCATAAACCCACCGATGATGTAGAAAAAATACTCTTTCCTAAATTAGAAAAAATAACTCAATTGATCTATTTCACCGCATGGGAATTGGCCAATAGAAACGAAAGATTACGAATAAATGGAGAATAAAGAATTTGTAGTGCTCGTAGATGAGCAAGATAATGACACCGGATTAATGGAAAAAATGGAAGCCCATCAAAAAGGCGTCCTACACCGTGCTTTTTCTGTATTTATTTTTAATGATGAAGGACAGTTTTTATTACAACAACGCGCTTTTTCAAAATACCACTCAGGCGGTTTATGGACAAATACGTGTTGCAGTCATCCCCGACAAGATGAAACAATATTAGAAGCCGCAACACGCAGATTGCAAGAAGAAATGGGATTTGTGGTACCGCTTCAACCGCAGTTTAGCTTTATTTATTACCGGGAGTTAGATAATGATTTAATAGAACATGAGCTTGATCATGTAGTATTTGGAAAATTTAATGGCATACCCGCTATTAATCCAGAAGAAGTAGCATCTTATAAGTATATTGATAAAGAGGCCCTTATAGCCGACATGAACGCACAACCCGATCACTATACCGAATGGTTTAAAATCTGCTTTGAAGAAGTCTTAAAAAGAGCTTTTTAATAAAAGTAAAATTGAGTATCCGTTATTTTATCAGTATTGTGTTTTTATTAAACAAATCAACTAATATTGATTACTGGAATTAATTGTCAATTAGAATCAAAAGTTCATTTAGCAGGCTCCCCCAACCTTGAACTAGTTTAATCTAAAAAATCAAGTGGAACGGAAGGTGTTCTCGATACAAATTCTTGATTTTGTAATTACTTTTTGATAGAAAAGTAATTACAAAATACTAAGAATTCACTCGAACTGACAGTAAGTTCTCTCATGTGCGTTAGTCACTTCGAGTGATTTTCGTAATAAAATGGAGAAAATTGTATCGAGAAGGTGCGAAGGATTCACTTTGTACCTATAGCTATCGGAAGGTCGAAGTGCAAGCCAAAAGAAAAGCATTAAATAGCCATTTAGTAATTTTCCTTTAAGATTAATTTTGTGGTATAAAAACGGAACTCAATAAAAGTAACTTATTTAAAAACCGTGAGGGCATAACCATCCGAAAAAACCGATTGGGTAATTTTATATGACCCAAAATCCCAATTATACACGGTATATTCACCCTCTCCAACCGCATCAGCTACTTGACCCAATACAACATCAATTTTTACTTTTATATCCACAATGTCTTGAGCTAATAAGATTCGGGAATTTTCACAATCATAAAAATAATCATAACGAATAGAAGATAATTTGCCTTCAGCATAGGTAAAATAGGCCGATAATACCAAACCATCAAAATTTTTGTTGTATTGAACACTGTCTCCAAAAATGGTTGCTACTTCCACGTCAGTAGTTACGCCTAACGCCAAGCTACCTGATTTTAAGTTAGTCAATAAAACACTGGATAAATCTTCAGTTAAACCATAAAAATCACCTACTACACCCTCGCAATCAATTCCGGATTCATAATCTTCAAAGTATTCAAAACCTCTGTTTAATGAACTAACATAGAAGCCCCAACCATTATCATAAGAGGCAAAATCAAGTTTAAAATGTTGAATAGTCCAAGAGGCTGTTTGATCATAACTATCATTGGGCATACCGTATTTTTTACTCAACAACAGGTAAATGGCATCAATGTCTTTTTTTATTAACTCTTGTGAAGTTAGAGAATCATAAAATGAATCAAAACTAAGACTAAACAAACTATCACTCAAAAAACTAAACCCGCCAGCTACATAATAACCTTTAAATTCTTGTTCAATTTGGATAAAAGAACTATCAAAGGGGGCTTTGTATAAAGCAGCTATTTGTTTGGAGCTAGACTTATCAATAACAATTTGTTTGTCTAATTGAGTTATGATATAATTGATCATATCAGACCCGCTTTTAGCTTTTGTTTGAGCAAAAGAAAAACAGCTTGAAAGGATTAAGAATAACGTAAATAAGGTGCTTTTCATAAAAGGTAATTTAGTTGATTATATAATAAATAGAGTTATTTGTTGATAGATAACGCATATCCATCGGTGAAATTGGATTGTGAAATTCTGTAGGTGTTTAAATTCCAATCATAACCAATAAAATCACCACTGCCACTGGATTTTGCTTGAGTACTTAGAATAGTTTCAACTTTATTTTTAACATCCAATTTATCTTCTGACAACAATGATTTTGCACTTTCACAATCGTAAAAATAATCATAACGAATGGAGGATAAAATACCCTCTTCGTAGACGAAATAAGCAGATAATCGAATTCCGTCAAATTCTTTAGTATAGGATTTGCTGTCTCCAAAGATTGCAGCCATTTGTGCTGCGGTAGTGCTTCCTAATCGTATTTTTCCATTCACCAAGTTAGATAATAATAGGTTTGTCAAGTCCTCAACTAGTCCAAAAAAATCACCTACAGCACCCTCACAATCAGCTGTTGATTCATATTTGGGTAATTCTCTATTTATTGAATTTACATAAAAACCCCAGCCATTATCATAAATTGTAAAATCAATGATGTAATGTTTAACGGTCCAAGATACGGTTTGACCATAACTTTCAGTGGGTTTTCCATACGTTTTGTTTAAAAATAAGAAAATTTCATCCCCTGCTTTTTTTATGGGTTCGTGATCATTGATTGAATCATAAAACGAATCAAAACTTATTGTTACTAAACTGTCTCTCAAAAAATTAAATCCACCAACAACATAATAATCTGTAAAAACTTGTTTGGTAGATACGTATGTGCTATCCAATGTAGTTTTATACAATGCGGCTATTTGTTTTGATTTAGACTTATCAATAACAATTTGTTTGTCTAATTGAGTAATGACATAATTAACCATATCATACCCGCTTTTAGCTTTTGTTTGAGCAAAAGATGGGGCGCATATAAAACCGATAAAACAAAAGAGGAGGAAAGATTTCATGGGAAAAGAGTTTTATAAAATTTAATAAAGCTTTTCAGCTATAAAAAAAGCCCCAATAGTTACTAACTACTGAGGCTTTTGAATGTTAAAAAAAATAATTCTTATTTATTGATAGATAAAGCATATCCATCAGAGAAGTTTGATTGAGAAACTTTGTACGATTTCAAATCCCAATCGTAAGCTACGAAGTCACCTTCACCTGAAGTTTTAGCAGTAGCACCTAAGATAGTTTCTACTTTAGCTTTGATATCAGTTTTGTCTGTAGACAATAATGATTTAGCACTTTCACAATCGTAGAAATAATCATAACGGATAGAAGATAATTTACCTCCTTCGTATGTGAAGTAACCAGAAACTCTTATTCCATCAAATTCTTTATTGTAAGCAGCAGCATCTCCAAAGATAGCAGCCATTTCAGTTTCAGTAGTTTTACCTAAAGCAATTTTACCTGATTTCAAGTTAGACAACAATAAGTTAGATAAATCTTCAGTTAAACCAAAGAAATCACCTACTTTACCTTCACAATCAGCAGATCCTGTGTCTTCTACAGTTGGGTATTTTACTTCTCTTTTAGAACGTACATAGAATCCCCATCCATTTTCATAGATAGTGAAATCAATAGAATATTTATCTTTATCCCAAGTTGAAGTTTCACCATAAGAATCAGAAGTTTTTCCTAATTTTTCGTTTAAGAACGTTTTGATTTCTTCAGCATCTTTTTTTGCAGCTTCTTTTTTATCATCGTCATAAAAAGAATCGTAGCTGATTGATTGAAGAGTTCCTTCGTATAAAGAAACGCTTTGAGAAACGTAATAACCTTTATCTTTAAATTCTTTTTTGCCAGACATGTACTCGTCTTCGGCTTTCATTTCAAGAACTTTAGCGATGTCTTCTTTTTTAGAAACATCTACTTTAATGTCGCCATCCAATTTTGACACTAAAAATTTAACTACTCCAAGACCTGAATCTTGTTTAATTTCTTCTGCTTCACCTCCACCACAAGAAGTAACAGCAACAGCAGTAGCACTCATAAATAAAGCAGCTAAAGCTAATGATTTGATTTTTTTCATTTTAGATTGTAAGATTTTTTTGTTTAGTGCGCAAAAGTAAAACAATTGTAATGAAATACAATACGTTAGAGATGAAAATTTTATAAAAATGGTTAAAATGCCGTTTTAAACGTATAATCGATTGTTTTTTAAGGAAGAAGTCTCTTATGTTGTTAGGTTATTCAGTTAGAAGGTTGTTCAGTTGCTCGGTTGTTCGGTAAGTAGTCACTTCGAGTGAAAATCGTACATTTTTATCAATAAGCATAGCGATTGATTAAAAATAGATTTTTGTATCGAGAAGGACGGAGACGAAGGTTACTCAGTTACTCGGTTATTCAGTTTTTTGGTTGATTGGTTAGAAGGTTACTCGGTTATTCGGTTGTTTGGTAAGTAGTCACTTCGAGTAATTTTCGTAATAAAATGAAGAAAATTGTATCGAGAAGGACGGGTAAACAGTTACTCAGTTATTCGGTTGTTCAGATATTCGGTATATAGTCACTTCGAGTGAAAATCGTACATTTTTATCAATAAGCATAGCGATTGATTAAAAATAGATTTTTGTATCGAGAAGGACGGAGACGAAGGTTACTCAGTTACTCGGTTATTCAGTTTTTTGGTTGATTGGTTAGAAGGTTACTCAGTTATTCGGTTGTTTAGTTGGAAGGTTATTCAGTTAATCTGTTCTTCGGTTACTTATTTAGTTGGAAGGTTATTCAGTTAATCTGTTCTTCGGTTACTTTTAACAATTGGACAAACGATTCTTCGACAATCGATAGTTTTGTACAATCCCAACAATTAACAACGGGGCTCCAAACGTAATACATATTACGTTCCCTAAAACAAAATCTTATACTGTGCAATCGGCAAAAACCCCGTTTGATAACGTGTTTCAACTTGCTGTGAGCTGGCATTATACACCTGCTGAAAAACATTTTTGTGATTGGTAACATTGGCCAAATTCATCGACCATTCTTGGGTTATTTTTTTACCATTTCGTTTGTAACCAATTTTCAAATCAATTCTAAAGTAGTCAGAGAATTTGTCTACGTAAACTTGATTAAAATCATATACCGCTTGACCCGCCTGTTTACTGGCCTCCAAATCAATAGGGATAAAACGTTGCCCACCGTTCAACGAAGATTTAAAATCTACGACCAACAAATTAGTCGCCTTGTTTTTCTTTGTTTTTATAACAAATTCTTTACCTGTGAGTAAGTTAAACGTGTAGTTTCCATTAAAGGCCGTGTTGCGCTCCACACCATCGCTTCCTTTGTATTTTGATTGATACAGCGAAGTAGTGAAGAGGTAATAAAATCCTTTGTTCAAAAACTGCTCAATGGTCAACTCCAACCCATAATTATACCCTGTGCCACTGTTGACCAACGTATCGGGAAAAGCCAATGCGAAGTTGGCCCCATAGTTGAGCGTAGAATAATAACTCGGGAAATTTTGCACCGGCACATTGTCAATGCGTTGGTAATAGGTTTCGAGTTTCAAGCGAGAATTTTTACCCAACGAACGGTCTACACCCAACACAAAGTGATGACTGCGAATCATTTCCAACTCACGGTTAGGGATAAAAGGTTCTCCTTCGGCATTCAACACCACATTTCCAAACTGATCGGTCAATTGACGGAAATACAATCTACTTGGCACCAGTTGATTGTGCAAACCATACGCAGTATTCAACGAGGTTTTTTTGTTGAGTTGCCATTTCACACCCAAACGAGGTTCAACAGCATAGGTTTTATTCAGCATAAATACTTGACCGTGCACACCTCCATTGATCGTGATGTTTTCGTTTAATCGATGTTGCCACTGCACAAAAGGTTGAATAAAATAGGTAGCTCCTTCGGTTTGGGTTATTTTATACCAATAATCGGGATAAATGGCCGTAAGATTCAAAATGGGAATAAAAACCGTATCAGCTCTTCGGTGTACACTGTCATATAAACTAAAAAATCTGCGTTGGTTATACAACCCAATTTTTAACGTGTTGCGCACGTTTAGTTTGTTTTGATACACCACGTTCAAGGTTTGTTTACCTTCTATGGAGTTGTTGCGGTATTGTGGAAAAAACTGTCCATTATAACGATTCAAGGTATCTGTAGAAATTTTATTTACAGTAGCATCAATCGAAAAAGACGTTTTTAGAAACGATTTTTCATTAAAACGGTAGATGTTGCTCACGCCTGTAGCGCCAATATTGGAATTGAAAATAACATCCTGACCACTTTCTGCAAAAAGGTTATCTTCTTGATATTCGCTGTCTAAAAATTTCACAGCCGAAATACCTCCAATACCCCAAAAAGTGGTTTGCCCTTTTTTGTTGGGAAGGTTTATTTTAAACACCGCATCTTGATAATCGGGCACCGTGGTTCCAGTGCCAAAGTTGACGCCCATCAACTGAAAGACCTTTAGGGTAGAGTAGCGGTAGCTCACCAGATAGGACGAAAATTTTTCTTTGTTAATAGGTCCTTCAGCCATAAATTCAGCCCCATTGAATCCAATTTGACCTAAAAACTCGTGGTTTTGATTGTTACCATTGCGCAGTTTGAGATCAAACACACCCGCCAACGCATTGCCGTATTCTGCTGGGAAAGCACCCGTCATAAAATCACTGTTGTCGAGGGCGTTGTTATTGATGATGCTGATAGGACCTCCCGTGGTGCCGTTGAGGGCAAAATGGTTAGGATTGGGAATGTCGATATCTTCCATTCGGTAGAGCACACCGGTGGGCGAATTACCTCTAATGATGATGTCATTGCGGCTATCGTTGGCACCTTGCACCCCGGCAAAATTCTGTGCCATACGTGCCACATCATTCAACGTGCCTGCATAACGCATCGATTCTTCTACGGAAAGGGTGCGTGCACTGACGGTGGCCATTTTGTTGATGGATTTTTCTTTTTCCTTTTCGGCCGTTACGGTCACCTCTTTCATCTCCACGGTTTGTTGCAGGGTGATGTTCAAAATCAATTCTTTACCAGACGAAAGTTCAATGTTTGAAAGGGTTTTACTGTTGTAACCGATATACGAAATTTGTAAAGTATGGCGGCCAATGGGCACATTTTTGATGGAAAAATTTCCGTTTACATCGGTTGAAGCACCCAACACAGGGTCAGAACCTATGACTACCACATTGGCACCAATCAACGGAGCTTTTGAATCAATATCCGCCACCGTTCCTCTAATGTTTTGGGTGGTTTGTGAAAATACAGCGGGCATTATCAACCCCAAAAAAACAATAAAAACAGTTGGAAATATTTTTAACATTAGCTTCATTAATGATATTGGGGGCAAAGGTAATTATTTTACTAATAGTCACATCCTTTGACCGCATACAACACTATATTGAAGATAACCCAGCAAATTGGGGAATGAAAAACAGTAAAACGTAATTGTTTTACGTTTGGATTTTATAGATTTGTATTCATCAAATTTTTAAATTGCTGCATAATTATGGAAACCTATCAAAAAATAACAAGAGAAGAATTTATGAAATTCTTCCGTGATACTGAAAAATTAAATGAATTGACCCCAGACGATAGAGTGGAAATTTTTAGAACCGTTTTATTGGGCAGCTCAGATTTTTCAAAAGAGTTGTTAAATGAAATTTTAGGAGACTATTCGGTTGAAAATCTTGAAGTAGTAGAGATGGGTGATGGGGGAAAGTATTAATTAGGACACATTGAATAAAATATACTTGATCTATTTATTTCAAACTTATTTAAAGTATTTTTATATATTTGAAGAATTAAACTAATATACTAATGATAACTAAAATGGACACTCTAGAAACAAGGTCTTATTCAATAGGTCAAAAATGGTTGAATACTGAAAATGGTTGGGAATTTTATATTACTGACATAACGGATACAATTGTTAGTCTTGATGATTTGAAAAAGAAACTTAGTTCTTTTGAACATATGAACAAATCATTATGGAATCATCTTGTTTCACTTGGAGTTTATAAACGACTAGTATGAAATTGTATTTTATAGATTTGTTTTCAGGTAGCAAAACCCTATGTTGAACGAAAATTTATCACGAATTATTAGATAGTACAAAGGCCGTTGTTCATTTGAAATGCCAAAAATCAATTCTAATTTTGGATGTCAATCTCGTTTTTATGACCACATCATCTGCAATGCCGCATCATTTGACCGCATACAACACTATATTGAAGACAACCCAGCAAATTGGGGAATGAAAAACAGTAAAACGTAATTTGAATAGAATAATATGTAGTAAACAATTTATTTTAAAATGCTACTGTATTTATCCTCGACATTTTTCGCGTAGAACAAGAAATAGTAATCAGCACCTATCAACTTTTTGAAATTGAGTTTTGCTAGCTCAATATTGATTCTTAATACACAGTATACAACAGCTACATTCTTATAAAAATATTAGCTGCCAAATTTTTTCCATATACCTAAGAATAATGTTTTTCTTCAAAGAACGAAAAATAAGCGGAGGGAAGATGGTTATATTAAACATCTATTTCAGAGCAACTATAATATTACTGTTGCTATTTTTTTATAAGTAAAGTAAACCCTGTTATTCTTGGGTTAAAACACATCATTGAAAGAGTTGATTTTAATTCAAGTATAAATGTAAATTTTAACAAACAATCATACAAATGTTAATCAATTAAATAACAATGGTTTAATAACTAAACTAGTTTTTAAAAAACCAACACGTGACTTATAGTCCGTTGACTTATAGTCTGCTTATTTTAATTTTACAGCATAACCAATTATTTATGAATGATATCCGAATACGAGTAGGTGCACGCATTAAAGAATTACGTACCAACCTTAAGATTTCACAAGAGCAATTGGGTTTTGAAGCCGAATTAGACAGAACATATATTACTAGCGTTGAGGCTGGGAGAAGAAACATTTCTGTTGTGGCTCTTGAAAAAATAATTAAAGCTTTAGATACCAATTATTCAGAATTTTTTAATTCAGAAATTTTTACAAAATGAAGAAATTGAAATTTATAGATTTATTCGCTGGTGCTGGAGGATTATCAGAAGGGTTCATAAGTGCTGGATTCGAACCTATTGCACATGTTGAAATGAATAAAGATGCTTGCGATACATTAAAAACAAGGACAGCATATCACTTTCTTAAAAAAAATGATATGTTTGGAGAATACAAGAAATATTTATTAGGTGAGATAAGTAGAGATGAATTATGGAAGAAAGTTCCAAATAATTTAATAAAATCTGTAATAAATAAAGAAATTTCACCTGAGACATTACCTTCTATTTTTGAAATAATCGATACTGAGCTAAGTAATAATAAGGTTGATTTGGTTATTGGTGGACCTCCTTGTCAAGCATATTCCGTTGCAGGAAGGGCTAGAGATCCAAAAGGAATGTCAGAAGACCCAAGAAATTTTTTATATAAATATTACATTGAATTTTTGAAAAGGTACAATCCAGAAATGTTTGTATTTGAAAATGTACCTGGAATTCTATCAGCTAACAATGGGCTTTATTTAGATTTAATTTTTAAAGCATTAGAAGAGGCTGGGTACGATTTTGATAAAAAAATATTAAACGCCAAAAATTTTGAAGTTTTACAAGATAGAAAACGGGTAATTATTATTGGATGGAAAAGAAAACTAAAATTAAAATATCCAAACTTTGAAGAAAAGGTAAATCATTTTGAAATCTTAAGGGATTTATTTTCTGATTTAAAACCTTTAAAAAACGGTGAAGGAACTTTAAATGCAGTACAATATGCAAAACCCACAACTGAATATTTAAATCAAACAAATATTAGGAATGGGTTAGATTTTGTAACTCAGCACATTACGCGACCAAATAACGATAATGACTTAGAAATCTATCAAATAGCAGTTGATCAATGGAATAATGGAAAACGATTAAATTATGCACAACTTCCAGCTCGATTAATTAAACATAATAATACTCATTCATTTGTTAATCGTTTCCAAGTTGTAAACGGCAGAGGAATTTCACATACTGTTGTAGCGCACATTGCAATGGATGGTCATTATTACATACATCCTGATAAAAAACAAAACCGTTCAATATCAGTAAGAGAAGCAGCAAGAATTCAATCTTTTCCGGATGATTATTTTTTTGAAGGAAGTAGAACAGCTGCCTATAAGCAAATTGGCAATGCAGTTCCACCATTGATGGCCCAAAAAATCGCTGAGAAAATAAAAAGTTTATATAAAAATGATTAATAAACCCAAATTAGGAAATTTTATATTCAAGCCAAAAGCAAGAATTATAAAAACAATAGGAGAAGAATTAATAAGTAATGATAACGTAGCTGTTATTGAACTAGTTAAAAACAGTTATGATGCTGAATCATCAATAGTAGAAATTTCGTTTAAAGGAACAATTAAAGAAAAAGAAGAAGGAAAAAAAGTTAAGAAGTTTATTGATAGGAATGATGCTTCAATGATAATTTTTGATGAAGGTAAAGGCATGGATTTTCATACAATTGAGAAAGCATGGATGGAACCAGCAACAAACTTTAAGAAAAAAGAGGGAAATCAAAATTCTAATCGAAGATTTACAGGGGAAAAAGGTATTGGTCGTTTTGCATCTGCAAAACTTGCATCAAAATTAGAGTTAGTAACAAGACAAAAGGATGGAGATGAAATTGTTGTTAAATTTAATTGGGATGACTTTTCAAATGAAGAAAACTATCTAGAAAATTTAACTGTTAATTGGGAAATTAGAGAACCTATTGAAATAAATAAAAGTGGAACTATTCTAAAACTTCTTGATTTAAATAATGATTGGGACGAAGAAAAAATAAGAGAGTTAAGAGTAACACTATCTAGATTATTAAATCCATTAGTTCCAATTGAAGATTTTTTAATCAGTATTAATGTACCTGATGGTTTAGATAAAAATTTAGATGGAACAATTGAAAGGCCTGAAACGCTTAATAAACCTGATTATTTTATTAAAGGAAATATAAATGAAAAGGGACGTCCAGAAAACTTTGTATTTTACAGTAAAATTAATGGTGTCGAAGAAACCCTAACTTTTACTGAAAAAGAGTTTATTCTTAAAGACCCTCAAAGAGAATCTCAAGCAGGCAAATTTAGTTTTGAATTTAGAATATGGAATCGTGATGATTTAAATAAGCTATCGAAAGAAGTTAATTCAACTGTCAAAAATGTTAAGAAAGATTTGGACGATTTGGCAGGAATAAGTATTTACCGTGATAATGTGAGAGTATTACCATATGGAAATAAAAATAATGATTGGGCAAGATTAGATTTACGCAGAGTCAACAATCCAACTTTGAGATTAAGTAATAATCAAATTGTAGGTTATATTTCAATTGGATTGGAAACAAATCCGCTTTTAAAAGACCAAAGTAATAGAGAAGGAATTGTGGAAGGACAAGCTTTAGAAGATGTGAAGGGGCTCGTTAAGCTTATTATGAATGAAGTTGAACAAAGAAGATATAACGAGCGACCACGAGAGATTGAAAAACCGATTTCACAAGTAAGTTTATTTGAAAAATTTTCGCTTCATTCTATTTCTACATTAGTTAAAGAAAAAATCCCCGAAAACAAGATTATAATTAATGCAGTAGAACAAAAAGATTTAGAAATAAAAGAAAGTATAATAAAGGTTCAGGAAGTTATTTCAAGATATAGGAGATTAACAACTTTAGGTCAATTAATAGATGTTGTAGTTCATGATGGGGGGAATTATCTGAATAAAATTGATATTCAAACAAGTCTTATTTCAAAGGCGCTAAAAAAACCCGAAACAAATAATAAAGATCTCTTGGAACATATAACAAATATCCAGAATTTGAGAAAAGATTTTGCTCAATTATTTAGAAGAATTGAGCCTTTTGGTGGACGAAAAAGAGGAACTCCAAAGAATATTGTTCTCGAAAATGTAATCAAGAATCAGTTTATGTTATACCATACAGACATAGAAAGATTAAATATTTTTTATGAATTATCAGACACCTTAACAACTGTAAAAATGGATGAGGCTGAGGTTGGTATTATTTTTATGAATCTTATACAGAACTCCATTTATTGGCTTGAAAATATAAATTCTGAAAGAAAAATTATTATTCATATAGAAAACTCAGATTCTGAAGGAGTTTCTATAACTTATAGTGATAGCGGACCTGGAATTAAAGAAGGAACAGAAAACAATATTTTTAACCCCTATTTTAGTACTAAGCCAGATGGTTTTGGTTTAGGTCTTTCAATTGTAGGAGAATTAGTTTCAGAATATAATGGTGAATTTCTATTAGTAAATCAAGGCCCGTTAGATGGTGCAACTTTTAAAATAACATTTAAGAATATTACATGAAAAAAGAATTAAGATTATTATATGTAGAGGACGACAAAGAAAACAGAGAGGGTTTGGTAAGTGTTTTATCTGATGATAAGATAGGAGATTATATTGTAAAAATCGATGCAATTGACTCTTTTGAAAACGCATTCGAACAAATTGAAATACATCCTTACCACATAATTATTTTAGACCTTTTTAAGGGAAAACCTGATGAAGGGGGAGACCAAATAGGGCTTAATATTTTGAAAAAAATCCAAGAAAATTGTTTTGTACCAGTTATTTTTTATTCGGGGAATACAAAAAATGTAAAAGACTTAAAATCTCAGATTGTCGGTGTAGCAACAAAAGGTGATGGTGGTTTAGAAGAGTTGAAATCCGAAATTGAAAGACTCATTGGTTTTAATCTCCCTTTTATAAAAGAAAACATACACAACTATCTGGAAATTGAATTAAAGGAATATTTTTGGAATATTATCCATTCTGAAAGGGACAAATTCACCTCCGACAAAATTGATTTTTCATTAGGATATTTAATGTTACGTAAATTTGGCAATTCACTGTCAAAATTAAAAATTTCTGAAATTTTAGGAGTTAATGAACTTAATGAAGATAAAATTCATCCCATGGAATTTTATCTTTATCCAACTGATCCCACTGCTGAGTTTGAAAATGGTGAGATTCTTCAAAAAGGGAATGATTTATTTGTTATATTAACTCCTAGCTGTGATTTTATTGAACGAAACGGAAAGAAAGGAGAAAAATTAGGAAGAAAGGTGGGTAAAGTTCTCTTAACTAAAACTCAATTATTGAAAGAAACTAATGAATATATTTTATATAATGATAATAAAAAAGAGGAAAACAAGTCTAAGCTTTCTAAATTAGTTTCCTCTGGGAAATCTGACAGATATTTCTTTCTTCCTGGAACTCCATTTATTGAAAATAGAATTATTGATTTTCAAATAAAGGAAATGGTGGATTATGAAGATTTAAAAACTTTCAAAAGATTAGCAAAACTTGACAATCCATTTGCTGAGGGGATGATTGCAAGTTTTATTAGATATTACAACAGAATTGGGTATCCTGATATTGATTCTGAATATATAATATCCAGATTGTAGTTTTTGAATTTAATAAAAAATAAATTTCTAAAACACTATAATCAAATAGATTATTTCATCTTAAATATTAAGTCGAAAGTTATAAACCTAACTATTTTTTAAAACAATCATACAATGTATAATAATATTCCAGAAATTCTAAGAAAAAAAGCTATTGAAAATATCTTCTCAACGCATACATTTCAAAGCTGTTGGCAAACATGGTGTCCGGAAATAAAGCGTTTACTTGGAAATAATTTTACCGAAAATGAAATAATTGATTTAGGAGATAATTTATCTACAATTTTTAAATCTACAGGCGGTGTGGGAAGGAGTCAAGGTGAGCTATCAGCTGGTGGGACTGCATGGGAATCATTAGTTTGTTGGTATATCAACCTATGCTGTATAGGAAGTAGGATTGTCGCTGTAAAAAAAATGAGTTTGGTTCCAAAATCAATCCAAGATGCAATAACAATTAATTATGGAAATTTTGCTTGTAACACTGAATCAGATATAACTATAATAATTTTTCCAGATTCCCATGAATATAATAGCGAAATAGACCAATTGAATATAGTAGATAATAATGGTGTTTTTTTACCCTCAATAATAAAAAATAAATTTAATTTTGAATTAATCAATTTTTTATCCGCAAGAGACTTTAATGAGTTTGAAATTGGAATTATTCAATGTAAAACAAATTGGAATGACAACGCTCAAGTCCCAATGTTGTGGGATATGATATACTCAGCTGGCGGTTTCCGAGGAAGAAATATTACTATTGGAAGAAATAATTATAGTATTCAAAATGTCAAAACGTTTACCTACTCATTTGTTACAGTACCATCAAACCAAAATACAGTTTACAAATCAAATAGTGTCGCTGTAAAAAGGGTTACTAATTTATCTGGAGGTAATTATTGGGGCCAGCCTTCTGTTCAAAATGTTGCTAAATCTTTAAAAGAAATTTTTACAAACAATTTCCAATCAGGTTCCACAACTACATTTAGAACAGATATTAGAGCCGCTATACCTTTTTTAAAACCAAATAATGAATTGTCTTATTTTGGGCTTTAATCTATATTTTTTAATATTTCCAATGCCACAGCACGAGCCATTAACGGAGGAACTGCATTACCTACTAATGTAAATTGTGGAACTTCAAATTTACGCTTATTTCCTCCAGTTGAGCGTTTGCCTTGAAAGACAAAAGAATCATCAAATGATTGTAGTCTTGCCATTTCACGAACCGTTAAAGCTCTTGGATTTGAAAAATGAATATAGTCATCAGCTATAGTCATTACTGTTGGGCTTTGCGAATTTGGTTTTAATACATTATAATTTCGTTTATCAGAATCAAGACCGATTTTTTTAAGTTCATTTTTTGCCTTGTCGTAATCACCCGTGTTTAAAATTACTTCTAATCTCTTAATTACTTCTTGATTTTGTTTACTAGTTTTATGATTATGTAAAGGAGCTACGACATGATTTAATGTGTTTTCAAGTTCTTCAAAATTCCTTACATAAAATGGGTTTTTGGAATTAGAAAAACGACTATTTAAACGACCTATTTTTGACCATTCAGCATACGTTAATCCTTTGCTTTCATCTGGTTTACCTTCAATGCTTCTTTTCTTTATTAATGCTTTCATCTTTTCAGTTGTACCATTATATCTTGCTTTTAAATCAATTGGTTCGTAATTGAACTTTTCTTCATCGTTCCCCACAAAATCTAAATCATATAACGCTTCAAAAACAGTTACTTTTTCATGTTCTTCAACCGTTCTAGCTACATTAGTAATTAATTTTTGATCTTTTCTGCAACCAATAAACAAAACCCTCTCTCGATTTTGAGGTACTCCATAATTTGATGCTAAAGCTACAAATGGTTGGTCGATATTATACAATCTAATATGGGACAAAATTTCATCAAATTCATTTTGTGCTTTTAATGCTTTAACGAACGGTTGCAGACCTTGAATACATTCTTCAAAGGAATAATTATAAATTTCTAAAGCATAAATTATTTCTGCAATTTCATCTTGAAATGCTTTTGCTGGTTTTAAATTACTAAATGCTTCGTGAATTTGCTCAATGATTGAATCAGATTCTATGGATGTTAAAAACGCATCAAATTTTTCAGCAAAAAAATCATTATCTAAATCACTATGAGCCTTTTCCAATATAACTTTTTTTCTAACATAAGCCAATTCTTTGCTTCGTTTTAATAAATTAAATCCGTGACGGATTGTATTAATATTTATATCAGTTTTACTTGTTTTGTAATCAGCAATCTTTGGAGTTAGCAAACGAAACTTATTTTCAATAATTTGAATATAGCGATCCCTTAATTTTTCCAATTCTTTTTCGTTTGCTGATTCAAATTGCATTCTTAAACTGTAGCAATCCAATGTAAAAGTTTTTTCTTTTTCAACTTTTCTAAGCTTTTCTATAAAGATAATTAACTGATGAAATTCTTTCAAGTCAACAATTGACTTTATTTCTTGTAAAATCATTTCTTTTACCTTTCCTCCTTCTTTTGTAAGGATTCCTTTAACGTTTTCCATTACAAAGTATTTTGGTCGAAGAATCCGAATAACATTTAAATAGTGAGCAAATAGATCATCTTTTTTATCAAACTTTTTACGTTTGCCTGCTAAACTGAAACTTTGACAAGGTGGTCCACCACAAACAACATCAACTTGTTCCCCTTTTAATTTATTTAACAAATTCTCTATAAAATCAGGTTCAGTAATATCTTGTCGCAAAAAATCAGTATTCATTCCTAGTTGATAGTTATATCTAGCTAAATGAGTCAGTTCACAATTTTCATTTATATCACTTCCTAACAGAAAATCATAATATCTTTTACCGTGTTCTGCTTGTAAAAAACCTTCACTAAAGCCGCCTGCACCAGCAAATAAATCTACAAATGTTGTTTTTATTTTACCTTCGTATTCTGCAGGATCTTCACAAATCATTTTAGTTTCTGCATTCATTTTACGGCTATTTACTAATACTTGTATTTTTTCTTTAACTTTTTTGTCGGTTAATTGTGAATGAGGAACTGAGTTGAAGCATTTTTCTACTTCAAGTTTTAAAAATGATAAAAACTTATTAATTGTTTTATGATTGTAATCTGTATCTCTAACAACCTGATTTTTATTATCCCAATCCTTTTTGAAGATTTTTTCTCCTGTTGCAACCTTTATTTGAATTTCCTTTTGTCTGATAAAAAGATGAATAGGAAATCTTTTACTTTTATCAGCTTTATCTAAGTAGAATTTGACATTTATCATGTTGCGGACGTTTTTACGGACACGGACAAAATTACGGACAAAATTCATTTAAACAAGAAAAATGAATTATTTTTTCAATTATTAAAACGTTTTGCCTTCTGAACTTCAATTAATATTTTGAGCCTACATAAAAATTTCCTCCCAATTTCAATCCGTTCCTAAATAAGAATGATTATCTTTACAGAATAAATATAATTTGTAAAGAAAAACAAAAATGGAAGCATTACCGTTTTTTAGGGAAAAACTCAAAGAAAAAGGGCTCAAAGTAACGCCCCAGCGAGTAGCTATTTATGAAGCTATTGTGATGTTACACAATCATCCCACTGCCGAAAACATTATTGAATACATCAAAACCAATCACCCCAACATCTCGGTGGGTACAGTATACAAAGTGCTGGATTCGTTGGTAGAAAACCACCTGCTGCGCAGAGTAAAAACCGAAAAAGACATCATGCGTTATGATGCCGTGTTGTCTAATCACCATCACCTCTACTGCGCACAAACCGATCGCATAGAAGATTTTGAAGATGATGAACTGAACGAACTGTTGCACAACTATTTTCAAAAAAAAGCCATCAAAAACTTCCAAATACAAGATATCAAACTCCAAATAACAGGGAATTTTAATACTAAATAAATATGCTAAGGGATTAAAAAAATAAACCACAAAGTCACGGAGAACACAAAGAAACAAACCCTTTGTGCCCTTAGTGTCTTAGTGGTTAAAAAAGAAACAGAACCACAAAGCCACAAAGAACACAAAGAAAAAAACCTTAGTGAGCTTAGTGCCTTAGTGGTTAAAAAAAAGAAACAGAACCACAAAGCCACAGAGAACACAAAGAAAAAACCTTGGTGCCCTTAGTGCCTTAGTGGTAAAAAAAAGAAATAGAACCACAAAGTCACGGAGAACACAAAGAAAAAAACCCTTTGTGCCCTTAGTGTCTTAGTGGTTAAAAAAAAACAATAAAAACATAAAATTATGAGTAATACAGACATCAGCAAATGTCCATTTCACAATGGTCAAATGAAACAAACCGCAGGTACCGGCACAGCCAATAAAGATTGGTGGCCCAATAGATTAAACTTAGGTATTTTGCGTCAACACAGCACGCTTTCAAATCCCTTAAATGCCGATTTTAACTATGCCGAAGCGTTCAAAAGTTTAGACCTCAAAGCCATTAAAAAAGACATTGTGGAGCTGATGACCACTTCACAAGATTGGTGGCCTGCCGATTATGGTCACTATGGCCCTTTATTTATTCGTATGGCATGGCACAGTGCAGGAACTTATCGCATTTCAGACGGTAGAGGAGGAGCCAGCACAGGAAATCAACGTTTTGCACCAATCAACAGTTGGCCCGATAACGGTAACCTAGATAAAGCCCGTTTTTTATTGTGGCCCATCAAACAAAAATACGGTAACAAAATATCGTGGGCCGATTTGATGATTCTAGCCGGTAACTGTGCCTTGGAATCGATGGGTTTCAAAACATTTGGTTTTGGTGGCGGAAGAGAAGATATCTTCGAACCCGAACAAGACATCAACTGGGGCAACGAAACCGAATGGTTGGGCGATAAACGCTACCAAGGCGAACGCGAACTAGACAATCCGTTGGCAGCCGTGCAAATGGGATTGATTTACGTAAACCCAGAAGGCCCCAACGGAAATCCCGACCCATTAGCCTCAGGCAAAGACGTGAGAGAAACCTTTGCCCGAATGGCGATGAACGATGAAGAAACCGTGGCTTTAATTGCCGGAGGACACACCTTTGGAAAATCTCATGGAGCAGGAGACCCAACGCTAGTGGGCAGAGAACCCGAAGCAGCCAGTATGGAAGAAATGGGAATGGGCTGGAAAAATAGTTTTGGCACCGGAAAAGCAGGCGACACCACTACCAGTGGACTAGAAGGCGCTTGGAAACCCAACCCCACCACTTGGGACAATGGGTATTTTGAAACCCTGTTTAAATACGATTGGAAATTAACGAAAAGTCCTGCTGGAGCGCATCAATGGATTCCAACAGACGAAAGTGCGGCCAATGATGTGGAAGATGCACATGACAAAAACAAACGCCATGCACCCATCATGACAACAGCAGATATGTCGTTGAAAATGGATCCGGTTTATGAAAAAATTTCCAGAAGTTATTTGAATGATTTTGATGCTTTTGCCGATGCTTTTGCCAGAGCTTGGTATAAGTTAACGCACAGAGATATGGGTCCAATAAACCGTTATTTGGGTGAAGAAGTTCCTGCCGAAGTTTTGATTTGGCAAGATCCTGTTCCAGAAAATAAGCACACCCTCAACGAAAGCGAAATAGCCACTTTAAAAAATACCCTACTCAACAGCGGTTTGAGCATTTCACAATTGGTAACTACCGCTTGGGCATCAGCGTCCACCTACAGAGGATCGGACAAACGAGGAGGAACCAATGGAGCACGTGTGAGATTAGCACCCCAAATCAATTGGGAAGCCAACAACCCTGAAGCACTCAAAAAAGTGTTACAAACGTTGGAGCACATCCAAAGCACTTTCAACGCCACTGGCAGCTACATTTCTATAGCCGATTTGATAGTGTTGGGAGGAAATGCAGCCATTGAAAAAGCAGCGCATCAAGCAGGACACGCTATAAAAGTTCCGTTCACAGTGGGTAGAGGAGATGCTTCGTTAGAACAAACCGATGTAGATTCATTTGCCGTATTGGAACCCAAAGCGGATGGATTTAGAAACTACAAAAAAGCAACGTGTACTTCCATCACCGAAGAATTGTTGATAGACAAAGCACAATTGTTGACCTTAACCGCTCCCGAAATGACGGTTTTGGTAGGAGGAATGAGAGTGTTGAATGCCAACTTTGATGGGTCTAAACATGGCGTTTTCACCCAAACACCCGAAACCTTAACCAACGACTTTTTCATAAATCTTTTGGATTTGGGCACTACGTGGAGAGCTACCACCGATGCTGGGGAACTGTTTGTAGGATCGAACCGAACCACAGGCGAACCAAAATGGACCGCCACCCGAGCCGATTTGATATTCGGTTCCAACTCTGAGTTGAGAGCCATATCAGAAATCTACGCCAGCAGTGATTCAAAAGAAAAAATGGTCACCGATTTCGTTGCCGCCTGGACAAAAGTGATGAATTTGGGGATGTAGAGGAGGAGTACAAAGTCCAAAGTCTTTAGTCCAAAGTAAGCTACATGCTTTTACCTAACAAGTACAAAGTATAAAGTCTTTAGTCCAAAGTAAGCTACATACCTTTTACCTAACAACGTATCACTACTTCAGACTTTGTACTCTAGACTTTGTACTTCACATTCAAAAAAAGCAAATTAAAACATACATTTTTAAATAATTTACTATATTTGCAGAATATACTATGCATTTATGTTGTTTGAGAATGTTAAAATTAAGGATGTAAAGATAAGTACAGGTCAGTATGTTAAAATGTTGAGAAAAGGCAAGAAACTTACTCAACAAGAATTAGCAGAGCTCTTGAATTTGTCGCGTATTACCATTCAAAACTTAGAATCAGGTCGGAATTTTACCATAGATACGTTTTTAAAGGTGTTGTACCATTTTGATAAGTTGAGCGAGCTTAATGATTTCATGAAAGCACAAACCAATGAAGTAAAAAGCACAAAATCATTGTATTAATAGTGCATTAATGTTGTATTATGGCAAAAAATGAAATTATAACTGTTTATTGTTTCAATGAGGAAATTGGAAAGTTGGGGGTTGACGAAAATCAACAAACTTCCTCGTTTCAATACAACCCTGACTTTTTGAATAATGGACGCTTTGTAAACCTTTTTCCTGTAACAGGAATAATTAAAAGAATTCCCCAAACGCAACTATTTAATCGATTCAACAATGAAACTTTTAGAGGGCTACCACCAATGATAGCTGACTCACTACCTGATTTATTTGGAAACATAATTTTTAAAAAATGGTTGGATGCAAATGACAAAAATGGTGGTAAAATTTCGGTAATTGAACAATTAGCCTATGTTGGGAACCGAGGAATGGGAGCATTAGAATATCGACCTAACAAAATCTTCCCCCAAACAGCCAGTATTGATTTAGATGAAATAATACAGGTATTAAATGCCGTAATGCAAAATAAAACTTCGTTTCCTGCTGCCAAATTAAATCACGAAGCACTGCTCAATATTTTCAAAATGGGATCATCTGCAGGAGGTGCGCGTCCCAAAATATTAGTCGCCAAACATAAAAAAACAGGATTGATTATTCCAGGAGACATTACCCATTCAGATGATTATGAACATTATTTAATTAAACTTGCTTTAGATGATGATGAATTGGGATACAATAGGGAAGTAATTGAATATTGTTATTATCAAACAGCAGTGCATTTGGGTATACAAATGATGCCCTCCCATCTTATTGAAGACAAACATTTTGCAACCCAACGATTTGACAGACAAAAGGGTCAAAAAAAACATGTTCTAACAGCTACAGGACTTACCGGTTGGGATTTTCACGACTCAAAAGAATCAACGTATGAAAACCTTTTTGAATTAGCTGTTTTTCTAAAAGTGCCCAATAAAGACCGTGAAGAATTATTTAAGAGAATGGTTTTTAACATTGTATTTTCAAACACAGATGACCATCTAAAAAACCATTCATTTATTTATAACGAGCAAGAAGATAATTGGAATTTGTCGCCAGCCTATGACCTTACTTATTCACTAAATCCTTTAATAAACTATAAAAGAACGAGTAGAGCGCTATCGGTAAACAATAAAAGAGTAGATATTTCATTGCAGGACGTAATGAAAATAGCGGATGTGTATACCATCAAAAACGCCAAAAACAGTATTCAAGAAGTTCAAGAAAGTATCGATTTTTGGAAACAAAAAGCAGAAGAGTGTGCTGTACCTAAATTGATTATAGAAAGTATTTTGAAAGATTTTAAATCAGTTGAATAGTCTTAAGAGTACCTTTAACGATTCTTTGGAATTCCATTAATTTCTTCTCTTTTGATGGTGGTACTTCGATGGTAATCAGGGTCTCCGATAAAATCATAAGTAAATTTTCTGGAAGTCACATAACAAGGATTTTCGGATTGCAGTTCCACTATATTTAATTGTAAAGATTTACCTTTTACTATTGTTGCACTCTTTATAATACTTTTATCAAAACCGATAGATTGAATAATTATATCAACGGTCACGATAGAATCATTATGTTGGAATAATGTATGTACATTGAACTTAAAAACACCATCTTTATTACTACTACCGCTATATCCATTCCCATTAATTTCGATCCAAACATATGAAAATGGCAACGGTTTGGAGGTGTTTTTATCATAAACAATTCCTTCTATTTGAGAATAGTTTACACTTGTTTTAGTTTTGATAGTGGTATCTATTGTTTTATTTGGAGAAACCGATTGGTTTTGTGCTACAAGTTGACAAACACCCATACTAATAAATAGAAAGTGTAAAAACACCTGTTTTTTCATGAAAGAATTTTCCATTTTTTAGCTTATTTAATTAAAAGCGTGATGCCAAAAGCATAAATTTCCATAAAAAACACATAATAAATTAATTAAATTTGTGTTTTAAATGTTGTAAAATCAATAATATGAAAAAATTATTTTTAATACTAGTTATCGGTTTTTCACTATCCAATTGCACCAAAAAAGGAAGTGAACACTCATGTTACGATGCCTCATTAGTTCATAATAATGCCTGCACAGCTGACTGTCCGGGAGTGGTTGGATGCGATGGAAAAACCTATTGTAATGCTTGTGAAGCAGCACGAAACGGAATACGTCCTCAATAAAGCATTCCTTAAAAAGATCATTAATTAATCCTTTTTTATACTTTTGAGAAGAAGAATTTGAAAAATGAATTATTCCATTAATCAAGAAGTATGAAAATCATTATTCACTGCAGTGTGCTGCTCACACTGTTTTTAAACGCATGTAATTCAGAAAAAGAAACATCAAACGTTGCCAATTCAGAAGAAAATGAAATAGCTACAACAACTACTGATGAAGAACAACTGGAGCAATTAGTTCGAATGGTTTATGAATGGGATGAAACCAACAGTACACAGCAAGATTTTATGCCCATTGCCGATGCCGAAGATATAGCTTATATTGGATTGGATATGGACCTTCACAACCAAAGAGTAACTGAATTGAAACAAACGGGTTTTTTTACAGCATCGTTTATTGAAAATTACCATCAATTAGCGTTGGCAATAGATGAAGGATTAAAAACAAAAAAATTAGAATGGATAGTTGGAGAGTTACCCTCTTTTGGAAGTAATGCCAATCCGTGGTGTAATTGTCAAGACTACCCTGATGACTATTGGAAAACAATGACTATTAAGGTGATGAACCTTGAAAATAACACAGCCACATTCACTTGGACTTGGGGTGAAGATTTTGAATATCAAGTAAAAGCTATCAAAGAAAACGACCAATGGAAAATCTCCTATTTACAAGGGTTTGATTTGGAAACGTATTTTTAAATTCACAAAATTAAAAGTAAAATGACAAAAAAAGATTTTTTCATCCTCCTCATTAAATTATTCGGATTATTCTCGATTATCACAACCCTGTTTTCGCTTTTACCTGGAATGGTGGGTTTTGCATTTATGAATATTGATGTACAATCAATTATTTGGATAATTTTTGTGATTTTTATTTTAGTGAGTTTGTTCATTTTACTAATCTTTAAGTCCAATGTTATCGTTCGGTTACTTAAACTGGATCGAGGTTTTGATGAAGACAATATTGACTTTGGAAATATAAACGCTGAAAGTATTGTTAAAATTGGTACGTTTATGATAGGTGGATTATTAATCATAAATAATATTCCTGCTTTTTTAAGTTATACTTATTTAGCCATTAATGAAACACAAATGGGTGAGTTATATACTCAATTTGAAAAAATAAATTGGGTCGTTTCTGCTGCAAATATTTTATTAGGTTTTTTGCTCATTACAAATTACTCTATTGTGGCAAAACTGCTTCGAATTAAAGAAAAGGAAAAGGAATGAAAGCTACTTTTTTTGCAACACCAACCGAATTCAGAAAATGGTTAGAACAGCACCATAAAACTGAAAAAGAGCTCATAGTAGGGTATTATAAAGTTAACAGTGGCAAGCCTTCTATGACATGGTCAGAATCGGTTGATCAAGCATTGTGTTTTGGTTGGATAGATGGTGTAAGGAGGTCGATAGATAGTGAAAGTTATTGCATACGATTTACCCCGCGCAAACCCACCAGTATTTGGAGTGGGGTCAACATAAAAAAGATGGAAGAATTGGTCCAATCAGGCTTAATGAGACCCGAAGGTTTGCAGGCTTTTTCATTAAGAAAAGAAAGTAAATCAAACGTTTACTCTCACGAAAATGAGCCATCTGTATTGAGTGATGAATTCATTTCCCGTTTCAAATTAAATCCTGTAGCTTGGGAGTTTTACAACAAACAAGCTCCATCCTATATCAGAGTTATGACCCATTGGATAATGAGTGCTAAACAGGAAAAAACACGTGTTTCTCGATTAGAAAAAACCATAGAAATTAGCGCTCTAGAGCAAAGGATGAAATAATACAATTAAAAACCAGCCAAAAATAAGTATCATGAGCATAGAAAAAGTAACGATTCAAGCAACCATAAATGCGCCTAAAACAATTGTTTGGGAGAAATATACACAACCCGAACACATCATAAATTGGAACTTTGCCAACGATGATTGGAGTTGTCCAACAGCCAGTAACGATATACGAGTAGGCGGAAAATACTTGGCGCGTATGGAAGCAAAAGATGGAAGTTTTGGATTTGATTTTGAAGCAATTTATGATGAGGTAATCATTGGCCAACACTATACTTTTACCATGGGCGACACTAGAAAAGTAGCTGTTGATTTCAAAGAAAAAGATAATCAAACCACTTTAACCATTGTATTTGATGCCGAAACTGAAAATGATGTGGAAATGCAAAAAGCAGGATGGCAAGCCATTCTAAATAATTTTAAGAAATACATTGAATCCTAAATAAAACGAGAAAGATGAAAAATATGCAATTTAAAACAGAGGTGAATGCATCAGCCGAAAAGGCGTATTTAACTATGTTGGGAGTTAATGACATAGCTTTATACCAACAATGGACAGCAGAATTTAATCCAACATCAACGTATGAAGGATCTTGGGAGAAAGGCAGCAAAATATTTTTTACCGGGGTTTCTGAGGATGGTAAACGCGGAGGAATGATAGCTCGAGTTGTTGAAAACGTTCCCAATCAATTTGTTTCCCTACAACATTATGGTATATTGAAGGACGAAGAAGAAATTTTTGAAGGACCCGAGGTAGAAAAATGGACAGGTGCATTTGAGAATTATACCTTTCAAGAATCTAATGGAAAAACTACCATTACTGTGGAGGTAGACGTAATGCCCGAATACCTTGAATATTTTGAAGAAACGTATCCAAAAGCACTCCATAAATTAAAGGAAATTATTGAGCAAGGGTAAGTATAACTGTTTTTAAGTCTATTGTCTTCAAGTCTTGAATCTTTCAATTAATCTTCCTACTTTGTACTTCCACAATCTTCAAGTCTATCCTCACTTCAACTCATTCAAAAATTTGTAAACCATAGAAAAACCAAACACTACATTGTCTTGAGAAAATCCATTTGAAACGGCAAATAGTTTAGCATCACTATGCAACCAGCGTGTTTCAATTCTGCAAATCAAATAGTCATTTGGAGCATAATCAAGATTGAGGGATGCTCCAAGGGTTTTAAATGCATTTCCCGAGTTGGTTGTAATGATTACACCTTTTTCATCTTGATAATACTCTCCCCGAAAGGCGGTTTTCCATTTTTTGTTTAGTTTTTGCTGCACAATCAAAACAGGACTCCACCAAGAATCATATTGACTACTGCCTTTAATTACTTGCTGAATGCCCATATCAAAACCGACAATTAAACCAGTGTTTTTTGTTAATTCAAACTGACCATAAAAATTGTTGAAATAACGCATTCTTCTGGTGGAATCAGGATCTTCTGTGCCCACAAAAGCGCTCCAATTCAATGTGGTATTTTTAGCCGTTTTAAAGGTGAGTTGTGTTCCCAAAGAGGGTAACGAATTGCCGCTAACGCGTTGTATACGTTGCCAACCATTTAAATATAAAAACGGTCAACGACAACTTTTCAGTTGGCGCATAGCCTAGTTTAGCCCCTGCTAAAAAATAGGGAGAATTTTCGGCCAAAATAGAGCGTGTAAGGGTCCAATTATCACTTGATATGGCACTTTCAAAACCAATGTGAGAAGGGAAAATACCAGCATCCAACCAAAGGTTATTTTTTTTGTTTAATGAAAAACCAACATTCGCTTCAAATAGGGATTTGTAGGTTTCGGGTTCAGCAGCATAATTGTCATTTACATAGGTTCCGGCTTGTAACGCCAACTTTGAACGATACTTTTTATGAGACGCCTCTAACTTTATAAAACCTAAATTTAAGTTCATTTCGTTATGACGATTGTGATTGAATAAAAAAGGTTGACGCCCCGTTTGTGTAGGTTGATTGAAATCGTACATATAATATACATCCACAAAACCAGATAGACTAACAGTAGGTTTCACGTGCCATTCTGAAGAGTCTTTTTGGGCAAAAATGGTAAAAGTTGAAACCGAAAAAAAGGTCAAAAGTACAAGAACAAATCTATACTGATTTTGAATCATGCTCGATATAATGAAGTCGTTTAAATAAAAGCGTTATCTTATGTGAACAATACAAGGTAAAAAGCTCTCAAAGATATTAAATAATCCAATTTTCGATCAAACTAAAATTAGAATAATTAATTTAGCCATCAGAAAATTGAACTATGAAATACAATTATGCCATTATTGGAGGCGGAAGTTGGGCCACTGCCATTACTAAAATATTGAGCGAACAATGTGATCAACTCATTTGGTGGATGCGTGATGATGAACAAATTGCGCACATTCAAAAACACCGTCATAATCCAAAATATATTCAATCAGTGGATTTTGATTTAAGTAAAATTACCTTAACGTCTGATATTGAATTGGCCATAAAAGGGGCTCAAAAGATTATTGTTGCCACGCCATCTGCATTTATTCATGATGTGTTTAAAAACTTGGAACTGCGCAATAAAAAAATAATTTCAGCCGTAAAAGGAATCATTCCTCAAACCAATGAAATTCCAGCTGATTATTTTCATCATCATTTTGGCATTAACATCAAAGATTTTGCAGTGATTTGCGGTCCTTGCCACGCTGAGGAGGTAGCTCAGGAACGCCTTTCGTATTTGACCATAGCCGGTGAGGATAACGCTTTGATTGAAAAATTAGCGGATGACATGTCGTGTAGGTACATTAGATGCACTACTACTAATGATGTTATTGGAGCGGAACTTTCGGCCATACTCAAAAACATTTATGCGCTTTGTGGTGGGATTTGCCACGGTTTGGGTTATGGTGATAATTTTTTAGCTGTTTTGGTAAGTAATGCTATTCAAGAGATTGAACGATTTATCAATGCTGTTTATCCCGTTACTAGAGACGTTAAATTATCAGCCTATTTGGGAGATTTATTGGTTACAGCTTATTCGCCCCACAGCCGCAACAGAACCTTTGGTAATATGGTTGGTAAAGGGTACTCCGTAAAAGCGATACAACAAGAAATGAATATGGTGGCAGAAGGGTATTATGCCACCAATTGTATTCATGCTTTGAATGCTAAACATCAAGTAAAATTACCTATTGCATCGGCTGTTTACAATATTTTGTATGCCAATGCCAACGCCAAAACGGAAATAGATAAACTAGCTAAATTGCTGAGTTAAATTAACATAACCCGATAACTTTCAAACTCACGTTAAATTACAACCCCAGTTGTTTATATTTTTTGTTTAATAAGGTTGCATATTTTTGTTGAAACTCCTCATTGACAAAACTTTTCTCCAATACACTCATCATTTCAGGTTTACAGTAGGTAAAAAGTTCTAAAGTAGCGTCCAACACTTTTTTATTTAGTCCACAGTTTTCATAAGCATTTAAAAAGTCACGATAGTTGAGTTTACGTTTTTTTCCATTTAAGGTGAGTGCCAAATCCTCGGTATCCGCTTCATTAACCAATGCTGTGGGCACTAAATCATACGCGGGACTCAAACTTAATCCTTGATTTTCTCGTTCTAATAGGGAAAAGTTTTTGAGGTGCATATCTGCGTTTCCGGTAAAGAAACTAAACAATACCAATTCAAAAAAATTGCTAACATCTAATAAAGGATTGGATGAATACTTTAAAAGTAATTTTGCAACTTGTTCATGACTTCCTTTATATTTATCTTCTGTGAGTCGTTCGCTTAATTGGCACATGTCTTCCATCTGTAATTTTCCTTTCCGTGTTCTATCCACTCTTTTGGTGATGTAGCACAAGGTGTCATCTTGCAATCGAACTAAACTATTGGGCACTACTTGCAAACCACACATGGATGCCATGTGCATAGTCACGCTTTCTAACGCAGGCAATTGAGGATAAAACTCAGATGGTGGTTTCAATATATAATCACCATACAAACCTACTATGGTCAATTTTTTTGTGAGGTTTTTATCCGCCTTTCTATACAAACTTAATGAAACCTTTGCTTGTACACCGGTTACAGCCATTTGACTTTGGATCACTTGGGTGGCGAGTTCTTGTAAATTATCCAAATTATAGTGAAGCTGAGGTGTTTTTAACTGACCATAAAAACGTTTATTACAAGCTTGATGAACTTCTGTTTGAAGCTCGTTTAGTGGTTCATAACAATGAAGACATCGTTTACCAACGTACAACGCAGTGTTTTCCTGAACTTCATTGAAATCCTTTTGTAACCGAGCAAGATATTTTTTTTTATAGTTTTTCATTTTTTTCTACACTCACCGCACCAATGCAGTCTTTGCAACAGGTTAATAATAACCCCATACGATCTTTATAATTGATTTTCCAATTTTTTTCGGCAATATCTAACAACCATCCTTCAGGTATTAATCCATCAAAATAAGGAAACAAGGTTTTGCTGTGATACACTTGCTTTGATATCGGTAGGGTAACGCTTATGGCTTGAGCATGATTGTTTTCAATGTAATGAGAATCATATTTGAAATAATACCCATTCTCATCTTCGTAGATAACTCCACAAAAAACATTTTTCATATATACATTTCCCCCTCGTTTCATTTTATTGCAATAGTTTTTGTCTATCTAAGTTTACGGGCCCCAGTTCTTCACCAAACAACCGTAATACATCATTTACTTTATCCATTCTCAAGGTTGTTTTTCCTTGTTCTAAATCTCTTATAAATCGTAGCCCAACACCTGCTTTTAGAGCTAATTCGGGTTGTGTTAATTTATTTTGCTTTCGTTTTTGCTTGATGTGTTTGCTCAGATTTGTTAGATTTTCTCGCATAATTATACCTTAATGACTACAAATATACAATAATATCGATATATCATACCACAAATGGTATATTTTAACATTTTTTCTGCAAATATATACCCTTATGAGTATAAAAATAGTAACAACCCTTAATAATATGGTAGATGGGGTATAAATTTAAAAAGAGTATTTGACCAATGCAGACGCTTGGCCTGCATCACGACAAGCTTTGCTTCATCTTGACTGAACAACTAAATAACTGAGTAACCTTCGTCTCCGTCCTTCTCGATACAATTTTCTTCATTTAATTACGAAAATCACTCGAAGTGACTATTTACCGAATAATGTAGACGCTTGGTCTGCATCAAGACAAGCTTTGCTTCGTGTTGACTGAATAAACGACCAACTGAACAACCGATAACAGAACAACCTAATAACCTAAAGTTTACCTGCTGCCAAAAATACTACTTCCAACACGCACCATTGTGCTACCGCATTCAATAGCAATAGCATAATCACCACTCATACCCATAGACAGGGTTTTGAAAGTTTCTCCAAATGTATTGTTTAATTGCAAGGTGTCAAATACATTTTTAAGGGTTGAAAATTCTTTAAAAACAATGTTTTGATCATCGGTAAAAGAGGCCATTCCCATCAATCCACAAAAGTTAATGTGTGGAAAATCAGCTTTATTTTTAATAATTTCCTCTAATTCTTCAGCAGACAAACCGAACTTAGATTCCTCTTGAGCAATATAATATTGTAACAACGTATTCACTTTACGACCAACTTTAGATGCTTGTTTTTCAATTTCTTGCAACAACTTTAAACTGTCCACGCCATGAATTAAATGTACAAATGGAACAATGTATTTTACTTTATTGGTTTGTAAATGACCAATCATATGCCAACGTATATCCTTAGGTAGAACGGCATATTTATCCACTAATTCTTGCACTTTATTTTCACCAAAATCTCGTTGTCCAGCTTCATAAGCTACCTGTAAATCACTTGTTGGTTTTGTTTTACTTACGGCCACAAGGGTAACATGAGAAGGCAATGAAGCTTTTATTTTTTGTAATTGTTGTGCAATCATGGCATCTAGTTTATTTAATTCGCAGAGCTAACCAATCTAATAAATCTTTATATACTTCTTGATTATTGATTTCATTCAACATTTCATGACGTCCATTGGGATATATTTTGAGTTCAACATCTTCAACTCCTGCTTTTATGAATTGATCATATACTTCTTGTGGTCCTTTTCCATAATTTCCAACAGGATCCATATCTCCAGCAAACATATAAATGGGTTTGTTTTTAGGAGAATTTTCAATGTTTTTATAATCATTTATATCCAAAATGCCTTGAAGTAAATCATTGTAGAATTGAGACGAAAAAATCTGCATACAATAGGGGTCTTTAATATATGCATCAACTACTTCAACGTCTCTCGATAACCAATCTTTTTGTGTTCGAGCGGGTTTGTACTTTTTATTAAAATCGCCAAAAGCTAATTGGGTCATCATATTGGTTCGATTTTTTTTACCCATCAATTTCATATTGAAATGTGCGACTGTTTTTCCAATGCTTCCCAACAATCCCGGATGACCCGCAGTAGCCGAAAGTATATAGGCATCTCCAACTGTTGGATATTTATACATCATATTGCGCACAAGAAATGAACCCATGCTATGACCCAAAATAATCATGGGCAAATGTGTTTTCCCTTCAAAATGTTCGGTTAAATTTTTAATGTCTTTTATAACTTTGTTCCAACCGTTTTCCATGGAGAAATTTCCTACATTTTCTATAGAACCTGCTGTTTTTCCATGACCTCGAAGATCGCTACTGCGCACCAAAAACCCATGTTGATTCAAAAATGCCGCAAAATTATCATAGCGTGCTGCGTGCTCACTCATGCCATGCACAATATGAACGATGCCTTTAGGTTTCTCACAATCCCAATGATAAGTTACGAGTGTTTTTCCATCTTGTGTTTTGAACGTGTGATTGGTAAATGACATAAAAATGTAAAATTAATTTGGGATGTAAAAATACAAATTATATATTTGTAGTTATAAACTAATAAAATTAATTAAATGAAAGCGTTAAGTATTGTAGGTCTTCTTTTAGGTATGGCTGGCATCTTTGCTGGTTTGTATAATATTTCTGAATTTGTTGAAGGAGCAAAGGACACATCTCAAGATAACTGGTTGTATTACGATGATAACAAGATGATGTGGGGATATATAGCATTGGGAACAGGCGCTTTAGGGTTAATACTAGGTGCGGTAGCAGGTTCTAAAAAAGCTAAATTGGGCTGGGTAGCAGTTATTCTAAGTTTAGTGGCAGTGTACTTTGGTCTGTCTCAAGCAACTCATATGTTCTCTTAGTTAGCAGAATTATCAAATATTGAAAAAGTTCAAGCATTTTGTTTGGACTTTTTTTGTTTCTTATCATAGGTCAATGTGGTTTGTTTTTTAGCTATTTACTTTTGTTGTGTTCAAATTAATAAACAGAATTAAAATCAAATAAGCAACATGGAAAATCAAACAAATTGGGTTTTAGACCCTACTCACAGCGAAATTACATTCAAAGTAAAACACTTGATGATAACCAATATCAAAGGGGAATTTAGAACTTTTTCGGCTTCTATTTCAACATCAACTGCAGATTTTACTTCTGCAAAAGCATCAGCAAGTATCGATGTAAGCTCCATCTTTACCAATAATAATGATCGAGATGGGCATTTAAAAAGTGCTGATTTCTTTGATGTTGATACTAACCCAACTATTACATTTACAAGCACTGGTTTTTCAAAATCATCAGGGAGTAATTATGCGTTGTTGGGTATTTTGACCATTAAAGGTGTAGCCAAAGAAGTTCAGCTGGATGTAGAATTTGCAGGCATTAACAAAGATCCTTGGGGCAACGAAAAAGCCGGGTTTACATTAGAAGGTAAAATCAACAGAAAAGATTGGGGATTAAATTGGAATGCAGCTCTTGAAACTGGAGGTGTATTGGTTGGTGAAGAGGTAAAAATCAGTGCTGAATTACAATTTGTAAAACAAGCGTAAATCAATATAGTTTAAATTCAAAAACCCCTAGTGATTAATATAATTACTGGGGGTTTTATTCTTTGTTAAATAAAGGATTATTTGATTTCTTTTAGTTTGTTATTTTTATTTACAAAAACACTGTTTTTATAACTGATTTCATCATCTTCGTTTAGGTGAGCTTCGTCTAAGTTGTGAAAAACATGGTCTATATTTTCTCCAAATTCAATTTCTTTTCCTTCTGGCACATAAATAATAACGGTAACGGTTTGACCTCTAAACTTGTCTGAAACATTCATTTTTAAATAAGGTGAAAGTTTTAATTGATTTCCCCAAATGAGATGATTATATGAAATTCTATCTGCCCTATTAAAAGCCATTTTACTTGTTCCAGCGGCAGCCTCTTTAATAATTTCGATTTTAAATACGCTATCTTTTTCGTTGGTTTTAAGCACCAAATGTGGATTTCCTAAATAAAAACTTTCGTTTTTTACCAAAATAAAATCTCTTAATTTACCTTTTACTTCAATTGGAGCATCTGATAAATTTCCTTCCACATCTACATCTACAAATAGTTTATTGGCGTCAACAGCAGGCGTAATGGTTTCAATAACTTGTTCTCGATTGCTCATATCCATGCCAACCGTAATTCCTGTATACATCAAAATAGCTACGCTTACAGACCACACAATACCCAAAACAATTGAGGTTATTCGCGTTTTTGTTTGAATAGTAAACAATAATTTGACGCCCCAAATGCTAAAAGAAATTATGGGGATGTATATAAAAACGAGAATTGCTAAATAACTCAATGAATACTGTATGCCATCACCATATAGTAGAGAAATACCATCCGATAAAGTCAAATCTTGTCCGTCAATATGAATTGGTAAAAGACCAGATTCTCCCATAAACATGCTGGTAAATACAAACAGTGCTACCAATGAACCGGTGATAAAGAAAAACCCAACTACTTGAGAAATCACTTTTAATGTTTTGGTGACAAAGGGAGGTAAACTAGCTATTAAATCATTAAACGTCTCAACAAATGAACTGTTTTTTGCCTTTTTTGATAAATCATCTTTAAGGGTATTCAAGTGGTCTTTTATATTATTTACAGTAACAGGCTCACCTCTCATTCTAAGTTTTTCGGCAGTAGTTTTTGCCTCAGGTATAATAAATAATAAGATGAGATACAACAAAACACCCGAACCACCCACAATAAAAAGAACCACGAAAAGGATACGTATGATCAAAGCATCAACACCAAAATAGGCTGCAATTCCACTACATACACCACCCAATTTGGCATTGTCTGTATCGCGATACATTCTTTTTTCTGTAGAGGTTTTCTCATCTGCGGTAAAATTGTTTTCAGTAGTTTGATCTTCGCCTTCTTCCATAGAAAAATCAGCTGGTTTTCCGAGTATTGCTTTTACTTCTTCCACATGTTCCACCGTGATTACTTCCGATGTGTTTGAAAGTTTTTCTCTAAAAAGTTCAGCGATTCGGCTTTCTACATCTCTGATGATTTCTTTGGCATCTTCGCCATTTTTAATTCGAGCGCTGATTTCTTTTAAATAGTGATCTAATGCGCTATAAGCTTCTTCTTCAATGTTGAATACTAAGCCTGATATATTTACTGAAATAGTCTTTTTCATAAGTGTTTTATTTCGATAAGTTAAATAAATTAATTAGTTTGGGTAACGGTCATTACAGCCAATTGCAATTCTGACCAAGTGCTGTGCAACTCTTGAAGAAATTGAGAGCCTTCAGGAGTTAACATATAATATTTTCGGGGTGGACCAGATTGTGATTCCTCCCAGCGATAGGTGAGTACACCGTCATTTTTGAGTCGGGTCAAAAGGGGATATAACGTTCCTTCCACTACGATGAGTTGTGCTTTTTTTAGCTCATCAATAATTTCTGAAGGATATACATCTCGCTTTTGTATAATACTCAAAATGCAGTATTCTAAAATACCTTTTCGCATTTGTGCTTTTACATTTTCGACATTCATACTATTGAATTTTTGACAAAGGTAAAATAAAATATAGTACCTTGCAATACATAGTACTATAAAAATTTCAAATAATTTAACAATCACCTGATTATCAAGTGTAAAAGTTATTTAAAGAAAGTTAAGGAATCCAGTTGGGAAAACAAAATGCGTAAATACAATTGAAATATAGGCTAAATTGTGTATTTTTTTTAGTAATTATAACATACTAAATGAAGTGAATTATACTATCTTTTTTAAAGAAGCCATATAAAATCCATCAAACCCTTCGGAAGGCATGACAGAACGTTCAGAAAGGAGTTCAAATTGTGGATTTGCAGTTAAAAAACGCATCACTTGTTCGTTGTTTTCAGAAGGTAAGATACTGCACGTTGCGTAAACCATAATTCCATTACGTTTTAGAATTACTGAATAGTCTTGTAAAATGGATTGTTGTGTGTGGTGGATACGTTCAATAAACTCGGGTGTCAATTTCCACTTTGCATCTGGATTACGTTTGAGAACACCTAAACCCGTACATGGAACATCCAACAACAAACGGTCTGCTGTATTAGCTAATGCTTTTATGGTTTCTTTAGATTCAATGGTTTGTGTTTGAATGATCGAAACACCTCCTCTCAGGGCTCTTTTTCTAAGTTCAACCAGTTTTCTACCTTCAATATCCATAGAAATTATGGAGCCCACATTATGCATTCTAGCTGCAATGTGCAATGATTTGCCTCCAGCTCCGGCACAAGCATCCACCACAGAAAGTCCTTTTTCGAGTTGCATAAAATCAACAATGAGTTGCGAAGAAGCGTCTTGTATTTCAAACAAACCTGCTGTATATTCTTCAGTGGCTTGCAAATTTTGACGTTGTTTGAGTACTAATGCATCTTCAAATCCAGGCAATTCTTCCACCAAAATTTCTTTTTTAGCTAATTGCTTTATCAAACCTTTTTTAGAAGTCTTTAACGTATTTGCGCGCAGCACCACATCCGTTTTTTCATTTAATGCATGTAGCTCTGTAGCCCAACGTTCACCTAATTCTTTTTGTCCTATTTTATCCAACCAATCGGGTATCGACTCGGTAACTTTTCGCTCAAAAGTAGCTTCCCAATCGGGGTGATATTCAACACCGTTAAATTCTTCCCAATCCGGCAATTCAATTCCTGAACGTAATAAATAGATGCCCAACACTTTCCAGATTTCTGCCTCTGTTTGAGGTTGGTTAATAGCGGCTAACGAATGTAATAAACGCCACCAACGCACTATTTCATAAATGGATTCAGCAATAAATTTTCGATCTCTTGACCCAAATTTAGGGTTACTTTTTAAGGTATTTTCTACTACCTTATCTGCCTGCTTGCCGTGCAAGAAAATTTCTGAAAGAGCCGATACAACTGCCGATGAGGTGGGTTTAAAAAGTTTCAATGTAAATGGGAGATTTTTATTTTGTCTCAAAAGTAAGTATAATTATTTTGACTATCTGCATTCACAATGCATCCATCAATAAATTATCTTTAAAATTTGAATGAAACACCTATTTTAGAGTGTCCAATCCTCACAAAACGAGTATTCCGATTTTTTTAACCACATAGCATCCACAAATAGAAGCGATGCTAAAAAGCTAAGGATAGAAGCTTCGCTTTTACTTAGTTGGGCTCTATGTGAAAATGTAAATTTTCCTATCTTCAAACTTTTGATAATCAACTTTTTCTATGTGCCTATGTGGTTTTTCTAATGTTGTTTTCATTTACCTTCAAAATTTTGATAAATAACTTTTACCTTCTCTTTTTCAAAGGTTTTTTTATAATAATGAACCAAAGCGATGTAATCGTCTTCCAATTGCAATCTACTCTCCAATTGTTTGACAGTAAATGTGTTGATTACCAAAGGAATATTGTAAGTGTTTTGGTGTTGTTCCTCTAGATCAATTATGTTACTTTCTGACCCCTTTATTAAATACAATTCACTGTGATAACCTGAATACAAATGAAATGAAAGTGAAAAAGGCCACAACCCCACATACCAAAAAAGAGGGGCTATCCAACTAATAAAGAGTATAGCATACTGTTTAATTCTTAGAGGTTTGTCAATAACCACTGTTTGTTTTTTCACATAAAACAGATATAAAAGTACCGCCAATCCAATGTTCCAAGGAATGACAACCGTATTCCAATTGTGAACCAAAGGACTGAGCATTATTACGATAAAAAGGTGCTTGAAAATACAAAAAAGAGCTGCGTTTTTTTGGGTAACGTTAAACAATAATAATACTCCCGAAAGCATTTCAATAATAGGAATGGCAATCGACACCCAAGATTGAGTTGGATTTGATAGAGGAGATAAAAACCAATGCAAGACCTCTTCTTCAAACCAAGGATTCAATTTATTCAACCCACTCCAAAAATATAACCCACCCAAAATGAGTGTGAATAGTTTAAAGTTTTCAAATAACAAAGCGCCCAACACCAGCGCATTTATCAATTGCCACGGTTGAAGAAGGTGATTATTGCACAACAACAAAGTTACCAAAAACCCAATCATTATCCAATAAAGCAGTTTTTGATGGGTGTAAAAAAAAGCAATTCCAATGAGTGAAATGATAAATCCAGAAGCTAAAACAGGAACCCATACGGGATGATACCAAAAAAAATAAATAGCATCCAAGTGTGTTCCCCCAAACCAAGCTTGGTAGGAGAGTATCAGTTGAATTAGCCAAATACCTATGACTATTTTTTGACCCAGTTTAAAATTCAAGAGGTTTACATTTGAAACAAATATACAATTCAAATTGAATAGAAGAATTTTTTCTATTTCAAATTTTTATCAATAATCACGAACTCCTACTACCTTTGCATCCACTTTGGAAAAGCAATTTCACATATTACAAAAAATCAATACTCCAGCGGATGTTAAAAATCTGACTTTGGATGAATTGGAACAATTAGTAACAGAAATTAGAGGGTTCATTATTGAGGTACTTTCAATTAATCCAGGTCATTTTGGTGCCAGTATGGGCGTTGTAGAATTGACGGTAGCTTTGCATTATTTAGTAGAAACACCTACCAACGATCTCATTTGGGATGTAGGACATCAAGCGTATGCACACAAAATTCTCACTGAACGAAAAACAGATTTTGCAAACATCCGAAAATTCAATCACCTTTCAGGCTTTCCAAAACGAAAAGAAAGCATCTATGATGCCTTTGGAACAGGACATTCTTCTACTTCAATTAGCGCAGCGTTGGGAATGGCATTAGCCAATCAATTGGATGGTAATAACCAATGTTCTATAGCTATCATTGGTGATGGTGCCTTAACTGGAGGAATGGCTTTTGAAGCACTCAACCACTTAGGAACAACTCAAGCAAATGTGTTGGTGATACTAAACGATAATGACAATTCAATAGACGATAATGTGGGGGCGTTGCAACACCACCTCAATTCAATAAATAGTTCAAACAACTTTTTCACACAGCTCAATTTACCGTATTCAGGGCCTATTGATGGACATGATTTGCCGTTGTTATTATCGGAATTAAAAAATATGTTGACTCAAAAAGGTCCAAGAGTACTGCATATCAAAACACAAAAAGGGAAAGGCTATGCGCATGCTGAGAAGGGAAACACCACTCATTGGCATGCGCCTGGAAAGTTCAATATTGAAACGGGAGAATCCAACATTTTACCTCAACATTTGCCGATTACCTACCAACAAATAGTGGGAGATACGTTGATACAATTAGCTGAAAAAAACGACAAAATTGTAGTTGTTACTCCAGCGATGGGCAGTGGATCTAATTTGATATCGTTTAGAAATAAATTCCCTCAACGATTCTTAGATGTGGGCATTGCCGAACAACATGCCGTTACCCTCTCTGCAGGATTGGCCACCAAAGGGAAAAAGGTGTTTTGTGTAATTTATTCCACATTTTTGCAACGAGGGTATGATCAGCTCATTCATGATGTGGCGTTGCAAAATTTACCCGTAGTTTTTTTGATAGACCGAGCAGGTTTGGTAGGCAATGATGGTGCTACACACCATGGTGCATTTGATTTGGCTTTTCTCAATTGTATTCCCAATATGCTATTATTGGTACCGCGACATGAAGTACAATTGGCTGAAATGATGCACTTTGCAGCACAGTATACCGAAGGACCTATAGCCATTCGCTATCCAAGAGGAAAAGGAATGTTAACCGAAAAAGTAGTTATAATTTCTAAAAGCTATCAATTTAACGGTTTAGAACTGATTAAAGGTAAAAAAGTAGCCCTACTCAACATAGGTGCCTTGTTTCACACCGTTGAAAAAGCGGTTAAAGAATTGAACAACCAAGGTTTTGAAATTGGTTTGTACGATTTGCAATGTGCCAAACCACTTAACGAATCCTTTTTAACCACTGTTTTCGATAACTATCAAACGATTATAACAGTTGAAGATGGCGTAATTACAAGTGGAATCAGCAGCTCCATCTTGCAGTGGAAATCCAACAAAGGGTATACTGTAAAAATAGTTAATTGGGGCTTACCTGACCAGTTTATCGAACACGGAAGTCAAGAAGAATTATATGCTAGTGTTGGGTTGGATGTGGATCAGTTGATGGAGAGAATTAAAATATTTTTGTAATGACGAATAACTAGAGTTATTAATTATTCCTATTTTATCTATTCAACTCTTCATCCAAAACTTCAATTGATTTTCTTTTTTCTTTTCTACTATCGCTTAATGCATATATAAAACCAGGAATTACCAATATTTTCACTAAGATACCTTTATAAAGACTCGTAATGTCAATCATTGCAGACCAAAGTATAATGCCCATATAGATTACAAATCCAACCAATAAGGATTCAAAAGCATATTTTATAGAGGTAATTGAAAGCAAAACGTAAAAACATCCGATAAAGACGTTTAAATATTTGTAAAAGAAGGGTAAATATTCATACAATTTAGAATCATGGTAAATGCTAATTAAGGAAGAACCAATTATGTAGGCCCCAAACAAAAATAAAACAACAAAAGCGGTTGGTAAACCTTTTTTCTTCGGTTGAAGCCAATCTTTTAGTTCTTCATCTCTCTTGGTTTCGTAGGCACTTTTCATTTATAAATAGTTCACATTTTAAGCCTGAATTTTTAAATTCAAATCCCAGGATAATCATCAATTAATGGCAGCTTAGCTTGTCGATTTCTGTAGCTTAGCCTGTCGAATATGGTAGATGAGCTTCGGTCACTGAGCTTGTCGAAGTGGTCGAAGTGGTCGAAGCTACATCGACTGCGTAGGCTTTGAAGCGTCTCTTATTACCTCTTCATACTCTGATGGTGACAAATCATTGAAGAAATAACTAACCGGGTTTACTTGAGCACCTTTATACAAAACTTCATAATGCAAGTGAGGCCCTACTGAGGCTCCCGTGTTACCCACATATGCAATGACATCCCCTCGTTTTACTTTCTGTCCTTTTTTTACATTATACTTGCTAGTATGCCCATATCGGGTTTTATAACCAAAACCATGATTAATAATAACCGCTTGTCCATAACCTCCATCCCAATCAGCTAATTCAACAATACCATCTCCTGCAGCATAAATTTCCACTCCAATATCACTAATGAAATCAATTCCGGTGTGCATTTTCATGATTTTATAAATTGGATGCATCCGCATACCAAATCCTGATGCCAAGGTTGATTTTTCTTTACTTATAGGTAAGATAGAAGGAATGCTCGATAATAATTTTTGTTTGTTTTGCGCCAAGGTACTTACCGAGTCAAAACTCATGGACTGTGCCACCATTTTTTTCTCTAGCAAATCTATTTTTTTAGCTATTTGCATGACCAATTCACTGTGATCTAATTCTTTTAAAGCAGCATATTTTTTTTGGCTTACATCTGCACTTATGTCTCGTTTATAACTAGGAAAAGGTTCTGCCCCTAAAATGTTACGGTAGATATTGTCATCACGATCTTGAATATCAGCCAATACCTTTACCATCAAATCCAATTCTTCTGAAAACTCTACTAATTTGGCTTCTGTTTGTTCATTATTCAACAAAGCTTCTTTTTTCCCGCGCTCTTTAATCCAATTATACGATGCCGCCAACAAGATTACTGAAGCCACTAAAGCGGTAATTAAATGGAAGGAAACCTTTCGCAAATGGTCGCGCCAAGTCAACTCAACTTCATCGTAACTGAGTGTTTTTGGGTTATATTTATACTTAACTTTCGACAATTTTATACCGCCTTTTTTCTTTGGGATGGCTAATGTATCTTAAAAAGACTAAATTTGCAAACTTTTAAATTCTATTTAACAATTTTTTATCGATAATCAATAACCAGTTTTGAATGAAATCATCTGAAATTCGTCAACATTTTCTTGCTTTTTTTGAATCTAAAGGCCATAAAATTGTTCCCTCCGCACCTATGGTGGTTAAAGATGACCCCACCCTTATGTTCAACAATAGTGGTATGGCTCCTTTCAAAGAATTATTTTTAGGAAACGCTCCCATAAAATATCCACGTGTTGCCGATTCTCAAAAATGTTTGAGAGTGAGCGGAAAACACAACGACCTAGAAGAGGTAGGCGTAGATACCTACCACCACACCATGTTCGAAATGTTGGGCAACTGGTCATTTGGTGATTATTTCAAAAAAGAAGCTATTTCTTGGGCTTGGGAATTATTGACCGAAGTGTATAAAATTGATAAATCACGTTTGTATGTAACTGTTTTTGAAGGAAGCAAAGAAGATAACCTTGGTTTTGATCAAGAAGCGTATGACATTTGGAAGCAATTTATTCCTGAAGAACGCATTTTGAGAGGTAATAAAAAAGATAACTTCTGGGAAATGGGCGATATGGGACCATGCGGTCCGTGTTCCGAAATTCATTACGATTGCCGTTCGGATGAAGAAAGAGCTCAAATTTCGGGTGCTGAAAGAGTCAACAATGATGACCCTCAAGTAATCGAAATTTGGAACAATGTTTTTATGGAATTTGAACGAAGAGCCGATGGTTCGTTGATCAAATTACCCAAGCAGCACGTAGATACAGGAATGGGATTTGAGCGTTTGGTGCGTGTGTTACAAGGTAAACATTCTAATTATGATACGGATATTTTTATGCCGTTGATTAATAAAATTGAAGAATTATCAGGATTAAAATACAAACCCGAAAACGAAGAAAAACACAAACAAGCCTTGGTAGTAAACATAGCCATGCGAGTCATTGCTGATCACATCCGAGCCATTTCGTTTTCTATTGCCGATGGACAGTTGCCAAGTAATGGTGGAGCAGGATATGTAATAAGAAGAATTTTGAGAAGAGCCGTGCGTTATGGTTACCAATCATTGGCGTTGAAAGAACCCTTTTTACATCGTTTGGTGCACGTATTGGCCAATCAAATGGGAGAAGCGTTCCCTGAATTAATTGCCCAAAAAACATTAATTGAAAAAGTTATTAAAGAAGAAGAAATCTCCTTCTTTAGAACGTTGGAAACTGGTTTGAAACGTATCGATCAAGTGTGTATTTCGTTGAATGCAGAAGGTAAAAAAATAGTGCCCGGAAAGGTGGTTTTTGAATTGTACGACACCTTTGGATTTCCGTTAGACCTTACCCACCTTATTGCAAGAGGGTATGAAATGGAAGTTGACGAAAAAGGATTTGATGAAGAATTGCTGATTCAAAAAACCCGTTCACGCAAGGATGCAGAAACCGAAACGGGTGATTGGATCATTATAAAAACGGTAGAAGCCGAATCCTTTATTGGGTACGATACTACACAAGGGAATGTATCCATTATTCGATATAGAGAAACCACTTCAAAAGGTAAAAAAGTTTATCAATTGGTTTTCGATGCTACACCCTTTTATCCAGAAGGAGGAGGTCAAGTAGGCGATAAAGGATCAATTCAATTAGGTGATGAAAAAATAGAAATTTTCGATACTAAAAAAGAAAACAACGTCATTCTTCATTTTACAGAAACATTACCCAATCAATTATCAAGCATTTATAGCGCTAAGGTTGATGTAGAAAAAAGAAGTGCTACCACTTCCAATCACAGCGCAACCCATTTATTGCATGCTGCACTGAGAGAAGTATTGGGAACGCACGTAGAACAAAAAGGATCATTAGTAAATGAAAAAGTGTTGCGCTTTGACTTTTCTCACTTTAGTAAAGTTACAGATGAAGAAATAGAGAAAGTTGAACAACTCGTAAACGAAAAAATTAGACAAAACCAACCTCTTGAAGAACGAAGAGGGGTGCCGATTGAAGACGCAAGAAGCATGGGCGCTTTGATGCTTTTTGGTGAGAAATATGGGGAAGTAGTGCGGGTAATTAAATTTGGAGAATCCATCGAGTTGTGCGGAGGTACACATGTAAAAAATACAGCCGAAATAGGAGGATTTAAATTGGTTAGCGAAGGCTCTGTTGCAGCAGGTATTAGACGTGTAGAAGCTATTACGGCCAACGAAGCAGATGTTTATATAAAAGGTCAACTGAACACCCTTCACGAAGTTTCTGCGGTTTTAAAAAACCCTAAAGATTTGGTAAAAGCTGTTCAAGATTTGTTGGAAGAAAAACAAACATTGGAAAAATACCTGGAGGAAATTAAAAAAGCACAAGTGGGTCAATTAGCCAATCAATTAGCCGAAAATGTGGAAGTTGTAAATGGAATTAATTTCATTTCAACCTACATTAAATTGGAAGGAAGTGCGGTGAAAGATTTGGCCTACCAACTAAAATCTAAGATTGATAATCTCCTTGTGGTTATCGGTAGTGAATATGAAGAAAAAGCATTGTTGACTATTTTGATAAGTGATAATTTGGTAAAAGAACGCAACTTAAATGCAGGAAGTATGGTTAGAGAATTGGCCAAAGAGATTGAAGGCGGAGGCGGAGGTCAACCGTTTTTTGCTACAGCCGGAGGTAAAAAACCATCGGGATTACCAAAAGCACTAGAAAACGCTAGAAAGTTGGTGGGGTAGTTTTCAATAAAAACCTTTGAATACCTGAATAACACTTCATTCTTGATACATTTCTGTCTCTAGTTTGAGGTTTGAAGTTAAAAAAACCAAACAACAAACCTCAAACCAAATAGCATTACAACCAAAAAACCGAATAACCGAACAACCAAATAACTAATTAACTGAGCAACCTTCGTATTCGTCCTTCTCGATATAAATTCTTGATTTTGTAATTCCTTTTCTATCGAAAAGAAAACAAAATACTAAGAATTCTTCTGATAGCTATCGGAACGAAGTGACTACATACCGAACAACCGTCTAACTGAACAACCGTCTAACTGAACAACCGTCTAACTGAACAAC
>CAYQNU010000001.1:0-343772 GCA_964419055.1 uncultured Flavobacteriales bacterium | reverse complement strand
GAACAACCGTCTAACTGAACAACCGTCTAACTGAACAACCGTCTAACTGAACAACTGTCTAACCTAAAAAATGTTTTCCCTAACCATCGATATCGACAAACTTAAAAAACCTTACAGTGGGTTAGGGCAATTTTGTAAGCACTTGGTTACCGAAATTCACAACCAACAACCTCCCGGTACAAAATTGACTTTAGTTGGATCGTTGCCTGCGCTCAAACAGGTAAACTCGTTAGAAAAAGCAGAGCTTTTAGAAATTGGTTTTATGGACAAATGGATTGGGGTAAAATCATTTCCAGATGTTTGGTTATCTACACACCAAGAGGCTAAATTGCTGCCGAGAACAAAAAAAACGAAATTAGTGCTTACCCTGCACGACCTCAATTTTTTGGATAAATACACGGGAACAAGAAGAGCCCAACATTTAAACAAAGTACAACGTTTGGTGGATAAAGCTTCAGCTATTGTGTTTATTTCTCATTTTACACAACAAGTAGCACACGAAAACCTACATTTTGGGAGTCAATTGCAACGCGTTATTCACAACGGTATTGCTCTTGATTTATCGGTAAAAAGAGAGCCCATCGCAGCGTTAAAAGAGACTTCATTTTTATTTTCTATTGGCATATTTAGTGAAAAGAAAAATTTTCTTTCACTCATTAAAATGATGCATTTTTTACCCCATTTATCCCTGGTTTTGGCGGGTAATAACGAAACAACCTATGGAAAAAAAATACAAGATGAAATAACGAAAGAAGGGCTAGAAAATCGTGTTGTATTGACAGGTGAAATAACCGAAGGAGAAAAACTTTGGTTGTTTGGTCATTGTGTTGCATTTGTATTTCCTTCCCTTCAAGAAGGCTTTGGATTGCCCGTATTAGAAGCATTAAGATTTGACAAACCTACTATTATCAGCAATTACACTTCTTTACCCGAAGTGGGAGGTGATTGTGTTACCTATTTCCAAAACTTTGAACCCGAACAAATGGCTGCTGTTGTTGAAAATAGCATTGAAAAAGGAGTTAATAAAGCAGAAATTACCCAGCATTTACAACAATTTTCATGGAAAAAGGCGGCACAACAGTATTGGGAGGTTTTCTCTATACTTTAATTACAAATGAATATCACGAAGCACTCGTTCTATTAAAATGTTTTCGTATCCATTTGGAAATTTCCAAGTAACGTTTTTACCTTCTTCATAACCAAAAAGTGCGGCTCCCATTGGAGATAATACAGATAGTTTACGTTTACTTAAATCAGCTTCGTTTGGCAAAACAAGTTCAAGATTATCTTTTCTACCATAGGTAGTTTGAAGCGTAACAAGGCTATTTAACCGAACAATAGTTGTCGGAAAATCCTCTTCATTTACTTCTAGTGCATTATTTAATTGGTCTAACAGTTCCTTTAAGCTTTCCTTTAATGTAGGATCTACAATAGGAGATTTTCGTATTAGATTTTTTAATAATTCTGCTTCTTTTCGTATTACTATTAATTGTGTATGTTCTGACTTTATCATTATATTTTTTTTAATTCTTGAATAATTTCACTGAGACTATTTTTTGCATCTCCAAATAATAATCTACAGTTGGGCTTATTAAATAACGGGTTATTCTCACCTGAATAGCCTTTAGACATTCCTCTTTTCAAAACAATTACCTGTTTGGCTTTGTGAGTTTTAATAATGGGCATACCATAAATAGAACAAGTTGGATCATCTTCAGCATTTGGGTTTACAACATCATTGGCTCCGATTACTAAAACCAAATCAAATGTTTCCATAATAGCGTTTGCCTCTTCCATTTCAAGCAAATGTGTATAATCAATATTAGCCTCAGCTAAAAGCACATTCATATGTCCAGGCATACGACCCGCAACAGGATGTATGATATACTTTAGATTAATTCCTGTTTCGTTTAATTTTTTCTGTAATTCATAACACAACTGTTGTGCTTGTGAAACCGCTAATCCAAAACCAGGCACAATGGCTACATTTTTTGAAAAAGCTAAAATTGCAGCAACTTCTAATCGAGTAATGGACTGAATAGAATCGATTTCACCTTCGTTTGTTTTAAGACTTGTTTTATGGGCTTTATTACCAAATAGCACTTTGACTAATTTTCTATTCATAGCAACACACATATTTTGTGTCAAGAACAATCCTGTTGCTCCAACAATGATTCCTCCTATTAACATTATAGGACTATTGAAAGCAATCCCACACAATGCCGTTGCAACACCTGTTATCGAATTCAAGAATGATATTAAAACGGGCATATCAGCTCCACCAATGGGAATGGCAAGTAAATAGCCATAAACCAAAGAGAGTGAGCCTGTTATCACAATCACATTAAAGAGATTAAGAGACAAAATATTAAGTGAGGAATAATCTAGAATAATTATCAAAACAAGTAAAATTGAAGATAGTGACAAATAGGTTATTGATTTTCTTTGAAAGGGTAGGTTTTTGCCCGATAATTTAAAAAAAGCTACGATACTTCCAACAGCAGACAGACCACCCAAAACGGTACTTATAATGAGCATTAAATTAATCCAAAATGAATCATCAATGGCATTATTTAACAACGCTTGATTAATTCCGATTATAATGGCAGTAAAACCTCCAAAAGCATTCAATAATGAAACAAATTGAGGCATTTCGGTCATTTTTGCTTTGTCCGAAAGGTACTTTCCAATGAGATGTCCAGCTAGTAGAGAAATGCCTAAATAAATTAAATTAAGGTATTTTTTTTCTTCAGACGTTACTGCAATAATGGTTGAAATTATAGCCAATATCATGGCTAATGCAGCTATAATATTTCCTTTTTTTGCAGAAGATGGATTACCCATTAACTTAATACCAAAAATGAACCCAACCGAAGAAAATAAAAAAGCTATATTGAGATAAAATGTCATAACAATTAAGATTTTTGTTTGGTAAACATATTTAACATTTTATGTGTAATGATAAATCCACCAGAAACGTTTATTGTACCTAAAATTACAGCAACAGAAGAAAGCAATAGGGAAAAATAATCATCCGATTGGCAACTAAGGATCTGAATAACACCCGCAATGAGCACCACACCGCTAATCGCGTTGGCTCCAGACATTAAAGGAGTATGTAGTATGGCGGAAACATTTCGTATCACCTCTATCCCCAATAGTAAGCTGAATAAGATGACGTAAATACCATCAATTTGAGTTATAAAAATAGTTGTTTCATTCATAATATTGTTGTGTAATAGGATTGGTATTTAGAATTATAGTTAATACGTATTTATGGCTTCAAGTAATTGAGTATGTACAATTTCTGATTTTTTCATTACCAGAGTTTTTGACAAAATTGGATCAGTATCGATATGATTTTCATGTGTCAAATAATATTTCAGAAAAGAAGTGTAATTATTTGAAAGCAAAAAAGAGGAGGATTGTGCACATTTTGAAACCATAGAGATTTCGCCAACAATTGTAACACCATTGTAATTTATTAAATTATTTGCTTTTGTCATGGCACAATTACCTCCTGTTTCTGCTGCCAGATCAATAATTATTGACCCAGAGTTCATATTTTTTACTATTTCTTCTGTTATAAGTATGGGAGCTTTTTTTCCAGGTATTTTTGCCGAACTAATGATGATATCAGCTGCCACACATTCATCATATAGTGTTTTTTGAATTTTATCTATATAATCATCCGATTGTTGTTCCGCATATCCTCCATTCTTTTCATTATCGGCAGCACCGTCAATTTCAATGAATACTGCACCTAGGCTTTCAACTTCAGTTTTTGATGAATTTCTAACATCAAAAGCTCTCACACGTGCGCCCAATCTTTTTGCAGTAGCAATGGCTTGTAATCCTGACACGCCTGCTCCAATAATTAATACTCTTGCTGGATGTAATGTTCCAGCAGCACTTGTAATCATGGGAATACTTTTACCATACAAGTTTGAGGCTGTAATAACAGCTTGATAACCTGATATCGATGCTATTGAAGACAAAACATCCATCGTTTGTGCAAGTGTAGTTCTTGGCAACAAATCAAGACTGTGTATCTCAGCATTTATTCCTTTAAAGGGGATTAATACTGAAAAATCAAACAAACAATTAAAGAAACCTATGAAAGTTTTGTCACTATAACGATTTATTGAATCAGGTATCGTATCAAAAGTTAAAATTATAGAACTCTTCTCTATTACCTCTAATGGGTTTGTGGCTATTTCGGCACCGTAATCGGTGTAGTCATTATTACTATATCCAGACATTATTCCCGATTCTGATTCAATATAAATGTGGTCAAAATAGTTTTTTAATGCTTGAATGTTCTCAGGGATCAATACAACAATCTTATTGTGATGATTTTGTTTAAGTACTCCTAATGTTTTCATTGTTATGGAAATACACCTCTTTCTCTATAGGTTAATTCAATTCGGTTAAGGGCAACTATATAGGCACTGGTTCTCCAATCCGTTTTATAATCATCTGCTGTTTTCACCACTTTATTGAATGATGTGCTTATCTTATCTTCAATTAAAGGTAAGACATAATCAATTTTCCAAATCTCACTTCTTTTGTTTTGCAACCATTCATAATAACTTCCTATAACTCCTCCCGAGTTACACAAAATATCGGGTATGATGTCAATGTTTTTTGAAATCAATACTTTTTCGGCTTCAGTATCTGTTGGCCCATTAGCTCCTTCAGCAATAAGTTCTGCCTTTATAGAATGAACATTTTCCAACGTAATTTGATTTCCAAGAGCAGCAGGGATAATAATATCACAATCAATTGCAAAGAAACTGCTTTGCTCAATACTCTTAGCGTTTAAATAACCATTTATCATCCCTTTATTTTGTGAACAATGTTGAATTAAATCTTCAGGGTTTATTCCTTCTACATTATATATTGTTCCACTGGCATCTTGAACACCGATTAATATTGCCCCTAATTTTTCAAGAAAATGAGCTGCCCAATAACCTACATTTCCAAATCCTTGAACGATGTATTTTTTACCTTTTAGGTCTTTGTTTTTTAATTTAGCCCACTGCTCTATGGTTACTACCACACCAAATCCTGTAGCCCTATCTCTACCTTCTAATCCGCCCGAACCAATAGGTTTTCCTGTTACTACGTGCATATAGTTTGACCTAACCGAAGCAGGTTTTGTAGAGCAATAAGTATCTGCTATCCATGCCATAATTTGGGGTGTAGTATTCACATCAGGAGCGGGAATATCTATGTCTGGTCCAATATTATCGCCTAGAGCATACGCAAATCGCCTTGAAATTCTCTCCAACTCTTGTATTGAATATTTTGAAGGGTCAATCTCAATACCACCTTTTCCTCCACCATATGGAAGACCCGCTAAAGAAGTTTTCCAAGTCATCCATATTGCAAGTGCACGTGCTGCATCAATATCAACTGTTGGATGATATCTCAACCCTCCTTTATAGGGGCCTAAAGCATTGTTGTGTTGCACTCTATAACCTCTAAATACTTCGATTTCTCCATTGTCTAATTTGACAGGAAAATTCACGAGAATTTCACTGTTTGTGGTGGATAAAATGGATCGAATCCCTTTGTCTAAATTCATAATGTCAGCGGCTTGATTAAACTGCTTCATCACGTTGTCATACATCCCTGTTTTTTTCATTTCTAATTTAAATTTTATTGATTTTTATTGATAATGTTCACAATTTAAAACGTAGCGATCTTTAGATTTAAGTGAGCAATTGAATACGTGATCACAACTCTTGCAAAGACCTTCATAATTATTTTGAAGATCAACACTGTTCGATAAGTCGGAGGTTTTCAAAAAACCTTTTTGGTTTGTTAAGCTGTATTCATTGCAATAATTAACTGGGAGCGTATCCGAAGTTTTTAATGCGCAGTTATCATTGTACATACAATTTTGACAAACCCCCAACAAATTGTTATTAATAATTCTAGACATATACTATCATTTGGTATATATCTTTTCAATAGAGATGCCAAACACGGAAAGAGGAATAAAATAAATTATAAACAAAAGACTATCAGTGCATTATGAAAAAATGTAGTAAATCAGATATAGATTTTAAAGTAAAATAATCGGGTAATATTTACCCACTGAGTAATTTTTCCCTACTCAGCGGATTTAATTTTTTCACGCAAAGTTTTTCTATCAATACCGAGAATTTTTGCCGCCAATGTTTTATTGTTTTGACAACTTTCGAGTACGTTCTTTATATGATTTTTCTCCACCTCTGCCAAGGTTAATTTATTAGTTGATTTAATCGTTGTGGGCAGTTTTTGTTTAAAATAGTTAGGAATATCATCTGGTGTTACTTGCTTATCACAAGTAATAACTAATCTATGTATTAAATTTTCCAATTCTCTTACATTACCAGGCCATGGATATTCTTCAAATAAATCTCTAATGATTTTTGTATATTTTAATGGTTTTTTATTTGATTCAGTGCTATATTTTGAATTAAAAAATTCGATAAGAGGAATAATATCTTCTTTGCGTTCTCTTAAAGGAGGAATATCCACAATAATTATATTTAATCGGTAGTACAAATCCTCTCTAAAGGTTTTATTTTCAATAGCCTCGGAAAGATTTATATTACTCGCTGAAATAATTCGCACATCAATTTTTTGTGATTTTGTAGCGCCTAACATCGTAATTTCCTTCTCTTGAATCGCTCTCAATAATTTTGCTTGCACAGATAATGATGCATTGCTTATTTCATCTAAGAACAAGGTGCCACCATCTGCTGCTTGAAAAAAACCAGCCCTATTATTAGTTGCTCCCGTAAAAGCTCCTTTTACATGTCCAAACAATTCACTTTCTAGTAATTGATCAGGTATGGCACCACAATTTACCGGTATAAAAGGAGCGGAAGAAAATACGCTATTATAATGTATAGCTCTAGCGACAACCTCTTTTCCGGTTCCACTCTCCCCTGTTATCAAAACCGTTGCTTTGTTATTTTTGGTCTTTTCAATCAGATTAAATATTTTTTGCATTTGAGGAGATTGCCCAATAATTCCGTGAAAAGAATTAGTTACTATTTCATCTATTTCAATAACCAATTCGGAAGTGATTTTTGTAATAGCTATTTCTAGTTCAGCAAATGTAAAGGGCTTAACTAAATATTCTAGCGCACCTAATTTAGTAACCTCAATGGCGCTTTCGATATTTGGATAACCCGTTATAACTAATATAGGAATGTGCGGAAAATGTTGACCCATATACTTTATTAATGCCGTGCCGCCAATATTAGGCATGTTCAAATCGGTTATTACCAAATCAATGGCGGTAGTTTCTAGGATACCTATGGCATCCATTACATTGTTTGATGCAAAAGGAAACAAACCCAATTCATTGACGTTTCTTCTTAAAAGTTCCAACATATCGAGGCTATCGTCAACCAAAAGCACGGATTTTTGTTTTTTCATATTTAACGTGAGTTAGATTTAAGAATTATGTTGCTAAAATGGGTAATGAAATTTGAAACCTAGTGCCTTGATTTACTTTCGATGATACTTCAATTGTCCCTCTGTGACTTTGAATAATGCCGTGAACTACTGACAAACCTAAACCAGTTCCGTTATGTTTTGTTGTATAAAAAGGTTGAAATATTTTAGAAATCGTTTCATTAGAAATTCCCGTGCCCGTGTCATTTAACGAAAAGAATATCGCACTTTCATTACACCAAGTTTTTATGGTAATTTCACCTCCTTTTGGCATTGCGCCAATACTATTCAACACAAGATTGAACAATACTTGTGTCATTTGAATGGAATCTAATTTAACCGAAGGAATATGACTGTCAAAATCTAGTTTAAGGATAACATTGTTTTCTGAAAGTTGCAACTTCAATAAATCAATAGATTCTGAAATTATTGAATTAATATCGTGTAAACTATATTGTGTGGGCATTTCACAAGAAAAATACATCAATTTTTTTACTATTTCTCGAGATCTCAGAGCAGATGATATGATGCGATTCAAATCGGATTTTCTATGGATATCTTTTTCTGATTTATTCAATAACTCAGCGTATCCTAATATATTACCAAGTGGTGTGTTTAATTCATGTGCAATACCCGCTGTCAACTCCCCTAACACATTTATTTTGTCTTCTTGAAGCATTTTTTGTTGGTACAACTTTTTTATTTCCATTTGCTCATTTCGGTCTATAATTAGTGAAAGCTCCACACCTATTTGATTGAGCAATAATTGCTCCTCAGCCAAGAAATCTCTTTGCGTACGATAACCCACACTTAGATTACCTCTATTTACATTTTGAATTATAATTTGAGTTGAGAGGATATTTGTATCAATTATTTTTGATCCATACAAGATGTTATCAACCTCCAAACAAACGTTCAGTTCTTCAGGATATTCCCATCCCTCCGGTATTGCGTTAATTATTTTATTTATAATTAGAGTAATACTTATATCGGTCTCTTGAGCTATTTTTGAAATGGAATACAAACAGCTTAACTCTTTTATTCTTTCTTTTAACTTGTGCGAAAGTAACTCAATTTCAGGAGGCTTATTCATAATGATTAATTATTACGTTTAACAAAGCTAAGTACTATTGTTTTTTTCGAGATTTAGTTAGTAGTTGTCTAATAATTCGCAAATGATTTTTATTTGAAGGATAACTTCTTTCAGATGTTAAATTATTGAAAACTAACGCAATAAGCAATAATATCATTACTCCTGAAAATACAGGAAACAAGACATATAAATAACCCAAAGAAGTTATTTTTTCTGTTCCAATAACGGCAATTAATGCGGTTGCTCCACCAGGAGGATGTAGAGTTTTTGAAAATTGCATTATAACAATTGAAAGTGATACGGCTAATGGAGCTGCTATCCAAATGGGGTCAGGAATAAGTAAATGTATACTTACGCCTACAATAGCACTTAACAAATGCCCTCCAATTAAGTTTCTTGGCTGTGCTAACGGACTATTTATCGCTCCGTAAATAAGTACGCTCGTGGCACCAAATGATCCGATCAAAAAAATGTTTTCTAGGTCGCTTAAAAAAAAACTTTGAGTAAATGCAATACATCCAATACCTATGAAAGATCCCAAAAAAGACCAAAAAAGCTCTTTATAATCTACTAAAGTCTCTTTATAAATTATATACTTACTTATCCGATATCCCCTTTTAATTTTTTTATTAATCATATTTCTAATACTAAAAAGGCAAAGATAAGGACGAATAGTTAATAAACAGCTTTTTGGAATAAGGTCTAGCAAGGAATACATTATAAAAAAACATCTGACACTAAGTATTATAGTGCTAGATGTTTGATATAGTGGTTTTCATAATATTACTTCATTTCTGCCAAGGTTTGTTCCAACAAAAAGCGCTCTTTCTCAATGGCTACATTCAACGGTATGCGTTCCAACGAATCAAATGAAATCACTTCTGCATCTTCAAACCCCATTTCTTTTACCATTTTCAAAAGATCCGTTACATTTTGAAAGCTTGTAAATTTGCCATAGGCATACCGATTGATGCCATTCTCTGAGACAAACTCTTGATATAAAGAAGGCAATTCAAAAAATCGATTCACATCCTCGTTCGTTTTCACAGTGATGAAAATAGTGTAATAAAAGTCCGTATTTTGCACACGTTCCAATGCTTGTTCCATATCTTTTTCAGTCATAAGAGTAGCCGAAGCAAATTGATCCTGTTCATTTCTATTGTCCATTAGCGCAAAGGCATCTTCTAACGAAATAGGCACATTATTAAAATAGGTAACCACTTCTGTGCTAGCATAACCCAACTCTTCTAATTCGTTTTGGGCTTTTTTAGCTAATAAAAATTCCGAGTAACTTCCTACCTCGCTCGAAAAATCATCCATTCTGATGGGAGCAAATGCGTCCAGTTTGATAACAGATATGGCAGATTTTTTTTCGAAAATTTTGACTCTAAATTCTAAATTAAAGGCTAATAAAGTAGTGTTGATGAGTAAACTAAAGACGATTAATAAACTCAAGTTGTGTAAAATTGTTTTCATAGCTTAAAGGTTTATTTGGTTAAAAAAACGTTTAGTATTTTTAGAAAGGCTTCTAAAAATTTCAGCAAGGAAACAAGTTTTCGAAAACTGTTGAAACAAGTTGTGAAGTGGTTAATTTCAGTAGTTGTTTCAAGGCATCTTTACCAAAAACACCCCTTTAAGGTTACAAGACAAAGGCTTCATCAACGTGTAAAAAAGAGTTGAAAAATGACCAAAATCAGGGGTCTTTTTTAGTAACCTTTTTTGAAAATAGTCATTTAACAAGACATCCAAAACCCGTTTTCTATTGGGGATTTTTATGAAAACTCTATTTTCTTGTTAATAAATGTTAAAATATTATTCTAAATTTAACATTAAAAAATAATTAATTTAAAATTATATTTTGTTAAAATAACAAAAACAAACGTCACTAACTTGTGTGTACCACCTCCAAAAGGGTTCTAAACGCACCAAATTTGCCATTATAACGTTGCAAATGTTTTTGCTGAAGTGCTGGAGCATGATGTTGTTGGTAATCATCATAATCTTGTTGTGAAGCACACAAATACTGAATAGCATACGAAGTGCCACCTTCACTCTCGGCCATAATTCGGCAAACTTTATTTTCTAAAAAATAACCTGTTGCCATCACTTCAGGAATGTGCACTTCTTTCATCCAAGTCAACCAATCATCGTGCACATCGTTGTCAATATTCACCGTTACATTATATAATATCATAATTTATTTTCTTTTAAGGCTATAAAATTAGTCAAAATAATAGAAGTATATTTAGCTCTATAAAGTTTTTCCGTACCTTCGCCATGTGAATCAATTTAAAGACAACATTGTTTGGATTACGGGTGCCAGTTCGGGCATTGGCGCTTCTTTAGCTCGCGCCTTTTCGGCAGCAGGTGCTACCGTAATTTTATCGGCTCGTAAAAAAGAGGAGCTGGAAAAAGTGGCAACATCATGTCAAGGTAAAACACTGGTATTACCGCTTGATTTAATAGCCATCGATACTTTTGATGCCGCTGTGAAAACCGTTGTTGACACCTTTAGCAGAATAGATGTTTTAGTCAATAATGGGGGCATTTCTCAACGAGGCACAGCCGTAGAAACCCAGCTAGAGGTGGACAGAAAAATTATGGAGGTCAACTATTTTGGTAATATTGCTTTGTCAAAAAAAGTAGCCCCTATCATGCAACTGCAACAATCGGGAAGAATAGTGGTGATCAGCAGTCTTTCAGGTAAATTTGGTTTTCATTTACGCTCAGCGTATGCCGCTTCCAAATTTGCTTTGGTTGGTTTTTATGAATCAATGCGCTTAGAAGAAGAGAAAAATAACATTCACATTCACCTTGTTTTTCCAGGTTTTATTGCCACTGATATTTCCAAACATGCACTGCACGCTGATGGTACTTCACACAACCAAATGGATAATAATCAACAAAAGGGAATTTCGTCAGACGAATGTGCTTCTCGACTATTAACAGGAATAGTAAAAAATAAACGGGATATTTTCATTGGAGGAAAAGAATTAATGGCGTTAAAAATTCAACGTTTTTTCCCTAATTTATTTCATAAAATCATCAAAAAACAAAGCGCTACTTAAGAAGTATAAAATAGATCCAAAATGAACTTAAAACCCTTACTCGATAAAGCCATTTTAGCTGCATATAAAGCAGGCGAAGAAATTCTGACCGTTTACCATAGTAATGATATGGAAGTAGAGATAAAAGGCGATTCTTCTCCGCTTACCTTAGCCGATCGCAAAGCACATGCCGTAATTATGTCCGAATTAGCTTCGTTGAATATTCCTATTCTGAGCGAAGAGGGCAGAGATATATCTTTTGAAGAACGAAAAAATTGGGAATATCTGTGGATTGTTGACCCGTTAGATGGAACCAAAGAATTCATCAAACGCAATGGCGAATTTACGGTAAATATTGCCTTAATTCATAATGGAACTCCAATTTTAGGTGTTATTTATGTTCCAGTTACAGGGGTTTTGTATTATGGTGCTCAAGGTTTAGGATCTTTCAAAAAAGAAGACGATGAAACGGTTCAATTGCCCGCTCCAAATGGTCGAACGCATTTTGTAGCTATCGGAAGTCGGTCACATAATAGTCCCGAGACAGAGGCGTATTTTGACACACTTCGCAATGAAAATGGTTCCATTGATATCATTTCGATGGGAAGTTCTCTAAAAATTTGTTTAGTAGCAGAAGGTGCCGCAGATGTTTATCCTCGTTTTGCTCCTACAATGGAATGGGACACGGCAGCAGGTCACGCCATTGCTAAATTTTCAGGAAAATCATTTATCGATTATGAAACACAAGAAGAGATGAAATACAACAGAGAAAATCTGTTGAATAATTGGTTTATTGTAAGATAATTTTACCCATTTAAAAAAGCGTTGTTAACACTTAATTTAACAAGGAGAAGTTAGCATAAAGAAAATTGCTAAATTTGGCACCCAATGTACCAATAAATTGCATCATAAAAAGTGGAAGAAACAAACAATAAAAAAGTAAAAGCACCAAAAAAACAACTCAAAAGATGGGTTAAGTGGACTATTGTTGTGTTACTTTGGTTGGCTATTTTATCTCCTTATTTGGTGGTTAGAGGTGCATTATGGTGGGCTTCGGATGAATCTAAAATGCCCAGTTTTGAAGATCTCGAAAATCCACAAAGTAATATTGCTTCTAGAGTGTATACTGCAGACGGAATAGAGATGGGTAAATATTTCAAAGAAAATCGTACTACAGCAAAATACCACGAACTATCTCCTTATTTAGTACAAGCATTGGTTGCTACAGAGGACGAACGGTTCTACGAGCATTCAGGCGTAGATATTAAAGCCTTGGGACGAGTAGTAAAAGGGTTGGTTAACAAAGACAAGAGTCAAGGAGGAGGAAGCACGATCTCTCAGCAGTTGGCCAAATTACTGTTTCCACGTAAAAAAATGACCAAAATAGAATTGGTAGAGCGCAAATTACAAGAATGGGTTATTGCTACACGATTAGAAAAAAACTATACCAAAGAAGAAATCATCGCGATGTATTTCAATCGATTTGATTTCTTGAATAATGCTGTGGGGATTAATTCTGCTGCGTTAGTATATTTTAATAAAAAGCCAAAAGAATTACACCTTCACGAAGCTGCTATGTTGGTGGGAATGGCCAAAAATCCTTCGTTATTCAATCCCATCAAACGTCCCGATACAGTTATGGTGAGAAGGGAAGTAGTGCTCAAACAAATGGTTAAAGCCAAGTACATCACAGAAGCGCAATATGATTCGGTGCGCCAATTACCTTTGGGAATTGAATATACGAAAGTAGATCATCAAACCGGTTTAGCTCCTTATTTTAGAGAATCACTTCGTGCGGATGTTTCCAAAATATTAGCCCAAAAGAATGCCCTAGGTGAGTACGTCATAGCCAAAAAAGACGGTTCACCTTATGATATTTATGCCGATGGACTAAAAATCTATACTACCATTGACTCAAAAATGCAAGAATATGCCGAGTGGGCCGTGCAAGAACATTTAAAACACGACCTTCAAGCTTCCTTTTTTGAAAACAATGCCAAATGGGATAATCCTCCTTTCTCAAATGATTTATCAATAGAGAAGATTGACTCTATAATGGAGAATGCTAAAAAACAATCACAACTCTACAAACAATTGATGGGAACGGTGTGCATGAATTGTGAGCGTAATCAAACGTACATTACAACAACAAAAACAATGCATACATGCAGTCATTGTAAACACGAATGGCCCGTTCATACCAAAGAAGAAATTAATAAAATCTTCTTGACTAAAAAACCAATGAAAGTAATGGATTGGCAATCGCCCAATTTTGAAAAAGATACGATGTTTTCACCTATGGATTCTATCCGTTATTATAAGAGTTTATTAAGGGCTTCGATGGTGGCAATGGATCCACATACAGGGTATGTAAAAGCTTGGGTTGGAGGAGCCAATTTCAAACACTTTAAATACGATATGGTAAAAAACGGAAAGCGCCAAGTTGGCTCTACATTTAAGCCATTCGTATACGCCACAGCATTAGAAACCGGAGCTATTACCGTTTGTGATCAAATTCCTGACATACAACACTGCGTAGAAGTTCCTTACAACAAATACCGCAATAAAATGTGGTGTCCGAGTAATGCAGGGACTGCCCCAACAGGTGCTTTAATGCCCATTCCATTTGCTTTGGCTGCATCTATGAATAACATTACAGCGTATGTCATTTCAAAAGATGGAATGCCAAATAATACATTTAATAGATGTGCCGAATTGGGAATCGATACCTCACGTTTTGACCCCGTTCCATCAATGGCATTAGGAGTTTTTGATTTGTCGGTATATGAAATGGTTGGCGGAATGTGTGCCTTTGTAAACAATGGTGTTTATGTAGAACCCATTTACATTACTCGTATTGAAGATAAAAATGGCAACATTATTTATGAACCACAACAAAAAATTACACCTGTTTGGAGTCCGATAACGGCTTACACGATGCTGAGTATGTTGAAAGCAGTAACTTCAGGAATCAAACATCCTAAATTAAATCTAGTAGCGGGTACAGCTTTGAGAATACGAGGAAAAGAATCTGAAGCACGACCCTATGCTGGTATAAAAACACCCATTGCAGGAAAAACAGGAACTACACAGAATCAATCAGATGGTTGGTTCATGGGAATGACACCTGATTTGGTGGCTGGAGTTTGGGTAGGAGGAGAAGATCGTTCTATTCGGTTTAGAAGTCTTCAATTAGGAATGGGAACCAACATGGCCTTGCCTATTTATGCCTATTTTATGAAACGGGTGTATGCGGATAGTACGTTGAAAATTTCAAAAGGAGATTTTCCTCGTCCACCTGGTATTATTGATGATCCACTCAATTGTAAATTATTTCAATACAGCACACCTGGTAATATTGACTTTGATGATAAACAAGGCGATGGCTTAAATTGGAAAAACCAAGATGGGGAATGGTAGAATGGGTTTTAAATAAAATTAATTAACCGTGTACTTCGTACTTTGTACCTTGTACTTTTATAATAAAATATGAACAAAGTAGTTGCCAACGTAGAAGAAGCTTGTAACGGAATACAAGACGGAATGACCCTCATGATTGGAGGGTTTGGATTGTGTGGAATACCCGAAAATAGTATTGCTCACATGGTAAAAATGGGAGTAAAAGGGCTAACCTGTATATCCAACAACGCAGGAGTTGATAATTTTGGTTTAGGGTTGTTATTACAAGGCAAGCAAATCAAAAAAATGATTTCATCTTATGTTGGAGAAAATGATGAGTTTGAACGACAAATGTTGAGTGGGGAACTCGAAGTTGATTTGATTCCACAAGGCAGTTTGGCCGAAAGATGCCGAGCAGGAGGTGCTGGTATACCTGCATTTTTTACGCCTGCTGGTTATGGAACAGAAGTAGCAGAAGGTAAAGAAGTACGCATTTTTAATGGAAAGCCACATATTTTAGAATCGGCTCTTACAGCAGATTTTGCTATAGTAAAAGCTTGGAAAGGCGATACTGAAGGAAACTTAATTTTTAAAGGAACCGCTCGAAACTTTAATCCCATGATGGCTATGGCGGGTAAAATTACCATTGCGGAGGTCGAAGAACTGGTTCCTGCTGGTCAATTAGACCCCAACATTATTCATACACCTGGCATTTTTGTTCAGCGCATTTTTCAAGGAAAAGACTACGAAAAACGAATTGAGCAACGTACCGTGAGAAAGAAGTAGTTAATAAGTTTGAAGTTATGTAAACCCGCTAATATTTCAAATAACTGAATAACCTTTCAACCAACTTCTAAGCAAACAGTCGGAAACTAAAAAACGGAATAACCAAACAACTGAATAAGTAAAAAAATGGCACTAGATAAAATAGGAATTGCAAAAAGAATTGCACAAGAATTACAAGATGGATGGTATGTCAACTTAGGAATAGGTATTCCTACTTTGGTAGCCAATTACATCCCAGAAGGAATTGAAGTAGAGTTTCAATCTGAAAATGGTATTTTAGGAATGGGCCCTTTTCCTTTTGAAGGAGAAGAGGATGCCGATTTGATTAATGCCGGAAAACAAACCATAACAGCTCGTTCAGGTGCAGCATTTTTTGACAGCGCTACAAGTTTTGCTATGATTAGAGGACAACACGTGCAACTAACCGTTTTAGGTGCTATGGAAGTTTCTGAAAATGGGGATATCGCCAATTGGAAAATTCCAGGAAAAATGGTAAAAGGTATGGGAGGCGCTATGGATTTAGTGGCCAGTGCTGATAATATTATTGTAGCAATGATGCATGCCAACAAAGCCGGTGAAAGTAAAATATTGAAAAAATGTACACTTCCTTTAACAGGTGTGGGTTGTGTAAAAAAAGTGGTTACCGACCTAGCCGTATTGGAAGTAATTGCAGGGAAAGGATTTAAATTAGTAGAACGAGCACCCGGTGTTTCTGTTGATGAAATCAGAAAATTAACGGAGGCCACTTTGATCATTGAAGGAGAGGTTCCTGAAATGAAATTATAATTTAAACTATTCCACCTAAAGCGTATAATTGAAACTAAATTGGGCTAAATTTTTATTCCTTCAAGAAGTGGCAATCATCTTCTTGTATCTGATTTTGCTCAATAATTATTTTGAAAGAAAAGAGGTTGTCATTATTGCTGACGGAAAGGGATATTACGATTATCTTCCCGCTACTTTTATTTATCATGACCTCAATTTCAACTATACCGATACGTTAATTACTGATTTTTACAATCATAAGGAGTATAACACAGGAATAAACCCCGAAATAAATGGTTGGAAAGTAAACAAATATTTTGTTGGGACGGCTTTAGTTCAAACACCTTTTTTTCTTACAGCACATCTTATTGCTCTGAATACGGAAAGCTATAAACCAGATGGATATTCAGCTATTTATCAGGATTTTGTTTTTTATGCGGCTCTTTTTTATTTGTTTGTGGGCTTGTATTTTTTAAGAAAACTGCTTCGATTAAAGGGAATCCAGCTAGCATGGATAATTGCCCTTCAATTAACCGTTGTATTTTGTACATCCATTATGCATTATGCCCATGCCGAAGCTTCCTTTAGCCACATTTATTCTTTTGCGTTCATTACGTTGTTTTTGTATTTATTTCAAAAATACAGCATCAAAAGGCGTTTAAAATGGTTTGTTTTGGGATGTATAACACTAGGCATCATCATTTTAATTAGACCCATTAACGGATTGATCATTTTTGCAATCCCCTTTTTATATGAAAATCGCCATGCGTTTATTACCGATTTTAAAGCCCTATTTAACAAACGTCTTCAGACCTTGCTTTTGGGTGTAGTGAGTTGTATTTCTGTGGCTTTTATTCAACCAATGATTTGGTTTATTCAAACAGGACAACTCTATGTTAAACCCTATCAGGACGAAACATTTAATTTTGCAGAGCCGCACTTTATCGATTTTTTATTCAGTTTCCAAAAAGGATTTTTTATTTATGCGCCTGTGTTTTTAGTACTGGTTGTTTTCGGATTGATTGGGTTTGTTTTTAAAAAGGATTTTTGGAAAATAGGAACGTTCTTAGTGTTCTTTTGTCTGTTAGTTTATGTACTTTCCAGTTGGTGGACCTGGATTTATGGAGGAAGTTATGGTTCCCGAGTAATGATTGATTACTACAGTGTAATCATCTTATTTGGAAGCAGTTTTTTTATGTTAAAAAGTACAGTTCTAAAAGGGGTGATTTCATTACTATTAATTTCGTTCAGTTACATAAGCATCATCCAAACCTATCAATATCAAAACTACATTCTGCATTGGAGCGAAATGAACTATGAAAGTTACTGGCAAACATTTCTCAAAACAGATGATAAATATAAAGGTTTGTTGTGGATACAGCAACACGACACATCCAACAAAACTAAAGTCTTTACCAAAAAAGTTATTTTCAATCAAGCCATGGGTAACGATTCGCACCACATAGACTCGACACAATTTAACGATTTAGTGCCCGAATATCGATTAGAGACCAACTATTTAGTAGTGCTAGAAATGCAGGTTGAATTTGAAAAAGGAGATGATGAGGTAGCGCTAATAATAGAGGATACATTGGGTCAAAACAAGTATTTTTACAGCCAACAAATTTTCAAAGGAGTTGGTTTTGAACCCTATAAAGGTGAAGGGCGCTTATTGTTTGAAATAAAAGGAGCAACCTTTAATTACAACAAAATGAAAATGAGTTACTTTAGAAAAGAGGAAAAATCAGTAATTAAAGAAATGGAAATCAGCATATATGAGCTATAATCAATTCAAATAAAAGGTGAGATTACTCAAAATATATAAAGATTCATTTACGGGCCTTTCCAAAGAGGTTTGGATATTGAGCTTGGCCATGCTCATCAACCGAACAGGTGCCATGGTGTTGCCATTTATGAGTTTATATTTATCTAAAGAATTACAATTTTCGCTCCCCGAAACAGGTTTTGTAATGGCTTTTTATGGTGTAGGGAGTATATTGGGTAGTTTTGTAGGGGGTTGGCTCACCGATAAGTATGGCTATTCTTCCGTGCAACTTTTTTCTCTTAGTGGAGCGGCTGTTTTGTTGATTCCTTTATTGTTTGTTATGGATTATTATGGCATTATTGTTTGCATTTTTGGGTTTAGTTTTTTGTCCGATATGTTTAGGCCAGCCAATGCAGTAGCCATTGTTACGCTCTCCAAACCTGAAAACAGAACACGGTCACTTTCTTTAAACAGATTGGCTATGAATTTAGGTTTTTCATTAGGCCCCACCTTAGGAGGTTTGATAGCTGCCTATGCTGATTTTAAATGGATATTTCTTTTTGATAGCATCACTTGCTTAATAGCCGCTGCCATAGTTTGGTACTACTTACCTAACAATTCAAACAAAAAGAACCGTTCAGACCTTATTGATACTCCTTTAACAGAAGATATAGCACCAACAAAGCATGTAAATGCCTACCAAGATGCTAAATACATTACTTTTTTATTGTTAGTGGCCTTATTTGGTCTCGCTTTTTTTCAGTTGTTCAGCACCTTTCCGGTTTACCTCAATGAGCTTCATTATGACGAAAAAACCATTGGATTAATATTGGGGTTAAATGGTTTATTGGTTTTTATTCTCGAAATGCCTATTATAGCTGCGCTCACCAACTACAAACGCCCCATGGTTTTGGTAGCCATAGGAAGCTTATTTATGGCATTGAGTTATGTGATGATTCTTTGGGGACATATGGGCATTTGGATGGTCGTATCGTTTGTTTTTGTAATTACCCTTTCTGAGATTTTTGCCATGCCTTTTATGCTCAATTATGCGTTGAACAAACCCGCACCCGAAAAAAGAGGTCAATATATGGCGTTTTATTCCATAGCCTTCGGACTGTCGCATATTGTTGGTCCTTCTCTGGGGATGAACATAGCCGAGACGTTTGATTTTAAAACCCTTTTTGTTTTGCTCAGTATTCTATCTGTTTTCATTGCTTGGGGCTATTTCTCATTGAGAAGGCGAGTGTAATTACCATTGAAACCAAATAGCCATTTAACAAAAACGAGGTTATCTTTTGAATATTCCTTACTTTTTTATCGTAGGACACAAAATTTAAGTAATTTCGCCTTCCTCTTATGAAAACCATAAACATCATTATCATTGCTATGCTTTGGAGTCTCTCACCTGCTGGGGAATCTAAAGTGGGTATTCCCTACGCTATTTACAATGATATTAATATTTACATTGCTTTTTTGGTGTGTTTTTTAGCCAACCTCATTGTTTACCCATTTTTAATGCTTTTTTTAGATTCCTCTAATCGGTATTTTTTTAGATTTAAACCCTACAAAAAAATGGCCATATATATTGCTCGAAAAGCGAAGAATGGTGCGGGAAAAGGTGTTGAAAAATATGGATTCTGGGGGCTTATGATTTTCGTTGCAGTTCCGCTACCCGGCACAGGTATATGGGCAGGAACCATTGCAGCCTATATATTCAAAATTGACAAAAAAAAGGCGTTTTATGCAAATGCATTAGGTATTTTTCTTTCAGCACTCATCATTTGGATTATTACGGTAACTGCTTATATCGCTTCGGGTAATTCTATATGATGCCGATTCCATATAAACAAGGCATCTGTTTTTTCGTTGCTATATAATTCAGAAGGTATATTTTGTTCATCTTGACCTATATTCTCTCCCATTTCATATAAAAAAATTAAAATAAATTTAATTTATCATTTGTTTAGAAATTTGGAATACCTACCTTTGCACCCGATTTCAAATACTGCTATTAAAAAACCAATCAACATGAAGTTGAGAATTGATTATAAACATTTCATTTTAACTGCATTAGCGGTTTTCAGTTTTTCAATATCTTTTGCAGGTGACCACGGTCATGCTGATGAAGAAAAATCGTACAATCCTGTTCCGGTAATTTTGGAACACATTCTTGACTCACATGAATGGCACTTAATCACAACAAAAGACGAGCATGGTCACGATCACCACGTAAGTGTGCCTCTTCCTGTAATTTTAATTGATGGAGGTTTGAAAGTATTCATGTCAAGTAAATTTGAACATGACCACGATAATCCGCACATGTACAAAGCTGAAGTTGATGGTAAAACCTATTACATAGAAAAGCACGATGAAGCAGGAATGCCAAAAGGTGAAAACATTTATTTCATCGAAAACGGTGAAAAAGTTTATCCTTTTGATTTTTCAATCACCAAAAACGTGTTATCATTATTTGTAGGTGCCTTGTTAATTTTCTTCATTGTGATGAAAATTGCTAAGCACTATAAAACCAATGGGGCAGTTGCACCAAAAGGTATTGCTTCATTTTTAGAACCCATTGTATTGTTAGTGCGTGATGATATTGCAAAACAAAACATTAGCAAATATAAATATGAGAAATTTATGCCTTATTTATTGACCATCTTTTTCTTTATTTGGCTAAATAATATGTTAGGATTGATTCCAATTATTCCAGGTGGAGCCAATTTAACGGGTAATATTTCGGTAACCTTGGTGTTAGCGTTTATGACGTTAATTATGATATTAATTAATGGAAATAAAAATTATTGGGAACACGTTTTATGGATGCCAGGTGTGCCTGCTGCTGTAAAAATCATCCTTACACCAATTGAAATAATTGGAATATTCACCAAACCATTCGCATTAATGGTGCGTTTGTTTGCTAACATTACTGCTGGGCACATTGTGGTGTTGAGTTTAGTTTCGTTAGTGTTTATCTTTAAAAATATGGCAATGGGTGCAGTTTCTGTTCCTTTTACCTTGTTTATATCTGTATTAGAGTTATTAGTAGCTTTCTTACAGGCCTATGTGTTTACTATGTTGTCTGCGCTTTTTATAGGTGCAGCTGTTGAAGAAGCACATCATTAATAATTTGTAATTTTTTGTATAACCAATAAATAATAAGTAAAATGGGAGCAATTGGAGCAGGTTTCGCAGTTATCGGTGCAGGTATCGGTATTGGAATGATCGGAGGTCATGCAATGGACGGTATCGCAAGACAACCAGAAGCAGCTAACAAAATTCAAACAGCTATGATTATCGCTGCAGCACTTGTAGAAGGTGTAGCTTTATTCGGAGTAGTTGTTGGTCTTTTGGCTGGAAACTAATAAAACTTTTCCGCAGCGGTTGGCTGCGGAAGTTTTTATTTTTACAAAAATTAATTGAAAAAAAGTAATTATTTAAATCAACTATAAAAATGGATAATCCTTTAGTATTACCCGGTATTGGACTAATGTTTTGGACATCATTGGTCTTTGTTATTTTATTGTTTTTGTTGGCCAAATTTGCTTGGAAGCCAATTCTTAAGGCGGTTAAAGAACGTGAAGCTAAGATTGAAGATGCATTGGCTGCTGCTGAAAGTGCCAAATTAGAAATGGCTAAATTAAAATCTCAAAACGAAGAAATGCGTCAAGCAGCTTTGTTAGAAAGAGACAACTTGTTGAAAGAAGCTCGTGAGGCTAAAGAGCGTTTGATTTCAGACGCTAAAAAAGCGGCTAATGCTGAATCAGATAGAATAATGGCTTCTGCAAGAGAAGAAATTAAAAACGAGAAGTTAGCTGCGATTTCTGAAATCAAAACACAAGTAGCTATCCTTTCTGTTGAAATTGCCGAAAAAATCGTTAGAGAGAAATTGAGCAGTGACGACAAACAAAAAGCTCTTGTAGATGGATTAATGGGTGAAGTAACCTTAAATTAATTGTCAATACGAATTAATAAAAGAACAAAACAGCATGAGTTCATTAGCAGCTAAAAGATACGCAAAGTCATTGTTGAGCATAGCTCTTGAAAAAAATGCTTTGGAATCGATTTATAAAGACATGGTTTTTATTAGCGAAACCATTGCTTCAAGCAGAGATTTAAAGGTGTTGTTAAACAATCCTATTGTAAAGGTTGATAAAAAAAGAGCCATCATTGCTATTTTGTTTTCAAAATCAACCAGCGACATTACCGCTTCATTTTTTGATTTAATTTCAAGCACCCACCGTGAAGGTATTTTAGGTGATATAGCCGATTCTTTTATTGAAGAATACAGAGCATACAATAAAATTATTACCGTTGAAATTACTTCAGCTATTAAGTTATCCAGTTCGCAATTGAATGAAATCGTGAAACTAATTGTTACCGATCATTCATTAAAAGTAGAAATCGTTGAAAAAGTTGACCCAACGGTTATTGGTGGTTTTATAGTTAGAATGGGAGATAAACAAATCGACTCTACTGTAACAAGAAAATTAAATTCATTGAAGTTGCAATTATCAAAACCAATTTCAGTTAATTAATCAAGAAATAAAATAAAAGTAAAAATAAACTAAGTTTAATACACATAAATTATGGCAGGAATAAACCCAGCAGAAGTATCAAGCATTTTGAGAGAACAACTTTCAGGATTCAAATCTGCAGCTGAATTAGAAGAAGTAGGTACCGTGCTTCAAGTAGGAGATGGTATCGCTCGTATTTATGGACTTTCAAGTGTTCAATACGGAGAGTTAATCGAGTTTGAAACAGGTTTGCAAGGAATTGCCTTGAACTTGGAAGAAGATAACGTTGGAGCCGTATTATTAGGTTCTTCAAACGGAATCAAAGAAGGTGATACTGTAAAACGTACTAAAAAAATTGCTTCTGTTAATGTAGGTGAAGGCTTATTAGGAAGAGTTGTGGATACGTTGGGTAATCCAATAGATGGTAAAGGACCTATTTCTGGTCAATTATATGAAATGCCAATCGAAAGAAAAGCACCAGGGGTAATTTACCGTCAACCCGTAACAGAACCATTACAAACAGGTATCAAAGCTATCGATGCTATGATTCCAGTAGGTAGAGGTCAACGTGAGTTGGTTATCGGTGACCGTCAAACAGGTAAAACAACAGTTTGTATCGATACCATTATCAATCAAAAAGAATTTTACGATAAAGGACAACCTGTATTTTGTATTTATGTAGCTATTGGTCAAAAAGGATCAACCGTTGCTGGTATTGTAAATAAATTAGAAGCTGCTGGAGCTATGGCTTACACAGTAATTGTTGCAGCAAATGCTTCAGATCCAGCACCAATGCAATTCTATGCTCCTTTTACAGGAGCTGCAATTGGTGAGTTCTTTAGAGATTCTGGTCGTCCAGCATTAATTGTATTTGATGATTTATCAAAACAAGCAGTTGCATACCGTGAGGTTTCGTTACTATTAAGAAGACCACCAGGTCGTGAGGCTTACCCAGGTGACGTATTTTACTTGCACTCTAGATTATTAGAGAGAGCAGCTAAAATCAACGCGTCTGATGCTATTGCTGCACAAATGAATGATTTGCCAGATTCATTAAGACCAATCGTTAAAGGAGGAGGTTCTTTAACCGCACTTCCTATTATCGAAACACAAGCAGGTGACGTTTCTGCTTATATTCCTACCAACGTAATTTCGATTACAGATGGTCAAATATTCTTGGAATCTAACTTATTCAACGCAGGTGTTAGACCCGCTATCAACGTAGGTATTTCGGTATCTCGTGTAGGAGGTAACGCACAAATCAAGTCGATGAAAAAAGTAGCAGGTACTTTGAAACTGGATCAAGCTCAATACAGAGAGTTAGAAGCTTTTGCTAAATTTGGTTCTGACCTAGATGCTGCAACTAAATCGGTAATTGAAAAAGGAGCTCGTAACGTGGAGATTTTGAAACAAAATGAAGGTTCACCACTACCTGTAGAAGAGCAAATTGCCATCATTTATTGTGGTACAAAAGCGTTGTTAAATAAAGTTCCGATTAACAAAATAAAATCATTTGAAGAGCAATATTTAACAGTACTTAGAGCTCAACATGCTAACCTATTAGAATCATTAAGAAAAGGTCAATTAACAGATGAAATCACCAACACATTGGAGAAAGTAGCTGCTGACTTGGTAAGCAAATATTAAATTATAAACGCAAATAATAGATTGCCAAAAGCAGTTGAACTATGGCCAATTTAAAGGAAATAAAAAATAGAATTGTATCGGTAAACTCTACCATGCAAATCACCTCTGCCATGAAAATGGTATCGGCAGCTAAATTGAAAAAAGCTACAGATGCTATTGTTCAAATGCGTCCATACGCCCAAAAATTGCAAGAGATATTAGGAAACTTATCATCATCATTAGATGCCAGTGAGAATCCATTTACTCAAGAACGTGCAGTAAAAAACGTATTGATTGTAGGGATTAACTCTAACAGAGGTTTGTGTGGAGGTTTTAATGCTAATATCGTAAAAGAAGTAAAGCGTTTGGCTCGTGAAGAGTATGCAGGTTGTAACGTGAGCGTTTTACCTATTGGTAGAAAAATGGCAGAAGCTATTAAAGGAACCGATTTAAACATCAGAGGATCAAAATTACCTCACAATACTGATTTGGTTTGGGATGGTTTGAACTTTGCAAAAGCTGCTCCTATAGCTGAAAACTTGATGGAACGTTATGCTGAAGGTTCTATAGATAAAATTGTAATTGTTTACAATGCATTTAAAAATGCTGCGGTACAAGAAGTAAAAGTGGAACAGTTTTTACCTATTGCACCAACAGAAACTACATCTACGACAGCTCAAAGTGATTACATATTCGAACCTTCAAAAGTAGAAATCGTAACCAATTTGATTCCTAATTCACTTAAAATCCAATTATATAAAGCATTATTGGATTCAAATGCTTCAGAACATGGCGCTCGTATGACTGCAATGCATAAAGCAACGGATAACGCAAGTTCATTGAAAAAAGAATTACAATTGTTCTACAACAAAGCGCGTCAAGCAGCTATTACCAACGAAATTTTAGAAATCGTTGGAGGAGCAGAAGCATTGAACGGGTAAGTTAGCATTACGTAAACACACTAATAGTCAAAGCGTTGTAGAAAAAATCTACAGCGCTTTTTTTTTTGCGCTGAAATATATTTCACCAAGGTTTTTAATGAATTCACCTCTGAATTATCTTTATTGAGCCTATTTTTAAATTAAAACAGTTTCTAAAATCTAAAAGTTTTTATCTTTGTAAAAACTTATCAAAAAAATAGAGTACAATTTTCGCGTTTAATTAGTTAGATTAACACATCCTAAATGAATACTTTAAGAATTTTACTTGTATTTTTAATACTAATTTGGTTAAATTCAACCAAGATATTTACTCAATCCAGTTGTAATATACAAGCATCTATTTGTACACCAGGGGTATCAACTAGTTTTCCATTTATTTCTTCTGCAGCTGGGCCTCCTTTTGATTTTTCAAACCCTCAAGGATGCGGAACTGGTGAACACGGAAGTGACTTTGGGTATGGTTTTGTGCTTTTACACATTACTACTTCTGGGCCACTTAACCTTCAAATAATGGGAAATGTTCCTCTTGGACATTTAGATTTTGTTCTTTATAATATCCCAATTGGTATGGATCCGTGTACTGCTGTTTTAGATAGTTCAAATCAGATTGCATGTAACTTTTCCACACAATCAGTAGGGTGTACTCAATTTGGTTACGAATGTACGGGTTGTCCAAGTATAGTTGCAGCTCCTTATGTTTATAGCGGACAGCAAGTGATGATCATTACGCACGATTATGACAATGTTTTGTCAAGTTTTACTATAGAATTATGTACGGGAATAGGCGGTGCAGAAACGGGTGCTTTTGACGCCACTATAATGCTTCCGCCAGTTTTAACCGATACAAGCGCTGCCATTACTTTGAATGCTGCAACAGGAGGAGGATCGTGGAGCGCTTCGTGTGGAGGTTGTATAAATGCATCAACAGGCTTGTTTAATCCTCAAAATGCAGGAGTAGGTTTTCACGAAGTTATTTATCAAGTTGGTAATGCTCCTTGTACAGGAACAGATACTGTTATGGTAGAAGTTCAACCTTTTTGTCAAATTACAATATTTCAAGGAAATGATATTTGTGAAAATTCTCAAAACACATTTGTAGCTGCTCACACCTTGGGTAATTTCCCGGTACAATACATTTGGTCTACTTATCCATCAGGCACTGTTTTGCAATTAATAACTGCAGATTCCACAACAAATATGTTTAATTCCTCAGATACTATTTTTAACATATCTACGGGCACATATATTCTTGAAATTATAACTTCAGATGGTTGTCAAAATTCTGCATTTATAAATGTTGAAATTACTCCTGTTTTAGATTCTAGTTTTACATATAGCAATAGCCTTTATTGCGAAAATGGTTCTATAATTACTCCAAACTTTATTGCCAATCCATCAAGCACACATTTTTATTCTTCATCAACAGATATTTTGGTCGATTCTTTATCGGGTATTATTAATTTAGGGATAACAAATCCAGGAGTATATACTATTTTTAACCAACCTAATATTTGTTCAGGAATAGCATCTTTTGAAATTATTGTTGATAATGCAGAAGATCCCAGTTTTTATTTAATGGATACCATCTGCGCTTTTCAAAATCCAAGTCTTGTTTTGCCTTATGATTCTATTGTAACAGTTGGTTCGGGACATTTTTGGAGTGATAATGAAGATTTGAATTTTATTGATACAGTTACAGGATTAGTAGATTGGAAAACTGCTAAAAAGGACACGATAACAACTATTTATTATAATACAGGAGGTTATTGTAGTGAAATTGATAGCGCTAAGGTTTATGTAAAGCAACTAAACTCGTTTTTTTCTTATGAAAATTACACCTTATGTACATTTGAAGTAAACAATATTTTCCCAGATTCAATTCACACGCAAACAGGTAATTTGCTGACCAGTTATTTTTATTGTCCAGATCCCAATCTAGTTTTAGACTCTGTTACAGGGGAAATAGATGTTGATTTATCTCCTTTAGGTCAATACCAAGTTTTTAGAGTCGTTAATGATGAATGTCTTGATACTACTAGAAGAAACATAACCATAACAAATTATTTTGACCCCTATTTCACCTATCCCGTTACTCAAATATGTCAGTTTGAAGGAATATTAGCCCCTGATACAGTTAGATACAATGGAGGTGAATTTACAGCTACACCTGCAGGACTATCAATTGATGATGAAAGCGGTGAAATTGATTTAAATTTTTCAAACTTTGGAATATATACCATACAATATATAACACCAAGTGATTGTGGCGATACAGCTTATTTTACAATTGAAGTACTAGAAGTCCCAAATTCAGCATTTTCATATACCGACACTTTATTTTGTGATATGACGGGTACTTTATTACCAACTTTTGTGGGGTCAGTTGGCGGAGTGTTCAGTTCACCTACAGGACTAATTGTTAACTCGGCTACAGGTGAAATTGATTTTGATAACTCTCACCATGGGTCTCATTTAATTATATACACTACAACTGGTGTTTGTACTGCTTTTACCATGCATAGTTTAGTAGTTTCTAACACTGCAAGTGCATCATTTTCCTATTCTCAACCTTCCTTTTGTGGAAACTTAGGGAGCATTGTTCCTAATATGTTAGCATCTACTGGAGGTAATTTTACTGCAACACCTGGTGGGTTAGTTATTAATAGTTTAACAGGGGTCATTAATTTAAATGCTTCTTTACCTAATAATTACACTATTAGATATGTTTCCGCAGGTCAATGTAAAGATACTGCCTATTTTAATTTAGAGGTGTTACCTGTGCCAAGCTCCGATTTTGGTTATGTTTCGTATGCTTTTTGTGATGCGGCTGCTACAGGGTTAGTACTTCCTTCTTACATTAATACTCCAGGGGGAACGTTTACTTCCACACCCGGAATTATTCTTAATAGTGTAACGGGTGAAATAGATTTGGATGCCTCAACAAATGGAGTCTATCCAATTTCCTACACCACTACTGGTATTTGTCCTTCAACTACCGTAAGAAACTTCACTGTAGGTGTTACTCCAGTTGCTGCTTTTAGCTATGCTTCAACTTCTTTTTGTAAAAATGAACCCAATCCTTTTCCAAATTTTATTTCTGTGCCAGGAGGAACATTTACTTCCAGTTCGAGTTCATTATATGTGCAAAATTCAACAGGAATGATATATTTAAATTATTCATTTCCTGGAACATATACAATAACCTATACAACACCGGGATTATGTAACAGTTCATCTACTTTTACAGTTACTATTAATGCAGCACCTATCACAACATTTAGTTATCCTCAAAACTATTATTGTAGCTACAACGGAATAAAATCGCCTAATGTTATGCCATCAATTAGTGGAGGGGTGTTTAACTCAACAGCAGGTTTAGACTTAAATACTACAACAGGGGCAATTGACTTTAGTACTTCTACTCCCGGCACGTATATTATAACGTACACAACGCCAGGTATTTGTCCTACCACATCTTCTTACACTATGAATGTGCATCCTACGATTTGTGATTGTAGTGCATCTTTACCCATTTTTGAAGCGTATTTAAACGGTGTTTTGGTGGATATTAATGATTTGAATGTTTGCTATGGGGATACCTTAGAAATCATTTCTCAATTAGGCAGCACTTGGTCTCCTCACCCAATCTATCCTGGTAGCACTGTTCCTTATAGCCCTCAATTATCCATGGACGTTTACCATTGTCCACCATCGGTTTTTGCTCCAGCTGATTTATACACTGCTAATAGTTGTTTTGCAGGAGAAACATTGCCACAAGTTGGACATTCTTGGACTATAGTTAATGATACAGCTAATTTTCAGCCTTATGTTAATTCAATTGATGATACAACGTTGTACTTAGTGCCACACACAATGTATAATTCTGCAACAGTTACTGTGTTTAATCCGGCTTTAGGCAATAGATGTTATGCAATAGATACAATAACAGTTAATTTATTACCCACTATTAGAGCAACGTATTTGGAAAATTGTTTAGACAGTTCTGTTGTGTTTTCATTTGATGGTGGTTTGCCATCATCCAATGGATCTGCTTATAGTATATCAACTATTTTACCTACTACCGCTACAGTTTCACCTTTGTTACCTATCCAAAATGAACCTACTCGATTGTTTCCTATAGATAATGGGCAAGATTATAGTTTGACTGTGAATGATGATGCAGGATGTTGGGCAGATTTTGCCTACACTAATTTTACCGGAACACCTATTTCAATAGCTGGCGTTGACTCTACTTTTTGTGATTTGACAGGGACACTTTATGCCAATGTTCCAAACTTTGGTTATGGTTATTGGACTTTACCTAATTTTATATCGGTTTCAGATACTTCTCTTAATAATACAACATTTAACGCTACTCAATCAGGAGTATACTCATTAATCTGGAATACCGAATCTAATCCTTTGTGTCAAAATTCGGATACTATTGTTTTGGTAATATCGGATTTAAGTCTCCAAACTTCCATCACAAACACCTACTGTTTTGCTATGCAAGGAGCTATTGAAATAGAAGCATTAGGAGGAATTGAACCTTACTCATTCAGTATAAATAACGGTATCACTCATCAAACTTCATCATCCTTTCAAAATTTATCAGAAGGACCATATGTAATTTGGGTGAGCGATTCTTCTAATTGTTACGTTACAGAAAACAATGTGATTGGCTTGACAGATGATTGTGTTTTAATTTTTTATACGGGTATAACACCAAATAATGATAATCTTAACGATGTTTGGTTCATTGAAGGATTACCCCCAGGAAATAACCCAGTTGTGATTTTTAATCGTTGGGGTGATATTGTTTGGCAAACTGAAAATTACGACAATTGGAACAACCCTTGGAAAGGTGAAAATATGGAAGGAAAAGAACTACCAGTTGGTGTATATTTCTATAATGCTAAAGTTGGAGAGGTTGATTTTTCAGGATTTATTGAATTGACAAGATGATGAAAATAATAGCAATCCTATCGTTATTTTTTGCAAGTTTAGTTGCAGTATTTGGTCAACAACAAACCCAATACAGTCAATATATGTATAGCTTGTTTGTCATTAATCCAGCTTATGCTGGAAATAAAGATAATTTGCAAGGCATAGTATCAGAACGTAGACAATGGACTGGGATTGAAGGCGCGCCTCATTCTCAATCATTGATTTTTCACGCTCCCATAAAAAAACAAAAAATGGGAGTTGGCTTAAATGTTATTAATGAATCCATTGGAGCACATGGAATTTTAGGAGCTTTTGGGTCCTATTCGTATTCATTAAAATTATCAAATAGCACATTGAGTTTTGGATTGAGAGCAGGATTTTATAATTTTAGAATAAGTGCCGATAGGCTCAATTATCGAGATGGGAACGATCAAAGCGCATTAAATAATCTTCAAAGTAATTTCACACCTACTTTTGATGCTGGGCTACATTATTACAACAAAAGATTGATGGGAGGCTTTACAATTACTAATTTAGTAGAATCTCAGCTAACTTTTGCTTCAGATAATATTATTAAAAACAATTTAGCTCGACACGGGTTTGCATATCTTGGTTATTTGATTGATCTATCCAAAAAATGGCGTTTTCAACCAAGTGTTATGGCAAAATTCTCCTTTTCAGCTCCATTAAACTTTGATATAAACACAAATTTTATATACAATTCTAGAATCGGATTGGGTGTATCCTACAGATCAAGTGGTACTGTTGTAGGTATGGCTCAAATTTATTTAAATAAATTTTTTAGAATGGGCTATTCGTATGATTTCGAATTGAGTCACTCTAAAAAGTTCAACATTGGAGGTTCTCACGAACTATTTGTTGGATTTGATTTTAATAGAAAAAACCCAGGAATTGTTAACCCAAGATATTTATAGTGAGAATGACTGGTAAAACAATTGTATTTTTTTGTGTAATATTATTTTTGTCATTCGATTTGGTTGGTCAGACTAAAAATGAAGAGCGGTTTGGCAGATTGGAATATGCTAACGCAATTAAAGGATTTGAAAAAATAATCGAAAAAAATCCCACAGATTTAGATGCGCGTCACAGATTGGCTTTTGCCTATCATAAAACGGGTCAAATGGATCAATCCTATCAACAATATAGATATTTGGTCATTGCTGATTATAAAAAAATGCAACCCACAGACTGGAACAATTATGCTCATTTATGTCTAGCATATGGAGCTGTATTGGATGCAACAAGAGCATTTAATAAACTTTCAGCATACAATTCTAAAGCTACCATTCAAAAAAAACCTTCTAATCCTAACTATTTTTCAGCAACGAATGTATCCTATTTAAATACACCATTTTCTGAATTTAGCCCAACTTTGTACAATAATCAGTTAGTTTTTAGTTCTGATCGACCAGTTTCATTATATGATCTCAACCAATCAGATTGGTCAGGGACGGCCTACTTATCTGTTTTTAGTAGTGACACAAACAAAAACTCTACACCAACGTTGTTTTCCAAAAAGTTAAACGAATCCTATCATATAGGGCCGATAAGTTTTTCGGCAGATGGTAATGTGGCATACATAACAAAATCATTTAAAGAAGATAAAAACAGCCTTAATCAAACACAGATTTACATAGCCGATAAGAAAAAAGGAAAATGGTCAACTTTAGTTCCGTTTGAATTTGCTTCGGATAAAGACCATTCCTTTGCTCATCCAGTGTATATTCCAGGTTTAAATTTGCTCGTTTTTTCAAGCAATATGCCAGGTGGGTTTGGAGAAATGGATTTGTATTATTGTAAATTTGAAAACAACACTTGGTCTAAACCCATTAACTTTGGAGAAAAAATAAACACACCTTTCAACGATGTTTTCCCTTGCTATAATCCTTATAGACCTAATTGTCTATACTTTTCTTCTAATGGGTATATAGGTTTTGGAGGGCTTGATATATTCGAAATTAACTATAGTTCTGGTAATTGGACTTCACCAACATTGCTACCTAAAGCAATCAATTCAAATTTTGATGATTTTGGAATTTGTTTTTCAAGTGATAAATCCGGTTATGTTACTTCAAACAGATTGGGAGGAATTGGAAAAGATGATATTTATTTATTCAATCAAATAGAAACTACTACTATAGAAGGTGTTTTAGTAGATGGTATAAAATATGAACCCCTCCCCAATAAAAAACTATACTTAGTTGATGATAACAAAACTATTTTTGACTCTGTAGTAACCGATAAAAATGGCTATTTTGTATATACTAAACTACCTTATCAAAATGTTTCTTTAATGCCGTTAAATGAAAGTGATTCAGAAATGATTATCCGACCATTAAAAGATGATTGTTTACGCGATCCTTTTGTTAATATAAAACTTTTAACAAGCAATAAAGTACTATTAGACTCGATAGGTTTAGTTCAAACAGAATTAGTAACCTATGTGCTTGAATCAGCTGACCAACTTAAAAAACGTTGTGTAGTATATGAAAATGGAGATAAGGCTGTTTTAGTCATTGTTAATGTAAAAGATAAGAACGGTCAGACAATAGATCAATTAACTACAGATCAAAGTGGTTGTTTTACAATTAAAAAATTGTATTCTGAAGGTTCATATTTAGAGTTGTTGGAGGAAATGAAGAACGAACTTCAAATGAGGTTTGTAAATGAAAAAGACGAGAAAAATACCAATTGGCAAAATGAAAAAACACCACTGGAAATTACCACAATGAAGCGTTGTGTAGTTTATGAAAATGGTGAAGAAGCGGTGCAGATTAATTTTGCAGTTAAAGATAGCACCGGAGCAATAATAGATTTGATAACAACTGATGAAGACGGGTGTTTTAAAATCAGAAAATTATATAATCAAAAAACGTATCTTGACCTTTTAGAAGATGAAATGGCCGAAATAGGTCTGAGGTTTAAAAACCAAAAAGATGAAAACAATTTCTTATGGTATAAAGATGAAGAAAAGATAGTACTCGTATCAGGAACAATTTGTGTTGAATACAGCGATGGAAGTAAGGCCGTAACCGTTAAGTTTGAAGTAAAAGATAGTTTAGGAACTACATATGACTATGTCACTACTGATGATAATGGATGTTTCAAAATGAGAAAGATGTACAGTGACAAATCTTATTTAGAACTATTGGTCGAACAAGATGTTTTTTTACGTTCTAATTCCTTTAACACCCAATCAAACGATGTGGTTGTATTAACACAACATACAACATTAACTACTGAGCAATTAACAGGTAAGCTGTATGATTATAAAAAATTAGATAAAGACTTTACTGGAATTAATATTGTTTTCTTTTCCGAAAGCGGAATGGTTATGAATACCTCAAAAGTCTCAAAGAACGGAGAGTTTTCTTATTCAAAATTACCAACAAAAAAAGGTGTTTTGATGATGATTCAAGATAATGATGGTGTTTTACAAGGTTCTAAAAGTATTACCGTTAAAGGTCAAGTTACAGGCGTTAATAAATTCATAAACGTTGACAATACCTCTTTTTATATTGTAGATGCAAATAATGAAAAATTTTTGGCTTCAAAACTGAGTTCTAAAGGTAATTTTCAATTTGAAATAAAACTTGAAAATTATGAGCTAGTTCCTAGAGTTAAAGAAACGCCAACCTTTGAAGAAATAAAACCATCGAGTGAAAATAAAGTAGTATCCAAAAACATTTATTTTGAGTCGAAAAAGTGGGAGCTAGATGCCGAAGGGAAAAAGGTATTAGATGAGTTGACTATTTTGTTAAAAGCTAACCCAAATTTATCATTAAATATTTATGCCTATACAGATAGTAGAGGCAAAACTTCAGATAACTTAGAATTATCTAACAACAGAGCAGAATCTGTTTCTATATATCTAAAAAGCAAAGGGGTTTCATCTAAACAATTTATTACTAAAGGCTGTGGTGAATCTAAATTAATCAATCATTGCGCTAATTTAGTGGAATGCTCTGATGAAGAACATGCAAAGAATCGAAGAATCGAATTTGAATTTATTTGGAAGTAATCTACTTCTTATTCAAAAACATAAAAGGTAAGGATACATTAAAATACATACGCTTATATTTTGGCCCTTTCTTTTTGCTGGATTTGTTTTTCTCAACGTGCAACACATCGGTAGGCCCAAGAACTAATTCTTGCTTTTTAACGCGTAAATTCAAAGAGGCTACCATTTCATATTCATCATCTACAGAAAGCACCACAAAAGCAGTTTCTACGCTTTTACCATCGCCTGAATTGAATAGTGCCGACAATAAACCATAGTAGAGAAACAAATAGTTGTCGGCAAGTTTTGTTTCGCCCAAATTGGAATAGCAGACATACATTCCAAAAAGTACTTTTAGATTAAGCGGCTCTTGAGTAAACGCTAATTTTCCATGTATCAACGCCTCATTAAATTCACGTGTTCTTAATAAATTATATAATTGTTTTTGAGACTCATTAGTGGAATAAGGCAAATATTCAGGTTGAAAATAGTTACCGTAGTATATGTGATGAAAATCTTGTGCCGTTAGAGTACTATCAAATTTTTGGAAACGCTCCATTAATTTTGGATAGTAATAGGACGATGTAGCATTGTTGATAGAAGCTTCTACTTCTGTAAAATTGACGGTCAACACTTGTTGAGCATAGGCGCTCTTGCACCCAAAATAGACCATACCCAAAATCAAAATTACTCTAACCATCGATCTATAGATTTTTGTATTTAACATGCCATTAACAAGCTCAAATCAATATTCTGAGGTGGTTAAAAAGCGGTAGGGTGGGTTAAGTAATGCTATTTTTAAAACGTAAATATACAAAAAAACCCTACCGAATGATAGGGTTTTTAAAAATAGTATCAAATGGAGATTATTTTTTTACCAATTTGGTGGTTCTGTTATTTACAGTTATAAAATAAACACCGTTTGATAAATCACTTAAATCAAGTGTATTGTTACCATTAAATGTAGTGTTTTCAATAACTTTTCCAGTCATATCAGTTAACGTAACAACATAGTTTCCAGCAGTGGTAAAATTAATGTACACAATATCTTCTGTAGGATTAGGATATAATGTATATACATTTTCCAATTCATTGATAGCACTTACACAAGAAGGTGTTTGTTGCACATCTCCAGCGTTTCTTGGTAACCAACCAAAGAAGTTAAAAGCAAAATCAATGATTCCTTTTGTATTGTAGTTGTTTCCAGCAATTCCTGTATTAGTGAAAAAGAAATCTCCAATTTCAGCATCTCCAGAACCATCATTTAAAATCCAATCACCAAAAGAATTGTCAGCAGCTGTACATTGTCCACAAGCCGATACAAAACATCCTTCATAAGGCTCAGTCATTGCAGTACCAGTAGTTACGGGAGTTGCAAAAAAGAAATTTCCTTGACTTACTACCACTAAATTTGTAGGGAATTTTAATTCTGTTAATCCATTGAATTCATCAACTTCAGCAGAAAAAGTAACAGAATCGCCTATAGCAACTGGAGATGGGCTCAACGTTGAGTAAACATAAACACCACTCCAAGGACCTGTTCCGCTGCTGATGTAAAATCCACCGCTAGCTCTAACATACGTTACAATACCACCTGTGTTTACAATTTGACCATCATACGGAGAATCTGCTGGAGTAGCCGTTGAATACTGAATGTCATAAACAGAAACAGTTGTTGGAGGAGCAACAACAACTTCTTCAATGGATACACTATCGATTTGAATGTGTTGAGGAGCAATTGTATTTCTTACAGAAATAATAAACTCACCATTGGCAGTTGTATTAGTTGCCGAAATGGTTGCCATATACATGGTAGACGTTGTTGCGTTTACTGTTTGATAAGAAGTATAAGCAATATATCCACCGCCTGTTCCTGTATTGTCATCAAACATTCCAAAACGAATATCACCACTTCCTTTGGCCCAAACTTTTACTTCATACCCTTGAGAGGCAGTAACAGCCATTGGTTGAGTTGAGAATCTTTTGTGTGTTGAAGTCGTTTCAATTAATTGAGCTAAAGAAGTTCCATACATAGCCCCAACAGTAACTTCAACCACGTTTGTTGGGCTAATGTTTGATTTTGAACCCATAAAATCTGTAGGAAGATTTGAAGCCCAAGATGACAAATCTGATGTGAAGACAACCTGCGCATTAACGCTAGCCATCGATAAAAGCGATAAGCTTAAAATGTAAAGTTTTTTCATTTTGTAGAGATATTAATTGTTTGTTTTTTTAACTTATTGAGAGATGATTACATCATCAATTTTGTAGGTTGTGGTTTGCCCAGCTCCTGGGTTACCTGTGTATTTAAATCCAATTCGGTAGGTACCTGAAATTCCAAAAGTGTTTAGTGGAATAGTTCCTGACCCAACAAACACATTGTTTCCTGTTCCGCTACCTGCAAGCGTGGCTGAAGAAATTAAGGTTTGTGTTGCTGTATTTGGATCGGCAGTATAGTTTGTTAAAACGTATACTTGAAGACCATTGTGATTATAGTTTAAAACAGCACTCATAAAAGATAAGGTGTTCGAAGAAGCATAAGTAATTTCAGGGCTCACCATCCACATATTTTGTGATCCACTGTTGGATGTTCCACTCAATGAAGCAATAGCATTTTTGTTACCCGAAATATCGCCAATTATCCACTGAGGCGTTCCGGAAGTAGAAGTTGTTGACCAACAAAAATCAGAAACGGTTCCTCCTTGAGTATGCGTTGAAAAAGGTTCGCTTAAGGCCACTAATGGATTACAAGTTACTGTTCCTCCACCTGTGCAACGTGCATTTGTAAATACAGCTTCATTTGGTGTTCTCACATACAATTGAACATCAGCATTAAAAACACCAACTATGGCTGTGATATAACCATTACCTTGAGGAATAACTTGACCTGCAAAATCTGAATAACCACTTGTTCTTAATAAACGAGTATTACCATTACAATCTGTTAAATTGTGGTTTACACTAAATTGAGTTATGGCATTTGCCCAAGTTTGACCCAATTCTGCCGCTACAAATTCTACATCATTTATACGTACTAATTGTGATTGTAGACCAGCTGAAATTTGATCTAATCCATAAACGGTAGGAGTAATGTATTTCCCAACCGCTTGTTTAATAACGTTTTTATCTACATCTACTGAATCTAATTGAAGTAAGCCATTGTAGTTGCTTAACACGGTACCTTTCAATGCCACGCGAATAGAGTCTCCAATATACAAACCTCCTGAAGCCAATAAACGTAACTTAATAGCTCCCGAAGGATCTTGAATATAGGCTTCTTTATAAAAGTTACCAGTTGTTTCATCTGCCGTAACTACAGCATAAACCGAATAATCCTCCGTAATTGAAACATTCAAACCGGCATACATTCCTTTTAAGGTAGCTATATCGATTACATTTCCAACAGGTATTTCGGCCAAAGGTGGTTTATCGTATTCTCTTTCACAAGAAGAAAAGATTAATTGTCCCACAATTGCTAGCATTCCAAGACCTAAAATTGATTTTTTCATATATTATAATAAACTAATTCGTACTTTTTTATTTGTAAATATTTATTGAATTAAAACTGATATGTTAACATAACAAAGTAGTTCAATCCAAAAGTGTAGCTGTATTTAGACGGGAATTTATCAATTTGGGCTGCATCATAACGCAATTGTTCAAATCCGCCTGTGATAAACGAGGTGTTGTTTAATAAATTGTTGATGTTAGCATTCAAACGAATGTAGGAGTTGTTGCTTTCAATTCTCCAAGATTTTCCACCAGAAAGGTTTAATGTGTATCCATTTGGCAATTTTTCTTGATCTAATAATAAGGCAACTTGAGGATCAGATTCAACATACCCATCCAATGCTTCAGCTGTTCTACGGTCTGGATTAGGATCTAAATAAATTTCAGCTAAATAATTAAAATTGGCAGCAACCCACCAATATTTTGGTGAACTGTATTTTAAACCAATAGAACCTGCTGTTTGAGGCATTCCCCCTATTTTGTAGTTTTGCAAATAAATTTCACGCGCCTCAGCAATCACTTCTCTTGAGTTATCTCTTACAATAGCGGCTTTTGGACGATTGTTATACAAGTATTCAGCAGTGGTAAAGGCTCCATTCACTTGCCATGTAGGAGTCACATTATATTCAGCACCGGCCTCAATTCCCATAAACAATTGATCCATATCATACATCATATAGTTGACAAAAGTCAAATATTCATCGTGGTAAAAACTACGTGCCCAAGTTTGATTATTTACTTCTGTATAAAAGCCTGTAAAGCGAGCCTTAAATTTTGGATATCTAATGATGTAATTAATATCTCCGGAAAGGATTTCTAAGTTTTCAAGATTGGCAACAATTTCATTTCTAGTACGAGGAGAGGTAAATGCATTTTGAGCTACCGGTGCTTTGGTGGCATTCATCAAATTCAATGTGATTAAATGACGGCCTGTAATTTTGTATACTAAACCTCCTTTTATACCGTAGTTATAAAACTTTTGTTTTTCAGATTCCCCTAATGAATTATCGGCAAAGGCACCGTTTTGAAGATTACCATTTCTATAGAAATTAGTATGTGACAATGCTAACCCCCCGTATCCATCTATTTTTGTTCCCAATTTAAAATCAATATTTGAAAAGGTTTCCACAAAAGTTACGTGGATATCATAATCATAACTGAATTTATCTCCAACACCAACTACTTTATTTGGAGTACTTAAATCGTTTTGACCCGCATTTTCATCGGTTAAATCTCTTTCAGCAAATTGATTCAAATCAACCCAATAATCTCCGCCTAACAAATCTTTTAATAAACGGTAGTTTTTTGATTTGTGTTTATATCCATTCAAACCAACAGTTAAATGAGTTCGATCATTTAGTTTTGTATTGTAAACACTGTAAACACCTGCTCTTCTTGGGTCAACTCGGTATTCCTCAACAATGTATTTAGAACGATTTCCAGTTACTGTATTTCCTTCAATTCCGTTGGCGTTCTCAACTTGATGCAAGTTTTTACTATTGGCAAAAATCATGAAATCCCAATCAATTTGTTGTGTATTGATGTCATTTTGCCAATTATAGGTAGCTTGTTGGGCCAATTCAGGTTGGTCAATAGAGTTCAAATAACTTGGGAAATTTCTATAATAGTCGGGTCTTGGATCGGCTGCATCATACCAATTTAAGTTGGTGTTTCCTGTTCTTCCAACTACCACATAAGCAGATGTTTTTAACGAACTTTTTTCATTAATCTTCCAATCATCCGATACAATTAAATAGGGAACGTGATTATTTCTAACACGAGCATTTCTTTTTTCACCGTTTTGATATCCCCAATAAGGGTTATAATAGTTATTTCCGGTTAAATCATATAACTCTTGTACAGCAATACCTTGACGACCTTGTACCGTTGGCGCTCCAAAAACAGAAAAATTTAAACTTCTTTTATCATTTAATTTTTTTGTAGCTCCGGCATAATAACTTGCACCAGAATAATAGGTTCCATCTACATACCCTTCTTTCGACCAACGTCCTGAAAGTGAAACATTAAATGCCCAACCACTTTTCAGCATACCTGTGCTGTGAGTAATCATAGCTCTATTATAATAGGTTCTATTAGTAGCGGCATACGAAACTTTAGTCCCCTTTCTTGCATCATCTGCGTCTAAATTAATAGAAGAAGAACCGCCTATTCCACCAAAAACAGCATGTGAACTAGCAATACCTGTTTTTGTTTCAGGGTAACGGGTAATGTCATTTAAACCACCCCAATAAGCAAAAATAGCCATTCCTGTTTCGGGGTCATTAATGGGCATCCCACCTAAAAGTACTTGTGTATGAATTCCATCATAACCTCTAAAACGGTAGCGGGCTACACTAAAATTAAAACCTGCAATAGACGTAAATACATCTCTTGAAGATTGCAATAAACCATTTATGTCTTGGTTTTGTGCTTCATCATCTTGCAAATCACCTCCAGTTATCAAAACAGGAACAATGTTTGTATCGGCTTTGATTGTTTTAACGGTATCGATATCTTCGGTTTGTGAAAATATAAAAGCTGGTAAAAAAGGCAAAAAACTAAATATTAACCTTATGTTCATTTAAAATTGACTTTAAGTATATACTTTTGGAGCCACAAAAGTAGAGAAAATTATTTTTATCACGTTATTATTAAGTAGAATGAAGAATAAATTATTGTTAACAATTGTAATCGGTATATTAACAAATGCATCGTTTAGCGCTCAAACTCTCGATCCAAACAAGAAATACGATGTAGCTTGTATCGGATTCTATAACCTCGAAAATCTCTTTGATACCCTTGATACACCGGATGTTAACGATGCCGAATTTACCCCAGAAGGAGATAAAAAGTGGAATTCAAAAAAGTATTACGAAAAATTAAATAACATGTCACGTGTTATTTCCGAAATGGGAACCGAAATTACTCCAGACGGACCCGCTGTGTTGGGCGTTTGTGAAATTGAGAATAAAATGGTGTTGGAAGATTTAGTAAAAACAGAGAAGTTAAGAGGAAGAAATTATGCTATTGTACATTATAATTCTCCTGACAGACGTGGAGTAGATGTAGGCTTATTATACCAACCTAAATATTTTAAAGTAACATCAAGTAAATCATATACATTAAAAATTGAAGGAGACACCAGTTTTAAATCAAGAGATCAATTATTAGTGTCGGGAGAATTATTGGGCGAAAAAACTCATTTTATTGTTGGGCACTGGCCATCTAGGAGTGGTGGTGAGAAAAAAAGTGCGCATTTAAGAATGGCTGCCGCTCGTTTAGGACTGCACATTATTGATTCATTAAAAAAAGCTGATCCTAATGCAAAAGTAATTTTAATGGGCGACTTAAATGACGATCCAAAAAGTCCAAGTGTAAAAAAAGTATTGGCCGGTAATGGCAAAATGGACCAATTAGAGCCCAACAATCTTTTTAATGCCTCAGAAGAATCGTATAACAAAGGTATTGGAACATTGGCTTGGCGTGACGCTTGGAATTTGTTTGACCAAATGATTCTTACGCAATCATTGGTAGACGTTAAAGGAGAATACAATGATTTACGCTTCTTCAAATTCAAAGTATTTAACAAACCTTTTCTTCAAAATCCGGATGGAAACTTCGCAGGATATCCTTTTAGAACTTATGTGGGATCTACCTACCAAGGTGGATATTCCGATCACTTTCCAGTGTATTTGTTTTTGATCAGAGAACGGAAGTAAGGTTGTTCGGTCGAGACGAAGCAGAGCTTGTCTTGATGCAGACCACGCATCTGCATTATTCAGTTCTTTAGTTGGAAGGTTTTTTTTGGTTGTTCAGTTAGAAGGTTACTCAGTTATTTGGTTATTAGTCACTACGAGTGAAAATCGTAAATTTTATCAAAAAGTAAAGCGTTTGAATAAAAATAGATTTTTGTATCGAGAAGGACGGAGACCAAGGTATAATGTTTGATGGATAATGAAAAATGGTTGGAAAACCTATACTAAGAAACAGCCCAACTTTGTACTTCTTCAAACCAACAAACCAAAACGAATTTATATTTTAACCAAATGAATCCTAACTCATAACGATAGGTTGTATTTTTGAATCATGAATCATCAAAAGGTAATAGCGACACTTCGCACAAGAATTACACAACCCCTACCCGGTTTTGAAGCTCACAAAATAATGGCTCCTTATAGAAACATAAATCCCAATGAATTGGGTGCTGTGGAACGAGCATTATATAGGAAAGCGGCAGTTATGCTATTGCTTTTTCCGATTCAAGAAACCTGTCATTTTGCGTTGATTCAACGACCCGATTATGAAGGTGTGCACGGTGGACAAGTTAGTTTTCCAGGCGGTAAATTAGAAGCCTCAGAAACCTTTTTAGAAGCTGCACTGCGCGAAATGGAAGAGGAAATTGGAGTGCAGGCAGCAACCGTTGAAGTGTTGGGGCAATTATCAGAAGTATTTATTCCACCTAGTAAAATGTACGTCACACCTTTTGTGGCTCACTGTTCATCAACCCCCACCTTTATAACCGATAGTTATGAAGTTAGCGAATTATTGACCATTCCTATGGAACATTTGTTTGATGATTCACGAGTAAGAGTTACCCGCCAAACCGTTGGCAGAGGCACTGTGAATCCAATATCTATGGAAATTCCTTATTTTGATTTACACGACAAAAAAGTTTGGGGCGCAACGGCTGTCATTTTGAGTGAAATGAAAGAGATGTTGAGGTAGTGTTTTTATATATTGAAACACTCTAAAAGGTAACCCATAATAATAAAAAAATTGAAAATAATGTACTTTTACAAAAAATTACATCTAAAACTATGATAGAAATTACGGAACAACGCGTAAAAGAAATATTGCTAACTCAAGAATTTCAACTTCTTCCTACCCAAAATAGATTATCTCTACCAATTATAATTCGATTATATAATAAAATGTGTTTAGATATAAAGTTACCTCCTATCAAAACTTGTGATAATCTAATCATTGATGGGCATCATCGATATATTTCAACTTTACTTTCTGAAAGAAACATAGAAATTGAAAAAACGCATAAATCATCAGCAACTGAATTGCATTCATGGAAAAACATTGAACTAGTTGATGATTATGAATCAGATTCTGATATTATGAAACATAATCTTAAGGATGCAAATTACAATGGAATTACAATTGAAAAATTACTAGAGATGTTATCTTAATCCGTTTCATAAAATTATTGTAACCTATTAAACTACTGATTAAAGTAACCTTTTTGTGTAATTTTAAGTTAAACTAACACTTTTTTATTTAAATTTGTAAAATGTTAATTTTCTTAGACATAGACGGTGTAATGGTTCAAGCAAGTCCTTGGAAAAAACTTCAGATTTTGGAAGACGGTTTCCCTGCTTTTACAAAAAACGCCACACTTGCACTTCAACAATTATTAATTGAAACTGAAGGTAAAATTGTATTGTCTACCTCCCACAAATCAAAATATACTGAGAAACAATGGGTTGAAATGTTCAATTTAAGAGGAGTTTCAATTAATTCAATTTCTAGATTGCCCGAAAACAAAAATCATTTGTCCCGTAAAGACGAATTGATGAATTGGTTTAATGCAACTACAATTTCTGAAAGCTATTTGATTATTGATGATGACAAATCATTGAATGAATTGCCTAGCGCTATCAAGCAACATCTTATTCAGCCTAGTCCTTATATTGGATTAACAAATGAATTATTAGAATCTATTTTTGTACTTTAAATTCCTTAAATAAATAGTTAAAAGCATTGAGAAACTCAATGCTTTTTTGTTGGTTATTACTTTCTAATAAGAGCAACTCTAATACCTTGACAATGGAAATCCCTTATTTTGATTTACACAACAAAAAAGTTTGGGGCGCCACGGCTGTCATTTGAACTAGTCAATTTTAGTAGGCTGTTCTCTTGAAGGTATGGTAGTTGGCTCTGTAGGCTGTGTGATTGGTGTTTCCATTGTTTTACATATTTTAAGGTTAATAAATTTATTCTTTTGATTTTGTTGAACTAACTAATTAGCTATTAGATTGTAAGACCGGGATAAGGATTATTTTTAGCGTTTCCTGCACCACACATAATTCGTCAATCCGCATTTTTACGTTTCGAACAAAGTGATAATTTCAATTTTATGGGGATGTTGGAAATTCAAAAAACCTACATCTCTACAAGTATACAACAATTAATCAGTATAATCAATATTTCCTTATTTTAAAAGGATAATAAATTTAAATTGAGCAACTTATTCTTTATTGTTACTAGAATAAAAATCTATTGCAGTATTTCATTAGGCACAAATATGAATGGGTTTTTTGTCTATTTTGAAATGATTACCTCTTCTAAAACCAATTGCTGATCAATTTTCTTTAGATTTTTCAGTTCTTACCTTAAGCATTATTTTTTATGGTGTAAATTTTTGTAGGCAAGTAGATAGAGCACGGCCAAAGATTTTTGGTCTCCCCAATTGTCTGAAATAGCCAACATATGAGCTTTCAATTTTACTTTTGAATCAAGATGGTATAGAGCGATCATTATTTGTTTAAGATGAAAATCATCATATGGAAAAATGTTGGGGCGTTGTAATGTGTACAATAAAATCATGTCGATGGTCCATTTACCAATTCCTTTGATGGATGATAACTCTGAAAATAGTTCTTCGTTTGATAAAGTAGTGAAGTCAAGTTTAGTTTTGCTCCAATATTCAATAAACAACAACATTGTTTCATATTTACCATTGGCTAATTTTAGATGTGGAAGGGAATGTTTTTTAAATAAATGAAAATTATCAAGGGTTAATTTTTCAATACCAGCACGTTCTAAAGCTTTTGCAAATATTTTTTTAGTACTTCGATAATGAATTTGTTGTTCGATGATACAACTCATTACATCGTGAAAAATATCATTTGTTGAATTGATATTTGGTTTCTCTATTTGAGTTATAATTTTTAGCAGAATTGGATCTGTGTATTTTATTTCTAAGTTCATTTTTTTCTTATTGGTTGCCACACAAAAACATCCAACAATATCAATTTGTTTAAAAACTTTTATTGACTAAACAAATACTAGTCAATTTAGTTTACCTTCGTGAATGAAACGAACGGGGTTCAACGGATACCGATAATTATCGGTATTCATTGCTTGGCTTGCAGCAACAACTAAACATTAGCTAGCAGCTAATGTTATTTTCAGTAGTTACCTTAATCCAAGAATTCGGTATCTTTTTCTTGCATAGTACATATTCTTCCCTCGATCTTTATCTTGAACGAATTCAATATTCTGATTTCCTGTTCTTATGTTTATCCAAAATCTATCCGAATAAGGTGACATTTTTACGTAATAATCTTTTAAGAGTGTTTCAGTTTTAATCACCGAGTCATTTTCAATATTGATGATTTTACTTATTTTCATTGAAACAATTGTGTCCTTTGTGTCATTCATGTATCTTACAATATCATAATTCTGACGATATTTTTGGTTTGATTCAAAGGAATCTGTAATTGAAGATTCTTTCAATATACTAGTCAAATTGTCTATTCTTTTTTCAAGTAGGCTTAACTGTGGTTTATAAACTTTACTACATTCAATAACGTCTTCACATATACTAACGAATTCTGTCATATTTGGTCCATTTATTTTGGACCATTTTTCAGCATATCTCACTTTTCCACTTGTATCCTTGGCAGTGAACAAAAATAGGGTTCCATCGTGGTCTATTTCCTGACTAGTGGGATACTTTGTTTGTTCGAGAGCGATTTGAAATAAGAGGATTAATTTTTCTGCAAATTCTTTTTCTACATAATACATTCCTATTGTGACAATCTTTTGATATTCTTTAAGCCCCAACAAATTGTTTACGGTCATTTGACGAACATGTATAGAATATGTTACCGAATCTTCTTTTTCTAAATAAAAGGATTTTTCGGGTTCAAATTCTGGAAGTAGCATGAAGCGAACTAAAGTATCATCGGTTGTAGATTGTAATAACTGAAAAATATTATTGGTAAAATAATCAGAGAGGGCGCCCCCTTGCATACCATATGTACCCCGAGGCTCTAAATGATCGTCTTGTGCAATACATCTAAATCCTGAAAGTGTAAGAATTCCTAAGAGTAGTATTTTTTTCACATTTTGTCGTTTTAAAATTACCCGTAACGGTTTGGTGCCACCCGAAGGTGACGATTTCGGAGCGATTCACTGTCAACCAAGTACAAACTTTTATAGAAGCTCAAAGCTTGATTTAATCACTGAACCGCCACTTTAGGGGAGATGCTGTTAAGACCTGTTATTCTGGCTATATTTTTTAATAAAGTCTTGCCCATTATCGTAGTCTGCTGGATTTATGTATGAAATGACACCAATGTCCGAATTCAAAATATTTTTAAGTTTTTCGAAATACTTACTTACTGTTTCTTCAGTAACATCAATAGTCAGACTCATTATCAGTTTATCGTCCTCTGTAATTATACCGCCAACCATAATTTTGTCTGGGTTGTCGTGGTTTTTATTCCAATAGAAAGTCTGTTCTAGTCCAGTGTTTTCTATGAAATAATTTATCATTTCGTCTTCCGTTTTAAATACGTAATTCTCATTGTCAAGTCGAGAAGTATAGTCTAAATTCAATTTTTCGTATTCAGGAATAAATGTATTCAAAACCAAGTCTATAGTTTTTCTTGATTTTTGTCCTGCATATACTTGACAAATTATGTCTCGAGTTATTTCCATTGGTCTGTTCGTTACAGTTGCACCTATATTGTATACTTGTCCCTATTTTAGCTCCTTATACAACAGCAGTATGTTGTAAACGTCTCCAAAGTAGGGAAATTATTTTTCAAATATAATGAAATAATTCATAGGTTAAGAATTGAATTTTACTTACCCCTTCCTAAAACCAATGGCCGAACGGGTGTCTTTTTTCACAATAGGATTAAGGCCAGCTAAATCTTCTTTTGTAAGGGTAGTAATCAACTCAATAGTGCGTTCACTTGAAGGCAAATCGGCCATTCTAAGGTGATGAAGTTGCACAATTTCTTGCACTATTTTTCGTGCTTCTCGTGCATTTCCAAAATGGCTATCACGACTTGAATACAGCGCATCAAAATGCTCTTTTAACAATTGATGTGCTTCGGCATTTACCACCAAATCTTCTTTTTTGAACATCATCACGGCTATTTGCAACAATTCGTCTGCTGAGTAATCCAAAAAGTTCATGGTTTGGTCAAAACGAGATTTTAAGCCCGGGTTTGAGTTCAAAAACACATCCATATTGGTGGGATACCCTGCTACTATCAACACAAATTCTTTATTGCGGTCTTCCATTTGTTTAAGCAATGTGCTTATGGCCTCTTTGCCATACATATCATCACCTCTTTCGGCTAAGGAATAGGCTTCATCAATAAACAACACACCACCAATTGCAGCTTCAATTTTTTCCATTGTTTTGGGTGCTGTTTGACCCAAGTATTCACCTACCAAATCAGATCGATCACACTCAACCAAATGTCCTTTTTCAAGTATGCCCAACGCATTGAATAGTTTGGCAAAAATACGTGCCACAGTGGTTTTTCCTGTACCCGGATTACCCGTAAAAACGGTATGTAATACAAAGGTGTTCAGCACATCTTTTCCAATTTCATTATAGTAACGCACCAATTTAACTAAGTCACGCATTTCTTGTTTGATATTATTCATTCCTATCAAACTTTCCAATTCGTGCATAGCGTCTTTCAGTCGTGGCTCATCAATTACCAGCGCTACTTTACGGGCATTTTCGGTAATGAATAGTGCTTGAATATCAACCAATTGCACCGTTGACAATTCATCGGTAGATAAACTAGCGGGATCACTACTTTTTGCCAACCTCAACGCCAAATTCATTTTAGCTCCTTCTACTAATGAGAGAACATAACGTGCATTTCCAAAGGTGCTGTCTCTATCTCTATAGGCACGAGTTATGCGTTCTAATAAATAGTCAGCAGCAGGTTCGGTAATTTTCATCCCTTTTGATTCAAACGCACCGTTTGCTATGGTCATTAATTCTTCGGGTAAGTAATCCAGAAACTCAAAATAGGTATTAAAACGGGACTTCAATCCCGGATTTGAATGGATAAAGCCTTTCATTTCTTTGGGATAACCAGCCACAAAAACAGCCAAGTCTCCTTTTCCATCTGACATTTCTTTAAGTAATATCTCTATCACTTCTCGCCCAAAATCATTGTCAGAATCGGCTCTGTGAAGCGAATACGCCTCATCTATAAAAAGAATCCCGCCACGGGCTTTTTCGATATGAATTTTAACTTTGGGAGCGGTTTGTCCAATAAATTCACCCACCAAATCAGATCGGTCAACTTCGTGAACATGACCCTTAGACAGCAACCCCAAAGATTTATAAATGGCACCCATTTTTTTAGCTACAGTGGTTTTTCCCGTACCCGGATTGCCCATAAATACGGTATGCATATTTATTTTAGTACTCCCTTGCAAACCTTTTTCTATGCGTAATTTCTCAAAATTTAAATACGTAATGTATTCATTTAATTGATTTTTAACGTTTTGTAAACCCGTTAATTCATTAAAGTCCGCTAATAATTCGTCTAATGTTTTTTCAACTACGGGTTCTGGAGTTACTATTGGTTTAGCTTCATATGTTCCGTCTTTTATAATGGGAGCTTCACCTTCAATATCCACATCTCCTACTTCAAATGATGCAACAACAATAAGTTGCCCCATAAACAACATTTTACAGGTATAGGTGCCCTTTTTCCACCAATTTTTTGAAGCGCTTCCCCATCCATAACTCATTACTTCGGTGTTGCCACTCACAGTTTTTAAGTTGGTAAAATAGGCAATTTGTTGCAAGTTTTCGTTGAAATACATAAACTCAATCTCACACTGCCAGGTAGTTGGAAGGGAATTTTTAAAGCTCAATTCGGCATAAATATGAGCGGTTCCAATAGCAGCAAATTGAGAAAGGTATTTTTTGGTAACATTGTCATCTAATAGGGTGTAAAACCGAACACCTAATAATTCAAAATAGGGATTGGAAGTAGCGGTTACCAAACCATGGGCTTCAATCGTAACTTGTTCGCTTGCTACTAATTCATTGTCAATAAAGGCTTTCCAAATATAGGTTCCTTCTTTCCAAAAGGTTTTGGTATCATTTCCCCATCCTTGGCGGTAATAAAAAATATTATCCTCTTTTTTGATGGTCATTTGTTCTTGCAACGTAAATAACTCCTTTTCTTCACTTCCATTCAGACTGTATCCTTTAAGGACCACATTTCCTGTCCAATCTTGTTCATCAAAGTGAATGTTGTAACACGCCAATTCAGCATACAAATAGGTAACTTCTTGGTCGATGAATACCTTTCTGAACATTTTGGTTTCGTACAAACCTTGAGTATTTGAGTAGAATTTGAGGTGTTGAAGTTTAAACTTTTTCATGTATGCTGGCAATAGTAGAGTAACGAATCAATTTTTGATAAAAATAGTAGAAAATTTTTGAATGTAATTTCTAATTCCAAATATCTTTGCATTTATGAAAAAAAATGATTTTTCTATTGCCTCAAAGTTACCCAATGTTGGGACTTCCATATTTACCAAAATGTCAGTAATGGCGCAGGAACATGGAGCGTTAAACCTTTCACAAGGTTTCCCTGATTTTGGAGTAGATCCTAAATTAATTGATATGGTTTCGGAAGCTATGAAAGCCGGATATAATCAATATGCTCCTATGCAGGGTGCTTTACCATTGAGAGAAACCATAAGTGCAAAATTGGCCAAACTTTATGGTTGTGAGTATGACCCAAAAGAAGAAATTACGATAACCGCAGGTGGCACTCAAGCCCTTTACACCGCCATTGCTGCATTTGTAAAAGAGGATGATGAGGTGATTATTTTTACACCGGCCTACGATAGTTATGATCCATCTATTTCAATACACGGTGGAAAAACGAAATACGTAGCACTTAAATTCCCCGATTACAAGATAGATTGGAATGAAGTAAAAAAGCTGATTAACCACAAAACGCGAATGATCATCATTAATACGCCCCACAATCCTTCGGGAGCTATGGTGACGGCAGAAGATATGATGATGCTCGAAAAATTGGTATCAGGAACGGAGATCATCGTGTTGAGCGATGAGGTGTATGAACACATTATTTTTGACGGTGCGGTTCATCAAAGCATTTGCAGATATCCAAAACTTAAAGAAAACGCTATGGCCGTCTTTTCTTTTGGCAAAACACTGCACGTCACAGGATGGAAATTGGGATACATAGTGGGAGCCGAGCGGTTAATGCGAGAATTTAGAAAAGTACATCAATTTATAGTGTTTTCGGCCAATCATCCCTTTCAGATGGCTATTGCAGAATACCTGAAAAATGAAACCACTTACACGGAATTACCCAATTTTTATCAGCATAAACGGGATGTTTTTTTAGAGGCTATTAAGGGTTCTAAATTTGACCCAATACCGTGTAAAGGAACCTATTTTCAATTGTTGAGTTATCGAAAAATTAGCGATGAAAAAGATACGCTTTTTGCCGAATGTTTAATTAAGGAATACAAAATAGCTTCAATTCCCATTTCCGTTTTTTACAACACCCAAATGGACGAAAAAGTGTTGCGTTTTTGTTTTGCAAAAAATGACGAAACGTTGATGAAAGCAGGGGAGATTTTGAAAACAATTCAATAAGAAAAGTACTTTATATAACGTTTAATATCCACTTCTTTTTCTAATTGGGCTACATTGTTTAGATAAGAAACAAAATTAGCACTAAAATGAGGGGCTAACATTACGGCTTTACTTCCCATTCCATTGAATAAATATAAATTTTTGAAGGTGGGATGACTACCAATGAGGGGTCTTCTATCAGGCACTGTGGGCCGAATACCAACTTTATGCTCCATGATTTCATAATCAAAATCACCTATTTTTTCCAATTTATCCAACAGTTCCGATTTAGCTTCATCCGTTTGATGGGTGCTCAAATCATCCCATTTATAAGTTGCACCAACCACAAAATGATTGGGTTTTGTGAAGGGCATAACAAAACAACCTTTTGAAATTAGCTGATTTGGGAATTGATTACTTTTAATAATCAAAATTTCTCCTTTTGTGCAATTTTGAGGTAAATAAGAAAAGTAGGGATTGTGAATGTATTGATAGCCGTCACAAAATATCAACCCTTTATAATGGATGCCTTTATAGCTAATGCAGGTGTCATTGAGCTGTAGCAATGAATAATCAAACTGCTCGATTGAAATAGCAGATTTAAAATAATGTGCAGTGGTATCCAAAAAAACTTCCACATCTAACCTTCCTGCTAAATTTACTTTACCCACTCCAAACGATTGATGAATGGATTCAGGTAAGGTATCTTCAAAAAAATCCAACACCTTGGTAAAGGAGGGTTCTGCCATCCTAACCGCCCAATTATTTTGTTCTTCAAAAGAACTAAAAGGTCTTAACAATGAAAAAGGGTGATAAACTTTTTGGCCCAATTCTGCTTCTATTTTTGAATAGAACGTTTGAGCATACGAGACCAATTCCTGTGCTTTCCACGATAAAATTAACCGCTTAAATGACATTGGGTTTACAACACCTCCTGCCACCCTTGAAGAAGAAGAAAGTCCACCATTGTCAATACAATCAAAAGTGATGTTGCTGAATAAAAATTGCCATGCCAAATTGCTTCCCGACAACCCTTGTCCTACGATTAAATAATCTTTGTTCAGAGTGCTCACGCTCGGATACTTTTGTATATAAAAGCAGCACCAAAAACGATAAAGATAATTCCCACAATCATAGAAATACGCTCCATTAATTTTGGGGTCATTTTGTTTTTGAGTTTACCTGCAAAATGTATTTTGAGCAAATCAATGGCAAACATGGTAGAAAGAGTGGCTCCAAAATAATAAATAAGATGTTTGTTGTCTATATGCAATTCATTGGTGGCAGTGGTGCAAGCCGCAATCCAATATATTAATACTCCAGGATTGATTGCGTTGAGTCCCATTCCTTTAAGAATAAGCGTTAGCATAGTTCTTTTTTTGAAAATGGAATTATCAGTTGATGTGAATGTTTCTATGTCAGAAATGTTAATGGGTTTTCCTTTTTGTGGGGCTGATTTTTTGAAAATCGCAAAAAACCCCATAGTTATAAAAATACCCGCTGCGATATAATTAACAAAGAAATATTCACTATTGAGTTGCTCCAAAATTTGTTGAGCAAATAAATAGGCTACAACTAAATACAGAATGTCACTGATTAAAACGCCAATGTCTATGAATAACGCATGCTTAGGACCTTTTGTAATACTGGTTTCAAGTAGTACAAAAAATACAGGGCCAATCAAAAAACTTAATAATACCCCGGATAAAATTCCATTTAAAATGATGTATAACAAGCTATAATTATATATTTAACAAAGATAACCACATCCTCTTAATATATATATAATTGAGTTACATTTTTTATGACTTTACTTTAATTTAAAACAATTATAAACATTTTAATGCGCTATTTTCAATCGAAGAATTGTTGTAGGGCTTTCTATCGAGTTAGTTTATAAAAGGGAGTAAGAATAAATTATGGCTTCCAATTCACGCATATATTCCATTTTTCTAAAATAGGGGGCAAAAACATACCCGTCAATGGTTACAACGCGTTTATTGGGTTCATCATAAAATGAAACACTCATAAAAGGGCCACCCATCAAGGCGTTTTCTACGCGCCACAATCCTCTTATTTCAATAGTATATCTGCCGTTATAGGTGAATTCCTTGTAGGCAAGTCCCTCAGATCGTTCGGTAGCCATATAACTATTCTCAACATCACTTTTAATGTATTTTTTTGTAATGGAATCTCGTTTATTGAGCAGCCAATCTTGAGAAAAAGTGGCAGAATCAATATAAGGATAAGAATAGAACAGTAATCCAAGTTGAACCTCGTGATCATTGCCATCAGCATAACGCATTCTAAGTTGAGACAACCAAACCATATCTCCAAAGTTTCCAGATACTGTGAATCCTTGTGGCACTGCTGCGTTTATTTTTAACGTTAACCCCAATTCTTCATTTACGGCTGCATTTTTAGTTTTAGAAACTTCTTTTATTGCTAAATCTCTTACTCGTGCATCAAAAGCGGCCTCCAAAACGTAATAGTTACTCATATAAACATTGTAGGCCTCTTCTATTGTTTTGGCGTATATTTTATAAATTGCTTGATCAATGGCATGGACATCTTTTTTTGGACCTTCCAAATAGCCTACTAAATTGGCCGAATTTGGCATCAAATCGATGTATAAAACAGTATGGTGTGTTTTATAATTGGCCGAAAAACTTTTGTCGGAAACCAATTTAACATTCATAAAGGGTTCAGGCTGAGGTAATGAATAGTTTAATTTTTCTAAACTATCTCGAATTGATTTTACCAACATCCCTTCCCAGTGCACTTTATCAATAACCACCAATACTTCTCCTAATTCACCTGTATGTGCGGGGAGTTTTATTTTCCCATCATAATCACCGTCATCACAAGATGAAAACACAAACAGACTTCCAACAAATAGTAATAGGATTGATTTAGCAAGTGTTTTCATAATGAATTTAGTTAAATTTCTAAAATATTTTATTTCAAGGCGAATGATGTTTTCCCAATTTTATGACCTTCGCAATAAACTTCTACAATGTAGGTGCCAGGGGCAGGCTCACCACCTTCTAAAGCATAATATATACAAACGTCAACGTTTTCATTTTGATAGTTTACTTGTCTAGAAATACACGCTTTGCCTTCAGCTGTTCCCATTTGAAAATAAACGGGGCTAGCTCCCACTAATTCTTCTGCGTTTGGTTTTATAATTCTCAAATAGAGGGTTTTATTTTCAGCTTGTGCAATTTTGTTTTCAAGAATCGTAAAGCACACTTTAAATTGGTCAGATCGATTAGTTCGATTCGTTTCTGTTTGAGAACCATTTGATTTTACTTTTATGGCTACCGCTGACATTGCGGTGGTTTGAAGCGATGATCCTAACTTCACCTTATCTTCAAGATTTTTATTTTTATCTTTTACGTTAAACAAATCTTGAGAAATATTACTGATCTCATTGTTTTTTTCACCAATGGTTTTTGTAAGGTTAATGTTTAATGTATTCAAGGAGTCAATTGTGTGAATATAACCTTTCATAATGTTACGAAGGGTTTCATTCTCTTTTTTCAATTTATAAATGGCTCCTGCATCTTTTTTCTTCTGTCCTTTAAGGGTTTCTACCTCAGTCAATAAGGATTCAATCTCAGCTTTTTTGGCATCAATTTCAAGTTGCATTTCTTCGTTTTTAACCTCAATTTTATCATACTCCTCTAACATGGAGAGTAAATTCTTTTTCACATCATTTAAATCGGCATCTCCTACAATACCCGAATTAATAATGATATCATTAAGTTCCGCTTTTTCTGTTTCGAGTTGAGTATTAAGAGCCGTACAATTGGCCATCTCTTTTTTCAAGTTTCCAAAGGCGTATGCTAAATAACCTGCTCCTCCTAAAAGAAGCAATATAATGACTATATAAATGGCATCTTTAGATGATTTTTTTTGCTCGTTTTCCATAATTTTGCTTTATAAATTTGAATTTACTGACAAAAATACATTACATTCGTTTAGATTTTTTACATCTTTGGATTTCTTTCAACACAAATTATGTTAAATGATTTTATTTCGTTGTTTTACCCCAACAATTGTAATTGTTGTGAAAGGGTATTGAATAAACACGAAAAAGCAATTTGTTTCATTTGTTTATCAGAACTTCCAAGAACAAATTACTATGAAGATTTTGAAAATCCAATAGCCAAACTATTTTGGGGTAGAGTTGACCTATTATACGGTATTTCTGCTTTTCATTTTAACAAAAAAGGCAAAGTTCAGCAACTCATACATCAATTGAAATACAATAAAGTGACCCTAATTGGTGAAGTATTGGGTATTGAGTTGGGAAAATCTATTGAACAAGCAAATTTTAAAACGGAGGTTGATGTGATTGTAACGGTTCCTTTACATCCTAAAAAGCTTTATAAAAGGGGGTATAATCAAAGTGATTTTATTGCCAATGGCGTTGGACAAGTGTTAAACAAAACCATCATTACCAACGAAATCGAACGGATAGATTACACGGATTCTCAAACTAAAAAAGGAAGATATGAAAGATGGGAAAACGTGGAAGAAATTTTCAAAGTAAAAGTAAGAAATCAATTGGAAGGAAAACACATTTTAGTAGTAGATGATGTAGTTACTACAGGAGCAACTTTAGAAAGTTGTTGTTCGGCCATATTAAAAATACCCAATACTAAAGTGAGTGTTGCTGCAGTGGCCTCCGGTAAATAGCTTAAGCTAAAAAGACATTAATTTTTTCGGTCAAGAGCTCCAAATTCACTTGTTCAATAGGATGTTTAGTCATTGGCATACTGAAAAACGAACCATTGGGCAAAGATCTATACACATCAGCTGTTTCTTCAATAGAAACCATTTCATCTTGTTCGGCAATAATACAAAGAGTTGGGGTGTTGATGGTCAGATAATCTGCCGATTGTAGAGGGTTTTCTAATCCCATTTGGATCATCATTTGGGCCGTTTTTGACATTACTTTTTTCCAATCATTTGGATGATGTCTTGATTGAAGAATAGCGGCATATTTTGGGATTTTTTCTTCAATTTTTTCAGGATTAAGTCGCCCCACCTCTTTATTGGCAATTGCTTCGGTCCAGTAAAACTTTGTGCCTAAAGTAACAATTCGGTTAACTTTTTGAGGGTAACATTGTGCAAAATACAACGCCACATAGCCCCCCATTGAATACCCAAAAATAGAAACGCAATCCATGGAGTTGTTTTCAAGAAATTGATTTACTTCTTTCGAAAACTGTGCAATTGAGAAATTCTCTTGAAAAGGTTCACCGCCATGACCACTAAAATTGAGGGTATATACTTCGTATTTATGCTGGAGCAACTCCTTTAATGGGTCGAGTTGATTTTTTGAGCCCAAAGCACCATGTAATAAAAGGAGTTTTTCCATATTTAGTATATTTTCAATGCACTCTTCGGTAAAGGATTGCAAACTAAAGACGTCAATAATCCTAAATAGGTTGCCTTCCTTAACTACGTAAACTCTCTTGAAGCGCCTATTTTATTCCTTTTTCAATTCTTTTTCAAAGTCCATCTTGCGCAATGAGGGTACTGCGATGCCTGTGGCAATAACGGTGCTAATGGTCATAATTCCACCAAAAATCACAGAAGGAACAAGGCCCATTATTTTAGCCGCAACACCACTTTCCAATGCTCCTAATTCATTGGATGAACCTACAAATATTGAATTGACCGAAGACACACGGCCTCTCATATGATCAGGGGTCTTAAGTTGCAATACAGTAGAACGAACTACCATAGATACACCATCGAAAATACCACTCAAAAACAAAACGAAGAGAGATAACCAAAACCAGGTTGAAATTCCAAAAATAATTATGCTTAAACCAAAACCAGCAATAGAAATCAGAAGTTTCATCCCAGCATTTTTATTGATAGGAAAATAGGCAAGTGTAACCATGGTAATAAATGCACCAACGGCAGGAGCAGCTCTCAAAAACCCAAACCCTTGTGCGTCAACTTTGAGAATTTCGGCAGCAAAAATAGGTAATAATGCCACAGCACCTCCAAACAAAACGGCAATCATATCCAAGGTCAATGCTCCAAGTAATTCTTTTGTCTCGAAGACAAATTTTAAACCGACTTTCAAACTGTTAAAAACCGATTCGCTCGTCTTAGGGTTAAAGGGTTTTTTACCAATCCGAGTCAGAAAAACGAGAGCAATAATAGCGCAAATAGTTACCAATAAAAGTGAATAGGATGTCCCAATCCAATCTATCGTAAATCCGCCTAAAGTAGGGCCAAGCATGGCAGCCATTTGCCACATAGAACTGCTCCATGTTGCAGCATTTGGGTACAAATTTTTAGGAACTATAGAACCTAATAATGCGAATACTGAAGGGCCAATAAATGCCCGTACTATACCACCTAAAAATACAAGTCCATATATAGCATACAAAACAAAATCGGAGGAGTATAAAACGATATACTCTGTTTTATGTTCGATCAGCCAAAACAATAAATAACTAATGATAACAAAACATGAAATACAGATGAAAAGAATTTTTTTTCGATCGTTTTGATCAACAATATGCCCAGCAAAAAGAGCAAATCCTATAGCAGGAATAATTTCCATAAGTCCTATTATTCCCAAGGAAAGAGCATCTTTCGTAATTTGATAAACCTCCCATTCAATTACCACAAATTGCATGGTCCATGCAAAAACTAAAAAAAATCGAACACCCATAAAATTGCGAAACTCCAAATACCTCAGGGCAGCGTAAGGATCTTTTTTAGTGGGTTGATTTTCTGGTGTCATCAAACTATTTTTTGCAAAGATAGTAGAGGTTTAATTGATACGACACCTTGATTTGGATAGATTAAATAAATTATTGTCCAACAAAACATTCTTTTATTGCAACAATATTGCATTTACCAAATGAATGAAGTACTTTTGCAACAATATTGCATTAACAAATTGAAGAGCAACGCTAATTTTTCAAGTTTTATTGGACTACTCTTAATACAAGTAGTGCTTTTAAGCATAGTAAAATTCAGTTATGCCCAATGCGATTTTTCTCTAAAAGGTCAGCTTATTGATGTCAAGACAAAACAACCTTTAGTATATGCTTCGGTTCGCATAAAACCTGCCAATCAAGCCGTTACTACAGATAGTGTTGGCACATTTGTATTTAATTCATTGTGTAAAGGAACATTTTCGATTGAAATACAATCGTTACTTAAAGAAAACTTTAGTTATATCTCCGAAATTCATTCGGATACAACAATAACATTTTTGTGTAATTCCTCCATAACTCAATTAAGCACGGTAACCATTATTGAAGGAAATGAAATATTAGAAAAATCGCCCTTAACTACCCAAATCAATAGTGAAGAAATAGAACAAAATCAAGGACAATCTATTGCTGATTTGCTAAATTCAACTACCGAAGCAAGTGTGCTCAAAACCGGAAGTAATATTTCCAAACCTGTTGTAAACGGGATGCACGGATATCGATTATTACTTTACAATAATGACATACGTTTAGAAGGCCAACAGTGGGGTCAGGAACACGCCCCAGAATTAGACCCTTATTTGGCACATTCTGTTTCGTTGATTAAAGGTGCTGCCACATTACAATATGGACATGATGCTATGGCTGGAGTCATTCTACTTCAATCAAAACCTCTACATAAAATTATTACCCCCATTTCAGGGCAATTAAATACTTCATTTTTTTCGAATGGAAGAGGCGGCTCCACAGCATTAATTTTGGAGGGGAAATCTACTAAAATTAAAGGATTTTATTGGAGAACTCAAGGATCTATTAAACGAATGGGAGATTTATCCAGTCCTGCTTATGTTATTAAAAACACCGGCATTAAAGAGTATAACTTTTCCCTAACCACAGGTTATTTTCAATCGAAATGGGGTGTAGAATTGTTCTATAGTCAATTTAATTCCGAAATAGGCATTTTTAAAGGTAGCCACATAGGAAACCTTACTGATTTGGAAGATGTACTCACCAACGATAGAAATGATGAAAAAACGCCTTTTTCATACTACTTAGACAGACCAAAACAAAATATAGAACACGAATTATTTAAAGTAAAAACGAATTATTATCTAAAGTCCAATCAAACAATCACGTTGATTTTAGGTCGTCAATACAATTTTAGATCTGAGTATGATTTGCATATTCCTAGAATAGACTCCATTGCTGCTTTAAATAAGCCCCAATTGCAGTATGAATTGGTGACGTATTCGGGTGATTTAACCTACAAATTGAAACACAAGAGGGGTAATGGAAATCATCAATTGGGTGTGCAGGCAAACAATATGACCAACGTTTATGATGGCCGCTATTTTATCCCGAATTATATTCAAAACACCTTGGGTATTTATTGTATTGAACAATTGGCCTATAAAAGTTGGAATTTTTCGGCATCCGCGCGTTATGATTACAAAAATTTGACTTCGTATTTTTGGCAAAATAATGAGATTGTGTCACCAAATAGAATTTTCCATAACGCTTCTTATGCCGCTGAAGCGGGATTTAAACCATCCGAAAAAATGGCTTTTTATCTCAATTTGAGCAGTACATGGAGGGCCCCAGCAGTGAATGAATTATACAGTAATGGATTGCATCATGGCACCGCATCTTTTGAAAGTGGAAATGATCAACTCACCATAGAACAACAATATCAAGTGGCATCAGGGTTTACCTTTTCGAATAAAACTACTTCACTAACCATTGCGCCCTTTGCTTCAATAATCAACAATTACATCTATTTAACACCTACGTTAACGCCTGTTTTGACTATACAAGGGGCTTTTCCAGCATTCAAATACCGACAAGTCGATGTCATTTACAGTGGTGTAACGGCCAGTTTTAATCAATCATTTTTGAATGGACGTGTTATTTTAAACACAAGAGGTTCGTTTTTAAGAGTTTTTGAAAAGCAATCCAAAGAATACATTTTTGGAATTCCACCGGATAATATTACCTCCAAAATCACCTATAATTTTTCTACAACTAAAAGCGATTCAACCAATAGGTTTAGAAATAATTCGGTAAGCGCACAATGGTTGTTCGTCAATAAGCAGTCAAGAGTAATTCCAAATTATGATTATGCCGCTCCACCTCCAGCTTACTCGTTATTTTCAATCCATTTTTCAACACAACTATCAATAAAGAAACAATTGGTAAACTTCCATTTGGGGATAGAAAATATTTTTAACACCGTTTACAAAGACTACATGAATCGTTTACGATACTTCAGTAATGAAATGGGACGTAATGTTTCTATAAGAATAGCCTATAAATTTTAATTAAATTTGATATAAAAATGAAAACAATCCATTCCGTAGTAATTTTTACTGTAGCCTTTTTAATTTTAGGCTGTAAAAAACCAAAAAACGAACCTTTCGTTCCCAATCCAGATGACGATCACGAGCTAATAACATCCCTTACCTTGACCTTTATAGATGCTGCAGGAGTGTTGCCCTCAGTAACAGCCTCTTTTAGAGATATTGATGGTCCAGGGGGTAATGATCCTGTTCAATTCGATACCATACGTTTAAATAGCAGCACAACCTATACCGTGCAAATGAATTTAGCAAATGAATCGGTTAATCCCACAGTTGATGTAACTTCTGAAATTCTGCAAGCAGGAAACGAGCACTTTTTTTGCATTACACCTTCCAACCAAAATATTGCGATTACTTTGACCGATTCTGATGGTACATTCCCTATTGGTTTGCAATCTCAATGGATTACATCTTCCGTTGGAACAGGAACAGTACAAGTAAAACTAAAACACCAAACAGGTGGTACTAAAGACGGAACCTGCACCCCGGGAGGCACAGATGTAGAAATAAACTTTATTACAGAAATTCAATAGATTGGATTAAATTTGTCCATTGATAATTCAAAAAATGGATAAAACTCAGCTGACAAAACATCTAAAATCCAAATTGTTTGATTTGGGCTTTGACTTTGTGGGTGTTTCAAAAGCTGGATTTTTGGAAGAAGAAGCGCCAAGATTAGAGCATTGGCTCAAGACCCAACAGCATGGTGAAATGAAGTATATGGAAAATTACTTTGATATGCGTCTTGATCCAAGAATTTTGGTTCCAGGTGCTCAATCAGTAATTTCTTTGTTGTACAATTATTATACAGACAATAAACAAGTTGAAGATGCACCAAAACTATCTAAATACGCTTATGGCAAGGATTATCATCACGTTATAAAAGACAAATTAAAAAATCTATTAACCGAAGTTTCTTTACAATATGGGGTTATTGAAGGAAGAGTTTTTGTTGATTCTGCGCCCATTTTGGAAAAAGTCTGGGCCAAAAACTCTGGGTTAGGTTGGATAGGAAAACACACCAATCTAATAAATAAAAATAATGGATCCTTTTTCTTCTTAGCGGAGATTATTGTGGATGTTGCTTTAGACTATGATGTTCCAATAAAAGATTATTGTGGCACATGCACTAAATGTATTGATGCTTGTCCAACCGGAGCTATTATCCAACCGTATATGGTCGATGGAAGTAAATGCATCTCGTATTTTACCATAGAACTCAAAGATGCCATTCCTCAAGAAATGAAAGGAACCTTTGACAATTGGATGTTTGGTTGTGACATTTGTCAAGAGGTCTGTCCTTGGAATAGATTTGCTCTGTTACATAACGAACCTCAATTTAATCCACACCCTGATTTATTAAAATTGAATGCAAAGGACTGGCAAGAATTGAAAAGAGAAAAGTTTACTGAGTTATTCAAAAATTCTGCAGTAAAGCGAACCAAATATGAAGGATTGATGCGAAATATTAAGTTTATCAATCAATTTTAATGTTATCCTAATGATTTTTAGCATTTAACTTACATCCATTTAATTACCTTTGCAATCCTTAAAAAAAGCTGTGGGTATTTTTAGATTTTTATACAAAGTGTATTTTGGAATCGTATTTATGGTTTCCGGAATAGTGTTATACCCCTATTTTTTGATCGCTTTAAGTGGAGAAAAAAAATTAAAAAGAGCTAAAATAGTTAAAAAGGTTTGGGCAAAAACCATTTGTTTTTTGGCATTTATTAGAGTTGATGTCGAACAAAAAGAAAATTTTCCAAAAACAGGTCCTTATGTCGTATGCGCTAATCACGCCTCTTACCTTGATATTATTGTGATGTTCTTAATCATTCCTCACGATTTTGCTTTTATGGGCAAAGCTGAATTGCTGAAGTGGCCATTGATCCATATTTTTTTCAAAAGAGGTATTGATATTCCCGTGCATAGAAACAATAGAAAATTGGCTGGTGATAGTATTAAAGCAGCCAATGAATCGATAAAAAGTGGTCGTTGCATAGCTATCTTTCCCGAAGGTAAAATGGTTGAAAACCCTCCAATAATGTCGCGTTTCAAAAATGGAGCTTTTTCCATGGCTATAGAGCATAAAGTTCCTATTGTTCCAATTACTTTTGTAAACAATTACCAATTGTTTAGTGACCATACTGATTTTTTTGGTCCAGGAAGACCAGGAAAAGCGATAATAAAAATTCATACGCTAATAGAAGTAAATGCAACAACAGAATTGCTATCTTTGCGTGACCAAACGTTTAAGGCTATTCAGTCGGGTTTGAAAACATTGTAACAGAAGTATTATGAAGGTAGTTATTGATGATAAAATTGTAGATAAAATTGCATCTCTTTCTAAATTAGAGTTTGAAGGAGATGAGAAGTTACGCATTATAAAGGACATGAATAACATGCTCAATTTTATAGATAAATTAGCCGAAATAAATACGGAAGGGGTTGAGCCACTCATTCACATGACCGATGAAGACAACACATTTAGAGAAGACATCTCTAAAATAGACATTACTCAAAAAGAGGCCTTATCTAATGCACCCAAAAAGGATTCTACCTATTTCAAGATTCCAAAAGTGATAGAATAATTTTATATAATTTACAAAAAAAAGGGGCATTAACTTAATAATGCCCCCTTTTTTATACATTTAATTTAATTAACAATATTCATTAAAAGCTGCGGTAATATTTTCAGCAATCATAGCAGCAGGTCTTCCTTCAATATGATGTCTTTCAATAAAATGAACCAATTGGCCATTTTTAAATAATGCCATACTTGGTGATGAAGGAGGATAAGGCAAACAATATTTACGCACTTGATTCACAGCATCGGTATCAACACCAGCAAAAACGGTAACCAAATTTGTGGGTAATTTTTCATTTAATGTGGACATAATAGCTGCTGGTCTAGCATTTGCAGCAGCACAACCACAAACACTGTTCATTACTACAAATGAAGTGCCTTCAGCATTCAACACGTTGTCAACATCTTCTGCAGTAAATAATTCTTTAAACCCTTTTTGGGTTAGCTCCTGTTTCATTGGTGCTACTAATTCTGGTGGATACATATTTTTTATTTTATTGTTTTATAAATTATTAAAGTACAAAGTTACTATCATTTTTAATTGGTGAGTAATGAATTTTAATCCTATTATTATTGTCGTTAATCCTAAAAAATTGTTAATTAAAAGTAAAAATGTTAAACCACATCGAAATTGTTCTACATTTGCAGTCAAATTTTTAAAAACTAAAAAATACAAAAATGAAAAAATTAATGGTTTACGGTTTAAGCGTAATGTTCATCGCAGGAAGTGTTGCTTCATGTAAAAAAGGAAAAGTTTCTAATGAGTGGAAAATCTCTAGTTGGTCAGAAACTTCTACAGACACTCAAAGTAATGGAGATGTAGATGTTAATACAACTACTGCTGATGGTACTACAATTACTCAAACAACAACATCTACTCCAAGCGGTGGTTCATCTACAACTACAACAATGAATGGTACTGTTCAAAAATTGGCTTGGACAATTGCCAAAGATGGTACTTTTACAAGAGAATTAAACGTTACATTCGTTACTACTTTTACTGGAGGTTCAGCAACAGTTGTTAGCACCTCAACAGAAACTGGTACTTGGAGTTTTGTTGGTAAAAACAAAGCTGACGAATTTAAGAAAAATGAAAGAGTTGCTTTCACAGTATTGTCTTCAACTTCAACAAACACACAAACTATAACAATTGGTGGAACTGCTGGTACTCCAGATGTTTCTTCTAACACTGATACTTATGCTACAGGTGAAAATGTTGAATTATACACTATCGTAACTGCAAAAGGAAAAGAGATGGAATTGAAATGGGATGGTAACAACACAAGTACAAGTACTTCTAACGGAACATCTTCTACTAACAAATCTGTTGTTTCTAGAACAATTAAATTAACTCAAGAGTAATTTTAAGTTAAATACTTTATAAGGAGCCGTGATAATCATCACGGCTTTTTTTATTCCCATTTTTTGAAGCTAGTAAACTTTTACTTTTCAACACTTTTAAATGTTTCACTATCTTCTATTGATGGGATAATCCAAGTAGCCAAACTTTTTATGGGCTCATAAAGCAAAGATTCTTTTTTCGTATTTTCTTCTAGAAGATAGTATTTTCTATCGTAACCATCAAAAATCATAAAAACAACACTTGCAATTAAAAGTACTTTGCAAACTCCAAAAACTGCTCCTCCGATTTTATTGAGGATATGTAATTGAGCCATGTTTACACCTTTTTCTAACACCTTTCCCAACAGCATTATTAAAATAACTACACCGATAAAAATTATAGAGAAAGAAATCAAATTTTCATATTCTTCGTTGATATAAGTTTTTACTATATCTGATATTAGGTCTGAAAAATGTAAACCAGCCCATATTCCTATTCCTAAGGCTAATAGTGTTGCCATAGAAATCACCATTCCTTTTGTAAATCCTTGATAGCCAAACCAAAGAATAGGTATAATTAAGATAATGTCAATAACATTCATAAAGCTAAAGTACAGAAGAAGTATTTCCCTTCGCTACACAAGCTTTTTTTATTTCAACAAATAATTGTTGTACACTAAAAAAAGTAGACAAAAAATGTTTGAAAGTATAAAATCCTTTTGTAAGTTTGCTGCAAACCTAATTTGTATTCTATGAAAATTTTATCTACACTGATTTTATCAAGCTTAATTTTTGTTGGAGCATTTCATGCTCAGTTTGTTGAAAACAAGGGGCAGGTTTTGGATAAAGAGGAAAACTTTCGACCTGATGTCAAATATTATTACGAAATACAAAATTCTGCTATTTATTTTTTAGATAACAAGCTAGTTTATACTTTTACAGATATAGAAAGTATAAACGAAAAGTTGTACGAAAATGATAAAAAAGGTCTAGATAGTATAAAAAAACTAAGAGGAGCTACTACACATCGATTAGATATGGAATTTATCGGTGCAAATTCTAATATTGAAATAGAAAAAGGCGCTAAATTAGATGGCGATATCCATTTTTATTTAAGCAAAAGAAATGGAATTAGAGATGTGGGCTCTTATGAATCAATTAAATACAAAAACATTTATAATAATGTTGATTTAGTTTTTTATCATTTACCAACTGGAATTAAGTATGATTTTATCTTACACAAGGGCGCAAATATTGCGGATATTAAAATAAAATATTTAGGTGCAAAAAATATTATTTTAGAAAATGGAAAAATTATAATTAAGACAGACTTTGAAAATTTAAAGGAGGAAATTCCTCTTTCATTTATTAACGGTAACAAGAGCGAGGTTGTTGATATAAAATACAGTTTAGATCAAGATAGTATAATTTCCTTTATTTCTTCAAATGCAGAATATAATACGCTAACAATTGACCCTGTTTTAGAATGGGCAACCTATTTTAACGGTACCGCTGCCACTACCGCAGCTTTAGATTATAGTTCTAATCATCTAGACGCCAATGGTAATTTTTTCATTTATGGTCAAGTATATAGCGCTGCAGGAAACTACCCAGTAACCAACCCAGGTGTTCCAGCATATACTGCAAATTATAATAGTAATGCTGATTTATATATTGCAAAATTTGATCAAAATCGTTCACTTCTTTGGAGCACCTATTTAGGTGGTAGCGATGGAGATAATATATATGGTTCTGAGGTAATAACATCAAGAGGAAACGAATTACATATTGTCGGAGAAGCTATATCAACAGGAGCCCCTTTTACAAATGGAGGAGGTTATTATAACACAACCATTAATAAACCATTTTGGGCCCGATTTAATATAACAAATGGGGCTTTATTACACCTAACATCAATAAGTGGTGGATATGCTCCAAGTATTGCTATTAGTAATTCTGGTTTAGTAGCTATTATCCAAGAAGCCTACAATTTTAATGCTCCAATTGTTGTTGCAAGGGCTGGAGCTTTTAATCAAGCAACAAATGGCGGTAGTAAGGATGTTTTTCTTTCTATGTTCAATGCATCTTATAACCAAATTTGGGGGACTTATCTTGGAGGTCCTAGTCCTCAAGAAAATTATATGTGTTTATTTGATAATGCTGATAATTTATTTTTTATTGGAGAAACCAGTTGGTTTGGCTCAAGTACGCCAGTAAATGAAAGATTAGTGAATTTAGCTGGAGCATATTATTTGGCAACTCCACAAGGGGGAACAGATGTTATGTTGGGAAAGTTTAATGCATCTGGTGTTTTAGTTTGGAACACTCTGTTTGGCGGAAATAATAGTGATGCGAGAAGAGGGCAACAAGGGGGATATGCAAAAATTTTATTGCACCCAACAACAAATGAATTAGTGATGTTATTTAATACGACTAGCTCAAATTTAACAACCATAAATCCAGGTGGTGGTGCATATTTTAAAACGGTTCCAACACACCCAAGTTTTGCTGGGTCTAGTGGTTCTTTTTGGAATTATGCAGCTTATTTTGCAAGATTTAGTACGGCTGGAGCTTTGAATTATGCAACCTATTATTACAACAGCACAGATGGGGATTTAATTTTTGATGCAACGTTTGGGGGATGTAATAAATTTTATATTGCAGGTAGATGCGACCATATTACAGCCACAACAATACCATTGTCTGGGGGATTCAATTTAGCTGCAGGCCAACAAACTTATATCATGCAATTTAATACAACTAACTTTGTTGCTGAATGGTCATCATTTTTAGCATCCAATCTTAGTTATATTCCAGGCGCTGCAGGTCGAACTGATAACCCAAGAGTTTATTTTTCAGCAAATGGTTACTATGATAATGGTCCTACAGTAAATCCTGGAGGAGGAGCCTATTATCAAGCCAACAATATTAATGGTACAAGTGCAAATTATATGATTTGGCAACTTCACCCAACTCTTCCACCAGATATTACTGGAGTTACAACTATATGTTCAGGTCAAACTACAACTTTGACTGCTTCAAATGGGGCAGGCGCTCCTTATGAATGGTACACAACATCTTCTGGAGGTGCACCATTTTTTACTGGTGCTGTTTATACTACACCAGCACTTTCATCTAATACAACCTATTATGTATCGTCAGGAACTGGAATTTGCGCAAGTCCAAGAACAGCCGTTACAATAACAGTAAACCCTGGTCCTGCTGCTCCAACTATTGGAAGTAATACTCCTGTTTGTGTGGGGGGAACTATAAATTTAACTGCCAATACTATTGGTTCGGCAACCTACTTTTGGACAGGTCCTAACACTTTTTCATCGAGCAGTGAAGATCCTTCAATTCCATCTGCAACTTCTGCAATGGGTGGAGTTTATTCATGTTACGTGCAAGTAGCTGGCTGTAATTCAACTACAGCTACTACGACTGTTACCATAAACACGAACAGTGTTGCCCCAACCAGTATCACGGGTACTTCAACCATTTGTTCAGGAGGGTCAACCACACTTACGTTAAGTGGTGGAACTGCGGGAACAGGTGCAACGGCACAATGGTATTCAGGGTCTTGCGGTGGAACTGCTGTTGGCACAGGAAATTCAATTTCCGTTTCACCAACATCAACAACTACTTATTTTGTAAGATATGAAGGAACCTGCAACACAACCAGTTGTGCTTCTGTAATTGTTACGGTAAATTCAACGAGTACAGCTCCGACCTCGATTACAGGTACCTCAACCATTTGTTCGGGAAGTTCAACAACCTTAACATTAAGCGGAGGAACTGCAGGTACCGGTGCAACTGCCAATTGGTATACAGGTCCAAATGGAACAGGTACATTTGTAGGAACAGGTTCAAGTGTGACGGTTTCACCAACATCAACTATCACGTATTACGTGAGATATGAAGGAACTTGTAATACAACAGCTGACGCGTCTTTGACCGTAACAGTTAATACATTAAGTATTGCACCTACTTCAATTAGTGGAACTTCGACCATTTGTTCAGGTGCTTCTACAACGTTAACTTTAAGTGGAGGAACGGCTGGAACCGGTGCAACAGCTCAATGGTATTCAGGGTCTTGTGGAGGTACATTAGTTGGAACAGGCAATTCAATTACGGTATCACCAACAGGAACAACTACTTATTTTGTAAGATATTCAGGAACTTGTAACACTACAACATGTGCATCAGTAACCGTTACGGTAGAAAATCCAAGTGTTGCTCCAACAAGTATTACAGGAACATCAACAATATGTTCAGGAAGTTCAACCACTTTAACTTTAAGTGGAGGAACAGCAGGTACTGGTGCAACAGCTCAATGGTATTCAGGGTCTTGTGGAGGTACTTTGGTTGGAACAGGCAATTCAATTTCGGTATCACCAACAGCAACGATTACTTATTTTGTAAGATATTCAGGAACATGTAACACGACAACGTGTGCATCAGTAACCGTTACAGTAGAAAATCCAAGTGTTGCTCCAACCAGCATTACAGGAACATCAACAATATGTTCAGGAGGTTCAACAACATTAACCTTAAGTGGAGGAACTGCCGGAACAGGGGCAACAGCGCAATGGTTTACAGGTTCTTGTGGCGGAACAGGATCAGGAACAGGCAATTCCATTACAGTATCACCAACGGTAACAACTACTTATTTTGTAAGATACGCAGGAACTTGTAATACAACAACATGTGCATCGGTTACCGTTACCGTCAATAATGCTCCAGCAACTCCTGGAACAATATCAGGCACCACACCTATTTGTAACGGAACATCAAACACGTATTCGATTTCATCTGTACCCACAGCGGTGTCTTACACTTGGGCTTATACTGGTGGAGGAACACCAACGGGAACAGGAATTTCAACCACTTTTACACCCACCTCAAGTGGAACATTAACTGTTACAGCTACCAACTCTTGTGGTACTTCAGCAGCTCAAACCTTAGCAATCACTGTTAATACTGCCGAAAATGCTTCATTTACCTTAAGCTCAAATACACAATGTCAAAATGGTACCAATATTACTGCTACAATAACAGGAATTTCAGGAGGTACTTTTAGCGCTACTCCTGCAGGATTAAGTCTAAATGCAACTACAGGAGCCATAAATGTAGCCGCTTCTACACCAAATACGTATACTGTCACCTATACCACTCCAGGTAGTTGCCCCGGATCAGCTAATACTTCGGTAACCATAAATGCAACGCAAAGTTCAGCCTTTACGCTGAGTTCAGGAACGGTTTGTCAAAATGGAGCTAATGTAACGGCTACCATTACGGGTGTTGCCGGTGGGTCTTTTTCATCTACTGCTGGTTTAAGTTTGAATACTACAACTGGAGCCATAAACGTGTTAACTTCTACTCCTAACACTTACAACGTTACGTATACTTCTCCAGGCCCATGTGCTTCATCAACGGTTCAATCAATAACTATTAATGCACCTGATAATGCTACCTTTAGTTATTCTGGTGGAACTTTTTGTACCACAGGAACCAACCCAACTCCAACCATTACAGGGCTTGCAGGAGGAACATTCACAGCTACCCCAGCAGGCTTAAGTATTAATGCTTCTACAGGAGCTATAAACTTGGCCGCTTCTACTGTAAATTCTTATGTTGTAACATATACTACCAATGGAACTTGTCCTAATACAGCTACAGCAAATATCAATATTACAAATGCACCAAGTGCCGTTTTTAGTTATTCTGGAACGCCCTATTGCTCTAATTCTGGTACAGCAAATGTAACCTTTGGCTCAGGAGCAGGTGGGGGTGTTTTTTCTGCAACTCCTGCAGGATTATCATTAAACACTTCAACGGGAGCTATAAATCTTGCCGCGAGTACGCCCAATACGTATACAGTAACTAATTTTATTGCTGCTGCTAGCGGATGTGCTGCCGCAACTGAAACAACCACAATTACCATCAATGCTGCTGAAAGTGCTAACTTCACGATGAGTTCAGCTGCTCAATGTCAAAATGGAACGGACATATCAGCCACAATTACTGGAACAACAGGAGGAACTTTCACAGCTACTCCAGCAGGTTTAAGCATTAATGCTTCTACTGGAGCTATTGATGTTTCTGCCTCTACAGGAGGAACCTATACTGTGACCTATACAACACCAGGAACGTGTTCAGATGCGCAAAATACAACCGTAACCATTACCACTGCTGATAATGCTTCTTTCACATTAAGCAGTGCTTCGGTTTGTCAGAATGGAACAGATGTTACAGCTAGTATTTCAGGTACAGTAGGAGGGACATTTAGCTCAACTCCTGCAGGATTAAGTTTGAATACAGCCAACGGTGCTATTGATGTTTCAGCATCAACTCCAGGAACATATGATGTAACCTATACAACTGCCGGGACATGTCTCTCTGCTTCGACAGTGGTGATTACCATTTCTGCTACGGATAATGCATCGTTTGCCTATACAGGTACAACTTTTTGTTCAAGTGGAACGAATCCAACTCCCACCATTACAGGTTTGACAGGAGGAACATTCACAGCTACACCTGCTGGATTGTCGCTTAATGCTTCAACAGGTGAAATCACCTTAGCCACTTCAACTATCAATAATTATGTTGTAACATACACAACCAATGGAAGCTGTCCAACCACTTCAACTGCAACTATAAATATAACGAACTCACCGAGTGCTGCATTTACCTATTCTTCCGCTTCTATTTGCGGTGGTTCGGGAACGGCAGCAGTAAGCTTCCCAATGGGTGCTAGTGGAGGTGTGTTTTCTGCTACTCCAGCAGGGTTATCAATTAACGCTTCTACTGGTGAAATTGATTTATCTGCCAGTTCTCCAAACACCTATACGGTTACTAATTTTATAGCTGCATCTGGTGGATGTGCTACAGCCACAGATAATTTTGTTGTAACCATATTACCTGCCGATGATGCTTCGTTTACTTTTCCGGCTGTTTCAGCTTGTCAGAGTTTAGCTACTTATACGCCTACAATTTCAGGTACTTCTGGTGGTTCATTCACTTCTAGTCCCGCAGGTCTATTAATAAATGCAACTACGGGCGTAATTGACCTTGAAAACTCAACAATTGGAAATTACACAATAACCTATACTACCGGAGGAACTTGCCCTGATACTGAAAATGTGTCATTAGAAGTACTTTCATCTCCAATCGCTCCAACTGTTTCGGTTGATAACAGTGTGGTTTGTGCAGGAGATCCAGTAATCATTTCTGCAACGGGTTCTGGAGGTGGAGTTTCTTATAGCGTATTCTCATCATTAACAGGAGGAACAACTTTGGGAACAACACCATTAACCGTTAATCCAACAACCCCAACAAACTATTATGTGGAAGCATTCGGCACTAATGGATGTGGAAATATTGGAGGACGTCAATTGGTGACCGTTACTGTAAATCCATTACCAACAGTGAGTGCTGGAGCTGATCAAACGATTTGCCCTTCTGAGTCGGCTACATTAACAGCTACAGGAACAGGTTCTTTTGTTTGGTCAACTACTGAAACTAGCGCTTCAATAACTGTTACACCAGCCATTACAACTACTTATACCGTTACCCTAACGGATGGAAATAGTTGTTCTAATTCAGCAAATGTGGTTGTTACGGTTCAATCTATTGGTGGTTCACTCACAGCTAACGATGATGCCTTTAATGGTTTTTCAGGAATCGTATATATTTTTGATATCACAAGTAATGATTTGAATGCCACTTCACCATCAATTATTTCAGGTCCTTTAAATGGTACGGCAACGATTAACGCATCAAATAATTTAGTTTATACCTCAAATCCTAATTATGTTGGAACGGAAGTAATCACTTATACAATTTGTGATGCCTTTTGTGCAAATATTTGCGACACGGCAATAGTTACGATTACTGTTTCAAGAGAAGTTGTAATCGAAGTGCCAGGAGGATATACGCCCAACGGAGATAACATTAATGACATCTTCGTAATACAAGGTTTAGACCAATATCCAAACAATGAATTAACCATCTACAACCGATGGGGAAGCATTGTATATTCAGCAAAACCTTATAACAATGATTGGGATGGAAAATCGACAGGTAGTGGGGTAATTATGGGTGATTATGTTACCACAGGAACCTATTTTTATGTCCTAAAATTGAGTGAAGACCAAGAGCCGTTGAAAGGTTCGCTTGAGATTAAATTTAATTAAACCCATCAAACAAATTGAATAAAATGAAAAAATTACTTGTTTTAATCATATCTTTTGCATCAGTAAGTTTGACTTGGTCGCAAAATCAATTTCACCTTTCGCAATATATGGTTCACCAACCGTTTATTAATCCTGCGGCTATGGGAGCCTTTGAAAACTTAAATGGTGCTTTGTTCTACAAAAATCAGTGGGTTGGATTTGAAGGAGCTCCTAAACTGCAAGGAATCAATATCAATACACCTCTTGGAAAAGGTAATAATTTAGTAGGTTTTACTTTTGTTAATGACCAAATTGGAGTGAATACCAATATGGATATTTCGGGGAGTTATGCTTACAAAATCAAAACTTCAGCTAAATCCAATTTAACATTTGGACTATCAGCAACTATGAAATTAATTCAAAGTGATTATGCCAATGTAGAAACACCGATAACTGACCCGTTGTTTCAAGCTAATTCTCCTATGTTGATTATGCCTAATTTCAAATTTGGCACCTACTTCAATACAGCAAAATTCTATGTTGGTTTTGCCATGCCCAATTTGTTGCACAATGATGTTCAATATGTAGGAGGAGAGTTTGTGGGTAATACCTCTTTTGACATTGAACAAACGCATTTTTACTTACACAGTGGTTACAAATTTGTTTTAAACGAGAAAAATGATTTGAATTCTTCTGTCTTGTTTAAACAAGTCGCAGGAGCTCCTTTCCAAACAGATATTAATGTGTTGTATGAATACAATCGTAAATTTGGTATTGGAGTAAGTTATAGAACCAGCAAAGAAGTTATTGCTTTAGCACAATTTAGAATCAATAACATGTTTAAGTTGGCCTATGCATATGACTTTAACCTAGGAGAATTGAACAACTACTCCTCTGGAAGTCACGAAATAATGTTGTTAGTAGATTTAAAAAGTTCAGCTAAAAAACCAATTATCGAAGCACCTAGATTTTAATTACTGTAAGAATATTTTATGAAGAATTTTATTTTGATAGCAGCGGTATTGCTGTTAAGTTGCGGGGGAATTTTTGCTCAAAGAAAGAATTTGGATATTGCCGATGAGTACTATCAACAAAGGAAATTCATCGAAGCTATTGAGTATTATCAATTGGCATTAAATGAAAAAGTAATAGTAAACAAATACTATATGTTGAGCCAAATAGCTAGAACGTATTCTCGTTTGTTTGATTATGAAAATGCTTCTAAATATTACGAACAATTGTTGGCTTATAAAGAGGAGAATGAATCTCAAAATTTGTATGAATATGGACAAGTTTTGATGAACGAAGAGAAATACGAAAAGGCGAGGGAAGTTTTTGGGATGTATACCCAACGAGAAAACCCAAAAGCCACCTTACAACATTTTGAAGAAAAATGTAATTGGGCCCTTCAAAATAAAAGTCAAAAGCCTTCAGCTGAAATTGCACTTACAAATATAGAAACGGGTTCAAGGAGTTTTGGAATAGCGCTTCACAGCAATGGTGCTATTTTTTCCATTCCACAAACTGACAAATTTAATGAACAAACTACCTATTATGATTTAGGATTTGCCGAAAAAACGAACGTAACAACGTTCAATACTCCTGTAAATTTAGGTGAAAAAATAAATAATATTTATTATGAAGGGGCACCTTCCATTATTTCAACTGGTGATGTTATGTATTTTACGGCCAATGGTTCTTCCATTAAAAAATACAAAGAAAAAAAGAAAGATGAATTACCCATTTCTTCTGAAGGTGTGAATATTCTTAAAGTGTACAGCGCTAAAAAAATTAATGGTGTTTGGGATAGTGTGGTTGAATTGAGCATCAATAGCAACAATTACAATGTAACCTTTCCTCATATTTCAGCAGACGGCAAAACACTTTATTTTTGCTCTGATATGCCAGGAGGTTTGGGAGGATTAGATATTTATTATGCCGAAAAATTGGGAAATAACCAATGGTCAACCCCCATCAATTTAGGATCAGAAGTAAATACGTATGAAGATGAAACCTATCCTTTTGTAATGGATAATAAATTCTTCTTTTCTTCAAAAGGTAGAGAAGGCTATGGCGGTTTTGATATCTATAGCGGTTCTATAAATGATAAAAAGATTACTAATTGTAATAATATTGGTGCTCCGATAAACTCGAGTAAAGATGATTTTTCATATGTATTGTCAGATGATGGTAAAACCGGTTATTTTTCCAGCAATAGGGAAGGAACCCATGGGTATGATAAAATATATCATTTTGAAATGAAAAACACACGCCAATGGATTGAGGGTGTGGTTAAGAATGGTGAAAATGGAAGTCCAGTAGCGGGTGTTGACGTTCAATTACTAAGAAAAGTATCGGATGAAGAATGGGTACTTGAAAATAAACAAATAACCGTAGAAGATGGTAAATGGAAATTTGAAATAGATCCCAACGAAACCTATCAAGTAAAATTCATTCACCCAGATTTTGCTTCTAACGACAAAATTATTCCATCCGTTAATGACGATGATGCAGGGTATAGAGATAATGTGATTAACGAACTAAAAGAAACAAACCTTGACCCTGTTGCTAAAACTATTTCTGGTATCGTTACAGATGCTCAAACGGGCCAGCCAATAAAAGATGTTGTTGTTACCTTATTTGAAATAGATAACAATGGGAATAGAGTTGAAGTGAATAAAAAAATCACTCAAGAAGATGGGAAATGGAGTTTTGATGTAGACCCAGCTAAAAAGTATGAAGTAACATTCAAACATCCAACTTTGGGAGAAAAAACACTTCCTTTAGTTGCCTACAATGGGTCTAATAATGATATTCGTAACAATCAAGTTCAAGACCTGAAAAACGTTACGCTCAACGATACTAATTCTGATAATATTCTGGCTGGGGTTGTGATGGATAAATTATCAAGCACACCTATTGAAGGAGTGAAAGTAACACTTTTTGAAAAATCTAAAGGGAAATGGGTGGAAGTTAATAATATGACCACCAAAACTGATGGGAAATGGAGTTTTCAAATAGACCCAAAAAAGGAGTATAAAGTTACGTTTGATAAAAATCAATACGAATCTAAGGAATTTGAAATACCTACTTTGAGTGATGGTCAAAAACGTAAAGAGATTATTGCATCCATGAATCCTTTTGAAATGAAACCAGAAGGTAAAAAAGACAATACATTTACCATAAACAATATTTATTTTGATTTTGCTAAATCCACTCCAAAAGAGGAGTCGTATGCTATTTTGGACAAAATTGTAGCCTTTTTAAATGAAAACCCAACCATTTCAATTGAATTGAGCGCACATACAGATTGTGTGGGTAAAGATGATTTTAATATGGATCTTTCACAACGCAGAGCCGAAAGATGTAAAGATTATTTAATCAAAAAAGGGATTTCAAGCTCCAGAATTAAAGCCAAAGGATATGGTGAAACTAAAATTCTTAATGGTTGTGTAAAATGGGATCAATGTACCGAAGAGCAAAATCAAGTAAATAGACGTGTTGAAATAAAAGTTTTATAAATTTCAATATTAAAAAAACTAAAGACCATTGATGGGGTCGTCCTAAAATAAAATGCATATTAGTTCTATTATTTCCAATAATGATATAATTTTGTGAATCACACGATTATATTATATTTAATAATTGAATTCTAAAATAACACATAATGGTAACTCAAATAATTTCTCAAACAAAGGAAATTATTTTTCCATTTTTAATAAATTACCCTACCCTGTCATCATACATAAAAAGGGTGAAATCATTGAATTTAATGAGGCTTTTCAGCTCAAGTGTGGTGGTGTTTCAGATGTTTTTGGCATTTTCATTGAAAGTGATAACGAAAAAATTAAGCATCAATTTGAAAATCCTGCTAGAGGAAATATTATTATAGCCACCAAAGAAAGCAAAACCGGTGTTAGAACTAAACATACATTAGAATCGTTTAAGGAATCATTTAATGGCGAAGAGGTCATTGTAACCATTTTTGGAGATTACAAATTACAGGAAGATTTGGCAAAAGAGACCATAAAAGCTCGAATTGCTGCTGAGGCTAACATGTTGCTCGAAAAGGAAGTAGAAAAACACAAGAAAACACAAAATGAACTTAAACGATCGCAAGAAATCAGTAAAAGTGTTTTTAACAGCTCAATAGACGTCATCATTTCAACCAACCTATATGGTAAAATAACAGAATCAAGCCCCTCCTCTTTTTACACATTTGGTTATTCTAAAGAAGAGTTTTTTGATTTAGATCTTAGAGAACTTTTCGCATATCAGGAAGAATTTGATGAATCTCAAAAACAGCTTAACGAAGCCGGATTTTTTATCGGTGAGGTACACAATAAGAAAAAGGATGGATCTATTTTTCTGTCATTCGTTTCTTGCTCTTCCATAAAAAATCAAAATAATGAGACCATCGGTTTTATGGGAATTTCAAGGGATATTACCGATATGAAAAAGGCCGAACAACAACTCATAACGAGCGAAAAGCGATACCGCGACCTTTTCATGAATCTAGGTGACGCTATCGTGGTTGTAGACGAAAATAATCAAATGTTAGAGCTTAACAATACGGCAAAAACATTATTTGAAATTGAAAATGGTGATTCCTATAATTTATATGATTTCATTCATCCCAATGATTATAATTTTGTTAAGGAGCAAAGTGCACTTTTTCGAGAAAAGGGAGTTATAGTAAATGTTGAATTTAGAGTAATTACGGTTTCAGGGAAAGTCAAAAATATTAATCTTTCCAGCACAGCTATTTACGAAGGTGAAAATTATGTTGGAAGTCGAGATGTATTAAGAGACATTACCGAGCAAAAACGCATTGAACGATTAATCCAAGAACAAAACTCAAAACTGGAATCAATTTTCGAAAACAAATCCGATATTTTGATTTGGACACTTGATGAAAACCTTAATTTATCGTCTTTCAACACAAAATTTAAATCATTTTTAAAATTATATTTTGACAAAGAATGTGCAATCGGAGATAATATTTATGATATTTTACGGCCAATTGTTTCTCCTATACCTTTCAAAAATCTTAAAAGTCATTTTCATAGAGCTAACAAAGGGACTCCTCAACAATTTGAAGGGTTACTTAAAAATTACGAAAATGGTAAGGCAGTTTGGCTGGAATCCTTTTTAAGTCCTATTAAAAACAAAAAGTCCAAAATGCAAGAATTGGCCTGCATTGCATTAGATGTAACAGAAAAAAAGAACAATGAGATACAATTGACCAAATCGTTAAAGGAAAAAGAAGTTCTTTTGAAAGAGGTTCATCATAGGGTGAAAAACAATTTACAAGTTATTTCCAGTATTCTAAACCTACAGTCATCTTATGTAAAGGACGAAAACACATTGAATATACTTCGAGAAAGTCAAAACAGAGTAAAATCAATGTCTTTTATCCATGAAAGTTTATACCGGTCAACTGATTTTTCGGAAGTTAATTTTTCAGAATACATCAATAATCTGACATCAAACATCATGCATTCATTCAATAACAATGATAATATTGTTGAATTGAGTTTGGAGTTAAATAATGTCAAGTTAAATTTAGATCAAGCTATCCCTTGCGGTCTTATTGTCAATGAGTTGATAACGAATGCAATGAAATATGCATATGTCAATATTGAAAATCCTCAATTATTTATTAAACTGGAATTGAAAGACACGATGATCACCATTAATATTGAAGATAATGGAGTAGGGTTACCAAAAGATTTCGACATTGCTGAGTCTGACTCTTTGGGATTACAATTGGTTACTACATTAATAGAACAATTGGATGGTAGTTTGTCGATAAAAGTTGAAAATGGTACAAAATATTTAATTACCTTTGCAAAGTCATTTAATTAACCCCAACTTCTAAATAACATAATGAGCAAAATAAACGTATTAGTAATTGAAGATGAGAGTATTGTCTCTAAGGATATTCAATACAGCTTAAAAAAATTAGGATATAATGTTGTGGGTGCAGCCCCTACAGGTGAAAAAGCTGTGGAGTTAGCAGAAGAGCTAAAACCAGACATTATTCTTATGGATATAATGTTAAAGGGTAAAATAACTGGGATTGAAGCATCAGCTCAAATCAAAGAAAAATTAAATATCCCGGTTATTTTCTTAACAGCCTATGCCGATGAAAACACGTTGTCAAAAGCTAAAGTAACAGAACCCTACGCCTATATAATTAAACCATTTAAAGAAATAGATTTACATACTTCAATTGAAATGGCTCTTTACAAACACGGTAAAGAATTAGAGATTTTGAAGGAACGAGATATGCTTTTCAGTCTTGTTGAGAATAAAGAAAATAATGATTTCATTTTCGTAAAAAGTAAATCAAGATTGGTTAAATTAAACAATACCGATATTTATTATATTGAGGCATTAAAAGATTATGTGGTAATTAATACCGCAAGTACTCGATACACTATTCATTCAACAATGAGAGATATTGAAGACAAAATGCCAAGCGACCAATTCATTCGTATTCATAGATCTTATATTGTGAGATTAGATAAAATCAGTCAAATTGAATACCCTAATATTATTTTAGAAGACACCAAAAAAATAGTTCCCATTGGAGGATCATATAAAGATGATCTTTACAAAAGAATTAACCTTGTTTAATTTCAATAACTTTTTTCAAATTTAATGTTCTTTCAGGGACTCAGAAAAGTCTTAACCGTTATTGCTCTATTTTCTACCACTTTTGTATTTGGTGAAGATTGGAAAATTACAGTACAACCAGATTATTTTATTGAAATAAACAATTTTTGGAATCACGAACCATTAATTATTGATTTTGAGGTTGAATCTCAAAATAATACCATTCAATTTAACGGGAAAGTAACGATAAAAAGTAATGAGAAAAAAGGCTTGTTATTTCCAAACGATTTTATTCGATTCACACCACAAAACTCAATTAAGGATTCGTTGATTTATGGATCATACAAAATTACAGCCCTAGTAAAAAAGAACAAAATTGCATCAGCTACATTTAATTATTTGCCGCCAAAAAAAGCTGAATTTCAAATGATTCCATATGTAAAATTGAGTCAAGAATATGATAAATTAGAAATTTGGGGGCGATTAATCGATGGTTTTAGTTGGGTTGATAAATTAGGTGAAAACCTAGTAGTTAGGAGTTATTTACAGCAAATGGATACTTCAAAAACTACCAATCATCAAAAAACCTATTTGTATTGTTATCAGTTTAGAAGAAATTCCGAAACGGATAAATGGGATTTGACAAGAAAAGTGACCGATGTTTCGATTGGTTGTGTAGATATAAAACGCACCCTTTTCAATATCAATGCAATTGAATTAACCGATTTAAATCAAGATTCTATAGCCGAGTATTCCTTCCGATACATTTTAAATTGCAATTCTCCTGATACCTTGATTTCAACACGTTTGCTGTTATTAACTAATAATCAAAAATATACAACTACCTCTTCCTATACCAAAAAGGAACGCAAACAAAAAATTTATGTTGATCGTACTCAATCAGACGCTATTTTGGAACGTTATTTAATGCAAATATTGGTAGATAAACAAAGTAAATATATAAAGGTTGAATCTAATAATTGATATCGGAAATACAGCTGTCAAAGTAGCTTTTTTTCAAGATTCCAATCTTGTCAAAAATGTCGTTTTTCCAATTTTGGAAGCAGACCAAATAATATCATATGTTCAAAATTCTGACTACAAAAGAGCAATAGTTTCAAGTGTTGCCTCCTTAGAATTTACCAATCAACTATTAAATTGTGTTAAAAAACCATTAAATTTATCAGAAGGTACACCACTTCCATTTAGTAATAAATATGGTTCACCAGCCACACTTGGCAAAGATCGCATTGCTAATGCTGCTGGAGGTTTTACCGCTTTACCTAATCAAAATGTATTAATTGTGGATGCGGGTACGTGTTTAAAATTCGATATTATTACGAATCAAAAATACTATTTAGGAGGCGCCATTTCGCCCGGTTTAACAATGCGATTTAAAGCGTTACATAATTTTACGGCAAATTTACCGTTAATAGAACACTATGATGAACAATTACCTTTAATAGGAACCGATACACAATCTTCTATGAAATCAGGTTGCATTAATGGTATGAAAAATGAAATAGTAGAAACCATAAATCAATATAATAAATCCTTTAATGATTTGAAAGTTATTTTAACTGGAGGAGAGGCACACTTTTTTGAAAACATTGTACTTTCAGAAAAAAATAGCATCTTTGCAGACCCTTTCCTAACCTTAAAAGGATTGAATACAATTTTAAACCATAATGCATAAAATATTCATTGGTATTTTCACACTAATTTTAAGCTACTTTTCTCACGGAAATGTAGTTGCCCAAGATTTGAATAGTTCGCCTTATACCCGCTATGGATTAGGAGAATATTTTGACTTTGGCACTACAGCCTTTGCTGGAATTGGTGGCGCATCAGTTGCATTAGCCACTCCCGGACAAATAAATTATGCCAATCCAGCAACATATGGCTATGTAAGAAAACATATGCCAATTTTAGATGCAGGTTATCGTGTTAACATTTTAAATAATGCCACCACTCTTTCATCACAACGAAATGTAGTAGCAGGACTCAGAAATTTTGGACTACAATTGCCTATTTCACCCCGTACAGGATTGGTTTTAGGTATTATGCCCTATACCACAACAGGCTATAAGTTAGAAAACAATCAAATAAACCAAGGGGATACCGTAACTTATTTTTATAACGGTAAAGGAAGTATCAATAGAGCAATAATGGGAATAGGACATCAACTCATAAACATCGATGATACCAACAAATTGATAAAATTGTCCGTTGGAATGAATGCTTCCTATTTATTTGGCACCTTACAAAGAGACCGCAGTTTGTTATTTGAAAACACAGATTTTTACAACACCCGGATCACCAACAAAACGGTTGTTCGAGGTTTTGCCTTAGATTTTGGCGCACATTTTATGGGAAAAATCAATAAAAAAGCACTTCTTCAATTTGGGTTTAATTACAGCATTGGTAACCAAGTGAATTCAGTTAATGATTTTTATGCTTACAATTTTAAGTATAGCAATTTTGGTGTTGAAATTGAAAAAGATACGGTAAGTTATTTTGAGAATAGTGAGGGAGTAATAAAACTTCCTTCAAGTTTAGCTTTGGGAGCAGCCATTACACTGAATAATAAATGGTTATTCACAGCTCAATATACCATCCAAAATTGGCAGCAATACAGTGAAACACAAAATGGCAATGAAATTGTTGATCCCAATATTCGTCAAAGCAACAAAGTTGCTATAGGAATGGAATATACACCTTCAACAGAAATTGATTCTAGAGATATTGGTGCTTTGAGTTTATCCACGTATCGTTTTGGAGCTCATTATGGATACACGCCTTATTTTTTAGCAGATACCCATTTAAAGAATTACGGCATTAATTTTGGTATGTCACTTCCGTTGGTGAGCTCAAATACTTGGTCAGCACTCAATGTAGGTCTTGAATTAGGTAAAATGGGTACTAAAAACAATGAATTAATAGAACAAAATTATTTAAAAATAAATTTAGGGTTTACGTTGTCATCAAACAAAAAATATGACAAATGGTTCTTTAAAAGATTATATGAATAAAAATAGAAAACAATTGAGAAGTATGAAACAAATAATTACAGCGGTAGCAATACTATTTGGTGCAGCAAGTTACGGACAAGTTTGTAATGTTCAAAGTGAAGCGAATTATGGGGCAAACGAAAACGACTGTAAAGCGAATGTATCTATTTACACTGAATATTTAAAACAATCAAATTTTCAAGAAATGAGACCAGCTTGGTGGGCGGCTCAAAAATCTTGTCCTCAATACAAAACCTTATTATACCAAAATGGTATTTATATGTATCAAAAATTGATAGGTGAGGCCGTTAAAGCTAAAGACCCTAACGCTTCCAAAATGGTAGATACGTTGATGATGGTGTATGATTTGTACGCTCAAAATATGGGAGATTGTTGGGAAATACAATTGGACAGGGCTTCTGATCTTATAAAATATGACCAATCAAGATATCAATTAGCTTATACTAACTTTAGTAAAGGATTTGAATCCGTTCCTTATGAAAAAATTACGGCAACTTATGTCAACTTTTATTTCACGGCTTCTTATTTAATGGTGAGCAATGAGAAAAATGATTGTGCTAAGTTGTTAGAAGATTATGATAAATTGGATAAAATAGCCAATGATAAAATTAAATTAGCTAAAGAAAAAGCAGATGAAAAACAAGTTGGATATTGGACGAATGTATTAAGTACATTAGAAAAATATGTAGCTCCTTGTGCTTCTTGTGATAAATTAGAAGAGTTGTTTAAACCTAAAACTGATGCCGACAAAGAAAACTTGGATTTGACTAAAAAAGCTATAAAAATGTTGGACTCTAGAAATTGTAGTTCTGATTATTATATGTCGTTATTAATTGTTTTAGATGGTAAAGAACCAACAGCCGATTCTAAGTTAAAAATTGGTAACTATTATGTAAGTAAAAAAGAATATAAAAACGCTAAAGGATATTTAGAACAAGCCTTAACTTTTGAGGTGGATGAAGAAACAAAAGGAAAAGTATACAGCCAATTAGCTAGCATTGAATTAAGTTTAGGAAACTATAAAGGGGCATTTGCTATGGGTAGTAAAATTGGAGGATGCGAAGGTAACTACATTAAAGCACAAGCCATTGCCCGCAGTGCAAGTAGCTGTGGAACATCAAGTGTTTCTAGAGGGTTAGTCTATTGTTTAGCTTTAGACTACGCAGAAAAAGCAGGAAGTTGTGTGCCTTCATCATTTATATCAAATTGTAAATCAGGGTTGCCAACAGTTAATCAAGCCTTTGTTGAAGGCAAAAAAGCTGGAGATGTAGAAACCGTACCTTGTTGGGGTGAATCTACCAAATTGAGAGTTCAATAAATTTTTAAAAGACTTTCAAAAAAAATAATTTATATTGGCTAATTTTTAAGAGCATTCCAGTGATCATTTTTACTGGGATGCTTTTTTCATGTGGTAATTCTGATGATCAAATAAACGAATTAATTGGAGGAAATCAAGGCCCAGAAGAAACCAGCGAGGGAGTTACCCTTTATTTTAGTGATTTGGGAATGGTAAAAATGAAATTAGTTGCACCCGTTTTAAACCGATATTATGATGCCCAAAAAATGGAGTGCCCAAATGGAATGACCGTTTATTTTTATGATTCATTAGGATTGGAGGAATCGAGATTGAGAGCAAATTATGGGTTACTATATTCAGAGCAACAGTTTCTCATATTAAAAGATTCCGTAGTATTAACCAGCAATGGGAGTAGAAGTTTAGAAACACCACTTTTAAACATTAATTTTAAATTAGATTCAATTTATACTACTGAAAAAGTAAAAATTACTACTTTAGATGGCGAAATAAAAGGAAGAGGTATGTATACAAACAGTAATTTTACAAATTATGAAATTACTAATATTGGAGACAGTTATTATTATTATAAGGAAGAGAACGATTCACTAACAACAAATGAATAAATACAATAAATTTTCAGAACGTTTTTGGTTTTTTATGGCTGCTTTGGCAACAATAGGCAGTATTATCATTGCATTTTTGGATGGTCTTCAGGTTTCATTGGTGTATTTTTTAATTTCAGGAATAGCTTGGGGAATGTATTTGGTGAAAGCGGGTATAAGAAAACGTATGGAAGTACTTGAACAATCAAGTAAAGGTAAAAAAGCTTCAAAATAATCAATAATGGTAGTTGTAGTTATTATCTTGGCCTTACTTTTGTCTGCTTTTTTTAGTGGCATGGAAATCGCTTTTGTGAGTGCTAATAGAATGCAAATGGCCATCCAAAATCACCAAGGAGGTTTCAGTGCTAAAATTTTAAATCACTTCTCCAAAAAACCAGCTTGGTTCATCAGCGCTATGTTGATGGGTAACAACATTACTGTGGTAGTATATAGTTTATATATGGCACAATTGATTGATGAACCTTTAAAAAACTATATTACGAGTGATTTTGCTATACTAATTATTCAAACCTTTATTTCTACACTAATCTTATTGGTTTTTGCTGAGTTTGTGCCTAAAGCTATTTTCAGAATAAATCCAAATTTGGTATTATCGTCTTTGTCATTTCCTGTGTTTATCTTGTACATAATTATGTTTTTACCTTCATTAGCCGTTATAAGCATTACAGAATTGCTTATGAAAGTTATGATCAAAAAAGGTAACCGTCAAGAAGAGCATGTAGCTTTTGAAAAAACGGATTTAGATGCCTATTTAGCTGAAAACATTAAAGAGAATAATCATCAAGAAGATCAAGATTTCGAAGTCCGGTTATTTCACAAAGCTTTAAGTTTTTCAGAAGTGATAGCAAGAGATTGCATGATTCCTAGAAACGAAATCATCGCTCTTGAATTAAATGAGAGCATAGAACAGCTAAAAAAATGCTTCATAGAAACAGAAGTTTCGAAAATTTTGATTTTTAGGGAAACTATAGACAACATCATTGGATATGTACATTCCTTTGAAATGTTTAAAAAACCCGAAAGCATAAAATCTATATTATGGCCCGTTAGCATTATTCCAGAAACCATGACGGCCAACAATATACTACAAGAGCTACTGAAAAAAAACAGGAGTATGGCCATCGTAGTTGATGAATTTGGCGGTACTGCAGGTTTGGTCACCATGGAAGATATTATAGAGGAAATTTTTGGAGAAATTGATGATGAACACGATACTCAAGAAGAAGATAGTTTACGTATTTCCGAAAATGAATTTAGATTTTCGGCTCGATTAGAAATTGATTATATAAACGAAAAGTATAATCTTACTATTCCCGAAAGTGAGGAATATGAAACGTTAGGCGGTTTTATGATCAATCAATTACAAGATATACCTGAAAAAGGAGAATCTCTTCGATTTGAAGAATATGAATTTATAGTTGAAGAGGTATCGGATACAAAAATAGAAACGATTTTTGTTCGCATTCATAACGATTTATAATTAAATTTGTGCGTGATGATAGAATCAGTGCGCAAAATATTACTAAAACTACCCGTTTCATTCAACCAAAGTATCCGAAATGATAAATTGGCTGGAGAGGTGGTTAAAAAAGTATTGAATTTTGAAACCGCATCTTATGTTGACGTGGGCTTTCATAAAGGAGAAATGTTGAAATTGGCCTTAAAGCTAGCACCTAAAGGAGAACATTTTGGTTTTGACCCTCTACCTGCGTTTTATTCAAAGTTAAAAAAAGAAATAAAGTCCTACGTCACACTTTTTGAAGTAGCTGTTTCTAATAAAATTGGAGAAGAACAATTTTTTTACGTTGAGTCCAACCCATCTTTTAGTGGATTGAAAAAACGTCTTTACCCCAAAAAGGAAAAAATTACTGAAATAAATGTTAAAACTGACACGCTAGATCATTTATTGTCGGAAGTTCAAAGCATAGATTTGATAAAAATTGATGTAGAAGGTGGAGAATACAATGTTATAGAAGGTGCTCGAAATATCTTGTTCAAACATAAACCAGTTATTTTGTTTGAACATTGCGCTGGTGCAGCTGAATTTTATGAAACGGCTTGCCCAAGAATGTTTGATTTATTATGTAACCAATTGGGTATGCAAATAAAAACAATGTCGGGATTTATAAATAACGAAAAACCGCTCACAAAAGCACAATTTCAATTGTATTTTGATACCGGTCAAGAATTATTTTTTGTTGCCTTATTTCCATAATGAATTGCACTATTGAAAACAACTGAAAAGGTAAATTACGTCATCTCTGCACTTGAAGAATTGTATCCTGAAGTACCGGTTCCTTTGGATCACCAAGACGAATACACCCTGCTAGTTGCCGTGCTTTTATCAGCACAATGCACTGATGTAAGAGTGAATCAAATTACACCAAAACTTTTTTCAAAAGCGAATAATCCATATGATATGGTGAAACTATCCGTTGAAGAAATACAAGATATTATTCGACCTTGTGGATTATCGCCAATGAAATCGAAAGGAATTTATGGTCTTTCAAAAATTTTGATTGAAAAATATGATGGAAAAGTGCCGGCTAGTTTTGAGGCTTTAGAAACATTACCAGCAGTAGGTCACAAAACAGCCTCTGTAGTTATGAGTCAAGGGTTTGGAGTGCCTGCATTTCCTGTCGACACACACATACATCGACTAATGTACCGATGGGGATTGACTTCAGGAAAAAATGTGGTTCAAACCGAAAAAGATGCCAAACGATTATTCCCAAAAGAATTGTGGAACAAATTGCATTTGCAAATCATTTTTTATGGAAGAGAATATTCTCCGGCAAGAGGAGCTCGTTTTGAAAAAGATTTTATTACAACCACCATCGGCCGAAAGTCAGAAATTGAAAAATTGGTAAAATAGAACCATCCTTTATGAAATTTAAAAATGCACCTCATTGCAAAGGTTCAATTAAATCTGCAGCAGAGTATAAAACCATAAAATGGTCTGGAGGAACATCGACAGAGTTGTTTATATTTCCCCCAACAGCTGATTTTTCTAAACGTGATTTTGGATTTCGATTGAGTATTGCCACAGTGGCCATAAAAGAATCTACATTTACACGTTTGGAAGGCGTTCATCGCATTCTTCTTTTGCTTGAAGGTAATTTTACCCTTTCGCATACAGGCCATCATTCAAAAACGTTGTTACCGTTTGATCAAGATCAATTTGAGGGCGATTGGGAAACGCGGTGCAGCGGAATGGGTAAAGACTTTAATTTACTTTTTAAAAGCCCTTATAAAGGCACCGTTGAAATAGTAGCTAATGAAAAAGTTACTTTAGATACTCAACATACGTTGATTTTATCACTAGATTATACTTGTAGAATAGATGGTGAAGAATTAAAAAATAATGATTTGTTGATTATAGAAAATTTGGGTCTCCATAATGACCAAATGATAGAGCTTACAGGGAAATTCATCATTGTAAAAATAAACGCATAAAAAAACCCCATTCTATAAAAAGAATGAGGTTTAATTAATTTATTGAATATTATTTGCAACAGTTGCATTTAGTGCATTCACATTTGTCACAAGGACAATTTTCTGTTTTACAATTTTTACAATTACATTTTTTGCATTCGCAATTTGTACAAGTACAAGCATTATTTTTTACCAATTCTATCTTTTTCATGATATTCAATTTTTAATCGTTATGCTTCTAAAACGCAGAGACTTTAAAAAAGTCGCATCAAAAGCAATTAATTATTGAAAAAATCCAGAAACGATAACAAGAGCACCAATTACAGCTAAAGCTATACCGCCATAAAACAGCATTTTTACTTGCGATTCAAAGCCTTTGATTACTTCTTCTTCAGATTTGGTAGAAACCACAAAAGTTTCTTTTTTATCGGATGGCCTGGAAACTTTCGGTTCTCCATCACGATCATGTAATTCTCCGACAATAAAAAGATTTTCACCTACTTTCAAATGTCTTTCAATTTCAATATACCCTGTAGAGCGCATATCACGATTATTTACGGGATGGTATTGAGTAAATGAAAAATCAACAGCCCTAAGAGCACTTTTTTTATTGTGTACCGCATTAGGTAAGCTTAAATTAGAGCCTTCAATATTCAGGTTTATTCTGCCTGAATTATCAATTAGCCAAAATTCACCCCCTTTTTTTTCTGAACCCAATGTTTCTGAACGATTTACCCATTTTTGTTGGGTTCGTCCATTACTATCTTTTGATTCTTCCAATTTATCAAAGGTATGGTCTACTTGAACTTCATAATAAACACATTCTTTTCCGCTAAACTCACCGATAAGTGGTCTGTCAATACCCGATTTACCAGTGATTTTTACCATTTTAGAAAAATGACCTTTTCCTACTTCACTACCCACACTTAGACACATTTCCAACACAGATTTAATATCTGTTTTGTCATGGTATTTTACGTTTAAAATTTTGTCTTCAACTTTCTTTTTATAAAGAATCATCCCAAGGCCAATCGCAATCAGGATGCTTCCACCAATTATAAAACCAATCATAAACTCGAATTAGTTAACGTTAATTTGAAACATTTCGTCATATTGGTCGGCTATTGCTGCAACGTTTTGAACAGCAGCAGAAAATTCATTCAAATCCATATTTTTTCCGGCTAAAGCATAAGAGAATTTAACTGAATTTTCCATACTCAGACCAAAACTACCAAATGGAATGGTAGCATTCAAGCGTAACATTTCTTCTAATTCTTCTGACGAAAGCGAAACGTCTTCAGCTATGTAGGAGAACACATCCACTAAAACATCTTCTGAATGCCAAGGGATAATAACAATATTTACGGAAACGGTTCCAAAACTAAACGAATACATATCATCTAAATGAATAATTTCGTCATCGTGAAATAATTCTTTTAAAAATCCTTGTATTTTAGTGTGAGTATCTTTTATTAATTGGGTGTTTTCACCTGATTTTAATACATGAAATTTAGGCATAATGGTAATTTTTTTAATTAATTTATAATTCCTATGACTTATTGATTCATCATGGCTTTTAGTTTTTCTAATTCGCTGTCGACAGCTGATTTTTTCTCCAATTCTTCAAATTCATTTTCGAGTTTTAAATCGCCTGCATTCATATCAGTATAAGCCTCTGCTTCTGATTCTTTTGCAACAATTTTCTCTTCAAATTTATCGAAATTTGCAAATGCATTTTCATTAAATCCTCCAATGTTTTTTGCCATTTCTGATTGAGCCTCAGCATTTTTACTACGAGCTAACAGCATCCCTTCTTTTGCTTTAGCTTCATCGTATTTTTGCTTCAATTTAGTCAATTGATCTTTTAATTTATCGGTTGTAGCGCTGGATTGATCAAACATCGTTTTATAAGTGGCATAACTTTGATCTTCTAATGTTTTCTTTTCCAAAGCTTTTTTAGCTAATTCTTCATTTCCTGCTTTAAGAGCAGACATCGCTTTATTTTGCCAATCTTCAGATTGGGTTTTGTGGAAGTTCATTTTTGCTTCCATCTGTTTAGTGTGTGCCATAGCTTGTGCTAAAGCTGCCGTAGATTTATTGATGGATTCTTTCATGTCAACCACCATCATTTTTATCATTTTTTCTGGATCTTCTGCTTTATCTAATGCATCATTCACATTCGATCTAAAAATATCCCCAATACGTTTAAAAAAGCTCATAGTGTTTTATATTTAATGTTTTATTGGTTCGAATTTAGCATTTATTTTCTTTAACAGAATATAGGTTAACGATATTTTTTATCAATGAAGAGTAAAATAGTTTGAATGGCCAATTTTTAAAAACAAAAACCCCCATTAATTTTATTTAATGAGGGTTTAATATTATAATAAGAGTTAGATACTAAATCGCTTGATTGCTCGATGCTAATTTAAGGATGTAATCAGTAATTACCTTTAAGGCGTTTTCGTTTTTATTTTTCATGGTTACTTTTAATTCAGCTTTTTCTATGGTACCTTCCATAGTAATGCTTTCAAAGAGATCCAAAAACTCCAATGCAGCTTGACCTTCTTCTGTTGAAGCGGTAGCCATTAACCCGTTGGGTATGCGCGCAGTGTTAGTATTTAAAAAACCGAACATAGGAGATTTCATTTCTACTCCACTAGGTAATTCATAAGCAGGTAAAGATGTACCAGAAGCCAATTTTATGGCAACTGCTTCATTAGTAGTTACCACAATTTTATTGGAAACAATGACCAAAAAGGCTTCTTCCATAGAATAATAGCTACCTTTATTAATCAATTTAGAAGTAGTTAGCATCGTGTTTATGGCACTCATATCGTTTATTCCCACTGTAAAAATAACTTCTGGTTTAGGTTCTGGCGCATAATAATCCATATCAAAATCATCCATATCGGTTGTAGCCATATCAGCAGCAGGAATGGTCATATCAACGAATGAAACAGCCATTTCGCCAGTAAATAATTTTTGAAGTGAACCTGGTGCTGCTCCGATTTCTTTTTCAATATTACTAATTTCAAATTCGGCATCTGGATTCGTTTTTTTGACGGTTTCAATCAACACACCTAGGTTTATAGAGGCTGCAAAAAAGCCAATCAGTTTGTTATCTGCAGAAAGAAAATTTAAAAACTCAGTAGAGGCTGGTTTATCACCAAGGAAGTTATAAGGAGAAGATTTAAAGTTTGGAGCAATATATTCATAATTGAATAGGATAGATCCATTTTCAAAATTTCCGTATGCTAAATAATAAGAGTCTTGAAATGCTTTTTTGAAATCTTCAGGAAGGTTTAATTCTTTATTTTCTTTTTCTGCAATTTTAAGAGAAAGTCCAGAATTCAGATAAAAATTCATATCATCTGTTCTTTCCAAAAACTTAGCTAACGTTTCATTTGCAGGAGCATCTACAAATCGGGCATCCAGCAATCTTTTAGCTTCTTTTTTTAAGTCGTCAGATCCTTTATCTTTAGCCACCACAATGATGTCTTTGTCGTCCCAAGCTAATACTGCGTTGTCTTCTGAAATGTAATGGTAAAAATCTTCTTTGGTTGGAGCGGTATAATTTCCTTTAAAGAAATCTTTAACCCCTGTTTTTACTTTGTCTGGATTAATTATAGGTGCAGTAAAAATGATTAACGGGTCATTATCACCTTCTTTCATACCAATAGCAAAATGATTATTTCCTTCCATTTTTACACCCAATAAGTCAGAATCAATCATATCTCTTACAACCATTTTGTACATCATGTTGTATTCCATTAAAAAATTCGGACTGTTTTCAAAATCAGATTTTGACATTAATTTTTTAAAATCAACAGAGCCTACCATCAATAGATTATCTACAGATGAAATTAAATTAAAACGGGTTGAATTCTTTATTTCTGGTTTGTCTTCAGAGCAACTCAATAAGGTGGCTGGAATAAATAAACATAGAGCAATTTTCTTTAGGGAAGATGTGATTTTCATAAAAATGGCGTGTTTTATTTTTTAAATTTAGGGGTATATTGTTTATCAGTTTAATAAGTATACAAAAGTAGAAATTTTATTTCTTTTGAACTTGCATTCTTTGGTACATTTTATTAGAGATTACGGAATATATGCTTTTTTTGCCTATAAAATGGAAACATACAAAGAACTCTTCACATTAGAATAACGTATTAACCATCAATAAATGCACTTATGGCCTTGATTACATCTGGATGTTTATAATGTCTAAAATGCCCGCCATTATTTCCAACAAAAAGTTGTGAAGATTGAACCTTACCTGCAAATTCTTGAATACGACTCACATGAATTACCGAATCTTTTTCGTCATGTACCAATAAAATAGGGTATTGGTTGTAATTTTTAAGGTACAATGTGCAATCATAGTGTAATAATTCCGTGTTTACCTTATTTTCTGCAAATTGAATACACTTTTCAAAAAGTGATTGATTTATTTGAGTAATAGATTTGTATTGCAGTATAAAATCAGATGGCTTAGGGTGTAACCCTAGAAAAGCTAAGCGGTCAAATCTATGTTTGTCTATATCGGGAACTGTCATAGCCAAAGCCGCTGCACCCAACGAATGTCCAATAATTGCGTCAAATTTGATTTCAGTAGAATGATTGGCAATATAGTCCTTAATTACATCAATAAAAAGTGGCAAATGAGCTCTGGATTTTGGGGCTGTTCCATGACCGGGAAAATCAATTGAAATGACCCTAAATTGTTGTAAAACCAAACTCTCAATGAGATTTTTAAAATCAGAAGTCATCCCTTCCCAACCATGGAAAATTAAAACAGTTTTTGGTCCATCTCCAAAATCATGAACACAATAAATTGTTTTTCTTTGTTTTAATGTAAAGGAGCTTGTAGTAGCTTTTTTAATAAATTCTTGTTGACTTGTAGTTGGTTTTCTTTTTCGTGGGGTTGTAAATAGTCTCCAAAACAATCGTTTGGTACTATTTGGAAAAAAAGGGCCAACTTTTTTAAAATAATACCTAACCAGTTTTTGTCCTCTGGTTAATTTATCCTCGGGTATGTAGAAATCTTCTTTAAAATGGGGTTCCATAATTAACATGAGGCTCAAAAAAAAGAGCCTTATTTAAAGGCTCTTTTTGTAATTGATAGGCTCAAAAAATAAGATTATTTATTTTTTAAAATATCTCTAATTTCAGTAAGTAACGTTTCTTCCTTTGTTGGAGCAGGTGTAGCAGGTGCGGCAGGAGCTTCTTCCTGTTTTCTCTTAATGCGATTCATACCTTTTATCATCATAAACACAGCAAAAGCTACAATTATGAAATCGATAATGGTGTTTAAAAACGAACCATAATTTACAGCGACTTCAACTACGGCTTCTGTAACAACCGTTTCACCATTCATTACTGCATCTTTGCCCTCAGTGATAATGAATTTTAAATCTTTGAAATCTACACCACCCATTAAATAACCGATTGGAGGCATTATTACATCGTTTACAAATGAAGTTACAATTTTTCCGAAGGCTCCACCTATAATGATACCTACAGCCAAATCCATTACATTGCCCCTAACAGCAAATTCTTTAAATTCTTTTACAATACTCATTGTCTCTATTTTTTAATTTTTTGACAAAGGTAATTTTTTTTACATAATTGAAAAAATTGTGTATTTTTATTCTTGAAAGTTCATCAATTTTCCTTTGCCTTCCAAAATTACTTTTCCTTTATTTTTTTCTTTTTTAGGTGCTTTTTTTCTAAAATTATAATCGTTCACCAATTTTACGCCCTGCCAAGGTGTATTAAAATAATTGGTTATGTCCCCATTTTTGATGATCAATTGAGCTCTTTTTTCTAGGTAAATAGTTGACAAATTAGTCATATGTACTGGACCATCTACTACCAATGTGGTGTTTCGTTTTATAATGATGTCTCCTCTAACAACCATCCCTTTATTCCAAAGGGTATCGTTATAAATAACCCACGTATTTTCTGAATCATATTCATTGGCATTGGTTATTTTAATACGTTCAGGAACGGTAGAATAAAGTTTGTGAACATAACCTACTTGAAGCGGAGAAAGGTAATTTCTGCACTTGTTATAGCCCATCATGTTATTGCTTGTTACCGTGCTGTTGCAATCTATAAAACCAAATTTATCCGTTTTGGGTAAATCACTAAATTGAGGATAATCGGTATGGTATAATCCTATAGTGTGTCCTAATTCATGAGCAGTAAGTTGAGCACCTGCCCAATCTCCGCCTTTAAGTATATTAGAAACATTCAAAAAATTATAAGCAGGACCACAACCAAATGCAATACCGCTTTTTGAACTTCCGGTATAAAAAACGTGTAAGGCAAATTTGTCTCCTTCAGCATATTTTTCTAGCAAATCCATATCACAGTTGCGGTTACTTTCTCGGTAATAACCCATTTGCCCCAATTCGTTTTGTGCAACTAATTTTTTATCTAATTTAATATAAGTAAAGTTGTTGACTTCACGAGCCCCAAGAGATTGATATACATTATTATTGGCTCCTCCATTTACTATACGAATACTATCTGCATAACTCTTAATCCGATTGGCCCACTTTCCTTTGATTTTAATTTCGTTGGTGGAATCAATTATTTCTAATATGTGCATTGGATTGGCAGGTGAAAGTTCTACAATTGTGCGAATTCTATCCCAATCATTTTCATCTACATGAAATTCTACTCGTTCTAATTTAAATTGAATACGAGCATCAGGAATGTAATGCACCACTCCATCTGCTGTAGGCAAGGTGGGCGGAGATAACCTTTTATAAAAGGTATTTATCCATTCAAACTGCTGGTATAAAAAACCTAAACTATCCTTTGTTAAATTTTGAGGATCGTTTTCATATCGTTGCACAATGTGAACTACCGTTTTTATTTCAATGATAGGATGGGTTTGGTAAGAAGTTGGTTCGTAGGGTATATATTTTTGAAGATCAGCATCCGATTGACCAAAACAAGGAAGTGCCAAAAACGGCAATACCAATAAATTGATGAAGATAGTGAAGACTGTTGTTTTCAATTTAGTACTGGATGGGCATTTAGTAAGTTACAGGTGATTGGTTTACTTAATGGTATCATTTTTTGATTGAGCAGAGGTAATTACTGCAGGAATACTGTCTAATTTAAACTTTAGCGGTTCTATGTACGCTTTGAATTTAATTAACGCACTATCTTTGAGAGGCTCACCACTAGGTAAATCAATACTTAAAGGATCTACTGGTTTTCCACCTATGAAAACTCGGTAATCTAAATGGGCTCCTGTAGATATTCCCGTACTTCCAACTTCTCCTATTTTTTGTCCTTGCATTACTTTAACTCCTTTTTTTATACCTGGGCCAAATTTTGATAAATGCAAGTATTTTGTCTCAATGTCCCCAACAGAATGTTTAATCTTAACCATATTACCAGCTTGACCGGCCGAACCGGCAAAAATAACCACTCCATCACCGGTTGCTACAACTTCCGTTCCTTTAGGTGCAGCATAATCAACTCCATGATGAGGGCGGTATATTTTTAAAACAGGATGTAGTCGACTATTCGAAAATTTTGAGGAAATTCGGGTATATTCCAAAGGGGCAGACAATAAAGCTCTTTTCATGGATTCGCCCAGTTCGGTGTAGTATGATGAGGTAACACTGTCTGTAAAATAGCGAAACATATAATAATCCTTTTTGTTATGCTGGAACAAAACAGCTTGTATAGTTGGAATTCCAACATACGCACCTTCCACCCAATTCATATCATAAATAAGCTTAAACTTATCGTCTTTTTTCAAATCAAAGAAATCAATTCGCCAAGCAAAAAGTTTGGCCATTTCCATGACTAAGTTGGCTGACAACCCATTGTCCATAAAAGCATTCCACAAACTTGAGGTAATTACTCCACCAGCTTCAAGCGTGTGTGTTTCAAAATCTTTTTGAGCACGATAGGATTTAACCGAATCTACGAATGAATAAACCATATAATCAATAGCGTCTATTTCGTAAATGAAATATTGAGGCACTTTAACCGTATCTTTTTGGATGCTTAATACCGTGAACAACTGACCTGGCTTAACCTTTTTTACACTAAAAATACTATCGGTTTCAGATGTTACCTTAAACACTTGTTCTTGACTAATGCCATATTTTGGCATAAGCGCGCCAAAACTTTCACCATTGGCCACTCTACCTGTATCTACAATGAAATCGTTAAATGTAAAATTGTATTTTACTATGGGTTCTACTTTCAATTGAGCAGAATCAGCCTTAATTGTTGATGACTGGTTTTTTTTATCATTCTCATTACAACTGCCTAAAGTAAGAGTGATGAACAACACACTTGCGAAAAAAAACACATGGGTTATGGATCTATGCATAAGACAAAAGTAAATTAAATCTTTGTCGGAAAATTCAAAAAAAGGTTAAAATGTTTCCACAATATAATATTGTGCTAACTTTGTTTAATTCTTTAAAAGAGGGTGAAATCTATGAAAAGTAACAATACAATAGCAATAGGCGGACTATTTGAAAGTAATTTCATGGAACTATTAGATCAATTTTCTAATGGTAAAATTGTATTGGTATGTGATGAAAATACCGAAACGATTGCCCTTCAAATTTTACAAAAGATGCGACTCCTAGGCAAAACCAATATTTATCAAATAACCCTTCCCTCAGGAGAACAGTATAAAAATTGGGAATCATTGAGTTCGGTATGGCAGCTGTTAACCGAAAACAACTTTACACGAAAAGATTTGCTTATCAATGTTGGAGGAGGCGTAATTACCGATTTGGGCGGTTTTGCAGCAGCAACGTATAAAAGAGGTATGGATTATATAAATATACCAACAACCTTATTAGCCATGGTAGATGCCTCTGTTGGAGGTAAAACAGGTATAGATTATCAGGGATTTAAAAATCAAATTGGTGCCTTTCATTTACCGAAGGGTGTTTTTATTGAAGCAGAATATTTAAAGACTTTACCCCAACAACAATTACTTTCGGGATATGCTGAAGTCCTTAAACATGGACTTATAGCTGATGCCAACTATTGGGAATATTGCGTTTCCACACCCTTTTTGGAGGTAAATTGGAATGAAGTTATTTTAAAGAGTATTGAAATAAAGAATAGTATTGTAAATCAAGACCCTCAAGAAAAGGGATTAAGAAAAGTATTGAATTTTGGGCATACGGTTGGTCATGCTGTTGAGACCTACTATATTAATCATGGCGAAGAACTCTTACATGGTATGGCTGTAGTAGTGGGTATGATGTGTGAAGCACATATTTCATTTCAAAAAGGGAATCTGGGTCAAATGCAATTAGACAACATTTCCAAACAACTTTTGGCAAGGTATAGTAAGGTTTCTCTTAACGAATCTTGTTTTCCTGAATTACTGCAATTGATGTATCAAGATAAAAAAAATAGTTCAAATGGAATTAATGTAACCTTACTTACCGAAATTGGCAGCGTTCAGTTTGATGGTCTGGCAACGGAAGAAGAAATATACCAATCACTGCATTATTATAGTTCCATCAAATCTTAGTTGAAGTACATTTTGAGTGCCTCAATTATGCCAGTAATATGTTTCCCATTTAAAATTTAACTATTCTTGATGTGTAGAACTGTTGAATACTAGAATTATATGTCAAAATTTATAAGAGATATTATCACTTAAATTGGTTCGAAATTTCATAAAGAAGGCTCCCTCGACCTTAAAGAGTTTAATCTAAAAAATCAAGTGTTATGAAAGGTGGTCTCGATACTACTTTCTATTTTACAATCGATTTTTTCAAAATCAATGTAAAATATACGAAAGTCACTCGACCTGACTATACTTCGATGGTAACGCTGCGCGGGGAGTCAGTTCGAGTGGTTTTCGTAATGAAATGGAGAAAATTGTATCGAGAACTGCTGGAATGACTGTAATGTACTTTGATTTTTGATTGAACTCTTTACAGTCTTGAACTTTTGTTTCTTTTGCGGTCACTGAGCAAAGTCGAAGTGCAAGCCAAAAGAAAAATTTAATTAATTTCAATTCTATTTTCTTAAAGATTTATTTTTCTTATGAAAAAACGCATAGACGTAAAACATATTAAGCAAATGTTAACTTTTTACCTTTTAATCAAAAAAAGGTGCCTTTCATGAGTTTATTCTAGCTCATATAAATTTTTTTTCTAATTTCGTGCATTGTATAATCAATGGAAAACTTATCTTCGCAAAAAATTATTCAAAACAACTAGAAAAAATAGTAATAACTTAATTGAACATTATGAAAAAATTCTTAACATTCTTCGCAGTTACTGGTCTTTTGACTATAGGAAGTGTTAACGCTACTTTCGCTCAGCCAGGATCCACAGATACAAGCGCTGTACCAGCCGCAGAGCCAACTGCAGTAACTCCAGAACCAGCAGCTACAGAAGTTGCTACAGACACAACTGCCAATGGAGCGGGAGCTCAAGCTGAAGTAACATTTAGTGAAGAATTAAAAGTTATTTTCATTGATGGAGATCCAACATTCATGTCTATTGTATTGTTATGTCTTATCATTGGATTAGCATTATGTATTGAGCGTATTATATACTTGAACTTAGCTACATCAAATACAAAAGCGTTGTTAGCTAAAATAGATGAAGCGCTTAAAACAGGTGGAGTTGAAGCTGCAAAAGATGTTTGTAGAAATACAAGAGGTCCTGTTGCTAGTATCTTTTACCAAGGTTTGGATAGAAGTTCAGAAGGAATTGATATGGTTGAAAAATCAGTAATTTCTTACGGTGGTGTACAAATGGGATTATTGGAAAAAGGTTTACCTTGGATAGGATTAATGATTGCTTTGGCTCCAATGCTTGGATTCATGGGAACAGTAATTGGGATGATTCAAACCTTTACCTTAATTGGTGAAACGGGTGAGGCAGATCCAGCAGCAATGGCGGTAGGTATTAAATTGGCCTTGATTACAACAGTAGGAGGATTAGTTGTGGCCATTATCTTACAAATTTTCTATAATTACATTGTATCTAAAATCGATGGATTAGTTAACCAAATGGAAGATGCTTCTATATCTTTAATTGATATTTTGGTTAAACATAAGTTATCTAAATAATCAATCCATAAAAGCCTTCTCTTTACGAGAAGACTTATATAATAATTGATTAGTTTAATAATAAACAATTTAATTTTATTGAATAATGAACAATAATAAAATATACAATCTAATCGCCAAAGGAATAATGGTTGTACTCATTGTAATCGGTGTGTATTTTACTGGAAAAATTTGGAGTGATGGAAATCCTGATAAATTAGACACCAAAGGTATACAAGCTTTAGGGACTGAAATAGCAAAGGCCGAAGGTGCCCAGGACAAAATGACGCAATCTGAATTGATTACTTATATTGAAACGAAAGGTGAAGAAAAAAGACAAGAAATGTCTAAAGTTTTGCATAAAGATGTAAAAGGGGTGATTAACTTTTCTCTAATTCAAATTTTAATTGTTATACTTACTGTTGTATTAGGGCTAGTTATTGGATTAATGGTTAATCCTAAAAAATTCTTAATTTCTTTTGCAATTGGAGGTGGATTTGTGGGATTACTTCTTGCCATTTATTATGGTGTATCTGATGAGGTACCTGCTGTATTGTTGCAAAAAGAAAATCAAGCTGTTTTGGAAGGAGCCTTAGATGAAGAGAAAAAATTATATCTTCCTGGAAATTGGAGAATTGCTTCTTGGGCTTTTATGAGCACAGTAATATTACTTATAGGAGCCGTTTTTGTTTGGATAGCTGGTGAAGTTTCAAGAATTTTTAAATAATCTTTTCAAAAAGTAAACAGTTATGGCTAAAAAAGAAATAGAAGAGATTAATGCTAGTTCGATGGCAGATATTGCTTTCTTGCTATTGGTGTTCTTTTTAGTGACCACTACTTTTAGCAAAGAAAAGGTGGTTTCAGAACGTTTACCACAGAGAAATGATAGAGAACAAATTGAAGATATTGTTGTAAATCCTAAGAATGTATTGGAGATTGTAGCCAATAAAAATGACTTGATTCTTCTTGAAAACGACTATGCTGAGATAGAAGATATTCCTGATATGGTGAGAAAATTTTATGTTCACGATAAAGCGTTAGAAGTTTCTACTTGGCCTACCACCACTTTTATTGATGCAGCTAAAATTGATGCAGAGGTGGCAAAATATACTGCTCAAGGTAAAACAGATTCTGTTGAATATTGGCAAAAAAAGTATGATGTAATTAAACAAGTAGGAGATTACAATGAGATGTCTCCTAAAGCTATCATTACCATTACTGTGGATAACTCTACTAAATTTAAAACCTATTTAGGAGTATATGATGCCGTATTGAATGGTATTAATAGTTTGAGAGACGAGTTGTGTCAAGAAAAATTTGATAGACCTTATGCTTCTTTGAATGATAAAATTGAAGAAGATAAATTGAAGAAAGATGCCATTGATGCTGTGTATCCGAAACGAATCATGAAAGCTAAAAACATAGTAACTAATTAGTAATAAGTAAAAGTTATGTCAAAATTTTCAAAAGGTAAGAAAAGAAAGGATCCAGCTATAAGTACAGCGGCTTTGCCCGATATTGTATTTATGTTGTTGTTTTTCTTTATGGTTACCGCAAAGTTTAAAAATAAGGAAGAAAAAGTGGTTATTGCACTTCCCAATGCCACAGAATCTACAATATTTGAGAAAAACACTACTACTTTTTATTATTGGATTGGTAAACCGAAAGACGGAGCAGCCGGAAAAGATTACCGTTTGCAAATGGATGATGCCATCGTTTCTAATTTAGGCGAGGTAAGAGTGTTTTTAGCTTCAAAAAGATTAAATGAGCCTTTTACAGAAATTTGGTTAACAGAAGATCTTATCAACTATATGTCGATCGATGAAGATGCACCAATGGTATTGGTGAGAGGTGTGCAAGAAGAGTTGAGAGAGGCAGATGCTTTAACAGTTCAATACAGTGTAAAAGATAAGAATTAATAAAATAACTTTTTTAGATAGTATTAAAAAAACCAAACGACAACCGTTTGGTTTTTTTGTTTTATCTATATTCTAATTTAAATGAGTTTTGTTAAATTATTTTATAAATACATAATCCTCAACAGGCAATTTAAATAAAGAAGGGTTTAGCCAATTATTGTGGTAAATTTCCCAACGTCTAAAAATAAAATTACTGCCATTAGACAGCATATGATTTTTATCGTGGTTCCAATCATCATCCGTAATTATGGATATCGTTTTATTTGGGTTTTTCATGGTTGATAATAGCAAACTTTCAATAGAAATAGACCAAGTTTTGTAATAACCGGGTTTTCCTTCAAAATCTATTTCCGAAACAATTCCCTTTTGCAACTGTTGTTTTTCAGCTTTCTGTATAAAGGACTCTATTAGTTCGGTGCGTTGCTTTAATTCATTTCCCATATCTACAATTGATGATACTCTAAAAGTGAAGGTGACCATCAATCCAATCACTAAAATATGTTTAATTGCCGTTCTTTTAATCAAATATAAGGCGTCAATAAGGACGATGAGGCTCATAGCTACTAAAGGTAAGTGCACAGACTCATTATATCGCGTAAATTCATCAGCTTTACTGGTGTAATGAATGATGACTGCGAAACCAATCAATGACAACAAAACAAATGCTAAACGTTTGTAATTTTTAGTTTTAGCGTAACCTACAAAACCAACTAGGATTAATGCTACGCAATCATAATAATGTAAAAGCAACATGTGTAACCATTGAAGGTAATAGGAAAGAGAGGTACGCTCAGCATAGAATTGATTCTGATCAGTATTAAACCCATTGTTTATTTTACCTGCCTCATATTCACTAAAGGTCATCCATTTATAAGTTAGGAGCACAATGATTAATGAAAAAAACCAAATTAAATTATTTTTTGAAACACCTTTTTGTAGTGCATTCATGATAAATATAAATAAGGCTACTCCAAAGTTTTCGGGATGACTCAAAACAATAAATGTAAGTAAAAGACTTAAAAAAGCGTACCTTTTTAAACCCATATTTGAAGAGTCTTTAAGTTCTGCATCCCACCAAATGGCAAGCGCAATTCCATACCAAATTTCAAGCATTGGACTAAAAAACAATACTGTAACACCTGTGCAAGTGAGTAATGCTATTGCAAAAGCATGATATATTCGTTTTTTGGAATAGTTGAGGTATAAAAAAAGTGTGAAAAAAAACAAAACATGACCTATACTGTGTAAGTAAATAAGTCCTTTTACTCCAATACCAATATAATAACCGATTAAGGGCACTATTTGAGCTAAAAAAAGTGTAATTCTATCGTGATCTACTTGAGGATAACCTTGATTTATAGAATGAAAAAAGTAGTAGGAAGCATCAGCAAAAAGACGCTCTTTAGCAAAAACTATCGCCAAAACAAAAGCAGTGATAAACATGCCATAACTCACCAGAGCAAACCAATTCAAATGTGAAGAAGGAGCTGCAATTGATTTCAATACCTTTTATTGATGTTTGTTTACAATTTCAATCAGTTCTTCTTTTTCAATTATGCCCGAATTTCGCCATTTAATTACGCCTTCTCTAAAAAGTAATAAAGTGGGTACACCTACTACTTGAAACTTTGAAGCCACATCAGGGTTTTTATCGACATCTATTTTTATCATTTTAACCTGCTCACCCATTTCAGCTTTTACCTCTTTTAAGGTTTGGGACAAGATTTCAGTTGGTTTTGCCCATTCTGCCGACATATGCACAATTACCGGAACTGAACCATTAATGAGATCTTTAAATGCTGACATGTTCTTAAAATAAATTTTCGGTAAAAATACGAAAAATGCGCATATATTTAGAAGTAGTTCGTATTCCAACCTTATTTTTTGGACTTCTTTTTTATTTCCGTTTTAAGCACTGTTTGAGTATCATCAAAGTTGTTTATCTCTACATAAGCACCATTACCCAATTCAGCAATTTTATACATTGCTTTTTTATCGGGTTCCTTCATTTTTATACCCACTATAGACATGTCGATACCTTTTTTGGTGTTTTTTTGTGCCATGGTGTATACATTATCTCCACCCGTATTAAACGCTCCATCGGTAGTCATAATCACTTGGTTATTTCCATTAGGAATAAAGGCTTCTAGTGCTTTTTCATAACCCAATTTCATTCCTTTGCCTCCATCGGTCACTCCGCCTGCTTCTAATGATTGAATGATGGCAATAATGGTGTCTTTATCTTTTACAAAATCGGTGTCTAAAATGATATTCGCTTGATTGGAGTAGGCAATTATGGTTAGTTTATCAATATCTCGAAGCATTTTAGTTAGTTCAATCATAGATGCCTTTAACAAATCCAAACGTCCTTCAACTTTCATTGAAGAAGAAATGTCAATTACAAAGACAATATTATTTGGCTTAAATTTCGACAAAGGGAAATCGGGATATTTTTCATCAACGGGTGTTTCTTCAACAATAATAGGTGGTTGGTTTTTTGTCGAATCAATAGGGAAATAGGGTTCATTCACCACCTGAATTAAATCAGGAGGAGTATTTTCATCAATTGGAATGAGTTCTTTTTTTAATAACGCAATTCTAATTTCTTTTGTTTTGCTGTTTACATAGGTTGCGTAGTCATTAGAATAATATAATTCTTTGTCTGCAACGAAATAATAATAACCAATGGTTGTTTTTTTCAAAATAGTTCCTTTGTCGCTTGTAGGTAATGTCTCTCTAAGCATTCCGTTTGCAACAATTTTAACCATTGATTGTGGCAAAGGTTGACGAGTTATACTGTCAATTACTTTAATAACATATTCGGTTTCTGGAATACTATTGGGCTTATGTTTATCAAAACTAGGACAATTTAAGGCTGAGGCAGTTGCTGGAATTTCAGCTACAAATCCACTTATACTTATGGTTTGAGGTAAGCTATAACAACTAAAATGAATCTGAATTTGATCATTGAAATCTCCTTTTTTATCAGGGTTATAGGCTACTCTGATGAAAATTGAGCTATCGGGTAAAAGAGTTTTACTGGAATATTGAATAAAGAATTTACGATCGGCATCTGTCCTAAAAATATATACTTTTTGATTGCTTACATTTTTTACCGTAATGTCAATAAAATCATTGGGTGATCCAGTAACCACGCCCATGTCATAGGTAGATTTGGAGAATTTTATTTGTCCAAAACAACTATTTTCCCTGATGAAAACAGTGATAAAAAGAAGAATTAGAAGGGGAATATTTTTTGAAAACATAGCTTTTGAACGAAAGAATTAGAAAAAAGTTAGTACATAAAACTATGCCGTTATTTCAACGAGTCTAATTGAAGCAAAATTTCCTCAGGAGTCATATATACTTTTTTCTTATACTCTAAGTATTTTGTATTGTTTTGATTGTACTTGAAAACATAAGTCGAGAAATCATAACTTTGCCATTTCAAGCCATAATCCAATGTTCGCTGGTCGGTTGCTCTTTCAAATTTGGCTCGATATTTTTTATTACCATATCGAAGTCCAATCCCGATTATTTGCCAGAAATTTTTACTTTCATAATCAATTATATGAGCCAATTCGTGACCCAAAACTCCAATTTTGGCATTAAAAGATATACTATCCAAAGGCACTTTTGGATTAATGGTATTTATAATCACTACGTATTTTCTTTTACCCTTTCTTCTAAAGACATTCAATCCTTTAGGTTTTGCCTGCATGGTTGAATTAATAGACTTAGATTTAAACAGAATTTTAGCATCTTTTAATTCTGGAAAATGAGTCAAAGCAACCAATGAAATAAGGTCATATCCAACCAAAAATTCTTTATTCTTGCCCACTGACTGCATCAAACTGTCCTTTTTAGGTTGAAGTTTGATTTCACTGTATAGACGGGGTGCAACGACACGCTGACCAATAATAATAAAAGAGCCGATTAAAAGAAATGTTAAGAAACAAAGGAGTTTAATCATTTGTGGTATTTTTATTAGATCTCGATTTTTTTATTTCGCTTAATTTTTTCTTGTCAGATAAACGCTTTTTAACAACCGAATAAGGAACTTTTGTGGCAATTCTTTTAGGTTTTTTTACTAACGACTTTTCAATCAAATAGAATAATTTGTCGATGACATCTTCTTTGTTTTTTATTTGACTTCTTGTTTTTGAAGAAGAAAGCTTTAATACACCTTCTGAGTCAATTTTATTTTTTAATTTATCTAAAAGAATGCTGCGTTGCTCATCATTTATAGCCGATGATTGTATAATATTCCAATACACTTCTACTTTGGTTTCAACTTTATTTACATTTTGGCCTCCAGCACCACTGCTACGAGCGGTCTGAAAAGTGAGTTCAGATACTATGTTAGTTTTGGCTACCAAATTTGTTAAGATTATATTCGTACACCAATAATACAAACATCGTCAATTTGTTCGTGGTCTGATCGATAGTTTTCAAAAGCATCATCCAATAGTTTTTTCTGTGTATCAACCGGTTCGTTTTGCATTGAAAGGATTAACTTTTTCATATTGGCAGCCATAAATTTTTTACCTTTTTCCCCTCCAAATTGATCGGCATAACCATCTGTAAATATATACACTGAATCTCCATCAAGAAGATTTAACTGCCAATTTGAAAAAGGTTTAGGGTCGGCATATTTACCAATAGGCTGCTTATCTGCTTTTATTTCAAAAAGAGTATAATTATCTTCAACTACATTGGGTTCAAAAACAACGGACTCTTCTTTATTTTTCGTGGCTATCAACAATGGATTTTCTTTTTTCCTCACAATCCAAATAGGATTATTGGCACCTGACCAAAAAAGTAATTTTTCTTTTGCATTCATGCCACAAAGCGAAATATCCATTCCATCTTTTACCTCACTTTCACTTTTTTCAAATTGTTCAATGACCACATCTCTTGTTTTATCTAAAATTTTGGAAGGATCTTTTAAGCCAAACTCCCTAACACTTCGATTTAAAGCATTGTTACAAATAACACTAACCATAGCACCGGGAACACCATGACCGGTACAATCTGCTGCAGCAAACAATAATAAATCACCCACTTCTTCTAACCAATAAAAATCACCCGCAATAATGTCTTTGGGTTTGTATAAAACAAATGAATTGGGTAAGGTTTCTTTAAAATATTTGTCGGAGGGCAATATGGCTGTTTGTATACGTTTGGCATACGTTATACTGTCCAAAATTTCGGTATTTTTCTCTTCTAATACATGTTTTTGATCCTCCAAAACATACTTTTGTTCTTCAATAATTTGATTTTTTTGTTCAAGCACAGCATGTGCTTTCTTTTTCATTTGATATCTATTGTAAATAAATCCAGCCGCTGCAATGATCATAAGCAAGATAAAAATGCCCACACCAATAAAAATTCTAAATACATTTTTTTCGTGTTCTTTATCCTTTTCCATTAAGGCTATTTTATCCTTTTGGATTTTCTCTTCTAATTCGGCCTCCATTTCAGCTATTTTTTTTGAAGCTTGGTCATTAGCAATGGCATCATTTATTTCTATAAATCGTGTTTGATGCGAAAATGCCGCTTGATAATCGCCCAATAATGCATAAAGTTTAGCCAATTCACCTAAGGACATTCTAATTTCTTCATTTGCTCCTATTTCTGTAGCTATGGTATAGGCTTGATTTATATACAGCATAGCAGAATCGTTGAGATTTAAATTTTTAAAATTTTGTCCAATTAATATTAAGGTTGCCGCTACTCCTTGATTATCTTCAAGAGATTTTTTTAGCTCTAATGATTGAAACAAAATTTCTGCAGATTTTGTAAATTCTCCTTTGTGAGAGAGCACTTTACCCAGTACATCCAAAGCAGATGCTTCAACATATAAATCATCATTTTTTTTTCCTAATTCAAAAGCTTTGTCAGCATAGGTTTTGGCTTTATCATATACTTCCATTCGAAGATAGATTTGGCTCATATTAACATAACTATCTGATTGAGTAAAATTATCACCATGTTTCAACGCTTTTTCAAAATACTCCAACGCTTTTTCAAAGTGTTCTTGGTTGAGGTTTATCGTACCTAATCCATTATTGCACTGAGCAATACCATTATTATTATTCAGTTTTTCAAAAATCGACAACCCTGTAGTGAAATGATTTAAAGCATCCGAAAACTTGCCCTCTAAAATATAGATATTGCCAATTATTACAGATGCTTCAGCTTTGCCAAGTTCATAATTGATTTTTTCGGCCATATTAATGGACTGCATAAGAACACTACTACCTTTTTCATACTCATCAATGTAATAATAGGAATTGCCTAAATCATTGAGTGCATCAACTTTTTCGGGGGTGTCGTCTTTAGCAATAGACAGTTGTTTTTCAGCTAATTCTTTCGCTTTTTCGGGATCTGCATTTATTATAAGTTTTACTTGTTTATGCAGTTCTTTACAATCTTGACTTAAGTAGTAGCTATTTATTCCATTATTGAATATCAATATCCATAGGAACAATAACCTTAAGAACGAATTGGGGGTGCTCGTCTTCATTTTTTTGAAATTCTTTTTTGTAAATGATACCAAATTACAAAGCCAATACCTGTTAAGAAAAGTGTAAAAGCAATGTTTCGTGAATATTCGTAATAAATTTGTTGAGGTGTTTCGTCAAAATACATTTCACCCAACATCCAAATAGAATTTGCAGTAATCCAGCAGACCACTGCCAAATTATGAAATAAATCAACCTTAATGTGACGCGTGGCCCAAGCAATATAAAGAGCCATAGATATGGTTGGAACAATCATTATGGTACCCATTAATGTGTAACCCGAAACCCAACAAACATCTTTTAAAAGCCAAAGCAGAATATGAAAATTTTCAAATTCTTTAATATCTCTTTTATTTTTAGGTTCCATAGAAGATCAAGGTAATTGTATAGTAATAGCAATGATTTTAGTTTAAATTATCCAATTTTACCTATTAAATAGGCCCAATTGTGTGATACAAGTGCTAAAGTAAAAAAATATATTCAAAGAGAGGATTTAAATTATATACTTTTGAATAATAAAAGTTTAAACTAATTTTGTCGTTTGATGAAAAATAAGACGCTTTTACATATTTTGGTATTCACAGCATTATTTTTTGTTTTGAAAAATCGAGTGGCATTAGGTCAATCCAAAGAATTGCCCACCATGAAGCATATTACTAATATTGAAGGTAACTTGTCGCCAAAATCAGTTGTTCATAATGGCAATGGATTATTTTTTGCGCAGAATATGATGTACAGACATACGGTCACTGTGTACAACAGAAACTACGAATTGGTAAAAATCATTAAAGATGAAGTGGAGTTGAACAAGTATGGATACTCTAATTACAAAGGAAAATTTAAAGGATCGCCTGTTGAATGTGCATTTTCGCACAATGGTAAGTATGCCTGGGTTTCTAATTATCAAATGAGTGGGGGAGATTCAACTCAATTTAAAAAGCCGGGCTGTGATGGATGTAGCAGTAAAGATAAATACGATAGCAGTTTTGTTTATAAAATCAATACATCGAATCTCGAAATCGAGAAAGTAATTAGAGTAGGTGCTGTTCCAAAATACGTATATACCACTCCAGATAATTCAAAGGTTTTAGTAACCAACTGGACCAGTGGAGATTTGTCAATAATTGATACAGAAAAAAACACTGAAATAAAACGCATTAAATTAGGAACCTACCCTAGAGGAATTGTTACCAATTCAAAAAGTACTTTTGCTTATATTGCGGTTATGGGGAGTAACAGTGTTGCCAAAGTAAATTTACAAACGTTTGAAGTGCAACATTTTAGTAGTATCGGAAAAACACCTCGACATTTGTGTATTTCAAGTGATGATCAATTTCTTTATATCAGTTTTAATGGTGAAGGAATGATTGGTAAATTAAATTTGGTAACACAAGAGATGGTAAAATTAAGAGTAGGTAATCAACCTAGGAGTATGGTGCTTTCTAATGATAATAAATCACTTTTTGTGGTAAATTATGCTGATAATACCTTTTCCAAAATTAGTACATCAACTATGACAGTTGCAGCTAAAACCAAAACCAAACATCACCCCATCGGAATCACATTTGATAAGGAAAAACAAGCGGTTTGGGTAGCTTGTTACAGCGGATATTTGCAAATTTTTAAAGATTCTTTAATTCAACCCCAAGATTTATTGTTGGCAACTAAATCATCTAAAAAGAAAAATGCCGATTTAAAAAATGAACCTAAGAAAGAAGAACTAACCGTAGCAAAAGTACTAGAGCCAAAGAAAGAAACTGTTTCCGTTATAAAACCTCCTCCATCACCCTATAGGGATAAACCAAAAGAGAAAACCCTAGTAAAAATCGATACTCCTAAAGAAAAAACAGTGCCACCTGCAGTAGAAAAAAAGGAAAAAAAACCTACGGTTTCCAAACCTGAAATTTCAACACTTAAGGAAGTGAAACCTGTGGGTAATTTTTATGTTATAGCTGGAGCATTTTCAATTGCCAAAAATGCCGAAAAATTAGCTATTGAATTTCAAGGCAAAGGATATGAAAGTTTCATTTATTACAATCCAAACAAAGGAATGACGTATTGTGTTGTACAATCTTATGAATCTCAAGAATTGGCTTCAAAATGTTTGAACGAACTTACTGCAAAAGGCACTTCAAGCTGGGTTTTTGTTAAAGAATAATTGAACTCTTAACAACACATGGTGAACAGATAGTGTGTTTTAATGATTTTGCTTTATCATCAACCATTATTTTTGTAGAAACGAATATACTACCATGTCAAAAAGTTCTGGAATTAAAAGTACGGTTATATCAACAGTTTTAGGAATGTCCCTTTTGCTTTTCCTTTTGGGATTGTTAGTGCTTTCTATATGGGGATATAATAATCTCGAGAAAGAAGCCAAAAAAACAGCGCATGTCGATATTTTCTTTCGTGAGGACGTGAAAGAGGTAGATGTGTTGAAAATGGAAAAAGAATTGTCGGCTCAGGAGAATGTGCGTTTAGCCAAATACGTGTCTCAAGATTCAGCCAAAGCATTGATGATGCAGCGAATGGGAGAAGATGTTTTTGATATTTTGGATGGTGCTAATCCTTTTAGAGCTTCCATTGCGGTTAACCTGAATGCAGATTATTTTCATATTGATAGCGTTGAACAATTCAAAATTAAGGTAATGACTGGTAATGAAATGTTAATAGAATCAGTTGATTACGACAAAAAACAGTTTGCTGAAATTTCAGATACATTCAAAAGTTTGCGCATTATTGTATTGGTGGTAGCGGCAGTTTTGCTCTTTATTTGTGTAGCATTGATATACAATACCATTCGTTTGGCTGTTTTCTCAAAACGTTTTACTATTCGCACAATGCAACTAGTAGGAGCCAAAACAAATTTCATAAGAAGGCCTTTTTTGTTTTCAGCTGTAGGTCAAGGGTTTATTTCTGGTCTATTGGCTGTAATTTTTATGATATTATTTCATTTTTTATTAGTACAAATAAACCCTATGTATGTTACACGTATAGTGGAAAATGATGAAATATTTTCTGATGAATTAACAAATTTTTCGTTAATTTTTGCAGGAATTATTGTTTTAGGCATTGTTATTAGCTATATTTCTACTTTCTTTGCACTCAATAAGTATTTATGGATGAAAACGGATAAATTGTATTAATTACCGGTTTAATTCGAATTTTATAAAAATACCAATATGAGTGAAATTAAAAAAACAAGTGGATTGGCCTTGCCAAAAGAAAATTATAAAATCATTTTAATTGGTTTAGCTTTGGTTATAATTGGCTTTGCCCTAATGTCTGGAGGTGGTTCTGAAAACCCTGCAGAATTTGACCCTGAAATATTTAGTTTTAGAAGAATAACTCTTGCACCATTTGTAGTAATGCTTGGTTATGGAGTAGTGCTTTATGCTATAATGAAACGTCCAAAAGTAGCTACCAAAGAAAGTAACGAATCAAGTTCTAATTAGGTCTCAATTTTCAGGAATTGACAGAGCTAATAAAATATATCATCATTGCAATTATTGAAGGATTAACAGAGTTTTTGCCTGTTTCAAGTACAGGTCATATGATACTGGCAGATTCAATAATGGGGGTAAAAGATAAAGAGTTTACCGAAACTTTTGAGGTAGTAATTCAATTGGGTGCAATATTGGCAGTGGTTTTTATGTATTTCAAGCGCTTTTTTGTAGGGATTGATATTTATGTAAAATTGTTTATTGCGTTTCTTCCAACAGGTATCATTGGGTTTTTGGCCTACTCAGCTATCAAAGAATTTTTATTTAACCCTTATGTAGTGAGTATTTCACTTATTTTGGGAGGTATAGTTTTAATTTTATTAGATAAATGGAGTGAAAACAAAGCTTCGGAGTACAAAGAAGTAGAGCATATATCCTATTTAGGTGCTTTTAAAATAGGATGTATTCAATGTTTGTCAATGATTCCAGGAATATCGCGCTCAGCAGCCACTATTTTTGGCGGAGTATTTTCTGGGTTTAATAGGAAACAAGCCGCAGAATTTTCCTTTTTATTAGCTATTCCAACAATGTTTGCAGCATCAGGCTATGATTTACTTAAAAATCACGAGGCGATTAATTCAAGTAATTTGGTAACCTTGCTTATTGGAGCTACCGTGGCTTTTGTTGTGGCTTTGATAGCCATAAAGGGTTTTATTGCTTTTTTAAATAAATACGGATTCAAACATTTTGGATATTACCGTATTGTTTTAGGAGTATTATTTTTAGTTTACGCACTTTCTATTGGGCTCGAACTCAAGGCATAAAATGGAGAATTATAACTTCCAATCTGGAGAAATTTTATTGATTGACAAACCATTACATTGGACTTCTTTTCAAGTGGTAAATAAGATTAAGCACGCACTAAAAAGAAAATACAATATTAAAAACTTTAAAGTGGGTCATGCAGGTACTTTAGACCCTTTAGCTACAGGATTGTTGGTTATTTGCACGGGAAAAAAAACCAAGGAGATTAATTCATTTATTCAAGCAGACAAACATTATTCAGGTATTATAAAATTAGGCGCCACCACTCCTTCCTATGATTTGGAAACGGAAATTGATGCCACATATCCTATTGATCACATTACATCAGCCTTAATTGAAGAAGTACGTTTGACTTTTTTAGGACAACAACAACAAACACCTCCTATTTTCTCAGCAAAAAAAATTGATGGAAAAAGAGCGTATGAATCAGCTCGTGCGGGCATTGAAATTGAAATGAAACCTAATTCCATCACGATAAATAATCTTGTTTTGGATCTAAAATCGAACAATGAATTACATTTTACCATCAATTGCACAAAAGGTACTTATATTCGTTCATTAGCTTTTGACCTTGGAAAAGCATTGCATTCAGGAGCGCATTTAATTGAATTGCGCAGAACAGCATCGGGGGATTTCAAAATTGAGAACAGTAAAACAGTTGATGAATGGGTTGAATTAATTAATCATCTTTGAATTTTATAATTCAACGTGATCTAAATTTAATTCAAAAGTGATTGTTTCTGTAAATATTTTATCAAAATCAGATTTTATAAAGTATTAGGTGTAATAATTAAGAATTAATAGTAAAAAGATATCTAGTTTTTATTTTTTCTTAATTTAGCATCTACAAAAAAGTTAGAATATATTGATACATGAATATCTTCTGGTATTGTTTCATCCGTTACAGAGACCAATCTGAGACTAAATTTAGGAGCTTTGATGAATTCTTTTAAATCTATATTTTCTATCTCACAAATCAATTGATTACCAACATTTGAAGGAATATTATTTTTATATGCTATTTTTTGTTCGGTTAAAGTTGGACTAGAGATATATAGCTCTACTGAATTTAGAAAACTAAAAGTTTCGTTATTTGGAGATGATATTGTTAACTCTAAATTTTTGAGAAAAATGGTTTCGACAAAGTCAGCTTTTGTATTATTATTTTCAAATTCAAAATTTGAATTTGTAGTTACTTCGGGGGTTAAAAGTGAAATTGGAATAACAGAATTTACAGAAGAAGGAATAACTATAGCAGAGTCATAATCTATATAAAATTGAGTTAGTTTTTTCTTGCATGTTGTAAAAAATAAAACACTAAGAATTAATATCAAGGTAAAATAAACTTTCATGATTATATTAATTATTTGAAAAACAAAAATAATATACTTTTCATTTTTTACCAAAGAAAATAATGACTGATATCTGATTTCCAATATTTATTTCGGCTCATTACCAATTCAATCTGTTCGCGCGTTGATTCTAGTGTTTGTGTTTTTTTGGAACGTTTAAAATCAAATTCCTCACGTTTTGGGCCATAAAATTGAATAGTTTTGGCAAAATATACCACACCACCATCTTCGCTGGCTAATCCTAATATGGCGCCAGGCAAACCGTAAAATCGTTCCGGTCCGATTGAAGGAATGATTTCTTCAGCATACCAAGCATAAATAGTGGTAGAGTCATTAACCTCCCAAAGGGCTTTTTTACAATCGTATCCTGCAATAGTTCTTCGGCTGGTAGTCATTTTCCATGTTCTTTTGGGTAAGGTGTCTTCTACATGTATCATGTCTCCCCAAATATCACGTATGCTGTAATAGGTAGTTTTTTTTGTATTTCGATATACCAAGTTTCTGGATGTTCCCCAAGACATTGGATCAGGCACACCCGTGGCTTGAACATTCCATAGGCTACAAGTGTCGTTAAAGACCAATTCAAAAATCTCAATTTTTATTCGGCTTTTTTCATCTAACCATTTTCGTGAACCTTCTCCAAACCGTTTTTCTAGATTGGTTTTTCGTTCATATACTATTTTACCCGCTTTATATTGACCAATAGTAACGGAAACCGTAAGAATAAACAGTATTGTTACCAAAATTCGAACATTAGAATTCATCTGTTTCTGTTTTTTTAAGTACATTAAATTTATAAACAGCTCTTACTAAAATGTATCTACCGATAATATTCGTTTTTTGATCCACTATAATATTGTTATAGACATTTCTGCTGTTACTAATATTTTGATTTAAGATATCTTTTGCTTCAAGGGAGATGATTAAGTTTTCTTTTTTCAAAAACATTTTAGAAATAGAAGCATCCCACAACATATAGTTTAAATTAAATCCTTCTGCACGTTGAGAGTTGATGATATAATCAACTGATGATCCAACTTCTAATTTATAAGGCAACGACCATTCAAAACTTCCATAAAAAGTGTTGTCTGAAAAAGTGTTTATCGAATTTCTAAGACTGTTTTTAGCATAGGTATAACCATAGTCGGCACCTATCTCGAAAGATATAGAATCTAGAATTAATTCAATTGAACCTCCCAAATAAAGATTGTGATTTTCTATTTGATTGTTGGATTCATTTATGAATGTATTGAGTTTTGAATAATTGTAATTGATGTTAGGGTTAAATTTAAACAATTGTTTCAAAAAAGGAATAGAAGTTCCAAAGTTTACATTTCCGCGCTGGTTTCCATTCACATTCACCGTTTTATTCAAAGCTCGTCCTAGGCTATCATAATCAATTATTTGAGAAAAACCATTCTCAATAAACGAATAACTTACCGAACCATAAGTGTGCGAACCTGTAGTGGCTTTATAGGTAAAATAATTTACAGAACCGGTTCTTGTTAGCTGATTAGTTAAGTCAATATTCCCAATACGGATATTGTTCAAATTGCGGTTGTCTGGTAATGGCTGTAGTTGAGTAATGGTTGGATTTGAAGATTGTGTTTGAAACAGAAAAGTAAGTTGTTTGGAGCGAGAGAAACTAATTTTGTATTTAAAATAGGGAAGTAAGTTGTTGATGGGTTTATTTATTGAATTGCCATTTAAAACGTCAGCACTATTAATTAATAAACTATTCCATTCGGCTCCAGCTACTACTTCGTGTTTGGTGCTGGCAAAAATAAGTCTGCCTCCAATTCTATGATTGGTAGAAGTGTTTTCAAAATTGCTGGAAAATTGGTTATTAAAGGAGGTATAATCCTCGCCTGTTTTATCAAAAGCGTTTTTAACATTAGCACCGGTAGAATATTGCAACGTATATTTAGTTTCAATTTTCCATTTTTTTGCAATGGGCTCAGTGTATTTTATTTCAGCTAAATGCTGATTTGAAAAGGAACTCCCTATTTTTTTTTGATTGGTTTCTAATAAAAGTAGGCCTGATGCAAAATCCGTATCTGTATTTTCAAGGAGATCTTCACTTGTGTTTTGTTGGTTTTTTATTGTATAATTGATTTTTAAATTTCTAAATTGTTTTTTAAAATCTCTATTTAAACGCACCGTTCCTCCTAATTCAAGATAGTTTGACGATTCGAAATAATCGTTAAGAGTGGTACGGTTTTTAAATTGTTCTTGAGTAAAAAAATCAACAAGAGAACTTTCATCTGAAGTGCTTGAAATTTGTTTAACTTTTGGCAGAATTTCAAGTTTGGTAAGAGAATCAATTTTCCAAATGAACTTCATATTAAAAACCATCGACTCTTGAGCATTGTAGGTGCTATTTTTAGCATAACTGGAGTACGATGAATCCGACAAGAAAAATTCAGTATTGGTTTCATCAACAGAGAGTACATTTTGATTGGTATAGGTAAAGTTTACTCCAAAATCTACTTTTTTGCCGAATTTGTCCGTGTAATAAAAACCCGCTTTTGTTTTTTGAGGAATTCCTTTACCTAAGTCATTTTCGTTCGGTTCATATATATAACCACCATCTTCCTCCCATCTTCCCATTTCCTCAGTCAATCCAAACTGATTTCGATCTTGCCAATTAAAAGAGTTTCTTGGTGTGTTGCTTGTGAGGCCAAATAAAGATATTTTTTGGTCGCCTTTAAATCGATTTACCAAAGCTTCTCCTTCATAGAATTTAGTGAAATCGGTGGCTCCATTAATTTTACCAAAATAGCCTTGTTTGGCATCTTTCTTCAACGTGAGGTTAATTACCTTCTCTGTTTCTTCAGTAGCATTTCCTTCCACTTTTTTATCATACACCTCTACGTTTTCAATGGCGTTAGCGGGAAGATTTTTAGTAGCAATGGTTGGGTCAGTACCAAAAAACTCATCTCCATCTACGTATACTTTATTAACTTCCTTACCATGCACCACAATTTTACCAGATTTGTCAACGTCAAATCCGGGTAATCGTTTAAACAAATCTTCTACGTTGGCGTTTGCTCCTGTTTTAAATGAATCAGCCACCATTACCAAGGTGTCTCCTCTAAAAAAAATCGGTTCACTGTTTGAAAACACCACAAATTCTTTCAGCTCTTCACCTTTTGGAGGTAATACTACTCTCCCAAAATCGAGGTCTTTTGTTTCAGCATTACCAAATACAAAGTAGCTTCTACTTTCAAAAGAGGGGAGTGAAATTTGAATTTCAAATGTATCCCTTGGAATTGAAAGAAGAAATTTTCCTTCCCAATCTGATCTTGTAAAATTCTGAATCACTGAATCACGCACCTTGATGGCCATGATTACAGCATACTCGACTCCCTTTTTATTAACGGTGTCATAGAGTTGACCTTGTATTTGTATTGGTCCTTGTGCAACAGCTTTATTATTTGAAAAAAGAATAAAAAGTGCACTAATAATAAATAAAAACCGCATATCGAAACTGTTTATTGCAAAGGTAGCTTATTCTTTGCTAGAATTTTTAAAATGTGTTGAGACTAAAATGAATGATTTTAAAGGTCAGAATAAGTATTCCAAAGGTTGCTGCTTATTCCTACTTGAAAAAGATGCTGAGGATGCGTTTCATGATTAAAACGCTCAGTACGATAACCATAATTTATAAAAGCCCTAAGGTTTTGTGCATAGGAAATGGTATACGCAATTCGCCACTCTTGTTGAAAAACATATTTTCCCTTTCCTTGACCAATTATGTGCCCATATTCGCGGTCTCTTTCGGTATAAGAAACAAACATATTTCCTCCATTGTTGATTCCATCATTATAATCTTCGCCTTTTTCGGCATAAATTGTTTTGCAATGGAAATACCAATTTTCAAGCTGATATCGAATAAGGAAAATTCCTTCGTGAAAATTACTTCCTAAAGGATGCGCTAACGATTGGTCATTGTGAGCGTAATTTTGCTGAGATGTAACGTGAGCGTAGGTAAAAGGTCTCACTACGTTGTATTCTGCCAGAATACTTAAATTTTTTATTTTGAAAACATCATATCCTTTTATACCCAATTGAATTCCGTATTTATTTGCCCACCACTTGCTTCGTGCTCTGATTTCTTTTAAAAAGAATTCATCTAAAAGAAGTTGACCATATGCAACCCATTTTTGTTTAAAAACATACTTTAAAGAGGCTCCCAATAAGGCATTGTCGCTTGATCCAATGCTGTATTCAACTGGTCTAAAGAAGATGATTGGGTTTAAATAATTGGGTTCAAAATTTCTATTATTCAAAGTATCTTTAGCTTGCCAAATAATGGTTTCAAAAACCGATAAGTTCAAGTTTTTTAGGATATTCCAACTGATTTGATGTGCTACTTGAAATTTGGCTCTAATAGAGGCGTAGTTTTCATATTGATGATCTCTATGCATAGCCCACAAATTGGTGTATTTTACGTTCCAAAAAGTGCTGTTAATTCTCAAAAAGGGATAAGCGGAGGCATTATCAGAAAGTAATAAGGACCGATACCCATCTCCCCAAAAATTTTTGCCATTCCCTGCTAAAAAATTAAAATATTCATTGGGACTGAAAGAGGCATATGCTTCAAAATGATGTAAGGAATAATTTCCAATTTCTCTTTGCATCCCCAATCCGTTAATAGATTGACCTATAGAAGTATTGGAATCTAAATAAGCTTCATTCGGGGCAAAAGCATATCGATAGAATCCGTTGAGTGTAAATTTTTTAATAGGAGACCATTCAATTGATGTTCCAGCTGAGAAAGGTACGGAATTGTTTTGATTCCAATTAATTCCAAGTAAAGGCGAAAGTCTAATATCCTCTGATTTTTTAGAGACAAAACTTAAAGAATGTAAAGAGGTGCTTATCAGAGAATCTTTTTTAAAAAAGGGTTCAATTTCTTTTTGAATAAATGGTTTTACTTGGCTGTGAAAATTTAAATATTCAATAGACTTTTTATATTCTTTTGAAGTTTGACCTTTCTTTTTTGGTGGTAAACTATCATGAAGAAGATGGGTTTTATACAATTGGTTTTCGAAGAGATATTGATAGTCCCAGTTAATAGGTACCGTTTCATTTTGTGCAAAGAGTGAGCTCCCAAAAAATAAGGAAATATAAAATAATGTTTTGGGAAAGAAAAATCTGTCCCTAAGCATGTGTTTTTGGTTTTATTAAAAATGGTATTGAGATCAATCCCCAAGCAAATGCTAACGTAATGATGAACCAAAATGTACTGTCAATGTCTAAAAAATATTGGACGGCAACGGCAAATAACACCACAACAAGTGTATAAATGTATAACGTAATTGCCGTTTTTCTGTGGCTATATCCTAAAGCAATAAAACGATGATGTATGTGATTTTTGTCGGCAGTAAATGGTGACTGTCCTTTAAAAATGCGAATAGCAAATACGCGTAATGTATCAATTAGTGGATATACCAAAATAGCCATTATTAAAATGGGCATATTTCCATTTACCCAATCGGGCATCGTTTTCACATCAATATTTACAGCATTAAGAGCCAACACACTAATGATGGCACCAATAGTAAGCGAGCCTGAATCGCCCATAAATATTCGGGCGGGTTGAAAATTGAAAAACAGAAATCCAAGCAAAGCTCCGCACAAAACAAATGCAAGGAGTGATAATGGAATATTACCATTAAGAAAAAATAAAACGCCTAAAAAAGCGGAAATCACCATCCCAATTCCACTGGCCAATCCATCAAGTCCATCAATTAGGTTGATGGCATTTACAATGACAATATATACAAAAAGCGATAAAATATAACTTTGCCATGGTTCAAATAATTCATCCATTCCAAATAACCCATACATCCCTTTTATATTCATATCGGCCATAATAACCAAAATGAATCCTACAATAACATGTGCCCCTAATTTTTTCATGGGTGCCGTTCCTATAATGTCATCTTTCACACCAACGAAAAACAATAAAACAAGAACCGCCACTAAGTATTTAAAGTTTTTCATGGCTCCTTTAATGTAATGAAATTCTTCAGGAAACCAGAGTGAATAAGAGAATAGTATGGCGCCAAAAATTACAATTCCGCCAATGGTGGGAACGCTTCTACTGTGTAATTTTCTTTCCTCTGATGGTTCGTCAACAAGGTGTTTGAGTTTAGCTACTTTAATTAATGAAGGAATAGCTAAAAGTACAACAAAAAATGCTGTGAAAAAACCAAAAATAATATATGATAACCCTGGTGCCATTTTATTTGAATACAAAGTTAGAAAACTAATTGATAAGCTCATTAAATATTGGTTGAAAAGGATAAATATTCATTTTAGAATAGGAATACTAAGGATTTTATCAAGTAATTCTGTAATCAATAATCATAATTGTGTAACGAGAATGGCTCTTAAATGGAAGACATTTGCGCCACTGTAAAATCTTATTTACACGTTAACTTTTTAATTATGAAAAAAATACTACTTACTTCCATATCGGCTTTGATGATTTTTTCATCCAAAGCACAAGCGCCCACTTTGGGTACTGTTAAAGACTTTGTTCTGTTTTCTTCCGATGGAGCAGTAACCAATGTTGGTATTTCTCAGCTCACAGGTAATGTAGGAACCAACAATGGTTCAAGTACAGATTTTGGAAATGTAAATGGTGTAATGCACGATGGAGGTGGAGCCAGTGCACAATGCTCAACCGATTTATTAATTGCCTACAATGAAATGAATGCTACCACACCCAATTTTAATGTAGCCCCTTTACTTGGAAACGGATCTACGTTAGTTCCTGGTGTATATGCTACATCTGCCGCAACTGTTTTAAGCGGTGACCTATTATTGGATGGTCAAAATAATGCCAATTCCGTATTTGTATTTTTAATTCAAGGTCCACTTTCAACGAATGCCAATTCAAAGGTAAAATTGATTAATGGAGCTTTAGCATGTAATGTGTATTGGAAAATTGAGGGTTTATTGGATTTGTCAGCAGGTACCAATATGAAAGGAACGCTGATCGTTAATAATGCCGGGATTAATATGAATATAGGTGATACTCTAGAAGGTAGAGCGTTAACCACCACAGGTGCCATTTCAATAAATGGAATTTTGGCCTACACTCCAGTTGGATGTGGAAGTCCAACTTTATTAGGACCTGCCGAACCTGTATTAGGGGTTGTGGGTTGTTATGGTATTTTTTCGGGAGATGGACCAGTTGAAAATGCAGGCGTTTCATCAATAAAAGGTGACGTTGGGACTAATGGTGGTCTAACGTTAGGATTTGATCCACTTTTAGTGTCAGGTACAATACATCCTATTCCAGACGTTTCTACAGGTCAAGCTTCAGCCTCTTTACTAATCGCTTACAACAATATGAACGCCTTGACGCCTGATATTGAACTGTTGTATCCCGCCCAGTTTGGAGGTAACTTAGTATTAACTCCTCACACCTATGTAATGAATGGATTAACAACGTTTACTGATACCGTTTATATGAATGCAATGGGAAATGCAAACGCCATTTTTGTTGTAAAAATTTATGGAGCTTTATCTACCAGTTCATATTCCAATGTGAAATTGATAAATGGGGCTCAAGCAAAAAATATTTATTGGCTAGTAAATGGAGCCGTTGATATTAATGATTATTCCATTTTCAATGGCACAATCATATCTCAAGGAGCCATCAATTTATTCACGGGAGTAGAATTGAATGGTAGAGCATTGACAAATGTTGGGGCACTAGAAACTGTGGCTATAATCGGTAATGCAACATTGCCTTCTAGTTGTATTAATACATCGAGTATTGATAACGAGGAAAACAACCTTGAAAAGGTGTTGATTTATCCGAATCCATTTAATTCAACTGCAACTATAAAATTAGAAAATGCATCATTAAATAATCCATATGAATTATTCATTTACAACTCTTTAGGAGTGGTAGTAATGAGCAAATCAATTACCTCAAATTTCACAGAAATTAATTCAAACGAAATGCCTAATGGTATTTACTTTTATAACATTATTGATAGCGAAAATAGAATAATTTCAGGTACATTAATTACCGCAGAATAGGTTCCTTTCGAATAACTTCATGAATCCATCTATTCACAATTGTTTAGATGGATTTTTTTTGATTAAATCTTTTTTTTAAAACTCCATTCAAAAATATAACTCCTAATATTGCAGCAGCCCCTATATAAAAAGTAGGTTGCATTTTTTCGGTTTCAGGCCAAATAAGTATGGCCAAAATGATCGAATAAATGGGTTCCAAATTAACCGACATTGTTACCGTATAAGCCGAAATTTCTTTCATCACATTTACGCTCACAATATAGGCAAATGACGTACATAATAATCCTAAAATAGCTACGTAAAGTAAATCATATCGGTCAATTGAAAGTACCGAAAGCGTTTGACTGCCATTTATAATGGGCACATAAAAAACTAATAATACCAAAGCAAAAATCAATTCTACAAAAGAAATGGTTTTAGCTTCTCTACCCTTTTTAATTAGCGAGCCATTTATCACGGTAAACCATGATGCTAAAGCTGCCGAAAAAACACTCAATCCAATTCCCAACGCATATTTTGATTCAAAGATGGGCACTCCGGGGTCTTTATTCAAAAAATAAATACCTACCAAAATAAAAAGTCCTAATATTAACTCATACACCACAACGCGTCTTTTGTTGTAAACCGCCTCTAAAAGTGCCGTAAATAAGGTGCTGCTGCTAAAACAAACCAACGCCACCGAAACATTACTGGCTTTAATAGCACCAAAAAAAGTTATCCAATGTAAACCAACTATAAATCCTACATACCAACACTCTTTAAGGGTTTGCCTGCTAAAATCTAACTTAAAATGAGTGAGTTTGAAATAAATAAAAATCCCCAATAAAGCAATGATGAGTCGATAAAAAACAACCACCTCTTCGGGCGCTTGAATAGCTTTACCCAATGGTCCTGTTAGACCGAAAATCAAAACGGTAAGATGAAGTAATAAATGGTTTTTGTAGCGCTGAATCATGCTGCGAAAATACTACGAAAGTTGGAATGGGATATTATTTTTTTTGAAACCACAACAACTATATAAAACCGTTAGACTATTTTTGCAGTAATTGTTTTCAAAAAACTCACCTATGCGAAGTTTATTTTTCCTTTTTTTGACCAGCTTTATGCTTTCAACCTTCAAGGCGCAAGATACCATTAGTGTAATGTATTATAATATACTAAATTTTCCTGAAACCACTTCAGATCGAGTAGATACATTAAAAAAAATAATGCAATATGCCCAGCCTGATGTGTTGGTTGTGAATGAGTTACAAACTTTGTTTGGAGCTAATTTAATTTTGGCGAACGCCTTGAATACAGGAGGAGTTACTACTTATGCGAAAGCATTATTTTATGACGGACCGGATACAGATAATATGATTTTTTATAACGCACAAAAATTGGGTTTATCCAAACAGTTCCAAATTGTGACCAATCTCCGTGACATCAGTGAATACAAAATGTACTACAAATCCCAAGATTTAGCCACTTCAAATGATACTACATTTATATGGTTTTATTCGGCACATTTAAAAGCTGGTAATTTTCCTGAAGATGAAGATGAACGAGAGGTTGAAGCGTTGACTTTTAAAAACTATTTGACCAATAATAACCGAACAGGCAATATGGTTTTGGGTGGCGACTTTAATTTTTACACTAGCTCAGAACAAGGTTGCCAAAACATTATGTTCGCGGGTACTCAAACATTCAGAGACCCAATAAATAGACTTGGTTCTTGGAACAACAATTCTTCTTATAAAGATGTACACACGCAATCAACGCGTTCAAGCACGGGTTATGCAGGCGGTTCAACTGGTGGTTTAGACGATCGATTTGATATCATTTTTTTAAATGATCATATCATTAATAGTGTGAATAGAGTCAGCTATGTCCCCAATTCGTATAGAACTTTTGGTCAAGACGAAAATCGTTTTAATGGTACCGTAATAGATGGAGTGAATGGCGATGTGCCGGTTTCCGTTGCACGCGCTCTTTTTTATATGAGCGACCATTTACCGGTGTATTTAAAACTAGCAATAGATCATTTAGTTGGGGTTCAAGAGCGTAATGAATTAATTGCCAATTTTGTTTTTAATCCATCCGAACAAAACGTGACTATTTATTTAAAAGATGATTTTGCAAATGGATCGTATTTAATCACCGATTTATCGGGGAGGATAGTAAGTTCTAATACCTTTTTTGGAAGTGAATTTCAAATTGATGTGAGCCAATTTTCAGGAGGGTTATACATCACTACAGTTTTCCATCAAAGTGGTCAAAAAACATCTTTTAAGTGGGTCAAATAGTCTAATTTAAGGGATAACCTTCTTTTTGTTAAAATTCTGTAAAGTCAAACGCAACCTTTGTATAAAGGTTAACGTCAATTAACTACCTTACCGAGAATTGATGTAAATACTTCTTTCACAAGTGGCATTAATAATCGGATTAAAAAACTACAAAAGTGTTTATATATGTTTAATAAAAAGCTCACATTAGCTGTCTTACTTATTGGTTTAAGTTTATGGACAAATGCTCAATTAGTTGTTAATTCAGGTGTTACACCTGTTAATTTGGTTCAAAATTATTTAGTCGGTGCAGGAGTAACCGTTTCTAATGTTACCTTTAATGGTGGCGCAGGAACAACGGCCAATCCACAAATTGGTTTTTTTAACGGGGTGAACACCAATTTAGGAATCGATTCTGGTTTAGTAATGGCAACAGGTGTTGTTACCAATGCCATTGGCCCTAATACAATTGGTTCGGCTACCACTAGTTATTTTACTACTTCATTTGATCCAGATTTGAATGCTATTTCAACAGTAACCATGTATGATGCCGCTATTTTGGAGTTTGATTTTGTACCAAATGGTGACACGGTGCAATTCAAATATTCTTTTGCTAGTGAGGAATATCCAGAATATTCAAATCCTGGAAGTACCGTGGTAGATGCTTTTGGTTTATTTTTGAGTGGACCAGGCATATCGGGTCCATACAGTAACGGAGGTGTTAATATTGCTCTTGTTCCTAATACAACCATTCCTGTATCCATTGTTAATATTAGTCCTGTAGTAAATGCTGCTTATTATGTTAATAACGGAAACGGAGCCACTGCACCTTTTAATGGTAGCCCAACGTACATTCAATATGATGGTAGAACCGTTACGCTTACTGCAAAACATGCGGTAACATGTGGTCAAACCTACCATCTCAAATTTGCAATAGCAGATGGGGGAGATGGTTCTTGGGATTCTGGAGTATTTATCGAAGCAGGGAGTTTAACTTCTTCAGGTGTAAACGTTTCTATGGAAACACCCGTTGGAACTTTTATAGGTGCTCCTGGAATTGTTTATGAAGAATGTGACCTAGGGACTAATGTAGATTTTATCTTTGTTCGCCCTGACTCTTATACTAGTGATACCGTATTTTTTAATTTAGGTGGGTCAGCTATCAATGGATCAGATTACACTAATATTCCAAATAATTACGTGGTTTTTAACGGTAGTGATACAGCCATACTTTCCATCAATATTCTAACCGATGGTATTCCAGAAGGTTTAGAGACCATTTTAATTAGTGTTCCCATTAGTTTGGTTGGTTCTTGCGCCAATTTATACGATACTGTAGTATTGCAAATTTCAGATCCTTATATTGTTCAGCCCTATGCCGGTCCAGATACGATTTATCAATGTGTAGGACAAATATTTAATTTTACCGGTAGCGTATTATTAGGCTATCCACCTTATAACTATTCTTGGAGCAATAGCACTACGGGTGGCAGCACCATCTTCACAGTAACTCAGATAGGAACAGATGCGTTGGTTTTAACTGTTGCAGATGGTTGTGGATTTGTTGGTTCGGATACAGTCAATCTATTCCAAACACCACCACCTCCAATTATTTTGGATGCTGGTCCAGACATTAATTTAGCTTGTGCAGGACAAACGGCCAATTTAGTGGGTACAGCCTCGGGAGGTGTGCAACCCATTATAGCGTATTGGAGTAATGGAAACCCAACGATGACAGTTCAACCCTTGGTTACTACTTCTTATATCTATACCGTTGGGGATGCTTGTAATAATTTTGCTACCGATACTCTAGTGGTCAATGTGCCTCCTTACACACCTTTTGATTTAACGTTATCAGACACCTTAGTTAGTGTAGATTGTCCAAGTACTTTAGTTACCTCTTCAGGGGTTGTAAACTCTGGTGGAACGGCACCCTATTCTTACTTATGGAGTACTGGAAATACCACCTCACAGCAAAACATAACAGTTTTTAATTCTGGCCAACAATTGTTTTTGACCATTACCGATAACTGTGGTTTAGATACTACCTTAAATTTCCAATATGTAGTGGAAAGTCAAGGATTAGATTTAAATCTGCACGGGGCACGTCAATGTAGAAATGCGGATAGCACAGCTCTTTTAGAATATGCAATAGTAAACGGAGCGGCTCCTATAACGATAAGTAGTGTTACATTTCCTTCTGGTGTAACGGGTTATGTTGAAGAAACCATTAGTTCAACTTTATTGGTAAATATGGCTCAAGAAGGAATGTATGTTTTTGAGGTGACTGATGCGTGTGGTAATACTAACCAAGATTCTGTTTTTCTTAATCTTGACAACTGTGTTGTTTCTGTGCCCAACGTAATTACACCCAACGGTGACGGTCAAAATGATTTATTTGTAATTACAGGATTGAGTTATCATCCCAATTCAATCTTATATGTTTACAATAGATGGGGTCAATTGGTTTATTCTAATATGGATTATCAAAACGATTGGGATGGTGGTAATTTAACACCCTCTATTTATTATTATGTTTTAATTTTAACAGACGGTACTCAACCTGACACCTTTCAGGGACACCTAAATATTTTCAATTAATTTTACGTGATTAATATTATTTAAAAGGGCCTTGTGCCCTTTTTTTATTGTTAAATTTCCGATATTGCGTACTTTTGTAAACGATTGTCACTCTTAATTTTCAATAATCTATGCATACTCCTTTAGCCGAACGAATGAGACCTCAACGTCTAAGTCAATATGTAGGGCAACAACATATCATTGGAGAAGGCAAACCTTTGCGGACGGCAATTGAAAATGGACATATACCATCAATTTTGTTTTGGGGTCCCCCTGGTGTTGGTAAAACTACTTTAGCACATATTATTTCCCAAGAACTAAAAAGACCTTTCTATAATTTATCAGCTATAAACAGTGGTGTAAAAGAAATCCGGGAGATAATTGATAAAGTAAAAGGCCAAGGTATGTTTGGTGGTGGAAATGCAGTTTTGTTCATTGATGAAATCCATCGTTTTAGCAAATCTCAACAAGATTCACTTTTGGGAGCCGTTGAAAAAGGTATAATAACCTTAATTGGTGCGACAACAGAAAATCCGTCATTCGAAGTCATTTCAGCTTTACTTTCGCGTTGTCAAACCTATGTGTTGCAACATCATACAAAGGAAGACTTAATCTATATTGTTGATACGGCAATAGCGCAAGATGAAATACTCAAAACCAAAAACGTTGAAGTTAAAGAATACAATGCATTGCTTCAATTATCAGGTGGAGATGCTCGAAAATTATTGAATATTTTAGAAATTGCCATTAATGCCTTACCCATCGGGACTTTTGTTTTGGACGATGCTTTTGTATGGGCCAATGTTCAAAAAAATCCTGCCATGTATGATAAGGATGGCGAGCAACATTATGATATTATTTCGGCTTTTATAAAAAGTATAAGGGGGAGTGATCCAAATGGTGCCGTATACTGGATGGCACGCATGATTGAAGGGGGAGAAGAACCAAAATTTATAGCACGAAGAATGCTCATTTTGGCATCAGAAGATATTGGAAACGCAAATCCAACCGCGTTGATTATGGCAAACACTTGTTTTGATGCAGTAACAAAAATTGGTTTTCCAGAGAGCCGTATTATTTTATCTCAATGTGCTATTTATTTAGCCACTTCGCCAAAAAGCAATAGTGCATACACAGCCATCAATCTTGCGCAGCAGCTTGTTAAACAAACAGGAGATTTGACGGTCCCCATCCATTTACGAAACGCTCCTACCCAATTGATGAAAGAATTAGGTTATGGAAAGGAGTACGCCTATTCTCACGAAAACCAAGATTCTTTGCACGAGCAAGAATTTTTACCATCAGAATTGATAAATACCCGAATTTACACACCTTTTTCAACCAAAAGAGAAGATGAATTGCGTTCCTACCTCAACAGGGTTTGGAAAGGAAAATATGGGTATTGATTTAGATAATTTTAACGAGAATATTTAAACTAATCACATTAGGTTAATTAGTCTTAACTTATTCTATCATAACGCACCACCTCAAAATCGTATTTGTTTTTTTCATCTTTTTGGTGCGTCAAAACAGTCGTTTTTGTCCATTGTGAAACATCAAAGGATGGAAAGAAGGTGTCGGCATCAAACGCTTCGTGAATGTGGGTTAAATACATTCTGTTAGCTAATCCTTTAGCGAGTGTTTCACGGTAAATTTGTCCACCACCAATGATAAAACATTCCGTTTCGTTGTGGTTTTTAGCCCATTCAATACCTTCTTCAATCTTATTCACTACTATACAATTTTCAGCTTCAAAACCTTCTTGACGAGTAACAATAATGTTCGGACGATTTTTTAATGGACGGTATTTTAGCGGAATGGAATCGTAATTTCTTCTACCCATTATCACATGATGCCCTGTGGTGCTCTCGGTAAAAAAAGCCATATCCTTGGGTAAATGCCAGATGAGGTCATTGTTTTTACCAATTTCAAAATTTTTGCCAACTGCGGCTATGATTGAGATGTTCATTTTTTTTTAAAGATACTAGATGTTAGATGCTAGATTATAGATTAAGGACTTTTCGACTATCGACAAACGACTTATAATATTGAATAAATGATTATAAAAACTAAAAAACCATTCAATGCAGACGGTTGGTCTGCATCAAGACAAGATATGCTTCGTCTTGACTGAACAACCGATTAACCGTGTAACTTTTCAACTTAAATTGAAACAGCTGCTTTAATATGTGGATGTGGGTCATAATTTAACAATTCAAAATCCTCAAAAGTGAATGAGAAAATATCTTTTACTGCTGGATTAATTTTCATTGTTGGCAAAGGTCTCAATTCTCGGCTCAATTGCAATTCGGCTTGTTCGATGTGGTTGTTATACAAATGCACATCGCCAAATGTATGAACAAAATCACCCGGTTCTAGGTCACAAATTTGTGCTACCATCATGGTCAACAAAGCATAAGAGGCAATGTTAAAAGGCACACCCAAAAAAGTATCGGCACTGCGTTGATACAATTGGCAAGATAATTTACCATCTGCCACATAAAACTGGAAAAATGCATGACAAGGAGGCAAAGCAGCTTTTCCATTAGCTACATTTTCAGCAAAGGATACCGAAGTATTCGGCATTACAGATGGGTTCCAAGCCGAAACCATAATTCTTCTGCTGTTAGGATTGGTTTTTAAGGTATGAATGACTTCTTTTATTTGGTCAATTCCTTCGCTGTTCCAATTGCGCCATTGATGACCATATACAGGACCTAAATTACCGTTTTCATCTGCCCATTCATCCCAAATTTTCACACCATTTTCTTGCAAATATTTAATGTTAGTATCGCCATTCAAAAACCACAACAATTCATAAATTATGGATTTTAAGTGTAGTTTTTTGGTCGTTACCATTGGGAATCCTTCACTTAAATCAAAGCGCATTTGATAGCCAAAACAGCTGATAGTTCCCGTTCCTGTTCGGTCACCTTTTTGAGATCCATTTTTGAGTATATGGCGCAATAAATCGTGGTATTGTTGCATAAAAAGTAGGTTTTTTGAATTAACGGTGTAAAGTTAGCGCTTTTTGAAAGGTAAAAAAAGAGGTGTTAATAAGTTGAAACAAAAAAAGACAAACGATTATTCGATATACGACAAACGACCTTTGAAGTCTAGATATACGATTTTCAATCTTAACCAACTAATCTATCAACTGAATAACCTCCCAACTGAATAACTGATCAACTTTCCAACCGAATAACCTAAAACGCTCATCCTCCAATCAATTTCTTAATTTCGTTCAATTTCATCAAAGCTTCCACAGGAGTGAGGGTATTAATATCGATGTTTTGAATTTCTTTTTTTACTTGACTCAAAGTAGGGTCATCTAATTGGAAAAAACTCAATTGCATGCCAGCTTCTGCAGCTAGTTCTTTTGTTTTTCCGGATAATTCTTGAGCTCCGTGAGATTTCTCTAACTTTGATAAAATAGCCTGAGCACGGGTAATCAATTGTGGTGGCATCCCCGCTACTTTGGCCACATGAATACCAAAACTGTGTTCACTTCCGCCTTCCACCAATTTACGTAAAAAGATAATGCGCTTATTGAGCTCTTTTACGGAGACATTAAAATTTTTGATTCTCATAAAAGTAGCTGACATATCATTCAACTCATGATAATGGGTAGCAAATAAGGTTTTGGGTTTGAATTGTTTGTGTTGATGTAAATATTCGGCTATAGCCCAAGCAATGGAAATACCATCATAAGTACTCGTTCCTCTACCGATTTCATCCAACAAAATCAAACTTCTGTCCGAGATATTATTCAAAATACTAGCAGTTTCGTTCATTTCAACCATAAAGGTGGATTCACCACTTGAAATATTGTCACTGGCACCAACCCTTGTAAAAACTTTGTCTACATAACCAATGGTAGCACTTTGAGCCGGCACAAAACTACCCATTTGAGCCATTAAGGTGATGAGTGCCGTTTGGCGCAACAGAGCCGACTTACCACTCATGTTTGGCCCGGTGATCATCATTATTTGTTGCTGCTCTTCATCTAAATAAACCGTATTAGAAACGTATTCTTCACCAATGGGTAAGTTACGCTCAATTACAGGATGTCTACCTTCGGTGATGTGAATCACTTTAGTGTCATCAATAGTGGGTTTGCAATAGTTATATTGTAACGCAATTTTTGAAAAGGATAATAAACAATCCATTCGAGCAATTAGCCCTGCATTCAATTGAATGGGTTGCAAATATTCACTTATAGCATACACCAATTCTTCAAACAAACGCTGTTCAATGGCTTGGATTTTGTCTTCAGCACCTAATATTTTTACTTCGTATTCTTTGAGTTCTTCAGTGATATAGCGTTCGGCTTGTGTGAGTGTTTGTTTTCGAATCCAATCCGTTGGCACTTTTTCTTGATGCGCATTACGCACTTCTATATAATATCCAAAAACATTATTATAAGCAATTTTCAAGGAAGAAATGCCCGTTTCATCGCTCAAACGTTGCTGCATATTGGCTAAATAATCTTTGCCATTGTGTGCTATGGCTCTCAATTCATCCAATTCAGCGTGAATGCCTTCTTTTATTACAAAACCTTTTTGAACCAAAACAGGAGCATCGTCTCTCAGCTCTGCATCGAGTTTGAGCACTAATGCATCACAAGTATTAATTTGATTTCCTAATGTTTTTAAAGCTTCATTATTAGAAGATAAACACAGTTTTTTGACAGGCTCTAACGATTTTAAGGCATATTTAAGTTGTACGGTTTCACGAGGCGAAATACGCAATGCAGCAACCTTTGAAATTAAGCGTTCCAAATCTCCTATTGATGCTAATAGTTGGTGCATTTCTCCCGAAAAATCTTGATGCCCAACTAAAAAATCCACTACATCTAATCGTGCTTGAATGGCTTTAATATCTTTTAAAGGCATCACTACCCATCTCCTCAATAATCGCCCACCCATAGGCGAAACCGTTTTGTCCATCACATCTACTAATGTAGTGGCGTTTTCATTAACCGAATGTACGATTTCCAAATTTCGAATCGTGAATTTATCCAACCAAACGTAATTTTTTTCATCAATACGTGAGAGTTTACTGATGTGACCAATTTTGTTGTGTTGCGTTTCGGATAAATAATGTAAAATAGCTCCTGCAGCTACAATTCCAATAGGCATTTCGGCTACTCCAAATCCCTTAAGTGATTTAGTTCCAAAATGATTGAGTAATTTTTCTTGAGCAAAATCTTCCGTAAAAACCCAATCCTCCATTTTGAAGGTATAAAACTTATCGCCTAATTCTTCAATAAACTGTTTGTCTTTGTTGCGTTGCAAGAGCACTTCAGTAGGCGAGAAACTTTGAATTAACTTTTCTATATAATCCCTACTACCTTGTGACAACATAAATTCACCTGTAGAAACATCCAAAAATGCAATACCGCTTTCTTTTTTTTCAAAGTGAACGGCTGCAAGAAAATTGTTGCGTTTATTATCTAAAACCTGATCATTAAAAACAACACCAGGAGTTACTAATTCTGTTACCCCTCTTTTTACAATAGTTTTAGTTTGGCTTGGATCTTCTAATTGGTCACAAATAGCTACGCGTTGTCCTGCTCTTACTAATTTTGGTAAATAGACATCCAACGAATGGTGAGGAAATCCTGCCAACTCTAATTTTGATCCACCATTATTTCGAGCAGTTAGGGTTATTCCCAAAATTGAAGAAGCCTTAATGGCATCACTTCCAAAAGTTTCATAAAAATCACCTACCCTAAACAACAGTAAAGCATCAGGATATTTTGTCTTGATTGCATTATATTGTTTCATTAAAGGGGTAACCTTTTCTTCTTTATGTTCTTTTATTTCTGTCAAAATAAGTTTTCTATTAGTTGTATCTACACCACAAAATTAAGGCTTTACATCTTGGTTGTGTCAAAGTAGTTTTCAGTTTTTGTTCACACTTTTACCCAACTATTTAATTCTGTTGACGTTCATATTTCATTCTATCTTCACAAACTTTGAGTGCTTCCAGACCTAATTCTTCGTCTTTGATTTCATTATACACTTTGTCAGAGAGCCAGTCTCTTAATAAAAGGGATGGCTCAACCGAAAAATATTCTGCAAACTTCAATACTTGTATTTTTGAAGGAATAATTATTCCTCGTTCTATTTTGCTTAACACTGCCGAATCTAATTCCATATACGCAGCAACAACACGCAATGGAACGGCATTGTCTTTTCGTAATTCACGTAATAATGGACCTAAATGCAGCATTTTTGAATTATTTATTCTTGAATAATTTCTTCAAAAATACATTTTTTTTTGAGACAAAAAAATAAATACACAAAATTTATGAGGAATGTTTATCGAAATTAAAATTCTTTACAGTATTCAAGCTATTTAAAAATTCATTGATTGTTAGCGAATCGATCTTAAGACATCTTCTTCTCGTCCTTGTTTGAACGCAGCGGAAACGAGGACGCAGGTATAGCGCTTTTGTATCGCGCAAAAGAATTATAATTAGGCGTTTTAAACGCCAATTTCAAACATCCTCGTTGCGTTAGCACTAAACGAGGATGAGGTGAGGTACTATCGTAATAGGGCTTTTACAGATAGTCACAAATCCACTCTGTATCGGCATTGTTTTTTAATTCATCAAACGGAATGAGTACTTCTACATTTTGTCCTGTCCAATAGTTGTGATTCGCTAAAATTAATTGAATGCCTTCCTTTGTCAAATAGAAATTTTGTCCAATGGCAATAACCATGTTATCTAAAGAGGAACAATCCAATACCAAGTCATCGCGCTTTTGTATGGCTTTCATTAATTGACTTTCTAATAACGACTGATTTCCATTAAAAATAGACAATAAAGTCACGCTCTCTAATTGATTATTTTTATAAATAAAATTGGTATATTCATATACATAATTAGCCATTCCCATATCATCCCAACCGTAATGATTTTGAACAATTTGTGTAGTCTTTAGCGTAAATGAGGCGTTATTGCAACTCAAAACACTTCTGCTTTTAAAGTAATGCGTCAAAAATTCAAAGGGAATTTTAAGAGCAGGTTTTTCTTTTGTGGGAGTAGCTCCCGATACAATAGGTGTGGAAATCCAATAAGAGGTAGGTGAAGCAGCAGAGTTCGTATACGCTTCTAGGAGCAACTTTTTTTCAGCATAAAACAGCGCAAATGCGGTATCTAAAGCCGCTTCAAAATAAGCCCTTGATTGAAAAATAGTGCGTAAGGAGTCGTTGATTTCTATTTTAAATGCATTATCGGCAGCGTTGCCTTTTTCAAAACTCAATGCTCTTCTTTTGTTAGGGTAGTTGGGATCTGTTGATGAAAGTTTTTCGCCAAAATTATTAACTAAAATCGTACTTTTAGAATTCGATAATTGCCAATAACAAATGAGTGTATCGAACAATTTTTGATAATATGGATTTGTTTTATAATAATCAAAAACAGCATTTTGCAAGCCGTTTATCCTTTCAAATTGGGTATAGACCGTATCAGCCAACCACGTTTTGTTGGTTTTGTACAATCCAAATTTTTGAGAAGTAGTATACACTCCATAAACGTTGGAATGCACTTTTTGTATGTAGGCAAATTTAGGTGGCAATACCCAGTTAAATTGAGCATCAATTATCCCTTTTTTTCCATTTACTCCTACTATGGAAGTATCAGTTGAGTAAAATAGTGCATCAAATTTAATGGAAGTTCGTTTTACTCCCAGTGTGTCAAAAAGTTGATAATAACTAGTGGCCTCTCCCTTTGAATTGACATTGGAAACCATTGCCCAAATTTGATTTTGAGCATAATACGTTGGATTTATTTGAGCATAGATGGTATCTAAAAGCAATTTGCCTGTAGTGGGATGCATCAACCCTTGCTTTCCATTAAAGGTATAAACAATTGGATATATGCCTGAATCAATTCTGGCAGCATATACTTTTTTCCAGGGTTTGGCAAGGTCAGTGAGGTCTACTATATAGGAATAATCTAGCAGGTTAATCACCAATTTTTGACCGTATTGAACACATTGATTGTATTCATGATTTTTTAGTTCCAACGTATTGGTTGTCCCTTTTTTGATCAGAAAAACCGTATATTGACCGTTTATTTTATACAACCGAATATTCTGATAACTTTTAACCAGCGTGTAGTCTAGCGTATTTACCTTATCGTTACTCAATACGATGGCCGAAATTTGAGTTTCTTTAAATAAACAGTCGTAACCATAGCTAGGTAAGAAATGGTCGTACTGAAAGGGTAATACTACTTGAGCGCTATCGTTTATCACCCCGTATTTACCCAGTTTTTTTGCTATAATTATCGTTTTTGTTGAATGATTATAGCCAGAACTATTCTTACTAAGTGTTCTAATTAAAAGGGTGTCATATACTGCGGGAAGACTTATCTCACCTGTTTCAGAGAGTAAACCATATTTAGAATCTTGTTCAATCATGAAATGATATCTATTACTTCTTACCAAATAATGCTTTATCATTTCTATTTGATTATAATTGGGCTTTAACACCATCGAGCCATCCCCTTTCATTAAACCATACTTTTTGGTCTCTACATCAAATATTCTGTATAATTTGTCACACGCTAAATGAGGCAATCCTCTCCTTTCATAGGTGTTGGTTTCAAAAATCCAATACTTTGGTTCTAACAATACGTTCAGATTCATATCCATAAGCCCCATTTTTTGATCTTGTGTAAAAATGTAACCCTTGCAGGTATTTCCTAATTGTTCCATTGTGCGGTGTATGACTATGTTACCAGAACGATCCATTACTCCAACATTTTGAATACAATCGTTATTGTAGTCTCTTTTGTCGCCAATAAATACCCGACTTGAATTATTAAAAGGTTTGAAACAACCTTGCATTTCGGGCAAAACAATACTCCCTGTTGAAGAAACGATGGAACTGTAATAGGTATCTTTTTCCTTCCTGGTTAGTACAAACTCATCTTTAAATGCATCTTTTTCGATGTGTTCGTAACCTATTTCAAATAATAACTTTCCTTGATCAGTATACACCCACTTTTCATTTTTTTGATGTGCCATAAAATAACGATCGGTCAAAAAATAAATCGCCTCGTATTTTGGAGGTACAATCATCAAACCTTCTTTATTAATTATTCCTCTTCCACTGTGCTTTGTTACCCAATAATAGCGTCCATTCATCACATCTACTGATGAATATTCAGGAGGGATAATAACTAATCCTTCATTATTCATAATCCCCTTTCCATAGGTATCTGTTATTCTGTACTCATTTGTGTAGAGTTGCTCAATTAAAATATAGGAGGGTTTCACAACCCATTCATTTGCAGCGTTTTTAAGGCCGTAGGTGCATGCAATGTTATCTTTTACGATATGTAATTGAGATACTCCCTTTAGTTGAAAAAAGATGAAAGTAATAACTACTAAAATAAGTACTTTAAACATGGTATTTTGTCTTGATGGCAACTGTTACATTCCAATTAAAAAAGGGTTCAAACCGAAGACGACAAAAAAAGAATATGTTGCTTTGAACCTATGGTTTGTTAAGGTGTAATCAACTACGTTGAAACCAACCAAACCAATTACAGAATATGCGAATTATCTATTTATTTTCCGTTTTTTCCTTATTTTTAGTAACTCCCAAATGGGCCCAAACTAAAATCATTGCTCATAAAAGTCACAGTGGCTCAACTCATCAATTTGCAAAAAAATTAGCTTCAAACACGTTGAATACCAGCTCAAATTTTGGAATTGCGTGTTTTGACCATTTGGTCATTTATTTGGATAGTGTAGTTGCTGTTAATGATTCCATTACTTTTCTGTATAAAAGAGAGGTAATTCAAAATACATGTAATGTACAATTTCAAAGTTTGAATTCTCCTAAAAAAAGCAATACAAAAATAGACACGTTGATCAACCATCCTTTGTTCAGAAACAGAGGCAATTTAGACGCCATTAAAGCAAACCTAAAGCAAAGTTACGTTTATGTTAATGACATGAATAAAGTGGTTTTTAGAGGTTTTGACAATAAAAGCCAATATACATCAAAGGCAGGTGCCCCAACTACTGAATATATTCGAGTATTGCCTGACATTTCTGCTACGAGTGTTATAAGTGGAACGCTGCATGGTAAGTTTTTTTCCAACGGAGCTTGTTCAGCACAATTGGTTTTTGGACTGGAAAAACAAAATAATGGTGTTTGGGAAACATGGATCGACCTCTCACATATTCAACAGATGGATTGCGGCATGCCTTCTATCAGCTTTGAAAATAGTGACTTTACAGTAAATTTAGAGGAATTAATAACCCGATATAATTATACTTCAAAAAAACTGACCAAGGGATTTTATCGCATTACTGTTCGGATTTATGATGGAGATATAATTGAGTCGAATACATTTACCATTAAATTTGACAATTAAAATATGAAAGCACCTAAATACCTATTATTACTTAATTGTTTACTAATTGCATTGACCACATTTAGTCAAACCAAAATTATTGCACATAAAAGCCATAGTGGTCAACAAACTACCTTTACCAATTTATTAGCCAAAAATCACATTAATTTAAACACCTCAAATTTTGGAGTAGCTCCCGAACCTACTATTAGAACAGCACGATTGGATTCGGTAATTTATGTTTCAAAAAACATATCAATAATGGTAACATCTGAAATTTGTACAAATAGATATGGTGATAATGCCATTATAAAAGAATTTGACTATTTCAAAAACGATTGGAACAAAGCGTTGGAAGTGTCAAAAGATAAAAAATCTTCAGTTTGGAAAGCTGGTAGAGATACGGTGTATAATCATCCTCTTTTTTCTCATAATGAATCATTGGATAGCATAAAAAATGTGATCCGAAAAAATTACCATTTCAAAAATGACGTGAGTGAGGTTGTTTTTGTAGGTTATTCTAACAAACCAAAACCCCAACCAACAGTCAACAACTTCATTGAAGTTACACCTCAAACCACAGAAAATGGGATGGTAAATGCAACATTATATGGCAAATTCTTGAGCACAGGCGATTGTAATTCCACTTTGGTTTATGGCATTCAGCAACAGAAATCAGGTTCTCCAACTTGGGAAACCATCAAAAATATTAATTATGTGCAAATGACTTGCGGCCTTCCTTATATTGAGCTATATAATCGTTCAACATACATTAATTTACATCAATTTTGGGCTATAAATAGCGCGAATAGTGGACAAAAATTCATGCCTTCAGGAAAATACCGTTTATTTGTACAAGTTTATGCTACTAAAGAAATCATTTATTCAAACGAATTTTATGTAAAATAAATACTATGAAAATTTTAATCCTATTCACTATGCTGCTATGTTGTTTCGATTTTTCAGCTCAAACTAAAATCATTGCTCACAAAAGTCACAGTGGCACCAAAACATCATTCAATAAAGCCTATAGACATAATTTATTTGATATCAATCATTCTAATTTTGGTGAACCCGGCAATCAAACTATCATAATTATTGACTCCATTATTGCCGTTGATGCATCGGTGACATTAATAAAGAATCGCATATCAGCGGTATGCCACCCTTTTGGAACAGATTACAAAACACTTCAACCCAGCGACTTTGTATCAAGAACGGATACGGTTATCAATCATGATTTGTTTAGAGACAAAAATGCCCTTGAAACCATAAAGTATCAACTACCTTCTAATTTTTGGTTTGTAAACCCAGTTGAAGAAATAAAATTCATTGGTTTTACTAATGGTTTAAAATTTGCTAACCAAAGTATAAAACAACGAAAAAAGGCAAATAGATTTAGATATAAAATAGAATAATGAAAGTGACTACAAAATTTATATTTCTAATATTTCACTTTTTTTGTTTTTTAGGTGCCCTTTTCATTCCTTTTACTTTTCATATTTTTCCCTTTCAACAAAATATTTCTGAATGGCTTTTTACAGGCCTTATTCTCACTATTAAAGACTTTTTCCCTTCTTTAACCATCACAAATCCCTCCTTATCTTCTGATTCTACCACGCTTTACTTGCTCTTATTGTTACTTTTTGTCTTTTCTTTGATATTGACCGTATTACTTCCTTTCTTAAAAGTTTGGAAATCCAATCAAACCAACATACTTTCCTATTTACGCGTTTTTTTAACTTATTATTTGGCTTTAATTCTATTAAAATATGGATTTGACAAGATATTCAAAGCCCAATTTTATCTTCCTGAGCCCAATCTGCTCTATACACCGATGGGATATTTGGATAAAGATATTTTATACTGGAGCACATTGGGTCTTTCACGTTCCTATTCCATTTTTGGAGGGTTGATGGAAGTGATTCCTGCTTTGTTGTTACTTCATCGAAAAACGAGAACACTCGGGTTATTTATTTTAGTAGGTGTGTTGTTACACGTGGTATCTATCAATTTTAGTTTTGATATATCTGTTAAACTGTTTTCGGTCTTTTTGTTGTTGGTAACATTAACACTTTTGGCTCCGAACCTAAAAAATTTAATTTGGTTTTTTGTACTTCAACGTCCAACATCTCTAAAGCAGGATGATTATAGAATTACCTTTAAAAAATCAGGTGTAAAATACGGCATTAAGTCAGCTTTTATTGCCATTCTTTTACTCGAATCGCTCTTTCCTTACCTCGCATCTGGAGTGTATAATGACGACAATGCACCGCGTCCCTATTTGCATGGTGCTTATGAAGTTACACAAATCACCCTTCCGGATCTTTCAGTTGAAACGCCCAAAATTAAACGCGTTTTTATCCACCGCAGAAACTATTTTATTTTGCAATATGAAGACGAAAGTTTGGAAGATTTTCAACTGGTAATTGACCCTTTGAAACAAGAATTTAAGTTGACCGATTATGATGAAAAAGAACATATCTTGATGTATACATATAACGCGCAAAAAAAGGAATTGATACTCTATTTTAGCCCACAAAAGGGTGGTATGACCGTTTACTTGAAAGCATTGGATTGGCAAAATCTACCTGCACTGCAACCGCTTTTTCATTGGACGGTAGATGAAATAATGTAATTGATTGGAAAGGGATATTGTATTTATTCAAAAAAAGTTCGTATTGTTGTGTTTCAAATGACACAAGAGTTACCTTCATATATCAAATTCTCTTTAATTGCTATTAGTTCTGTAATAGTACTTTCAGCATTATATCTATTTAAATTCATCTTTATACCTTTAGTGATGAGTTTGTTTTTGGTCGGGCTTTTTATTCCTATAATGCAACGCTTTAGAAAGAAAAAAATACCTGTTTATGTGGCTATAGGTTTGGTATTTATTGCAATAACATTATTTGTGCTACTCGTTAATTCAGTGTTTTATTTTACTCGATTGGAATACCTTTCAAAAGAAGACCAATTGCTTTTCCAATTGAACGAAAAATTAGTTCCCATTTACACCTTTTTTCAAGAAAATTTGGGTATTAATCTAAATCAATCCATTAAATGGGATGAAACGTTTAATTTCGTAACTGAAAACGGGGTAGTGAGTTCAGTTTCCCCCTATTTAGGAATGATCAATTCCTTTATTGGCATGTCTATTATGACACTCATTTACACATTAATAATGTTGGCGGGAACCTATAAATACAGGGAGTATATTGCTAATTTGGGTTCTGATCAAAACGGTAAAATTTACTTACAAATAGTGGATGCATGGATACGTGATTTGGCTATTTACCTTAAAGTAAAAGCCGGTGTAAGTTTATTAACGGGAGTTTTATTTGGAGGCATTTGTTTTCTATTTGGGTTAGATTTTGCCTTGTTTTTTGGTTTGCTTGCTTTTTTACTCAATTTTATTCCCAATTTAGGTTCCATTATAGCTACCTTATTGCCTCTACTTTTGGCATTTATTCAACTCGAATCCATGACCATGGTGGCGGTATTGGCAACGATATTGTTGGCAGCCCAACTCTTATTAGGAAGTATAATTGAGGTAAAATATATTGGCAAAAGCTTTGCCATACCAACCATTATCGTTTTTATGAACTTACTTTTTTGGGGCTATTTGTGGGGTATTGCAGGAATTATACTATCTGTTCCCATCATTATATTTATAAAAAATTGGAGTCGATTTAAAAACCCTGATAGCTTTATCACTCGAATTTTATCTTAAATTTTAGCGACCCGTTTAAAGTTACGTTCATAATTCTGTGAATAAACTTCTATTTATTCAATTTTTTTGGGTTATTAAACGGCTAATTTTGTAGTGAAGTTCATAAAAGTAAAATTCAAATTCCAAAAAGGTAGATGCAATTAACCCTTCAAAATAGTGTTCTTATAGTGATGTGTGCATTTTTTGCTATTCAACTATTTTACTTTTTGTACTTTTTTTTGAGAATGGCCGGCAAGCAAAAAAAAATTGGGTTACTTCCAAGTGAAAGTTTGAAGCCCGTTTCGATTATCATATGTGCGCAGAATGAAGAACAAAATCTATTGGCGTTTTTACCAAAAATACTAGAACAAAATTATCCCGCATTTCAGATTGTTTTAGTAAACGACCGATCTTGGGATGAGACGTTGGATGTGATGGAAGCATTGGCGATGAAATTTCCAAATATAAAAGTAGTTAATATTCCTAATTCAGGTAAGGATAAATTTGCTAAAAAATTTGCGTTAACCTTAGGAATTAAAGCCGCTATTCACGATCAAATGATTTTTATTGATGCTGATTGTTACCCTACATCGCCTAATTGGTTAAGGGAAATGGCAGGTCAATTTACAACAACCAAAACCTTGGTATTAGGTGCTGGAGGATATGAACGAAAAAAAGGTTTTCTTAATAAATTGATTCGTTTTGATGCTTGCTTTATAGCAATGAATTATTTGTCTTTTGCCAAAGCTGGCAAGCCCTATATGGGTGTTGGGAGAAATTTGGCTTATAAAAATGAATTGTACGATTCCATTAGAGGTTTTAAAAGTCACTATCACATACCTTCGGGTGATGACGATTTGTTTGTAAATGAAGCAGCTAATTCAAAAAATACGGCCATTTCATTCAATGAGGATAGCATTACCTTATCGCCTGCAAAAGAAACAAAAACGCTTTGGTTTAGACAAAAAAGAAGACACTTTAGCACGGGAGGGCATTATAAACCGAAGCATAAATTTCTTTTAAGTTTGTTTCCTATTTCATATTTATTTTTTATCCTTTCTTTGATTCCATTTATTCTCCTTCATCCACTTTGGTTTATTGCACCAGCACTTTTGTTATTAAGATGGATGTTGCTTTGGATTAGTTTCTTCAAGGTTGCTAAAACAATGATGAGCAAAGATGTAACTTGGCTAGCACCAATTTATGAATTGATTTTTTTGATTCTAAATCCTTTTTTAATTATTACTTACAAAAGAATTTAAATGTTAACTTTACACTAAGTATATGGAAAATCAAGACGAGTTAGAGCCTTCAATTGAGCATTTATCAGATAAAGCTAAGGTAGATTATGCTTTAGTTTTAAAGGCAATAAATGAAGGTGACCAAAAGGCATTTGCTTCATTGATGGATCGTTACAAAGATTCTGTTTTTTACATGTTACTTAAAATGGTAAATGATAGCGATGATGCTGAAGATTTGACCATTGAAGCCTTTGGAAAAGCTTTTAACCGTTTACATCAATACATACCAACCTATGCTTTTAGTACTTGGTTGTTTAAAATTGCTACCAATAACGCCATTGATTTTATTCGAAAGAAGAAAAAGAATGTATTATCGTTAGATAACCGTTACAATAATGATGATGGAGATTCATTAATGATTGAACTTCGATCAGATGACCTAAATCCAGAACAAGATGCTATTCGTGAACAAAAATTGTTGGTGATGCGTGATGTGGTTAAACGATTAAAACCTCGATACAAAGCGTTGATAGAAATGCGCTATTTTGACGAAAAAAGCTACGAAGAAATTTCAGAAGAAATGGATTTACCAATTGGCACTGTAAAGGCACAATTATTTAGAGCAAGAGAATTTCTTTATGAAATTTTAAAAGATTCTAGAGATCGTTTTTAAACCGTTGTCAAGTAATATGATCAAACACTATTTTCCTGAAATCTCGACCCTTCAAGAGAGTCAATTCAATCAATTAAAAGAATTGTATGCTTTTTGGAATGCTCAAATAAACGTTATAAGCAGAAAAGACGTTGATAATTTTGATGAACGACATGTGTTACATTCGTTGGCTATAGCTAAAGTTATTCAATTTAAGGCTGGAACTTCAATTTTGGATATAGGAACTGGCGGAGGTTTTCCGGGAATACCTTTAGCAATTATGTTTCCTGAATGTCAATTTCATTTGGTTGACAGCATTGGAAAAAAAATAAAAGTGGTTGAAGAGGTTGCTTTGGCTTTGGGATTAACCAATGTTAAAGCCACACACGATAGAGCCGAAAATATCAAGAACAAATACGATTTTATAGTAAGTCGTGCAGTTACACGTATGATAAACTTTATGCCGTGGACCAAACATAAATTCAAAACCGCTTCATTTAATTCCTTACCAAACGGTATTTTATACCTTAAAGGAGGCGACATTCACGAAGAATTAAATGAAGTAGACACCAAATACTTCCCCACTATTTATGAAATACCTACTTTTTTTAACGAAGAGTTCTTTGAGACTAAAAAGGTAGTTTATTTCCAAATGGCTTAGAAGTCAACTAAAGTACATGTTAAAGGATATTATCGATTAATTCGGTTGGACGTCCTATAACCGCTTTATTGCCATTTATAATTATGGGTCTTTCAATCAAATTAGGATGCTTAATCATTAATTGGATAATTTCTGAATCGGAAATATTCTTCCCTTTAATTTCTATTTTATAAACTTCTTCTCCTGTTCTAAGAAGTTCTGAAGCTGATAGATTCAATTTTTTGAGAATGGATTCAATGTCGTTTATCGTTAGTTTTTTTTCGAGATACAATACCGTATCAAATTCAATTGATTTATCTTGAAGATAGTTTATGGCCATCCTACTCTTTGAACATCGTGGATTATGATATACTTGAATACTCTTCATTTTGGATTTAATTATTTTCCAATTTTTTCAGTAAGTTCAACTAAACGACAAGAATACCCATATTCATTATCGTACCAACCTGAAATTTTTACAAGATTGCCAACTACAGTAGTCAGTTCAGGATCAAAAATACATGAATGTGAATTGCCAATAATATCTGACGATACAATTGGGTCAATGGTGTAAGCTAAAATTCCTTTTAATCTTCCACCAGAAGCGCTTAAAAACGCTGAATTTATAGCTTCAACGGTAACGGGTTGAGTGACAATACAATTTATTTCTGTTATGGAACCATCAATTACTGGGACCCTTATACCTGAGCCATCGATTTTACCTTTTAAATGAGGAAAAATTTCAGCAATTGCCTCTGCCGCACCAGTTGTGGTAGGAATGATAGAATTTGTAGCAGCTCGTGCTCTTCTTAAATCGGTATGGGGCGAATCATGCAATCGTTGGTCACCAGTATAGGAATGAACAGTTGAAATCAATCCTGACTCAATTGTTGCTAATTCATCCAGAATTTGAACCATAGGAGCAGCACAATTGGTTGTGCAAGAAGCATTACTCACGATTTTTTCGTTGCCCGTAAGTTTTTCATCATTGATACCAAACACAAAACCGGGAATACCCCCACCTTTAGCTGGGGCAGTTACAATAACCTTCTTGGCTCCGGCTGTAATGTGTTTACCTGCGGTTTCTTTTGTTCTAAATATACCAGTAGACTCAATCACTACATCAATATTCAAATTACTCCAAGGTAAAAGCGAAGGATCTTTTTCGGCAAATATAAGTACCTCATTTCCATTTATGAGCAAGCTTTTTTCGGTGTAACTAATCTCACCAGTAAATGCGCGATGTACAGAATCATATTTCAATAAGTGAGCTAATGTTTTGGCATCCGTCAAATCATTAATAGCCACTAACTCCATATCACTTCTTTGTGATAGTATTCTTGTAACGACTCTTCCAATTCGTCCAAATCCGTTTATAGCAACTTTAATTTTTGTCATAATGCGTACTTATTATTAATAATAACAAAATTAGCAAAAAAAAACCTCTCAGTAGGACTGAGAGGTTTCTTATTATTTGATTATCTAGTACTCAAATTAATTTTTGATAAATTTAGTTACTTCTCTTGTGTTTCCAACAGTGAATGTTACAATATAAGTTCCTGCTGCAAATTCATCAGCATTGAAATTAATAGTATGCATTCCACTTGGTACATTTTTAAGAGGTACTGATCTAATTAGTTTACCTTGAAGAGAGTAAATCTCTATCATTACATCATCTTGGCTTCCCATTTCAAATTTCAATGTACCTTCATTTCTCAATGGATTAGGGAAGATTGAAATATTAGAAATTGGTTTTGCTAATTCTTCTGCTAATGGTTTTAATGAACCAGTTGAAGCGGCATCATCAGATTTCCAGATACCTCTACCAAAAGTACCCACATATACTACACCTGAGTTAGCAACTGTTGTGCTCCAAGGTCTGTGTTGTTGACGCACATCATATACTGGAACCATACCAATTTCATTCGTAAGAGGTGTCCATACTACCGTACCACTTGGATTAGATTCTGTGGCATATACACCAAATTCAGTTCCAACAACTATGGTAATATTATTTTGCGGATCAACAATTAACTCTCCACCGTGAACAGCATATGATGGTAGATTACCATTTTTAGCAGCAAAAGTTGGTGTTGTTGCCATTGCATTACTACTGTAGAAAATGTTGCTTCCACCAGCACCACCTGCAGTTATTAAAACTTTATTAGGGTCATTTGGATGTACAGAAATATCCGTAACAACTTGAGAACCTAACCCAGAAACAGTGATTTGATCTATATCTAATTTGAAATTGGCACTACTAGCTGCCAGTTGTGCAGGTGTATAGGCACTATCCAGATTATTTACACGCCATATTTGACCGTTATAAGTTCCAATCCAGAGTGTATTTCCATCTTTTGAAAACTCAAATTTAGAAGCAGCAGTTATGTTTGACGCAATTAAATTATAAGTAGGCAATTGTGAAAATTTCCATATATCACGAGTGATGTATACACCTGTATTATTTCCAGTTACGAATAACGTTTGAACGTAATCAGGAAGCATAATGGTGTCTTGGGGTTGTGGGTTGTAGTAATACCACTCTCCTGCTTGAATAGTGTCAAAGTTTGGTAATACTGAATCGTTCAATGGAGCAACTGAATCGTATAACACTACTAAATCTTGTGTAAGTGTATATTCTAAACGAGTGTTAAAGTTTTCGCTGTAATAAACCGCAGTTTGTCCAACAAACATATTAGAATCAGGAATAAATTGAATAGAATCTTGTGTATCCATATCCATTTCATCTTCAAACAAACGCATAAATGTAGCAAAAGTTCCACAGCTTTGGCCAATAACACCAGTTCCACACGGAGCAGATACTTGTTGATTGGTACCTGCATCTTCTGCTCTAAAAATTGAAGAGTAATATACAGATCCTATTGCAGCACCATTTTTGATTTGAGATAATTCGCATTCAAATCCGTCACCACCGCCAAATTCTCTAAATTCTTGGTAAGATAAACCCGAATGATCATTGTACAGCGTTCCGTTATCTTGAGCACCACCCACTACTTGGCCACCTGGTCCAAAAGCCATAGCGTAAAATTGAGTAACATTATATCCTCTATTGGCAGCAGTAAATACAGATAAAGAAGTATCCAATGAAATACCAACACCTCCGTCATTTCCAATTAATAAGCGGTTATTCGAAGCCCAAGTCAAACGGTGATTATCAGCGTGCACATATTTAGGAACGAAAGGAGGTAAAAACCAGAAAGAAAGTCTTTCAAATTGACCAGCTACTGGGCTTGAACCTGGAGTTTTTCTCCATCTCCATAAATCAATACCCCCTAAAATCATTGTGTATGGATCACCTGGCACAACTTCACATACTAAGTTGTAACCACCTTGAGGCGAAATACCTCCACTGTTTAACGGATTAAACTGTTGATCAAAAGGAATATTTGGGTTATTAGTCCATCCATTTGCAATTTGATTCCAAGTAACACCATTATCTTCTGACATATAAGCCCCACCCCAGTTACCTCCTTTTGATAAAATAACATACATAGTATAATTTCCCGCAGCTGTTTTGTTGTGAGATATTGCTCCTTCGCATCTGTTAACCCCACCTAAACTCATTTGCGAACCTTTATTTACAAAAGTAGCACCACCGTCATTCGAAACATAAACTACAGAACCAGAAAAACCTGTAAATAAAACGTGATTTCCATCAGGAGAAACTTTAATATCACTACCAGATACAGTTCCACCAATCCCGTTTGAAAGGGTTTCAATAGTTCCACCGTTACTTCCGTCTGTAATTCTTTTAATACCTAAACTTGTTCCAACATAATATATCGTATTCGGTTTGCTTTTATCAGCGAAAATTTTGTTTACACTTTGTGAGCCTGTTGCTGTAATTTTATTAAACGTAGCACCACCATCTGTACTATACCAAATACCATTGGCTGATTGAAAACCATCATTATAAGCGTTAAAACCAGCACCTACATATAATGTTCCATTTGGTGTCATCACACAAGAAGATATACAATTAGTAGGAACAGCATCATCCCAAGATTGAAGTCTTACCCAAGAATTTCCTGCATTAACTGATTTGAATAAACCACCTGATACAGACCCAGCATATATAATGTTGGGATCAGTTGGGTGAGCAGCAATGGCTCTTGTTCTACCACCGATATTATTTGGACCTTCTTCAGTAAACGTCATATTTACAGCTTTAGGCCAAGCGGTGTTCAAAATTTGCTGTTTTGCCAAGTAATAATCATTAGGATCAACCTCACCAGTGTTAACATTGGCATAAATCATGTCCAAATATTCTTTGGCATCATTCCAGTTTTTTCCTTTTCCTCCTTCATTTATAGACAAACTCATGGGTTCATAAGAACCAACAGCCGTATTTTTGGAGGTATAATTCATAACCACTACACCGCTAACTACCGTAGCGGTTAATAAGGTTGAAATAAGTATTTTCGTTGTATTCATATCTTGATAGGTTAAGTAATGAGAATATCGCAACGAAATTACACAATAAAATTTTTTATCACCTAAATTTTACTGATTTTTTTTAAGATATTTTAACAAAAGGTTAATTTGAGTGAGTTAAAGGTCAATTAACCTTTTTTAAGTTTGATAATAAAAATATCTAAATGGATCGCTAAACGTCTGAAAATGTGAGATTTTATCTCAGAACTTAAATCCTTTTGTTTAAATTCGTGATAAGAATTTATGAAATTAACTGTTTTGTCACTTCCCACAAAACGGCTCCGCCAGTTACTGCAACATTAAGTGAATGTTTGGTTCCAAATTGGGGTATTTCAAGCACTTCATCAGAAATTTCAATGATGGATTGATCTACACCATCCACTTCATTGCCAAAGATGAAAACTGTTTTTTTGTTTTTTACAATTTTGAAATCCTGCAAAAGTGTTGTTTTCTCAGCTTGTTCAATTGAACATATATGATAACCCTCATTTTTGAATTTCTTAACGATATCAATGGATGAATTTTCATAAATCCAGTGAACGGTCTGAGTGGCACCAAGCGCTGTTTTTTGTATTTCTCTATGTGGAGGTGTTGCCGTAATCCCTGTTAAAACCAACGTTTCCACATTAAAGGCGTCACAAGTTCTGAAGAATGATCCCACATTATTTAAACTTCTGACATTGTCCAAAACTACAACAACGGGATGTTTTTGATTTTGTTTAAATTCCTCAATGGTGAATCTGTTTAATTCGTCTAATTTTAATTTATTGTTTGACATAAAAGCTATAAATCAGATTTTGATGAATTACTAGGTCTGTTCATGACATCATTTTGTTGAGCCATAGATTCTTCATGAATTAACGACAGAATATTTTCAATAAACGTTTCATTTAATTGGAGTGATGAAGATATTTTTTTTCTTTGGGCCACTATTTCTTTCCATCGATCTAGTTGAAGTATCGTTACGTTGTTATCCTTTTTAATTTTCCCAATATTTCGTGCCAATTCCATTCTTTTAGCAAACGATTGTAATATTTCCTCATCTACTAAATCAATTTTTAAACGAAGTTCCGCCAATGAAATACCTCCCATTTCTTTTTGAATATCAACTTTTCGGATAATTAACGCATCCATAAGCTGCGCTAACGATTTGGGAGTCAATTGTTGGGCGGCATCGCTCCAAGCTTCGGAAGGATTTCTGTGACATTCGATCATTAATCCGTCCATCGTCAAATCAAGTGCTTGTTGACTTACAGATAATAATAAATCTCTTCTACCACAAATATGGCTTGGATCGCATATAATGGGTAATTCAGGCATCCTACTTTTAAGTGCAACAGGTAAATCCCATTTTGGAATATTTCTATAAATCGTTTTTTCAAATGGTGAAAAACCACGATGAACTGCCGCAATATTTTTAACACCAGCATTTTGAATACGTTCAATAGCTCCGATCCATAATTCTAAATCAGGGTTTATTGGGTTTTTTATAAAAACAGGGATGTCGACCCCTTTTAAGGAATCTGCAATTTCTTGAACTGAAAACGGGTTAACGGTTGTACGGGCCCCTATCCAAAGCACATCTATACCCGCTTTAAGTGATTGCTCCACATGCATACTATTTGCAACTTCTGTACAAACAGGGGTGTTATAACGTATTCCAGCATCTTTTAACCAACTTAAACCCATCTGTCCTACCCCTTCAAAAGAATTAGGGCGTGTACGTGGTTTCCAGATTCCTGCGCGAATTAAATCAACTCCAATAGGAATTTCCTGAAAAATCTGCTCTATAGTTTGATGCACTTGCTCTTCAGTTTCGGCACTACATGGTCCTGCCGCTAAAAAAGTTTTACCTTTTATAGGTATTCCTGCTATTGATTTAATTTCCTGATTATTCAACTTTAATGTGTTAATGCAATATAATAACGTAAATAAAAACCGACTACCCGACTATTAGTGTTAGTTGAATTTGGTCATTAATGAATAAGATTCAAGTTTTCCATTTTTGTCATAATGTTCACTTTTAATGACCCCATACTTAGGTGCAAACCAACTCGTGGTGGTGCTTGTTTGGTTCATAAACCCCATTTTAACAGTACTTGTTTCGGTCATTTTATAACACTCAAATGTTCCTGCATCCGTTGTAATGGTCTCTTTACTTTCAACTTTTCTGTTGGTAATATCAATATTCATGTTCATAATGGTCATACCATTCATTGAAGCGGTCATTTTTATTGATCCATCAGGAAGAGTAGTACCAGGAACAAGAACAGTAGGCATTTCTAAATCTTTCACATCCATTGTAACTTCCATTGATTCCATAGACTGCATAGATTCTTGGGGAATTAAAGCTTTTGTAGACATTTTAAAAGTTCCATTACTACAATAAACCTCGTATTCTTGTGTCATTTCGCTTTTCCCCTTTTCGTCTTGATGATCCATTTGAATAACAGAAGTAATTAGACCTGAATCAACTTTTTTGGAAATTATTTTTTGGAGTGTTTTACCGGTAATTTTGGCTTTGGCATTATAATGGGTCATTTCCCAAGATTTTCCTTCATCAAATGGGAAAAAATCGGAACAATCTTGGGCCTGCGTAGCAAAAGAAAACAAACTAAGACTAAAGAACGAGATGGATAGTTTAAAAAAGTTTTTCATAATTAAAATTTGGTTTGAGGGTTTGTTAGTTTAAGAAAGTACAAAGGTAAATAATCCTTTTATGAGTAATCCTCTTATTTTCAAAGAAATTCTTTTTACTTAATTCATTCCAGGAAACGATTCTACTTGTTGTACTTTAATATCTGGAAAGGAAGTTACAATTTGCACTTCAAAATCAGGGAAAGATTCGACTACTTGCCACTTACCGCAAGCATCAGGAAAAGAGGTTACAAATTTCACTTTAATATCTGGAAAGGAAGTTACATATTGAATTTTAAAGTCAGGAAAAGAAGTTACAAATTTCACTTTTCCTTGTAGTTTTATTCCTTTAAAAGTGCAGTCTCCCGTTAAATTTACATATTCAAAGGCTTCAATTTTTTCTGAGGGTGATAGGTCATTTATCGATAACGGATAAACTGATTTTAAGATTATTGGTTCATAGGATTGTTTAGGTGCAGCATTGAAAAGTCCTCCCATAAAAAAAGGAAAAATGGTTAATGCCGAAAAGAATGTATTTGAATTTTTCATAAAAAAGTTTTTGTTTAGCTACTAAATTAGCAAAGAGAATCGAATTGTCCAAATTTCATTCCTTAAATCACATAAAAACAAATACCTTTGTGTATCAAAATTAAAAACATAATGTCAGTTGTAGATAAATCAGCTATAGAATTAGCGCTTTCCAAGGTTACTGAGCCAGAATTGAAAAAAGATCTCATTTCATTAGGCTTGGTAAGTGATATTTTGGTGAGTGAAGATGGGAAGGAAGTTTCATTCACCGTAAGAATTGTAAATGCCGCCATGCATGCTAGAAATAGAATGAAAGAAGCATGTGAATTTGCAGTTCAAAGAACAGTATCAAAAGATGTCAAAGTAAATTGTACGGTTGAAGTACTCAAAAAATCTGAGTCAAATGTGGCTAAGATGAAAGGAGCAAAAAATATTATTGCCGTTGCTTCAGGAAAAGGAGGAGTTGGCAAATCTACCATTACAGCCAATTTAGCTGTCGGATTAGCTCAATTAGGGTATAAAGTGGGATTAGTAGATGCTGATATTTATGGACCCTCTCAACCGCTTATGTTCGATGTGCAACATGAAAAGCCATTAGGCAAACAAGCGGATGGAAAGAATTTAATTGTGCCAATAGAAAGTTACGGTGTGAAACTTTTGTCGATTGGTTTTTTTGCTGAGGTAAATCAAGCGGTAATTTGGAGAGGTCCTATGGCTTCTAAAGCATTAAATCAAATGATATTTGATGCGGAATGGGGCGAATTGGATTACATGATTATTGATTTACCCCCAGGTACTGGAGACATTCACCTTTCATTGGTTCAAGCCTTGCCTTTAACGGGCGCTGTAATTGTCAGTACTCCTCAAAACATTGCATTAGCAGATGCTCGCAAAGGGGTGAATATGTTTAAATTAGATACCATTAATGTTCCGGTTTTAGGAATAGTTGAGAATATGGCTTGGTTTACACCAGCAGAATTGCCTAATAATAAATATTATCTATTTGGACAAGAGGGGGCTAAACATTTAGCGGCCCAATTGGATGTTCCATTGCTTGGCCAAATACCTTTAGTTCAAAGTATTAGAGAAAGCGGTGATGCTGGTAGACCGGCAATTTTACAAGAAAACACACCCTCATCCATTGCGTTTAAGGAAATGGTGGCCAAAATAGTAGAACAAATCGATTGGCGAAACGAAGCATTAGCGCCTACAAATATTGTTGAGGTAGAATATGGAGTTCCAGGATGTGCTCCTAAACAAGAACAAAAATAATTATCAAATGGATACAACTTTATACGACCGCGTTAATGCTGCAATTGATCAATTGAGACCCTATTTAAAAAGTGATGGGGGAGATATGGAATTGGTAGAAATAACCGATGACAATATAGTTAGAGTAAAATTGTTGGGAGCTTGTAAAACTTGTTCGATGAGTGAAATGACTTTGAAAGCGGGTTTAGAAGAAGCTTTGAAATCTGCGGCCCCTCAAATAAAAAGCGTGGAGTCCATTCAAAATTAATTTAACATAAATTCAATGTAATAAGGATGAATATAGTATTGGAACGCAAAAATAATGCTTTTGAATTTGATGCTAAAGCTGATTCAGGTACGGTAATTAAAATGGATGCGTCTGAATCCATAGGAGGACAAAATCTTGGAATGCGCCCCATGGAAGTTTTGGCAAGTAGTTTAGCAGGTTGTAGTTCTATAGATATTCTTAACATTTTATATAAACAAAAACAGCAAGTTGAGCATTATTCTGTTGAATTAAATGCCATTCGAAGTGAAGTGATGCCGGGTGTTTTTAAAAAGATTCATTTATCTATTTATTTGAAGGGTACTATAGATATGGATAAAGCTCAAAGAGCCGCTGATTTGTCATTTGGGAAATATTGTTCCGTTTCTAAAATGTTGGAGCCTTTGTGTGAAATAACTTACCGTGTATTCGTAAATTCTCAAGACTAGCAAGATTTTTGTAGTAGGTGTTTTTTTACTACTCATTAATTTCAAAAAACAAAGATAATGTCATTTATAAAGTCAACCTTAAGAAAGAGAATATACATTTCGATGTTGGCCATTATTTTGTTTTCACTCCTTGTAATAGGCGTAACGACTATCATTTATTTCAATTCACAAAACGAAGCCTATCATATTGAACGATTAAAAAGAAAAGAACATTCGGTCATAGCTTCACTCACTTATTTTTTTAAAGAAGCGGTCTCAAGTAGTGAGTTAAATACAGTAAGTAAAGAATTTGAGGAAGAGCTGACCAAGTTGGCGGATATTAATAATATTCAAATTAATATTTATGAGTTGGACGGTAATATATTGATGTCGAGCAACTATGATTACAACAATCCAGATTATTATAAAACTTCTATACCAGAGGAGTATTTAAATGAACTCATAACTACAGGTGTTAGGCAAGTAGAGGAGTTGGATGAGGATAATATATCAACCTACTCTTACATCTATTCGGAACTAAATGGTGAACCCATTGCTATTGTAAATCTCCCCTATAATAGAAAACTCAACCCCGATAGTAATATGTTAAAACCTTTTTTGACAGTATTGATTGAGATTTATTTGATTTTATTGATTTTCGCAAGCATTGTTGCCTTCTTTTTATCCAATTACATAACTAAATCGTTACGAACCGTTTCAGATAAAATTAAATCCATTGGCATAAATAAAGTAAATGAACCCATTGATTGGCCTTTGAATGATGAGATTGGTTTGTTGATTAATGAATATAACAAAATGATCGTTCAATTGGATCAGAGCACCAAAAAATTGGCACAAAGTGAGCGTGAAGAAGCTTGGAGAGAAATGGCCAAACAAGTAGCTCATGAAATTAAAAACCCATTAACTCCAATGAAATTGAGTGTTCAACATTTGGAACGTTCGTTAAAATCAAACGATACTGATTTTGATGAAAAAATGAAAAGTTTTTCTGAGCGGATGATACAACAAATCGATACACTGAGTTCTATTGCCACAGAGTTTTCAAACTTTGCTAAAATGCCTAAATCAAATATGCACGAAGTAAATTTAGCACGAATTCTTGAGTCCTCTGTGTTTTTATTTAATTCTGAATCTTCAGTTGAAATCGTATACAATAATCATTGTGGTGATGATGTGTGGGTTCAGGCCGATGATGAGCAATTGACCCGTGTTTTCAACAACCTGCTAAAAAATGCCATACAAGCAATTCCAGACCAAAACAAAAAAGGGTTAATTACAATTGAGTTAATTGAAAAGACTTGGGTTTATTTAATTTCAATAAGCGATTCAGGAGTAGGAATTAGTGAAGATCAAAAAGAAAAAATATTTGTCCCTAATTTTACAACAAAATCATCTGGGTCTGGATTGGGACTTGCAATGGTGCAACAAATAATCAAAGCACACGAAGGAAATATTTATTTCGAGTCTGAAGAAAATAAGGGAACTACCTTTTTCGTAGAGCTACCAAAGACAGTAAGATAAAATGAAAACATCCCTTTTCTAAAAAAGTGGCGCGAGAGAGATTTGAACTCTCGACCTCGGGGTTATGAATCCCGCGCTCTAACCAACTGAGCTACCGCGCCATAGGAATTGACCTATTTTGAGGGCGCAAATATAGAAAAAAATACGATTACAAAAGCTTTTCTGACTTAATTATTTTCTATATCATTAATCTTAATTCATTTTACCCAAGAAACGGAATGGTTTACCGACTAACCTAACATGAAAAAAAGGAAAAATTTACTTTTCCATAGGCCCGTTGTTCCTCAAAACCATCTAAATTGGAAAGTATAGTTTCTTTGCTGTGTTCAATAATTAATACGCCTCCTTCTATTAATAGTGATTTTTTGAAAATCAATGGAGCGAGTAATTCAATTCCTGATAAATCATAAGGTGGGTCGCAAAATATCACATCGAATTGTTCGGTGCAATTTTCTATAAATTTGAAAACATCACTTTTGATACATTTTATGGGAGCTTTAATCTGACGAGCAAAAGTGTTTACGAATTGATAGGTTGCTAACGATTGATCAACACAAACCACTTCTTTAGCTCCTCTTGAAGAAAATTCGAAACTGATGTTTCCTGTGCCACAAAAAAGGTCCAATACTTTAATCTCTTGGAGTTCCGTTTTATTAGTAAGGATATTAAAAAGACTTTCTTTTGCAAAATCAGTAGTAGGTCTAGCACTTATTCCTTTTACTTCTGGAATAGTTTTGCCTTTGTATTTTCCTCCTATAATTCTCATGCAGATAAGAGTTTAATGATTCCAGAGAAACGAGCGTCTTCGAAGGATGAAAATTGAATGGCATGTACGTTTAAAAAATAAAAAGACAATTCTTTTTGCAAAGAGCCTTCTTTTTCAAAATCACCTGCGTGATTAATAATTATGGATGTAGGATTAACTTGAAATTCTTGAATTACCAACATCGTGTAATATAAGACTTCTTCCATGTTTTTTACTCCAAAAGCATTGGATAATTGAATTTGCTGCTTGATTTGAAGTGTTACGAATAAAGTATCATTTAATATAATAAGTGCTAAATTATCTTGTTGAATTTTTGAAACATACAACATAATTGTTCTCGAAAAATGATGCAATTCAGCTGTTGGAAAGTCCGAAAGATTAACTAATTCCGTTAAATTCTCCTCAAAAAGAATGGATATCCGATTATCGTAAGTTAGATCTTCAAAAATTTCAAAACCAAGTTTTAAGTTAAAATTAAAATGGGTTAAGGTTTCTTTGTTTTCCTTAGAGCTAAATTCACGCGGAACCAATGTATAATTTGCGGAACATGAAATAAAATCAAAGGTTTCTTGCAACGAAGTGTTTGTTTGAGATATTAAACTTTCCCCTCTTTTCAGGGTCTTCATAAAAACAACCTCTTTGCTGTCTTTATCAAACACTACCATTATGGATTCCTTACCCTCGGTCAAAAGAACATAAGTATGTCTTTTTTCCGATGTTACGTTTGGGTTGTCTTCTTTTAGAATCACAGGTTTATATGAAGTAGGGGAGATTAATTACCCCAACTTCCTGTAGTTGAATTTTCTGTTAACGAGCCTACATATAACCCCTTATTATGCGGTTGACCAGGTTTGTAACCGTATGGTGTAATTGGAGCTGGATCATAGGCTCTAAAGTAATTGGTAACGGAGTCAATAATGGCCACTTCCATAACAAATTTAGCTTTTGAAGGGCTCATCGGAACATATTCAAATGTGTTAACATTAAAAACAAATGGACGTTCTTTTTTAGCTGCATCTTTACCAGTAAATAACTTTTCCATAATTGGGTACCAAGTAGTGTCAATTTCTAAAAAATCTAGTTTAAGTGCCTCTGATTCGTCAATACCGTCTTTAATTTTTGCCTCGTCTTTTATCAAGTCGTAACCTAAAATAGCACATTCTTCAGGTGTAGGCTGTCTATCAGGAATCGCCTCTAATCCATTTTTAAAAACACGCACGGTTTTATAGGTTTTTTCTTCTAATAAAAAGGTTCTCAATGAGTCGAAACTATCGGTATATTTTCCGGTTTTCTTTTTATAAGCAATCTGAATATCTCTGATGTCAGATAAACCCTGAATTACAGCTTTCTTGGTAAGTTCAATTTCAACTAATTGACTTTGAGTAGTTCGTACCGAAACAATAGATAAATACGTCAATGTTACACTTAAACCAATTAAAGCTACCATTAAAATAGTATGCAACATCTTATTGATGATTTCAAGCATATATAAAATGGAAGAAACACCAATAACAAAAATAGTGAGTGCACCATACAAAAACCAATCGGTTTGTTTTTCACCAGCGATAGGCTCTTTATCAAGTGCGAAATAAATCATAATAATACCAAAGACAGTTATAAAAACCGGAAAAAACAACTTTGACAATAAGGTTGTGTTAGTGCTATTTTCTGACATATTCTAATTTTATTTTTTAAACGATGCTACAAATGTAATAATTTTTGCAAATGTAAATTTCAGAAATGACAAAATACTATGGAAAGGTGGAAAAATTAATATAAACGGATTTTTTTTACACCTAAAAATAAAGTCATTTGGTTCGAAAGTCACAAAATACCGTTTCCATTTGTTCAAGAAGTATCTATAACTTAACTTTGTGCACAGATGAAAAAAGTAGCATTAATTTTAGGAAGTAACATATGCGATGGGAGAAATTACTTGTTAGAAGCTTTACCTTTGATAGAAAATCAATTAGGTAAATTCATCAACAAATCTAGTATTTATTCTTCACCACCTTGGGGTTATAACTCACATAATGAATATAAAAATCAAGTAGTTGTAATAGAAACGGCACTAGCTCCCTCAGATCTTTTAACAAATTTGTTGGCCATTGAAACCACTTTAGGAAGAGTTAGAAATCCGAATGCAATTACCTATGAAGACAGAACATTGGATATTGATATTCTGCTGATTGATGGAGAAATAATCAAAGAATCCTATTTGGAGGTTCCACATCCTCGAATGCATCTTCGTAAATTCTGTTTAGCTCCTCTTGCTGAGGTTTTACCTCAATGGATTGTTCCAACTTTTAATAAAACCATTGAAGAACTCCTTGTTGAATGTGAAGATAATTCGGAACTGCGAAAAGTTGAGTAACACTGTTATTCTAAAATTATTTTTTGAAGGGATTAATTATCTAAATAAATTGATGGTCCCACTGTACTGTTTGTCTTTGATCTCTACTGTGAAAAAGTAAGTGCCTTCTGGCATTGTATCGCCATAAAAGGATCTGCCATCCCAATTGAGGGCATCCCCGACAGATTTATAGATTAATTGTCCCCAACGGTTATATATTCTAAAATCAAGACAATCGTATAATTTACCAGGGACATCAATAAAAAACGCATCATTTTCACCATCACCATTAGGTGTAAATACGTTAGGAATATAAATGCTATAATATACTTCAAAATCTTCAGCAGTCAACGTAGTGACATAAGCAGCTGTACATCCAAAATTATTACTTGCGACTAACTCAACATCGTATTGCTGATTATAAACAAAAGTCATTGTCGGATTGGTTTCATCACTTGAGGCACCATTTCCAAAGTTCCATGAATACGTATCCGTATGTGAACTGCTGTCTTTGAAGTGTACTATTAATTCTTCACATCCGGGCTCCACCATATAACTAAACAATGGCTTAGGTATCTCATTAACTGTAATCGTTACACTTGCTTGATCTTGACAACCATCAATATCTGTAACCGAAACGGTGTAGGTGGTGTTTTCAATTGGTTTTGCAATTGGATTAGCTATAGTAGGATCAGAAAGATAATCAACAGGTGTCCAACTAAAAAGTACTCCAGGCGCACCAAAAACATCTAATTGTGCACTATCCAACAAACAAATTGTGGTGTCGTTTATAGTAGAGATTCTAAAAACCTCTACAACTACCGTATCAAAATTAATACATGTATTTACATCAGTAACTGTAACAATATATTGAGTAGATGTATCAGGAAAAGCGTTGGTTACATCCGTATTTGAGTTGGTTAACGTAGCAGAAGGAGACCAATTATAAACTATACCTCCAGTAGCGGTAAGTTGAATAGTATCACCTAAACAAATTTTGACGTCAACACCTGCATTTGCAACGGGAAGAGGAACAACCGTAACAACAATCGTATCTGAGTTGAAACAATTATTTGTATCAACACCTTCCACAATGTATTCTTGAGTAGCAGTTGGATTGGCAAATGGATTAGAAACAGATATACTACTCAAACCATTATTTGGGCTCCAAGTATAACTAACCCCTCCATTGGCTGTTAATTGTGTTGTGTCAAAAATGCAAATTTGGACATCATTACCAGCATTAATTATGGGTAAATTAAATACTGTAACTTGAACTGTGTCAGAATTTGTACATAAGTTGGCATCTGTTCCAAATACGATATATTGTATCGTTGAATTAGGGGATACAAATGGATTAGAAATATTGGTGTTAACCAAGCCATCTGCTAACGTCCAGTTGTAATTTACCGCACCTGATGCTTGTAACTGAATAGAATCATTAAAACAGATACTCACATCAATTCCAGCATTTACTGGAGGTAAATTGTTTACCGTTACTAACAGTGAATCTGAATTTACACACCCATTAGAGTCCGTTAGAACTACCGAATAGGTTGTATTCAAAATTGGAAAAACAATTGGGTTTGAAAGGGTATTATCTGTCATAAAATTTGTTGGGGACCAACTAAAATTCCCTGTTCCTATAGCATTTAATTGAATAGAATCGTTGATACAAATTATTTCATCATTTCCTGCAAATAAAGAAGGTAATGGATTCACAATAATCCATACGCTATCTGATTGTACACAGCCATTATTGTCGGTTACTGTCACAATATATTGAGTAGTATCGGAAGGCCAAACAGTAGGATTATTAATTGTAGCATTGGAAATATCTTGATTGGGTAACCATGTGAAGTCAACTCCTCCCGTAGCATTTAGTTGAACTGAATCTCCAATACAAATTTGAATATCATTGCCTGCATTAGCTAACGGATATGGGTTTACTTGTACCAAAACCGAATCAACTCCATTACAAGTATCATTGCTAGTATGAACTATAAACCACGTATCAACAGTAGGTAAAACCGTTGGATTAGACAATGTAGCATTAACAATTAAACTTGTAGGCGTCCAACTGAAAATTGTACCAGGTACTGAAGTAGGATTCCCTCCTATAACTAGTGTATTTCCTTCACAGATGGTTTGAGACAACCCAGCATTTGTTGGAACTTTTGGACTTACGAACACGAAAATTGAATCTGAGTTTTTACATCCATTATTATCAGTTATTTCAACAATATAATTAGTAGTATCTAACGGGCTAGCGAACGGATTTGAAATGGTAGGATCCGTTAAACCAATTGTTGGTGTCCAGCTAAAATTACCTGTTCCAATCGCTGTTAATTGTATATCACTACCTGGGCAAAGCCAAACGTCTAATCCTGCATAAATTGTAGGTAATGTATTCACCGTAATTGTTACGCTATCTGAATTTATACAACCCAAAGCATCTTCTCCTAAAACAATATATTCTGTTGTAGTTGTTGGCCAAGCTAAAGGGTTGCTGATTAGATTATTGGATATATTCATAACGGGTTGCCATGTATAATTCAACGCTCCGGAAGCGTTAAGTTGTGTGGTGTCCCCAATACAAATAGAAACATCTGATGAAGCAACAATGTTAGGTAGTGTTTGAACAATTAAACTTACTGAAGCACTATCTTTACAACCAAAACTGTTTGTTACGACCACTTGATAAGTGGTTGAAGTTGTTGGAAAAGCTACGGGATTACTGATAGTGGTATTACTTAGCGTAGTAGTTGGTGACCATGTATAATTTACTCCACCTGACGCCAAAAGTTGTATCGTATCATTTTCACAAATAGTAGTGTCATTTGATAGGGAAATGGTCGGTAATGAATTAACGGTGATAAGAACGGAGTCTGTATTTGAACATCCATTTGTATCTGTAACTAAGACGGTAAATAGTTGTGTTGAAGTTCCCGTATACCAAGTGTTGGCATTGGTTGGATTAGATAAATTAGTAATGGGTGACCAAGAATAAATAGCTCCTCCAAAAGCTGATAATTGAACGGAATCGCCTATACAAATTGCCGTATCATTACTAATAGAAATGGACAATAAATTAGGTTCAGATAATGAAACAAGTGTATCCGCTATACAACCATTGGCATCTATTGTTGATACAAGATAATTTCCAGCTATAAGACTTGAAAACGTTACTGAACTCATCACATTAGTATTGGATTGTAAAACAGCTGATGAGATAGGATCAATTAATTGAACGGTATAGGGTGGTAAAGTTGTACTAATAGGTGTTACTTCAATTTGCCCATTATTTCCTCCAAAACATGTTATATTAGTACTATTTATTAATGGTGTTTCACAACAATCAACCGTTACATTTACTGATGAAGTATCTATACATCCACCATTAATAAACGTAGTCACTAATTGAAAGGTAGTGTTGTTTTGAGGTAAAGCAAATGTAGTTTGAGCGGTGGGATCATCTATACTTGAAGTAGGAGTCCACTGAAAAGTGTAATTAACAGGATCAGGTAACGTTGGGCAAAAACCAAATCGGGTAACAGGTCTATTTGGACTCGGACTTCCTGCACTAGCTGTTAAACTAGGGCAAGCAGGAGTGGCATCGCTAAAATAAAACGCACTTGAGTTAAATGCTGTTGTTGTAAAAGGTGTGATGCTATTTTGGGTAAAGTTTGTAGCTAAATTGTTATAACAAATTTCAACAACAATGTTAGAAAGACCATCCCATTCATATGCAGTAGTAAAGGGTAGTGTATTCCAACCTGTAGTGATAACTATATTTTGAGGTGTAAAAACCGTTGTCAAACCAGATACCCAAGTGTTAGTAAGCGCAGTTTGTGAAGTACAACCTAATTTCACAGTATATTGATTGTAATTAATGGTTCCATTTATCTGAACAACTTGCCAAGCTATCTCAGTTAATTTTCCTGCCGTTATTCCCATAGCATTTAACTCTGCTGCTGTGAATAAGAATTGATGCTTGGCATTTCGATACCAATTTGCAAATGGAGCAGGGTAGGTTGTTGTTGTGTTGACTCCCGTTGCCGTTCCTATAATGTATTGTGTTGAAGGCGATACACAAGCATTACTAAGACTTGGTCCACACGAAGCAGGTGATCCACCATTTAATTGAACGTCTAAAAAAACAGAATCACCACAAACTATATTTGTAGGACTCACCATTAAGGTCACATCAGGTTTAAAAGAGGCCGCCACATTAATACTCAATGTATCGTATTTTGTACAACCTGTAGGGCCTAGTATTTGAACTGCATAATCTATAACACCGGGAGATGTAGGAGTAACAATTGGATTTGCTATTGTTGTACTATTTAGAAAAGTACTGGGGCTCCAAGTATATTGGTAAGCTCCTGGAGGATTGGTTATCGAAGAAAAATAGATGTTATCATTAATACAACCTGCATTACTGCTTTGTGTTAAAGTGTAGGTGAAATCATCTACCACATTTATAGTGACCGTATCAATATTGCCACAACCAATAGTAAGATCGCTTGTAACTACATAAGTAGTGGTAACGGAAGGTGATGCTATTACATTTGCGCAAGGATTACAATTAAAGTTATTTCCAATTAGAATAGTATCTCCTCCTGGCAAAACGGACCAATTGAAAACTGAACCACCTGTAACATTAATTATAGCATCATCTCCCGCGCACAACGTTTGGTCAGGACCCGCATACGTTGATTGTATAACGTTGACCTTAATTGGGTAAAAGGTAATGCCAAACATGGGGCAAGCGTTATCTTTAGCATTAAAAACAACGGTGTTATTAGCCGGAACTGAAGCGGTTGCTGTCCAGCATACCTGAGCAATGGCAGGTGATTGAAAAGTAAGTTGCGTAACAGTTGCACCAGGTAGAGCTAACCCAATATTACTTGCAATAAAAATAGAATCATTAGAATTTAAATCAGTAAATTCCAATTCAAAACAAAATGAATCACCGATACATAATTCAATTTCATTTGGAGCAATGACGGTTCCATCACCTGTATAATTTATGATACCTGAAGGCACAACAGGATTAGTATTGGCGGGACAATTGATTACTTCAAACTGAAAATCTTGAATAATACTGCCTACCAACACTCCATTTGAGTTGTACTCTTCTACTAATACTGAAAAAACATAATTTCCTGTTACAGTGGCTGTAAAAGATATATTTCCATTGCTATTAATGGTAGCTCCCGTAATAGGTGATGCTCCCGAAAAAGGGGCGGTATAAACAACCGGAGTGCCTGAGGCGGAGAATGCGTTGATTAACGAATAGGATAATGAATGACCATCAGGTTCATAAATACCCAAATTATATACTACTGGTTGGTTAACACACACATAAGGAATCATTTGAGTAGTAACAGTGGGTGAATTATTGCAAGGTGCTGCTGCATTATTCAAGGTTGTTTCCCAATAATAAGCAGGAGTTCCGTTCAAATTATTGGTGGTGTTTCTGCAACAAGAAGCGTAGGAGAAAGTCCAAGAGTTGCATTGTGCTGGTATTGTGACCAATGTTTGCCATTGATGCATATAAATACCTGGCAATGTTCCACCATTACATTCACTATTACCTATTAAGGCAGGGCAAAGTTGTGAAACTTCTTGTTGGTAAATTGTGTTGGCCAATGTGATTGAAGTTAACCCTGTAATTCCACAAGAATTAGTTACCTGTAGAGTTTGAGTGCCATTAGCTTCGAAGGCTGTTCCACAATCTTCAAACAATGTCAATGTAACCAAAAATTGATTCGCTCCAACACACTGATACGTAATATTACCACCAGGAACGTGAGAGGCGAATGCCGTATTTAAAGAGTTGAATAGAAAAAAAAGAAATAATAAAGAAGAATAAAGTAATTTCATGAATAAAAAATTAAGTGCTTGTTAGCTTATTAAAACCTAGACGAAGTTAATAGTAAAACGTTGCTTGAATTATAGATAAAACTAACAATAACAACAATTTATAATGATACTAAATTATCGTTTACCTTTCCATTTATCTTGTAATTGAGAATTAAAATAAGAACTGCCTTTTGGCTTGCTTTTTTTCTTGTTAAAAATGATAATTGCTCTCCATAGAACGAAACCGGCTAGCAAAACAAAAATGGCTTGCATGGAGAAATTCAACATCTCTTTTGAATTTAATACTTGGGTGGTGTCTTTCATACTATTGAGTTAAGAATTTTTCAAGTACTTGACCAAATCGAAAAACGTCCTCAAAGTTGTTGTAAAGTGGTGCTGGAGCAATACGAATGACATTGGGCTCTCTCCAATCGGCTAAGACTCCTTCTTCAGAAATAAAATCAAAAAGAGGTTTACCTTGACCATGCACCAATATAGATAATTGCGCTCCTCGTTGCATAGGGTCTTTAGGAGTAATTATTTCAAAATTAACCGATTCGTAACGTGACGATATGTCATTAATCACAAATTCTAAATACCCCGTTAATACATCTCTTTTGGCACATAATGGTTCCATTCCTACTTCATCAAATAATTCAAGCGAAGCCAAATGAGCTGCCATTCCCAATACAGGAGCGTTGCTTAATTGCCAAGACTCTGCTGTTTTCATTGGAATGAACTCTTCAGGCATTTTAAAACGCGTTTCTTTTTCGTGACCCCACCATCCTGCAAACCGAATCAATTCGGCATTTTTCACATGTTTTTCGTTGATATAGAAGCCACTTACTCCTCCTGGGCTAGAGTTTAAGTATTTGTAACTACACCATGCTGCAAAATCAACATTCCATTCATTTAATTTGAGGTGAATATTCCCCGCTGCGTGTGCTAAATCCCAACCCACCATGGCTCCTGCTTTTTGACCTGCTTCAGTGATGGTTTTCATATCAAATAATTGACCGGTATAATAATTTACGCCTCCAATCATTACCAATGCTAATTCATCTTTATGTTGCTCAATTGTTGCTAAAATATCTTCTGTTCTCAACGTATGTTCTCCTGCTCTTGGCTCCAATTGAATTAATGCATCATTGGGACTGTAACCATGAAGTTTAACTTGAGATTGCAAGGCATATTGATCGCTAGGAAACGCCTTTCGTTCACAAAGTATTTTATATCTTTTGGCGGTTGGTTTGTAAAAACTAACCATTAATAAATGAAGATTTGTAGTGAGGCTATGTGTAACGGCCACTTCTTCATTTTTTGCACCCACCAAACGAGCTACTTTCTCAGTTAAAAACTCATGATAAGGCATCCATGGTTTTTGAGCATGAAAATGACCTTCTACACCCCATTTTGCCCAATCCTCTAACTCTTGTAGAATGTATTCTTTTGCTTTTTTGGGTTGTAACCCAAGTGAATTACCTGTAAAATAGATTACCGGGTTTTTTGTAAACGTTGGAAACAAAAATTCGTCTCTGTATTTTTTTAATGGATCTTTTTGATCCATTTCTTTGGCAAAATCAAGTGAATTGGTATAGTTCATTTTGAATTAATTATCTTATGCAAAGGTAATCATTTTGAATTGTGTTATACATTTTGAAAATAAAAAAGGCGAGTAAGAAATTCTTACTCGCCTCTTAATTATGATTCTAATTTAATTATCTTACGACCATTTTTTTAGTAATTGTACCTTCAGCAGAAATTACATTAATCATGTAAATTCCAGCAGAAAGACCACTCATATCAATAGTTTCAGCATCTGAAGTAATGTTGATTGAAGAAACGATTTGACCTGACATAGAAACAACTTTAATTTCACCATTAGTTAATGGAGCATTAATTCTAACTAAAACACTATTGTTAGGTTGGTTAATGAAATGTACCAATGATTCTAAATCCATAGTCTCAACACTTGCAACCATAGCACCTGCATTGATTGGTGCATTTGCAGTAGCATCATAAGCATAATCTTTCAATGTCCAAGTATCACCAAGACAATCTAAACGAGCCCATCCATAGTGAGTATTTCCACCTATTAAGAATTTTAAACCTAAATATTTATCAGTTACACCATTCCATTGCTCATCATAAGGAGAGGCACCATTTACTCTGTAAGCCATTGTACAAGTATCAGCTATCCAGTTGGTAGTAGAATTGATTGCAGTACCTGAATTTAATGCTAATGCATAGTTGAAAGAAGTTGGCACAATACCAGCAATTTCATTTCCAGTAACTAATGGAGCTACTAATGTAGTTTCAATAAGTGCATTGTTTTGAGCTGCAACTGTAGTATCAATAGAAGCAATAGCGAAATCTGCTGTACCATCGTTATTTAAATCTAATCCAGCTTGGATCTCATTTCCACCGTGAATGAAATCAGGATTAACATCGGTGTAAACGATTTGTGCTTGAGTAGACCCTACCGCTAAAACAGCAGCCCCTGCAGCAGCTGAATACTTTGTAAGTTTGTTTTGTAGTTGTTTTTTCATATTCGAAATTTTAAAATTGGTTTAATTTATTTGCAATAATACGAAATATTTCATTTTAACATAATGTTAATTTAAAAGTTTTTCAATATTGTTTGTGTAATACACGTCCAATTCAGGTTGTTGACTCATCCATAAGAATGCCAAATCACTTTGTTTATGTAACCCTTTTTCAAAACCCATATTGTAATATTCGGTTTCTTTGGTTTTAAACTTTTCAGTACAATACACTACAGAATCGTTTATTGTGGTTTCAATAAAGTAAATGGTATAATCGTATTGTGGCAATAAGGTGCCTAGCATTTTTAAAGGCACATATATAGTTTTTTGACAATGATAGTTTAAATATTCTTCATTTATTTTATTGATATTTTCGCCAAACAGATCATCCATTTCTTGCGATTCCATTTGATTTTTTTCTATTAATAAACGTAGTGCGTTTTCTAATTGAATACTAGGTAAGCCCGTTATTACAGTAATGTGACCTTGGCTTATGGTATTCCAAATAGCTTGATAATGAGCCGTTTTTGGAGCATTTTTTTGAAGTTTGCTGATGTCCAATAACCATTTATAGGTCTTTTTCAATTTAGGAGCAATGGTCACCACTGTTTGAAAGGCCTTTTCGGCATTATCATAATCACCATATAGCACCAATGCTTCGCCTAAATGAAAATGAGCCATTGGGTAATAATAAATTAACTCTATGGATTCTAAAAAGTACTCTACAGCCTTTTCGTATTCTTGTTTTCGAATAGCAATTAATCCTAAACCATTATAGGCGTGGGCATTTAAATGATCAATTTCAATGGCCTTTTTGAATAATATTTCGGCTTTTTCCAATTCATTTACAGAAAGATAAACTTTAGCTAATTCAATATTAATTTCTGCCGAAAAGCTCAATTTATCCATTGATTTCTCTAATAATTGAATGGCTTCCTGAGGTTTATTCAAACCTAATTTTATTTTAGAAGCATAAATATTGATGAAATTTCCGTCAATAATTTTTTGATCTTTTATCATTTGGAGGTAATAATCCCCTTTTTCATAATCTTTAAGACTTATACATACTCCCAACATCTCAACTATGTAGCGAAAATCAGTCTTATCATCAACGATAATAGATTCTAAAACTTCTTTGGCTTCTATAAGTTTGCCCCCGTTGGCAAAAGATTTTGCTAAATAAAAATTATTTTCAGTTATGGTTTCCTTTTTTAATGATTCTATATCATCGTCCAAATCGGGTGCATTTATGTATCCCAAATCTATCAATTGTTGCATGGCTGCTTCGTGAGCCATAGGATCTTCCTTATAATCAGAAGATAATTCACCTGTATTTCCATCTACTTTTTCCCAACTTTCAATGTAGGTAATCTTTTTGGGTATTTCAAAAATTTCTACTAATGGCTTTCCGTCCATATCTTGTCCTATGGGCAAATCATATATAGCCAATAAGGTTGGTGTTAGATCCAACACGCTGGCTCCGTAAATGGATGCTCCTTTTTTAATTCCGGGACCTTTTGCTGCAAATATGCCATACGGGCCATGTTCAATAGCCGGACCTATAGGATTGTTTGGTATAACCCGAGGTCGGAGGTGATCACAATGAAAACCGTGATCGGAACAAATAACAACAGTAGTATCATCATCCACCAATTTTAACAACCGCTCTAAAATCATATCATGAAACATATAGGCTCCTTTTATGACTTCATTGAATAATTCAAAATCTTCATCTGAAACCGATTCCAATTTAGGCGGATAAAATTTCATGTAAGTATGACCAAAATGGTCTATAGCATCGTGATACACAGCCGTAAAATCTGCGGGTTCATTAATCATTAATTCAGTACAAGCTGCGTGCAGTGAGGTTGCGTGAGCAATAAATTTACTAATGTTGTATAGCTTTGGGTCGTCTTTTCTATTTTGTTCGATGGCTCTAGGAACAAATGGCATTATTAAATTGCCGGTAATTTCAAGGGGATGAACACGCAATTCTTTAAGGGTTTCTTTTAATCTCTCGGGATGAACCGTACCCTCTGGCATTTCCCATTTGTCCATGTCGATGGTTTCATAACCTTTGGTTTCGGTTTGGTATAAATTAGAAACCATACAACCATTGATAGGCTCCACTGGATTACTGGGCCACCACCCTATGACGTTGGAAGTGTAATCGTTTTGATTGAGTATATTCCATATGGCTTTTACTTTCCTGCTTTTTGTAGAAACTGGTCTTACTTTCCCTGTAGTTGGGTCAGGTTCAACAAAACCCAAAATACCGTGTTTGTAGGGTCTTACTCCTGTTGCCATAGAAGTCCAAAGCATAGGAGAAAGTGGCGGGTCTAATGTAGCTAATCTTCCTCTTGTGCCTTCTTCAAGAAATTTTTTAAATGTGGGCATATAGCCACCATCAATTAATTTATCGATTACTTTCCATTCGGCTGCATCCCAACCAATAACCAATACTTTAGTTTTTTTGCTCATTTCCTTCTTTTTCAAAATAGATCTCACGTGCTTTTTTCCAAGCTCTTACACCAACACTACCTAGGGCAAGTACTCCAAGAGTACCTCCAGGTGGAACCGTAAACGGTTTTCCTTCATACATGATGGTAACCTCCTTTTTAACTTTTTTATCTGTCATTTTCTTTGTCGATATAAATTAGGATCTACACACTTCACAAGTTGTTCGATTGAGCAATTTATCTCCAAAAATTCAATCAATTTATGTAATTCTAATTCCGTATTTTGGATCAATTGTTTATGTTCAATTTCAATATATGGAATTTGAAATTTGTCCAAAAAAGATTTTGCTGAAATCGATTGCTTTTCAAAGGCCGCCTTTAATATAGGTGAGGCTGCTCCTTTTTCTTTTCCCAACATTACTTGCTGAGAATCTAGTACTTCATCCACCGCTCTATTCATCACAACAACTTTGTATTGTAGTGAAGTATCGATAAAGGGTATTAATGGTGTAACAATCTTCAACGATTTTCCTTTTGCCTCTTTCATAAAAGCATTGGATTTCATTAACGATTTTACCGCCTCAAACTCGGCATATCCTTTTGGATTGCTTTCATCAGGAATCCGAATGTTATCTGTGTGGTTTTTTATTCCAGCAGTTTCTAAAATTTGCATCATTAGCGAAGTACCTGAACGAGGTAAACCAGAAACCACATAAATCAAATCTGTTGAAATACTCATAATTTAATTAAGAATGCATCAAATCTTCAATTTCTTGCACTTCAATAGGAATATTGCGCATCAAGTTAAATGGTGAACCTGATTCTTGCACCACTACATCATCTTCAATTCGAATTCCTAATCCTTCTTCAGGAATATAAATACCGGGTTCTACTGTAAAAACCATATTGGCTTTCATCGGTTTATTCCAGGGTCCTACATCGTGTGTGTCAAGGCCTAAATAGTGCGAAGTGCCATGCATAAAATATTTTTTGTAGGCCGGCCAATTAGGATCTTGTTTGGCGATATCACTCATTGTAATTAGCCCTAAATCGACCAATTCCTTTTCCATTATTTTACCTACTTCAACGTGATAATTGGCCAACATCGTTCCAGGTACGAGTAACTTTGTAGCTTCGTTTTTTACTCTTAAAACGGCATTATACACTTGTTTCTGTCTATCCGTAAATTTACCATTTACCGGTATACAGCGCGTCATATCAGAAGCATAATTAGCGTATTCAGCTCCCACATCTAACAACAATAAATCACCGTTTTTACATTCTTGATTATTTTCGATATAATGCAACACGCAGGCCGATGCACCCGAGGCAATTATGGGTGTGTAGGCAAAACCTTTGCTTCTATTATTCAGAAACTCGTGCATCAATTCAGCTTCAAGGTTATATTCCATAATACCCGGCTTAACGAATTTTAATAATCTTCTAAAACCTTTTTCGGTAATGTCACACGCTTTTTGCATTAGAGCCAGTTCCACATCATGTTTAATGGATCGTACTTCGTGCATTAAAGGGGCGCTTCGTTCATATTCGTGTAATGGAAAATGCTCTTTACACCATTTTATAAAACGATCTTCACGCGTTTCCCCTTCAGTGTTAGCTCTTAAATGCTCGTTGGTATTTAAATAAACATGTTCGGCTTCACTCATCAATTCTTTAAAAACGCGTTCAAATTGATTCAACCAATAAACGGTCTTAATACCCGATGTTTCAAAAGCCTCTTCTTTGGTGTATTTATGACCTTCCCATACGGCAATTGTTTCGTTGGTTTCTTTCAAAAAAAGAATTTCTCTGTGTTGAGGTTTGTGACAATCGGGAAAAACAACTAAAATACTTTCTTCTTGATCTATACCCGATAATGCAAATATATCTCTATGTTGTTCAAATGGTTTGGTACTATCAGCGCTTGTGGTAATAATATCGTTTGAATTAAACACAGCCAATGATTTAGGCTTTAGAAGTGCGTTTAATTTTTTGCGATTATGTATAAATAAGTTTTGGTCTATTTTAGTATATTTCATAATAGTAAAGATTATTAATGCAAAGATAAGATTTGATTTTAGATTTACGATTTTAGATTTTAGATTTACGATTTTTATTACATTTCTAAATTATCTAAAAACTATCTCACTACTTTACTATCTTACTATTTCAATAACTTACTTCCTCCAACCAAAAACATAGTAATCCAAAATAGCATTATTTTCAGTTCTGTGATGTAACTTTGCCGTTCAAAAAATTGGGCAATTTAATGGCAGACCTATTACACATACGCAACGATTTTCCTTTATTGCAAAGAACAGTGCACAATAAACCATTAGTGTATCTTGATAATGGTGCTACTACTCAAAAACCAAAATCAGTAATTGATGCTGAAAGTACCTATTATTCTGAATACAATAGTAATATTCATAGAGGGGTGCATCACCTAAGTCAACTGGCCACTCAAGCTTTTGAAAATGTGAGGGAAGAAGTAAAGAACTTTATAAATGCAGCTTCCACAGATGAAATTATATTCACAAAAGGAACGACTGATGGCATCAATTTAATAGCCTCTTGTTTTGGAAGAAAATTTTTGAATGCGGGTGATGAGGTACTCATTTCAGCTATGGAACATCACAGTAATATTGTGCCTTGGCAAATGATTTGTGAGGAAAGAGGCGCTCAATTGAAAGTAATTCCTATTAATGAAGCTGGGGAATTATTAATGGCTGAATTTGACCGTTTATTATCTTCAAAAACAAAAATAGTAAGTGTCGTTTATGTTTCTAATGCGTTGGGAACCATCAATCCAGTTGAAGAAATCATCGAAAAGGCACACACTCTAAATATTCCCGTTTTGTTGGATGCAGCACAATCTATTTCTCATTTTCCGACCGATGTTCAAGAATTGGACTGTGATTTTTTAGTTTTTTCGAGTCATAAATTATTTGGACCAACAGGTGTGGGAGTATTGTATGGAAAAGCTCAATTATTGAACGAACTTCCTCCTTATCAAGGTGGAGGGGATATGATAAAAGAGGTGTCGTTTGAAAAAACAACCTACAACGTTCTTCCTCACAAGTTTGAAGCAGGAACTCCAAATATTGCTGGAGTTATTGGATTGGGTGAAGCTATTAAATACGTTACATCTATTGGTTTCAATTGGATTGAACAACAAGAAAATGAATTGTTAAACTATGCCACTCAAAAATTACGTTCCATCGAAGGATTGAAAATATACGGCACGGCTTCACAAAAAGTATCTGTTATTTCGTTTTTAATAGAAGGTACACATCCGTTTGATGTGGGCACAATTATAGACCAACTGGGAATTGCCGTAAGAACGGGACATCATTGTACGCAGCCCTTAATGACCTTTTATGATATTCCAGGCACTATTCGCGCTTCCTTTTCATTTTACAATACAAAAGATGAAGTGGACGCGCTACATGAAGCTTTGTTAAAAGCTAAAAAGATGTTGCTTAATTAATACTACTTAACCTAAAAGAACACAATTTATACATCGATATGGGTAAAAAAATATTCGCACTACTTGTTTCCACTCGCACTATGGCTACTTTACTGCTCGTTTTTGCAGTGGCTATTGGTTTTGCAACATTCATTGAAAACAGTTATGATACCATAACGGCAAAAAGAATGGTTTATCATGCCTCTTGGTTTTATGGAGTGATGATTTTATTGGCGATTAACTTTTTGGCCAACATCAAACGATACAATTTGTGGCGATGGGAAAAATGGTCTATTTTGTTGATCCACATCGGCATGATTTTGACCATTGTGGGTGCCGGAGTTACTCATTTTTTTGGTTTTGAAGGGATAATCCCAGTTGCTGAGGGCGAAACAGTGAATAAAATGTATACTGCCGAAACCTATTTTCAGGCCTATGCTATAGATGAAACTCAGAATAAAAGATTTTCATTGGTGTTCAAATTAGAACCTTCTTCACTTTTAAGCAATCATTTTAAACATACGGTGGATTTTCCGTCAATAGGTAAAGTAGATTTTGAATATAAAAATCATCATCGTAATGTGGTAAAGGGTGAAGTGGAAAGTAATGTGGAAGGCGGTAAAGATTATATTGAAGTGGTGTTGGAAAACATGCAAAGTGAATTCATTGCCAGCGGTGAGTATTTGGCAAAAGGTACAGAAATCATTACCTTCAATTATCCTGTTGAGGGCGCTATCAACATTATGGGTAATGATGATAGTTTAACCGTGCTATACGACAATCCTATTATGCGATTAAGTATGGAAACTCAAGTGAGCGACACACTGTTGCCCGGAACCAATCGATTGGAAAAAAGACATCTTCACATGATAAATGGAGTAAATCTAGTGCTTAAAAACTTTCATCCTTCAGCAAAGATTCCTTTACTGTATGATGAAAATAGTGTAAATGAAGTGTTGGTGGTGGATGTAACCGTGAATGATGAAAAAAAAGAAGTAGAATTATGGGGAGGCCAAAAGGTTTTACCTACGTTTAACATTTTTGAAATGGGTGGGCTAAGTTTTCAAATGGCCTACGGTAGAATGTCGCAAGACTTACCTTTTAGCATCCGACTCGATGATTTTATTTTAGAGACTTATCCTGGTTCACAAAGTCCTTCGGGTTATAAAAGTAAGGTAACTTTAATAGATGAAGAAGCAGGAGTAAATCAACCCGACAGTGTGTTCATGAATAATGTCTTAGATTATAAAGGGTATCGTGTTTTTCAAAGCTCTTATGACATGGAAGGTGGAATCGAAACCTCAGTTTTTTCTGTAAACAATGATTTTTGGGGCACTTGGATTTCTTATTTTGCCTATATTATATTGGGTATTGGATTTGTTTTTACGCTGTTCAATAAAAACTCACGATTCGTTGAGTTAGGTAAAAAAGCACGAAAAATAAGAGAAAAAAGAAAGTCAATGGCTACCCTTATGTTAATTGGTCTGCTCTCTTCAAGCTCATTTGCTATTGTAGATTATAAACCTATACCCGAAAGTCACATCGAAAAATTTGATCGATTATTAGTGCTATCATATAACGGGAGAATTCAACCTATCCAATCGGTTACTATTGATGTACTTAGAAAATTGGCCAAAGCCGATTATTGGGAGGTAAGTGGTCACAAACTTTCTGCTTCACAAGTGTTTTTAGACATGTTTTCTAATCCTAATTTTTGGTTAAAAGAACGCATATTAAAGTTTGATTCTCGCACAGGTGTAGGTAAAGAATTTGGTATTGATGGAAATTATGCTGCTATAAATGACCTCATAGAAATCAACGAAGAAGGAATGATGGTAAATGACAAGATTTTACCATTAGTTGAAATTGCGAATAAAAAGCCAATGGGTGAGCGCAATACCTTCGATAAAGAGATCATTAAATTGAATGAAAAATTAAACATTGCCCTTAATGTAATTAGAGGCAGTTACATGAAACTTATCCCACTAATGCATGAAAACAAATTGGAGTGGGTGGATTGGACGAGTCAATTAGCGGATCTTGACATTATGGAAGGGCATACTGAAATGGAAGGATACAGCACCAATAGATTAATTTATAGTTATTTAGGTAATTTACTGTCGGGATTGGAAACAGGTGACTATAAAGATGCTGATGAAATGGTTGGCATTATTTCCAGTTTACAAAAAAACGGGGTGGCTAAAGACGTCATACCATCTGATTTTTTGGTTGAGCTAGAGATTACCTATAATGAATTAAACCTTTTTAACAGGTTAAAGATGTTCTATATAATAATGGCTATTTTTCTTTTAATTCTAACTCTTGTTGAAAATCTTACAAAGAAAAATTATAAAGGATTAAAATGGACAATAAATGTACTATTCGGAATTTTGTTTTTAGGTTTTCTGCTACACACGGCTAATTTAGCCATGCGTTGGTATATTGTAGATCACGCTCCCTGGAGTGATGGTTATGAAGCATTGACCTTTATTGCTTGGGCTGGTTTATTAGCGGGATTTATTTTTTCGCGATATTCTAGAATTACCTTGGCTGCCACTTCTTTATTAGCCTTTTTTATATTAATGACAGCTGGTCACAGTCAATATGACCCACAATTATCCAATCTTGAACCTGTGTTGAAGTCCTATTGGTTGGTTATCCATGTCGCTTGTTTAACAGTTAGTTATGGATTTTTTGGATTAGGATTTATTTTGAGTTTAATAAATATTTTCATTTTTGTTTTTAGAGGTAAATCACAACTTAAGCATACAGATTCCACAATAAAGGAGTTAACCTATGTAAATGAAATGACCCTGACAGTGGGCTTAGCATTAGCCACTATCGGAACCTTTTTGGGAGGAGTTTGGGCTAATGAATCGTGGGGTAGGTATTGGGGTTGGGATGCTAAAGAGACCTGGGCATTGGTGATTGTTTTGGTATATGCCTTTGTATTGCATATGCGATTTGTACCTGGATTGCGCAGTAACTTCGCCTTGAATGTTGCCAGTTTGTTGGGCTTTTCATCGGTGTTATTTACCTTTATAGGGGTAAATTTTTACCTAACCAAAGGATTACACAGTTATGCCAGAGGTGATGCTCCTGCATTTGCGTGGTGGATTTGGTTAATTATTTTTTCTATATTTGCCCTTATTATTACTGCTGGTATTCGAAACAAAAAAATGCAAGTGAGTGAAGAATCTACAAATTCAAAATTTTAAACATAACCATTATGTCAGAAGAAATACAAAACACAGAGACCATTGAACTAAATGAACCCGCTTTTCAAAATGAAAAACCAACACGACCTACATTTGTATTAGTATTGTGTGTATTAAGTTGGGTATATGTAGGATTCGGATTATTAGGAGTAATGGCGAATATGGGGGCTTCAAAAGTTGAAGCCAATAAAGCAATCGATGAACAAATATACCAAATGAAAGCTTCTGAAATTGCTTCTCAGCCTTTTGGGAAAGATATCATTGCATATATGGAATCTACTAAAAATATACCAAGTTGGAACAATACGGTAACAGCTGTTTTACTTTTACTTGAAGGATTAGCGGTCTTCTTAATTTTCCAATTAAAACGCAATGGTTTTTGGTTGTATTTAGTAGCTCAATTAGGGTTTATTGTTCAGACATACAGCATTTTACCGTTCCCTAATATGATGTCTACCGCGGCTTTAGTATTGACTGTATTAATTATTGCCCTATTTGGAATTCTTTACGCAGTTAATCTAAAGCACTTGAGAAATTAGTTAAACAAACGAATTGAAGGAATTCGTTGTATTAATTGCGGCCCAAGTCGTTTTATGCAAAAAATAGAGTTGTTCTTTTTACTAGGATTTTTGAAGAATTAATGATTTTGAAAAAATCAAATTCTTAGGTTCTAACCTTTCGTTGTCTAAATAACTACGACCTTCCCTGTAATCACTTTCTCCACGCCATCATCATCCATTGCCCAGATGCGATAGAGATAAATACCTATTACTAGTTGGTGAGTGTTCCACAACGAAAGTCTAAAGTACAAACCTAAAAGTCATTTTAAAAGAGAGGTTCAATGAGCGCTGGCCCGACCAAATTGACGAGCGTGTGCAGGCGTGAATGGGATTTTTAGATGTAAGCCGATAGAGGCGTCATCGTAAAAAATTCACAGAGCGCAAGGAGCATTATTTGGTCTTGACTTTTTGGTTACTTTTTTGTCAAGAAAAAAGTGACAATAAAGAAAAACAAAAAACTAGACTTATATCACAACGACCTTCCCTGTAATCACTTTTTCCACGCCATCATCATCCATTGCCCAAATGCGATAGAGATAAATACCTTTTGCCAATTGATTACTGTTCCACAACGAAAGATTACCATTAGTGGGCAGCAGCACTTTATTGTATACCAACTTACCTTGGTCGGTAAAAAGTTCATAATGCAATTCTTTTACTCCCGATGTGTATATTTGATAGGGTGTGTAATTTTCATCACTCACATAAAGGCTGGGTGCTATGATGGTAAAAGGATATTCTGCTACAATGGTAACTTGAGCCGTATCGCTACACTGCGGAAACGTATTATAGGAAATCAGTGTGAGAGGGAGTGTGAGAGCGGTGTCAAAAACGTGCGTAAAAGGAGCAGGAGAAGAGGTGTATAGCGTATCATTGCCAATATACCAGATATAATCTGTAGCATTTTGACTTTGGTTGGTAAGTGTAACCGTTAGCGGCACATCACCACTTGGGGGCGAAGCCGTAAACTGCGACACCACATTGTTGACTTCTGCTACTGTGAGCAGTGTATCTATGCTACAGCCATTTACTGCTTGTATAGTTAACAGATGATTCCCTGCGCTCAAATTTGTAAAGTGTAAGGTAGTTTGAGGTGTGCCACCATCTAATGTGTAGGTATACGCTGCAGGTTGGTTTGTTATGTGAATATGCCCCGTATTGCCACTACACAGCGTAGGGTTCACAGCTATTGTAGGCATTGTAGGCAAGGGCAATATGTTTATTTTTACAGGTAGCACCTTGCTGCAACTATCGGTGCTCCATATTCTACACGTATAGTGGTTGATAGTATCTGCGGTAACAATAGGATTGGGACAATTATAACAACTCAGCCCAACTTGTGGCAGCCACTCATAGGCAGGGTGGCTGAGCGGTGTCGAAGCCCCGCCTGTAGCATTGAGTTGGGCTTGTGCTCCTTTGCATACGTCTATATTGTCGGTGAGCGAGGTGCTAAAGGTATCGCAGGGGGTTGTGTATGTGAGGAAAATTTGGTTTATTTGATTCGAGAATGGACTTAAATTAGATACATATTCAAACCTTATATCAATATTATTATTTTGAAAATAATAAGTGCTTATGTCAGCAATTGCATCTTTACCTTGCATTGTATTATTTCCTACATCATTTCCAATTCCTGTGATAATTCCATTTTGATATTCAAATGACCCTATTACACCAGCACAACTTATAGTAGTGTTGTCCTCTTGACCACCAATTTCTCCGATACTAATGTTATTAATAAAAACCTCGAACCAGTCATTATTATCATCACAAATACTAGAAGAATGTATAGATAATCCAAGATTATTGGTTTGGCTCAAAATATTGGCAGGGTTAATAGAATAATTGATAGTTGGAGCGGAATTTTGTGTGTTTATCAGTATTTCAATACAAGTGTTGTCAAAAGTAGGATTTTCATAAAGTACCAAAATATAAAAGTCTGAAAAGATGGGAGTTTGAACAGGTGATTGACCAGTATTATTTGGATTTATAGTATAAATTGTATCATTTGGATTTATAAAACTTGTTATATCTATAGCGATAACTGAAACAGAATCTTGTATAGGAGAAAAATAAAATTGACCTCCTATTTGATAACTTTCTGATAGAAGTAATGATTGACCATTGATCTCAATTGTTTTATCTAATGCAGGTATCATATTGTTCTGCCATTTATATATATTTGAAAAGAAATAAGCTTTTTTAACAGTACATCCAGCAGGTATTGGTAATTGAATTGTCCCTACACCTCCATTATACCAAGCAGTGTATCCATCCCCTACAACTCCTCCTTTAAAACAATCTGATAGATATTGGTGCTGTGCTTTGGGACTCAGGTTAATACTCATTAAAAGAAACAAAAGATATGTAGCTAATCTATATGACACAATATTACCATTAAGATATGGATTTAACACTTTGCTTTTCAATTAGATTTCTTAGAAAAACAATCTCATTTTCAAGTTTAGAAATTAATTTTTCATAAGCATCATTTGATGTAAGATTTAATTGTTCATCTTCTAAAATGAGAATTGAAATGTTAACATTAAGAACTCTCGCAATTGCGCGCAAATTCTTAAGTGAAGTTTTTTCAGGATTATTTTCTATTAAAGAATATGCCTGTTGGGACATTTCTAATTTTGCTGCTACAAATTCTTGACTGTAGTTTAAGCTTTCTCGTAACATTTTAATATTGTCAGAAACTTTAATTTTCTTTTTAGTCATATTAGGGGCGATTTTAAGTAAGACAAAAATACAAGTATATTTTGTTAAATACAAATATTCATTGTGGGAACATATTTAAAAAAATTATTAATTTGTGTTTAATTAAATTATCAACCCCATAACAACAATATCATGAAAGTTTATTATCTATTAATTATTGCAATTATTGCAATTTTTGCACCCTTTGTAAAATCATTCTCACAAAATCAAATTTGGAGTTTACCATCTGTTTATGTTCCAGATATGGCAAATGTTGGTCAACCCCTCCCTCTTCCCGATCCGGGCAATCCTTTGTCTACGCTCTATGACCCAGGCAAATCAGCATATGATGGCAGTCCTGCGATTTATGCACACAACAGTATGCCAGATAGCGATGGTAATCTTAGGTTTTTTATTATAGACGGCAAAGTGTATAATAAAGATGGTTTTTTACTAGATGAGTTTTTGGCAAATGGTGATGTTTCTTTAGAATTAATTAGAGGCTATAATGAATTTACGATAGTCCCTTTTGCTAACAATTGTAATAAATACTACATTATAGGGTCTTATATCAAAAATCAAAACAACTGGGGTATGTTCACTGGTGTTTTCACTTTTGAAGAAAATAGTCCATACAATACTCATCTTAGAGGCCGTTTTGAAATTAATCCTGAAAATGGGTTGAACTCTACCAACTTATCCAATACCTTTCAATCCTTGTCGAATGATCTTAAAATTCAACCTCAACCCAATAATATATATGCCAATTTTACACCATTAAGAGCGGATGGTTCTCGTTTGCTTTTTGTGTGTAATTGGGGTTATCTTTTTTGCTATGAGGTAACGGATGCTGGTATTGTACCAAAACAAGTTGTAAGCAGTGCTTATAGAGCTGACGTTCCATATTTGACCGATTTTTATAAAGGTTTTGGTGAAATGGATGTGATTGAATACAATGGGGGCTATCGAATTTCTTGGAGTTTTAATAGTGAATTGTTCGATCCTTTTGGTCCTCAACAATATTGGAGTATATTTGAAATGGTAGACACTGATTTGGAAGGTAACAGATTAAGATCTGGGATTGTTTCTTACCAACAAACTGCTTTACATACTGTATTCCCAGACGTTACGGGTTATGAAACTATTAGAGTAGACCCATCGTTTCAGGCGGTATTATTGAACGATTCTTTGTTCAAAATTGAGTTCCCTGATTCTATGGAATATCATTCGAGGTTGATACTAAACCAAAAAGGTGAGGCGCCAAGTCTTCCTAATTCGGTTATTAATCAAAATCTTATGGTTTTTGCGGTTTTTGACACGTATTTTGATACCCTAAGTAATTCTTTTCAAGATGCTGATACCATTCTTTTTTATAAAGAACAACAATTTTTAGGGCCTACTTTAAGGGGTTCACATATTGAAAAAGGAATAGATAATAATTTTTACATTTCTAATGGTCAAGAATTAGCAGGATATAATCAAGTTAATCTTTTTATTAATACTAATATTTCATTAAACCCTACTTATAATAGTCCTGATCCGAATTTTTTTAACTATCAATACCGAGCTTTACCTAATCAAACAATTGGTGAAAGTTACACTTCACCTTTTACTTCTTCCTGCTGTATTGACGAAAATCAAGTTTTCAAAACCTATACAGCTACTTTAGCAGGTGACAGTTGGAGTGCCTTTAGTTCTCCTTTTTTTAATCCTAACACAATTCCTTTTCAATATTTTGATGAAATCGTCATCACAGATTCATTGACTTTTGCTCCAGGAAGCATCACCACTTTGCAAAACTTCAAAATCATGTTTGAGCCTGGTGCCAAAATGATTATTGGTAGAGGGGCAAAGGTGATTTTGAATAATTCTATTTTGACATCAAGAGATTGTAGCAAAGATCTTTGGGAAGGTGTTATCGTTTATGGCAATCCGTCTATTTCACACGCTTTTCCAACTAATCACGGTCAGCTTATCGTAGAAAACAACTCTGAAATAAGCAATGCTGTGAGAGGTGTGAGAGCGTTTGGGACAATTGATGTAGTCGACCCCATTACAGGTGAAATTTCTATGCAACCCGATTTTTCAAACTCGGGGGGGATTGTGCAGGTAAGCAACTCGTTGTTTAAAAACAACAAAAAAGATGTAGAATTTTATCCGTACAATTTCAGAAACATAAGTTATTTTAATAACACCTCTTTTATTACGGATGCGTTGTTGATAGATGGCTCTTCACCCGATACGCACTTGTCTTTATTTGGGGTGAGAACCATTAAAGTAAGGGGATGTACATTTGAAAACAGCACCTCGGGTATTTATTTAAACGAAAATTTGTTAGGCTTTGGTATAACTGCCTACGAATCCAGTTTTTCGGTTGAAGCTTTCAATGGGAATATTCGTACATCTTTTGATAAATTATTTTATGGAATTTATGCAAGTAATGCCAATCCATTGGCTACTTCTTCTGTAATTGACGCAGACTTTTCTGATTGTTTTAATGGCTTATATTTTAATAATGTTGATTATTCAATTATTGAACGATGTCAATTTGATGTTAATAATCCATTTCAATCCATTAATGTGCCTTATGGAGTTTATTTGCAAAATAGCACTGGTTATAAAGTTGCAAATAATGATTTTATTACCCAAACAACAAACGGAGATACCCGAGGTATGTTAATAAATAACAGTAATGAAAATGGCACCTCTTGGGATGCTAATGCTATTTTCAATAATAAATTTACTGGATTAAATCATGCTTCTTGGGCTTTCAATTCCAATGTTGGAGAATTTTCGTTATTAGGCAATACAAGTATAATAACAGGTTCAGGCCTTTTATTTAAATGTAATGTATACAATCTTTCTATTGAAAGTGACATTATGATTACTCGAGGAGGCATAAGAAAGCATCAAGGTAGTTGCTCAACTCCAACTTCTGGGGCAAACAATTATTTTACGCCTAATTATACACCACTTATTGGTGATTTTTGGAACAACAATAATTTACCAACTCTATACACTAATCAATATTTTGCTAATCCTTATAACGGTGTTATAGGAACAACACTAATTGACGAATACAATCCAGTTAATACAACTAATTTAAACTGTAATACTCCTTTAGACATCAATAAAGCTTGCAAAGAAGATTATCCAAAATCAATTTCAAGATTATTAGCGTTGAGTGACAGTGTGAAAACAGCTGGTCAAGCTAAAGATAATTTTTACACAGCGCTGGATTCATATGTAAATAATCAATGGTCATTATATCAAAGTGGTCAGTTAAGTGTAGGTAATCTTAAGAATAATTTGCTAACTAAAAGTCCTTATCTACCTACCCATATACTTGAAGCAATAATACAAAGCAATATGGCTCCGGGTATCAAAAAACAATTATTATTGGATAATTCACCTTTGCCTCAAAACGTTGTACTGTTGGTTCAACAAAGTAACCTACCTAATGGTATAAAAAATCAAATTTTGAATGGTCAAAATGGGGGAACAAATCCTAGAATACTTGTCAACGCAGAAACTGAAGATTTGATAGCCGAATCAAAATTGACTATGAATGAGGCCGTTCGTTATTATTTACATGATACAACAGTTGTAAATGGATTAGATTCAGCAATTGTTTTGTTAAAGATGAGGTCTGAGATTATTTATCGAAAACAACTAGCTGATGCTTATATTGAAAACAAACAGTTTTTTCAAGCCCAAAATTTAATTGACAGTTTAAAATTGGTAGATAACGGTGCTCATTTGGAATTTGCAAAAATGAGAGAGTTGCTTATTGCATTTGAGCAATGCCAAGAAAAAGGTTTTAGAATAATGCACGATTCTACGCAGAGAGTTCAATTAGAAAGCATCAAAACAAATGACAATATAAGACGCGAATGTATGTCAGCACAAGTAATATTTGATATGGTAAACAAAACCAAATTTGACGAAGAAATTCCTTTTATTATTGTGCCTAAATCGTATACTCCAACGCCACAAAATCTAACATCAGCAAGTCAAATGGCATCAATTTATGTATATCCTAATCCTGCCAATGATTTCCTCACTGTGGAGTTAATGGATGAAACGGAAAATGCGGTTATAACTATTTATTCTATTTTGGGTAGTGTAATGAAAACTATTAGAGTAAATCAATCCATACAACAAATTGATGTGAGTGATTTAGAAGTAGGCATATATTTAGTTACTTCCACACTTTCAGATGGTAGCATCAGCACAGAAAGAATTGTTATTGAAAGATAAAGCTAATTTCACTTTTCCAATAAAATAGCGATGATTTCGAAAGAGGTCATCGCTTTTTGTTACATTCAGAATTTTTACTTATCCAAACGAAGTAAAACTACTTGTAGTATTCACTGTAGCTTTCAAATCGTTTAATAAAGAAAATAGTCCAAAATAGGTTCTGTTGATGTAAAGTATGTGTCGTGAGCCTCGTGCAACGCCATTTTTTCGCAGGTCTTTTCTGTTTTTTAATGATTCGCCCATTTCATATAATTCATCAAAAAAGGCCTGATTGCTGAAGTCAAATGTTTCACTCATAAACGGTCGTGTTAGAAGTTCCATTGTTGATTTAAACACATCAAAAAAGAGCTGTTGTGCAGATTCAGGCTCATCTTTGTAAATGAACTCTAAGTCATAATACAACTCCTTTAGCTTGGCGTCATCTTGAGTCACACTTTTATTTACCAATTGAAAATACTTGTAATAAAAATCATCGGGAATTCTTTTTACACAACCAAAATCGATCAAGCCTACTTTACCCTCCTTTGTAATAATAAAATTACCAGGATGCGGGTCTGCATGAATAGCTCTAACGGTGTTTACTTGAAAGTCATACAAATTCCACAAACGCTGTCCAATTAAATTACGTTCTTCTTGACTAGGGTTTGTTTTTAAATATTCTTTAAGATGATTACCTTCAATCCAATCCATCGTAAGAATACGCTTGCTAGAATATTCGGGATAGTACTTAGGAAATAGGAAACCTTCTAATGGAGCACATTTTTCTGCCATTTCCATAGATTGACGCAATTCTAATTCATAATCCGTTTCTTCCAATAGCTTAGATTCTACCTCTTCAAAATATTGCTTCACTTCACTTTCCTTAAGCCCCAACATAGACATTGCTACGGGTTTTACCATTCTCAAATCCGACTTAACACTATCGGCCACACCTGGATATTGAACTTTTACTGCTAAAATTTTATCTCCCAACGTTGCCTTGTGAACTTGTCCAATGGAAGCTGCATTCACCGCATTTTTGGTAAACGTATCAAACATGTCTGTGGGAGATTTGGAGAAATATTGTTGAAAGGTTTTTACCACTAAAGGATAAGATAACGGAGGGGCACTGTATTGAGCCAATGAAAATTTATCTTGCATGGCTTGTGGCAGTATGTTTCTATCCATACTCATAATTTGAGCCACTTTTAGAGCACTACCCTTTAACTGACTTAATGAATTGTATATATCCTCTGCATTGGCTTCATCCAATTCCTCGCGAGCATGTTCATTCCCAACGGCTTTTTTGGCAAAATATTTTACATAATTACCGCCCACTTTTGCACCTGTTGAAATCAATTTAGCTGCTCGTTGAACTTTGCCTGTAGGGATTTTGTTTTGCTCTTTCATTTTAAATGGAAATTGAATTATAAAGTTACTTCTTTATATAGTTAAAAAACATTTATTCGGTCTAAATGTTGCGTTGTTTAGAAAAATTAACGAATCATCGTGATCCGATAGCCATCGTGAACAATTTAAGTGATATCAGTCAATGTTTAGAATTAGTGAAAAGGAAGTATTATTTCTGAAATGACTACATCAGGCTAACTTTTAGATTAAATTTTAATTCGATATTACAAGGATAAAATAATCCAAAAAAGACGGTAAAATAAAAGGCGGAGAACATCATTCAACTCCCCTTAATGTTTTTTAACAATAAAATAAAAAAAATCATTTTTATTAATAGCTATAAACAACAAAACAATCCTTATTTTTGCGTATTAAAAATTACCATTATCTAAATTTAACTTGGCCACACCACTCAAAAATAAATTGAAATCTGCTGCCAAATCAGTCTCTAGTAAAGGAGGAGGAGGTTTGTCAGATAAACAAAAGAAACGCATATTAATGGGAGTTTGGGCAATGATTTTAGGCCCACTTTTGTTGATTTTCATTATTTACAAAACCATTCCAAATAGTGTTTTACCCTCAATAGATCAATTAGAAAACCCAAGAAGTGACGAGGCTTCCTTAGTCTATTCTTTTGATGGTAAAGTCTTAGGAAGTTATTACTATGCTAATCGAACTAAAATAAAATACAAAGATCTTTCACCTCACTTAATAAATGCGTTGATTTCAACTGAAGATGAACGTTTCATAAATCACTCAGGCATTGATGGTTGGGCATTAGGAAGAGCAATGTCTGGAGCTATTTTAGGAATTAATAGAGGTGGAGGAAGTACTATTACCCAACAATTGGCCAAAATGATGTTTCACGAACGTCCCGCCTCGTCAATTGCTAGAATGTATCAAAAATTTGCCGAATGGCACATTGCCATTGAGTTAGAATCTCGTTATACTAAAGAAGAGATTATCACGATGTATTTTAATGAATTTGATTTTTTAAATACAGCCGTTGGTGTGCATTCTGCTGCTCGAGTTTATTACAATAAATTGCCCATCGAACTTAACATCGAAGAAGCGGCTATGTTGGTAGGTATGGCCAAAAATCCATACATTTATAATCCAGTTATCAATCCGGAAAATGCTATTAAAAGAAGAGAAGTAGTGCTTTCACAAATGTTAAAGAATGGGCATTTAAAATCGAATGAATACGACTCTTTACGTCAATTACCCTTGGCGTTGGATTTTCATCCCGAAACACATAATACCGGTTTAGCACCTTATTTTAGAGAATTTGTTAAACAAGAGGCATTAAAGATTATTTCTACAAAAAACTTAACCAATAATTTTGGTGAACCCATCAATATTTACAAAGATGGACTTAAAATTTACACTACTTTAGATTCTAAAATGCAAGAACACGCAGAATGGGCTGTTAATGAACATTTATCGAAAGAATTGCAAGATGCCTTTGACAAGGACATCAAAAAGAATAAAAATTATCCCTTTGCCAAAAATGTAGATGCTAAAAAAGCAAAGGAATTGATAGATAAGGAAATTAAAAACTCTGACAGATACAAACGATTAAAAGAACTTGGATGGTCTGAATCGGATATCATGAAAAATTTCAATGAAGTGCAAAGTATCACTGTTTTTGATTGGAAATCGGCTACTCATACTGTAACACTTGAAATCACACCTTTAGATTCGATTAAATATTATTTGGCAACATTAAGAACTAGTTTGGTAGCTATTGATCCTCAAACAGGTTTTGTAAAAGCTTATGTTGGTGGTCCCGATTTTTTACATTTTAAATTTGATTACGCTGGTCAAGCACAACGTCAAGTGGGAAGTACTATCAAACCATTTGTATATGCTGATGCGTTGGAGCAAAATTTAGTCACACCTTGTACTGAATTTCCTAACGTTATTCATTGCGTAACTACGGCTTCAGGTAAACAATGGTGTCCAGGTGGACAAAGTGAATATGATAGCGTAATGACCCCAGTATTTTTTGGTTTGGCCGCTTCTATGAACAACATTACAGCTATGTTGATTGATCAATGTGGAGGTAATAATTCACGTGTAGTTCAATATTTTAAATCTATGGGAATTTACAATAGCACTATGAAAAAGGTGCCTGCTTTAGGTTTAGGAGTTTGTGATGTTTCACCTTTAAATATGACTGCGGCACATTGTGTATTCTCTAATGAAGGGGTTTATAATAAGCCCATTACTATTTTGAGAATAGAAGATGCTTCGGGAAAAATATTGTATGAATCGGGCAATAAAACGGTAAAAGTAATGAACGAAAACGTTGCTTGGGATGTTTTAAAAATGATGAAAGGGGTTACGGGTGTTCAACGACCTGCTGATGGAAAATATGGTGGAACAGGTGGTAGAATACGTGGTTCAAAACCCTATGCTTTTAAATCAACGATGGCTGGAAAAACAGGAACTACTCAAGGAAATGCTGATGGTTGGTTCATAGGACACACCCCCGAATTGGTAACTGGGGTATGGGTGGGTTGTGAAAGCAATAAAATGAGCTTTAATTCTACTAATTTAGGTCAAGGAGCCAATAGTGCGTTACCCATTTGGGGATATTTTATGCAAAGAGTTTATGACGACAAATCTATAAAGATAAAACGAGGTGATTTTTATGGGCCTAATGGAGGTGCAACCAAAATAGATTGCACTGTTGCAGTAGATACACTTGCACCCGAAGTTATCGATCCATTTGACGAAAACGTTGGTTTCCCATAATAATGATATTTTTGTGTTATGTATTCACCACAAGTTGATCAGATAGTATACAATGCTCCTGAGTTTGCCCAGCCCATATTAGAATATGTAAGACACGTGGTGCATCAATATTGCCCATCGGTTGAAGAAAAAATTAAATGGCAGTTTCCGTGTTTTGAATACAAAGGGAAAATAGTATGCAGTGTAGCTGCTTTTAAAAATCATTGCACGTTTGGTTTTTGGCAAGCAAAACTTTTATCAGACCCATTTAAACTCATAAAGGTATCAGAGGGTAGCTCATCACTCGGCAATTTTGGTAAATTGACCCATGTTTCTCAGTTACCCAATGAAGAAATTCTGGGTATGTATATAATGGAAGCGATGCTCCTTATTGATAGTGGTGTAAAGCAAAAAGCAATTAAAAAAGAATCTCCTGAAGTTTCGACACCTGATTTTATCATGGAAGAACTAAAATCTAATCCAATAACCTTAGCCTCTTATGAAAAACTATCTAATTCTTGTAAAAGGGAGTATGTTAATTGGGTTGTGGAAGCGAAGCGAGAAGAAACTAAATCAAAAAGATTAGAAACGATGATAGAATGGTTGTCTGAAGGCAAATCGTTAATGTGGAAATATCAAAAATAAGGTGCATCTGTAGGGGAAATCAAAATAGTGTTATTCCATAACGTTTTTCATAGCTTATAATACCTTGCAAACCTCCCTTATGAACCATAACGATGGTTGATCCTTTTGGGAAATAATCTTTTTTTTAAATCAATCACTCCATAAAACTGCTTGGCATCCTCGTCCTTGTTTGAGTGTAGCGGAAACGAGGACATATGAATAGTGCGTTTGTAACACACAAAAGAGTTATAATTTGGCGTTACAAACGCCAATTTCAAACACCCTCGTTGCGTTAGCACTAAAAGAGTATGATGAGGGAAATTAAAATAGTGTTATTCCATAACGTTTTTCATAGCCCACAATACCTTGCAAACCTCCCGTATGAACCATAACGATGGTTGATCCTTTTGGGAAATAATCTTTTTTTATTAAATCCATCACTCCATAAAACTGTTTGGCCGTGTATATTGGGTCGGTTTTAATGCCTGTTTGTGCATAAAACCTTTGCATAAATCCTATTAATTCAGCCGAATAATGAGCATAACCTCCAAAATGGTAGTTGAAATTTATTTCGAAATTCTTCTGAAATAAACTGTTTTGGTTAAATGTGTGTACTTGTTTAGAAAGGGTATCTTCTCCTTTTAAAACGGCCATACCAATGGCTTTTTGATGTGGTAAAAGCGATCTAGTGATTCCTGCTAGCGTTGCAGCGGTTCCACAGTCTACCGTAATAAAATCAAAATCTATGGAGATTTCTTCAATAATTTCTTGACAGCCTCTTATACCTAATTCATCTGCTCCGCCTTCGGATACCCAATGATAATTTGGATATTCAACTTGAAACGCTGGTCTCCACTTTTCAATTTCCTTATAGTTTGAACGAGAAATAAAACGCAGCTGCATTCCTAAATCTTTACATTGAATTAGGGTAGGTGACAAATGATTGGGTTCTTCTCCTCGTATTATACCAACCGTTTTCATATTATTATGATTTCCGATATAAGCGGTGGCAACCAAATGGTTAGAGTGAGCGCCTCCTAAAGTTAGTATTCCCTTTTTATCATTTGACAAACAGAAATTCAGTGTTTGTTTTAGTTTTCTCCATTTATTACCACTTATTATGGGGTGTATTAAATCATCTCTTTTGATGTATATTGAAACTTCTTTTTCTTCAATAAAGGGAAGTTCTAATTTTTCTAATGGAGAGGGAATTTGTAACAAAATGTTGGGTAAATTATGAGTTAGCCACTTTATTTTTATTGGCCAATTGACCACAAGCAGCATCAATATCTTTTCCTCTACTTCTTCTTACATTGACTACTATATTTTTAGACTCTAAAAAAGCTGCAAAGGCATCCACTTTTGCCTTATCAGCCTGTTGATATTTTCCACCATCTATTGAATTATATTCAATTATATTGACCTTTACCGGTACATTTTTACAAAAAGTAGCTAATTCTTGAGCGTCTTTCAATTCGTCATTAAATCCTTTAAATATGATGTATTCAAAAGTAACCCGAGCATCTGTTTTTTTGTGATAATAGCGCAATGCTTCAGCCAAAATTTCTAAATTATTGCTTTCATTGATGGGCATTATTTCATTTCGCTTAGCATCATTGGCAGCATGTAATGAAACGGCTAGATTGAACTTTACTTGATCATCACCCAATTGCTTAATCATTTTGGCAATACCTGCAGTAGAAACGGTGATTCGTCTAGGTGACATAGCGAGCCCTTCAGGGGAAGTAATATAATGGATGGATTGCAATACGTTTTTATAGTTTAATAAGGGTTCGCCCATACCCATATAAACAATGTTTGATAAAGGAATACCGTAATTTTCAATAGCCTGCTTGTTGATGAGCATTACTTGGTCATAGATTTCATCCGGATTTAGGTTTCTAAATCGTTTTAACTTACCCGTGGCACAAAAATCACACGTTAAACTACAGCCCACTTGAACACTAATACAAGCGGTCATTCGATTAGTTGTTGGAATCAATACACCTTCTACAACAGCACCATCTTGCAAACGAAAGGCGTTTTTTATGGTTTTATCATTACTAAACTGAGAATCTGCAATGGTCAAAAAGCGAATTTCAAATCGAGTATTTAATTTTTCTCTTAATGCTAATGACAAATTGGACATTTCTTCAAACGAAATGGCACCCTTTTTCCACAACCATTCATACACTTGTTTAGCTCTGAAAGCAGGTTCACCAATTTCTTTAAAATAGACTTGTAGAGCTTCAAGATCTAGTTGGCGAATATCTATTTTTTTATCTGTATTTGACATGTTGAAATTACTAGCTTACAAAAGTAAGTGAGAATTATTAAAATTGAGTTAAATTACTTTAAAAAGAAAATGCCCCATTTTTTAAGTGAGGCATTTTCAATAACGTTTTAAAAGTGTTATCTGTAAAGATGAACAAAACCTGTTTTTATTTTTTCTTCAGAAGAGCAAATGTCGGTGTAACGTACTTCATAATAATATATCCCGTCACTCGATTCATTTCCACCCTTAGTTTTTCCATCCCAAACGCGTGTTGAACTGTCTGATTCAAAAATCTTTAAGCCCCAACGATCAAACACGAGCATACTAAACTCTGAACTTCCATCAATACTTAATATTTTCAACAAGTCATTTTCTCCATCACCATTTGGAGTAAATACATTGGGAACTGTTGCTTGACTTACAATGTTGCCACCAAAATTGACCGTATTGGTTATGGTTTGCACATTATCACACAAATTATCATAAGCAGTCATGGATACTACGTAACTACCCGGAACCGTGTAATAATAATTGACTGAATTGGTATTGAAAACATCACCATTACCCATATTCCAAACAATTGAATCTGCCCCTGTGCCTGTGAATGCTAAATTAACCAATAAGCTATCACTTCCACAAGGAGGAGGAGGAGTAAAGTTTAAAGATGCTGAAAACGTTTCAGCTTGTTCTAGAGTTACTGTAAAATAAGCTGTATCTGCAATATTGCAAGTATTAGGATCAATAGCAACATACATAACGTTGTACACACCTGGCGCAGCATACGTATAAGAAGGGTTATTTTGAGTTGATGTGCCCACACCATCACCAAAGTTCCAAAACGAAGAAGGTGGAGGATTGGGTCCTGCTGAGAAGTTTACAATTAATGGAGTAGTACATAAGAATATATCTTCAGGCACTTCTGCATTAGCTTCGGAATAAGAAGTAAAATAGTTAAATACTTCGCTGTAAGTAGCGCTCGTGTTACAATGATTATCAAATGCCGTCATGGTTACGGTATAACTGCCTTCAGTAGTATAATAATAATCTACATTGGTTACATTCGTAAATGTAGTGCCATTACCCATATTCCAATTGATTACATCAGCTCCCGTACCCGTAAATGACAAGGACACCAAAACACTATCCGGAAATGAACATGGGTCAATACTAGGAAAATCAAAGTCGGCCGTCAATACTTCCGCCTGAGAAATTTCTACAGTAAAGTAAGCGGTGTCAGCGATATTACAAGTTGTAGAGTCTATCGCCACATACATAATATTGTAAGTACCTGGAGTTGCATAAGTATACGATGGAGAAACCTGAGTTGATGTTCCAACACCATCTCCAAAATTCCAAAAATGATTGGGTGTTCCCGAGGTAGCATTGAAACTTAAATTATAGGGAGGCGGACCACAAAATGCGGTGTCTGGCGGTGCTACAGCGTTGGCTGTTGAAAAAGACGTAGTATAATCAAACGTTTCAGTAAAGGTTTGTTGGTTACCACAGTTTAGATCAAATGCTGTCATACTGATGGTATAAATACCTTGGGTTGTATAGTAATAATTGATAGAGTTGACATCTGTGATTACATCTCCATTTCCCATATTCCATACAATAGAATCAGCTCCTGTACCTGTAAATGCTAAACTTACTAATAAACTGTCTACCCCATCACATGGATCGATAGTAGGAATATTAAACTGCGCATTAAATTGTTCAGGATAACTCAACGTAACATCAAAAAATACAGTATCGGAAGAACCACAAACCCCTGAACCAATCGATGCCACATACATCACTTGGTAATATCCCGTATCTGCAAATGTGTATGATGGGTTTTGAGAAGTGGAGGTTCCAACTCCGTCTCCAAAATCCCAAAAATGATCATAAGTAGGGTCTGTTGCACCTGTGAAATCCATAGTTAAATCCGTGGTGCACAAAACTACATCTCCAGGTGCAGTTGCTCCAGCTAAATCAATACCATTTGAAGCAAAACTTCCAGCCTCTAAAATTACTCCAGAATCAAATGCACCATCGCCAATATCTGCTATAGCCAATTTAATATGATAAGTTTGACCACAAATCACGGGTAAGACTGCTGGTAATGGAACAGTTCGTCCATCATATTCGTAGGACGAACCTGTGTTAGAAACATAATAAACACTGTAGGATTGCCAGTTAGCATCAATTGTTGAACACTCTGAAGCGGTTCCATTAGAACCAGATACACCAGGATTAATAGTATTTATAGCTACAGGCGTGTTTGTAAAACTCGGAGGAGTAAGAGAATTAGGTACGCGAGCTACATTAAAATTGGTGTAATTTCCCCCTCCAGGATTAGGACCAGAAACAAAAAATCCAAATACATCATTGTACTCAGAACAAACATATTCTGGATATTCTTCAGAAGCAAAAACATAATTGAAACGTAAAGTGTCTCCCAATGGAACGAAATCAAATTCTACGATACATTTGTTAAATTGACTACCCGCAAGTAAGGTAGATAGTTGAGCATCATTTCCAGAGTTTTCAGGAGTGGTATTGCCTAAAGTTGAACCCCCCGCTGTGTTTGCTTGAGCCGCCAAAGTAGCATCTCCTGTAGCCATAATAAAGCCATTGGTAATTCCAATCTGATTAGCGGGATTAGTCAAATGACCTACAGAAGTTACCGCAGCATTATTTGCATTTGCAGCGTTTCCATTGTAAGTAATATTACTCACCGTTACGTTGGCTCCTAACAATACATTTTGGACATACCATGCAACAGTTTGGTTATTAGTTACTGCAACTTGACTAAAAAATGCATTAGAAATTATTAATAGTCCGATTAAAAAAGGAAGTTTAATACGGTTAGCATACAAATGTTTCATAGTTAAATTGTTAGCGTTATTAGTTTGGTACGGCTAAAATATAAAAAATGTTAACTCAACCAACATTAATATTAACTTTTTGTTATCTTTAGTTAATTTTTTTATTCAAGCGGTATAATCGCTTGACGTAAATCAACCATTTTTGGTTGCAAAGTTTTAAGTAGAAAAATTTCTTAGCTTATTAAATGCGTTATCTTTGCCACGATTTACCACACCTCAATTAAGATAGATACATGAAGATTGCAAAAAGATATACTGTAACAGCTGCGCTACCTTATGCAAATGGACCCTTACACTTAGGCCATTTGGCTGGAGTATACATTCCGGCTGATATTTATGCCCGTTTTTTACGTGCCAATGACCGAGATGTAGTATTTGTTTGTGGAAGTGATGAACACGGAGCAGCCATAACCATCCGAGCAAAAAAAGACAACACTACTCCTCAAGCTATTGTGGACCAATTTCACGAAATGAATAAAAGTGTTTTTGCTCAATTGGGTATTAGTTTTGACATTTACCATCGCACTTCTTCTGATTTACATAAAGAAACAGCAGCAAATTATTTTAAGGAACTGGCTGATAATGGAAAGTTTATTAAAAAAACTTCAGAACAATATTTTGATCAAGAGTTTCAACAGTTTTTGGCTGACAGATACATTACAGGTGAATGCCCAAAATGCCATAATCCTAATGCTTATGGTGACCAATGTGAAAAATGTGGTACCGACTTAAGTCCAACGGATTTAATCAATCCCAAATCAACCTTAAGTGGTAGTTCACCCATTCTGAAAGAAACATCACACTGGTACTTACCGATGGATGAGCACGAAAACTGGGTAAGAGATTGGATCAAAGAAGGTACATTGGATGGTAAACAGCATCACAATCCGGCCGAATGGCGCAACCAAGTAATTGGACAATGCATGAGTTGGATTGAAAGTGGTTTGAAGCCTCGTGCAATGACCCGAGATTTAGATTGGGGAGTACCCGTCCCAGTTGAAGGTGGAGAGGGTAAAGTATTGTATGTTTGGTTTGATGCACCGTTGGGTTACATCTCAGCAACCAAACAGTGGGCACTATATAATAATAAAAATTGGGAAGATTATTGGAAAAATGAGGAAACCAAATTGGTTCATTTTTTGGCAAAGGACAATATCGTTTTTCACACCATTATTTTTCCAATAATTCTGAAAACAATAGGAGGTCACATTCTTCCAGATAACGTTCCAGCAAATGAATTTTTGAATCTTGAAGGTCAAAAATTAAGTACTTCTAGAAATTGGGCGGTTTGGGGTCATGAATACTTAGAAGATTTTGAAAATCAAGAAGATGTATTACGATACGTGTTGTGCTCAATTGCTCCTGAAAGCAAAGACAGTGATTTTTCTTGGAAGGATTTTCAAACTCGCAATAACAGTGAATTAGCCGATATTTTTGGTAATTTCGTGAATCGAACGATGGTGCTTACTCACAAATACTATGAAGGAGTAACTCCTGAAAGGGGTACATTAGAACTTTATGATAATCAAGTTATTGCTGAAATTGAGGCCATTCCTTTGAAAATTGCTCAAGCAATAGAAGCGTATAAATTTAGAGAAGCTCAATCAGAGGCCATGAATTTGGCTCGTTTGGGTAATAAATATTTAGCCGAAACAGAACCTTGGAAACTCATAAAAACAGATCCAGAACGTGTAAAAACGATCATTAACATTGCCCTTCAAATTACGGCTAACTTGGCCATTGTTTTTGAGCCATTTTTGCCTTTTACAAGTACTAAATTAGCACATTTTTTAAATTTTGATTTACCCAAATGGAAGGAATCTGGTTCTATAGATTTGATAACTGTAGGTCATAAAATTGGAGAATCCAGTATATTATTTGCCAAAATTGAAGATGAAAAAATTGAAATACAATTGGCTAAATTGCATTCACCCAATATTACATCAAATTTCCCTCCTATGAAAAATCTTATTGAATTTGACGATTTTACCAAAATGGATATCCGTGTGGGTAAAATCCTTACTGCCGAAAAAGTTGAAAAAGCCGATAAATTACTCAAACTTACTGTAGACACTGGGTTAGATACGCGCACAGTGGTTTCTGGTATAGCAGCGCATTATGATCCTGCAGCAATAATTGGTCAAAAAGTTACGATACTTATGAATTTAGCTCCTCGCAAAATTAGAGGCATAGAATCACAAGGAATGATATTGATGGCAGAGGATGCTGACGGAAAATTGGCATTTGTAGCTCCAACTGAAGAAATGGAAGTAGGTGGAGAGGTTAGATAATTTAAAGATTACATAGGTCTCAACAAGAATTTCAATAAAAGATAAATGGGCATAAGCAAAACTCCTATCCAAGCTAATTTATCTAATGAACTTTGTAGCATATACTTTTTTCGTGTGTAATGAACTAAACGGTCGCGTATTGTTTTTCGAAAAATAAGAGCCATAAGTAACCCCACTATAAATCCAATTAAATGAAGGATATTGCCATAAAAAATGCGTTCCATCAATTGGGCTTTTGAATCAAAATACATGGGGGCAATTGAAAATATAAATATCATAATAACCCAAGATAGTCCTTGCACAGTCCACATTAATCGATAATAATCGTCAAATACGGCATTAGTTTTTACAAATCTCGCTTCTAATTGAACAATAAGTAGCACTCCTGAATAAGTGAACAAAATGGGTGTAAATCCATGTCCAATCATGAGAAAAATACGGTGCATCAAAACATACACCATCATGCTAATAAGGGTGAGGATTAAAAAATTAAATGAACCAATTATTTTTTCCAAAAAAGTACCCATAAAATACATCAATATGGCTACCGTAGAAAGATGCATCAATGAGGTGGTAAGAGAATAACCGTGTATAAATGGAACAGTACCTCTTGTTAAAATATTAACACCTTGGGTATGGTGTACACCAAAAATATGTTCAAAACGAATGTCTAATAAAATAGTGCTTGATGCCAAAATACAGGTAAGTAAGATAATCCATGTTACCATAGGTTTTATTCTCAAATCACCTCGAATGTCATCATACATATACTAGATCAATTTTTGTTGGTGACAAATATATCAAATACTTTTGGAGTTTTAATGTTGGTTTTGTTTTCGATACCGAAATAAGTTGAAGTTCTTCAGCATATTGTTCAACTTGTTTTACGTGTGATTTTTTTGGTTTTCCAGTTTTAAAGTCAATTAAATAGAGTGTATTTGTGGAGTAGATGATTAAATCGGGACGAAGGATTTGACCATGTTGACCAATAATTTCACGTTCTTTAAAAACAATTTCTGCGTGTTCAAAAATAGTGTTAAACAACTCATTTACACTCAATAGAGAAAGACAATTAATGATGGATTCGTGTAATTGGTGATTTATTTTTTTCTGTGCTAGGTACTTTTTACCTTCATCCACTAGTTTAGATACGATTTGGTTTTGCGCTATTATTTCATGAACGATTTGACCATATAATTGATCACTCTCTGAGATTTCTTCATAGTCTAAATCCACATCAATGGCTGATTTTGTTGGACTCAACTCAATGGTTTCGCGCCAAGATGATGTATGTGGAAAATGAGTAAAGGTTTGTTCAACTATTGAACGAGTCATTTTTATTTCGCGTTCTCCAATAACTAACTGATTCTTGTCCGCATCAAATTTAGAATGACCGATGAGTGTTGTATAAACTTCTTTTGGCAAAGCAATACGCTTGTTTTGAATAAAATATAATCGATCTTCAGGACGAGTAAAGGCAACGTAATAGAGATTAACGTTATCAAGGCGCATTTCAGTTTGATTGGCCAAATACGCTTCTGAAAAACCAATATCAATCAATTTTTTATTCAATTTTGAACTGATCACAGGCAATCCTAAATTGGCAGTATTTTCATTACCTATCCATCCTAAATCAGATTGATTATTTCCTCCAAAATCATAAGGTATGATCACAATCGGAAATTGCAACCCTTTTGATTTATGAATGGTCATCAATTGTATCGAACCTGCAGCATTTTTGGCATTCACTTGTTCTTTTATACCGTTTTCAAAAAAATGACTTATAAATAAATTAGCATTACTGCCATTCGAACGCATAAATTCGAAAGCTACATTCAACAGTTTATCTATAAAAGGGTCCGTTCTTTTATAACCTAATGCTTCTATTAGGTAATCTATTTTATCAAAAATAGAGAGTGTGCTATAATGAGCTGACTGAAAATCAACTAATTGCTCTTTTAAATAGTTTTCGAATTGAAAACCTTTTGAATAATAGGGGTTTTCTTCTTTTGCAATTCTATATTTTTCAAATAATTCGGTTGGTGATAAACCGTTTTTTTCATTTTGATGCAATAAACATTTAATAATGTGAGCATCAATAGGGTGATTAATAGCTTGAAAATGATGCATAATGTGCAGCACTTCTTGTGAATTCCCTATTAAAATGCTGTCAACGGATACAATGTTATATCCTTTTTCCACCAAAAATTTAGTAATTGAATGTCCTTCTTTTTTACTTCTCACCAAAATACATATATCATCCAATCGATAACCATCGTTTAAACAATCTAAAATATAGCCCTCCACTTTCGAGTGAATCTTTTCAAAAACACTATTCGATTCCTCCTTTTCTTCCTTTTCATTGGTAATAAAATCGATATGTACCAAACCAATTTCAGTCCTTACTGGTAGTTGTGAACTGTCTGCATAAACTTCCTTTACTTTGGTTAACATTAAGTCGTTTTTCATTACAAAATGATCAAAAAACCAATTATTGAAATGAATAATTTCTTGAGCCGATCGATAATTTTTATCTAAATGTGCAACTTGTGCATTGCGTTCAAAAGAATCGTTAATGTAGTGTATGTCTGCAATGGAGGCGGTTACGTGTGGCAAGGATATAAACTGATCAACTTCACCCCCTCTAAATCGATAAATGGCTTGTTTAGCATCGCCCACTATCAAATTTGTTTGATTCGAGGCCAATGAGTCATAAATCAAAGGGACTAAATTATGCCATTGAAGTGTAGAGGTATCTTGAAATTCATCAATTAAAAAATGACTAAATCGATTACCTATTTTTTCATATATATAAGGTGTTTGTTCGTTCTGAATTACGTTGGAAATGATTTCGTTAAAATCCTTTATGAAGATGATATTGTTATCTTTTTTTATTACTTCTAAAATTGATTTTATAGCATTCAATAAAGAAAAGGCTACCAATTCATTGTGAATGTGCTCTAAAAATTTTAACGCATTGATTTCATTAAATAGAGCTAACGTATTTTTAGTCAAAACATCCCCATTTTGGTCCACAAAACTGCCCATAGTTGGGTTTGTTTTTTTACCACTTTCACTCATCCATTTGCCCTCACTGATATTTCGAAACTGAGGTTCAGTTATTTCTTTATAAAAATCAGCTTCTTTATAGGAAATAAAAATACTGCCTAACTTTGAATTACCATTTTTTAATTCTTCAGGATTCAGTTGTGCTTGCTCAAAAAGTTGTAGGATAGAATTATTTTTTTCTATTATTTCTGCACGCTTTTCTTTTATAAGCTCGGATAGCTTTTTTCGTGTTTCAATAAAATAAGTCAATTCTTTATCTTCATAAAAATCGAGCAAATCTTTACTGTTTTCTTTACCTAATAATTTTGACAAATCTAATAATGACGATTCAATTTTTACGGATTTCTCTTCATCAAAAAGAGATTGATTATAAGCTACCAAAAAATCAGTTAATTGTTTATCAACACCTACATTATCCAATAGTTGATCGATGCTTCTTTTATAAAATTCATCTGAATTTGTTTCGAGCTCAAAATTATTGGTAAGTCCCAATTCACGCGAAAAGGAACGTATAATTCGATGAACGAATTTATCAATTGTTACAATATTAAAGCTGCTATAATCGTGCAAAATGGCCGTTAATATTTCTGCACTTCTTTGTGCTATTTCTTCTGAAGATAATTTTGTGGAACTAACATAATCTTGAGTAAAACGAGAATCAATGCCCGATTGAAGCTTTTCTAGACCTTGTAACACGCGATCTTTCATCTCATTGGCGGCCTTATTGGTAAAGGTAACGGCCAATACTTTTCTAAATTGATAAGGATCTTTGTGTTGGAGTAAAATGGTCAGGTAAGTAAGTACCAGGGTATAGGTTTTTCCTGAACCTGCCGATGATTTATATATTTTAAAAGGTTTTGACAAATGAAATCGATTAAAGAGAATTACTATAAAAGAGCCAGGAAAGTTCTATTAAAAAACGTTACAATTGTTTATTGATGAGTTTTTCTTGTGCAATGATTTTATGCACATAGGGTAAATGACGCGCTTGGTTCAACAAACCAATGTGATTCATATTGTGGCAATCGCTTCCTACCAAATCAACTAAATTTTGATCGACCATCCATTCACCTACTTTTTTCACATCAGGACCGTAATGACCAGTGAGCGAGTTAATGTTGAGTTGTATGGCTACCCCACGATCCCTTATTTCCTCAATTTTGTCGTAGGATTTATGCCAGAAGTTATACCGTTCAGCATGTGCCAAAACAGGTTGATATCCTTGAGATTTTAGTTTCCAAATGATGTCGTTTAACATTGGAGGCTCTTGAAAAAAGGGCAATTCAAACAAAACATAATTATCTCCAAAAGTGAGTAGTTTTTTTTGTTGAATCATGGGTTCAAAATCGGCATCAAGATTATATTCTGCCGCTGCATCAATTTCTATGGCTAATCCGCGTTCTTTAATGGCAGCTCTCACTTTCTCCAAACCAGAAAGAATAATTTCGGGAGTGTTTTTATAAAAATCGCTCATCACGTGAGGTGTGGTGATTACTTTTTTGTAACCTAATTGAATAAAAGATTGCAGTAATTCTATTGAATCTTCAATCGTTTGCGCACCATCATCAATACCCGGAATTAAATGAGAATGAACATCTACACCAAGAATAGATAAATCTGCAGCGGGTAATGCAGCTTTTTTCTTTCCAAATATGTTGCTCAATAATCCCATAGTTTGTTATTAATTTAACCTCCCACAATTGCCCTATATATATCTAATCCATTGGCATAGAGTAGCAATGAAATCAAAATGACAAATCCAATAATTTGTGCTTTTATCAAAAACTTCTCACTGGGCACTCTTCCAGTAATCATTTCAAATAATAGAAAAACCACATGACCCCCGTCTAAAGCTGGTATTGGAAGTATGTTCATAAAAGCCAAAATGATACTGATAAGTGCAGTTCGTTCCCAAAACGCTAACCAGTCCCAGGTTCCTGGAAACATTTTACCAATGGAAGCAAATCCTCCAATTGCGGTTGATCCTTTGCTTGTAAACACAAATTTAAATTGAGCTACGTAATCATGCAACGTCCAATATCCAAACGAAAATCCCTTACTTATGCTTCCAAAAAATCCGTAATCTATATGGCCATAAGTTATACTATTGCTTAGATTGTTTTTCCTAACAAAGCCCAATTTTCCAGTTGCGTCAAGCTTAATGTTTAATTGTATCAGTTCTGCATTTCTATAGACACCAAGTAAAATAGTTTTATTTTTGTTTTCGGTTAGTTTTTTCTGAAATTCATCAAAATAAACTAAGGGTTCATTATTAATTGATACAATGCTATCTGACTTTAAAAGACCGCCTTTATTTCCTGGTTTATGCCACATTACATAATCTACAATCGTAAAACCTCTGGGCTCAAAGGCATTCATTTGATCGGCAGCAAACAATTGATGATCTAAATCTTCAGGCAAATTTATGCTCTCTTTAGTCCCATCTAAATGCATTACTTCAATGATTTGTGCGTCACGAACCAAAATTCGATTATTCACATCCAATACATTTTCCAACACTTCTCCATCTACCGAAAGCACTTTATCCCCTTGCTGAAAGCCCAATTCTTCCATAATGGGCGAAACACTGAATCCATATTTTAATCCATCGCTGCTTACTTTTTCAGTTCCCCAAGCAAACACAATCATCATATAAATAAAAAAACCAACTATCAAGTTCACAGTAACACCACCCAACATAATTATGAGGCGTTGCCAAGCTGGTTTGCTTCTAAACTCCCAAGGCTGTGGTTCTTGTTTTAAGGCTTCTTTATCGAGACTTTCATCTACCATTCCGGCTATTTTTACATAGCCACCCAATGGCAACCAACCAATTCCATATTCTGTTTCACCTTTTTTGAATTTAAACAACGAGAAACCAGCATCAAAAAACAAATAGAATTTTTCTACTTTGGTTTTGAACCATTTGGCAGGTAAAAAGTGACCTAATTCGTGAACAATTATAAGTATTGATAGAGAAAGAAGAAGTTGTGCGGCTTTAATCCAAAATTCCATAGTCTAGTTTTATAGCCACAAAGATACATTTTTTTGCTGCAAGGATGTTAAACCAATAAAAACATTTAAAAATCAAAAAAGTGTTCGTTTACTTTTTTAAATGTTTTTGCTTTGAACACCCCTCTAACTTCGTGTGTTGAAATAGAAGAGCTTAGTAATGATGAATTGCTCATCCCGAAAGTATAACCTAATGAGAACGTTTCATAATTTACACCAACTCCGAAAGTCACCCCATTATAATTCCAATATCCAACATCCAATTGTACTTTTTTATAGCGTGAACTCAAATTATAAACAATTGATGGATCAAATGAACCTTGTTTATAAGCCGAAATACTAGGAAGTAATTTAAGGTCGTTTAGTAATAGTTTACCTCCAATTTGAGCTGAATATAGCATCGGTAATCGGGCAACTCCACCGAATAATGATTCGTTTGGTTGAGTTAAATGTTTTACTGAAGAGCCAAAAAAGAAAAATTTGTTGTAATACAAAACGCCTGTATTAATATCTAATCCAAAAACAGATCCGCCTCTAGGAATATCATTTGATTGATATACAAAGCCTCTTCTTGGGTCAATTTGGTCTCCAAAAGTTATTTTATCCCAATCTATTCTTTTTGTAAAAAATCCTGCTTGCAGCCCCAAACTCAAATGATGATTTTCGTTGAAAGAAATTGTTTTTCCATAGCCTAGATTCAACTCATTTTTAAACAAAGTCTTAGCAGCGTTGTCATACGTATAAAGTACACTTACCCCATTCCCTTTACCCAAATATTGATTGATTTCAGTGGTAAATGTTTGATAATTGCCCGTTAATTGCGGCCATTGGTTGCGATAATTCATAGCGGCCGAAAAACTCTCCACCGTCCCAGAATAAGCCGGATTCACGAATAATCTGTTTTGTTGATTATTGAAAAAAACAGGATCTTGCGAGAAGAAAAAACTCGTTGAAAAAAGGAATGAAAAGGTAATTAAAAGTTGTTTCATGGGTTGATTAAATCTTGTTTCAAAATCAAATGTAGAAAAATAATATGAATTTATATATAGTTATTTGAATCTGGATACTATTTTGACACAACAGTTTTTATGGCATATTGAAGCTTTACACTTATTGGTTAACGTTTCTTTTTTATTTTGAGATTATGAATCAAGAATGTTTGTGTTTATTTTAAATACAGAATATCAAGATAAAGAAAAATATCGAGCTATTTTTAAGAAACAAACACACCGTATAAAAGGAGTAATTTGTAAAAAGATAATTGTTAAATTTGCCTCTCAATGAACAATTTACCAAATCAACCAACAGTGCCAGAATGGTATAAATTTGTAAAATCAACCTTTATTATTTTCATAATAACCGTAGCGATTAATGCTACTTATTATTATCTGTTTGATTTGTTGGTTAAAACGCCTATTCCTGAACCTTATAGCCTGATTGCGGTGTGCATTCAAACATTGATTGTAGTGCTTTTAAATGGGTTTATTCACTACAAACAGCGAGTAAATCGTAATAAAAATACTTTTGGCTACGTCAGCACCATAATCATTTTATTGGCAACAAATCTTGTTTTTTGTATTGTGACCATGGATATTAGAAGAACGCCTTCAATAAACGAAATGATTCGACTTTATGGTGTACAGCTAGTTCCTGATATACTTTTGTTTTTGTCAGTTCCTATTGCCATTTTTTCATTTATTGGAGGGATGTTTGGTATTCCGGCTATAATTAACAAGAAGCGTTCTGAAGATGAAGTCAATTTGGCTCAAACCTATCGAATGTCAGCACTACAATTTTTGAAGGTACACCTCATTATTTCAATCCTTCTTATTGTTGCAAACATTTTATATTTTAGTATATATAGCAACCTGGTAAAAAACGTTTCTGACAGCAACTTTTCATTAGTACCAATGGTTCAAATGACCCTTGTGACGACTGCTTTGGCGATTTTACTTTATATATTTATTTCGGAATATGGTAAGCAAGGTCTTTCCGTATATATTATGCTCTCTTTCTGTTTTACAATTGCTGCTTTTTTGACAAGTTTACCACGGCCAAATGGTCAACCGATTTATGATAATTCACTTTGGTTACACATACCTCTAGCTATATTCTCTTTAATTGCAGAAATTTTTGGGATTCCTTATCTGTATAGAAATTTAGAAAGAGACAGAAAAGAACGAGAATCGAAAGACAGAGGATGGCACTGAAATTCATAACTTTTTGAATCAATAATTTAAAATAAAGAATAATAGTGTATTCTACTATTAATTAATTTTTCGCTTATTATTGTAGTTCATCAAATTTTGCTTTCATAGTAGGATTTCCCTGCGTGAGTTTTTTTATGGTTAAATCTTCCGTTTTGTTATTCGCCAAGCGCAGATTGTTAACGGATGACAGCAATGCTTCTTTGGTTTTTTGAAGATGATTCATGGTTTTGTCGATTTCTTCAATGGCCGTTTTAAATTGTCTACTTGCCAAATCATAGTTTCTTGCAAATCCTACTTTGAATTCGTTTATTTTTTCTTCAAAATTGGTGATATCAATATTTTGACTTCTTACTAAAGCCAGTTCTGATTTATAATGCATAGAATTCAATGCTGCATTTCTTAGTAAAGTAATGATAGGAATAAAAAATTGAGGACGCACCACATACATTTTATTGTATCTGTGCGATACATCAACAATTCCGGTATTGTAAAATTCGCTATCGGCCTCTAACACGGAAACCAAAACGGCATATTCACATTTTTTTTCTGTTCGATCTCGGTCCAATTCTTTTAAAAAATCTTCGTTTTTCTTTTTTGTTGATGTTTCGTCAGATTCATTTTTCATTTCAAACATGATGGAAATAATCTCATTCCCAAAGTCGTCCATTTCTCGGTAAATAAAATCTCCTTTACTACCTGATTTCGAATTATTATCTTTTTCAAAATAGGCTTTTTGGAAAGCAGTAGCACGAAGTTTATTAAATTCAATCTCGCAATGTTGCTCTAGGGTTTCACCCAACATTTTTGTTGAAAGTTTCATCTTCATATCCCTAACACGCGCAATCTCCTCTTCTTTATACTTAATGATAGCATCTTTATTTTGCAGTTCGGTTGAAAATTGTTGTTTTAATGAGTTTTCGAGGTTTTGCTTTTCCAATTCTTTTGTCTTTATTTCATTGGCCAAGGAATCTCTTTCTCGTTCTATTTTTTGTACGGCTTCGGTTACCGCTAATTTCTTTTCAACTTCAACATTATCAATTTTTGCTTTTAACTGCGTTATTTCTGCTTCTTTTTTATTCAGTTTTTCGGATAATGCCAATTCGCTTTGGGCTTTCATTTCGGCCAATTCACGATCTTTTTTTGCCAATTGTTCTTGTACAGCATTTCTAACAGTTGCCTCAGCCAATTTTATGGCGTTTTCTTTTTCTTTTTCTGCTAATTTTAGTCGATTTTGAATTTCTTCTTCGAACTGATGGTCACGAACTTGTTTTAGAATATCAGCAAAACCGGCTTCATCTACTTTGAAAGCTTTTTTACAATTAGGGCAAATGATTTCGTTCATTTTATGTTGATTTTATTTAGAATACGAATATAAACTAAAAATGCTACTTTGTGATCAGCTTTTTCAATAATCAAAAAATAAATACACTATCGTAACATTATTTATTTCTTGGACAACTCAACTTCTTGTTTCAGAAGAGTATTAATGGTTTACTTTCCACTGACTTGTTTCGTCCTCAAACAATTCTTTCCCAAAAATGGGCACTTCTGCTTTTATGCGTTCCACCAAATAGTTACAAGCATTCATTGCTGCTTTTCTGTGAGCAGAACTGGTAAAAACAAAAAAACACAATTCACCTACGTTTATTCTGCCAATGCTGTGGTAAATGTGCAAACAAGTGATGTCAAATTTTGTAAATGCTTCTTCTCTGATTTCATGAATTTTTTGTTCGGCCAATTCTTCATAAGCCGAAAACTCAATCGCCATTACTTTTTTACCTTCGATTTCATCCGCACGCACTTGACCCAAAAAAATATCATGTGCACCAATTTGCGTTTTCACTTGATGATGCGAAATAGAATCAGCAATTTTTTCGGGTAAAATAGGGCCGTGTTGAAGTGCTTTTTTCATTTTAGTTTTTTAGTCTATCTAGCATGATGTGGTTTCGACAGGCTCAACCACTGTTTTCTCATTGTGAATTACAATTTGATTAAAGTTAAGTACCTATGTCTTTCGTAACGCTTCTTTTTTGCGCACTGAGCGAAGTCGAAGTGCTTAATCTTTCGAAAAATAATCCATCGATTGATACACACCTGTTTGTTGTTTGGCAATTTGCATCAATACGTCATTTGCTAATGAACTTGCTCCAAATCTAAACCACTCGTTTGTCAACCATTTTCCACCTAGGGTTTCTTTAACCAAAACTAAATAATGCAAAGCTAACTTAGCGTTGGAAATTCCTCCAGCAGGTTTCATTCCAACCATTTTTCCGGTAGCATAATAATGATCTTTGATGGCTTCGAGCATAACCAATGTTACGGGTAACGTTGCAGCAGGTTGAATTTTCCCAGTAGAAGTTTTGATAAAATCGGCTCCAGCATCAATTGCAATATCCGAAGCTCTCCGCACTTTATCATACGTACCTAATTCACCTGTTTCCAAAATAACTTTCAGTCGTGCAGAACCACACGCTTCTTTGATAGCGGCAATTTCGTCAAATACAAAATTGTATTCTCCTTGATGAAAACGACCTCTGCTAATTACCATATCCACTTCGTCAGCACCATTGTCAACCGCTATTTTGGTGTCTAACAATTTTATTTCTAATGAAGATTGACCAGATGGAAATGCGGTAGCTACAGAAGCTACTTTAACACCTGTTCCTTTTAACTGATTTACAGCTAAATTTACAAAATTGGGATATACACAAACCGCAGCTGTTGTGGGTAAATCAGGAATGCTATCATGCAAATGAGCTGCTTTATAACACATTTGTCTTACTTTTCCTTCGGTGTCGGCTCCTTCCAAAGTAGTTAAATCAATCATGTTAAGGACCATTTTTAATCCTTGCATTTTTGAACCGTCTTTTATACTGCGAGCAGTTACACGCGCTATTCGGTCTTCTACGCCTACTTTATCAACTCTTGGCGAAAGGGTATAATCTTTTTGTGTCATTTTGATAAATTATATTTCAAAACTACATATTTTTTTGTTGATTTAGATAAAACTAAACTTCTTTTGCTGTTTTTTTTGAAGTACCGTCAATACCGCTATCTTTGTGCAGTCAAAAAACTATTTAACTTACACGAATTTATGTCAAGAATTCTTACAGGGATACAAAGTACAGGAAGACCCCACTTAGGCAATATTTTAGGAGCAATCAAACCTGCTATTGAAATGGCTAATCAACCCGAAAATGAGTCATTTTTATTTATTGCAGACATGCACTCCCTCACCCAAATTAAAGATGGGGAAGAGCTTAAACGGAATACATATGAAGTGGCTGCTACTTGGCTGGCTTTTGGTTTGGATACTTCCAAAACGGTTTTTTACCGTCAGAGCGATGTGCCTCAATGTGCGGAATTGACGTGGTATTTGAGTTGTTTTTATCCCTATCAACGACTTACTTTGGCTCACTCGTTTAAAGATAAAGCAGATCGTTTGTCGGATGTAAACAGTGGATTATTTACTTACCCAATGTTAATGGCAGCTGATATTTTATTATACGACATTGATTATGTTCCGGTAGGTAAAGATCAATTGCAGCATTTAGAAATGGCTCGTGATGTAGCGGCTCGAATCAACCATCAATGGGGTGACGTGTTAGTACTACCTCAACCAAAAGTTCAAGAAAACACTATGCTCATTCCGGGCACGGATGGTGAAAAAATGAGTAAATCGCGAAATAATTACATTGATATTTTTGCCGATGAAAAAGAGCTTAAGAATGTTATTAATAAAAATATCATAACGGATGCTACACCTCTTGAGGAACCAAAAGATGCAGATGCTTCTATGGTATATCAATTATTTAAATTGATAGCTAATGAAGCGAAAACAGCCGAAATGTATTCGCAACTAAAAGCAGGCGGATATGGTTGGGGACATGCAAAAAAAGCATTGTTGGAAGAAATCATAGAAACCTTTGCTCCCCAACGAGAACGGTTTAATTATTACATGAATAATCTTTCAGAAATGGACGCCATTTTAGCGGATGGTGCTCAAAAAGCGGCTCATATTGCCAATGCCACCTTGTCGAGAGTACGCGAAAAATGTGGTTTTGGAAACCGATAAACAAACGTAAAATTATGATTGATTTAAGAAGCGATACATTTACCAAACCTACACCTGAAATGATTGATTTTATGTTTAAGGCTCAGGTTGGGGATGATGTTTTTGGTGAGGACCCAACTGTAAATGAATTAGAACATAAAGCAGCTCAACTATTTGGGATGGAAGCTGGATTATTTTGTCCTTCGGGAACAATGACTAATCAGATTGCGATAAAAGCACATACCCAACCGGGTGATGAATTGATTTGTAGTAGAGAGTCTCATATCTATTGTTATGAGGGGGGAGGAATAGCCTATAACGCTGGTGTTTCTGCACGATTGATTGAGGGAGAAAGTGGGTTAATTACCGCTAATGATGTACTCAAAAACATCAATGCTGAGGAAGATTATTTAGCTAATACATCGTTAGTTTCTGTTGAAAACACATCTAATAGAGGAGGTGGCAATTGTTATCAATTTAATGATTTGGTTGAAATAGCAGAAGTCTGTAAATCACAACAACTTAAATTTCATTTAGATGGGGCACGCATTTTTAATGCTATAATTGCAAAGAATGAAAATCCCTTAGAATATGGACAACTTTTTGACAGCATTTCTATTTGTTTAAGTAAAGGTTTAGGGGCTCCTGTGGGATCGGTATTATTAGGCAATGTTGCCTTTATAAAAAAAGCCAGAAGAATTCGTAAAGTTATGGGGGGTGGAATGCGTCAAGCAGGATATTTAGCAGCAGCAGGTATTTTTGCTTTAGACAATAACGTAAATCGATTACGAATAGATCATGATAACGCTAAAAATCTTGCTGTAAGTGCATTAAAAAACAAATATGTCGAAAGTGTCATTAAACCAGAAACTAATATTTTAATGCTTCATATCAATTCTGAGATTTCAGGTCAAGAATTTGCAAATAAATTGAAGGAAAAAAATATTTATTGTTTAGCAATTGGCCCTCAAAAAATTAGAATAATTACTCATTTAGATGTTTCGGATGATCAAATAATTAGGGTTAAAAAAACCTTAGAAGAAATGGTTTAATCTTTTTCAATAAAAGAAAAAGGGAAACCACAAACTGATGAAATAACCTCACCTGATTCGCGCATTTCTAAATCATCTTTTGAATACTTCCAAGCTACATGAATTCTATCAATGGCATTCATCTCATTTGCTATTTTACACATATCCAAAATACATCGAGAAGAGCCAGTGTTAAAGTATTCGAAATCAAATGAAATGGAAGTTTTTCTTTTTGTCTCTAAAAGTTCTTTGAAATGTAGATATATAGGGTTAAAAAACAGAAGTGGATTCTCAGGTGTACAAATACCCTCAATAGACATTTTATTGGCGCTATTATCAATAATTACTGCAGGAGTATTGTATGTTGATGGAAATTTTATCATATAGTTATTTCGTTGCTAAAAATTGATTTTGTCCGCATTAATTCTTAGTATTTTTAAGATATACTTCCAATCCAAAAAAGGACAAATTATCTTGAATGGGTTTAAAGTCGTATTTGATATTTTGATTGGAACGATAAACAATGTCGAGGAGACCTATACTGGCATTACTTTTAACATTTATTTGAGTGTTTTTAAGACTTTCGATATAAAAATCCTTGATTACTTTTGGATCAATCGATTGATATACATTTAAGCGTTCTCCAATTATCAATTTGACATCATTACTCACCACATTGCCGGCATACATAACAATACCATCATTACTTGAACTGATTACAAAATAGGGTAGATAGCCTTCTGTAGTATATTGATGCTTCTTTATGTTTTGCATAATCTCAATACTGATCATTTTTACCTTGGTTACAATTTGTGGAGAGTAGCCTGCTGCTTTTACATTTTTTTCAATTACACCAATTGAACTGGAGACAATATCTCCCGTGAAAGTGCCATGCATTACAAATAAAAAATCCTTTATTTCTTTTTGAGTTACGTTTTGAAGCAACGTACCTAATTCATCATTCATTTTCATATCCATCCATTAAATAAGGTTATGTTAAAGACTGTTAAATCCCAACTACAATTTAGACTCTAAAATTTAAACTTAGTTACATAATATTGACCAATGTGTATGTTATCAATGTGAATCACTAGTATTATAATTCAAAACCAATTACCAAAATGTCATCAGTTTGATCATGATTTCCTTTATGGTTTTGATGATTTAAATTCAAGATAAAAGACTGTTGAAAAGAAGGTAAATTTTTTATTTCTGATAACAGTTTAACATATCTCGCTTTAGAAAATCGTTTTCGAGGTTCACCACCCAATTGGTCGCGATATCCGTCTGAACTTAGATAGAATTTTTCTGTTCCGTTTAAAAAGATCGATTGATCAGTCATTTCATTTTGCTGTAATTTGTCACCAACCATATATCTAGGTGAAATAAGTTGTTGTAGCTCATTGTTTTGAAAATAGAATAAGTCAATACCTGCTCCTGCAAAGGTTATTTTGTTTTCTCTTTTGTGATATACACAAATACCGAGTTCCATTCCATCTTTTATGTAGGTATCTTTGTTTTTATTTAAAGCGTTATAAATATTATTATTGATAAAAGTAATCATTGCAGAAGGCGAATAATGAGTCATTTCACGGGTTACTTGTGTCAATAAGTTATGCCCTAACATAGTGATGAAAGCGCCAGGAACTCCATGACCTGTGCAATCCCCGACTGCAATAATAGAAAAGTCAAGATAATCTTCCATCCAATAAAAATCCCCACTTACAATGTCTTTTGGTTTATAGTACAATACAAAATCTTTGAATATATTCTTTAATTCGTCACTATGGGGTAAATAAGATGTTTGAATACTTTTTGCGTAAAACAAACTATCATTAATATCTTTGTTTTTATTCAATAAATCCTGTTGTATTTGAATTTTATATATGGCGACCGATAACAAGGTTGCAAAGTTTTGCATTAAATTGATCTGACGTTCTGTCAATGGAAAAACGGTATCAAATTCCAACCCTAATGCACCTATAAATTCTTGATTGTAGCTAATGGGTAATTCTATAAACGAGATAATTCCATCTTCTTCAAAACGCAACTTATCGGATAAACTCATTTGGCGGTCATCCAAAAGTCTGATATCTTTTTCAAGATAAACTTGATTTTTTGCCAGGTTTTCGTAACCTTTTATATCATTAATGGAAAAGGTTACTTTTTTAACAATACCATTCTGAAAATAAAAGGTGTTAAAACCTGTTTTTCCCGAATTTAATAAAAGTAATGACCCTACTTTAATTGAAGGTATTTTTTGAATAATTGTAGATAACGAAACAGCAGTAATTTCTTCAAAGCTTTCGCTATATATCAATTGCTCTTTTAGTAGATTGTTGATTTCTAAATCATCGGCATATTCGGTAAGCTTAGTCTCAAGTTTTTTTCGTGTTGAAATATTAGTAACAATCGAAATATAGCTAATCAACTTTTTGTATTCATCAAAAATTGGGGTTGTATTTATTAATAACCAACGAGAAGTAACTCTATCAGATTTATAATTAAACTCAAAACTAGAATTACTATTGAAATCACCTTGAAAGGTGTCATTTGCTACTTCACCTTTACAATATAATTGAGTAATGCTCTCTCCAATAACCTCTTCAAATTTGGAGTCGAATAAGCTTTCAAAACTCTCATTAACCCATTGTATTATTCCTTGAGCATTGGTTATAACCACACCGTTAGTTACAGATTTTGCTACTAGTGACAAACGTTCATTTTGCTGATTTAAGGTATATTCTTTTGTTACGTCTTTGCCTATTCCAATTAAATATTGGTTATCCAAAACAAAGTCATTCCATTCAATAAAGAGCGATTGATTTTCTAAGACGAGGGTGTTTACATACGATTCAGATTGACCAAGTTTAATCATGGAATTTATTTTCACAATGGTATCTGACAGTTGATTTTCATTATAATTTCTGAATTTCCACCATCCAAAGCCTAGTAATTCATTATCTGATTTATTGGTAACACGTCTTAGATAATCATTGATAAAAATAATTTTTCCTCTTTCATCACAAACCAACACAAATAAGTCGGTACTTTCCAATACTTTATTGGCAAAAAGTATGTTTCGTTTTGAATTATAATCAATGAGATACATCACAAAAACTATGATTATGGATTGGATGGAAGCCGATAAGTAAATATTAAAATATTCAGCGGTAATAATTTTGGTATCGATGAGGTAATACAATAAAAAATTAAGTGCCACGGCATAAAAACTAAAATAGATAAAATTGCGAAGCTCAGTAAATACGATTTTAGCAAAAAGGATGATTACTGCTATTTCAATAGCAATACTCGGAGCAAATCCAAATCTAAAAGCCTTAAGAGCATATAAAGAGTAAATGATTGAAAAACCAAAAATGAGTACGAAATAACCCATATTGTAACTTATTTTTTTACTGAAAGTTGCCAGAAGCGTTAGAAGGCACAAAATTTCTATCAATCCAATATTCACCCAATCGATAGGATATAGGTTGAGATAAATGCAAACATAAAACTCAGTAGCCGGAAAGAGAATGATGGAGAAAATAGATAGCAAACGCAATTTTACTAGGACCTCATTGAGCGATGTATAAGATTCAAATATTCTAAAGTCAAAATTACTATAGGTTTTAAAGATCATGTAAACCACTAAAAGCGCGATTCCAGCGCATAACAACAAAAACCAGGTAGTTTGATAAAAGAACTGCTCAATTTTAAATTTGTAAATAAGTGGTGCAATCTTTACATTATCTGAACTTTCAGCCTTAACCTCAAGGGTATAGCTGCCCGGAGGTAAATTATTAAGTGCTATGGTATTGTCGGTTAAGGGTCCTTTCCAATTTCCCGACCAACCTATAATTCGATAATAAAAAAGTAATCCTTCTTCTTTCCCCCAATGTTTTATATCAACAGTAAAATTGAGGTCGTAATTACCCGCTTCAAGTGTAAGAATAGATGGTGAAGATGATGTGTTTTGAACAACATAATCGGTTTCTAATGAAGTATTTCGTGTTTTGATTTCGATGAGTTCAATGGGGATGGTTTTTTCTTGATATCCAAATTTAAAATCTTTGTATTCAACCAATTTATTACCCACACCAAACAATAAGTTTTTTTCATCATGGGTCAAGGTATTGGCTTGAATTACCCCATCGGCTATGATTTCATTACGATTATACCGCGTGATGTTAAGGTTTAAGTTTTTAGCCGAAACCCCAACCGAAACTATTTCGATACCGTTGGATACCCAAATTTGTTTGCTCGAAGCATTATAGTTACAATTGATAATTTTTTCGGATGATTGAAAAGCAATAGGAATTCGATATAAGGAGTCGTTGCAAATGGTGTAAAGTCCCTTTTGGGTGCCTACATAAACGAAATTGTTTTCATCAGTGGTAATACAATAGACTTTATTTGATATAAATCCGGTTTCGGAATTATAATGGACCACAGAATCGTTCAATATTTTAGAATAACCTTTGGTATCGTTTCCTACCCACAGGATTCCATTTTTGCTGTAATGGGACGAGTAGGTGAGGGATGAAAAATTTGAAAATTTATATAATCTATTGGGTGTTAATAATAACAGTCCGTAATTATAGTTGTTAATATACAGTCCTTTTGGTGTGGCAGTTAAATAGAGATGAGTATTTAATCCTTTGTCTTGCGGAATGTCGATTTTGAATAATTCATTGTTTTGGATATAAAACAATCCACTCAGCGTGGCAATATACAGAGCGTTTTGATATTCGGTTAAGGACGTAATGTTTTTTAATTCAGGGTTTGAAAAGGAGGAATATACGCCCAAGGAGTCTATTCGCAATAATCCTCCATTTTTATGTTCTACAAATTTGTTTTTGTTTTTATCGAGATAAATAGCTTTTACATTGGCCACGCCATCTTGGGGCAACTCTTGTATTGAAAAATTACTGGGACTAATAATTCCAATACCTTTGTTATAGGAGGAAAGCCATAAGTTGGAAGACTTGTCTTGAATTATACTTGATACTTGAAGGTTTTGAAAATAACTTTCTGTACTGAATTCTTTGGTGATTAGATCACCCCGCAATGAAATGAGTCCCTTGGGCCCAAAAGCCCATAACGCTCCTGATTTAGCCAAAAAGAGTTGATTAATTTTAGCAATACTTGGACTTTGTATGAGTTTAAATATTCCATTTGAATAATGAATGATTCCTTTGTTCTCAATACTGATGTATAGTTCTTTTTCATTGGCGGCCATTTTACTTCTGATAGTTACCGAAAAAGCATCACTGGTAAGGGTTTTAAATTGTTTAAGTGATGGGTGTAACAAACCTAAAACTCCTTTCTCTGATATGAAAAGTCTGCCTAAAGGTGTATTCATCGATTCTACAACCAAATCTTGACTTTCGTTTTCAGAAAAGGCAATTTCAGTGAATGTTTTATCCTTATTATGATGTATTAAACCGTTGCCATAATAGTTGATGTAAAGTCCTGTAGAATCTTTGTCAAAACCGATGAGGTGATTGGAGTAAAAACCTGCGTCTTGATTATAAATTTCTAATGTAGAACCGTCCAATACAAACAATCCCTGTCCAAATGTGGCGATGTAGATTTTACCGTCATAATTGATAATTTTTTCGGGCGAACATTCTGGAAAATTTTGTTTGTAATCATAGTAGTGAATATAAAATCCCGAAATTTTGAATATGCCCACATCACTGGCTACCCAGATGTTTCCGTAATCATCTTCACACATCGAAATGACATTATCGGAAGGTAAGCCACCTAAAGTGTTCAGATATTTAAAACTTATGGTCCGTGTGTCAGGGATTTTAAAAGGCAACCTTTTTGAGAAGCTAGGGGTACCTAATTCGGTATAAATAGGGGTAATTTTTTGAGTAGAATGAGAAAACACATTCTTACTGGCAGAAAACAAGGCATTTACCTCCAAAACCTGTTGATTTATATTGGTGTTTTCAGTGTTTTTTTGCCACGATACAGAACCTAAATTCTGTGTTGTAAAGTAAAGTTCTTTTTTTTCAAGGACTTCTTTTTTTCCGTTGATGTTTCCTTTATAAATAAGTTTATCTTGAGCATATATTACCCCTTTCATTTGAACAAATAGCGCACAAATGAACAGAATCCAAATCGTTTTTAAGTAGGGCTTTTTTATTAGCATGAAGAGAATTCTATACTTTAAAGACGTCTAAAAAATCTTGTTTTTTTTGAGAGGAAACCTCAACCTCCTTTCCGTCAATCATAACCGCAAACCCACCTTTACCTTTTTTGTAAGCTACCACATAATTCAAATTGATTAAATGTGAACGGTGTACTCTTAGGAATCCAATCTCTGATAACACATCGTCATAAAATTTAAGCGTGCGACAAATGAGTTTTTTCTGTCCATTTTTTAAATAAAAATCAGTTAAATTGCCATTTGCTTCACATCGTATAATTTCACCTACCTCAACTACTTCAAAACCTTCCATGGTCGGGAGCACAATTTTTTTGAGTTTATCTGAGGTCAGTTTTATATTGTCAAGTAATACTTTGGTTTGAATTTGTTGTGCTTCACGGTTTTTAGATCCGATAATAGCAGCCACTTTTGTAACCGCTTTCTCGAGTTCTTCAATATCTATTGGCTTCAATAAATAATGACTTGCACTATAATGTATAGCTTTTAATGCGTATTGACTGTAAGCCGTAATAAAAATGGTCTCAAATTGTGGTTTATTAGTTTGGTTTTGCAATCGTTCGAGTAGGTCAAAACCATTCCCAAAAGGCATTTCAATATCTAAAAATAACAGTTGAGGAACATATTTTAATACAGCTTCTTCGCCTTCCATAATGTTTTTGCACATAGCCAAAACACGTATTTCAGGGCAGTATTTGGTTAGATAATTTAGCAAAGTTTCTCTACTTGCTTCTTCATCTTCAACAATGATAGCGGTTATGGTCTTCACGGTTTTACTAACTTCTAAGTATCAAAACTACATGAAATAATTTAAAAACACTTAAAAATTAACAATATAAGTCCAATAATCCCTCAGGAATAAAAACGTTTATGGTTTGTGCTTTTTTGTCAATACTTTTAAAGGTACTATCATTTAAGGGAACAAGTGCTTCATTTCCTTTATACACTACACTAATTAAAACATTCGCTGGGTTTTCAATCACATCAGTGATTTTCCCAATTTTATTATTTTCGTGATCAAAAAGGGTATATCCTGGAATTTCATGATAATAGAATTGATCGTCTTTTAATGACGGCAATTCGGTTAGAGGAAGAAAAACTTTTTTCTTTAAAATAAGTTTAGCTTGATCTTCATTGTCAACCCCTTCAAATCTAATGCGCAATTGATTTACCTTGTGAACACTGCTTTTTGAAATGAAAAAGGGTACCAATTGTTTGTTTATTTCTAAAAAAACCGAATCTATCTCATAATAATGATCAGGTTCATCACTATCCAAAAAAAGAATAACCTCCCCTTTAAAACTATGTAATTTGGAAATTATTCCCAATTCAAAACAATCTTCTATCTTCATTTTTATCGCGCTTACTTTATTTGGCAAAAGTAAGGAGATATATAGTTCATTGTTAAAAATTAGGTAACAAAAAAGGGTCACATTAAAAATGCGACCCTAAAAACAGCTGCTATGAACAGCTTATTATTTAACTACCCCTGCTACAAAGGTATAGTTATAGCTAATACAAAAATCAACTTTTCGATATAGCACCTTATTTTGTCGATTAAAGGCTTTTGAGCCCTAAATTTTTATCCTTTTAGGCTACTTTTGTAACCATATTTAACTTTTTGGGAACTAAAAAAAGCCAATGCAACATTGCTGTTATTGGAAAAGAAAAGGTACTTTTGAATGCACAAAATGATTCATGTGATAACGAAAATTCACTTTTATACAACTGTTCGCTTGATGGGGCTGCTTGCGTTGACTACTGTTTTTACGTATTGCAAGAAACCTGTTGGACCACAATGCGAAGGCGCTGATTGTGATGATATTTCTGCCCTATCCTATAGTGATGTAGTGATTGGTTGTGAAGGTAATTTTGGCTGGGGTAATGCTTCGTTATCCGTTTATAATCCAGTAAGTAAGAATATTTCCAATGATGTGTATCAAACGGTTAACAGCCTACCATTGGGGGATGTTTGCCAATCCATGACTGATATAAATGGTCGTTTGTATGTGGTGGTTAATAATTCAGGTAAAATTCAAGTGTTGGATACTGCAACTTATGCAAACATAACTACTATTTCGGGGCTAACGAGCCCAAGATTTATTTGCAAAGGTTTGGGGAATGTTGCTTATGTTTCAGATTTATACGCCAACCAAATCGCCATTGTTGATTTGACCAGTCATACGGTTACGGGTAGTATATCTGTAAATAATTGGACAGAAGAAATGCTGTTTAAAAATAATACACTTTGGGTTACTTGCCCCGACACCAATTGGATAATTCGAATAGATGTAACTTCCCAAACACCAATAGATACCTTAGTGATGAGTAAGGGCGTTTCTTCGTTGGTAGAAGACAAAAATGGATTTGTTTGGGCCTTGTCAACAGGTGGAATACAACAAGAATTGGCTCAATTGGCTCGTTTTAATGGAACCACTGGACAGCTCATTCAATCGTTTGTATTTAATTCATTGACTGATAATCCCACAAATTTAAGGTTGGATACATCAGGAGAATTTATATATTTCTTGAACAATGGCGTATATAAAATGAGTACTTCAGCTACGCAATTGCCTCAAACACCAAGTATTGTGCAAGTGACTACTGCTCCCTATGGTTTAGGAATTGACCCAACTTCAGGTGATATATATGTAGCAGATGCGCTTGATTATGTGCAATCGGGCAATGTATATCGATACAACGCATCGTTTGAATTGATTGACCAATTTAGTGTTGGAATTATCCCTCAATCGTTTTGGTTTAAGTAAAATCGAATAGTTAAACAGCTATACTCTAGTTAAATTAATAAGCGTTTTTACAACACATCAAATCCAATATCTTTTCGGCAAAACGAATCTTGAAAACTGATTTTGTACAATTCTGAGTAGCTTTTTTCCAGTGCTCTATCCAGATCTTTACCATACGATGAAACCGTTAAAACGCGTCCGCCATCAGTTACTACTTCATTGTTTTCGTTGAGTTTGGTTCCTGCATGAAAAACCAAGCTTTCGGTAACATTTTCGATGCCGCTAATTGGGTGTCCTTTTTTGTAGTCTTCAGGATAACCGCCTGAAACAAGCATAATGGTAGCCGCACTTCTAGGGTCAATTTCGATGTCCCTTTCACTTAAGGTTCCGGAAGCAATTCCATCAAATAATTCCAATAAATCGGATTTTATTCGCAACATCACAACTTCAGTTTCAGGGTCTCCCAATCGGCAATTATATTCTATTACATAGGGATCTCCTTTTACACTGATTAAACCGAAAAATATAAATCCAGAGTAATCAATACCTTCCAAAGCTAATCCTTTAATGGTAGGTATTATCACCTGATTTTCTACCTTATCCATAAAGTCTCTAGTGGCAAATGGAACGGGAGAAACTGCTCCCATACCTCCTGTATTTGGGCCTGTATCACCTTCACCAATACGTTTGTAATCTTTTGCTTCAGGTAAAATTTTATAGGATTTACCGTCTGTTATAACAAAAACGGATAACTCTATTCCTTTTAAAAATTGCTCTATAACTACTGTTTGGCTCGCAGCACCAAATTTCGAACCTTCAAGCATTTGTTTTAACTCGGCTTTTGCTTCATCCAATTTGTTTAAAATTACCACCCCTTTGCCTGCTGCCAATCCATCTGCTTTTAAAACATAAGGCGGTTTCATTAACTCTAAATAACCATAGCCATCATTAATATTTTTTTTGGTAAAAGAAGCATGTTTTGCTGTCGGAATATTGTATTTTGCCATAAATTTTTTAGCAAAATTCTTACTTCCCTCCAATTGTGCCCCTTGTTTTTTAGGACCTATAATTTTAATTTTTGAATATTTTTCGTTGGCTTCAAAAAAATCATGAATGCCTTCCACTAATGGTAACTCTGGACCCACAACAATAATGGGAATGTTATTTTCTAACGCAAAATTTCCCAATGCTTCAAAGTCATTGATTGCGATGGATACATTTTGACCATATTGGCTGGTTCCAGCATTACCTGGAGCAATAAATAACTTTTGTAAATTTGAACTTTGTGCTAATTTCCATGCCATAGCATGTTCTCTTCCTCCTGATCCTAAAATAAGTACATTCATGTGGTATAAACTATGTAAAAGGTTAACGAAAAAAGTCATTTATTTTTTCGTAGTGCAAAGATGCAAAGGATATTCTTGAGAAATTATTTTTATTTTCAACACTTATCATAAGGTTTTAACAATCCTCTTTAAGCAATCCTTTATACCTATAAAAAACGGTTGTATATCTATTTTTTTACCTTTGGTGTATCTTACTGATTTTTTTTAAAGTTTAATGTTAATTTTAAAATCAGATTGTTGGTGCAATTTATCTATTCATTAAGAAGAAAATATGACAAATAAGTTTTGGCTCTATTGGTCTATGCAATTGCTAGGATGGGGTGCCATCATTGGCATGAGCTTGTTAATGGAATATTTTAGAAATAACACCATTACCTGGAATCGATGGGTTGATGCTTCCTTGTTTTTGATTGTAGCATTAAGTGTATCTCACGCATACAGAACACTCATCATACGGTTGAATTTTTTAGGCCAACGAGTTACCCGTTCGGTACCTGTAGTGATCATTGGATCATTAGCCCTGTGCATTACATTGTTAAGTCTAGATTTGCTCAAAGACTATTTGCTTAAGCCCGATTTCAAACTTACTTCGCAAGAAGTGGTGAGTGGACTTTTAAGTTATTATATTTTTGCATTGTTATGGTCGGTAATTTATTTTGCTTTTCATTTTTTTGACAGAGCTCGTGAACAAGAGTTGATTAATTTACAATTAGAATCCAGCCAAAAAGATAGTGAGTTGAATAACCTCAAAAATCAATTAAATCCTCATTTTATGTTCAATTCTATGAACAGCATCAGAGCTTTAGTTGATGAAGATCCTAATTTAGCCAAAAAATCCATAACTCAATTATCAAACTTATTGAGAAGTAGTTTGTTGTTGGGTAATAAACGACTCATTTCGTTGCAAGAAGAGATGACGATTGTTTCAGACTATTTAAATTTAGAAAAAATACGTTTTGAGGAAAGGCTTACCATAAAGATAGAAGTCGGAGAAGAATTGAATTCTTGTTTGGTGCCGCCATTAATGATTCAAACTCTAACAGAAAATGCAATAAAACACGGCATTAGTAAGCGAGCAAAAGGCGGAAAGGTTAAAATTAAAAGTTATTTGAGTGAAGAGGACAATTGTTTAGTTGTTGAAGTATGGAACGATGGCACATTTAAGCCACAACTTAAATCAAAAGAAGGAATTGGATTGGAAAATACTCAACAACGATTAAAAATTCTTTTTGGCAAACAGGCTTTAGTAAAAATAGAAAATGTAGAAGGAATGGTAAGAACCACCTTAAAAATACCTAAAACAGTAATAATTTAATTTTAGAATACTATGAGAACAGTTGTAGTTGATGATGAACGATTGGCACGTAAAGAATTGATATCTATGCTCAAAGCATACGATGAAATTGAAATTATAGGTGAATGTTCTAATGCTGATGAGGCTATATTTTTCATCAATCAAAATAAACCGGATTTAATATTTTTGGATATTGAAATGCCTGAAAAAAATGGTTTTGAGGTAATTAAGAATATTGATAAAAATGCCAATGTAATTTTTGTCACAGCGTATAATGACTATGCCATTAAGGCTTTTGAAGTAAATGCAACCGATTATTTATTAAAACCGGTTGATCCAGAACGCTTAAAGGAGTCCATGCAAAAACTACTTCAAGATGAAGGTTCTGAAGAAGAAACATTTAACCTTCAAGAAAGAGGGTTATTGGGAAGTGATGACCGTGTTTTCATAAAAGATGGAGAAAAATGTTGGTTTATAAAAGTAGAAGATATACGTATGTTTGAGTCAGAGGGAAACTACATTAAGGTATATTTTGATAAATTTAGACCGCTTATTTTGAAGTCTTTGAATAGCTTGGAAGAAAAATTGGATCAGCGATTATTTTTTAGAGCCAACCGAAAATATATTGTCAACTTGCGGTTTATTAAACACATCGAAAATTGGTTTAACGGAGGTTTGCAAATCACTTTAGACGATGCCAACGCAACCAAAATAGAAATCTCCAGACGACAAGCCGTTAAGTTCAAAGCATTAATGAGTTTGTAATTTAACTATTAATCTGACCCGATGGCTATCGAATCAGGTTATTAATTTGGTCGAATATAAAAGTCAATTAGTCTTAAATTTCAATAAATTTGAAGAATTAATGTTAGGATTACAATAATTTTGTGCAATTTAGCACTCCTAAAGAGTAAAATCAAATCAATGGAAGTTTTATACATTAAAGGTACTGACACAACTCCCGAAATTAATTTCGATCCGATGACAGGGGCTTTTTCAATGACGGGTAAGGCCATTCCTGCTGATGCTGAAGATTTTTTTAAACCAGTTTTGAATTGGCTTGGAGAATATGTTACCGAAGCAGCCGATAAAACCAAATTGATCATTAAACTAGACTATTTTAATATTTCTGCATCAAAACGATTGTTGTTTATTTTCTATAAATTGAACGAATTAATAGAAAAAAACAGCAAAGTTACTGTGGATTGGTTCTATCACGAAGATGAAGACGACATGTTTGAAGTAGGTCAAGATTTTGCTTACATGGTTAAAATCCCATTTAAATTCATTGAATATTCTTACGCTACGAGCGAAAGCGCCTAACGTTTTTCTTTAAATTTTGTTAAGGGAGCTCGGGTATTTCCAAAAAAAGTTGTGAATCAAATTGTTCTGATTATTTTTGCACTGTCTTTATGAGAACAGTTACCAAAATTGATCATCCAAAATTGGATATTAGTATTTTCCTAAGAGAGAATAAATATATCGTTAAAATCGTGTTAGATCAATACGAACAAATTTACCGACTCAACCAAATGGATGTTGCCGGTATGGATGATATGGAAAAATTGGTTTCCGAAGAATTTCTGCAAAAAGTTTGGATGCGCTTTGTAGATATGAGCAAGGATTTTAAAGAAGCATTCCAACAAACAAATTCTCAATAATCAAAACTAAATAAAATACACAATGAATCAAGGCAAACAAACGTTTATCAACATAATTTTAGCTATTAGCGTAGTGGTGTTATTGTTATTACATTTTACAAGCAATAAAGGTGGAGCAACCACTGCCGAGGAGAAAGTAATGACCGAAGACGACTCTGTGAAGGCTATTTTAAATCAACCTCCTAAATCAGTTGGAGAATTGAAAATTGCTTTTGTAAACAGCGATTCAGTTTCAAAGTATTATGATTTTACTAAATTGATTGAAGCCGACTTATTGGCAAAACAAGCCGCAGCAGAATCAAAGTTGAAAGGTCTTTATGGTGCTTACGAAAAAAAGCAAAAAGCCATTGAGAAAGAATTTAAAATTTTAGGAGACGCAGAAAAACAAGAAAAAATGCAAGAATTGGGTTTGATGGAGCAAAATATAATGCAACAAGAACAACAACTCAATCAAGAATTACAACAATTGGAAGCAGAAGTTATGAATGATTATGTTACCAAAACAAATGCTTTTATGCAAAATATTGGTAAACAATTGGGGTATGATTACATTTTAAGTTTTCGTTTAGGTGGCCAAATTTTATTTGCCAATCCTGAATTAGATATTACTAAAGAAGTAATTGTTTTGGTTAATAAAGAGTACCACGCTGCCCTTTCAAAGTAATCCTAAAATGTACATTTCAGAACTGAAAAAAAAAGAAAACATAGCAGAATATGTGCTTTACATGTGGCAGATTGAAGACGTCATCAGAGCATGTAATTTCGATGTTGCTAAAATTACTCAAATTGTTATTGCTAAAGATTTAGAGGAATCTGAATTGGTGAAATTCCAAGATTGGTATACCCAACTCATTAATCAAATGAAAATTCAAGGTATCGAAAAACAAGGACACTTGTATGATATCAATGAAGTATTGGCCGAATTAACCTACTTACACAGCTCATTATTAGATTATTTTAATGACGAAAAGTATAAACAATTTTATGCCTTTGCGGAGCAATATATGGATGATTTTAAGAAGGTGAGCAACAATCAAAATGCTGGCCCTATAGAAATTTGTTTCAATGCTCTGTATGGTAAATTGATTTTAAAGCTTCAGAATAAAACCATTTCTGACGAAACAGAACAAGCTTTTGAAGCATTTAGAAATGTGTTGGCCTATCTTTCGGTTAAATATGCCAAAATGAAGGCAGGTGAACTTATTTAATGTGAGTGCGCCATCTCCCAACCAAATCACATATTAGTAACCGGTGCTACAGGTCTTGTGGGGATGCATCTGTTAATAGAGGTGTCCAATACTGACGCAGTAATTTTTGCTACAAGACGCTCCAACTCTAACCTTGACACAGTTAAGGAATTATTCAACTATTATCAAAAAGAAGCACAATTTGATAAAATCACTTGGATTGATATTGATTTTCAAGAACCCAAATCCTTTAGTTCGCTGCCTACCACCATCACCCACGTATATCACACCGCAGCTTTTGTTAGTTTTTTACCCGAGGACGAAAAAAAGATGGTTGACATAAATGTAGTGGGTACCAAAAGCCTGTTGGAATGGAGCAAAAATAATCAGGTACAAACAGTTGCTTTTGTAAGTTCCATTGCTGCCATTGGAAAAGCACAAAAAGGGGAGTTGATAAACGAAAGCACGATGTATGATCCTGCAGAACATCATTCTGCTTATGCCGAAACCAAATACCAAGCCGAACAATTGGTGTGGAAGTACAAAGATTATTTTAAGGTAGTGGCCATCAACCCAGGTGTCATTATTGGCCCCACCGATTGGGACAAAAGCAGTGGCGCTTTGTTTAAAGTTGGGTATAAAGGAATGAAATTTTATACGTTGGGAGTGAATGGTTTTGTAGATGTAAGAGATGTAGCGAGAGGATTGGTCATTTTAGTGCAGCACATAAACGAGACACACGGAAAACGATTTATAGCGGTGGGTGAAAATGCCAATTACAAACACTTGTTTACCACAATTGCACAGTCGTTGGGCAAACCCAAACCCAAGATTATGGCGCCTCCCGTATTCACCGAAATGGGTTGGCGGTTGGAGAAAATAAAATCAATCATCACATCAAAACCAGCCCATTTGACCAAAGAAACGGCAAGAAGTGCTCAAGAAGTGCATCGTTTTGATAGCAGTCAATTAAAGGCACTTATGGGTCATTTTATTCCACTGAACGAAGCCGTGAATAATGCTGCGGGATTTATTAGGAAGAAATATGGGATTTAAGGATTTTTCCTCAAAGACAAGCTTCTACCCAAACAAATCTTTCAACACCTCTTCAATTTTGCCTACTGCAATTATTTTGATTTTATAGTTAGAAGCAACTATACCTTTGTTATATTTGGAGATAAATATTTTTTTGTAACCCAATTTTTCAGCTTCAGAAATGCGTTGCTCCACACGTGGCACGGGTCTAATTTCGCCTGATAAACCAACTTCAGCGGCAAAGCATGATTTGGCTTCAATAGCCATATCCACATTAGAAGAAAGTATGGCACAAACCACGGCCAAATCTAATGCAGGGTCATCTACTTTAATGCCGCCAGCCAAATTCAAAAACACATCTTTTTGTCCAATTTTAAAACCACATCTTTTTTCTAATACCGCCAAGAGCATATTTAATCTTCGCAAATCAAATCCTGTGGCTGAGCGCTGAGGTGTGCCATAAGCAGCTGTGCTGGCTAATGCTTGCACTTCAATCAACATCGGTCGAATACCTTCTAATGTAGCTGAAATGGCCACACCGCTTAAGTTTTCTTCGTGGCTATTAATAAGCAATTCACTTGGATTTTCTACTTGGCGCATTCCCTCCGATGACATTTCATAAATACCCAATTCATTGGTGCTTCCAAAACGGTTTTTAGTACTTCTTAATATTCTAAATACGTGATTACGATCGCCCTCAAATTGCAAGACGGTATCTACCATATGTTCCAATACCTTGGGTCCAGCAATAGCCCCATCTTTGGTTATGTGACCTATTAAAATAACCGGAACGCCCGTTGTTTTAGAAAAACGTAACAATTCACCCGTGCTTTCTCTAATCTGAGAAATACTTCCTGGAGCCGATTCTATAGTAGCGGTGTGTAAGGTTTGAATGGAATCAACAATGATAAAATGAGGCTTTAGCTCTTTACAGTGATGTAAAATATTTTGCACATTGGTTTCGGTCAAAAGATAACATTCGTTATCGGGAGTACCTATTCGTTCGGCTCTCAATTTTATTTGCTCCTCGCTTTCCTCCCCTGAAATGTACAAGGTTTTTAAGCCGCTGTTTAATGCAATGTCTAACAATAAAGTAGATTTTCCAATGCCAGGTTCCCCTCCAATGAGTGTTATAGAACCAATTACCAATCCTCCACCCAACACCCGGTTGAATTCATTATCAGAAAGGAGAAATCGTTTTTTTTCTAATGTGGCTACGTCATTGATAAGATGCGGAGAAGATTTTTTTATGCCATCACTAAACAGTTTTTCGGTAGCCGAAGCAGGTTGTTTCAACTCCTCAACCATTGTGTTCCATTCACCACAAGAAGGGCATTTTCCTAACCATTTTGGTGATTCGTGGCCACATGATTGACAAAAATAAGCCGATTTAATTTTACTCATAAAGCAAAGATAAGAGCTATTAACGTAAAATAATTACGCAGGACGATAAAACTCTATTTTACCTTTGGTTAGTCCATTTATGGGAATTTCTAATAAGGTAACTTTGCGCACATTATTGAAGTTTTGATGGGCTACTACGATGGTGTTTTTATCTTTCACTTCATACACTATGGCATAATGTTGTGCAAATGCCATTTTGCCACCGTCATATTTAAATTCTGAATTGGCAAACACCATAATATCACCGGGTAATAGTGGTGCAGAAAGATATTCTACTTTAGTGCCAAACCCTAACGGTGATTGCCATTTAGCGCCTGCATTATTCAGTGCAAAGGCTACTAAATCCCAACATTCACCTCGATCCACTTTTTTGTTCATCATTTTGTTGGTGTAGGCGATTACCTTTTCGGAAGTGGTTTGGGCAGAAATAGAGAACACAAAAAATAGTAATAATGTCAAAGTGAAATATAATTTAAGTTTCATACAAATCAATTTATTGAGGGTATAACGATAGAATATAAACAAAGTTAATCAAAATTTAAGATGCGCATTTTATATATATCTTTTTTGTATTGCTAAAACGTGTAAATTTGTAAAATTGAACAGTCAGATAATTACGATCTGACTAAAAATGAACGCTATGAAAAGAAGGACAAAAATTGTTGCAACGCTTGGGCCTGCAACATCTGATTATGAAATGATAAAACAAATCATTTTAGCAGGGGTGAATGTATGTAGGTTAAATTTTTCACACGGTAAACATGATATTCTCAATCAACAAATAGAAGACATTAGACGAATAGATGAAGAGTTGGGAACACATACGGCTATTTTAGGTGATTTGCAAGGGCCAAAAATTAGAATAGGTGAAGTAGAAAACAATGGTGTTTTTTTAGAAAATGGAGCGCATATTTACATTACTTCTACACCCATTGTAGGTACTACTGAAAAAGTTTCGATTACGTATCCCGAATTTGCACGTGATGTAAAACCAGGTGAATTGGTAATGATGGATGACGGTAAATTAGTATTGGAAGTGGTAAGCACCAACTTAAAAGATGAGGTTAAATTAGTCATCAAACATGGGGGTAAACTTTCCTCCAAAAAAGGAGTTAACCTTCCCGATACCAAAATATCACAACCTTGCTTAACTGAAAAAGATTTAATCGATTTGGATTTTGCATTGGAAAAAAACATCGATTGGATTGGGCTTTCTTTTGTGCGTTCGGCAAGGGATATTATTGAATTGAAACACATCATTTCGTCAAAAAACAAAAGCTGTAGAGTAGTTGCAAAAATCGAAAAACCAGAAGCGCTTAAAGAATTAAAAGACATCATTAAAGTTACCGATGCAGTGATGGTAGCTCGTGGTGATTTAGGTGTAGAAGTGCCTATGCAAAATGTTCCGCTGATTCAAAAAGAAATCATTAAATTGTGTTTGGATTATGCAAAACCTGTCATCATTGCTACCCAAATGATGGAAAGTATGATTGAAAATGTTTCGCCCACAAGAGCTGAGGTAACGGATGTGGCCAATGCTGTAATGGATAGCGCAGATGCCGTAATGTTGAGCGGAGAAACTTCGGTTGGAAAACACCCGGTGTTGGTCATTCAATCCATGGTAAAAATCATTGAAAAAATTGAAAAAGACTACGATGGTTTGTATGAAAAAGATCAAACTCCCGAAAAAAATCAAGAGCGTTTCATCACTGATTCTATCTGTTTTAATGCGTGCAGATTGTCGGCTAGAGTTGATGCGCAAGCGATAGTAACGATGACCCATTCGGGATACACAGCCTATAAAATGAGTAGTCAACGACCAAAAGCGCAAATATTTGTGTTTTCAGGTAACAAAAAACTCTTATCGATGATGGCATTAGTGTGGGGAGTTAACACTTTTTATTACGACAAGATGGTGAGTACTGATCACACAGTAGCAGATATTATGTACATTCTTAAAAAAGAAGGGTTTGTAAAAGAAGGTGATTTAATTATTAATACCGCCAGTATGCCCATCGAAGAAAAAGGAAATACCAATATGCTTAAATTGAGTTATGTTGAATAGCTATTGAAAACGATTTTTCTGAACATATTTTTTGGGCTTCTGTTTTCCGCAGTAGCATTTGGTCAAAATACGTTAACCAAAAATTCGTATCCTGGACTGGAATTGGATTATGGATCATTCAGAACTCGTGAAATTCAATTGGATTTAAATTATTATTATGTACCAAAAAGTAATTTAGCTTATGGTGTAGCATTGGGGGCAGGATGGAATTTTAAGGAACCCCGTTTGGGATTTTATACAGAAGTTTCGTTTGACATAATCGGTATTTCTCCAGCTCTTTTTTATGGAGTATTCAATAATAACTTTAGGTATTATCCACAAGCCGGAAATTCCCTTTTTTATGCACCCGAAGTTGGTTTTGGACTGTTCTTTTTGCAATTTAGTTATCAGCCTATGTTTGGAATTCGAAATCAAACGCCTGTTGATATGGTAAAGCAACATCAATTTAGAATCAAAATTGTTGGTAATCCAACCAAAGTTTTTGGATCTTTAATGAGAGCTGGAAGTTATGTTGCTAAATCCTATTGGAAATCCATTATGAAGAAATAATAATGTGATATGTTTTTAAAATTACCTATTTATATAAAGCCCTTTGTATTGCTTGGAGTCTATTTTATTCTGTACGTTTTGACTGTGTTTTTTATCAATTCCATTCTATTAACCGCTTCCATTATTGTAGAAATTGGAGCTGCTTTTGCACTCGTTTGGACCTTGATGTTGGTTGGTTTTTTCTTTTATCAAACCTACAAAAGAGTGTACTTACCGAAAAAATATTACTCACAAAAACCATTAGAAAATGCACGGTTTTATGAACGTTTAGGAATCGTCTTTTTTCAATATTGTTTAGTAAATTCTTTCTTTCGTTATATGAACCCACGCGTATACCTGAAGCAAAAAGGCAGACAATACTTAGAATTGTTTTATTATGAAACCAAACAATCCGAAACCAGTCATATCATTTCGGGATTAGTAACCCTTTGGGTCCAAATCTTACTTTTTTATAGACAGGAATATACAGCCGCTAATTCTTTGACTATTTTCACAGTGATTTTTAATCTATACCCTTTTTTTCTTCAGCGGTATAATAGATTAAAGTTGAATCGGTTGTTTGATAAATGATGCGATTAGTTTAGACTTTTTTGATAAAGTCTCGAAACAAAAGAAACAAGGCATCAAACTCATTTAAGGGCAATGTTGTTGATTTGTCGTAAACATCGTGATAATAAGAAACCCCTCCCATGGTATAAACAAAAAATGCAGGAACCCCTTTTTCACTAAAAAAGTAATGATCACTGTTTGCAGCTTTTCCTCTGACCTTAATTTTCGCTAGATACTTTTTTTTAGTATTGATTTTGGTCAATTTGGCAAATTGTTTTGTGAATACCGCACCATTTACCACGGTAATACCTTCTTCACCAGTGCCCATAATATCTAAATTGAGTAAAAAATGAATGTCTTTTAATGGAAATAGGGGGTTGTTTACATAATGTTTAGAGCCTAATAATCCCGCTTCTTCGCCTCCAAAAGCCATAAATACAAGATTACAAGCCGGTTGGTTTTCTGAATAATAGTTGGCCAAATACAGTAGCATCGCTACACCACTTGCATTGTCGTTTGCTCCAGGAAAATAGGCCTCTTTTCCCATTTGACCTAAATGATCATAATGTGCGGACAGAACAATGGTTTTTTTTGAGTTTTTACCTTTAACCATTCCCAAAACATTTTGAGAAACTAATTGGGTGATGAACTTGTTTTTAATATCCAGCGTGAGCTCATTTGCAGTGGAATCAAAAGCGCTTTTTTTCAATTCAATAATTGGAAAAGGATAGGCTTCATCTCCTACAGAGTACGTCAATTTTTTATCTGTTATCCACAATACAGGTCCGTAATTAACGGCCATCATTTTGAAATCACGATAGGTTGCAATGGTATCAATTTGGTTGGTAGATGGTACTAAAATAGCTGTAATAAAAGCTTTTTTTGGTTTGGTAGTTTTGAAGTTGGCTTTAAAAGCTTCCAACTCCTCAAGGGTTTTTAAATAATGAATCTCATATCGTCCTTCTGCACTTCCACTGTTTGGGTCAACTATAAAATCGATGCCTGGAGCCAGGTTTTTTTCACCTATTTTGACATCCATTTCAGATGGAAACGTATTTACATCAAACGAAAACTCTTGAAAATATCCGGAAGAAGATAACGGTGACACACCTAATTTTTTAAATTCAGCAGCAATAAATTCAGCAGCCATTTTATGTCCGTCATTTACATAACCTCTTCCATGGTATTTCTCACTGCACAATTCCTCTACTACTTTTAATCCATAATCGCGCTGCCCAATACTACAGTATGGGGATAATAGTAAGAAAATGTAAATCAGTTTTTTCATTCTAACACCTAAATTTTTAGGAGATTGCAGAGCAAAGATAAGATATTTTATTAACATCTGAATAATTTTAGTGGGCAATAAGGCTTTCTTTACGTCTCAAAAAAGATGTACCTTTACAGTATGAAAACGATAGGTTATCTGCTTTTTAGTTGGTTTTTACTATTCTTACCTTTTTTGGGCTCTTCCCAACACTCACTTTCACAAGAGGTATATGTAGTGACACAAAAAGATTCCTTATTTGGCACTTTGCTGTTGCCATCTGGAAAAATAGATACCACTCAAGCAGTGGTTTTGTTAATCGCAGGTTCGGGACCAACCGATAGAAATGGAAACAATCAAGCTATGGTCAACAATTCATTAAAAATGATTGCCGATGAATTGTCCAAATTGGGTATTGCTTCGTTGCGTTATGACAAACGAGGTGTAGCCGCTTCCTCAGCAGCCTACATTAAAGAGGAGGATCTGCGATTCCAAACGAATGTAGACGATGCTGCCTATTGGCTAGAGGTTATTGTAAACTTTGGATATACGAATATTGTAGTTGCAGGACATAGCGAAGGTGCTTTGGTGGGTACTTTGTTGGCACAACAGCATCCCCAAGTTAAAAAATTCATTTCTATTGCAGGCGCTGGTCGACCTATTGATGTAGTGCTTAAAGAACAATATTCCAAAATGAATCCTACCGTTCGTGATTCCGCTTATTCCATAATTGATAGTTTAAAAAAAAATGTATTGGTGCCCCATTTAAGCCCTTGGTTATTCAGTGTTTTTAGACCTTCGGTTCAACCTTACATTATTTCGTGGATGGATTTAGATCCGGCTGCTGAATTAGCCAAATTATCCATTCCCATATTAATTATTCAAGGCACTACCGACTTGCAAGTGCAAATGGCCGATGCCGAAGCCTTAAAAAGTGCCGTTCCAACTGCTCAATTGGCTGTGCTCAACGAGATGAACCATGTGCTCAAAAAAGTTTCGAATGACAAATCTGAAAACCGAAATTCATACAATAATGCCTCTTTACCTTTGCATCCTGAGTTGATTTTTCAACTCTATCCATTTATTAAAAATCCGTAATTTAGATGATTATTTTTATTTCAATCACTCGTTATTTATCTTACTTTTGCCATCCTCAACTATAATTTATGAAATCTATTTTTGCTAAGTTAAGTACACTTTCGCTGCTAATGGTAGGTGTTACAACTGCATATGCACAACCTTCAAAACCCTATTTTCAGCAACGCGTAAATACGACCATGGAGGTGACGCTCAATGATGTAAACCATACATTGTCTGCCAAAACAAGTATCGAATACATCAATAATTCACCCGATCAATTGACGTTTATCTACATGCACCTTTGGCCTAATGCCTATAAAAATGTAAAAACAGCCATGGCACAACAAGTGTTGGAGAATGGAGAAGTAGATTTTCAATTTGCAAAAGATGAAGAACGAGGTTTTATTGATAGTTTGGATTTTAAAGTAAATGGAGCTTCAGTAAAATTAGAATATGACCCTGTCCACATTGATATAGCCAAAATCATTTTAAATGAACCATTGAAATCGGGTGATAAAATAACCATTACTACTCCTTTTTATGTAAAAATACCAAAGGGAATTTATTCGAGATTGGGACATATTGGCGAGTCGTACCAAGTGACGCAATGGTTTCCTAAACCTGCGGTTTATGACCGAGATGGGTGGCATCCGATTCCTTATTTGAGTCAAGGTGAATTTTACAGCGAATTTGGAAGTTATGATGTAAAAATTACTGTCCCCAAAAACTATGTGTTGGGTGCAACTGGGGATATGCAAAATGGCGAGGATGAGTTGAAATGGTTAGAAGAAAAAGTGGCCGAAACCGAGCAAAAAATTAAATCTAAATCATACGACATTAACAAAGCAGGTAAGCCAAATATGGATTTCCCAGAAAGCTCCAAGGAAATGAAAACGCTGCATTTTAAACAAGATAATGTACACGATTTTGCTTGGTTTTGTGACAAACGTTTTCACGTACTAAAGGGTGAAGTTGTGTTGCCACATTCAAAAGAAAAAGTAACTTCTTGGGCTATGTTTACCAATAGCGAATTTCGCCTTTGGGAAAAGTCTATAGAATACCTCAATGATGCAATTTATTATTATTCTTTGTGGAATGGAGATTATCCGTACAAACATGTAACTGCCGTAGATGGTTCCATTAGTGCCGGAGGGGGAATGGAATATCCGAATATTACCGTAATTGGTAAATCCTATACGGCTAGCGGATTGGAGCAAGTAATTGTGCACGAGGTGGGTCACAATTGGTTTTATGGTATTTTGGGTTCTAACGAACGAAAAAATGCTTGGATGGATGAAGGAATCAACACCTTTAACGAAAATCGTTATCAAGAAACGAAATATCCTAACAGAGGTATTGAAATAGGCATACCAGATGGGTTAATGGATAAATTGGCCATAGGCAACAGAGGTCCAAGAGGTTTGTATGATATGGGGTATGAAGTGAATGCACGTAGAAATTACGACCAACCCCTTTCATCATCATCAGAGTTGTTTACCAATATGAACTACGGTGGTTTGGTATATGGAAAAACAGCCATAGGAATGGATTTTATGTTGGATTACTTGGGTTCTGAACTGTTTGATAGTACTATGCATACGTATTTTAATCAATGGAAATTTAAACATCCTCAGCCGGCCGATATTCGCTACGTTTTTGAACAGAAAACAGGTAAAGATTTAGGTTGGTTTTTTGACGATTTTATCAAAACCACTAAAAAGATTGATTATGCCATTGCTTCAATAAATAGTGACGATAACGTGGTAACGATTAGCCTCAAAAATGTGGGTGAAATTAATGCTCCTGTTAAAGTTACTTCGCTTTTAAATGGAGATGTTGTAGAAACCAAATGGGTGGATGGTTTTGAAGGCACGTCAATTGTAACTTTTTCTTCTAAAGAAGTAGACCAATACGTAATCGATTATCAAAAACAAATGCCTGATATTGATCGCACCAACAATCAAATTAAAGGAAATGGAATGTTCAAAAAAGTAGAACCGTTGCGCTTTGAATTTTTGGGAAGTTATGAAAATCCAGATCGAACAACCGTTTTTTATACACCTACCATTGGTTGGAATGGGCAAGATAAGTTTATGCTTGGGTTGGCATTATACAATTCAACCATTCCAGAAAAAAAATTCGAATGGGTGTTGAATCCAATGTACGCTTTTGGCACAAAAAGCCCAGTAGGAACAGGAAGTATCAACTATAATATGTATCCCAACAAAGGATTCAGAAGAATTGAGTTGAACACCAATTTTAGAGCATTTAATGAAATGGGTAGCTACATTAATTTTTTGTCCTCACAACAAACAGAAGCCATTGAATACATTAAACCATGGTACAGAAATGAAGTATCGCTGAAAGGAGAGCTAAAAAGACCTTTGCGCAAATCAAAACAAACCATTGAATGGAGGAGTGTTTTAATAAACAAACAATTTAGCCTTAGAACCCGCGAACAAATTTTGGGACATGAGTTGACGTATAAAATAATCAACAAAAAAGTATTGCAACCGGCTAGTGTAAAAGCCAGTTTAGTTTATGCCAATTCTAATTTGAGTAATGCGTTTTCAGCAGTAAATGTAGAAGCTAAATACAGATGGAACTATAATGTTGACCTTAAAGGGATTGACGTGCGATTTTTTGCAGGTTATTCATTAATTGTAAATGACCTTACACAACAATTTAATTATTCACTTTCGGGTCAGAATGGACGTACCGATTACTTTTATGATCACTTACTGTTAGGTAGGAGCGCTGATTTTCCGAATGCGTTGGCTCAACAAACAACCAACACTCAAGGTGACTTTAAAATTAATACAGGTGATTTGTTTGGGAACAATAACATGTGGGTGAGTTCATTAAATGTAATGGCCGACTTACCTTATGTTAAATTTTTAAAAGTATACGTGGACGGTGGTTTACACCCCAATGTGACTAATAATAACCAACCCCAATTTGATTTTGTGGGTGGTTTAACCTTAACCCTAAGAAAAGACATTGTAGAAATTTACATACCGCTCTTTTACTCTCAAAATATTAAAGATGTATTGACTTCACAAAACATACAGTTTTGGCAACAAATACGTTTTTCGTTTAACATCAACAAGTTGAATCCATTTAAAATTGCTAAAGATTTTACCAATTAAATAAGCCTTGACCACAACAACTTCTCATACCAACACGCGTCCTGACAAAATTTATTTTGCCAGTGATTTTCATTTGGGAGTGCCAAATGATGCGGAAAGTAGAATAAGAGAAGATAAGATTGTACGCTGGTTGGATGAGGTAAGTAAAGATGCTACCGTTATTTTTTTGGTAGGAGATATATTCGATTTTTGGTTTGAATATAAACATACCATTCCCAAAGGATTTGTGCGGTTGCAAGGTAAAATTGCATCGTTGGTTGATAGCGGTATTCAAGTCAATTTTTATATTGGTAATCACGATATGTGGATGTTTGATTATTTTGAAAAAGAATTGGGGGTTACCATATACCGAAAAGAACAATTGTTTACCTATGGCCACAAAAAGTTGTTTATAGGTCATGGTGATGGATTGGGACCTGGTGACCAAGGGTACAAATTTATAAAGAAGGTATTTTCAAATCGATTTTTTCAATGGTGTTTTGCTCGTTTTCACCCTAACTTTGGAATTGGTATGGCCAACTATTGGTCAAGAAAAAGCCGTGCTATAGGCAAAGAACCACAATATTTTTTGGGAGCCGAAAATGAATGGTTAGTTCAGTATTGTGAAGAATACACCAAAACAACCGAAGGTCAACAGATTGATTTTTTCATCTTCGGACACCGTCATTTACCTATCGATTATACCCTTTCATCTGGTGCATGTTACATCAACCTTGGTGATTGGATTAATCATTGTAACTATGCTGTATTTGATGGTGAAACAGTGAGGTTGATAAAGTTTGAAGGGTAATTCCTTTAATTGTCTATTGATGTCAACTGTTATGCAAAAAAAGGGCATTCAAGTAAAGCGTATTATCTCTTTTAAAAATGCTATAGTAGCTTTATGTTCAAAGGCATTACTTTTGAATAAAAATGAACCGTTTATTACTGATTTTATCAGGTGATTTTAATTGGATAAAATAGGTTCCTGTTTTGAGGTTTAATTCACTCAAGTTAAGCGTATAAAAATTTTGAGTTACGTTGTCGATTTTAATGATTTGTTGCCCGTAAATGCTGTAAATTATGAGTTCGAGGTTATCGTAATAACCTTGAATACTCACGTTTAGTTCATCTCTTGTAGGGTTTGGGTATATATTATAATTTATGGGATTAATGTATTCCATTACATTTGCTAAGACTTCTGGATCATCTTGAAAAAATAATTTTTGAGTTGTACCAAAAGGTTGAGATTTCATAAGAATTGGTAGGCCGTTCTTGTCAAGAAATACGATTGAATCTAATGACATAGTATCTATCACAAAAGATAATGAATTAGTATAATCACTATCCATTTGAACAATAAGCGTATCATCAGCAAGGGATGTGTGATAAACCAATGAATCTCTTTTTCTCCAAAAGCGTCCAAAATCTTCAAACGCCATAGGCTTCATTGTTTCGGGTAAACTATCCAAATAACTTTCTTGAGCGATTAATTTATAATTTCTGTTTGGATGAATGAGTAAAACAATAGAGGAATTATTTCGATCATATTTTCGCGTGGCATCAACCCATTCCTTCACTTTATACATAAAATTTTGAATAGACATCGGTGTGGTAGTGAAAACATCTGAAAGGGTGAGTGGTATTTCTAATAGGGTAGATTCTTCACTGGAAAATGATTGCGTTTTGGCGGCATAAAAAGGGAATCCAGTCAACACATCATTTGCTGAATACGTTGAATTAAATTCATAGCCCAGTGTTTCTAGTGCCAAAACTAACGAATCAGGATATTGAAGATGCCCAGATCTCCAGCTTTTTACAGCTACATTAAAATCAGCATCTATAAAATTCTTAGAAATTTCAACTTCGCCCAATACGGTTCCATTTGTTGAATAACCATTTGAATATATGGGTTGATAGTTACTCGAATCATTACCTAAGGTGCCATACGGAAAAAGAGAATCGATAGCAAAGTCTGGAAAATGGCCTACTGAGTGTGAAGCCAGTGTATGTCCCAAATTTTGAACAAATGCTACTTGAGCAGTTGTTCCAATATATAGATCAGAAATCCATCCGTTAGAATAGTAATTGGTCGTAAGATTATATTGAGCATTGATGCCTCTATTTTTTTCGGTCATGGCAAAGTTAGCCATAGTATCATATGATGTTTTACTATCCACATCATGGGTTATCATTACAACAGAAGAATAATTATAAGGAACCGTATACTTGTACACGGTGTTAGGTATGTGATTTCTAATTATATTTCTAATAACAAAAACAAAAACATCAGTCGTAGGTTCAAAGCCGTTGCTGTATGTTCTTTGGGCATTAATATCACCGTTTATTCTATTTCTAAAAAATACATCTCTAAAATCGGGTCCCAATGAATAGACATAACCATTTCCAAAAGAATTTTTAACCATGGCAGCCGTACCATCTTCATAATGAGCCAAAGCAGTCCCAGTGCTTAAATTATAATATTTTGTTACAAAGTTAGGACCACTGGCAGGCCTGCCTAATGAAACGGTAACTTCGAGTGAATCATCAACCAAATCAAAATACATGGGATTTGTAACAGTATCCCAAGTTAGTTCATATAATTCAGCATTGGATGTGGAAGCGCTTACACCACATAAATTATACAGCAAGGGCTCTCTCAAATTGGAGGTCAACAATACTCCACCATTACTCACCCAGTTTTCCAAATCGGATATTTCTGAAGGCGTTAATGCACCTTGTTGTATTCGTGTTCCAGTAACAATTATTGGGTAATTCAGTGCTGCAATTAAACTAGAGGTAGTGTCAAATGGTATTCCAGCTAATGTCATCATCCTTATTGACGACAAGGTTCTGGAGAAGCCGGTGTCGCCATTTTTTGCACTCATATTGAGAACAGCTACTTTTCGTTCTGTTTGAGAGTAGACGTTCAAACAAGAAATAAAAACCAATAGTATAATCGAAAAGTATCTCATTTTAATTTTTTAATGAGTTTATTTACACGAAAGTACAATTTATTTGACTTCATATGATTTCTATGGGAGATTATAATTGTAAATTATGATCATACAGCGCAGTGAGTTAATTTTTTCTTACTTTTTTTCACCCCATAAATATCCATGACATTTCTATGACAAATATCATATTTCTAATTGATGTAACTCATAATCTTCTTGCGCAATAGTTGCTCAATTTGTACTTGAATAAAAGTCAACTTATGGAAATTATATTTATGCTTACAGGAATCAGTTTGTTATTGGCCCTATTCTTTTTAGGAGCCTTTGTTTGGGCTGCCAAATCAGGGCAGTTTGAGGATGATTTTACACCTTCAGTGCGCATTCTTTTTGAAGATGCTGTTACGGCTGGTGTAAACCAAAAAAATGAAAAATCTACCTTATCAAAAGGTATTACTATACAAGAACGAGATAACAAAAATGAAAATCAAAATTTAGAAAAATGAATGTAGAAAAGTTCGCTTATGACAACACGATTGTCAAAAAGTTTGCAATGGCCACGGTCATTTGGGGAGTAGTTGGGATGTTGGTTGGATTATTAGCCGCCTTACAGTTAGTTTGGCCAGAATTTAACCTCACATCTTGGCTTTCATTTGGTCGTATTAGACCGTTACATACCAACGCAGTAATATTTGCTTTTGTAGGTAATGGTATTTTTATGGGAGTGTATTATTCACTTCAACGATTGCTAAAAGCTCGTATGTGGAGTGATAAATTGAGTGCGATTAACTTTTGGGGATGGCAATTTATCATTTTAACAGCAGTATTAACCTTACCTTTTGGTATTACTACAGGTAAAGAATATGCAGAATTGGAATGGTGGATTGATATACTAATTACACTTCTTTGGGTAGTTTTTGGTGTCAATATGTTTGGAACCATTCTTACCAGAAGGGTACAACATCTTTATGTAGCCATTTGGTTTTTCATAGCTACATTTGTTACTGTTGCAGTTTTACACATCGTTAATTCATTTGAATATCCCGTTTCTTGGTTTAAAAGTTATTCTGTTTTTGCAGGAGTTCAAGATGCCTTGGTGCAATGGTGGTATGGCCACAATGCGGTAGCATTTTTCTTAACAACACCTTACTTAGGTTTGATGTATTATTTCATTCCAAAAGCAGCTGACAGACCGGTATATTCTTATCGATTGTCTATTATACACTTTTGGGCTTTAATTTTTATTTATATCTGGGCAGGACCCCACCATTTATTATATACTTCATTACCCGATTGGGCTCAATCATTAGGAGTTGTTTTCTCTGTGATGTTGATCGCACCGTCTTGGGGAGGGATGCTCAATGGGTTGTTGACTCTAAGAGGTGTTTGGGACAAAGTTCGTGAGGATGTAGTTCTTAAATTTATGGTGGTGGCCGTTACTGCTTATGGTATGGCAACCTTTGAAGGACCTCTTTTATCACTAAAATTTTTCAATACATTGTCTCACTTCTCCGATTGGACCATTGCGCATGTTCACGTGGGCGGATTAGGTTGGAATGGAATGTTAACTTTTGGAATGTTATATTGGTTAATACCAAGGATGTGGGGAACGGAATTATACTCTAAAAAATTGGCCAATTGGCACTTTTGGATTGCAACCTTAGGTATTTTAATATATGCAGTGCCGTTATATTGGGCGGGATTTGTTCAAGGTTTTATGTGGCAAGATTTCAATGCTGATGGTACCTTAGTTAATGGTCAATTCCTAGACACAGTAACTGTATTGAAACCATTCTATGCTATGCGTTCATTGGGAGGAAGTTTATATATTATTGGAGCAATATTAATGGCTTATAACTTAATTAAAACAGCTGGAATTGGTAAATTTATAGCTAATGAAGATGCTGAAGCTCCTGCTTTAATAAAAACTGAAAAGGCACACGATGATGGATACTGGCACAGAACTATAGAAAGAAAACCAATGAGGATGTTAGTGTTAAGCTTAGTAGTCATATTAATAGGAGGTTTGGTCGAAATTGTACCTACCATAATTGTAAAATCTAATATACCTACTATTTCTAGCGTTACTCCTTATTCTCCTTTGGAGCTAGAAGGTCGTGATTTGTACATTCGAGAAGGATGTTACAATTGTCACTCTCAAATGGTTCGACCCTTGCGCTTTGAAACCAAACGTTATGGTGAATATTCAAAGGCTGGTGAATTTGTTTATGATCATCCATTTCAGTGGGGTTCTAAACGTACAGGACCCGATTTGCATCGTTCGGGAGTTGGTAATGCTATGTTCAAGTCAGCATCTTGGCATTATTCACATTTTTTAAGCCCTGCCGAAGTATCTCCAGGTTCCATTATGCCTCCATATAATTTCTTATGTGAAGATGATTTGGATGTGACTTATACTCAAGCAAAAATGGAGGTAATGGTATCATTAGGTGTGCCTTATGCAGATTCTACAATCTCAAATTATGCAGCAAACATGGATGCTCAGGCTACTCAAATTGCCACCGACATTTTAAAAGTTGAGAAAAAAGATAAATACACTGAAGAAGATATTGCGGCCCTGAAAAAGAAAGAAGTAATAGCACTAATAGCCTACTTACACAAACTAGGCAGTGATATTCATAAGTAATTAGCCATATTATTCAATTAAAAAAGAACGGTTTATGTTAAAATATATCAAACAACACATGGAAACGATAGATGGGATATCCATCTATCCTATCATATCTTTATTGATCTTTTTCTTGTTTTTTGTTTTGCTTTTTGTGTATGTAATCAAAATGAAGAAAACAGATATTTCTGAAATAAGTGCGTATCCTTTGAGTGACGATACACCGAATATAAACATTGAAAAAACTGAACAAAAATGAAATATCAAATCGTATTTTGGATGTTGGTTTTAGGAGCTATTTTGCTTGTGGCAGGTATCTTCGTAATGGCAGGAGCTATAAAAACCATTTTATATCAAAGAAAAGTTCAAGAGGAATTAAATAAAAAGAAAAATTCGGATGGTTCAAGTACGCTTAAAACATTGTTATTACTTGTTTTTGCAGGTTTTTCATCGTCTACTTTTGCCGGAAAAGCAAGTGAAGATTCAGCAATTTTTCAGCCTGAATTAAGCGATATTTGGGGTGTTGCTTTACTCAATCTTATTTTGTTATTTGTATATCTGTATTTCAGAAGTATCTTTAATAACTTAGTTAAAGAATTAATACCAGAAAAAGAAGGTAAAGTATATGAACCTTCTTATCAACTCAATAAAATATTGACGGATGCAGTAGATATTGAAGATGAGTCATCCATTTTGATGGATCATGAATACGATGGTATTCGTGAATTGGACAATAACTTGCCTCCTTGGTGGAAATGGGGATTTTATGCAACCATTGTATTTTCTATAATTTATTTGTTCCATTATCACATTTTAAAAACAGGTGATTTACAAATCGCAGAGTATGAAAAAGATGTAGCTGCTGCTCAAATAGAAATAGATGCCTATTTGGCTGATCAAAAAATGTCTGTTGATGAAAATACAGTAACATTTTTGACCGATATTGCTGAACTTAATGCAGGTAAATCAATTTTTCTTAAAAACTGTGCTTCATGTCACGCTGATGATGGAACAGGAGGAATAGGTGTAAATCTTACCGATAGCGAATGGTTGTATGGGAATACCATAAATAATATCTTCAAAACCATTACTTACGGTGCGCAAAACGGAATGCAATCTTGGAAAGAGCAATTAAATCCAATTGAAAGACAGCAAGTTGCATCATTTGTGTTGTCATTAACCGCTAATGGGGCTGCACCAGCCCCTACTGATTCAACAACCGTTGTAAATAATCTGGAAAGTGTAACAAATGTTGCACCCAAAGCAGACGTACAGCCTTAAATTTGAGCTATAATTAAATCAAATAAACAGTACGGTCTAAAATCATTTAGTCCATACTGTATTAAAAATAGCTGACAAAACTATGGAAGAGAATAAAACATTTAGAGACACCATCGCCACGGTTGACGAGAAGGGAAAGCGAGTTTGGATTTATCCTAAAAAGCCAAAAGGAAAGTTCTTTAATTATCGAAAATGGTTGAGTTACTTTTTGTTAGCTGCGTTGTTTGGAATGCCGTATATAAAAATTGGTGGAGAACCAATACTATTGCTCAATATTATTGAGCGAAAATTTGTCATTTTTGGACAAGTTTTTTGGCCTCAGGACTTTTTTATATTTGCGATGGCCATGATTACATTTATTGTTTTCATCATCCTTTTTACCATTATTTTTGGACGATTGTTTTGCGGTTGGGTGTGTCCCCAAACCATTTTTATGGAAATGGTTTTCAGACGCATTGAATACTGGATTGAAGGCGATTGGACCCACCAAAAAAGATTGAACGAACAACCTTGGAATGCTGAAAAAATTCGTAAAAAGACATTTAAACATGTTCTTTTTTGGATTATTTCTTTTGCTATTGCCAATACATTTTTAGCATACATTATTGGATATGAGTCTCTTTTGGCTTTGGTAACGGATGGCGTTACCGCTCATATTGGAGGTTTGATTGCAATAAGTGTTTTTACCACGGTGTTTTATGCTGTTTTTGCCTTTATGCGTGAGCAGGTTTGCACCACCGTTTGTCCTTATGGACGATTACAAGGAGTGTTATTGGATAAAAATTCATTGGTGGTTGCTTATGATTATGAACGAGGAGAAGGAAGAGCAAAATTTAAAAAGGGTGAAGATCGAAAAGCTGAAGGGAAAGGGGATTGTATTGATTGTAAACAATGTATTCATGTTTGTCCTACAGGGATTGATATAAGAAACGGAACGCAACTGGAATGCGTCAACTGCACGGCTTGTATGGATGTGTGTGATGAAATGATGGAAGGTGTGGGTCTTGAAAAAGGACTTATTCGTATTGCTTCTGAAGATGGAATCAAAAACAAGGTTCCTTTCCAATGGACAACGCGAGTAAAAGCATATGTAGGGGTATTATTTATCTTGTTAGCTGTTATTACCACATTGATTGTATATCGAAGTGAAGTTCAAGTCACTATTTTGAGGACCCGAGGCACAACATTCCAAGAAGTAAGTGAAACGCACATTTCAAATATCTATGATGTGACCTTAGTGAATAAATCAAATAAGGAACGTACCTTGGAATTGAAAATAATTGAAGGAGTAGGAGAGATTGAAATTGTTGGAGATGATTTATTTGTTGGACCAAATGGACAATTGCATAGGAAATTTATAATCAGAGCCGATCGAACAAAAATTAAGAAAACAGGAAATGAAATAATTATAGGTGTGTATGATGGAGAACGACAAATTACCACAGCAAAAACCAACTTTATAGGGCCGAAATTTTGAAAGATTTGTAATACGTATTGCAATCGTTTTTATCTAACATCTAATAATCTAAAAAACAAAAAATATGAAACTAAAATTTAACTGGGGAGTAGGATTGACCATCGTTATGGTGCTTTTTATGACCTTTATTTTATCCTTTGTGATACGTACTAGTTTTTTACATACAGATTTGTATGCCGAAGATTATTATCAACAAGAGTTAAATTATCAAAACGAAATTGATGCAAAAAATGTATCGGTTCAGTTTGATAAAAGTTTTTATCTTACTCAATCTACAAAAGAGGTTTTTGTACATTTTGATGAACTCAAGAATTGGGAACAATTAAATGGTAAATTGTATTTCTACAGACCCAATAATGCTGAATTAGATCGTTCCATAACCTTCACACCACAAGATGGTATTCAGTTGATTTCCAAAGAGCATTTTAAAGCAGGAGAATATGAGGTTAAATTAACATGGAAAGAAGGAGAACAATCCTATCAAGTTGAAAAAACAGTTTATATAGATTAATTTAATCACGAGTTTTATGTTGTTGCTCAGTGCATTCATATTAGGTTTAGTAGGCAATTTCCATTGTTTGGGAATGTGCGGGCCTATTGCATTGGCCATTCCACTCAAAGACAATTCAACTTCCACTCGCTTGTTGAGTATTTTGATTTATAACTCAGGTAGAATTTTCACCTATACCTTATTAGGCGCACTCATAGGTTTTATCGGTAAAGGAGTTTTTTTGATGGGCTTTCAACAAAAATTATCCATCATTTTAGGAGCAGCCATTATCATCTATGCTATTTTTATCATTGTTAAACGCAAATCTTCCCTTTTAAATAACCTATTAGCTACTAAATTCTATCGATTGAAAAATGCTATGGGTAGTTTTTTAAGAAAAAAATCCTATGATGCTAATTTGTTGTTAGGTCTTTTAAACGGTCTATTACCGTGTGGCATGATTTACATTGCATTGGCAGGTGCTTTAGCTTCAGAATCTGTGTTTTCAAGCGCTGCGTTTATGCTTTTCTTTGGTTTGGGCACATTACCCGTTATGATGATTTTGCCTTGGGTAGCCACCTATATTTCTTCGAATGTACGCATTCGTTTAAATAAAATTATCCCTTACACATTGTTGGTCTTTGGATTGTTATTGATTCTAAGAGGTTCTAATTTAGGCATACCTTATCTAAGTCCTCAAGTGGCAACCGAACAACCTGCTCTTATAGGAGCTGATATTTACTGTCATTAAACGTATTCAGTTTACGTTTTTAAATGTTTGCTAACTATATTCTGTAGCCTTCTGCTTTGTTAGAATTATTGAAACAATTTTTAAGGTCTTCCTTTATTTTTAGTTCATATAAGCTATAGTGTGCAACTTATTCACCGCATATTTGCGGTGAATAGGTTATTTTTTTGCCGCATGAACTTCTATTTGGATAGTGTTCGAAGTATGTCGGAATTTATTAATTTTTTAAAAGATATCCGATTTTGATAGTTGTTTGTGAATTCCATTTCACTCTTTACTCTTCAACGACAGACGAATCAATACCGAAAAATACCTGCCGGGTAATGGTTGATTAGCTATAATCTGATAGGTTTCGTTAAAAAGATTTTCAATTTTCAACGCAAAGTATGCTTCCGTAATTTTATCTACTAATGTTCCACCGATATGTAAACTGGCCGGAGCAATGTAGGTTAGATAGGTGGTGTTATTGGCATCAATAAACGTCCTTGAATATATTTGTTGTTGGTAGGAGATGTCCACTCTACGATATACATAACTTGCAGAGATTCCTAAAGTGTGTTTAGGAACATAAATTAGTTGTTTCCCTAATGACCCATCGACTTGTGAAAAAGTGCTTTTGTTTATAGCTTTAACAAAGGTGTAACTTCCTTGGGCAATAAAATAATGTGTTTTGCTCAGCGCTATTTTTTTTCTAACCGAAAGTTCTAAACCTTGACGCTCTACTTTTTTAACGTTTTGTGCTGACCAATATCCAATATTATTTGGAAGCCATTGAATCCAGTTTTCAGTGAGTGAATAAAAATAAGCTATTTTGAACCTATTACCAGGAGTATAGTTTACATAATCCCAAAAGATTTCGCCCCCTATACTTTTTTCTGGTTTCAAATTTTCATTTCCTCCAGGGCTCCAATACAAATCATTTAAAGTAGGGTATCGATAATTGGTATATAATTGTCCTCCATATACCCAATTGTCGTGTTTTTTTAATCTATTTGAAATAAATAAGGAAGGTATAAAAGGTGACCAAGTGGACCCAATTACTTCTTGTCTAAGCTTAATCTCTAGAAATCTATAAGTGTTAGAGCGCGTAATAGAAATTGCTCCAATACCTCTCAGTTGATTACGGGTGTTCAAATAGCCTGTAGATTGACATTGAAAAAACAGTGCGTTTAAATGGCCACCAATTTTCCATAGGTCATTGATTTTGGTTTCATGTATTCGGTAATTAAAGTTGAAGGTTTGATTAGCGTTGTTCGAAAAAATGGAGGAACTGCTATCTGTATATACTAATCGATCTCTTATGTAGCCAAACTGAAAATCTTGATGTAACGTTCTTTCTGTAAAATATTTTATGGTGGATTTGAAGCTATTATCAAACTGAAAAGGTCCTGAATTTAAGACACCTATTGCCGAAGGAATTTCTCTATTGAATTGGGTATAGGCAGTATGTAATGAAAGTAAATTGTTATGTGTTTTTCGGAAAAGGTTCTGTGAAAATCCCCAGCCTCCAAAGTGGGCATTTTCTCTTTTTTTGATGGGTCTGTTGGGTTCGCTATAATCTACGTATTCAAAGTTATTTTGAGCTTCGTTTTTGAATAGTGCGGTTGACCCACTCCATTTTTCTTTGTAATATTTGGCTTTAAAGGTGGTATTATTCATCCCAAATGAACCTATTTCTTTACTATAGACTATGTTCAAACCGTTTACGTAGGAATGCCGGTTGGTAAAATTCAAAGCACCTTCAAGCCCTCCGTTCATAGTTGATTTATGGTCTATAGAAACGTAATCGCTAAAAAGTAGCGGCATTAAGCTTAAATCTTGTTGTCCAAGGCTGGGAGAATTGACAGGTATTCCATTCCAAAATAGTTGCGTTTGCGATGCAGAAGCTCCTCTTTTGGATAGTGTGGTCAATCCACCTAATCCATAACTTTTTATATAAATACCGTTTTCTATAGTGAGTAATTTACCAATGCCTTGATTGGAATATCGTGTAAGTAAAGAATCTCCAAACGAAACCGCATTTTGTGGAATAGGATAAACTGTTATAACAACTCGATTTCCGTTTTGGTTGTGCGCAGGCAAAGTATCTGTCTTTTGGCCCAATAAAAGGGAACAAATCAATAGAAATACAGACACTATTTGAAGCTTTTTTATCATCAATTAATGATAGATAATTAATTTAACAATACTTTTTGATTGATTTTCAGTAATGGTTACAAAATAGACTCCGTTAGAAAAATTACTAACTGAAATGGGATGAGATATAGAGCTCCTTTCTTCAAGAATCAATTGACCAGTTTGATTATGAATTTGAACTAAGCAACTATCATTCTCCCTATTTCTTACCCAAATAGTGTTTGAAGCTGGATTCGGATATATCGAAAAGTTACGTTGTTCAAACTCTTCTACACTCACCGGTTGCTGATGAATTACGCCCACAGCATCCAAATCAAAACCACCTTGAAAAAACGCGGTAGGATAAGGTTCGTTTATGATGTTTCCTTGCGCATCATAGGTTGCGTAAAGAGGATTAATACTTCCCACCACATCTATAATTTTTATGTGAGTAATGGCGTTAACATCTAAACCAATCGTACCATTTAATTCTTCCAAATCGAAAGGAGTACCATACTGCGCGCGGTATTTTCCTGCTAGGTTGTTGATTAACGTGGCGTCCACCTCTCCAAAAGTTCCAATTTGTGTTTCGAAAGGGATTAGTGATGTTGCAGGAAAACGAAAATAGGTTACTCCATCTGAACTGACTTCTACAAAAGCCAATTCTAAAAAAGTATTTTGAAAAGCGTTTTCAAAAATGGCAAAATCCCAACCTGATCCGTTCATAATGGGTTGACTAAACGTTACAATGGCACTTCCTCCATCACCCAAACTTACTACTCCATTTGTGCCTGCTGCACCCAAAACGTTTTCAGCTTCACCCGCAGTTACCATACCCATTGACGGCTGCGCTATATCTTGATAACCTCTAATTACGGTGCACTGTGTTGCCCAGCCTACAAAAACAGAAGAATCTTTATGTATAGCAGTAGTCCCAACTGAATCAACTGCTGGAGGAAAAGGCCCTTGCGCTGTAAAGCGTAAAACATTTACAATGATAATAAGTAATATACTTGTAAACTTCATTTTTGTATTTTAAAATCTCAACAACATGTTTAATATGTTGTTGAGATAGTGATTTTTGTGGCTGTACTTTTTTATTATTGTTTGATCAATTTTTTTATAACTTGACCTGTAGTTGTTGTTGATTTAATATGATAAACTCCTGCTGGTAAATAACTTATATCTAATGTTTCGAAATAACTTGATGTAGCATTTGTGTAGACAATTTTACCTGTTATATCCATAATTTCAATCGTAGAAAATAGTTGGTTAGAAACTAAATTTATGATGCCATTTGTGGGGTTAGGATATACGTTAACTTCAATGGAATTGCTTTCATTATTTATTGAAGCTGTTGAAGTAACCGTATATTGAATGTCATCGATTACAAAAAAACCAGGTGTATTCATACCGAAAGCCCCCACATCCGAGGAACTCATCAAAAACTCTAATTTATTTACGTATTCTAATGAGGATACATCAACCAATGTCCAATTTTTTACGATGTAATCTTCTGTTGAATTAGAAAAACGATAATCGGCTAAATAAAATTCAATCGTGTCTGTTGTTCCATCAATTTTATGACCTACGATGGATAGCAAACACCAATCTTGGCCATTAGTACCATCGTTTATTCCATCGGCATTTAATGAAGATCCGAATTGTTTACCAAATAAATCTCCGTTCAACATTGAATGTGCGGCATAGTTACTATTGGTAATTTTTAGTGAATTAACCTTAATGGCATTTTGCCCTGTTGGAGAAATAATGATTTCTGAACCATCTTGCCCAACGCTGTAATTATTTCCTTCTGCAGCACCACCTGCATACGATGAATGTTGCCCAGTTGTGCCTACCAAGTTATCAGCAGTTTGGTTGGAAAAAGCCCAACCTGTTGACCAATAACCGTACGTTAATGTATAGGTAGTGTCGTAAATATTCTCAAAAGAAAACTCATTTAAGTCAATGTTTTGAGAAAACGTGAAGTTGTTGTGTGTACCACTTAAATCTGAACCATTCCAAAAGGTTTCTGTCCCAGATAACGATACCGATTCAAAATTGATTTGTTGAGCCACAATTGAATGACTCGAAAGAGCGGCTATTAAAAGCCTAGCGTAAAAATAGAAATTTTTCATCCTTTTAAATTTTATACATTAATAAATTAAAAAGATAAACACAAAAGAATAGATACCTACAGCCAGCCACAACTGTTTGATAAACATTCACCTGCCTTTATCCCGAAAGCATTGAAACTTCGCTTTTTGGCAGGTCTTCTGACTGGTTCTTTGTTAATTACACCTTCCCATCCCGATACCTCGGGACAGTGGTCTTTTGTAATTAATTGTCTTGCGACAGAACTTACAGCTACGGGTATAGTTCCTGATTTTCACAGGATTCCCTTTTAATGTTTCGTTTATTTGGAACTAAACGTCACAACCAAAATGCAAGGCAAAGGTAGGTATTTTTTTGAGAAATTGAAAAAAAAGAATCTTATTATTAATTGACTTAATAATAATGAATGAAATCCAAGAATAGAATGGACTATGTCCAAATGTTAATTTCAGATTGCGATCTTACTCAACCGTTACCGATTTCGCCAAGTTTCTAGGTTGATCAACATTACAATTGCGCATTACCGCTATATGGTAACTCAATAATTGAAAAGGAATCGTTGCAATCAAAGGAATCAACAAATCATCGGTGCGGGGTATTTCAATTACGTGATCCGCCATTCCTTTCACATCAATATCTCCCTTAGTTACCACCGCAATAACTTTCCCTTTTCTGGCTTTTACCTCCTGTATGTTGCTCACCACTTTTTCATAACTGGAATCTTGCGTGGCAATAACAAATGTTGGCATTTCTTCATCAATTAACGCTATAGGTCCGTGTTTCATTTCTGCAGCAGGATAACCTTCAGCGTGAACGTAGGAAATCTCCTTAAGCTTTAAAGCTCCTTCTAATGCCACCGGGAAGTTAATTCCTCTACCAAGGTATAAAGCGTTGGTAGAATTTTTATAAATATCAGCGATGTGCTGAATTTGAGCATCTGATTTGAGTACACTCTCTACTTTATCGGGTATATTATCCAAATCGATTAATAATCGGGTAAAACGTTCGTCCGTAATAGTATTACGTTCTTTACCTAACATCAATGCCAATAAGGTCAAAACCGTAACTTGTGCTGTAAATGCTTTTGTTGATGCTACGCCAATTTCTGGTCCTGCATGGGTATAAGAACCACAATGAGTGGCACGTGAAATGGTGCTGCCTACCACATTACAAATCCCCATTATGGTGGCACCTTTTGATTTGGCTAGTTCAATAGCTGCTAATGTATCTGCCGTTTCACCTGATTGAGAAATGGCAATAACAATATCCTCAGGATAAATGATTGGGTTTCGGTATCTAAACTCAGAGGCATATTCTACCTCAACAGGTATACGTGCTAATTCTTCAATCAAATATTCACCCACTAATCCAGCATGCCATGAGGTTCCACAAGCTACTACAATGATACGTTTGGCATTAACCAATTTATCTTTATAAGCCAAAATTCCACCTAATGAAACAGTACCCTCAGAGGTACTCATTCTACCTCTCATACAATCTTTTATTGAACGAGGTTGTTCATAGATTTCTTTCAACATAAAGTGATCAAAACCACCTTTTTCTAGTGCTTCCAATTGCATTTGCAGCTCTTGGATATAAGGTGTAACGGCTTGGTTTTTTATGGTTTTTAACTTCAAACCTTCTTTCAAACTCAAACGCGCTATTTCACCATCCTCTAAATACACTACGTTTTTAGTATATTCCACAATAGGTGTAGCATCTGACGCTAAAAAATATTCATCTTTTCCAATTCCGATAACCAATGGCGAACTCTTTTTAGCGGCAATTAATTCATCTGGATTTTCTTTAGAAATAACTACAATGGCATAGGCACCAATAACCTCGTTTAATGCATGTCGAACGGCAGTAAATAAATCACATTGTTGCTTATTAATGATTTCTTCAATAAGGTGCATCAAAACCTCTGTATCGGTTTCACTTTTAAAGATATGACCACGATGTTGTAATTCTTTTTTTAACACCGCGTAATTTTCAATAATACCGTTGTGTACAAGAGCAAACTTTTCGTTTCCTGAAGCATGAGGGTGTGCATTCACATCATTTGGAACACCATGGGTTGCCCAACGTGTATGACCAATTCCAATGCTACCAGAGGTATTCAAACTAGACGTAAAATTCTCTAATTCTTGAACTTTACCTTGTTTTTTGAAAATGGTTAAATCGCCATTATTGACTACGGCAATACCTGCACTGTCATATCCTCGGTATTCAAGACGTTTAAGTCCTTTTAAAACTATTGGAAAGGCCTCTTTTTGACCTATATATGCTACAATTCCACACATGGCTTAATGATTAAAAAGTTTAATATTTAGTATAGGTAATGATTAATTTTGGTTGATCTTTAAGAATGGCATCGGCACCATTGAATACCACTCTATTGGCTGATAATGCCTCGTTTGATGAAACCAATTTTAGGGGTGAATTGGTTATTTTACCCGATAAAATTTGATTGACATAACGCGTCAAAATAAAAGAGTATGAGCTCGTTGTTGTACTGAAATTACCTACCTCACCTTCACCAAAGTCGGGAAGTAACAACAATACACCTTCCTCATTTCTTCGAGTTGGAGATAATTGTTGAGGTGCCAAATAAGGGTCGTTGACATAAAATTGCGTTGGCATGATGAGTTCAGCTTTATTTACCACAATGTTACCCAACGAAGTTAAATTTTGTAAATACGGAAAGTAGATGGTTGTTTTTGCGCCACCCATATTTTGATGAAAAGATATTTGTTGTCCTTGGGTCGAATCCAACAATTGATCACCAATTTGATTGCTAGCATAATCAAACTCAAAGGTGTTGAAACGGGCAGAATTAGCGTTGATATTAAAATCAAATTGTAACGTATCGTATTCACTCGGTAAGCCTGAATTGTCACGATAATACATAGATACTTTTGAATTGGTACTCAACAAATCCACCGACAAAATGCATCCTTGATTGGCAGGTTGGCCGGGTGTATTTACGGTAATCATTAGGCCTTTATACCAATCAATAAATTGTCCTGGGTCGTCATTTCCTTCTAAAGAAACATTTCCAGATTCATTGATGATTTTTTGACCAAAGTCAATTGTACTCAAAGGAATTTTCAATATGGGTTTGTCTTGTAACGTAGCTCCTACATAGGCTGGAGAATAAGGATCGGGTTTAATACTTCCTTGACCAGAAACTACAAGATTGGTGGGGTCTACTAAAACCACTTTATTTGAATAATAAGTAGAATCTTCATACACATCTTCAGCCAATTGATACACCTCAAATGTTTGATTTTGAAGATTACCGTAAAAACCACTTAGCTCTAAATATAAAAACACTGAATCAATAACGATGTCATTCAAATCACCGCTAGATGGTGTGAAGTCAACTGAACTTTGTAATCGAATTTGAGCAAATAGATTGGCTTTTGTTTTACCAAAAAAGGGATCATTATAGGAACCTAATAATCCTATTCCTGATAATTCATCGGTTCGCACAGAATCACCTAAGGTGGTGTAGGTAATCATAGAAAGTGTGTCAATCATTTCCAAACCCAATTGGTCACCTTCCGGTTGTATACTAGAGCCCAGGGTGTTTTCTTTTTTCTTACAGGCTGAAAATAATAGTGTAGCTATAAAAAAAATAGCGGAAAGTTGAATCACTTTCCGCTTTAATGGTGTTATTTTTAAATACAATTCAGTCATAGTTAAATTTCTAATCGGCCATAATTTGGGAGGCAAGTACAGTGTTGTAAAATTCTTTACTTGAATCAATTATGGTGTCTTCGTTTTGAAAACCTAATGTGGGTTTATTTTGTTCTTTAGCATAACTCAATAATTCTGGGTTTATTGCATCACAACCACATGTCACTGCATCAGCCCACTTTATTCCTAATTTGTGTAAGCTCATAACACTAGGCGTTTTCAAAACATCTGCATCCAATGCTGTAATATTATCTGCATGCAGTTTTTCAAGTATATTGGCACTTAAAGGCTCCATCAAATCATCGTTATAAGGAGTGTAGATTGATTTGGCATCTGTAAAGTGAGGGTCGTTGCCATAAAAAGTACGTAAATACAACGGCACAAATGCTGACATCCAACCATGGCAGTGAATGATTTCAGGAGACCATCCTAATTTTTTAACCGTCTCAAAAACTCCTCTACAAAAGAATAAAGCTCTGTCTTCATTGTCAGCATGAAACGTTCCTTTGTCATCATGAAACATGGATTTTCTTTTAAAGAATTCATCATTGTCAATAAAATACACTTGCATTCTTGCTTGAGGAATGGAGGCCACTTTAATAATGAGAGGATGATCAGAATGATTGATGATGAGATTCATTCCAGAAAGTCGAATAACTTCGTGTAATTGATGACGTCTTTCGTTTACAATGCCGAATTTGGGCATAAATACCCTAATTTCATTTTCTTGATCATTATTACCTTGTGATAATTTTCTTACTAATTCGGCTAAGCCGTCATTTTCTAAGAAAGGTGCGATAGATTGTGTAACGTAGAGAATTTTAGATTTGGACATATTCGCCTTGACAGTTTACGGAGTTAATTTCTTTTCAGACTGCAAAAATATAAAAAAAATTCCATTACTTCAAAGATTTGATTTAGTTTTGATGCTTTTTTATATCAAAATGCAAGTATTCGATACACAAGAGGCACTAAAGGCACATTTAAAAACAATTGTTAATCAGAGAATTGGTTTTGTTCCAACCATGGGAGCATTACATGATGGTCATCTATCATTAATTGCAAGAAGCAATGCTGAAAATGATTGTACTGTGGCGAGTATTTTTGTAAATCCCACTCAATTCAATAATCCCAGTGATTTAGCTAATTATCCGATTCAAACGGAGCAAGACATACAAAAATTAGAAAAAGCAGGATGCGCTGTCTTATATTTGCCCAAATCAAAAGAGGATGTTTATCAATTTGAGCAACCCTTTTCTGTTGATCTTGGATTATTAGCAACGGTTATGGAAGGCGCCTTTAGACCCGGCCATTTTGAAGGAGTAATGCGGGTTGTGAAATTACTTTTCGAAATCGTTAATCCTCACCAAGCATATTTTGGATTGAAAGATTATCAGCAATATATGGTGATTAAAAGGATGGTTCAGCAACTGAATTTGCCCGTTAAGGTCATTGGTTGTAGCATAATTAGAGAAGAATCAGGATTGGCTATGAGCTCTAGAAATTTATTGTTATCAAACGATGAATTAAGCACAGCATCTGAATTAATTGAGGTTTTAAAAATGGCCAAGAATGCACTTAATGATCATACCATTGAAGACATCACTGCTAAATGTTTGACACGTTTACGTATGTTTTCAAAACCGGAGTATTTTGAAATAAGAGAATCATCCACTTTGTCATTTCCTATGGATAAAACTCAGTCATTACGCGCTTTTGTTGTGGCAAAAATTGGTAATGTTCGATTAATTGATAACTTACCTTTAAATTATGAAGATTAATTTGATGGGGTTTCGATAGGTATAAATAATAATTAATGGTTGAAAACAAAGCAACATTAAGTGAAATAGCCCTACTTTTTTTAAAATTAGGAATCATTGGCTTTGGAGGGCCTGCTGCTCATATTGCTATGATGCAGAAGGAAGTGGTGAATAAAAAAAAGTGGTTATCTGAACAGCATTTCCTCGATTTAATGGGTGCCACCAATCTCATTCCCGGACCTAATAGTACTGAAATGGCCATTCACATAGGTCACGAAAAAGGGGGTATAAAAGGGTTGATTATTGCAGGCCTTTGTTTTATTCTTCCAGCTGTTTTTATTACCGGAATTTTTGCTTGGCTGTATAAACAATATGGTCAAATTCCTGAAGTACAACCATTTGTCTATGGTATAAAACCTGCGATTATTGCCATAATCTTAGGAGCCATTTTTCCATTGGCAAAAAAATCATTAAAATCAATTGAGTTAATTCTGATTGGAGCGCTGGTTTTAGTGGGTTCATTATTCGGTATTAGTGAAATTTATTTGATGTTTGGAGCTGGTTTTTTTGCTTTACTGTTGACTTATTTTAGGAATAACAGTAACACTAAAATTTCTAGTTTTTTACCGCTTCCATTGGTTTTTTTGCAACTTTCAAAACCAGCTATTTTGGCTGCCACTAATGCCAACTTATTTTGGATATTCTTAAAAATTGGAGCCATTCTCTATGGAAGTGGCTATGTTTTGTTTGCTTTTTTAGACACAGAGTTGGTGGCAACGGGGCTGTTAACCAAACAGCAATTAATAGATGCTATTGCAGTAGGTCAATTTACTCCAGGACCCGTTTTTTCGTCAGTGACCTTTATTGGTTATCAAATTAATGGGTTTTCAGGGGCAGTATTTTCAACTATTGCCATATTTTTACCTTCTTTTGTTTTTGTGGCATTATTGAATCCCATTGTTAAGAAAATGCGTAATTCTATGCTCTTTTCGGCTTTTCTTGATGCCGTAAATGTGGCTTCGGTAGCGGTTATAGTAGCGGTATGTTTTGAAATGGGTAAAGACTCCATAACCGATTGGAGGACAATCGTAATTGCTATCTTGAGCATTGTCATTGCCTTTGGTTATAGGAAAATTAATAGTGCTTTCGTTGTTTTAGGAGGCTCATTAATGGGTTATTTATTGATGTTTTGGTAAATAGATTATAATTGTTCAGGAACAATCTGATAAACATTGGATTCGAAAAAAGGATTCTAATTCCATTCAAAACATTCACAAAAATTCTTAAAGTAATTTATCAAACACAACAATACGGCACAATTAGAGTTTTATAAAACGGTTCAAAAAGATAAATTGATAATTTGACATTGAATTATTCAGAATAATGAAGTAATTTCGCGCCCGTTATGATGATACAAATCTTTAAAAGTAAAATTCACCAAGCCACAGTAACACAAGCAGACTTGAATTACATTGGCAGCATTACCATTGATGAGACATTGATGGAGGCATCTAATTTAATAGAAGGTGAACGAGTTCAGGTTGTTAATTTAAACAATGGCGAACGTTTAGAAACCTACGTGATCAAAGGAAAACGTGATAGTGGTGTAATTTGCCTAAATGGACCAGCTGCACGCAAAGTAGCTGTAGGCGATAAAGTAATCGTTATTGGGTATGGATTTATGGATTTTGAAGAAGCAAAATCATTTAAACCCGCTTTGGTGTTCCCGAATGAGCACAACAAAATAGATTAATCAATCTTCATTTGAAAAAAATTGTCCTTAACATACTAAAAATAGGTATTCCTTTATTGGTTGCCCTTTATATCTGTTGGTATATTTGGTCAGGATACACTGCCGAACAGAAATTAAATTTTATTCAGGTTTTTAAAAATGCCGATTATTTTTATATATTTTTAGCTTTAGTTGTTGGATTAATTAGTCATTTAAGTAGAGCGCACAGATGGAGGTATATGCTACGCTCAATGGGGTATAACGTTTCTTTAAAAGCCTCTTTTCACGCCACTATGATTGGTAATATTGTCAACATCATTTTACCAAGAGTTGGCGAAGTATCGCGTGCTGGGGTTTTAAAAGCTACAGATAATGTACCCGTTGATAGAGGTTTTGGAACAGTTGTAGCCGAACGCGTAGTGGATATGATTTGTTTACTCATTGTAGGTTCAATAGCACTCCTTATCAATTATGATAATATTTCCACTTTGTTGAGTATTGGAAATAAAATTAATTTAACGCAGCCAGCTGCCAATGGAGAAGAAAGTGTTCCCTATTTTCAATATATGTTTTTTGGAATCATTGCACTAGGAGCAATTGTATTATTGGTTTTGATCAAAACGAAATCTAACTTCAAGGATAAAGTTTTTCAATTTATAAAAGGTACTTGGGAAGGATTATTGAGCATTTTTAAAATGAAAGATCGTTGGGCCTATCTTTTTCATACCGTTATCATCTGGGCTAGTTACGTGGTAATGTTTTGGGTTCCATTTTATGCACTAGATTATACTTCTAATCTTCCTACAGAAGCAATTATGGCTGCATTTGTAGCAGGCACTATAGGGTTTGTTGTAGTGCAAGGAGGTTTAGGTGTTTATCCTATTATGGTAGGTTCGGTAATTACATTTTTCAGAGATCCTGATTATTTTGAACGCACAGGAAACATTGTATTGCCCGAAGACAGTGGTTTTGGGACCCTCATTTGGATAACACAAACCGCAGCGGTAGTTATTTTTGGTGTTTATGCCTTAATTTCAGTTCAAAGAACTAAGAAAAAGAAACAGGTAGCTTCTCATTAATGGTCTTACAATAAAGTGATTTTATGACGCCCCATTTTTATTAAACCTTCTTGCTCCATCTGTTTAAGTAATCGTGAAACTACAACTCTTGCTGTACCCAATTCATTAGCCAATTGTTCATGGGTGACTAGAATGGTTTGATTGTTAGTTAATTCACCCTTTTTTTGAAGATAATTCAACAACCTTTCGTCTAATTTTTTGAAAGCGATAGCGTTTACCACTTCTAATAATTCTTCGAAACGTTGGTGGTACAACCTAAAAATATAATCGAGCCATTCAGGAAATTCATTTATCAGCAAACTAACTTTGTCGATAGGTATAAAAAGGATTTCAGAATCTTCTTCGGCCACAGCTCTAACTTTGCTTGTATCTTGATGCAAACCGCCCAAAAATGACATGATACAACTTTCGCCAGCTTTGATATAATACAACAAAATTTCTCTTCCGTCTTCGTCTGTGCGCATCACTCTAATACTTCCCGTGGTGACAATAGGTATAGCTTTAATATAAGCGTGTTCATTCAAGATAACATCACCTTCTGCAAAAAGTTTTGTAAAACCAATACTGGCCAATTTTTCACGAATTTGAGGGGATGATTTAAATTCCGATATTTTATTTAGTTCCATAATTACAAAGTTATGATTATTCCAGTAAAAAAAATGAGTTTTAGAACCAAAAAAAAGGGAACACAACTGAATGCGTTCCCTTTACCTTTTTTATTTTTAAAGAATATTAAACTACTCCTTGATCAATCATTGAATCAGCTACTTTTACGAAACCAGCAATGTTGGCACCTTTTACGTAATCTACGTAGTTACCATCTTTACCATATTTCACACAAGCTTCGTGAATGTTAATCATAATAGCGTGTAATCGTTGGTCAACTTCTTCAGCTGTCCAAGACATACGTAATGAATTTTGAGACATTTCTAAACCTGAAGTTGCTACACCACCAGCGTTTGATGCTTTACCTGGTGAGAATAAGATTTTTGCTTTGTGGAATTCAGCAATAGCTTCTGGTGTAGAAGGCATATTAGCACCTTCAGCAACACAAATACAACCATTTTTAACCAAAGCTTTTGCTTCTTTTCCGTCTAATTCGTTTTGAGTAGCACAAGGTAAAGCTATGTCAACTTTCACTTCCCAAGGACGTTTACCAGCAACGAATTTTGCAGATTTGAATTTTTTAACGTATTCTTCAATTCTACCTCTTTTTTCGTTTTTCAATTCCATTACGAAAGCTAATTTCTTAGCATCGATTCCATCTGCATCATAAATGTATCCTGAAGAATCAGATAAAGTTACCACTTTTGCTCCTAATTCTGTTGCTTTTTGACAAGCATACTGAGCTACGTTACCCGATCCTGAAACCGCAACAACTTTTCCTTTGAAAGAGTCTTTTTTGGTTTTCAACATTTCTTGAGCAAAATATACCGTACCGTATCCTGTAGCTTCTGGTCTGATTAATGAACCACCCCAGTTTCTACCTTTACCTGTCAATACTCCAACAAACTCGTTAGCTAATCTTTTATATTGACCAAACATATAACCGATTTCACGACCACCCACACCTATATCTCCAGCTGGTACATCTGTGTCAGCTCCAATGTGACGGAACATTTCAGTCATAAACGATTGACAAAAACGCATCACCTCATTATCTGATTTACCTTTAGGGTCAAAATCAGAACCTCCTTTTCCTCCACCCATTGGTAAAGTAGTCAATGAATTTTTGAAGGTTTGTTCAAATCCTAAAAATTTCAATACAGACATGGTAACAGTTGGGTGAAAACGGAACCCGCCTTTGTAGGGTCCGATTGCAGAGTTGAATTGAATTCTAAATCCTCTGTTCACCTGAATGTTTCCTTTATCATCTAACCACGGAACTCTAAAAATGATGGTTCTTTCTGGCTCCACCATACGCTCCAAAATGTTAGCTTTTTGATATTTTGGTTTGTCGGCAATGTAAGGAATAATGGTCTCAGCAACTTCTAAAACAGCTTGCAAAAACTCAGGTTCATGACCGTTTTTCGCTTTTACTTTATCCATAAAAGCGTCAATCTCTTTTTGGTATTTTGACATAATTTATTTTATAAAAATTTTACAATGGTTTATCACGCAAATGTATATATTTTTTGAAACGGTCAAGTTGATTTTTAATAAATTTAGTTGGGATGGTTGAAAATTTTGTCAATCACTTGTTTTACAATTTTTTATGGGTTATTAAATAGTTCGTTGATATTAAAATAATTCAACAATTGAAATTGGTTCAAAAATTCTTCTTAATTTTCGGCCGTGAAAATAGGAATTGACATAGCAGGGGGCGATTTTGCTCCTAAGGCCACTATTCAAGGTGCAATAGCGGCCCAAAAAGAATTTTCTTCTGATGATACGCTAGTATTAATAGGAGATGAGAACTTGGCTAAACGAAAAATCGAAGAGTTTGGAGGCGATGTCTCTGCTTTTAAATACATCCATGCTCCTGATGTGTTAGGTATGGACGAACATCCTGTTAAAGCGCTTAAAGCAAAGCCTTATTCCAGTATTTCGGTTGGTTTTCATTTATTAGCCGAAGGTAAATTAGATGCATTTTCGAGTGCTGGAAATTCAGGAGCAATGTTGGTGGGAGCAATGTATTCGGTGAAACCTGTAACGGGTGTGATTCGACCAAGCATTACTTCTGTTTTACCTAGAGAAGACGGAAGTGTAGGGTTGATTTTGGACGTGGGGGTAAATGCAGATTGCAAACCAGATGTATTGTATCAATTCGCCATTTTAGGAAGTTTATACATGCAACACGTATACGGCAATAAAGACCCAAAAGTGGCTTTGTTAAATATTGGAGAAGAAGAAGAAAAAGGAAATCTTTTGACACAAGCTACCTACAAAATGATGAAGGGAACCACTGATTTCAATTTCATTGGTAATGTTGAAGGTAGAGACCTTTTTGACAACACAGCCGATGTTATCGTGTGTGACGGGTTTACTGGAAATGTAGTTTTGAAAGAAGCGGAGGCTTTTTATAAAGTAATTGCAAAACGTAATTTAATTGATGATTATTTTAAGTTATTCAATTACGAATTATATGGTGGAACTCCTATTTTAGGGGTGAATGGAACCGTACTCATTGGTCATGGGATTTCAAGTGGTTTGGCCATCAAAAATATGATTATTCATAGTAGAGATATCGCAAAAGCAGATTTACATACAAAAATAAAATTGGCCTTTCAATGACAAAAATAAGAGCAGCTATCACAGCAGTGCACGGAATACTTCCCGAAAAAAAATTAACGAATAAGGATCTTGAGAAATTAGTTGAAACTAATGATGAGTGGATTTTTTCAAGAACGGGTATTAAAGAAAGAAGACAAGTGTCACCAGGTGAAACGTTTTCTGACTTTGGAGCAGTAATCGTTAAAACCATTTGCGAAAAAAGAGGCATTTCACCACTCGAAATCGATATGATTATAGTTGGGACGATTACAGGAGATTATAAATTCCCCAGTACGTCAAATGTGATTTGTGATAAAGCGGGTGCAACAAATGCTTGGGGATATGATTTAAGTGCTGCTTGTTCAGGTTTTATTTTTTCATTAACTACCGGACAACAATTTATCGAAAACGGGTCAGCAAAAAAAGTTATTGTTATAGGTGGCGATGTTATGTCCAGTATCATCAACTATCAAGATAGAGCTACTTGTATCATATTTGGAGATGGATTTGGAGGTGTATTATTAGAACCAACAGAAGACGGCAATGGAATTCAAGATTACATTATGCGTGCAGATGGCTCAGGTCGTGAATTTTTAATTCAAAAAAATGGAGGTTCAACAACACCTTACACGTTGGAGAATCTTACACATCCTGATAGCTATGTTTTTCAAGAAGGTAAAACGGTATTTAAATATGCTGTAACTAATATGGCTGGTGTAAGTGCCGAAATAATGGAGCGTAATAACCTTACAGGTGACGATGTTGCTTGGTTAGTGCCGCATCAAGCCAACTTACGTATAATTGACGCTACCGCTGAAAGAATGGGATTGTCTAGAGAAAAAGTAATGATCAACATCGAAAAATACGGTAATACCACATCAGGTACTATTCCTTTGTGTATATGGGAATGGGAATCCAAACTTAAAAAAGGCGACAATATCATCATTTCTGCTTTTGGTGGTGGCTTCACTTGGGGAGCTATCTATCTGAAATGGGCTTATTAGGTTCTTTAATTAACCTTTTAAATTGCTTTTTTTTAGATTGAAGTTACTTTTTTCATTCTGGGATTTTAACAGATAATTTTAAGTGCATAAAAAGTTACTTTATAAAAGTAGTGAATTAAAAAAGGGTTACAATACATTGTAACCCTTTCAATTAGATTTTTCACTTACTCGATTTAAATGCCATTATTCAATCAAGTATAGAGCAAACATTTAAGAAGCTATTTATTTTTTGTACTCGTAAGCCCGTTTACAATCTATATCATTTGTACTTGTGTTACCAGTAGCAATTATTGGTTGGCCACCATAATTTTCTTCAACGGAACCCGTCATGTAAACATTTTCTTGCTTAATAGTCATCATAGTTGCACGACATTTATCTCCTTTTTTAGTTACAACTTGAACTTGTAAGGTACGGCTCATTAATGTGTTTAATTGGTTAATGCCTAATTTTTGGTATTCGCTTTTCCAATCAGATATAATGTAAACATATTCTAATGTTTCGCCCCATTTATATTGAGTCATACGTGCCTCCACAGCTTTTCTTAAATCGGCATCACTTGGCTGATCTTTAACTTTCCCAGCAAATGGCTTAGCAAGTGTAGTATTACTTGCTTCTATTTCATCACCTGCTGAATCATATTTTTTCCAGAATGCGTCTATTTTATCCCAAGCATATTCACGAGTGTATTTAGCTGCAACGGAAGCTTTTTCGGCTTTGTAAAGAACGATTATTTCTTTGTATTTTTTATTCATTTCAAGCGAACTTTCTGTCCCATCTTTGCCCACACGCAAGTCACCAATTAAGATAATACCTGGTTCAATTTCAAGGATATCAGCACTGTTGAAATCACTGTTTAATGCATCTCCTTTTATGTAATTTCCTTGTAAATCTTTAGTTACTAAATAGCCTTTAAAAAAAGTATATTTTCTATTATCATAATCTTTATTGGATAAAAATAGTCCTCCTGCTTTAGTAGAAATGTCCACTCCTAATTTTGGTGGATTTGTAGTTGACGACCACATTGCAGCTTTTACCCATTTGGTGTCATTGCCTGTTTCATAAGAATATTGAGTATTTAGTTTAATTGTGTATTTTGTTTCATCATAATTAACCAAAAACTTTTTAATCATCTTTTCATAAGGTTGGTTGGTCATAGGGTTATTGCCCATTGTACCGGCAGCTATGGCTGTGTTAGAATAGTAAATTCCGCTTAACCCACGTGAATCTTTTAGGACCTCTTTACCATTTAAAAAAGTACTTGAGCTATCACTTGCAGCCTCTTCTAATTGTTTTTTGTTAGGTCCGGCTGTACCTTGAATTTTGGCATTCATTTTTTCACCAAATTTTCCCCCAAAATTTTGAGCACTTAACGATGTTGTCATCGTTAAAATGGATGCTGCAAAAATTACTTTTGATTTCATGTTTTATGTTATTTTAAAATTATAAGACAAAAATAAAACAACATCTTTAAGAAAGTTTACCCACTTTGTGTGGGAGGTGTTTTTGGAAGTGAAAACCTTAGTTCAGTTAGCGAACTTAAATTCACAACTTTAAATTAGTCCATTAAATATTGGCTACATTTGTCATCCGATTCAAATTTGCTCCATCAATTGCAATAGATTTTTCACCTTATCAGGCGAAATGCTGATTTGATGTCCTCCTATTTTTAAATAGCCACCATCTGCCCTCACGAATTCGTCTATATGGTTTATGTTAATCATAAAGGATTTGTGACATCTAAAAAAATTTAAATTATCGCTTAATATATATTCAAAATGTTTGAGCACTTTACTTGCTGTAATTTGTTTTCCATCAACAAGCATAACTTTACAATAGGAACCATCCGCTTCAAAATACAGGATATTGTCTAACACAACATAAACAATAGAACCAACAGTATTTAAACCAATTTTTTTGGCTGTTCCTGTTCCCATATTGTGCTTGAGAAATTTGAATTGATTTCTGTTTTTATTTTTTTCGAACAAATCAATTGCTTGAGTCAAATCTTCAACTTCTATTGGTTTTAATAAATAATCAATAGCTGATAATTTGAAAGCACTTATGGCGTAATTGTTATAAGCCGTGATAAAAATGATGGAGAATGTTATTTCTATCTCATCAAAATAGTCCAATAAGTTTAACCCACTTTGACCAGGCATTTCAATATCCAAGAATACTAAATCTGGGTTTAATTTTTTTATAGCCTCTACTCCCGAAAGTAAATCACCACAAACAGCTTCAACTTCTACCTTTGGACAATATTCGGCCAACATTCCTTTTAGTAAGGTTTGTGCCATTTCTTCATCATCAATGATTATCGATTTATACATAATTGTGTTACTTATTTTAATTGAATTGAATATTTAATATAACGGTAGTTCCTGTTGCATTTCCTTCTTCATCATATTTGTCAATGATTTCAATAGCTTGATGGGTACTTGAATTCAGAATTTCCAGTCTTTTTTTATTGGCTGCTGTTGAAAATGAGCGTGACTTATCCTTTTTTAACTGATTCAATTCTTCTGATTTTTTTCTACCTATACCATTATCATCTATGGTTACAACCAACACCCGTTCATCATTAAGTTTAAAATCAATATCCAATTGCCTGTGTCCTTCACGGTGTAACAAACCGTGTTTTATTGCGTTTTCAACGTAGGGTTGAATAAGCATTGGAGGTATTTCAATAATTTCTGGATTACTAACGGATTCTTTATTCAAAGTGAATTCAAAGTTTTTTGAAAAACGCATTTTTTCCAGTTCTAAATACAAATTCAAAGAGGTAAATTCTTCGGTTAATGTAATGGTGTCACGTTCCGACATTTCCAATACAGTACGTGTCAATTTAGAGAATTTTGCCAAATACGTATTGGCTTTTTTGTTATCGTTTGTATAAATATACGCTTGAATGGTATTGAGCGCATTGTAAAAGAAATGCGGATTCATTTGTGATTTTACAGCCGTCAAAATGGATTTGCTCAAACTTTGTTCCAGCTGTACTTTTTCTTTCAGCAGTTTAATTTGATTACTTAATCTATTCATACGCCATTTGTAATACAATAAGCCAATCAGTAAAATCAAAGCAACTATAAAAGTAATAAACCACCATCTCAACCAATAAGGGCTCAATATCTCAAATCGTATTACTTCATCAATTTTTTGGTCCCCGATTTTAAATTCCAGCTCATATTTGCCGTAGGAAAGAGAAGAAAATAACAGGGTGTGAGCATCTTTATTCATCAACATCCAATCACTGTTATTCAATCTATAATACAAAGGTAAATTGATGGTTTTTCCAAAATCAATTACTGAAAAGTGGATACTGATGTTGTTTTCATCATGATTCAATAGTAATTGTGGTGCACCCAAATATTTACGTTGATTAACTTGTAAGTAATTGATAATAAATCGAGCTTCTTTCTTTTTTCCAGTAGAAGCGCTCTGAGTTAATTCAATCAATCCATCAGAAGTAAGGATATATAAAATATTATTAAACTTATCAAAATCCATAAAATCAGCGTAATTCAATTGAAAATCTACCAAGTGGATTGATTGTGTTTCTAATTGATAAACATAAATTGATTCTGTTGTAGCAATCAATACCTCGTCACCTACTTTTTTGATTCGTTTTATGGCAAATTTTGGAATTCCTAATTGTGTATTTATTAAATAGAAGGCATGGTTGGTGTCTGCCGTATAAAAATTACCTTTAGTATCTAAAGCATAAATGATATTATTATACCAAAATATTTTTTCTCCAAAGAAGGTCTCTTTATTTAATTTTAGTTCGGTAGTTTGATCCAAATGTTGTGTAAAAAGCCCTTCATTAGTCGCAATAACCAACGTTTGCGAAATTTTATTATAATCAATTGATTTGGCACGTAGGTTTATTTTTAAAGGAGAAATATCTTGAAGATTTTCAGTATAATTTTCTTTATAAACGCCATCCCAAATGGAAGTTTTTTCTTGATCACAATATGGGTCTAATAATAAGCCATATAAACCACTCACAGCAATACCCAAATACTTATGATCTACTCTAACGATACTTTTAAGAGCCAAGTTTTGAAAGCGCTTTTTTTCTAAATTATCGAGTTGTAGTAAATTAAACCCTTTTGAAGTAAAAACAACACTTTGTTGAAGTGCGTCATAATGGAGATAATTTATCGGGGTAGATTCTTCTTCTTGAAAAATTGTTTCAAAAGACTTTGATTTTGAATTGAAGTTTAAAAGCGATCCAGTTTGGGTACTCATAATGAGTCCTTTTGGCGTGCTGATCAACTTGGAGGGTACATTATCTTGCAATGAATATACCTTATTTTGTAAAGAGGGTATAAGAAATACCCCTTCATTCAAAGTAGCAATCCAGTAATTTCCTTGTTGGTCAACCATTCCGTTAGATACATTTTTAGTAGAAAAAATGTGACCATTATAATGTAGAGAATTATTATGAAATTCATAACTCAATATTCCATTTGATGTATATACCCATAATTGATGATCCATTATATTACATCCTTGAATAAAGTCTGGTTCCTTGAATGAGTGCAAAGTTTTAAAATTTAAAGAAGTATCGAATTCATAAATCAATTGATTTTCATTGTATTTCGAATAAATGAGGAGTTTGCTTTGGTAAAACAGTATCTGTTTTGTTTTGATTGATTTATCTTTAAAATAGGTATTCGAAGACAATTCATTGTTTTCGTTCAATTTAAAAAGAATGTGATCGGAAATAAAATAGAGCGCATCGTTTTTATATATTGCAAATTCAATGTCATCGAGTTCTATATCTATTTTATTAACCAAATCTAAAGTGGCGAGATCGTATATTTCTATACCCTTAACATTAAGGACATATAAATGATTGTCGGAAATGCAATAAGGAAAATACCCCAACGTTTTTGATTTTGAAAAATACTGTAACGTATCACGTTCCACAAAAAAAAGATGACCATCAAAATTTTCATACCAAATACGTCCCGTTTTGTCTTCTTGGATAAAACTGCCTGCTTTAGAACTTTGTTTTTCGGATATATAATTTACAAATTCAAAACCATCATATCTGCAAATACCTTCATTATTGGCAATCCAAACAAAACCTTTAGCGTCTTGATAAACTTGAAAAACAGTATTTGATGGCAGTCCATCTTTGGTAGAAATTTGCACTGCATAGGGGTTTTGAGCATACAAGCTCACCTCTAATAAATCTATACAAGCTATTAGTAATAGTAAAAAGTAAAAACGGGTGTTTATCATTTCGAAGGCAAAAGTACAAAATAGAAAAGCATCCCTCATAAGCGTTTTACAAATCGAGGTATTTTTATGCCCAACACCCTAATTGAGTTAGTTAAGGAAGAATACATCCGCCCACCTCGACTCCGATCAGTAGCCGAATGGACAAATGAATTTCTAGTAGATAACTATAAATCTCATGCTTTACATCGTAACCAAAACGTATTACTTATTACGTGATAGTTATTACGTTCTTTAAAAATTAAACCCTACTTTGTACTCTAGACTCAAGACTTTGAACTTCTCAAACAACTTCCCACAAACCCATTCACCCCATTCACTTCAAAAAAGAGGGTCTACACAAAATGATTTAATTTGATTAAAAGAAAACTATCATTTTTGCGACAAGAATCATTTTAAACTATAATCTATGAAAAGAAAAATTACAACAACTTTGATGCTTGGAGCGTCTTTATTTTTGGGTCAAGGAATGAATGCCCAAAACTATACCTTCGAAAAAATAGCCACTTTTAGTGAATATGGCGCTTACAGTTTTAAAGAATTAAATGGCACTACCATTTTTATAGGCTCCACGGATGGAGTAGTATTTAACCTATGGAAGACAGATGGTACCACTGCTGGTACAACGATGTTTTATGAAATGAATGGTGAAGAAGGTTCTTTTGAATTACTAGAAATCATTAATAATAAACTTATTATTATCGATATATTAAATGATAGAATGCTTTCTACAGATGGTACAACAGCTGGTACGTCTGTTTTTTATTCTGATCCAGATGTTTATTTTTCTTATGAAAATGCAGTAGTTGTAATCAATGGTAATCAAATGCTGTTTATGGCAACAAATGATAATGACAATGAAGGTGATGAACTATACATTACAGACGGAACTTCAGCAGGAACCTCTCTATTAAAAGATATCCAACCAGGAGCAATTGGGTCTTTTCCATATTTAAGTCCTAGTAAAACATTTGAATTGAACGGAGAGATATTTTTTTCTGCAAATGATGGTGTAAATGGTCAAGAGCTTTGGAAAACCGATGGCACTCCTTCAGGTACCGTTTTGGTAAAAGATATTTGGCCCGGAGCTGATGGTGGATATTTTCCAACTACTGGTGGAGCGGAGGTTGTGAAATTAGGCAACAAAGTAATTTTTCTAAGTCAAGACGGTAATAACAACTTAGAGCCTTGGATTACAGATGGTACAACAAATGGAACTGTTCTTTTAAAAGACATTGCAACAAATCCAGGTTTTGGGCCTATTGGTTCTTTGTACCAACAGAATATCTATAATGACGAATTATACTTTTTAGCTACAGACAACTCGGGTGTTGGTAGAGAATTATGGAAAACAGATGGCACTACAATTGGAACTGTCTTAGTAAAAGATATAAATCCAACAGGTGATGGCTTTGGTGTTTCTTATGGTTTAAGTTTGGCAGTTTTCAATAATCATTTTTATTTTGCAGCCAACGATGGTGTGAGCGGAAGTGAATTATGGAAATCTGATGGAACAACTGCTGGTACGGTTTTACTTAAAGACATTAATGCAGGAGTAGGAAGCAGCTCTCTTAACGGTTTTCAAGTATACAATAACTTACTTCTATTTGGGGCTGATGATGGAAGTACAGGAACTGAATTATGGAAAACAGATGGTACTGAAGCAGGAACAACTTTGGTGAAAGAAACGAATTCTACAGGAGCTGGATATCATGGTTATGGATATGATTTTGATAATCGATTCTTTTTCTCATCAAATACTGCAGCATCAGGTATGAAACAATTATTTCATTCTGATGGAACCACAATAGGTACTCAAACCATACATCCTGGAGGTGCTGTAGCTGAAACCGATATCAATTATTTAGATCCAATTATGTTTAAAAATGGTGCTATGTACTTTTTGGGAGGATATGATAGCGGTGAATCTTATAGTGAGATTTGGAAAATATCGAGTGCTACTTCATCTATTGATGAACAAGTTAATACATCTTTTCAAATTTTCCCAAATCCTGCAAATACCCATTTTAGTATCGATAATATAAGCGCAGGTTCAAAAATTAAAATTTATGATATCACTGGCAAATTAATTCATTCTCAATTGAGTGCAAATAGTATTTTAACTATTCAAATAAACGACTGGAAAAATGGAGTTTACTTTATTCAAGTGGAAGAAAATGGAACAATCCAATCAACAAAAAAACTAGTTGTAAATAAATAAGGTGTTTTTTCATAGAAGGAATCCTCGCTTGGGTAACACTGAGTGGGGATTTTTTGTTTTTAGATGCTAGACATTAGACCCTAGATACTAGACAAAAGGACAAATTGGAAGTAAAGTTGATTACCATAAATGTAACAGCAATACGTGTTACATTCTTTTACAACTAAACTCCACTCTAGACTTAAGACTTTATACTCTTCCTTCATAAAATCTTCCGTCTCCAAGTCTATTGCTCACAAACTCACCATAGGCTTTCATGCAGCCTAAACCCATCTACACAAATTGGTTAAACCCAAGTGAATTTTATAATTTACATTTGAATACAACTAAACGATTAATCAATATGAAAAGAGAATTTCTATTAATTTTTACAATTATCTGTTTAACAAGAACTTCAAACGCTCAAACTTGGACAGTGCAAAATTCTTCAGCACCTGCAAATGCAACATTTAAAAGCGTTTCTGCAGCTACATCATCCTATATAGTTGCTGCTGGAGCTACGGCATCTAACGGTAGATTATTTGCTTATTCAGCTGACGGTGGCACTAGTTGGACACACCCTGCTAATGTATGGACACAAGCTAGTAAACCAATAAACGATATTTTAGTTACTCCTTCAAATTATATTCACCACGCATTATTACCCGCTAATTATTCTCAAGCAACCAATATTGAAACAGGTGGTGGAGGTTCTGATGGTTTTGCAGGTCCATTCAATTTAGCTACAGGAGCTCAAATGAATAAAATGTTTATAAATGGACAGGTAAAAGTTATGGTTGGAAAAAATCATGATGATATACCTATAATTGAATCAACAACTTCTAGTGGAGGTTGGGGGAATTCATCATACGGTAATTTTAATGGAACGGATACATGGAATAATGTATATTGTGTTGGTTCTACCACTTGGGTCATTGGAAACAACGGCAAATTAAATAAAAATAACGATGTTCAAACAACCGCAATTTGGGCGGATATATCAACGGGTGTAACTTCCGATTTGAAGGGTATTTATTTTCTTGATGCCAATATTGGTTTTATTGTTGGGTCTAATGGAACCATTCTCAAAACATCTAACGGAGGAACTTCTTGGACATCAAGTAACCAAACAACAAACAACCTGCACGCTGTAACATTTGTAAACAATTTGATAGGTTGGGCAGTGGGTGAAAATGGCACTATTTTACAAACTACTGATCAAGGTGCTAGTTGGACAGTTTATACTTCCCCAACAACAAATCATTTATATGACCTTACTTTTATAAACCCATTTGTGGGTTGGGCAGTAGGAGCCAATGGTACAATCATTAAATTTCAAGATAATTGTACCAATACTACTTCATTTTCAGCAGTTAGTTGCGGCACCTACAATTGGGGTAACCAACAATATACTACCTCTGGCAATTATACACAAGTATTTGCCAATCAATTTGGTTGTGATAGTTCAGTAACGGTAAATCTAACCGTTTATCCAGCCATACCTGTTGTAGATATTTACCCATCAGCTTGTGATAGTTATACGTTTAATGGTACAACTTATACCCAATCAGGAATGTATTTAGAAACATTAACTTCTATTCAATACGGTTGTGATAGTTTGGTGCGTATCAATTTGAATATTGAAGCAAGTCAACAAATTAATGCCAGTAATGGAGGTAATTTTATTAGTGCATTTGGAGGTTTTGGAAACTTTCAATGGGTAGATTGTTCCACTAATTTTTCTGTAATAGTTGGAGCAAATAGCCAAAGTTATAATCCAACTCAAAATGGAAGCTATGCAGTGATTTTAAATAATATGGGAGTGTGCCCAGCTGATACTTCTGACTGCGTGGCATTTTGTGTTGGATCAAACACAACAGTAACTTTAGCAGGTAACACCCTCACAGCACAACAATCAGGCGCCTCCTACCAATGGCTAGATTGTGACAATGGAAACGCACCAATTTCTGGCGCTACTTTACAATCATTTACTCCAACCATTACTGGGAATTATGCAGTTGAAATTTCTATTAATGGTTGTGCTACTATATCTGGCTGCTCACAAGTGACTATTGGTGGGGGTTCTTCCTCTATCAATGAAACATTTGGTTCTCCAATTACACTTTACCCAAATCCAACTAATGATCATATAAACTTGGAGAATTTGAAAGAAGGTACACAAATCACTGTTTATGATGTAACTGGGAAATTGATGTACTCTAAAATCGTTGAATCTACTGTTTCGGTAATTTCAACATCCGATTGGGAAAATGGAATTTACTTAGTGCAAACTTCTTTTAACGGTATCAAACAACAAACAAAACTAATAGTAAATAAATAAGGTGTTTTTTCATAGCTAAACAATAAAGTCCTCATTCGAGTAGTAGCGGGTGGGGATTTTTTACTAATTACATGCTACTTTTTGGATATTAAAAAAGGAGTTTTACAAAGTGGTTGGATTGAAAAGAAAAATACCCATTATCTTTAACCTAAAATTAAATGAATTATGAAAAAAATAGTGGCTAAAATTATTCTTATCACTTTGTGTTTAAACATAACTGTGAACGCTCAAAAAACGATCCAATTTGAAGATGGTAAAACATTAATTCTAAACGGAACTCCCATTTGTGTTTTTCCCAAATTTAATGATTTTAATGCTTCTCAACTCGATCAAAATGAACATTCCTATTATAAAATTGAGGGCGACACAATAGAAATTGCCATTTATGGTGAGCTGAACAATAAATTCGTTGACCTCAACATTTACAGATTTCATAAAAATCAAATTAATTACTATTATCTAGAAGTAAAGGAACAAATGGATGAGAATGAAAAGGTACTCCATTATTACATATACTTCACAGCTGATGAAGAAAGACCAGAAAGTAAACCCTTTAAAAATACAACCTACCCTTTCGGATATTCTGATCCTGAATACAAAAACAGCCTTACTTTTTTATTGAGCTGTACTTCAAAAGAAGAGTTAGAAAAATTATATAATTTGATTAAGGGATAAATAGTTGATTAATAAAGAGATCCAAAAGTACTTCTGGGTCTCGTTATTTAGATAATTGTATGATTCTACAGCCAAAGCAAACGGCTTCTTTCATTCAAATTACTGTACCATTTTGATTTAGTATTTTTGGAAATTTATGGGTAAGGTATGAGCTACTTTTATAACGCTTCCTTCATTTGTTGCAGGACCCCATTTAGGCATTTTTCGAATAACATCAACTGCGGCTTGATTTAAAAGTTGATGGTCAGATTTTAAAACGGTTATATTCGTAATGCTGCCATCTGTTTCTACAGTGAATTGAATATAAACTTTGCCTTCTATACCTTGCTCTATAGCTTCTTTTGGAAAGGCCAAATTTTTTGAAAGAAAATCGTACAAAGCAGCTTGACCACCAGGGAATTCAGGTTGAACTTCGAAATAACTATTCGCAGCATCAAGATTTGTGCTATTGGATGTTGCTAACCCACAACTATTTACAACATTTTCTAAAGTTTGGATGAAGGCTTTTTCTAGAGCAAGTGCTGTTTGGATTTTTGCAATTTTAGCTTCTAGGTCTTTTTTCTCTATTTCAATACGTTTTCTCTCTTTTTCTTGTTCAGCTTTCTTTATTTCAATTTCAATTTGCTTTTTTATTAATATCTCTTGTTGCTCTAAATCTTTAAAAACTTCATCAGTTTCAACATCTAAAATTTTTAACTCTTGTTTTAAATACTCTTCAGAAACTTCGTTCCAAACTAATGTTACTTTATTTGTTTCATAGGGATTATAAAGCGCTTTTGCAAATTGAATAGATGATTTGGTTTTATATATACCAATTGCAAAAGTATTTGACATTTCTTTTGCGTTTGATGAACCACTTTTTGGAAATTTTGCTTTTGCAATAACACCAGAAACGGTCAAAGGAATTACAGTTTTAAGAATATTAATACACTGATAAATTCGTGCTCCATTTTTTATGTTTTCTTCATTAACAATATCAATTTCTACCTCTTTATTTTCTTTAAATAACATATGTATATATGCATCTATATTTTTCCATCCACTCGTATACCAATTTGTAGCATATACCGCTGGGCTTTTAACTACATTTGGTTTTACAAATATTGGTTTTATTGGTGGGACTTTATAGGACGTATGAAGATTTGCTATTCCTTCTTTAATTTTATAATTATCAAATGAATTATTGTCAAAAGCGTAATTTTGAATATTTTGATTTGTTAATTTTCTTAACTCATTTTGGTATTTATTCAAATCTGCTAAACTAATTTTATCATATTCTTTTTTAGCTTTGGTTAACTCTTTTTCGTATTCCTTCTTTTTTGAATTATAAAATTCCGTTAACTGTTCTTGATAGATATTGGCATCTTTTACATTCGTTAATTGTTGCGCTGCAAAATCAGTAAAGTGTTTTTTGTTTTCTCCATTCAATTCTGCTGCAACCATTGAATCCACTACGTGTAAATCCTTACTTAAATTAGTTACATATAAGTCAAACAATTGTTGTGCATTAGGCATTTGATGCAGAACTTTTAAGCGTTGTTCAAATTCTTTAGTGGCTAAAAAAGTATTAGAAAAATTATCTGATTTTATGGTTTGAACGCTCAAAGGATTGATAAAACAAGTTACTTTGTTACTATTATTTGAGTTCGTGGTTAAATTTTTATTTGAATCATCCTTAGTAATTGTTGTTTTAACTACTGGGGTAATATTATTTACATTTATTTGCTGAACTGTTATTGGACCTCTGTTTTCTTTTAACACAATTCCATTTACATAGCGCACTTGACCATCAAAGCAAACTTTTACCTGACAAGTTCCTATTGGTAATTTCTCAATAATAATTTTCCCATTATTATCCGTCATTCCTTTGCCAAATACTTTATCCATTATTCTTAATTCTACATAACCATTTTTAACTGGGGTGCTAGAACTTTGCATAATTTCCGCACTAAAAACCGCTGGGAATTTAGTGTCTGATAAACTTCCTTCAAATAAATTATCTTTATCATAAAAATTACAATCATATTCTTTCTTTGAATTTGTAGTTGTAATTCCTAAAGAATAATACAAACTATCCACTAACTTTTTATCTGCTTTTTTGTAACTTTTAAATGGCATTCCTGCAGCAACGGCCTCTTCAAATCCATTGGGTAAAAAATCCAAGTTATCAAAATCTACTTTCGTTAAATAGCGTTTTAAGGGTTGGGGGTTTTGCCAATCGATATCACCGTTTTCATCTATTTTTCCATTCCAAGCCATCATACTTGGGTTGTACTCATCTGTTGGAATTTCTACATACAAAGGTCGCTTAGAATTGATTTCTACTTTTTCACCATTCACATAAGGTTGAATGTACAACATTCCCCCTGTTTGTAATGGTTTGTCACCGTTCATGGTAGTCAAATTATACGCAATCATATCCGAAACTTTGAGCGCTTCTACAATTTCGAGTGTAACGTTTTCTTTTATAATTATTCCGTTATTATCAACAAAAGCATCCGATGGCACTATTACCAACGTACCATCTTTGCCTTCTATGGTAGCCCCTTTTGAAGGATCAATAGTGTATTTTTGAATATCTGGTTTCACCCATGTTTTTAACTCTCCACAATAGGTGTCTTCGCTATAAGTTGTTTCTTTGTTTTTAGGTTTTTCAGAAGCGTTTGAATTAGTAGTCAATGCCGTTTCACCTTGTGAAATGGAATCTGTTGGAACAGTAACAAACGTGTCCATTTTAACCTTAGTTGAATCCTTATGAGCTGTCGCTAATTGGTTATGTTCATTATTGTTTTCGGTCTTTGATAACACATCTTTACCTAACCAAATTGCACCAATTATAAGTACAATTATTCCCGTTACACCTAACCATTTACTCCAATTAAAACCCATTGAGCTACTACCACCATATTTGGCAATATCCGCTTTAATCGCTTTTCTCAAAGCGGCTTGTTTCAAAAGTTTTTGGGTTTCTAATTGTGTTTGAAGTGTGCTATTATTTTGCAATTCTTGTTCAAAAGCAATTGTTTCCGTTGCTGAAAGTTCATTGTTCAAATACTGATCAATGCGTTCTATATGTTGAAGTTCGTTTCTCATTTTCTTTCGGTTTTTGGTAAGTTAAACATGTTGCATTTCACGCGCCATTGAAGAAGCTTTCTCCAAGCATTTATACTTTTGTGTTTTGGCTGAGTTGACACTCGAAAAATCCAATTTTGTGGCAATTGCTTCCATGCTTTCTTTTTTGTAATAGAATAACCGAAGCATTTCTTTGCACTTTTCAGAAATCTTGTCTAAGATTTTTTCCATCAAAGTCAATTGTTGTTCTTTTTCGTAGTCGTAACCCAAATCCTCTTCCGAAAGAATCAGTGTATCACTCCATTCTAAGTCATATTGATGTTTATTTTGTTTGCGTAATTCGTTTTTAGCCAAAAACCGATTAATCCCATACAAATAGGTCGTTAATTTGGATGATAGTTCAAAAGTAGGGTCATTAATTTTTTCAATTAAAATAACCAGACTATCATTAAACAATTCTTGTGCTATTGGTTCAGTTAACCCACTCTTTATCACTAAAGATTTTATCTTAGGGAATTCTTTGTATAACAATTTGATCGGCTTTTCATTGTTGCCCAATCGTATATGTGTTATGATTTCGTTATCAGTCATATTCGTTGCATTTCCCTCTTTATGTCAACAATTAATAAAGGTAACCTTAAAAAATGAACTTTTTTATTGATTCATTATTTGTTTAATTTTTTCTTCTACTATTGGCAAGCGTTCGGCTAACATTAACGGATGAATATGCGCTATTAAAACTTCTTGCATTATCCCTTTATTAGTGATATTTTGCAATTGTTCCTTAATAAAGTTGGCAATACGACTATCATCTTTGATTATATCATCTACAATGGTTATCCGATTATCTAAAACATAAATTATATCTTCCAAATCGTGACTGGTTCTATAGTCACTGCCTCGGTTATTAAAGGCTTCAAATTTGGTTGCTAAATAACAAGGTGCTGAAAGAATACTAATCTCCTGGTCTTTAGCCTTAGCAGACCATAAATTTTTAAACCCTATTTTGTACCAACGGTTGGATGGTCCTAGTGGGCCGTCTTCGGTTGCCATGATGTCTACAGGAATATCTTTATACTTGTAACTGCAAATAGCATGGCCAAATGTATCAGGGTAAAATCCTAGTGCCCCTAATTGCTCTTGAACTTTTTGCCAATGACTCAGATTAACTATATTTATGGTCATATCAATATCTTGGGTTGGGCGAATTTCATCTGCTACTGGATCATCGGTGTATAAACTTACCACAGCACCACCCACAAAAACCATGTCTTGCTTGATGTCTTTTAGTGCCTCTGCCACTTCAGCAACTACGGCTATATTGATGATTCTATTCTCCAAAATCAAAACGTTTTTTAATTTCTAGTGATGCCAGTTCTTTTTCTCTGGCTCTCCCTACACGCAAGGCATCAACCAAAGCTAATAACTCATGTAGTTTTTGATCTTTTAATGCTGCTTCGGGCACTGAAGAATATAAAGGAATTATACTATGACCCCGCACCGTGCCTTTTCCATACGGCCACACATAATCTTCTGTGCTTTGTATTTGTTCTTTTAGTGGACTTGCGGAATGGGAAGTGGGTACGCCTCGTACCACTGCTCCAGGTTGTTGAGGAAAAACATACCTCAAACCGAATTGTATAAACTCCATTAGCGCTAGTTTCATGACTGTTTTACCATTGGGTGCTAATAACCCTGAATATTTACAACGTGCCACAGCTTCACTTACTTCCGACTGACTCATACCTAAAGCATCTGCTATTGGTTTTTGATTCCAAGTTGATTTATTATCACTTACTATTTTGAGTAAAAGCAACACATCTTGCGGCTTTAACTGTTGGTTTTGTACTTTCATATTTTTGATTATTGCGTATCGCGATATGCAATATTAGAAATTAAATCATTAATTTACAAATTTTAAAGTAAAATTATCGTATATTGCGATATGCGATATTGTCAATTCGAGAATTACGAATTAGAATAAAAAGTTTATTCTCATATATATGATTTTATGTTATGTACAATTTTAGTAAAAATAATGTAATTGACTGAATATTTCTGGTGAAATCTATTTTATTACAAACCCATCGTGAATAACATTTTAGTAAAGAATTCTTTAATTCACAATTAAAATGTACCTTTCACATTCAAATACTTTTTATGTCTAAAAAAAATCGAAACCCCAATAAATATAAACAAGAATTGTCTAATCGAATTATAAAAATATTCAATGACAATCCTTCTGCTTCATATAATTACAAAGAGATTGCACAAAAATTAAATATAACCGACAGTTCTGAACGCACACAAATCAATTTAATATTGCAAGAATTGGAGGTTTGGGAGATTTTATTAAATGCACAAAGAGGAAAATATAAATTGGTTCCAAAACCCGGAAAAGAAAACGAACTCATAGGTAAAATTGATTTTACACCAAGAGGAGCTGCATATTTAATTGTGGATGGTCAAGAAGAAGACATTTACATTCATAAAACCAATACAGGTAAAGCCTTTAATCAAGATAAAGTAAGAGTTAAAATTGTGTACCACGCTGGTAAAGCAGAAGGTCAAGTTATTGAAGTATTGGAACGAGCCAAAAATGAATTTGTTGGTACGGTTGATATTGGTCCAAAATCGGTTTTTGTGAGACCCGATGACCCCAAAATGCCCATTGACTTTTTTATAGAAAGAGGACATCACAAAGGAGCTAAAAACGGTGAAAAAGTATTGGTGAAATTTCTAACTTGGCCCGGAACAAGTAAAAGTCCGTTGGGTGCGGTGATCGAAAGATTAGGTATGCCCGGCACAATGGATGTGGATATGAATTCTATATTGGCTGAATTTGGCTTCCCTACTCATTTTCCTGCGTCAGTTGAAGAAGAAGCTCATAAAATTGTTGAACCCGATTACGAAAAGGAAGCTAAAAACAGAAGAGATTTTAGAAACATTCTCACGTTTACCATTGACCCCGTTGATGCCAAAGATTTTGATGATGCCTTGTCTTTTCAAATATTAGAAAATGGTAATTATGAAATTGGTGTTCACATAGCAGATGTAAGTCATTATGTATTGCCGGGCACTTTATTAGATCAAGAAGCTCTTTCTAGAGGAAATAGTGTTTACTTGGTAGATAGAGTAATACCAATGTTACCCGAAAACTTGAGTAATTTATTGTGCAGTTTACGTCCCAATGAGACCAAATTGACTTTTTCGGCTGTATTTGAAATCACCCCAAAAGGTAAAATTTTAAAGGAATGGTTTGGTAAAACACTCATCAATTCAGATAGAAGATTTACCTATGAAGAAGCGCAAGAAATCATTGAAGGCGTAACTTCTGACGAAACTTTTGGACCTGTTATTCATACTATGGATGGCATTGCTAAAATGTATCGAAATGAGCGTTTAAAGCTAGGTGCGTTGAATGTTGAAAGTCAAGAAGTACGTTTTGATCTGGACGAAGAGGGCAATCCATTGGGGATAAAACTCAAAATTTCAAAAGATTCCAATAAACTTATTGAAGAGTTTATGTTATTGGCTAATAAACGAGTGGCCAGTCATATTGGAATGCCCGAAAAAAATAAAAAAATTGTACCTTTTGTTTATCGTTTGCATGATGAACCAAACGAAGACAAAATATCAGATTTACGCATATTTTTGCACGAGTTTGGATATACCATTCACCAAGTCGCTGACAAACCCATTTCATTTGCTTTGAATGTGGTTATGGAAGAAGCCAAAGCTAAAGATGAATTACACATTATTGGTCCTATGGTCATTCGCTCTATGTCAAAAGCCTATTATGGAGTTGAGAATATCGGGCATTATGGATTAGCTTTTAATTATTATACGCACTTTACTTCTCCCATTAGAAGGTATGCCGATTTATTGGTGCATCGTATTCTATTTGAACGTTTAAATGGACGAGAATACCAATACAATAATTCCCTAGAACATCAATGTAAGCATATCTCAACCACTGAAAAAAGTGCAACTGAGGCAGAAAGAGCTTCAGTAAAATACATGCAAGTGAAGTTTATGGCTGATAAAATAGGTCTGACCTTTGAAGGAAAAATAACAGGGGTAACTGATTGGGGAATTTTTGTTGAAATGGACGAAAATAAATGCGAAGGTTTGGTTCATATTAAGTCCTTAGAAGGAAACTATATGTTCAATAGCCGCAGCAAACAACTAGAATCGCAACGTAATCCGATTAAATATCACCTAGGAATGAAAGTAGACGTAACGGTAAAACATGTTGATTTAATCAAAAAACAAATTGATTTGGAATTAGCCGATGCTTGGGACTAATTAAGATGTATGAGGTTTGATGGGTAATGGTTGATGTATAAGGTTTAATGGGTTATTGATAAATTAAACAAATGTTACATTGCGAAATTAGATACTTGCTACATTATTCCCATTGAATGATATTTTTCATAAATTTACCGCCAATGTAAATGAATTTGAAGTGACGACTTACACATCCATCAAAAATATTCCCAAGTGGCCTTATCTGATTCTAATTATATTGGGGTTTATTTACTATGGAAATTCCCTTAAGAATGGGTTTTCTATGGATGATGATTTAGTTACATCAACACCTGAATTTATTCATAAAAATGTGGAGAAAGGGTTTTCAGGGATTATTCCTATTTTCAAATCTCGGTACGCCACTAATGCGACTCAAAATTATGAGTATAGGCCAGTAACCACCGCTTCATTTGCCATTCAGTATGCCCTATTTGCTGATGCCGATTTAGAAGCCGAAGCTCGTCAAAAACCATTAACCGAAAGCAGTATTGAATATTGGCAAAAGCAAGCTACCATAAGTCATTTTATAAGTGTTTTGCTTTATATTTTTTGTTGTATCTTGGTTTTTATTTTGGTTTACAAGATAATACCTGAATATAAATTACATGTTGCTTTATTGACCTCCATTTTGTTTTTAATACATCCCATTCATACTGAGGTGGTAGATAATATTAAATGTAGAGACGAATTATTTGTAATGCTTTTTGGGTTTAGTTCGTTGATTGTATTACTCAAAGTTATGTCAGGTAATCTCGCATCGAAAAAGAAATATGGATGGTTGACGTTGGGTATTTTCTTTTTAATCTTGAGTATCTTCTCCAAAAAAAGCGGCTTTGTTTTCGTAGCATTGATTCCTGTTGTTTTATATTTTTTCACTCATTTAAAATTAAAAAATATAGCTCCTATATTGATCCTTTTTTTAGTAAGTGGTTTGCTCTTTTCTTTAACCAAAAAAATGGTTTTTGATGAAGGTTCTGAACGAGAATTATTTTTTTATGAAAATCCATTGTATGTTGACGGTAGTTGGGCTATGAAAATACCCATGTTTTTTTATACAATTATATGGTATGTCAAGATGATTTTTTGGCCCAATCCGCTTAGCTTTTATTATGGATATAATGAATTGCCGATGGCTGATTTTAGCTATCCAATGGTTTGGATAGGTGTAATTTTTGTTGTGGGTTTAACCGCTTTCGGTTTATGGCGCATTCGAAAAAAAGAAATTTGGTTTTTTGGTTTTTTGGTCTTTATGCTCACCATTGGAGGAATTGCCAACTTAATTGTGGTAGCTCCTGGAATAGTCGCAGAACGATTTTTGTTTGTGCCCTCTTTTGGATTATTACTCATAATAAGTTACTATTCAGTAAAGTATTATCATAAATACCGCGAGAGAAACTCGTTTAAGTACGCAACGTATGCTATTGGTGGTCTAGTTTTAGTGGGAAGCTTAGTTCATGTTACTAACAGAAACCCTGTATGGCAAAGTCAGTTTTCATTATATAACAATGATATAAAGCACTTAAATAAATCGGCTAAAGCTCATAGTTTAATGGCCACAGAATATAGAGAATTAGCTCTTCTAAACACACAAAATTTCAACACATATCTGGCGTATGTAGATTCATCTAAATTTCATTTTGAAAAAGCATTGGAAATATATCCAGACTACAGTAATTGTTTGAATAATTTAGGAATATTGTATCACGTCAATTTGCAAAAAACCTGGATTGCTATTCCTTTATTTAGAAAAGCAATCGAAGTAAAAAAGGATTATCACCAAGCAAATCATAGCTTAGGAACATGTTATTCTAAATTAATTGGAGCATCGGATTTCATCAATAATTCCTTGCAATTCATAAAGATAGACTCCTTGGCAAAAACATCAAACAGTTTAACCATTAATCAAGATGTCTTTATATCAGCATCTTATGCCAAAATGATTTATGATATGGTTATAAAAACCATACAAACCAAAGGGGAGACTGTTTATAATGTGGCAAATCATGGTACTATTATTAAAGAGATTCAAACAAGTATTAACCAATTTTTAGTTTTAGAAAATAGTTATTTAAAATTGTCATTCAATTTTTCAACCGAACTGTATGAGCCATTAAACAAAGCCTTTGGCATGTTTACACCAGATAGTTATCAAAAAACTTTTGAAGCAATTGATAAAGGAATACAATATAAATTCGGTGTTTTTTATGCGGAATTAATATCCAAACAATTGAAGTTAAATTCTTATGAGCAGGCTGATCAACTTTTTTATGCCATTAATGATCAACGGAAGATTTACGTTGATTCGGCACAAATCTTTTATAAAGCAGCTATGCAGCTGGATAGTTTAAATCCCGTTTATTACGATGATTACATTGCATTTTTACACAAGGAAAAAAAGGAAAAAGAATTCATTGAAGTTAACCTTAATACAATCCAAAACGCTCCATTGCCTAACAAAATTCAGTATTATTTAAACCTAGCCAATTATTATATTTATAAAAAAGATTTAGAAAAGGGATTGGTATACATTAATCAAGGAATTGAACATGCCAACCTAGTAAAAGTTGACCTTAATAAAGATTCCGAATTAGAGAAATCGGTTGTATTAAAAGATACCAAAACGATTCAAGATGCTCTCAAAATATTCTATCAATTGGGATATCAAATTCATACTACCCAAGGAAATACTGCAGAAGCCGATAAGTTTTTGAAAATGTACGAATCAACCAAATAACTATGCCCATTTCGATTGAATCTATAGAAATGTATCTTCCCGAGGAAATTATTACCAATGAGAAGTTGTCTCAGTTGCAGAATAACGAAATTTCAGCAAGCGAAATAAAAAAAAGAACTGGTATTTTTCAACGTTATGTTGCAGGTCGTGAAGAAACAGCTTTGGACATGGCAGCAGAAGTGGGTAAATTATTTTTTGATAAAAACCCAAATTTGTTAAGTCAAGTTGATTATTTGATTTTCTGTTCAGAATGTTATGATTTTATTGCGCCTGCATCGGCTTGTATATTGCAAGAAAGGATAGGGTTGCCTACCTCTATTGGCGCATTTGACTTACCTTATGGCTGCTCTGGATATGTTTATGGTTTGGGATTATCAAATGCACTTATCATGTCAGGAATGGCAAAAAATGTACTTTTTATTACTGCCGATACGTCAACAAAAACTATTGCAGAAGACAATTTTGAATTAAGGAGTTTATTTAGCGATATTGCTACAGCCAGTTACATTAGCAATTCATCTAATTATAACCAACAAACCCATTTTGAGTTTGGTACAGATGGTCGTGGATTTACTAATTTGATGGTTGATTACAGTGGTTTTAGAAATCGAAAAGATAATCCAAACCCATCAAGATTGAATCATGGAGAATTAAAGATGAATAGCACTGAAATATTTCGATTTGCTATAAAAGAAGTTCCAAAATTGGTTAAATCACTTTTGGAAAAGTATAATTGTGCCATCGATAGCATTGATCTTTTCATTTTTCATCAGGCCAGTTTTTATCTACTTGAAATAGTAAGAAGAAAAATAAATGCTCCCAAAGAAAAATTTTATGTAAATTTAGAAAACTTTGGGAATTCTGTTTCGTCTAGTATTCCAGTAGCACTTTTAGATGCTGAATTAAATGGAAAATTAAAGAGAGGGATGAAAATAATGTTGGTAGGTTTTGGCATAGGTTACAGTTGGGGAGGAACCATTATGGAATATTAAAGAATAATTTGAGATTATGACAATTGAAGCATTTACAAGAAATTTGGAATTGGAATTTGAAGAAATAACTCCAGGTACGTTGACTCCTTCTACCCATTATCGTGAGATTGAAGGGTGGAGTAGTATGCATGCTCTCATTGTAATAGCATTTGTTGATACTCATTATGATTTAATATTGAATGCTGCTGAGTTAAAACAAACTCAGACCATTGAAGACTTATACACCCTTGTTCAATCAAAAATAAATTGAGTTGGCACATCAAATTTGTAATAATTGTACTATCGATGCTATAGTAAGTTGTGTTCCAAAAAACATCATTACTACCCAATCCTACAATCTTATAACAAAGGAAGAGCAAGACTTATTTACAAAAACTACTGGAATTATTGAACGCAGAGTAGCCGATGAAAATACAGCTTGTTCTGATTTATGTTTTAAAGCTGCTCAAGATATTTTAAAGAAAAGTTCTTGTAAAGATGAAATTGACCTGCTAATTTTTGTTTCTCAGTCACCTGATTATTTTCTGCCAGCTACAGCCATTATTCTTCAAGAGCGACTTGGGCTTTCAAAGTCATGCATGGCTTTTGATGTTAGTTTAGGATGTTCAGGATATGTATATGGTTTATCTATCATTAGCAACATGATGCAGTCGGGTCAGTTAAAAAAAGCGTTGTTGTTGGTTGGGGATAAATCAACCATTTCAACAGCTTATACAGATAAAAGTACGTATCCACTTTTTGGTGATGCGGGTTCCGCTACATTGATTTCATATACATTTGGAAGCCCTAATTGGTATTTTAATTTACAAAGTGACGGAAGTGGTCAATCTGCAATAAAAATTAAACATGGACATTCAAGATTTCCATATTCAAAAGATTCCGACACACTAATTGAATATGAAAAAGGGGTAGTGCGTGCCGAAAAACACTTAGCGTTAGACGGAATGGAAATTTTCAATTTTGCCCTAAGAGAGGCGGCTCCCAATATTAAAAATTTATTGGAACATGCTCATCAAAGTTTGGATGAAATAGATTATGTGGTCATGCATCAGGCCAATAAATTAATCAATGAAAGCATTAGAAAAAAACTAAAATTACCCATCGAAAAAGTTCCTTATTCAATTGAACATTTTGGAAATACAAGTTCCGCTTCAATACCGTTGACCATATGTTCTAAATTAAGCAATGAAGTAAAAACTAAAAAATTAACCTTACTTTTGGCAGGATTTGGGGTAGGTTTTTCATGGGGCAGTATGCTTTGTAATACCGAGAATGTTTACACAAATTTTATTGAATATGATTGATTTATCGGGCAAAAAAATACTTATTACCGGTGCTTCGTCTGGTATTGGAAGACAAGTGGCTATTGCTTGTTCGGCTAATGGTGCACGTACAATTATAACCGGACGTTCACTTTCTGGATTAAAAGAAACCGCACAATTAATGTCCAGTCAACCTGAAATCATAACGTGTGATTTATCTGTAGAGTCTGAAATTGAACAATTGGCAAAATCCATTGATAATTTAGATGGAATGGCTCATTGTGCTGGAGTTATCCAACCTTTTGCAATTAAGTTCATTAAATCAAAACACATCCTTGAGTTATTGCAAATAAATCTATTTTCGGGAATATTATTGTGCAGTAGTTTTTTGCGAAATAAGGTATTAAATCACGGTACTAGTGTTGTATTTATTTCTTCTGTTTCGGCTCATCATCCTTACACGGGTGGAGCATTGTATTCAGTTTCCAAGGCAGGATTGGAATCGTTTTCTAAATCATTTGCCCTCGAAAATGCAGATAAAAAGATGAGATCTAATGTTGTATCTCCGGCTTTGGTGCAAACAAAAATATTTGATGATACTAAAGAAGCTTTTGATGAGGCCGAATTAAAACGCCTCGTTGATCAATATCCACTTGGTATTGGAGAGCCAGAAGATGTGGCAAATATGATTCTTTTTTTATTAAGTAATCAATCAAAATGGATAACAGGCACAACCATTCAAATGGATGGCGGGCTGCTTTTATCCAGTAAAAAATAAACCCATGAAAACAATTGACTACAGTATAATTGTTCCTGTTTATAATGCAGAAAATTCGTTGGATGAATTGAATAATCAAATCATACAATTTTTTGAAGCAAAATATACTTTTGAAATAATATATGTTGACGACTATAGCCAAGACCAATCATGGGAAGTCCTCAAAGATTTGAAAGATAAAAACAACAATATAACGATAGTGAAATTAGCCAAAAATTTTGGGCAGCACGGTACTACATTATGTGGTTGTAAATATGCTCAAGGCAATTTTGCTATTACTATTGACGATGATCTAGAAATTCAACCTAATGAAATTAGTAAGTTGATTGAAAAGCAGCAATCAGCAAAGGCGGATATTGTTTATGGGTTGTACAAAAAAGAAAACTCAGGTATACTCCGCAGCGGTTTAACTTCTATTTATAAATGTCTGTCTAAGGTTGAGGGAAAAAATAAAGGAAAAGGTAGCAGTTTTAGGTTAATAAAAAAGGAAGTATACACTAAACTGGTTGAGAATCATCGTCATTTTGTGTTTATCGATGAACTAATACTTTGGTACACACACAATATTGCCTTCACTGATATTAATTTTAATAAATCATTTTTTCATAAAAAAAGATACAAAACCTTTGGCCTTATTCGCCTTACATCTAATTTAATTCTTTTTTCTTCTGATTTTCCACTAAAATTAGTAACTTATTTGGGGCTTCTTTTGGCTTCCACTAATTTCATTTTTGGAGCGTACTTTATCCTTAAAAAGATTTTTTTTAGGATAGATTATCCAGGTTTTGCTGCTATTATAGTGAGTGTTTTGTTTTCAACTGGAATCATCATTTTCTCTATTGGTATAATAGCGCAATACATTCGCCATATGCTCAAAAACAGTAATAACGCACCTTCATATAATGAATCTGAAATATACCGAGGTGTTGACCATTGAACAATACGGAGTTCGATTATCACGTCTTCAAAAGGATGATATAGAATTGGTTCGTTTTTGGCGCAATCAAGATTTTGTGTTGAGCAATATGGAATACAAAAAGATAATATCTGAGGAGCAACAAGCAATTTGGTTTGAAAGCATTAATAATGCGTCAAATTATTATTTCATCATTGAATTTGAAAATCAAAAAATTGGGTTAATTAATGCCAAAAATTATGACAAAAGAAAAGGATTCGGTGAAGGAGGTATTTTTATTGGTAACCAAAAATATCTTAATTCAGTAGTTTCAACATTCAGTACCTTGTGTATTTTGAATGCTGTTTTTTTTGAGTTTAAAATTGCTACCAAATCGGTAATAAAGGTCTTAAATCATAATCAACCATCAATAGAATATAATAAACTTATTGGCTATAAAGCACTCGATCAAACCAATGATGGAATCAGCACTCAATATGAATTAACCCTTGAAAATTATACAATCTACGGAGCAAAATTAAATCAAGCAGCAGAGGCTATAGCAAAACAAAATTGTAAGATAAAAATTTCAGGATCGCCTTCGTCATTAAATGCACCAGAAATTAATGATTACCTCACTCATCAAATGTTTCGATAGGAAAAAGTTTTTTTGAAAAGGCTCTTTGCCAAGTCTCATAATCAGCCATGGATAGCAAGAAAGGGTCGTCTAAATGTTTAATTTTATAAGCAGAAATTTCTTCCGAACTGTATCCCCAATTAGGGTTAGGGATATCAAACATTAGAATGACTCTATTTTCATTGCTTTTATTCCAAGCTTCGTGTTCAAATGAGTCATCAAAAATGACCAATTTCCCCTCTTCCCAATAGTGGGTTTCAGAACCTACTCTAATGCCACATAGATTGCCCTTAGGTACTATAAGTGGTAAATGACATCGCAATACCATTTTTGAATACCCCTTGTGAGGTAAAATATGAGTTTGCGAACGCATATAAGAGAAATCACAAGACATAATTTCAGGTATAGAAAAAATTAATTGGGCTGTTTCTGGACAAAGTGATGCGTGCGAAGGAAATTTCATTTTGAAGAAGATAAACGAAAAAACTTTCCAAGCCTTTTGCTGATCAGATTTTACATAATTAGGAAAAGTACGCAACCAATTATCTTCAGCATTGGTGGCCAATAAATGTTTTAATTCGCGTTGAATAACATCAAAATGAGTTTCAATTTTTGATAAAAAAGGAAAGTCATTACTTGAATAAAAAAAGGCTGGGTTTTTCTCAGTCAATTGATATTCAGATGGTATGCTCATGTCTTTATTTTTTGCTAAAGTACAGATTTTTAGATAATAAAACTTAATTGAATTTGTTTAAAATAATTTTTACCTTTGACATACAAGGAAAAGAATACGTTTATGGCTAAATTGTGGTTTAGTTTATATGATTTTAGTTTTGATTATAAAGGCACAGAACCTTCATTTATTGAAAATAAAGGCTTTCCTTGGGCAACTGATTTTTCATCACATTATGTTCAAATTTGGGAGGAGTTAACCAGTTATCTTGAACAACACGAACTGGAGGGATATTTTAATACAGCTATGGCCTCTAAACCTAAAAGCTGGAAAACAATAAGTCTTAAAAATTGGGATATACAATTGTTTAAAAATCAAAAATTTTTTCCTATTACTTCAAAATTACTTCAAAAATATCCTGAAATTTTATCTTTTTCATTCAACTTATTGGAGCCGAATAGCCGAATTTTACCTCATTGTGGTGATACAAATGGCATTTATAGATGTCATATGGGATTAAAGATACCAGAAGGATTACCCGATTGTGGATTTCGTGTGAGGGACGAACAAAGGCCTTGGCAAAATGGAGAATGGCTGATTTTTATGGATGCATACAATCATGAAGCATGGAATAATACGTCAAAACTTCGTTTTATTTTAGTGATTGATGTGTTACGTGATGAATTTAAAAATAAAAGATCAAAAATTACATCGACCGTAAGAACGTCTCTATTTCTTCAGAAAAGAGCTCAGAAACTTACTTTTTTACTTAAAATGCCTAAGTTTTTGATTTATACACTAGCCTTTATATTAAGTCCTTTTGCATATTTGGCTACTAATTTGGTTAATTTATTAAAAGTGTATTAATGAAAAGTGCTCCAATTAAAGAATGGTATTCATTTGCAGAAAATGGACAGTATAATGGACCAGAGCCTTCATTTTTTGATATTGATGACCAACCGTGGAAAGTTATTTTAGAGAATAATTATGCTGTTTTTTTAAAGGAATTACAAACGTTGGTATCAAATAATGATCTGGACATAATCCCGTATTTTAATGAAACATTGGCCAATAAAAAATCAAATTGGACTATTTTCCCATTACTTATTTGGGGTAAATCATTCACTTCAAATGCACATAAATGTCCCAAAACCTATTCTATAATCAATTCAATAGATGGTGTGACTTCCTGCTCGTTTTCATTGTTAAAACCAAATACAACCATAAAACCTCATAATGGCGATAGTAATGTGATGTATAGAGTACACCTTACCCTTCATGCTGAAGCGCAGTTGCCTGAAATGGGTATGCGTGTATTAGATAAACAAATAAGTTGGGAAAATGGGAAAGCATTCGCCTTTTGTGATGCACACGAACATGAGGTTTGGAATCATTCAGATACCAATAGATATGTGCTTATAGTTGATATATTAAGAGAACCTTTTATTCATAACAAAAGAAAAATTTGTGCTAAAGTTAACGCTACACTTTTTTGGCAACTCAAATTTCAACGGTTTTACTTTATAAAACATTTACCAAAATTTCTAAGAAATGGATTAATGAATTTTACGGCATTATTCTCCCCTAAACCGATTTCCAAGTAGAGTTAATAGTGTTCAGTATATTCGATACAAACTATCTAGTGCGTTTTCAATGATGGGCGTAAACATTTTTTTCCCATCGTTATTTAAATGGTGCACATCAAAAAAAAGTTCAGGTTTGTTTTCAAAAATATGCTCAAAATCTAAAATTGGTATATCGCTTTGCATGATTATTTTTTCAGAAGGACGATCAATCAAATAATTCGCATCCACATTTTTTTGAATTTCATTAAATACTTCGATTGTATGAGGGAATTTTACAAAAATGGGCTTGACATTATATTGACGACAGAGCTCTATTGTTTTTTCTAAATATTTTAGGGCGATGGGATCAAAAAGATTGGTTTTATTTTCGCCACACATCAATTCATTTTGCACAAATCTTTTGGCCATTTTAAGTCTTTTTCTTTGAGATTTTTCAATAAGTTTTTGATTATTCTTCTTTTCTCTATTTTGATGAGCAGTATTGAGCGCAAATTGCCATTCAACATAAGGGAAGAAATACAGTTTAATGTAGTTCAAATAGCTTGTGAAAAGATGGGGTTCAAATTTATGTAATTCGCCCCAAGGTATAAACTGATCATAAAAACCAATTTGTGAACGATATATATTAAATCCTTTTGCAAAAGTTACTATATCGCAAGGAAAGACGATGTATTCGGGTTCATTTAAATTATTATTCTCAAATAAATATTTTAGTTTGTAGTAGGTCATCACATTATTTTCTCCAAAATAGGCTATTGAAAAACAATCTTCAAGAGAATCGGCTTCAATGCTTCTTTCTATATGCGAATCGCCAGCTAATATTGTTTTATGAGGTAATGTGTCATTGAGAATATTGTTAAAATTTAAAACCAATTCATTACGAGTTGTGTTGAGGTGATTAAATATCAAAACAAACGCAAAATGAAGCAATAAAAATCCTACTAATACTATGCTTATTTTCTTTTTCATTGGAATCAAAATTGGTAATATTGAAAGGTAATGTCAGCGCGTAGGCTTAAAAATAGAAGCGTAAAAATCATTAGTAGATAAGCCGCAGCCCTCCAACCAAAATGAGTAATCCCCTCAACGCACGTGCCTGTTGGTGTCCTTTGAAAGTATTGCAGAAATTCAAACGATCCAATTAAACCAACGATGATGAAAACTTTAGATAGAGTTAACCCCATTGAACCTAAACTAAATAAATGATTAAGAATATATGTACTGTCATTAATGTTCTCGGGTCTAAAAAAAATACCCATAGTCATCATTAACAAAATCATCGTAATGTAATTAATAGGTCGCAGTCTCCCTTTGTTTTTAAACCATTTTTTCCTTGTTTTTCGTGTGGCTACATCTGCTACAAACCAAACAAAAGCTACCATTGCATACAGCATAAAATTGACGGTAGCTCCATGCCAAAAACCAACTATTAAAAAAATAATCCAAATATTTAATACGGTGCGCAACTTGTTACCTTTTACTACTCCACCTATATTATCAAAAACATATTCTTTAAGCCACCTTGAGAAGGTAATGTGCCACCGGCTCCAAAATTCACCAATGCTTTTTGAGAAAAAGGGTTTAAAAAAATTAGCGGGTAAACGGATATTAAAGAGCATTGCCGAACCAATGGCAATATCTGAATAACCTGAAAAGTCAACATAAATTTGGTAGGTAAAACCCAATAGTAGCACCCATAATCCAATACCTTCATACTGTTCGATTTCTGCAAAACAAGGATTAATTACTTGGGCTATTGAATCAGCAATTACCACTTTTTTGAATGCCCCCCACAAAATTAATTTTAATCCATTAAGTGTGTTTTGAAACGAAAATGGTTCTTTTTTGTCAAATTGTTGGGATAACGTGTTTGATTTTTCAATAGGTCCAGCAATGAGTTGAGGAAAAAAACTTACCGATAGGGCATATAATTGAAAAGATTTAATGGGCGCATATTTACGCTTATATAAATCAATACAATATCCCAATGTCTTAAAGGTATAGAAGGAAATGCCTATGGGTATCAAAAGATCTTGTGCCGAAAAATTGGGCCAATTCATGAGGTGAATGTCAATTACATGAAAGTATTTGAATAAGATAAATACGATCAAATCGAATGATAGTCCCAACCACAAAAATAGTTGTCGGTTGGCGCTTGTTTCAGCTTCATAACTTTTTTTACTAGTCCAATACGTGACCATTGAGGTGATCAACATTAAGGCAGCAAATCCAAAACCAAACAAGGCATAAAAAAAATAGGAGCACAATAATAAAAATGAAGCACGATAGTTTTTATGGAGGATAAAGTATATCCCAACTGCCGTGGCCAAAAAAGTGAAGTATGGAAAGGATGTAAAATTCATAGATCTATTTATTCTTTACTTTTAGTGCCAAAGGCAATCTATTGAAAATAGGTTTAAGTGAATAGTACATTTTCATTTTGAATAAAGCAGAAACGTATTTTATTTTATCCAATAAAGACACTCTGATTTGTATTTTTGTATGAGGTAAATAGTTATATTTTTGACCTGTTTTAAAACAAAAATAATCAATAAGTTGAATTTCGTTTGGTGATAAAAATGACGTGAAAGCCTGAACACGATCGGTGGTGACCTCTTTTTCTAAATTGCCATGCATCGTGCTAATTTTTTCGAAATCATTTGGATTGGCAGTTTTTTTAAAATGAGTTTTTATTTGTTTTGATAGGTCTTGGAAATTGAGCATCGAATCTTCATAGTCTAAAGATAAAAACTCACAGAGTTGCGTCAGTTCAAAATGAGGCTTTTCAACTAAGTCTTCGTATCTTATTTCCAAAAAGTCCGCTTGATTTTTTAATTTAGATTGCTCAATTTCAGCGTAAAAGTAATTCCAAGAAGCAGCCAAACTATACATTGAACTGCCTTTATCTGCATATTTTTTTCTTGAGACAATGTTGTCACGGTAATCACGTGTAATGATAATGAATTTACATTTTGGAAATAACTCCTTTAATTCTTTGCAAGACATTGAATACACAGGATTTTTGTCTACAATCCATTTAATGGTTTCTTTCTTGTTTAAAAATGGATAATGTAAATACACTAATTTACATACCTCAGCATAATTTTTGTTTTGATCGGGTAACGAAAGAATGGATTTATACAGCTCCTCTGTAGGTTTCCAAAAACTGATTGTTTTGCTATATTTCAATTGTAAACAGTTGACAAATTCTTGCACAACATTATGGTCTGTAAAGTTTTTTTGTTGAAAATGAGGCTTTAAAAAAAGTACGAATTCGTTTTCAGGAGTTGAGACTATTTGACTGTGAGAATTCAACATATTGGTCAAAAGAGTTGTTCCCGACCTTCCCATTCCAATTATGAAAGCTATTTCAGGCGAATGGTATGTTTCACTATTTTTTGATGAGTCCAATTTTTTGATAGCTTTTTTTTAGTCTTCTAAGTTTTATGGATGGTGGCAACAAAAACAAAACGGCATCTTTTTTAATTTCTAAAAATGCTTTTGCAATGGGAACAATATAGATGCAATAATAATAAAACTTTTTTAATTTACTTAAAGAATACTTTGGCATATAGCCTAATTCTTTTCCAATTCCACCACAAAATGCATCACAAATTTCAATTTCTCTTTCACTCAGCTCAACTTCCCAACTTGAAATTCTTGATGTGTTTACTTCTTTATTTAAGTCGCTATATTTTTTTGCATAACGTTCTTTGTAAACCTCTGGTATTTCAAATTCATCATTCAATATGATTTCTTCTTGATCCAGTAAAGTGTTTAATTTAGAAGGTTCTTCACCAAAAAACATCAATAGTTGAGTTAAATAGTTTTCTTTATCATGAACTAAGTCTTCGTAGGTAATCTGAAAGCATTTTGATGGGTTTTCTTTTGCAAAACGCAGTAATTTTTTATTAAAAAGGCGCCATCTAAATGCGTTAAAAGCAACATTTGGCGACTTTAAATATACACTTTGCTTTCGAGATAAAATATTTGCGCGATAATCTCTATAAATCAGAATAAATCTGGCTTCTGTAAAGGCGCTTTGTAAATGATTGGCATATAGTGAATACGAAGGATTTTTATCTATAATTTTAGGATTAGATTTATATTGGCTTAATTGATTATTGAAATTACGATAAAGTATTTCACAACACGATGAGTAGGTTAAAAATTCACCTACTTTTTTTAAACTAGTAAATTCACTTAATGCTGTAAGGTCATCAAATTTCCATCCCACCCAAGGATGTGAGGCGCCATATATTTTAATATGCTCCAACATCAATTTAAACTGTTCTATATTAATGTTTTGATTTTTATATTTGTGAAGGAAAAACACTAAAAAAACGGCTTCTGGCGTACATTTTAAATTAGGGTGTGTATCCAATAAGGAACTTAATAGAGAGGTGCCCGACCTACCTATTCCCAATATAAAATGGATTTCAAATGTCGATTTTGTATTCATCACGTTCACTTTTTTGAAAAGTTGTTATTAGCATTATGCTTTGCTCTTCGCTTTACATTCAAATAATGATGTAAATGGAGTGAATTTAATTTAAAAAACAAGGAGACTCTTATTCTTGAAAATAATAAAGCACTGGTTATCCCTAATTTTGAAAATTTTCCTTGCTTCAAAGTAGGTAAGTACCCAAAAAATTTGCCTTGTGTACCACAAATAGCTTCAATTTTTTTTATTGATGAAGGATTTAGTTTTTCTTTCCAACTAGTTATTCTGGAATTGGTTATAGGTTTTGAAAGGTCACTAATTTTTTTGCTTATTCTTGGGTCCGGATTTTCAGATTGATTATACAGATTCACTTTTTCTTCAATTTCCAGATGATAATCAAAAACAGATGCGTCATAGTCTATTCCAAATGAATTAAATATTTCTGGGACTATTTCTTTAGGGTTTTCTACCATATTTTCATAGGTAGTAATGAAAATTTTTGAAGGATATTTTGATTTTAAGGATTCAATTTTATCAGCATATGCTTTCCAAACGTATGCGTAAAAAGCTATTGATTTGTTTTCTTTAAACTTATGTTGACTCTCTAAATTAGAAGCTACAAACGCCCTGTAATCTCTTATCAAAACTCTAAATGTGGCATTGGGATAGAGTTGAATCAATTTTTCAACGTGAAAAGTATATAAATTATTTTTGTCAACAATGCAACTGAGATTAGCAGGTACTTTTTTGTGTAAAGCCAAATGTAGTCGTTTAGTTAATTGAGCATAATTTTGATCCAACTCTGCTTCAAAAACTTTTTTTATTTTTTCTAGATCTATAACATACAGAGGATTAGTTGAAGATTTTTTGAATAGATTAAAGTACTCCAAATACAGCTCATACATAACCTTATTACTGCGGGTCATGTTTTTGTAACGGTCATAAAAATAAAGTGTGTGTTTGATTTCAGGTGTAGCAATGCAATGCTTGCTAGCATTCAAAAGCATCATCAACAAAGTTGTTCCACTTCTACCAGGTCCAATAATGAAATTCATTTGAATTTGGTCAACCTCAGTATTTGAAATCATGTATTGTATTTAAAAATGATAAAAAAAAAGACCACCAAAAGGCAGTCTTTATATTTCAAGTTAAAAAACTATTATTTACTAGTTCTAGGTGCAGTAGACTTTTGCTCTTTAATGTATTGCAATAATTCACCTGTAGGTACCGATTTACCGTCAACTTTTGTAGAGTTGACACCAGCAGCTAAAAGCATAGCTTGCAACGTTTCTTTATTATTTGTTTTTGGTAAGGTTACAGTATAGGTGTTTCCTACTAATTTTACATCTGTAATTCCTTTATGAGCTCTAAATTTTTCGCCAATTTCTTTTTGGTTTCCATTCAAACCATCCACTGTAAATGTATACTGAACAGATGCATCATCTAATTTTGTTTTTGTTGTTTTTGTATCAAAATTAGCAACTTGTGCTTGAGCTAAACTGAATGTAAAAAGGGCAACAACAGTTAATAATAAAGCTTTCATAGTAATTGTTTTTAAGAGTTATTTCATTTGTTTGATTGTCAAAGATATAAATAATTGTTTTAATTTATTATATCGTCTAACATTTTTTATTTTGGTTCGATTTCAAAAATCATACCTCTTTAACCAATATTGGTAAAGACTTGTTGCACATCATCATCGTCATCAAATCGTTCCAACATTTTGTCAATGTGTTCTTGTTGCTCTGGTGTAATGGAGACTGTAGAAAGTGGGATTCTAACTTTTTCTGCATTGGTGATTTCCAATCCTTTTTCCTCCAATCCTTTTTGCATTGCTCCAAAGTCGGTAAATGCACAAACAATTAAAATATCTTCTCCATCTTCTTCTATCTCCTCCAAACCAAAGTCAATCAACTCTAGTTCTAAATCTTCAATATTTAAGTCACCTTTTTTTATTGTAAAATTAGCCTTACGCTCAAAAATAAAATCCAATGAACCTGTGGTACCTAATGTTCCTTCACCTTTTGAAAAAATATGACGAATATTGGCTACTGTTCTAGTTGTATTGTCAGTAGCTGTTTCTATCAAAATGGCAACTCCAAAAGGTCCATAACCTTCATAAACCACTTCATCAAAATTAGCTGAGTTTTTCTCAGAAGCTTTTTTAATAGCATTTTCAACGTTTGCTTTTGGCATGTTTTCAGCCTTAGCATTCTGAATAGCTGCTCTTAAACGTGAATTTCCATCAGGATTAGGACCTCCTTCTTTTACCGCCATTGAAATTTCTTTACCAATCTTGGTAAAGACCTTAGCCATTTGTCCCCATCTCTTAAATTTTCGGGCTTTTCTAAATTCAAACGCTCTTCCCATTACAATATATAGTTTAAATGCTGGTTGTTAAATCTGTTTATTTGTTCGCAAAGTTATACAATTAGTCTATTCATTATAAAAAGGATGTAGGATTTTTTCATTCCTCCATCTCAAATAAGTGTTTACCTTTGTCACCATAGTTATGAAAGAATTTTTTGGAATATTAAAATTAGTAAAGGGGTATAGCAAATTTGCTGTAATTAACGTTCTATTTAATTTGTTGGCCATTATTTTTTCGGCTTTTTCATTGGTTATGCTGATGCCAATAATGGAAATTTTATTTAACCAACAAGATAAAATCACCGAGTTATTAAAATCACCTCCTGCTGCCGATGCGTCCTGGAAAGATTATATCTATTACCACTTAGCTGATTTTATAAATACCTATGGGCCTGCACAAGTACTCCTCTATGTATGTGTAGCAGTGGTGTTTTTTACATTACTCAAAAATTTATGCACCTATTTTGCTCTCTATTTTATTGCCATTATCCGAAATGGAATTGTGCGAGACTTTAGATTAAAAATGTATAACAGATTGGTGGATTTGCCACTTTCCTATTTATCTGATGAAAAAAAAGGAAATGTAATTTCAAAAATGACTAACGATTTACAAGAGGTTGAATGGTCTGTTTTACGTTCTATTGAGAATACATTTAAAGATCCTCTACAAATTATAGTGTATTTTGTCATGTTGATTTTGATGAGTCCAAAACTTACCTTATTTTTAGTTGTATTTTTTCCAGTTTCGGGTGCCTTAATTGGATTTATTGGCAAAAGTCTCAAAAGGTCGGCCTCTAAGGGGCAATCAAAGATGGGGGAGCTCGTTTCCAACATCGAAGAAACCTTGGGAGGTGTGCGCATCATAAAAGGTTTTAATGCGGAAGGTAGGGTGAAAAGTCGTTTTGCCAAACTCAATGATGAGTACAATGCTATAATGATTAAGATGTTTAGAAAGAATGATTTAGCATCACCTTTAAGTGAATTTTTAGGCATTGTTTTAATAGCAAGTGTGCTTTGGTTTGGTGGTCAGTTGGTTTTTTCAGGTGAGATAACGGGTTCATTTTTCATTGTATATATTGCTACGTTGTCACAATTAATTTCTCCATTCAAATCACTTACAAATGCGTATTCAGGCGCTCAACGAGGACTGGCTGCTTTAGAACGAATTAAAGAAATTACCGAAGCGCCTATTACGATTCAAGATGCTACTAATGCTATTGTATTAAAGGATTTTAATCAAAAAGTAAGTTACAAAAATGTGAGTTTTAAATATCAAAATGAATATGTTTTGAAAAACGTATCTTTTGATTTAGAAATTGGTAAAACCATAGCTTTAGTTGGTCAATCAGGATCTGGTAAATCTACATTAGCTGATTTATTGCCTAGATTTTATGAGGTTGAAGAAGGTGAAATCCTAATTGATGGTTACAATGTTAAAGAAGTTTCAATGAATAGTTTACGTCAACAATTAGGAATTGTGACGCAACAATCCATTTTATTTAATGACACCGTATTTAACAACATTGCTTTTGGAATGCCCTCTGCTACCTTGGAGCAAGTGATAGAAGCAGCAAAAATTGCCAATGCACACGAGTTTATAGAGACGCTAGAAAAAGGATATGAAACTTCGATTGGTGATGGTGGAGGGAAGTTGTCAGGAGGTCAACGTCAACGAATTAGCATTGCAAGAGCCATCTTAAAAAATCCACCCATTTTAATTTTGGATGAAGCTACTTCGGCTCTCGATACTGAAAGTGAACGATTAGTACAAGATGCGATAAATAATTTGATGAAAAACAGAACCAGTTTAATCATTGCGCATCGCTTATCAACTATACAACATGCACACAAAATTATTGTAATGCACGAAGGCCAAATAGCTGAGTTTGGCACACATCAAGAACTTATTGACCAAAAAGGTATGTATTTTAAATTAACCGAAATGCAGTCATTTAGATAAGGCTATTCAATACTGAGTATGGAAAACTTATTAGAATTTCTAGCTTTCGAATGTTTAAAAATTGCTTTTTTGCTGAGTAATTCAAATTAGAAAGAATAAAAAACATTTAAATAGCAATAAAAATGAAGATTATAGTTCCAATGGCGGGGAGAGGCTCTCGTTTAAGACCACATACATTAACAGTTCCAAAACCATTAATTCCCGTTGCAGGTAAACCAATTGTGCAACGTTTAGTGGAAGGCATTACCAAAGTATGTGGTGAAAAAGTAGACGAAATTGCATTTATTATTGGTGATTTTGGAACCGAAGTTGAAAATGAGTTAAAGAGTTTAGCTGAGAGTTTAGGTGCAAAAGGAAGTATTTATTACCAAGAAAAAGCATTAGGAACAGCACACGCTATTTTATGTGCAAAAGAATCATTAGATGGAAAAGTAGTAGTTGCTTTTGCCGATACATTATTCAGAGCCAATTTTACGTTAGATGGTGATGCAGATGGTATTATTTGGGTAAATCAAATAGAAGATCCAAGGGCTTTTGGAGTAGTAAAATTAGATGCTAATAATGTAATTACTGATTTTGTAGAAAAACCAGAAACCTTTGTTTCCGACCTTGCAATCATAGGGATTTATTATTTTAAAGATGGCAAAAATTTAGCGAATGAATTACAATATTTGATTGATAATGACATTAAAGACAAAGGAGAGTATCAATTGACTAACGCCCTTGAAAACATGAAAAATAAAGGGGTGAAATTTAAACCTGGTCAAGTGGATGAATGGCTGGATTGTGGTAATAAAAATGCTACAGTATACTCCAATCAACGAGTTTTGGAATTTGAAAAATCAGAATCCAATACAGCGCCTGATGTACAGTTGATAAATTCAATCGTAATTCAACCCTCCATGATTTTGCCTGGAACAATTATTACCAATTCAATTGTGGGGCCTCATGTTACTATTGGCAAGAAATGTGTTATAAAAAACACCGTGGTCTCCAATTCGATTATACAAAATAATTCGGTTGTGGAAAATGCTAATTTATCAAATAGTATGTTAGGTAGTCACGCAAGCTTTAAGGGATCTGTTAAAGATTTAAGTGTTGGAGACTACAACGAAATAAAAGAATAAATTTTGTCAAAAACGTTTGTAATATATTTTTGTTTAACGCTACTTTTAGGAGTAAGCTGTACTGCAAGGAAAAAAACTTCCGATAAAGAAACGGCTTCGGCTGAAAGTAAAAGAGAGATTCGAACAAAAGAATTAGTTCTAAAAGGAACCACGGAAAAAGTTATTGGGAATTATGATATTGCTGAAAAGTATTTTCAGGAATGTATAAAAATCTCACCAAAAACAGCTGTAGCTTATTTTGAATTGTCTGAAATATATCAATATAAAAAAGATGCTCAAAAATCGTTAGATTATGGTCAAATGGCTTTTAAATTGGCACCTAACAATGAGTGGTATGAATTGAATATGGCCTATCTTTATATGCGAACGGGTCAAGTAGAATTGGCAGAAAAAACCTTTCTTTCGCTGAATAAAAAATATCCAGGAACGGTTGATTATCTGTATCAATTATCAGAGATTTACCTGTATCAAAAGAAGTACAGTGAGGCTATAGCAATATACAATCAATTGGAAAATGCGGTAGGCATTAATGAAGAATTGGCACTTCAAAAGAGTACTATTTATCTTGAATTGAATGAACCTAATAAGGCAATTTTAGAAATTAAAAAACTGATTGAAAGCCAACCTAATGAAATGCGTTTTTTAGGTCTGTTGGCCGATTTGTATGAGCAGTTGAATCGATCGGATGAGGCCTTTGAGTTATATTCAAAAATTTTAGAATTAGAACCTTCAAATGGGTTTGTTCATCTTTCTTTATCCGATTATTATTCTTACCGAAGCCAATCTGAGAAATCGTTTGAGGAAATGAAAAAGGCATTTTGGAGCGAAAATGTTGATATAAAAACAAAGGGTGCAAAACTGGAAGGTTATTATGTTAATTCAGCTTCTAATGCAACGAAAAAACAAGAGGCTTATGAATTACTCGAGATTTTAATTAAAGTGCACCCTGAAGATTATCAAGCGTTTGTTTATTATGCCGAATTTTTAGAACGAGATGACCGTATTGAAGAAATGATAACGATGCTTACCAAAGCAACTAGTCTCGGGGTTTCTGAATTTAATGTGTGGTATAAATTATGTTCACTTTTATGGGAAAAAGGACAGTTTGAAAAATTAGTAATTGAAAGCGACAAAGCCATTGAACTGTTTCCATCATTGCCTTCTTTTTATTATTTATCGGGCTTGGGTAATGTGCAATTAAAAAAGTACGACAAAGCTTTAGAGTCCTTAGAAATAGGTGTTGATTATTGCTTGGATAATAATGAATTGAAAGCCGAGTTTTATCAGTATTTAGGAGATGCTTGTAATGCCCTGAAAGAATACGAAAAATCTGATATGTATTATGACCAATCGTTGGCAATTGACCCAAATAATATTTATGTTTTGAATAATTACAGTTATTACCTTACACTAAGAAAAGTGAATTTAGAAAAAGCAAGGGTAATGGCCGAGAAAGTGAATAGAATCATACCTAATAATTCGAATTATTTAGATACCTATGCTTGGGTGTTTTTTGCAAAAAAGGATTATGTGAAGGCAGAAGAGTTGTTGTCAAAATCTTTGACACTTGGAGGAGACTCAAACCCCGAAATATTAGAACATTACGGGGATGTTCAGTTTCATCTTAACAACGCAGCAAAAGCACTAGAATATTGGCAAAAGTCAAAAGATAAAGGAGGAAATTCTCCCTCTTTATTAAAGAAAATAAGTACCAAAACATTTGTGGAATAGAATTATGAAGCCTCTTTTTTATAGCTCCTCTTATCGTATTTTATTCATAATAATGATTTTATTGTCTTCATTTTCAATGATACAATGTAAGTCTAGGAAGCAAGTCGTTGTGGAAGAAGTAAAAGTAAAAAACGTAGCCTATTTGGCCGTAATTGATAGTTTAAAAGCACATTATTGTAAGTTTGATTGGTTGAACTCTAAAGCTAATGCACGATTTGTTATTAACGACAATGAAAACGAAGTTAAGGCCAATATCAAAATGCATACAGATAGTGCCACATGGGTAAGTTTGTCAAAAATGGGAGTACCGGCATTTACAGGAGTCGTGTCCAAAGATTCAGTAAAGTTTTTGACAAAAGTAGGAGCAAAGCAATATTTTATGGATGAGTTTCTTAAAATTAATGAAGTGCTTGCTGCCGAAATCGATTACAGTATTTTAGAAGATTTTTTTAAAGGTCAACCTATTGCTTTTGATACCGAAGAAGAATACAAATTATCCAGCGATAATGGACTGATGTTATTGTCTACTGAAAAGTCAAAACGAATTGATAAAATGTTGAAGAAGAACAAATCAAAAGGCGATACTTTGTTGTACAGATGTTGGGTAACTCCAGTTGATTTCAAATGTTCAAGAATCATAATTAATTTAATTTCTGATCAAGTTTCTCTTGAAGTTAATTACAGCAATTGGGTTGATGTGGAAGGTTGTTTTTTCCCTATGAAATCAACACTGGAATTAAAATCACCCAATAGTAGAATCTTTATTGAAATGGAGTATTTAAAAGTGGAGTTTAATGTTCCTCAAGAAATGCCTTTTAACTTTACGGATAGTTATATTAAAATTGAACTTAAAGATTTGATGGGAAGTGAGTAAAATGAACTCCATATCATATTGTGTAAGTGCCTTGAAATCGAGCCTAGTGATCGTGTTGTGCTGTTTTTCTATCACATTATTTAGTCAGAAGCAAACAGATACAGGCAAACTTAAGAAAAAGGAGAAAGAGTTGCAAAATAAAATTGAAACTACCAAAAATCTGATTAAACTTACTCGAAACTCCGAACAATTGACGATAGCCGAAATTGCTATTATCAATAATCAAATTGCATACAGAGAGGAATTGTTAATGAACATTACCTACCAAATGCGAAAATTGGAAGAGGAGATTGAAAGCACCAAACTTCAAATTATTCAAATTGAGAACAGTTTGAATATGCTTAAAGAAGAATACATTAAAATGCTTCAGTATGCCTATAAAACGCGACATACAGAATTTGACATTTTATATATCTTATCTTCTGAATCCTATTCTGAAGCGTATTATCGAATGAAATACATAGAACAATATGCTGAATATCGAATTAAACAAGTTGAAAAAATCAAGGAAACACAAGCTTTGTTAAATGATAAAATTGCACAATTAAACAAATCAAAGGATGAGAAGAAGGTAGTGGCTGAAAACCAAGAGAAGGAAAAAGAAAACTATGTAAAAGACAAAGAAACTCAGCAGCAAACGTTATCTAAATTAAAACAAAACGAACAGACTCTTAAAGCGCAATTGGTTGCTATTGAAAAACAAAAGGCTCAAATTGCCAACGAGATCAAAAAAGCCATTGAAGCACAGATTTTAGCAGAGAAGAAAAAAGCAGAGGCAGAAGCTAAGAAGAAAGCGGAAGCAGAAGCTAAGGCTGCAGCTAAAGATCCAAAAAAGAATACAACCACCACTTCAAAAACAACCACTACACCACCTAAGCCTGTAAGTTTAACAGAAACACCTGAATCCCAGGCGTTAAGTAAAACCTTTGCGCTAAATAAAGGTAAATTGCCTTGGCCGGTTGAAAATGGAGACATAACGAGCAGTTATGGTAGAAGACCTCATAATGAATTACAAGGTATTGAAATCAATGAAAATGGTATCGGTATTACTACTACAAAGGGTGCATCGGTTAGGGCTGTTTTTGATGGCGAAGTAACCAGTGTTTTAGTGTTTCCTGGAGCAGGGAAGGTGTTGGTTATCAGTCACGGTTCTTATCGTTCAGTTTATGGTAATTTGCAAGAAGTTTTTGTGAGTAAAGGAGACAAGGTAAAAACTAAACAAGCCATAGGTAAATTAATGCCTGCTGATAATGGTAACGTTTCAGAAGCTCATTTGGAAATTTGGAAAACAGTAGGTAGTGTTCCTTCTACTGAAAATCCAGCTCTTTGGCTCTATAAATAGACCTTAAGGTTTTTAGGTTACTCCGTTGGAAGGTTATTCAGTTGTTAGGTTACTCAGTTGTTAGTCACTTCGTTCCGATAGCTATCGGAAGGATTGTATATTTTGTTAGCTATACGCTAGTAAAGATTTTACAAAATTTACAATTTGTATCAAGAAGGACGGGGAATAGTTATTCAGTAGATTGGTTACTCAGTTGCTTGAACCTCAAACCAACAAACTTCATACTTTAAACCATTAAATAGAAATCACCTCATATCCAATACCATCTTGAAGCACTTCAACGGTTTTTTCGCTTTTTGGTTTGGGGGCTTTTTTATATTCAAATTCCAATACGGTTTCACCTTTTGTGTTTATTAAACCCCATTTCCCACCTTTTTTTACAGCTGCCATTCCATAACGGTATGGACGAACATCATCAAATTGATAGGGTAAACTCAATTTTCCACTGGTATTTACAAAGCCCCATTTCATCTCTTTTTTAGAATAAACAGGGGCTAATCCACTTCCGAATTGTCCCATAAGTTCAAATTGAGGTTTGATGATCACTTTACCTAAATAATTAATCGCACCAAAACGGGCTTCCGTTTTCCCAGCAGCATTTACAAAAAGTTCTCTTACGATGGCTTTGCCATCACTAAAACCAGAAACGTAATCATAAGCACACAAAATGTTTTGTTTGCCATTCCAATCAATAAATCCATATTTTATGGCGGGTGTTGTAAAGAGTATGCCATTCATTTTTAATTGTGATTCACCAATTTTATGCTCACTTACGAGTGCCATTCCATCGTGAAAATCACCACCTGAAAAGTGGATAGTCGACTTTACTAAATCCAGTTCAAACTCAAAAAAGAATAAATTTTTAAAAAATTCTTTATCAATAGGATAGTTAATGCCAGGAGCGTGAAAGCGCTGCAAAATGGTATCTTCAACTGCTAAATCTGAATTTTCGGTTTGCCATTTATACACATGATTTAAGCGCCAAGTAGTGAGCATTTCGGTGCAAGTGTCATTAAAGTAATTATACCAATAGCCCGTTTGTTTTGGTTTACCCTTGAGTGTATAATCCATAAAATCATATCCGCGAGTAATATAATTACTGGAGTGAAATATTTCAGTAAACCAATTTGATTGTTGTTTTCCGTTCGCATCAAAAAGCGCTTTTTTAGTTTTTTTGGTACCTCCTTCTACTAAATTGAAATATCCAAAAAACCGATTTCCATAAAAATAGTCGTACCGCATCAAATTTGGACTCAGTATGGTTCCTTTTTCGTCAATTAACACAAAGGCATCATTGTCTAGAAGCGCTCCATATCGAGTTAAATTTAAATATTTTACAGATATAAAAGTAGGTGGACAAACAATCTCAAATTTTATGTTTATAAACCCATATCGATTATTCTTTTTGACTGGAGCAAAACCAAATTTAAACGGTTCAATTTCTTCAAACCATTCACTAACAATTTGACCTTTTTCATCCATATAGGCATACAATTTTGTTTTGTATCCTTCTTTAATTTCAAAGTTGGGTTCAGTTGGATTATCTAATTTACTAGGTAAAGAAACCTTTTGGTTAGATTGTCCAAAATAAAAATTATTCAAATACCATTGAGTTAGTAAAGTGCCTTTTTCATCGACATAACAAAACATACTGTCTTTGCTATTTGGAATAGATGTAATGAGTTTGAAGTTATTGTTAGTGGTAGGAATTCGTTTTATAAAAGGAGGGGATATTCGAGTTCCATTAGGATCAATTAAAGTATATTCTCTCACTTGAAATTCAGGGGCAACTACCAAAGCTTGCTTATTCTTAAATAGTTCGGCTTTAGTAAATTGCGGAGGTATCTGTACAACGCCCAATAAATCAATATAGCCCCACAATGGACCTTTTGGTGTAATCATTTCTACAGCAGCCAGTCCTTCGCTAAAAGCACTTACATTAGTATATATTGGTTTGATAGCTACTTTTCCACTTTCACCTACATATCCCCATTTACCTTTAATTTTAACAGGTGCCATACCTTCACTAAAGGTTTTTGCCTGCTCAAATTTTGGTTTAACAAACCATTCGTTATCATTTCCAACATAACCCCATTTTCCATTCGCTTCAACGGGTCGCAATGATTGACAATAATTCTTTGTAAAAAGAATTAAAATAAAAAGGAATAAGAAACTGCTTTTTTGAAACATGGGAAGATTCATTGATGCTATAACTGCACAAACATAATAAAAAAAACTATATGTATATCGTTAATCTATTCGTTCGCACTCAATAGAATCAACAGCTTTTCTTAAAAAACGTAGCAAATGAAGCGTTTCGGTGTGTGCTTTTACAGCTCCTGCTTTACTGATAAAAAAAATGGAAAAAAGAATGACAATGGTAATAGGAAGAATAATTAAATAACCAAGTGTTCCATTCAACTGCCATTTTACCATGGCGAAAATAGATCCAAAAAAACCCAAAATAGAAAAAGCAATATAAAATAGCATAATCACCTGCCATACCATTTCAGATGGTCCAATGAGTCCTCTAATTAGGGTGTTATTTTTTTCTTTGTCGAATGACAACGTCAATACGGGTGACCATGTATGTTGTGCATGTTTAGGTATGCTTAATCGCAAACTTCTGCCTTGTTTTTGTAGTCCAATGGTCTTGTCTTCTTTGGCATGAGAATAGATGAGTTCCATGACCTCATCTTTATCAACAGGTGATGTCAACTTAAAACGAGGTCTAATTTTTCCAGCTGCAGAATCATCAAGTTTGTTGAAAGGCATACTTCATTTTTTGTGCAATTTAAGACAATTAAACTTAAGTTTTACCTTAACTATTGAATTTAGAATTTATCTAAAAAATAAGACCCGCCTTACATAAAGTAAGAACGGGCCTGCTTCTATGAAAAAAGAGGTAGAACTTATTCTTTAATAAACTTGTAAATAGATGATGAATTTAAGTCTTTAATAAAATAAACTCCTGATTCAAGATTTGAAATGTCTAACGTTTTTGATCCATTAACAGTACATTTGATAATTTCTTGACCCGTTACAGCTAAAATGGCAATTTCTGCAAATTTACTGGTAGTTATGTTTATTTCTGAACTAGTAGGATTAGGGAATAGGGAAATGATTGGAGAAACCTCTTTTTCAGCAATTGTCATAATAGAAGCACAGTCTTCACTAAAAACTAATGAAGCGTCAAAAATAAACGGATCTTCATTTATTTGCAAACCACTTACCCAATTGGTGTTACTGTAGAATTCATCATCTACCTCAACGCATACTAATTCAGGATTATTGTGAATCCACAAATAATTAAGATTATTATTGTTTCCATTGGCAAGATTTAAAGATTGTAATGGTGTATCAAAACAATATACTTCAGTCAATTGTGTGTTATCTGAAAGATCTAATTCTGTTATGGGTGTGCCTGAACAATTTAGAGTAACTAAATTGTTTAGAGGACTTAAATCAAGTGAAGTAATTCCTGTGTTTGAGAACCACAAGCTGGATAAACCAGTATTATTTAATACATTAAGGGATGAAATAGGATTATCATCAACAATAAGTGTATGCAGAGAAGTGTTGCCGCCTAAATTCAAACTTATTAGTTGATTATACGAGCAACGTAAATTTAATAAATTCAAGTTATTACTCAGGTCCAAATTAGTGATTTGGTTGCTGTTACATTCGAAGCTATTTAATGCTACACATGAACTCACATCTATGGATGCCAACTGATTATTTTCAGTGAAAAGATTAATAATTGTAGTGTTGTTGCCTAAATTCAGTGATGTGAGTAGATTATTACGACAAATCACTTGAACAAGATTTAAATTAAAACTTAAATTCAATGATGTCAGATTGTTGTCATTGCAAGTAAGTCCTTCAATATTTATGAAAGCTTCAATCCCTGTAAGATCACTAATATTTTGATTTGGGCAATTAATGTAACCGCTAAAATTAATTGCTTCGGACACTTGAATTTCTGAATCTGAATTAGTGTTTATGGATGTATTTCCTAATAAATAGGCTTTAAAGTTAGCATCTGGAATAGTCACATTTTGTGCGATTGTATACCCTGTAAAAAGTAATGTTGAAATGATGAGTATTGATTTTTTCATAAATTTTCATTTTTAAATTAGAGTTTAAAAATGAAAAAAATTAAACTACATTTATACATTGAATTCACGAACCGTTGCTTTGAATTCACGAATCGTAAATGAAGTGGGTTAGTATAACAATTTCAAGTCTTTCAATAGAGATTCAAATTCGGATTTCATATCTCTTGATATGGTAACAAGGTGCTGATTGTCCATTATCAATTGATTTTCACCTCTATTGTAGTTTTTGATGCAATTAATGTTGATAATATATGAACGATGAGGTCTGAAAAACAAAGGTCTTGAATTTAATAATAGCTCAAAAAACTTTAATTTTTTACTCACTAATATTTTGGAACCATTTTTTAAATACACATACGTGTATGCTCCATCAGCTTCCAGTAATATTATATCTTTGACTTCAATAAATAGAAGACCATCGGCCATCGGTAAAGCTATTTTGCTTATTTCATCATTGGTAAAGGCTTCTCTTAATAATTCTAATCTTTTGTTGAGAGAAGAATTTTGTTGATTTAGTTTGATTTTCTCAACTGCCTTTTGCAACGCATCTATATCAACGGGTTTGAGTATGTAATCAGTTGCGGAAACTTCAAATGCTTTAATGGCATATTGGCTGTAGGCCGTAACAAAAATAATTTCGAATGTTACATCTTTAATAAAATCAAGTAATTCAAACCCACTATACTCGGGCATTTCAATATCCAAAAAAACGACTTGTGGTTGATGTTTGTTAATAGCCAAAACACCATCTGGAACATTGCTACAAGTGGTTATCACTTCAATATCGGGACAATATTCACGCAATAAAGAAGAAAGAGCATTTCTGGCTCTTTCTTCATCATCTATTATAATGGCTTGTATTTTTTCCACGTTTGGCAAAGTTGGTTATTTCCAAGAGAATTACCAACTAACTTTTGTTTTTACAGTTTCAATTTTCCCATCAGATCCCATCATTCCACTAGATCCATTTGAACCTTTTTTTACACCACCTTTAGCTGACGTTACAAAGTTAATGCTTTCAGGAACAGAAGGATCCATAATTATTTTAATATTACCTGCATCATATCCTTTTTCATTTGCGTTTACGTATGAACCCGTTGTAGAGGAAGTTGCATCAGCATGTACTTTAACGTATTCTTTTTCGGATACTTTAAAAGCATAATTTGGTTCCGTTGCACTTCCAAAATAAATCTTATAGGCAATCATATCTCCGTTTGTCAACGTATTTTTTACTTTTTTAATTTCAACTCGTGTGTCAGGAGCTTTGTTCCAATTTGAAGTAGTGTGTTTTGCCCCAAAAGAAAATTTATCACCTGTAAATACAACCGCATCGTGAATCATGTTTAAACTTGCTTTTGTTGTTATTTTTGGATTTGAAATTAATGTAGCCGTTAATGTAATGACATCATTTGGGACATAAATATAATTTTGAAAAATTGACCCTCCATTTAAAATTCTTGATTCAGCTCCAGAAATTTCAAATTTGTATGCACTTGCATATTTTGAACCTCCAGGAGTTATTCGTTTAGTGCCATCTTTGATAGTTGCTTCAATACTAAAGCTTATAGTCTGATTGTATTTAATTTCAGTAGCATTATTGTTAAAAATAATTTTAATAGCTGTAACTTCCAATCCTTCTATAGACTCTGCTTTTTTTGTTTCTTCTTGTGCTTTATTTGCAGCATCTGCTTGCGCTTTAATTTTATCATCATACCAGCTTCTATTTGCTTTTATGTAATTGGTAAGATCTGCAAGTAAAGCAGCGTTATTGTTTTTTAATGCCATTTTACGAGTTGCATATATATGAGTAATTTCAGTAACTTCACCGTTAGTTATATTCATTTTGCATTTATAGGCTACATTATTTAAAAAGATCAATACATAGTCACTTTTATTATTTTGTTCAAAAAACAATGGATTCGTGTCGTCATTTGGGAAATATCCTGAGGCCTCAATTACTTTACCTGTATTATCTGACTTAATAGCGTTATAGAATTGTTCCGTATAGGATTTTTTATCCATTGCTGCTATCCAATCTCCAGTAGCATTTGTGGTCATATAAACACGAGCTTCACCTGCAAGAAATTTTTTAGCTTCATCAAATTGATTGGCATTTGACACTACGCCTGACTCTTTACTCTCTGTTCCTTCGGGGGATTCCTTTCCTGTTACTTGATTCAATTTGTCTTTTAATTTTTGAGCTAATGTTGCTTGAGTTACAAAAATTAATAAAATGGATAATAAAATGGTTGCTTTCATAATTAATGATTATTTGAATTAATAGGCAACAAATTAAACGAATACAAATATGCCTATAAGGGTTCAATTCACCAATCGTAAGTATGAGTTCATAAAAGGCAAAATCCCTTAAAATTTGAAAAATGCAATTTCTATTTTGAATCCAAGGGTATTTTTATGATGACCACGGTTCCTAGAGCAAATCCATTTTCCTCTATATCAATAATTTCGAATGAAAATGTAGTATTGGAATGTACATTGAGCAATTCTATTCGTTTTTCGGTGGCCTGTGTAGCAAAAGATTGATGCTTAGATTTAAACTTACTATTTATTTCGGCTGATTTTTTTCTGCCAACACCGTTATCTTCAATTTGGCAAATTAACTGGTTTGAAATGGAAAAATGTAGGGTCAATTTTTTAGGTCCTTTTTTATGAAGCAACCCGTGTTTGATTGCGTTTTCAATAAACGGTTGTAAAATCATTGGAGGCACATCTATTTGATCGGTATTCATGTTCACTTCAACGTTAATTTCAAAAATGAAATCGTCTCCAAAACGCAGTTTTTCAAGTTGCAAATACGTGTCAATGAGTTCAATTTCTTCTGATAAAAGGATGGTGTTTTTTTCAGAATATTCCAAAATTCTGCGCATTAACATACCATACTTACTCAAATAGTAATTGGTAGATTTAATGTCGTTTTTCAAAATTAAATCCTGTAATGAATTCAACGTGTTAAACATGAAATGAGGATTCATTTGAGATTTAAGTGCCGTTAATTGTGACGAAATCATTTTGTTGCGCAGTTCCGCCTTGTTGCGTATAAATCGAACTCTAAAATAGAATACAACCCAAAAAAGAAATGCCATTGTTATTAGAACCAGCAAATAAAACCATCCTTTTTGATAATAGGGTTCACTGACTTCAATGGTTAAATTTACGACATCGCTTTCAGTCCCAGATTCGTTTATGGCTTTTACTTGAAAAGTATATCTTCCAGGGGGTATAGAAGAGAATAATGCATAAGGGGTATTTCCGTTTACATAAAAATAGGTACTGTCTAATTCATATATCCGATACGCATATTGAAATTTGCCCTTACTTTTGAAAGCTGTGGAACTGAAGTTGATTTTTAAATTTGAAAAGTCATGTTCCAATAATAATGTATTTGTATAGCTTATAGGTTCGTTATTTAATGATAATGAAATGATTTTTAAGGAAGGTTTGGCTTTATTTTCCCAATTCATTTCTTTTGGGAAGAATACCAATCCTTTGTTAGTAGCTAAGTAAATATTTTGGCCAATAATCTCAATCGCATTAATGTCTTTAGGGTATATGCCGTGAGTAGCATCGTAGTATGAAAATTCATTATTCGATAAGTTAATTTTATGAAGATAATTATCAGTGGCAACCCATAAAAAAGAAGCGTTAGCATTTATACTTTTGACGGTATTTTCTTTTAACCCATTTTCAATAGTGAATACTTTAACAATTTGTTCATTTTTAAAACCAATAACACCATTAGATAAGGTCCCAATCCAACAAATACTGTCATAATTTTGCAGTTGAGTAGCATAAATAGGTTGATTGTATAAGTGTAGTTCGTTCCATTTATGTGTTTCCAAATTATAGGTAAATGTACCTTCGCTTATGCTCAAATACAAAATTTTGTAAATCGGATTATACTCGATGAATTTACCTCCTTTATCTCGAATTTTTTCATAGGATAACTCATTTGTTGAAATTAAATTAGAGAATGAAACTTTAGCAATAAATTCTGGAAAAACAAGATAAACGGTATCATCTACTATTTCAAAATCTCTAACATTAGAAAGTTTAGGGAAAAATTGTTTATTACTCAAGGTATCTACGATACAAAACCTTCCTCTAGAAATAATTAAATAATTTTTATAGTTTTTAATAGCCTTAACATTGATGAAGTTTTCTGTCTCATTGGCATATTGTGTACGTATCTCCTTTTTTTGTTGTTGAAGTCTGTAAAGATTACCTAAGGATGAACCTATCCAGACATCTAGGTTGTCAATTGATTTAATAAAATTTATATTGTTTTCACCCAAATTGCTATTGGTAGAATTATAAACATTCACTTCTATATTAGGAACAATGTGAATTCCTTCGTGTAAATTAGTAAACCAATACTGGCCTTCTCGATCTTTAAAAAGAGTGCTTATTTTTTTATTTGGGAAATAACAAGTGGATAACGTGGAGTCATTAATCATTTGAAATGCACCGTGAGAGGTTGCTATCCAAATATGGTTTTTGTCTGAATACGTATCATATATCCTAAAATTATTGTCAACTGTGGGTATTTGGTATAAAAGTTCAAGATTATTATTTTTTAGTTGAAATATTTTTGATTTATTGTTCTCATATTTAATACTCGCATACAAGCTATTTTTATGGATAATCAATTTCGCACTTTGTTTTGTATTTGTAGGTTTACTTATTCCATTTATTTTGTTAGACTTTTTTGTTGCAATTTCGAAAGAGTATAATTCCAATTCATCGGTTAATAAATAGATGTTAGAAGCGTGATACTTTAAAGCTATTACCTCATTAGTAATTCCTAAGGAAACTAATTTTAGGACCTCTTGTTCTGTCCCATTTTTTTTCAATGCGATTAAATGGGTTGCATCAACTAACCAACACACATTGTTTTCATCAATCGTATATTGAGGCTTTTCAGGTTTTGATGTGGCTTCTCTGTACTGCAATGTTAACGAATCTCCTTCAACTCGATACAATTGTCCATAAAAGTTTTTACACCAAATACGTTGTTGTGAGTCTAATTGCAAAAATGAAATGGCTCGCCCATTTTGTTTGCTGTTATAATAGTGTTTAAATTGAAAACCATCATAACGATACAATCCAGCATCACATCCTATCCAAATGTATCCAAAATCATCTTGAAGCACTTGATACACTTCATTGGAGGGCAATCCATTTTCATCATTAATGGTATAAAAATAGGGATGTTGAGCAGTTAAATTAGTCAAATTTAGGTTGCACAAAAGAATAACTACTATGAAAAAAATAATTTTAATAAGGCTGTTTTTTTAAATAAGTTGGGTTCGAAATTACACATTCTTAATTCATTACTCTATTTAAGCGGTTAATTTTTAAGCGGTTTTAAGAATTACAAAAACAAACTATAGCTTTTTTTATAATTGGTAGTTCATACTATTTTTATATTGAATACTTTTGCCAATTATATATAACCATTGTCATTAATCAATTCATATACAGTTCGATGCGCATTTTTACTGATGGCTTTTTGGAGTATTAGTTTAACAAACAGCGCTCAAAAAACGATTCAAACCGAACGTATTGCTGATGCCATTACAATTGACGGTGTGTTGGACGAACCCTTTTGGCAAACAGCTGAAGTAGCAAAAGATTTTACTCAAATTAAACCCATAGCAGGTAAACCTGCAACTCAGCCTACAGAAGTACGAGTGGTATATGATGATGAATCTATTTACATTGGTGCCATTTGTTATGATACGCCCGAGTCGATGTCCAAAATTTTGTGTCAACGAGATCGGTTCAATGCCAATACTGATTATTTTTCGGTTATGTTGGATACCTACAATGATCAATTGAATGGATTTGTTTTTTCGGTCTCTACCTGCGGAGTTCAATACGATGCTAAAATATACTCCAATGCCTATTCTTCTCAATTGGATATGATTTGGTACAGTGAGGTGAAACATACCGACAGCAGTTGGGTGGTGGAAATGAAAATACCCTACAGTGCTATACGTTTTGCTAAGGGAGAAGAACAAAATTGGGGAATCAACTTTGCTCGATACATTAGTGTAAACAGGGAAGAATCTTTTTGGAATGAAGTCAAGCCAGATTTAGATAATATTGTAACTCAAGCTGGTAAATTAAAAGGTATCAAAAATATTGAGCCACCATTACGGTTATTCTTTCTTCCATATCTCTCGGGGTATTTACAACATTATCCCATAAATGTGGAGGGAGTGAGTAATGTGGGTTACAATATCAACGGTGGAATGGACATTAAATATGGAATTAACGAGGCTTTTACATTGGATATGACGTTAATTCCCGATTTCGGTCAAGTGGTAACGGATAATGTAGTACTTAATTTATCTCCTTTTGAAGTGCGATTTGATGAAAATCGACAATTTTTTTCAGAAGGTGTTGAATTATTTGAAAAAGCTGGATTGTTTTATTCACGCAGAGTGGGTGTTTCTCCAATGGGAAGAGAGGAGGTTTATGATCAATTAAAAGAAAATGAAGAAGTTATAGACAATCCAAATAGTTCAAGATTATATAATGCTTCCAAACTGTCGGGTAGAACAAAATCTGGACTAGGAATTGGTGTTTTTAATGGAATAAGTGCTTCTCAATTTGCTTCGGTTACCGATACAGTCACCAATACTTCACGACAAATTCAAACCGCCCCGTTTACTAACTACAACGTATTTGTATTGGATCAAAATCTTAAAAATAATAGCTCCATAACCTTTACCAATACAAATGTGTGGAGGGATGGTCATTATTATGATGCCAATGTAACGGGTTTAAATAGCCTTTTGAATACAAAAGATAATACCTACTTTTTATCATTAAACAGTGCCATAAGCCAATTATATGATAATAAGGTAGATTTGGGTCATAATGTTAGTGTAGGGTTTGGAAAGCAAAAGGGTAATTTTATCTACGATCTTACCTATTCTGAAATGTCCGACTCCTTTGACCCAAACGATTTAGGTTTCTTATACAATAACAACCAACGTGTTGTCAACGCTTTTGTTGGCTATAACATATACAAACCTATTGGTAGGTTCAATAGAATTTGGACTGATTTTATGACTACTTACAGCAGAATGTACAACCCAAATGCTTATAATGAAACGTTGTTCGAAGGAGGGATTGGCGCAACTAGTAAAAAGTTTCATTCGGCCAATTTACGTTTTAATGCGGGTACTATAACATATGATTATTTTGAACCTCGAACTCCTGGATATTTTTTCACCTCACCAAGTTGGTACAATATCAATGGTTGGATTTCTTCAAATTATCAAAAGAAATTTGCTTTGGACGTAAATTTAGGGGCAAGTAAAGTAAATAATGACGATTGGAGAGAGTTATTTGTTTCAGTAAGTCCAAGAATAAGGGCTACTGACAAAATCTTTTTTGTATATGAATGGGAAACAGAAATGAAAATCAAGGAGCAAGGATATGCCGTTCCTTTTTCTGGTTCATCCAACATTGAAGATGCTATCATTTTTGGAAAAAGAGACGTCATTACCACCATTAATACATTGGATTTTCAATATACATTAACCAATAAAATGGGAATTACATTCCGCTTACGACATTATTGGTCAACTGTAGAATATTTTAATTTTTACGAATTACAAACGGACGGTAATTTGATTCCATCTTTGGAAACGGGATTAAATCCAGATAACACCTCAATTTACAATACTAATTACAATGCGTTCTCTATTGATATGGTCTACCGATGGGTTTTTGCCCCTGCTAGTGAGTTTAACATAGTTTGGAAAAACAATATTTTTACCAGCGATAATTTTGAGCAATTGACCTATTACAATAATCTCCAACAAACGTTAGCCACCAGCCAATTGAATAGTTTGTCATTTAGAGTGGTTTATTTTATAGATTATCAGTCGTTGAGGAGGAAGAAAAAAGAATAACATACATTTTTTCAAATCAATATTCATAAAAAGTAATTTAATTACCTTTGTTCACGCAAGGTTAAGTTATATTTGCCAAAAGGTTTAATTTTTAATGAGTGTACTAAAGAAATTAGCAGGACAAACCGCCATTTATGGAGTGAGCAGCATTCTTGCGCGAACACTTAATTTTTTACTTACTCCTTTTTATGCGTTGCTTTTTACAAGCGATCAATTTGGAATCATAACAGAAATGTATGCCTACGTTGCTTTTTTAGTAGTGCTGCTAACCTACGGTATGGAAACGGCCTATTTCAGGTATTCCACCCGCCCTGATTTAAATATACAAAAAGTATATTCCAATACACTTTATAGCCTTTCCTTTACTACCACTTTATTCATTTTATTGGCAATGGTTTTTTCACAGGATATAGCCAATTGGCTCCGATATCCCAACCATGAAGAATACATTGTTTGGTTTGCATTAATAGTTGGATTGGATGCTTTAGCTTCTATTCCTTTGGCAAAGCTTAGAAAAGAATCAAGAGCTAAAAAATTCGCTGTTGTTAATCTAATTAATATCGGAGTTAATATTGGTTTGAACCTTTTCTTTTTGTGGTATTGTAAAGCCAATTTTGATGCAGGAAATTCAAATTGGTTAATAAATTTATGTTACAATCCTGAAGTGGGTGTTGGCTACGTTTTTATTTCCAACTTAATAGCGAGTGTAGTTAAGTTCATCATTTTGGTGCCCGAAATGGATATCAAAGGAGAATTTGATATGTCTTTACTCAAGGGAATGTTTAAGTACGCTTATCCAATGCTATTTGTTGGGTTGGCAGGTATCGTTAATGAAATGTTGGATAGAACTATTCTAAAAGAAATGTTGACCAAACAATATTTAGCCAATGGTGATTACCCAACCGTTGAATTAGCACACCAAGCTGCCTTAACTCAATTGGGAATTTATGGTGGGAATTATAAAATCACGATGATTGTTGCTCTTTTTATACAAGCATTTAGGTATGCTGCTGAGCCCTTTTTCTTTAATCAAGAAAAAGAAAAAGATTCTAAAAAAACGAATGCAAAAATTATGAACATTTTTGTAATTGTAGTGGCACTCTTCTTTTTAGTCATTAGCTTAAATCTACAAATATTTAAGTTTTTTACTCCTAACCCTGATTATTGGCAGGGACTTTTAGTAGTGCCCATTCTTCTTGGAGCCAATGTGTTTTTAGGCATTTATGTCAACCAATCGATTTGGTATAAATTGTCCAATAAAACACATTATGGAACATTGATTAGTGTTGTTGGAGCAATAATTACGGTTGTTGCTAACATAAGTCTTATTCCAATTTGGGGTTATGTCGGTTGTGCTTGGGCTACGCTATTTTGTTATGCAGCTATGGTTGCATTTTCTTATTATTTAGGACAACGTCATTATCCCATACCCTATAATTTGAGGAAAATAGCTCTTTTCTTGGGCACAGCAACCTTGTTTTATTTTATAAGCTGGAAAGTCGATCCGTACGAAAGCTTCAATATTTGGGAGTTTTTGTATAACAATGCCTTAGTTGTATTATTTATTCTAATAGTCTTTTTCTTTGAAAATTCACTAAAGAATTTGATTCCCTTTAAGAGAGGTGTGAAAAGATAAATTAATTTTTGGTTTCAAAAATACACTGTAATGGCTGTTACAGTAATAATAGTTACAATAAAAATAAATGAACCTATTACTTCAACTTAATACTTTCCTCTATATACTCCGCTATTGACTTAATTTTTTCGGGAGAAAGATTACCTCCATGTTCACTTGAGTAGGCTTGCATAGCATTGCGTCCCTTAGAAATAACGTCTATTTTTTCATATAGCGAAAGTGTTGAAGTTGCCAAATTGGACGCACCTCCCACACCTAAGTCACCGCTACTCCCGTGGCACGACACACAATTTTGAGAATATAACTTTTCACCACTGTTTTTTTGATCAGCGGCATTAGGAAGTTGTGATTCTGAAGAGCCACAAGAAGTAATAAAAAGTGTAGCGAAACTGATTAAAACCAGTTGGCAGTGCTTACCATAAATGGCCAAGGAATTCTTGATAAAATCAGCACCAATCCTATTGTGTACCATATTGCAATTGTTTTAAATTTAGCGTTGTCTTCTGTTTTTCTTTTAGATTTGCTGTATCCGATGGTAATGGCAATTGCTCCTAATAACATGGTTAAAGGATGCTCTAAAGCATACAATCTTGAAGTAGCATCTGACATTTCACTGAATAACTTATATTGACCTTTCCAAAAATACAGAACAAAACCAATTACCACTTGAATGTGAGTAAACGCTAATGCCATCACTGCAAATAATTTGTCTTTGGAAGTAAACGTTCCTTTTGAAGATTTTACAAACCCGTTTACGATGGCAATTAACAAAAGAGCTAAAACAATCCATCTCAAACCAGAATGTGCGTGTATAAAAGCATTCATATATTTAAATTTAAGCGTCAAAGTTAGATATTGTTTTCAACCTATGAGGCTTGTATTCGTTATTTTTTTGTTGAAACATTTATACATTCCGTTAATTATTTCTAATCGTTAATCGATAATAAAAGGTTATTTTTGTTGCTTGTTTTAAAGGTATCAATGGCAACATCAACTGAAAATGGGGGGAAAGAAATGTCTTTTTTAGGGCATTTGGAGGAATTACGTTGGCGATTAGTGCGCTCAGCGATTGCTATATTATTGGTAGCAATTGTGTTATTTATATTTACTGAAACCATTGTAGATGTAGTGTTTATGTCCATGAAACGAACGGATTTTCCAACCTATCAATTTTTTTGTTGGTTATCGGAAGTTCTAGACTTGGATGATTCATTGTGTGCGGCTGAAATCCCTATTAATACTCAAAGCACCACTCCAACAGGTCAATTCAGCACCAATATGTATTTTGCTTTTATTGGAGGCTTTATTGTGGCTTTTCCTTTTGTATTTTACCAATTTTGGAGTTTTCTAAAACCCGCATTGAAAGAAGCTGAATACAAAGTAACAAGAGGAGCAGTATTATGGGCTTCCTTGCTCTTCTTATTAGGAATAGCATTTGGGTATTATTTGGTAAGTCCTTTGTGTGTGCAGTTTTTTGGAACCTATAAAATCGTGAGTGAAGCAGAAAATAATTTCACCATCAGCAGTTATTTGTCACTCATAACCACAACTACTTTGTTCAGCGGATTGTTTTTTGAATTACCCATAGTGATATATATATTTTCTAAATTGGGAATAGTGTCCTCAGCTATGCTTAAAAAATATAGGAAACACGCCCTAGTTGTAATATTAATTATAGCCGCTATCATTACTCCTCCAGATGTAATAAGTCAAATATTGGTTTCTTTACCAATACTGGTGTTATATGAAATCGGAATTTTGATTGCCAAACGTGTTGAAAAAAATAAAACCATTGCTTAACCTTGATTAAAAAAGCAATCATAGCATCCATTTTATTGATCCAATGTTGTTTTGGACTTGAACTTTTTGCCCAAAAAACAAAAGTTTATGGATGGGTCACAGATGCGGCAACTGGAGATACACTGCCTTTCGTAAATGTAATGTTCATTGATTCAAAGATTGGAACAACAACCGACATTGAAGGTAAATATGTGTTAGAAAGTTATTATGCTACCGATAGTATCGTTATTTCATTTGTAGGATATAAACGATTTACTGCAAAAGTTCAAAAAGACAAAGAACAACGGTTGGATGTAAAATTGGTTTCTACCACCACAGAATTGGTAGAATTTGTAGTGAAACCAAGTGATGAAAATCCAGCTCACCCCATCATCAGAAACGTAGTAAAAAACAAGGAAATTAATAATCGTGAAAAATTGGATTATTTCGAATACGAAGTGTATAATAAAATTGAATTAGACATCAATAACCTTACAGAAGAATTCACGGATAGCAAAGCCTTCAAGAAATTTGATTTTATTTTCGATAATATTGACACAGTGAGCTCATCCAAGAAGTTTTTACCAATATTCATAACTGAGTCATTGTCAGATTTTTATTATCAAAAGAAACCTAAAACAGAAAAAGAATACATAAAAGCTACAAAAGTTTCGGGTATAGAAAATGAAAGTGTAGCTCAATTTACCGGTGATATGTACCAAAAGGTAAATATTTATGATAATTTTTTACCGGTTTTTGGAAAAAATTTCGTGAGCCCTATTTCAGATAGAGGCTTTGGATATTATCGATATTATTTAATTGACTCTATGTACATTGATAAATATTGGTGTTATGAAATTCAATTTACTCCCAAGAGAAAAGGAGAATTAACGGTTGAAGGTACGATGTGGATAAATGATACTACCTATGCCATTAAAAAAGTTGAAGGTACGATAGCTAAAGATGCCAATATCAACTTTGTTAACGAGCTTGTCGTGACACAAACCTTCGAACAAGTAGAAAATGAAGTATGGATGTTGGTAAAGGATGAGCTATTAGTAGATTTTGAAGTAGCCGAAAAGCAAATGGGTTTCTATGGTCGTAAATTAACTTCTTACAGCAATTTTGTAATTAATAAACCAAAGGAAGAAAGCTTTTATTCGGGAATTGAGAATATTATTTTGGCCGAGGATGCTCAAGACAAATCAAATGAATTTTGGTTAGAACACCGACATGATCCTCTTACTAAAAGTCAACAAGGTATCTACACTATGATAGATACGTTGGGAAGTGTGCCCATTGTTAAAACATATGTAGACGTAATTCAAACTATTGCAAGTGGATATTATGTTTGGGGCAAAGTAGAATTAGGCCCTTATTCTTCTATTTGGAGCTATAATGTTGTAGAAGGCAATCGTTTTCGTTTTGGAATGCGCACGAGTAATGATTTTAGTAAAATGATTGAATTTTCGGGTTATGCAGCTTATGGACTTTTGGATAAACAGATTAAATATGGTGCTGCTACTCGATTCTTTATTACCAAAAAACCTAGGCGCATGGTGCATTTGGTTTATAAAAATGATGTAGAACAAGTAGGAATAAGCAGCAACTCTTTTAATTCCAGTTCAGCAGTCTCTTTTTTGAGACGAAATCCATTAGATAAATTAATATTTAATGAAGAGTTTAGAGGGAGTTATACTAGAGAATGGTTTCAGGGATTTTCAAGCGTTATTCTTTTAAGAAATGCTCAATTTAGACCCCTTGGAGTTACCACTTTTAATAGAATCAATTCCGACCAAACCATTTCTCCTTTGAACAGTTTATCAGTATCTGAAGTGGGATTTTTTACTCGATTTGCCTACAATGAAGAGTTTTTAGCAGGTGAATTTGATCGTATAAGTCTAGGAACCAAATATCCTACCTTATCTGTTAATTATACTTACGGTATACCTAATGTATTGGGGAGTGAGTATGAATATCATAAAGTAGTTTTTAATTTTCAACACAAAATTCCTATGGGTATATTAGGTACTATGCGCTATAATTTTGAGGTTGGTAAAGTGTTTGGCTCAGCACCTTATCCATTATTAGAAGTACACAATGGAAATGAAACTTGGGGTTATAGTGAAAGCGCTTTCAATATGATGAATATATTGGAGTTTGTAAGTGACGAATACATTAGCTTTAAAGTTCGTCAGCATTTTGATGGACTTTTCTTAAATAAGTTTCCTTTGATAAGAAAATTAAAATGGAGAGAAGTAGTAACACTTACAGGGGTTTATGGTAGGCTAAGTGACGCCAATAGAGCGTTAATGGTTTTGCCAAGTTTCACTTCAACATTGCAAGCAAAACCCTACTTAGAATTAGCTGCAGGAATAGAGAATATATTCAAATTTTTGCGGTTTGACGTCCTTTGGCGAATGACTTATTTGGATAACGAATATGACGGTATTAAAGTTAGTCCAATTGGATTTAGAATGAAATTTCAATTTAATTTTTAAAGTGGAGTTAAGAACAGAAAATATAAACAAAACTTACAAAGGCCGACAAGTTGTAAAAAACGTAACGGTATCTGTAAAACAAGGTGAAATTGTTGGTTTATTGGGGCCAAACGGTGCAGGGAAAACGACTTCATTTTATATGATGGTTGGACTCATCAAACCAGATACTGGGAACGTTTTTTTGGACGAAAAAGACATTACCAAGTTACCAATGTATAAGCGGTCTCAAATGGGAATAGGGTATTTACCTCAAGAAGTTTCGGTGTTTCGTAATTTAAGTGTAGAAGATAATATTTTGGCCATTCTTCAAATGACTAAATTATCTAAGAGTCAACAAAAAGAACGTTTGGAAGAGCTATTAGAAGAATTTCATTTGACCCATGTTAGAAAAAATCTGGGTAGTAAACTTTCGGGAGGTGAAAAACGAAGAACGGAGATTGCTAGAGGATTAGCCATCAATCCAAAGTTCGTTTTATTAGATGAACCTTTTGCAGGCGTAGATCCCATAGCAGTTGAGGATATTCAAAGTATTGTTTTGAAATTGCGAAAAAAGAATATTGGAATTCTGATTACCGATCACAACGTTCAGGAAACTTTATCAATAGTAGATAGAGCTTATTTATTATTCGAAGGATCAATTTTAAAAGCGGGTACTGCCGAGGAATTGGCCGTAGATGAACAGGTGAAAAAGGTTTATTTAGGTCAACATTTTGAATTAAAGAAGAAACAGTTTAAAGAGGATGAATAACATGTTTAATAAATTGAGAAATAGACATACTGCCATTTTTGGAAACTATTTAATGAAATGGACGTCAGTTATCCTTTGTTGGTTTAGCACCTTGAGTTTATATGCCCAAAATTCATCTGATTGTCTCAATGCCATACCGTTGAAAGATTCATTAAAGCTTTCAAATGTCAACAAAGGAGTAGGGGATAAATTGGAAATTCGTGGGCATAAAATTACAAACGAATTTTATTTTACAAAAGAACATAACACAACTTGGATACGGTTGGATTTTACGAAAGATGCTACTTTTAGTTTTGAGTTAATTCCGCAATATCCCGATGATGATTTTGATTTCATAATTTTTTCCTCCTTTGGAAAATCAACTTGTGATCAAATTTCCGAGAATATCCCTGTTCCTTTACGAAGTAATTTGGCTAAAAGAAATGAGTTTTCGGGCAGTACAACGGGTTTAAAGGAAGGGTATTCAAATTCATTTGCCGCTGCTGGTGAAAGTCCTAATTTTTCAGCACCTCTGTCCGTTTCAAAGAGCGATACCATTTACCTTGTTTTTGACAGTCCGTATGGTAATAAAGGAGGATTCGCCATAAAAAATACAACAGTTTATAAATCAGATTTAGAAATGGTGTTGGTGGACACAGTTGGAACACCCAATCTCATTAAGGAGGATTATTTACCAGCTATGACCTTACGAGTGATTGATGAATTGGGAGAAATTGTTGCCAATCCTTTTGTAATTCTTAAAATTGGAAATAAAAAAATTATTGATTTTCAGCAGAACAATGTAGGCGAACTTATTTTGCGTGAGGAAATTAAGGGTAAAAAAGGTCAATTAATCGTAACTCAAAAAGACTTTTTACAAAGAGCCTTTTCTATTGAATGGGATGGAGAAAGAGATACTGTAGCTACGTATCAAATTGAAAAAATTAAAATGGGATCAAAACTCCAATTTGAAAACATTAATTTCGCTCCCAATTCGAGTCAAATTTTACCAGAAAGTAAATCTGAACTCGAAGATTTAAGAACTTTTCTACTCAATAACCCGCATATTTCTGTTGAAATTGGTGGCCATGTGAACAGTATGAAACGAAGAAATACTTTGAAATTGAGGAAACTAAGTAAGAGCAGAGCGCGTGTCATTCACCAATTCTTAATTGATAACGGAGTGCCTTCAAATACCATTAGCTACAAAGGTTATGGGAATTCACAACTTATTCATACTAATCCTTCCTCTGAAAAGGAAAATAAGGCCAATAGAAGAGTTGAAGTAGTAGTTACAGAATTTAATTAATTGTATCAATGAGTTTAATTTTATGTATTGAAACCTCTGTTAAAAGTTGTTCTGTAGCGGTTTCAAATAATGGTAAGTGCTTGGCTTGTGTTGAAGAACACGCTGATCATTTTTTGCATGCCGAAAAATTAACCATTTTTATTCAGGAGGTATTAGCTCAAGCAAAGGTTAGTTTTACTGAGTTAAGTGCTGTGGCTATTTCAGGAGGTCCAGGAAGCTTTACGGGACTTAGAATAGGCGTTTCTGTTGCAAAAGGTTTATGTTTTGGATTGGATATACCATTTATTGAAATTAATTCGTTAGAAGTGTTGTTCTATACTTTTATTAAAACTCAAAAGGTTTTGGATTTTGAATGGTTTTTTCCTATGATTGATGCCAGGAGGATGGAGGTTTATACATCACAATATAATAATAAGTCCGAATTAATTAAATCTTCTTATTCGCTTGTGGTAAATGCGTCAAGTTTTAACGAATTGAAAGGACAAAATATAGTTTTATTTGGTGACGGAGCTGATAAGTTAACGGATCTTGAGTTGGATAAATCTACCATTACCATAATCAATAATATTCGCCCATCAGCACAATATATGTCTGAAATTGCTGAAGTTAAATGGAACGAAAAAGACTTTGTTGATTTGGCCTATTACGAGCCATTTTACTTAAAGGAATTTGGAGAAACTACGCCAAACTTAGGTTAATCGAATTATTCGTAATAAAGTTGAGTTAATGAGTTAGCTTTAGAATTTGAATTATCAATGTGTAGAATGAAAATGTCACTTTCTCCCTCTAAATCGGTATACTTAGTTCCTAGATAGTGGTTTAGAATTTCTGGGATGGTGTTTTTGTGACCAATGACTAATGCCGTTTTACCTATATTTTCATTAATCATCATGTCAATTACTTCTATTTTACCTGATTCATAATCAATTACCTCTAAATTTTTAGACATTGCCGTAGGAATTGCAGTCATTCGCATTCTCGGAAATGACGTAGCGTAAATAGAGTTTATTTCAGTATTTTGAAGAATGGAAGCCAATTTGCTTGCCTGTTTCATCCCATTTGGAGTTAACGTTGAAGTGTCTGTATCATTATTTTTTTCTGCATGTCGTACCAATATTAGCGTGGTTGCTTTTGATTTTTCTATGACTTCTTCACCTTCTTTTTTAGGTTCTACCTTTTCAGTTTCGTTTGAAGAACAAGCAAATATGAAAAGCAATAAGGAGCTTAAAATAAAGTATTTGGATAAATGAATCATACTATTAAGTGATTGATAATTGGTGTATTGCAAAATTATATAAAAAAACAACGCCCCGATATGAAATTTCACATCGGGGCGTTATATTTAGTTTTTTTTATGATTATTTGGCAACAACCATAGATTTAGTAACTCTAGAAGTACCGTTAGTAATTGTATAGAAATACATACCTTCAGATAATTCATTAGTGTTAATGTTAACTGTGTAAGATCCAGCAGTTTTAACACCTTCTCTTATTACTTGAACAAGTTTTCCTGTCATATCAGTAATTTCAAAAGTAATGTTTTCAGTTGAAACTAAAGAATAGTTTACAGCTGTATTTCCATTTGAAGGATTAGGCATATTTTGACCTAAAGTCATTGATCCTACAGTTTCTTCAACTCCTGTTTGAGCTGAGAAATCTATACTAACCATTGCAGTAGCAGTAGTGTAGTACCAAGTAGCATCAGTGTAATCATAGTAAAAAGTTGTTTGAACTGGAGAAATTGCAGATGTAGCAATAACTACGTCATTTCCAACACCACCACTTCCTAAAGATCCAGCAACAGCTAAAACTGGCTCACCAACAGTTACTACATATGGTGTTAATAATGGAATGTTAATTTCAGTTCCTAAGTTAGCAGCAGAAATAGTTACAGGTTCTGAAGTTGTTTGGAATACGAAATCTCCTGTAGTACCATCAATAGAATAAATTGTAGCGAAAATTTGAGAACCAGCTACAGCTGTAGATGCTATGTTTACTCTTACGCTGTGAATAGTACCTGCAGCAAAAATGTCATAAATATTACCTACTTCGTATCCTTCTCCTTGGTTAAAAGTACCTCCTGTTGCAACTGTTCCTCCTCTAGTGTAAACGTTTTGAGTTCTAGAAAAAGTTAAAGCAGGGAATGTATTATTTACAGGGTCAGCATCTGTATTTGGAGAAGTAACTGAAAAGTTCATAGTTGTAGAACCAACTGAAGCAGCAGGAGTAAAATCTGTTGTAGCGTGAGCAGTATCAGAAGCACCTGAAGCTAATGTAGCGATAACACCTACACCAGAATAACCAGCAGTTGAAGCAGTGAATTCAATTGTGTTTTGGCTTAAAGCACCTAAATTCTCAACAATTCCAGAAAATTTCACTGGAGCAACTTGAGCAACTGGAGTTCTTCCATAAGCTAAACGATCACCCCAAGCTCCTTCAACACCCCAATTAATGTTAGCAAGTTTCAAATCAAAATCAGGAGTAGAAACGATTTCAACATCGTCAATTGCCCAAAACCATCCCCAATCTGCTGTAAATTTAAAACGAACCCAAACAGTTGCTTGACCTGCAGCAGTAGCAGAAATGTTTACTACAGCTAATTCTGGGTTAGCAGTATTAATGTTTGTTGTGATTTGTGTATTAACATCATAAGATGTCCAGTTTGTTCCATCGTTACTTACTTCTACAAAATAATCAGAAGCATAGTTTCTTGTAACATTTAAGAAACGCAACGAAACGTTTGTAGAACCTGTTAAATCGATTGGTGTTCCAGCCCATTGAATAGTTGCATCTGTAGTAGATCCAGAACCTGCAGCATCAGAATCAACAATTGCAAAACCATTTGATGCAGTAGTTGAGGCAAATGGCGATAAAGCAGCAACTGCACCAGTAGCAGTTGGAGTAGTAGAGATTACCCAACCATGTGCAGGAGTACTAGCATTTGAAAAAGACCAGTTAGCAGGAGTTGAAAAGTCATCATCCCATAAAACGGTAGCTTTCTCTTGATTAATAGATACAGGTTTAGAAACTTCTCCTATTGCAGTGTGTTTTCCTGCTGGAGCAAATGTGTTTTGATTAATGCGTTGAGCATTAACTGTTGCAACAGTGGCTAATGCTAAAGCGCCTAAGTAGAATTTTTTCATAACTTAAATTGTTTTTAATATAAGGTTAATTATTTGTGAAATGCAAAGATGGTCAAAATTTTATTAAATTCCAAGTATCTTTGCAATATTATACTTCAATTGTCAATAAATTAAGCGTTTACGTAGCTTTCAACAGAAGGACAAGTACATATAAGGTTTCGATCCCCATGAGCATTGTTAACTCTACCAACACTTACCCAGAATTTATTTTCTCTCAAATAGGGAAGGGGATAAGCAGCGGCTTCTCTAGAATAATTATGGTTCCAATTGTCGCTAATGATCGATTGAGCCGTATGTGGAGCATTTTTCAACGGGTTATCTTCTTTGTCAAAAATACCTTCTGCTACAAAATTAATTTCTTCTCTAATTTTTAACATGGCATCACAGAATTTGTCTAATTCGGCTAATGATTCACTTTCTGTAGGCTCAATCATTAAAGTACCAGCAACTGGAAAACTTACTGTTGGTGCATGAAAACCGTAATCAATTAATCGTTTGGCAATATCCTCCACTTCAATTCCTGCCTCACGTTTAAATTCTCTACAATCAATAATCATCTCGTGAGCCACAGTATCATTTTTACCTGAATACAACGTCTCATATTTTCCTTTGAGGCGAGCTTTCATATAGTTAGCATTTAAAATGGCCATCTCTGTAGATTTTCTCACCCCTTCTCTACCTAACATTTTGATGTATCCAAAAGAAATCAATAAAATCAATCCGCTTCCATAAGGAGCAGAACTTACAGCAGTAGTTGCTTTATTCCCACCAGTTTTCACATACGGATTTCCAGGTAAAAAATCAACTAAATGTTTAGCTACACCAATGCATCCTACTCCTGGCCCACCTCCACCATGAGGTATCGCAAACGTTTTGTGTAAGTTTAAGTGACAAACATCAGCACCAATATTTCCCGGACTGGTTAATCCAACTTGAGCATTCATATTAGCACCATCCATATACACTTGACCTCCAAATCCGTGGATGATGGAAGTGATTTCGGTAATGCCATCTTCGTAAACTCCGTGTGTAGAAGGGTAGGTTACCATCAAACAAGATAAATTATCTTTATGTGCTTCAGCTTTTGATTTTAAATCAGCAATGTCAATATTTCCTTTTTCATCACAATTCACCACTACGATTTCCATTCCAGCCATCACTGCACTTGCAGGATTAGTACCATGGGCAGATGATGGGATTAAACAAACGGTTCTATGTTTATCACCTCTACTTAAATGATAAGCTCTAATAACTAATAATCCAGCATATTCACCTTGCGCACCGCTATTGGGTTGAAATGAAATTTTGGCAAAACCAGTTATCTCACTTAAATATTGGTCTAATTCGTTAATCATGGACATAAATCCTTTTGTCTGATCCACTGGTGCAAAAGGGTGAATATTGGCGAATTCAGGCCAAGTTACAGGAATCATTTCACTTGCAGCGTTTAATTTCATGGTACAAGAACCCAATGAAATCATCGAATGTACTAAGGAGATATCTTTATTTTCCAAACGTTTTAAATACCGCATCATTTCTGTTTCTGAATGATATGAATTAAAAGTTGGATGGGTTAAAATAGGTTCATTTCTTACAAAAGAAGAAGGGATAGCTGATTCAATTACTTTTAACGTTTCTACTTCTTGGTTTACTGCGTTAGCAAAAACGTTAGCTAAATCTAATAAATCCGTTGTGGTAGTGGTTTCGTCTATACTCAATGAAACACCTTGGTCATAGTATGCCAAATTGATGCTTTTTTTATCGGCTAATGATTGTATTACATCAATTTTATCTGTTGCAATGGTCAAGGTGTCGAAATAATTTTCATTTACAATATCGAATCCTAAAGCCGTTAATTCAACAGCCAACGTTGCCGTTTTTGAATGAATATCACTGGCAATTTCTTTCAATCCTTTAGGTCCGTGATATACAGCGTACATAGATGCCATTACTGCTAATAAAGCTTGTGCAGTACAAATATTTGAAGTAGCATTAGCTCTTTTAATATGCTGTTCACGTGTTTGTAAAGCCATTCTTATAGCAGGATTGTTATTGCTATCAATAGATACACCAATTAAACGACCCGGCATTTGTCTTTTAAAATCATCTTTTGTTGCAAAATAAGCAGCATGAGGTCCTCCAAATCCCATTGGCACACCAAAACGTTGTGAAGTACCCACAACACAATCTGCGCCCCACGAACCGGGCGATTTTAATACTACTAAACTCATAATGTCAGCAGCTACACAAACTTTTAAGCCTTTGACATGACAATCAGCGGTGAATTGCGCATAATCATTAATTTGTCCATTCGAATCAGGGTATTGAACAAAGGCTCCAAAATAATCCTCTGTTGGTTTGAATTCAGCATAGCTACCTACAACTAATTCTATTTCTAATGGAACGGCTCGAGTAGATAATACATCTTTAGTTTGTTCGAAACAATTTTCGTCAACAAAAAATTTAGTTACATTATTTTTTACTTGCTCTCTACTTCTTAAGTTATAAAACATAATTAAAGCTTCTCCAGCAGCAGTACCTTCATCCAAAAGTGAAGCGTTTGCAATTTCCATCCCTGTAAGGTCAGTAATCATCGTTTGATAATTCAAAAGAGCTTCTAATCGACCTTGTGAAATTTCAGCTTGGTAGGGTGTGTAGGCTGTATACCATCCTGGATTTTCAAGTACATTTCTTAAAATAACAGAAGGTACATGAGTCCCATAATAACCTAAACCGATATAATTTTTAACTAATTTATTTTTTGAAGCGGTAGCTTTTAATTCAGTTAAATACTCGTTTTCAGACATGGCCTCAGGTAAATTCAATTCCTGCTTCAGACGAATATGACTCGGGACTGTTTTGTCAATGAGCTCATTTATTGAAGAAACTCCAACGGTTGATAGCATCTTTTTAATATCGGAGCTATCTGGCCCGATATGTCTGTTTACAAAAGCATTACGTGACATGTTTGCAAGTATTTAAATGAATATTAAATTTATTAATGCAAAGATAATAATCAGTTGTAATAAAATGTCGCTTGAAATGTAATTATTATTGGAGTTTTAATTAAAAGCAATTTCATGTTGAATTAGCAGAAAATGAATCTAAACAACCTAAAATACACGAAAAAATTAAAACACCTATTCGTTAGTGTTATTAATGTCCTTAAAAATTGAGAAAATTAGTTTTTGCGTTTTCCCTCTACCTCAACAATTTTAAGACCTACGTCTACTATTTCTGACAAATCATCCTCTCTCATTGCATGAGTAATGAAAACACGATAAGTGCCCTTCATGTCAAAATTTACATTTTTAAAAAACAAAACAGAATTTTCAACTAAACTACCCGAGTTTTTACCATACCATTTACCCAAATCATCGGCCAAAGGCAATTCAACCGTATCTCTATACACCAAATCATTAGGTGATTCCATATCCACAAAGGCATATAAATTTGAATAATTGTAGGAGCTCGTAGTACGCAAATTAAAGTAAAAATCGTAAAAGGCCAATGTATCTAAAATTTCAAAAGTAAATGAAGGCACATTATTTTTGTTCCAAACTTGTTCTGGAATGGTATGGTTTTCTTCATAAAATACTTCTTCACCTTGACAACTCGTAAAGAGCCATGTCAAAGTAATTACGCTACAATATAGGACTAAAATTCGTTTCACTCGGGCTTGGGTGTATTGTTGTTTGCAGTTGGATTAGGATTATTCCCTTTATTTTTATTACGGTTTTTGTTACGATTTTTGTTCTTGTTTCGATTAGGATTGGTTCCATTTTGAGGTGCATTGTTTTGAGGCAAAGATTCACCTGTTTTTGGTTCTTTGTCTCGATCACTTGCCTTAATCACTTCCAATTTTGCTCGTGCAGGTTGATTACTTTGATTGCCTGTTGGTCGATTTTGTTGATTAGGATTTGACTTTTTATTTTGATTTTGGGGTCTGTTGTCTCTACCTTTTTTCTTGAATTTGTCATCAAAACGATTGAGGTCATCTTGTCCCACAACATTGTCGTATTTAGGTTCTTCAATGGTAACAGGAGTTTCAATGTAAGTAGCAATTTCACCAGGTTTTATACCTTTTTTATTTAATTCTTGAATTTCAAAAACTTTATCTACCGTTAAGCATATGATTGACGACCCTCCAACTTGTTCTCCTTGAACCAAAAACCACATCAATCTCTTGAAAACATCTGTTTTGATGTTTATCGCAGTTCCTTTAGCCGTTTCAAGCGGTCTTCTTACATCCGGAAAGGATTTTAGTTCTTCCGCATATTGATCCAACTCAAAATTAAGACAACATTTTAATTTTCCACATTGACCTGCTAGTTTTTGTGGATTTAGTGATAATTGTTGGTAACGGGCAGCACCTGTGGAAACAGAACGAAAATCGGTTAACCAAGTTGAGCAGCACAATTCTCTACCACAAGCACCTATACCTCCCAATCGTCCCGCTTCTTGACGAGCACCAATTTGACGCATTTCAATTTTAATTTTGAATTTTTCAGCCATTAATTTTATCAACTCTCTAAAATCTACTCGCTGATCTGCTGTATAATAAAAAGTAGCTTTAGAACCATCACCTTGATATTCAACATCACCTAGTTTCATGTCTAACTTTTGCAAAATAGCCAATTCTCTTGCTTGATGCATGGTTTCATATTCTTTTGAACGCGCATCTTTCCATTTTTCAAAATCAGCTTCGGTAGCTTTTCGGTATATTTTTCTCAACTCCCGAGAAGGAACATTGACTCCTTTTCTATTCATTTGGTGTTTTACTAATTCACCTGTTAGCGTAACTATTCCGACATCGTGTCCTGGAGAGGCTTCAACTACAACTGTTTCACCTTGGAATAGTTGAAGACCTTTTTCATTTCTGTAAAAATTTTTTCTACCGTTTTTAAAACTTACTTCAACTACATCAAAAACACTTTTACCTGTTGAAGGCTGAATATCTGCTAGCCAATCAAAAACACCCAATTTACTGCAGCCTCCCGTGGCACAATGTCCATTATTTTGGCAACCATTGGGGATGCCTCCATTTTTATTATTTGAACAACTTTCGCAACTCATTTTACTTTTTCTATTATAGGTTATCTGCCCGATCTAAAATATTGTTCTCCATTTTTAGATAACCTTGATTTTACATTTATGTTAACGTTCCATCTCTTTTTCTAGAGCAATTAATGGATTAGCCGTCATTATTTTATAGTTCTTCCTATTTTTAAATATGTCACATGCCAAATAAACGGCATTTCTAAAAGACTCTTCAGACGCTATACCTTGACCAGCAATTTCATAGGCAGTTCCGTGGTCTGGTGAAGTTCTTACAATAGGTAATCCAGCTGTGTAGTTAACGCCCGTTCCTCCTGCCAATGCTTTAAAGGGTGTCAAACCTTGATCATGATACATTGCCAAAACTCCATCAAAGTTGACAAATTTACCCGAACCAAAAAGTCCATCAGAAGCATAAGGACCATAGGCCAATATGCCTGATTTATGAGCGGAATCTATAGCTGGAGAAATTATTGTATTTTCTTCTTCCCCAATCATGCCGTTTTCACCAGCATGCGGATTGAGGCCTAATACAGCAATTTTTGGCTTAACAATCCCAAAATCTTTAATAAGACTTTGATTCATTAAATTAATTTTCTGAATAATAAATTCTTTGGTAAGTTCTTGTCCAATTTTTGCTACCGCCACATGATTAGTTACCAAACCAACACGCAAATTATCTTTAATCATAAACATTAAAGAGTCTTCAGCATTGGATAGTTTGGTCAAATATTCTGTATGTCCAGGAAAATTAAATTCATCACTTTGAATATTCTTTTTATTGATGGGTGCGGTTACCAAAACATCAATTTTTCCAGATGCCAAATCGGTGGTGGCAGACTTTAATGATTTAAAGGCATAAGTTCCTCCTTCATTGGTAGAATCACCCATCGATATTTTTATCTCCTCTTCCCACAAGTTCACTAAATTTATCTGTTTATCTTTTGCTTCTGAGGAATCGTTAATCTTGGTATAATTGAAATTTGGTAGGTTAAGGGTTTTTCTGTAAAAAGAAAAAATACGAGCAGAACCATATATTACAGGTGTTAAATGGTCTAAAATTCGAGTGTCTTCTAATGATTTCATTATTACTTCCACTCCAATGCCATTGATATCTCCAATGCTAATTCCTACCTTTATATTTTGTGACATGTTTTCTTTTTTTGAAGCAATTTATTAAGCGCAAAAATGCTTATTTTTCATTAAATAATTCTTCGATTTAATAATTTTTTATAAAATCAAATAATAATCTTACACCTACTCCTGTTCCACCTTTTTTGAGATAAGTGCTATCGCTTGTCAAAAAAGCTGGACCAGCAATATCAACATGAATAAACGGATAATCAGTGAAATGAGCTAAAAATTTACCTGCGGTAATAGCACCACCTTCAGCGCTCCCTAAGTTTTTGAGATCGGCAACAGATGATTTTATTTCTTCTGCATATTCGTCATAAAATGGAAAACGAACTAAACGTTCATATACATTATCTCCGGATGTTTGAAAAGCTTGAAATGTTTTATCATCGGCAGTTCCCATTATTACAGAAGCATAGGTGCCAATTGCACGAGCAGCAGCACCTGTAAGTGTAGCAAAATCAATAACTAATTCGGGTTTGAATTTTTTGGCATAACTCAAAGCATCCGCCAATATCATTCTTCCTTCTGCATCGGTGTTCAACACTTCAACGGTAGTACCATCAAACATTTTAATGATATCCCCAGGAGCATATGCATTCCCTCCAGGTCTATTGTCAGTCGCTGGTATCAATCCTATAACGTGAACGGGTAATTGTGCTTTTGCAATAGCTGCGATAGCACAAGCCACAGTTGCAGCTCCTCCCATATCACATTTCATCATATCCATAGAAGCCGGTGTTGGTTTTAAACTTAATCCACCTGTGTCGTAAACTACTCCTTTTCCAACTAAAACTATTGGTTTTTTGTTTTTAGATTTTTTTGGTTTCCATTCTAAAATGGTAAAGGTTGCAGGGTCTAAACTTCCCTTGTTTACAGCTAGTAGACCACCCATCTTAAGGGTCTCAATTTTCATTTGATCCAATACGTCCACTCTAAATCCAGCTTCTTCACCCATTAATTCAATTTCTTCAGAAAGCTTCTCAGCATTTAGATAAGAAACCGGCTCATTCACTAGATCTCGCGCTTTATAAGTGCTTTCAACCACAATCATTAACTCATCAATTTTTTGAGTAGGAATGTTGGTTTCTTTTATGAAAACAGCCTCTAAGCTATTTTTCTTTTGATCTTTTTTTGTGAAATATTTTAAAAATTGGTAATTGGCTAATATCATTCCTTCAGGAATGGCTAATGAATCTTCATTTTTTACTAGACTTTCAAAAACAACCTCGGTGGCTTTATTTTTATTTAAAAATTCGGTTATTGAGGCGCCAAAATTACGCAGCTTTTGTTTTGATGCTGCATCATTCTTTTTATCCAACTTTACTATACTAACACTTTTGTTTAAGTGACTAATAGTAACCATCGAAGGCGTTTCTTTTAACTTTCCTTTAGCAAATTCTTGTTCTTCTTTAGTCAGAGAAGTTAGCGATAAATCCTTAATGTTTTCGATTGCAAAAACTACGTTGAGTAAGACTTCTTTCTCAGTAGTGGTTATATTTTTGGTTGCCATAACTTTTCAATAAATTTTGCATAAAATTACACATTATAAAAAAACCTTGTTGGTATTTTTTAATAAATATTAAAAATAAAGATTTTTTGTTGGTCTCAAACAACTTTTTCTGTAATTTAGTGTTCTTATAATCAAGATGTAAATAAACATCTTTTAACAGTTGATTTAATAGATACATTTTTTGGGAAAATTGGCATCCATATTTAGTCAGGCATATAAACAAAAATTACTCGTTGTTTTTTGTATATTTTTACCTGTAATTACCTTTGCAACACATAATCGTGGTGGTGAAATTACCTATGTAAGATTGGGAGGCAATACTTATGAATTCACCATAACAACTTGTACTGACGTTGGCCCACAAGCTCAGGCCGATAGGAATGAATTAATAATTGACTTTGGTGATGGAGTTATTGACACCTTTGAAAGAGTTCAAACAGTTCCTCAGCCGCTCAATCATCAAAAAAACATATATATTGGAGTTCATACCTTTGAATCAGCAGGTACATTTAGAATTACTGTAGAAGATCCAAACAGAAATGCAGGTATTTTAAATATTTATCCCAATTCTTCAACCAATTCCAATTCGGTAGTTTTCGCATTGGAATGTGAGTTGATAATCTCACCCTTTTTAGGAAACGGTAATACATCTGTTCAGTTTGATGAATGTCCTTGCCCAGCAATAGCTTGTGTAGGGTTTCCCTATTGTTATAATCCGCAGGCTGTTGATCCAGATGGAGATAGTTTGAGTTATGAATTAGTAGCACCTTTAGGGGCTAATGCAGTACCACTAACTGTTCCTATTGTGTATAATTATCCACATTTAGTTGGGGGTGGAACGGCTACTATTAATCAAGAAACGGGAACCTACTGTTGGACTAATCCATCAGTGATCGGTGAGTATAATTTTGCCATCAAAATTACTGAATGGCGCAATGGCATTAAGGTAGGCTCAGTAACCCGAGATATTCAATTGACTGTGCAAGGAAGTTGCACCAATTTTCCTCCTTCAATAACTGCCCCCGCTGAAATTTGTGTAACTGCAGGAGATAATGTAAGTTTTGCAGTTTCTGTTGTGGATCCCGATAACAATTCTGTTTCTTTGGTAGGCACCGGGTTGCCTCTTGATGTAAGTTCCAGTCCAGCCTCATTTCCTTCCGTATCCGGAATAGGAAGTATTAATGGTATTTTCAATTGGAACACCAATTGTAATCACATTAAACCAGGCGTTTATAATGTGTTGTTTGCGGTTACCGATAATGGAAATCCTACTATGCAAAATTATGCACAAACTCAAATAAAAGTATTGGCACCAAAAGTAACGGGTGTGCTAGCTACGCCATTTGGAAATGGAGTAAGTGTTACTTGGAATGCTACTTCTTGTTCAAATGCAGAGGGATATCACATTTACAGGACCACCAATCCAGGTTTTATTATGCCACCTTGTTGTGACAACCCTAATCCTATTAACCAAGGTTTTATAAAAGTAGGAACCGTGTTTGGCCCTAACGTTACCAGTTTTTATGACGCTTCTAGTTTATCATTAGGTATTGATTATTGTTACGTAATTACTGCATTTTACCTCACCAATCAAGTGGAAAGTTGTCCTTCCGAAGCTTCTTGTGCTACGCTTAAAAAAGAAGTGCCAATAATTACCCACGTTACTGTTAATACTACTGATGGAATAATAGGAGTAGATTCTATAATATGGTCTAAACCAACCGAATTGGATACCTTACAATACCCAGGGCCATATTATTACAAGGTTTATAAAGGAGCTTCGCTCAATTCGATAACTACTTTTGTTGGACAAACCATTTCCACTCCTTTTTTGTATCAATCAGATACTACTTTCACAGTGCCAAATTTAAATACACTTTCTACAGCCAATTATTTTAGAGTAGAGTTATTCTACACTAATAATGGCAATGATAGTTTAGTAGGTACTTCAAATGCTGCGGGTTCTGTTTTTGCTTTTACCCTAACAGATGATTCACAAATAGAAATACAATGGGATGAACAAGTGCCTTGGATGAATTACGAGTATGAAGTTTATCGATCATTAAATTTTAACGGACCATTTGCTTTTATAGGAACCACAAACACTCAATCATATGTTGATGATAGTTTGATTAATGGGGTAAATTATTGTTATTATGTTAAAAGTAGGGGGCAATATTCGTCACCTAGTATTATAAATCCAATCGAAAATTTAAGTCAAATAGTTTGTGATTTTCCAGTTGATAAAACCCCTCCTTGTCCACCAATACTAGCTATTGATGGTGATTGTTTGGAAGGTCAAAACATCATAACATGGAACAATCCAAATAATTCCTGTGCCGATGATGTGGTGCGCTATTTTATTTATTTTACACCAGTTCAAGGAAAACCGATGCAGTTGATAGCCACCATAGATAACCCTTCTGACACTACATTTACGCATAATTATAATGGATCAGTTGCGGGATGTTATGTAGTAACCGCAGTGGATTCATTACAATATGGTAACGAAAGTGATAGCAGCAATGTGGTTTGTTTTGACAATTGCCCTGCTTATTGGTTACCAAATGTATTTACACCAAATGGCGATGGAAATAATGACTCTTTTATTCCTTTAAACCCATACGCATACGTTGAAAGTATAGAATTGGAGGTGTATAATCGTTGGGGACAAGTGGTGTTTACCACCACAGATCCAGACATTAATTGGAATGGTTTGCATTATGAATCAGGTGTTCCCGTGCCAGATGGTGTGTATTATTATCTCTGTACGGTGAATACCATTCGTTTGATTGGAATAGAACCTGTTATTATTAAAGGTTTCATACACATATATGACAATTTAGGAAAGGGGGGTAATTAATTTTCAATATGTCTTTAACTAAGTCTTACATACTTTTTTTGTTCTTTTTTTGGAACATTCAATCAGTGTTTTCACAATACAATTTTAAAGCATTTCCTATGGACGAAAAAGATCAAGTAGTATATGTTTACGACCCTTTGTGTGGTTGGTGTTATGGTTTCAGTAATGTAATTTCACAATTACAAGAAAATTATCAATTAAAAATTGGATTTAGTGTTTTGAGTGGGGGCATGATGACGGGGTCTAGGGAAGAACCAATAAGTGTAATGGCAGATTATATAAAAGGAGCATACAAAACCGTTGAAGAAAAGTGTGGTGTTAAGTTTGGCGAACCTTATTTGAAAGGGATTTTGGACAGTAAAACCTATATTTCTTCATCCGTATTACCCTCCATTGCTCTTTCTGTATTTAAATCCATTGCTCCAGAGAATAAGCACATTACATTTGCCAAAATGATCCAAAGAACTTTTTATTTGGAGGGTAAAAGTTTGAATGACCCTGAAACCTATAAGCCTTTGGTTGAATCTATGGGGGTTGATACGGTTATCTTTATGCAACGTTTAGAAGAAGACGCATTCAAAAAAATCACAGAACAAGAATTTGATTTGGTTAGCAAAATGGGAATTACAGGTTTCCCAACTGTTTTTGTAGTTAAAGGAGGTAAAGGATATTTGTTATCTAACGGATATGTTGATTATGCCTCCATATCAAAAAATCTGGATAGAATTTTGGCGATGTAATTTTTTTCGGTTTCAAAAAATGGTGACGTCTGTACTTTAGTTCCCATTAATTGATTACTTTTGCTCTTAGAATAATTCTAAATAAGACAATGTCAGAAGAGAAAGAAATAGAAAGTGCTGCTTTGAAACAAGATAATATCGAGGAAAAAATTAAAGCATTACAAAATAAAATCATCAATATCTTAAAGACTATTTATGATCCTGAAATACCTGTTGACATATTTGAATTAGGTCTCATTTATGAAATTAAAATAGATGAAGATTTTAATGTGATGATAGAAATGACGCTCACGTCTCCTAATTGCCCTGTCGCGGAATCAATGCCTGCAGAGGTTAAAGAAAAAGTAGGCTTAGTTCACGGTGTCACTTCGGCCGATTTAAAAGTAGTTTTTGACCCACCTTGGTCGCAGGAGTTTATGAGTGAAGAAGCCAAATTGGAACTTGGATTTTTGTAACTAGGAATTTTATTTCAAAAGGTATGATTGAAAATAAAATAGCATCAAGTGGTTTGTTAAATCTGGATTTATCTGATTTTAAACCCAAACAAGCGGTAGTTGATTTAGACATTGCACCTTGGCTGTGGGAAGGAATTGTATTAAAAGAATCGTTATTTAAAGAGCATCTAGATCGATATGATTGGTCTCAATACTCCAATATTAATGTGGCTTTGTATTGCAGTGTTGATGCCATAATTCCTAATTGGGCTTATATGATGATTGTAATTAAGCTTAACGGTATAGCTAACAGTGTCTCGTTGGGTACTAAAGACGAAATCACTACACAATTGTACTTAAATAATTTAAATAAGCTGGATGTGAGTGATTTTTTGGATCAACGAGTTTTGATAAAAGGTTGTGGGGATGTTCCTCCTAAAGCTTTTGTTTCAGCAGCTCAAAAATTGACACCTGTTGTGAAATCACTAATGTTTGGTGAAGCCTGCTCAAATGTGCCGCTTTACAAAAAAAAATAAACAAATTGGCCTTGTACTTGTTACTATTAATGAATTAAATATAATCACTTTACAATAACATTTTATGAAATACCTATTCACATTAGTAACTTTAGTCCTAGTAGGGCTTGCCGTTATGAATTTTACTACAACATCTACAACTAAGAGCACTGCCGAAAACACCGTTTATCAATTTAAAGTGGAGGACATTAATGGTCAATCATTTGATTTCTCTTCGCTCAAAGGAAAAAAAATAATGATAGTAAACACCGCTTCAAAATGCGGATTGACTCCTCAATATGAAGAGTTAGAAAATTTATACAAAACCTACAAAGACAAAAATTTTGTAATAGTTGGATTTCCTGCAAATGATTTTATGAAACAAGAGCCAGGTACCAATACTGAAATTGCCGAATTTTGTAAAAAAAATTATGGTGTTACATTTTTGTTGATGAGTAAAATAAGTGTTCAAGGTAAGGAAATGGCCCCTATTTATAAATTCCTTACATCAAAAACGTTAAATGGTCTACAAGATTCTGAGGTAAAATGGAATTTCCAAAAATACCTAATTGGAACTTCAGGTAAATTGGAAAAAGTTATACCTCCAACCACTAAACCAATGGATGCTGAAATCATTAAATGGATTGAATCTTAAAAGACTTGATAGTCAATCGAATAAGTTATAAATGCCAAAAATACATAAAGAATATTCCAAAAATACATAAAGAATATTCCAAAATTACATAAATTTTCATACCTTTGTTGGATGATTCAACGAAAGGCATCGTTAAAAATTTCGGAAATGGCTCAAAAATTTCCAATTTTGGTTTTTACTGGACCTCGACAATCTGGTAAAACAACTTTGAGTAAATTAACATTTCCCAATTACAGATATGTATCCCTAGAAAATCCAGATGATTTATTTTTTGCAACGAGCGATCCAAAGGGTTTTTTGAAAGTATATGACCAATATGTAATTATTGACGAAGCACAAAATGCGCCTAATTTATTTTCATACATTCAGGAAATTGTTGATCAAAAAGACATTCCTGGACAATATATTTTGAGTGGCTCACAAAACTTCTTATTACTCGAAAAAATAACTCAAAGTCTGGCTGGAAGAATATACCTAACTGAATTATTGCCGCTATCATACAGTGAAATAGAGACTCAGACTCAACAAAATGTTTGGCAGACAATAGTAAAAGGCGGTTATCCCCGTATTTATAACAAAAATATAGCTTCATCAGATTTTTATCCATCGTATATTCAAACCTACATTGAACGTGATGTTCGAAGCTTGATAAATGTCCATGATTTAAAGTTATTCAGAAATTTTATTGATTTATGCGCACATCACGTTGGTCAACTATTCAATGCCAATGAGCTTTCAAAATCAATTGGTGTGGATGTAAAAACAGTGCAACGATGGGTTACCATTTTAGAAGCAAGTTACATACTGTATACTTTAAAACCATGGCACAAAAACTTTTCAAAAAGAGTAATAAAATCACCCAAACTATATTTTTATGATGTAGGTTTAGTTAGTTATTTATTAGGCATTGAAAGCGAAGAAGAATTACAAACTTCCACATATAAAGGAGCCTTATTTGAAAATTTTGGTTTATTGGAAGTATTAAAAAACCATAAGAATTTGGGTAATCATAAAAGCGTCTACTTTTGGAGAGACAGTAATGGGAATGAAATTGATTTGATATTGGAAAGAGGCACAAAAGTGCAATGTATCGAAATGAAAGCTTCAGAAACCGTTAAAAGTGAATTTATTAAATCACTGCATAAATTAGATGGTTTGGACAATTCCCTTACGATGCAACATTATTTATTCAATACCCAAGCAAAATCAGAAAAACGTACTCATGAAACGATTGTAAGTTGGAATAATGCTGATCAAATATGAAGCAACTTTTTCTAATAATACTGCTGTTGTTTTCATCCATATTGTTGGCACAAAAATACGAAGCTATAGCACTTCATTATGCTCCTATACACATTCAAAATGTTTGTAAAAAGGGAAAAAACAGTCTGCAAGGCAAAAGTGACCAACTTGCAGCATGTAATTTTGATGGTGATTGGGACGCTACCAACAATTGGGAAAACCTTGAAACACATGAAATCAAACCCGTTGTATATTATGCCGTGGTGGAGTCTCCTTCTCATTACTTCATTACTTATGCTTATTTTCATCCCAGAGATTGGACGCGCACGCCTTTTACCAAAATTGGCCAGCATGAAAATGATTTAGAAGGAGCTGTTTACTTTATAAAAAAGGACACAACCGATTTTGGAAAATTAGAAGGTATTGTAACCGTATTTCATCATCAGTTGATTTACAATTCAGCTTCAAAATTTGAAAAGAATAAGTTATTTGAAGAAGATAAATATTTTACCATCCAACAAGCCAAAGGGCATGGTTGTAAATTAGCAAAAGACATAATAAGAAAAGAAAGGGCGGTTATTTACTTTCCAACAAGCGTTAATTTTCATAAACGAAAGTTTTTGAATCAAACCGTTACCAGCTACGAACTCATCAATCTTTTTGCACCAAATGAGTTATGGAGCCAACGTTCGAATTTTTTATTTTTTGAGAAGGATCAAACCATTAAAGGCAACAATGGCAAAGGAGCTAATCCACCTTGGCTATGGCAATCCACTAAATGGGAAAAAGTATTACCTGCAGGAGCATTAGCTAAATATCCATCTGCCGTTTTGCAATTTATTCAAACCAAAAAAATCCATTTGGATTCTAATTATATTTACAACCCTTATTTGGGGATTGAATAATATAGATTTAATTAAGGATAAAATTTATTCATCAACATATAGTCAAGGTTACCCGATTGTGAGTGACAACTGATACAGCCAACACCTTTTCTGGATGATTCAAAACCGATTGATTTATCGGCATTCACATATGCCCAAACCCAACCATTGGCATCGGCATTAACGTTTCCCGAATTTTTATACAGCACGGCAAACACCTCAATTGTATTGGAATCACTGTAGAGTTCTTTGACAATAAATGATTCTTCTGGAAATAAAGCATTGGGCAAAATATTTCCTTCACTATCTAGTTGAGAGGCTGCAATCGTATTGTATTTGGTTTTTAGAAAGGGAAAATTATGCCCACTTCCCGATGTTTTTGAATATAAACTATCATTATCTTGATAATATCGGAAATTAGACGTTTCAAAAACTAATTTAACTAATTGAGCATCTGTAGGAGCAGGAGTTTTATCTTTTGTGCAAGCACTAAATATGAGTGAACTAAAAAGCACAAGTGTTAATGTTTTAATCATAGAAAGAATAGGGTTTAGTGAAAGTAAAAGTATCGAAATAAAAAATAAGAAAGGATTATTGAATACGATTATTTTACCTTTCTAATTCAAAATATTGGAAATACCACCTTTTCACTTCAAAAGCCGTTCTATAATGCTACCTTTTTTGATCATAACGATTACTTTTTGGTTAGGTAATGTCGTGTCACTTAATTTACCCTCATTATTTACGAGTTTCCATTGAATCGATTTAAGCATAGTGAAATTTGGTTTGAAAGCGATAATAATGTCATTACCAACCTTAAATGCCAAATCTCCAACTAAATCATTTTCAATTTGAAAGGGTTTAATTGAATTACTGGGGGTTCCCAATTCCTTGAAATAAGGCATTAAAACATGGTGTATGTTTGTAAACCTAGCAAATATGATGGCCAAATTTTCATTATCATAGACTTGGGCATTCTCAGAAGGTAATAAACCTTCGTGAGTTCTAAATACAGGAGTAAAGGCTTCTAGTAACATCCAATCTTTTAATAAATTTTCATCACGTACCACCTTTTTAAGAATGGATTTATTTACTGATGTATAGCCTCCAACATCACTGTGAACAATGGGAAGACCGCTAGCAGCAGAGGATAAATAAGCAACAAATACAGAAGGTAAACCATCTTTCTCACTGTAATCGGTTAGTTGATCTCCTATCCACATCATATTGCTGTATTTTTGGACATCTTGACCTCCTGAGCGGTTAAAGAAAATTAATTCTTTTCCACTTTCATTAATCACTTCGCGGTTTAAACGTGCCCATAAAACTGGATAGCGATTGTGCAACTCTGCGCTACGGGCAAATTGTTTGCCTTTGAGTATGGGTAACCATTCACCAAAATCAGCCATCCAACCATCAAAACCCGAGTTGATTAAATTTGTTTTGATGATGTTTTTCATCCAAGAATAAGCCGCAGGATTAAATATGTCGAGCATATAACCACTCATACCTCCAAAATTAAATCGCTCTGTTTCTCCCAATTCGTTTTGTACAAAATATCCCTTCTGAAGACCTTCTTCAGAATAGGTTCCTTCTTCCGCAAAAAACGGATTTATGTAACCTAATAATTTGATATTGTTGGCCTTTAGTTCTGCTTTGAAATTGTCAAAGTTATTGTAATGAGTACCGTCTAATTGCCATTTCCACTGCAATCGACTCCCGTATTTTGTAGGTAGTTTACCTACCCAGTCCTGAATCCAAACCGCATCAATATGGGCTCCTTTTTCAAGCAAATAATGCACTTTTTCGAGCACATATTCTGACCCTCCTTGTAAGCCAACTATTGTTCCTAAGGCCCAATCAGGTAATTTTTCTTTGGAATCTAATTCATTTGATAATGAATGGGAAATTCCAGATTCCTGTGTCAAATTGTGTAAAAGTATCGTTACATCTTGAGCAAAAATGTCCATTTTAACGGTAGTTTTTGAAACCATGATTTCGCTGTATGAATGCCCCTTAATTTCATAAGCCACATCTGAACCTTTTATAATTGCCAAAGGACAATAGGTACTGTATTCTTTACCATTGACCCCCGCCAAACGGGTCCACTTATTTAAACTACCTGAACCTCTTCCAATACCATTCTCTTCTGTCAAATAAATGGTTTTGTAGTCATTTCTAATCACATTTGAAAATTGCATTCCTCCTCCTTCAAACAGTTCCTTTTTTAGTTTCACAAATGAAAGATTCCAGTGGTTGTTTAAAGTATCATTGTCCAATGAACAAAAATGAATCTCATTGCAATTGGTTGAATTTTCTGTTTGACTTAATCGAATCATTTTATCATTAACCTTGAACGTAATAATTTTATGGTCAAATTCAAGAATGGTAATTTTTTTAATGGAAGGATGGGTATGATTATAGCGGATTTTATAGGATCCCAATTTACCTTTTGCTTTTACATTAATATAATCAAAATTAACTTCACCGAGATTAATTTCCGCAAAAACATCCGCATCCTTCTCCTGTCTGAATTGCACGTAATTGCCAACAGTATCCAAGTAAAATTGACCAAGAATTGATGTGTTCCAAAAATATAAAAAGAACAGGCATATAGTTGTTTTCCAAAGATTCATCTTAGCAATCTATTTTCATTAGTTATGAAATGAAGGTATTGGACAAATGTAGTTTAATTTATTTTTGAAAGTAAAATTCGATGGTTTTTTTGGATAAAAAAACAAGTGATTTATGTATTCAAACTGAATTTTATCCCGAACTCAGTTTATTAGGAATTTCGATAACCCAAAAAAAACTATCTTTGCGTTTTAATTGCTTTGAAAAATATGAAAAAAAATAGTTGGATAATTGCCTTATTTAGTGCTTCTTTTTTTGTGGGATGTACTGCTGAAAATACTTCTACCACTGAATCTGAAACGATTATAGCAAAAGATACCGTAACTGCAGAATATGATTATTACGGAACTAAAGAGTTAACGCCAGACGGAGCCGTATCAGTTGAGGAAATGTTAGCGGTAATAGAAAAAGATAGTATTTTTAAAGGTAAAATCAAATCAAATTTAGCAGCTGTATGTAAAACAGCTGGTTGTTGGGTCACTTTACCTAATCCAAAGGGTGAACCAATAAGAGTGTTTTTTGGAGATCACGACTTTTTTGTGCCTACTGATACACCAGAAGGTGCAGAGGTTATCTTAGAAGGGGAAACCTATGTTCAAACATCTTCCATAGAAATTCAGCAGCATTTGTTAGAAGATGAATATGGGGTAGGGAATGTGCCACAAGAAAAATTAGACGCCATTACTGGAGAATTAATTGAAATTGGCTTTTACGCATCAGGTATTTTAATCAAGAAACCGTAAGGAAGTAGTATGTCTGAAAACGAAAAGTTCATAGATATAGAAAAAGCCATTGCCTCAAAAAATCCCAGATTATTGAAGTGGTTGCCAAGATTTGTATTGCGCTACATTAAAAGAAAATTACACGAAGATCAATTAAATAAAGCCATAGAAGAAAACAAGCATTTATTCGGAGTTGATTTTGCTCATGCAGCCGTCAAAGAAGTTGGTGCAACCGTGAAGGTAAAAGGTCTTGAAAATGTGCCCTCAAAAGGTGGAGTAATTTTAGCTGCAAATCACCCATTAGGAGGCCTCGATGGAGTGGCATTTATTACGGCTGTAGGTCAAGTGCGTCAAGATATAAAATTCTTTGTCAATGACTTATTGATGGCCATGAAGAATTTTGCACCAATTTTTGTTCCGGTCAATAAACACGGTAAAAACACGGTTGATTATTATAAAAAATTTGAGGACGTTTACGCTTCAGATGAATGTTTACTTATCTTTCCTGCCGGTTTGGTTTCACGCAAACATGACCGAAAAACCATTATGGATTTACAATGGAAAAAGAGTTTTATTTCCAAATCTATACAATACCAACGCGACATTGTTCCTGTTTATATTGAAGGCAAGAATTCTAAAAAATTCTACAACATTGCCTTTTGGCGCAAGAAGTTGGGTTTAAAAGCCAATATTGAAATGTTTTATTTGGTTGATGAAATGTACAAACAAAAAGGTAAAAACATTACATTTGTATTTGGCGAACCTATTCCTTGGCAAACATTTAATGATGGCCAACCACACGAAATCTGGGCTGAAAAGGTAAAACAACATGTATACTCATTGTATTCAGGGGATGAGAGTAAGAGGATTAAAGTAGGTGAAGTACAAAGTACAATCCCGATGGCTATCGGGACTTAAGTACCAAGTAAATTTTAGTTGTTAAGCATCATTTTTATGGTTAAGACTAGAAGAATAAAGATAGAAGGGAACAAAGTGAAGTTGATTTTGATTTTTTGAGAATTGAGAGGAATATAAAGTCTAATAAAGTAACGTTGTAAGTTAGAATTCAAGCACATAATATTAAGTAAGAAGTCGTTTGTCGATAGTCGAGAAATCTTTTGTCGAATAAATCTAAAGAAAAAAATATGGAACCAATAATAGAACCAATAGATAGAGAGATACTTCTCAAAGAGTTGAATAATGGACGATTTATTCGTACCACTAATTATGGTGAAAACGAGATTTATATCATCAATCACCACAATTCACCTAATGTAATGAAGGAAATTGGACGATTGAGGGAGGTTACTTTTAGAGCAGCAGGTGGTGGAACTGGCAAGGCCTGTGATATTGATGAATTTGATGAAGCCGATCAGTGTTATGAGCAATTGTTGGTTTGGAACAAGGAAGATCAAGAAATTGTGGGGGGTTATCGCTACATTTTAATGAAAAAGGCTGCAGTTGTAAATGGTATTTATAATGTGGCTTCTACCGAATTATTTAAATTTTCACCAACCTTTATAAGTGATTATTTGCCCTATTCTATTGAGTTAGGAAGGAGTTTTGTTCAGCCCAAATTCCAACCTTCTATTGACAATCGTAAAGGGATGTTTTCCTTAGATAATTTATGGGATGGATTGGGCGCTTTAGTGATTGATAACCCCGAGATCAAGTACTTTTTCGGAAAAGTTACCATGTACACCGATTTTAATGTGGAAGCGAGAGACTGTATTTTGAGTTTTATGAAACACTTTTTTCCAGACAAAGAAGATTTGGTGGAAGCTATAATACCACTGAATATTAAAACTGATGTAAGTGAATTTTTAGCACAAATTAAAGGATTAGAATACAAGGAAGCACATCGCATACTTAATCAACGTGTGCGAGAATTGGGCGAAAATATTCCGCCATTAGTAAATGCTTATATGAATTTGTCAGCCACCTTGAAAACGTTTGGTACTGCACCCAATCATCTTTTTGGTGATGTAGAAGAAACAGGTATTTTAGTTACCATAGCGGATATTTACGATTCCAAAAAAGAACGTCATTTGAGTACGTATAAAAAGAGAAGTTAAGACATAAAGTACTGAATACATGTATTTTACCACATAGGCACATAGGATTTATAGTTTGGGTAATGCTTTAAAATACTCATTAACCAAATTTTTTTGCCCGTATTTAAATAAGTTTAAACTATTAAAGTTAATGATAATTCCTTTTGGTGCTTTTAAAAGTTTCATATAGTTGAGAAGCTGCGCTTCTTGCATAGGATTTAGTTCAGACACTGCTTTTAACTCCACAACTAAACAATTTTCTACAAACAAATCACACCGAAACTCTAAATCAAGTGTTACATTTTTATAATTTACAGGTATTTTATGCTCTGTTAAAAAATTTATTTTTCTATGTTTTAATTCCTCTACCATACATTTTTGATATACACTTTCAAGTAGACCAATACCCATAACTTTATGTACTTCAATTGCTGAACCAAGTACTTCATAAGTTAATTCATCAAGATATTTATGGGTTAAATTATTCATACAATTATAGTCCTATGTGTCTCCTATGTTTGCATAAATTAAAACAATCGAATTGTTTGATAAATTA